>NZ_FWXU01000027.1 GCF_900176345.1 Rhizobium sp. RU36D
ATATGGGCATCGGCGGCATAACCCCCGCACAGAAACTGAAAATGGCCGCGTAAATTCTACTACAGAGCCCCGTTAAAAACGGGGGGATTACCCTATCGTCGACGGTTTGTCTCCATCACGGTGCTCCAGATCGTCTTTTTCCCAGCGGAAATGGTAAGGTTTTCCTGAGTTTTCATCGTAATAAATCCGGGTCGGCAGATCGTTGTCGCGGTTAAATTTTCCGTCTTTTTTCCAAAACGCGTAAACGAGAGCGCCGTTCTCGCCAAACCCCATTTCCGACGGCAGATCACCAGGCGCATCCTGGTCACCAAGCGCATTATACCAGGTAACCCGCCAAGGTATTCCCGTGGCTTTGTGGAATTCGGTTCGAACGCTATGCTTCTCCTGATATGGCTCACTCATAGCTTAAAGTAGCATAAAATCAAAATAATCGCAAAAAGTGTGTAAAGTTGTTTTCTGCTAGGCCGATTTACCTAATCACATCAAGCCATTATCGGACATCTTAAAATCCTTGGAGTGTCCGGCCCCAGTCCGGAAGTTCTGAAAAAGTCCGATCAAAGTCCGGATTAAAGTCATTTCAGTCCGATCGTGAATGCCTGAGCCTCCCTCTGTCACCATTTCAACAGAAGGAAGTTGCGATATGGCAGATAGCAAAAGTTCAGACCGGGCAGGGTATGCACTTGTCCAGGTTCTGTTCGATAAACTTGATGAGCGCGACCGTCGTATTGCCGCGCTTGAAATAGAAATCGCGTCCCTTCTTCGCGAACGTGCGGAACGCCTCTTCAACAAGGAGGACCGCGAATGATCATCGATTTCCCAAAGGGGGCCGCTCCGGCGGCCTCCGACACGAGTTCCCACCTGGCGCTGCGCGATATCAGTCTGACGGTCGCAAACCGCCATTGCGGCATCATCCTCCGCAGCTTCGATCCGTTTACGGATGCCGACAGCCTGAACCGCACTGCGAACTGCAAGGCCTTGTTCGATTCCATCCTCCACACCGAGCAAGGCCGGCCAATGCTTCGGCAATATGAACCGCGCGATCTCATTGTTGATAGCGCGGTGATGATCGAAGCAGGCTTTGAGGGCCATGCGATCGGGACGCTCTATTTCCATCGCGACGCCGGCAACAACATGCTTTTCAAGGCTGTCGTTGTTCATCCCGCTTTCGGCGGTATGAAACTGGCAACCGCCATGATCAGCGTAGCAATACTGACTGACCTGGTTACAAACGGGCCGGCGCAGGAATATCGCTGCACCATTCGGGAACTGCCTGAAGGGCTGAACGAGGCGTCACGAATTTCGTTCGCAAGGTTGGGCTTCCTACTTGAAACCGAGACGGGCAAATCCCAGCTCAAAGGTAACATCCATGATCGCCATCGCTTCGCCTCGGCGGAGCAGGACCAAAACAGCCCGTTCTTCATCCGTTACCGCCGCATGTCGGCCGGTCCTGAAGCGGTCCCGGCAGCAAGGGCGTTCCTTGCAGCATGGAGCGAGGCGATATTGCCCTTCCCTCACAACATCTGACGGTTGAGCTGAATGCACTGATCGCGTGCTTACCGCGCGATCAGTTCGCCCACCGCCTCGTATCTTCGGCTACGGCCTTGTCCAGCTCCGCTTTCTGCTCCTGCAGCATTTTGATCATCTTGCCGACAAATCGGACATAGTCGTCCGGTCCCTCGTGCCGGAGTACCCGCGCCAGATGCGTGCGCACGGCATGAAAAGCCGTTTCGCTCGCGTTCAGATCGTACCCGTTCTCGATCGCACTGGCCGCAAGCTCGATCTCCCCTTCTATCCGAATCCGGCGCGCGCGGTTCGCGCCGTTTGATGCATCCGCATCCTCTGCGTTCCGCAAATCCTCATCCGTCATAGCAAACCACCTTTCTTAGAATTGGAGGAAATTCATGCCTTCCCAGTATGACGAAAACGATCCTCGCAACGCAAATCCGGGGCGGCGTAACAATCCGGGCATCCATCGCGACAGCGGTGAAGTGCGCAAGGAATTTAATTTTGAGGCCGAGTTCGGAGAACGGCTCGCTTCGCTCTCGCCGGAGGGGCGTCAGAGCGTCGATGCCATCGCGCGCCACGGAACAGATCGGCTGGAGCGGGAGATGAACGACCAGCGCCGCTCTCACAAGTATCGCGTGGCGATCGAGGAAAATCGGCGGCTTAAGGATCTGGTCCGGCATCCTGAACTGCGGCTCGGCGATATCAAGCTCGACGGACAGTCCGAGATCACCCAGATCGAAGACCTCGCGAAAAAAACGGTTACTCGCCGCGAGGAAAACTACCGCGAGAATATCCGCGAAGAGACTCGATATTCGATCGAGCGGGAGATGAGTGACGACCGCCAGCGCCGGGAGCGCGGGCCGGACTACGACGTATCCCGCGACGATCCCGAAAGGGAGCGTTGATCCATGGCCCACCCTTTCGGACTTGGGCTCCAAACGTTTGTTGTCGGGGGCACATGCCTTGCCCTCGGCAAAGCCGCCGAAGCTCTTGGTTACCCCCTGTTTCAGGATTTCTACTACGGCATAGCAGGAATTGCCGTTGCCGCCGCCGGGCTGACATTGGCTCGGCAATGGCGGCGAAGCCGAACAGTCGGGAAAATGCTAAGGCCGACCGGAACCTACGGAAAGGCAAGACTGGCGAGCCAAAAAGACGCCATCGAATTTGGCCTCGGTGGCAAGATCGACGGCAAGGGCATTTTCCTCGGTGCGATTGGCAAGACACCGCTGATCTATCGCGGGCTGTCGCATGTTGTCTCGGTCGCGCCAAATGCCGCAGGCAAGACGGCGTCGATCACGATGCCGAATGCCATGTCCATTGGCTGGAATCTCGTATGCACGGACAAGGGCGGCGAAGTCGCCGCCCGCACATGGAAACACCGCCGCGACGTCCTCAATCAGACCGTCGTCGTCATCAACCCATGGAACCTGTTCGCGGCGCTAGGCCTGCCCAACCATCATTTCAACCCGGTTGGGCATCTGCCCGCCTTGGTCGGATCGCCGGAACTTGTGGATGCCGCCCGCGCCGTCGCTTCTATCCTGATCCCCGATCCTCCCACACGAGGCGAAAACCAGTTTTTCCGCGACGCTGCAAAGGACCTCTTAACGTGGCTTTTGATTTATCTAGCGCATCTCGAAGCGGATACAGGAGAACTCGCCTGCAATCTTTGCTACCTCTACAATCTCGTCTGCGGCTCGAAAGAAGACCTCGACGAATGTCTTGCTGCCATGGTCCGCGCGGAAGACTACGGGAACGGGGCCGTGACAAAAGCCGGCGGCCGGATCAAGGCGCGGGCCGAGCGCAACGCCAAGACGTTTGAGAGCATACTGGCCGAAGTGCAAAACGGGTTGGCCCTGTTTGATCCACTCGGCCCTCTCGGAAAGACAACCGAATATTCAGATTTCGACCCGGCCGACCTCAAAAACAAGCCTATGTCGATCTTCATCGCGGCCCCGCCTGAGAAACTGAACGGCCCTTACGGGACATGGGCAGGACTGGTCGTCGATAGCCTCATCCGCACGGTCATGCAGGCAAGGACGCTGCACCCTCGCGTGACCTTTCTACTCGATGAATTCGCCAATCTGAGTACCGGCGCGCTGCCGTCCATCACGCCCGCCCTCTATGTCGGACGCTCCTATGGATGTCAGCTTCATCTTCTCGTGCAGGACCGCACCTCCTTCAAAAGATATCCGGAACCCTCCGCCTTTGAAACGCAAATGGAGGTGATGCAATTCTGGGGCGTGCGCTCGATCGACGATGCGAAATGGCTCGAAGAACGGGCCGGGATCACCTCCATCATCACCGAAAGCGGAAGCCTGCCCGTGACGGAAGGCAGGGCCGTCGCGGACGGCAAATACTCCATGTCCCTGTCTGAAAAAGGCGTGCCCGTCGTCAGCAAGGGCAACGCGCTTCAACTGCCTGACTATAAGCAACTGATCATTTTCAAGAACCAGCCCGTCATTCTCGCCGATCTCATCAGCTACCGCATGATCGACCCTCTCCTCACGCAGGCCGCGAGCCTGCCCGGCGACGAAAACGAACCAGACCTCCCGATACGCTTCACTCTTCCCTGAAATAGGAGCAGTCCATGCGCAAAAAGCGTCCCTCCCGTCCGGGTTTTCTTCCGGACGATACAACCCCCGTGACCGGCAGCACCGCCGGCTCCGGCATTCTGGCCTCGCTCTTCTGGCTAATCGCGTTTCCGGCGACAGCCTATGTTCTCGTCTCCCTCTACGGCCTGCCAGGTTTAAAATTTCAGTACACCTACCAAGGCCCCAAGGATACGCGCACCGAGACCGAGTGCCTCTACCTCACGTTCGACGGCCCCCAGCGCGTGATCCCGCCTGTTCATCAGGACCGCTGCCCCATCATCAAACTCTTCCCCACGAAACATATTCCCACGCTCTTCTGACAGGAGATCAGCATGAACAAGACGCTTGTGGAATGCAGTCTTATCATCATCGCGTGCATAACCGGTCTCGCCAACTATGCCGGGCTCACGCTCACAGCAGGCGCCCATGACTGGTGGACAAAGGGCTTCTTTGCCATCGTCGCCCTCGGCGTGACCACGTTCACCTATGTCGTATGGCACGGTGCCTTTGCCGTTGCACCAAAATTGCCGCTCTTCAGACACCGGGCACGCGGCTGGGGCACCACACTTGCCGCCTGCGCGCTCCTGCTAGGCGTATCGAGTTTTCTAAACGTTGCAGCCTTTGGCGGGGCGGAGGCGATCCGCTACGGATATGAAGAAACTGTGGTCGCCGGAGAAAAAGCTCTCGCCGACGCATCTACATCGGGCGGCGACCTGACGGGATTGCGTTCCAGCCTGTCGGCCCTGGCCGGCGAGGCAGCTAGCCTCAGCTCCTGTGAGGTTAAGAGCGGTTGCGTCTCCGGAGGTCGCGGCGCGGGCGGCATCTCCGCCACTCTCGATGTTCTCGCAAACACTGTCGCGGCGCAGGTGGCTACCATCGATGCGGCTGAACAGGCTTTGGCCGCAAAGCGGGAAGAAGGCAAGGCTTGCCTCGTTCAGATGCGGCAGGCCGTCTCCGCGACGAGCGTAGCTGGAGACCGCGACAAGATGCTGGCCGCTGGAATCGATTGCCTCAACGCCGTTATCGGCAATCTGCACGGCACCGATATTGCTGCTGACATCCGCCAATCTATGGCGGGGATCGTGCAGGGTACGCTTATCCCGGCATCGGTCAAAACCGACAAGCAGAAGCAGGCCGTATCCAACATCATGGCGTCGATGAACGCGAAGGCCCAGGCGATTGCAGACACAATTGGCGCGAAGGACACGGATCAAAGTTTCGAGCCCGTCTCCATGCCCGTGACGAACGCCAGCCAGGCTGTTGTTCTCCACTGGAAAGCCGTTGTCCCGGCCTGGATAACCGGGATTGCCCTCGATCTCCTGCCCTTGATCCTGCTCTCTTTTGAAGCAACCTTGATGGCTTCCCGCCGGGCCTCGCCGGATGATGCGGTTCTCGACTGGCCGGTGCGCGAGCTGATGGCTGCGAAGTTCTTTCTGAACGACGTCAACGCACAGGGCAATATGCTGACGCTTCGTGCCAATCCGCCCGTTCGCAGCAAGGCCGGACCGCGGAGCTACGGCCCTGACGAACACAGCGTTTGATGGAGGGGGCGATGATCGCTGTCCTCCGCCATTTCAGAGACTACGGGCCTGCCTATATGGCGGGCCTCGGGGTCGCCTTTCTAATCAGCGTCGATGTTCTTAGGGCGTCCGGCTTGCAATGGTCGGATATCGCTGCGCTCGCGAAGCAGTTTATCCCGGATCGCAACGGGCGTGAGGTCAAGAATTACGTCGAGTTCACGACTGTAGAAGCGGGCGCCTTAAGCGTGACAACTGGCGTCAAGTTCGCGTCCTCGATTGAAGAAGGTCGGATCACCTCGCAGTGGTGTTACGTGGAGCCTTTGGTCAGCCAAGGGGCGACAACGCTGAATCTCTTTCTATCAACGGTCGAGGGCCGAAATCGCCCGAAGCTTGTCGATTTCGCTCCCGCTGATCTTCAGCCTTTCGGGCTGACGGCGGACGATGCCCAAACTCTCCTTAAAACCTACTGCCGTTTTCAATAGGAGCCGCATCGATGTACGAACTCATCACCAAAATCTGCCCGCCTTCGCTGCTGGCGGGCATCGTGCTCTACGGCCTTGCCTGCGCCTTGTGGTTCCAGCCGCTGGTGGAGCGGCGCCTGGCTACAAAGACGATGATCCCCCAGTGCGAAACCATCATGCGGAACACGCTCACCAATGATAATCGCGCCATGCGCCACGAATACAACAGGCAAAGGGCAGCGCTCGACGTCTACCGCCGTCTGACGGGAAACTTGTCGGATATCCCGTTCATGGACACCATAAACGATCTCGTTGAAGACCTCGCGCCGCCTGAGCTTCCGCCAATCGCCGTACCGAATGAAATAGACACCAGTACCGTCTGCGGATGCGCTGTCGCGGGAGCCTTTGATGCGATCCGGTTTCCAATGCTGCTTCACGTCATGCGTCTCAGGGCCTATCAACCGGCCGCGCTGCAAACATTGCCTCACGTTGCTGCCGGCTTGGCGCGCTCGGGTCAATGCGGGCATGCATCATGACCAGGAGATCGACGATGAATGTCAGCACTGTCTACTACCGGGATCACAACGGTATTGTTGTCACCGACAAATATTTGCGTACGAAACATAAAGATCAAGCGCTCGCGCCGATTACTTCAATCCGGATTGGGCGGGAGCCTCTTCACCTGTCGCTGGCCTTAGGACTCGGCATCCTGCTTTTTGCGTGGCGGTTCGGCGATCTTCTGTACCTGCACGAACAGCTGGCGATTGCGGCAACTGCTTGCATCTTTCTAACGGCAGGTTACTCCCTCGCCTCCCTGCAAATGGGAACCTATATCCACGAGAAGACCATGTTGTGGTCGAGTTACTGGAGAGTGAGGAAGATCCGTGATGCCGTCATCGCAGCAAGGCGCAATCTCGGTGATCAGGCCGAATCCGCTTTCATTGTCGAGGACCTCGACCTTTAAGCCATCCTGAAACGCTCGTTTAGAGGGCCGGCATATCCAGTTTCGCAGCTGGCCTGAACGAAACGGCTTTCGGCTCGACTGCTTCTGCTTCCAAGGAAATGTTATTGCCTTCGGGTAGGTGCCGTTTCACGGCATCAGGCATATCTGCTTTCAGGGTCTCCTCAAGTTCCTTGAGTTCTCCTTTGGTGAGACCCTCCTCGCCGACCCGCTCGCGCGCTGCATCAAGGCGCTCCTGATAGCTGTGAAGTTGATCGCGCTCTTCGAGCAGCAGCTTTTGCGCATCACGGGTTTCTTGCAGCTGTTCCCAGCGCGGGCGCCAGTCTTCGATCTGCTCGGGATCAAGGTCCTTCACCTCGGCACCGTGCTCGTCAAAAACCCGCGTTCCATCTTCTGTTTTAAAAACCTTGCGCCCGTCGGGCAGAATGTAAGCCTTATCGAGAATGACGCGGAGCTCTTCGCGCACTTTGGCCAGGGCCTCGTCATTCTCATGAAGGGCCTCAATGGTAGCGGTATCGTAGCCGTCAAGGCGGACGGTAAAGTCAGAGATTTCGGCATTCGTTGCGAGGGCCGTTAAGAGGATTTCCTCCAGCGATTCCTCTCTTAGATCCTGTTCCTGTTCGCGTTTTTTCTCCGTCTGCTGCCGCGCGAAGTCCGTGTCACGCCGTTCTTCCTCACGCCGCCATTCAGCATGTTTCGCAAATTCCAGGCGATAGGATCGAAGCGGCAGTGGTTCCATCAGCGGCCACACTCCTTTGCCACCATGGCGGCGATGACCGCGCCGGGCAGATAATCCTTGAAGTTGTCAAAAGCGGACTGGATTTTTAGGAGAGTGCCGTCCTTTTGATAAAACCAGTCATAGATGCATTTCATGCCATCTGTCGCCTTGTTGTCATTGGCGTAGCGAGCATAGGCAAGGCCCTCCACGACACCGGAGATATAGAGAACCTGCTCATCAGGGCTCATTTTCTCCCTCACGCTACCGGCCGTGAAGTCTCCCGCATTGACTGCAACCGCCGCCGTCAAGAACGGCACCGAAATCAAAGCGTTTCTCAGCAGAGACGAAGTATTAACTAGATCAATACGTCGCATATACGACCGATTTTGATACAATTTTCATAATTTCTTCACTTGTGTTATCCTATAGTTGTGTTGGATATTTTTTTGTTTGTTTTTACGGATAATTTACTGGCCGTTGAGGCCGTGGCCAAAGGTGCAAAAGGGGTCGTTTTTGAGGCATACCGTCCGGGAATCGCGGATTTCTGAAACGGCAAGAAACATGAGAAAAATCGGATATTTAAGGGTCTCCACTGAAGAGCAGCGGCCCGATCGACAAATAGAAGGTCTGAAAGCGATCTGCGATGAGATGCATATCGAAATCCTTTCCGCCGTCAGCAAAACAAGGCCGGTTTACGAAGGCGTGAAGGCCCGCCTGCGATCCGGAGATGTGCTAGTAGTCATCGACCTTGATCGTGCTTTTCGCTCAGCCGCAGAGGCACTTAGCGAGATCAATCTTTTAAGCAAGCGCGGCATCGGCTTCCGGATCGCCAACTTTGGCTTCGACACCTCGACGCCAGAGGGCTATTTTATGCTGACTGTTCTATCAGGAATGGGCGAATTCGAAAGGCGTATCCTCTCCCGTCGGACCAAGGAAGGGCTTGTCGCAGCGCGCCTGCGCGGAAAAACGCTCGGGCGGCCTAAGAAGCTCACCGACGCTCAGATTGGGGAGGCCATTACGCGCCTGCGGTCTGGTGATTCCAACATGAGTCAGTTGGCCAAAGAGTTGAAGGTCTCTAGATCGACTTTGTCTCGTGCTCTACGGAGCCGCTGAAGACCTAACTTGGCTCCGATGCTTCTTCGTGCGCAAGGGATCGTCACCCGTGGGGGCTCGTGAGGAGCTCGGGGCACAGCGTAGGGGTCGGCCCCCAGGGCTGCGTGCAGCAAAAGCAAATATAGTTATCTAGAAAATCAGACGTTTGTGCTATCTTCCGGCAAATCTAATGCGGGAATCGCCAATGTTTGAAGACCTGCTTAAATCACTACAGCAGCTTGATGGCATGAAAATCTCGGTGCCCGTCGCGGCTGAAGCTGACGCCGACGGCTTTGTTGATCGGCAGTGCCCGGCAACAGAATGCGAGTTTCTTTTCAAGGTGCAGGAGGAAGACTGGCGGGACATCGTCACTGACGAGGTCGTGTGGTGTCCGTTCTGTGGTCATCAAGCCAAGTCCGACGAATGGTGGACGCACGAGCAGATCGAAAAAGCAAAAGAAGCTGCTCTTGCCGAGGTAAAGCATTCGATCAATCAGGCGATGCGCCGGGACGCGGATCTTTTCAATCGCCGCCAGCCGCGCCGGTCGTTTATTTCGATGTCGATGAAGGTTGACGCGAAGCCAAAGGAGATCGTTCTTCCGGCCGCTGCCACCGACCCGATGCAGCTCAAGATCAAATGCCCGGAATGCGCCTGCCGCTACGCCGTCATTGGTTCGGCCTATTTTTGCCCGGCCTGCGGTCACAACGCCGCTGACCTTGTCTTCAGCCAGTCACTCGGTACGATCCGCGCGACGCTCGACAACCTGCCAGCCATCGCCTCCGGGCTGCCGTCGCGCGATGATGCAGGCAATATTGTCCGGCTGCTGACAGAAGATTCACTGCAAAGGATCGTGACGGCATTTCAGCGTTTCGCCGAAGCGCTCTATGCCAAGCGGCCGGGTCAACCGGCTCCGCGCCGCAACGCGTTTCAGAATCTGGATGAGGGAAGCAAGCTTTGGCAGGCCGCCTGCGGAAAGACCTATGATGCGTATCTTTCGGCAGCGGAACTCGATCTCCTGAAGCGCCTGTTCCAGCAGCGCCACCTCCTTGCCCATCGCGAGGGTCTCGTCGATGCCGACTACATCACAAAGACGGGCGATCAGAATTATCGGGAAGGCCAGCGCCTTGTCGTCAAGGAAGTTGCGGTCCGCGAATGCGTCGCGCTCATCGAGAAACTCGCGCAGGGTCTAGCGGCTGACGCGACATGATGCCAGGCAGGGTGCGTTAGTCGATCACAAACGACGGTTGGTATGACTTGTTGCCCTGACGGTCGAAGTCGAATTCATAGATGACGCACGGTGCGATTCCCTGATGATGCTGCCCCATGAAAAACAGCAGGCTGTTCGGGCACGCGGCAAAGATGTGCACTAATCCATCGGGATCGTCGTCGCGCAAACTGCGAATACTAATGGCAATCTGTTCGGCCAAAGCAGCTGCGTGGCCGCCACCGGCAACGTTCTGATGCCCCGGCCCTTCCGAGAACGCGAACGTAACGAGTTTGCCAATATTCGGAAGGTACTGATCAACGTAGCGGCGAATGTGCGGCGCCACTTGCTGGGCAATGCTGATGCCGACGGCGATCTCACTTCCCTGACCGAACGTTTGCTCGGTTATCTCAAGACGCGGGCCAGCGGTCCCGTCGCCCGCCTGCCAGATGCGAGAACCAACCCGTCCCTTCTGTACCAGTTCGGTGCTGACACCCGATTTTACGTCGAGCACCGCACCTGAAAGAAACGCAATCGACGCGTGAGCGTCCAATATGAGACGCAGCTTCGGAGATTTTTTCGCGGCCGCCCCGAGAAAGGCGGTGACCAGTGGCCTGATGTCCACCTGCCAATCGCGCCCGTCCTGAAGATAGCGCTGCCTGAAAGCATCGGTCAGGATCAGGGAGTTTTCAGGGGTCGCGCCGACGATATCGGCAGCAGGACCGAGAAAGCTGCGGATTGCTACAGGAAGAAACTGCTCTTTGGGCTGCTGTTTTTCCAGCAGCAACCCCTCTTCGCCGCAAAGCTTGAGGAGTGTCTCGCGGGTCAGGCCATTAAGCTGCCGGATCTTCAGTTGCCGAGCCAGTTCGTCATACCTGAAATCTGATGCGGCCGCGCTGCATCCCATGACGCCGACGACCTTCGCCTTGATGTTTATTTCGGAGCGAAGCTCGTCCAGCGAACGATGCCCGTCAATGATGCGGAAACCACCGATCACGGCCTTTAGGGCGTTATCATCGGGAAGCTCCAGATGCTCCCGCCAGAGCTTGCGGACTTTTCCCATCCTGCTGCGATCGGTCGTGCCGTCGAAAAGGCGTTCAATCAAAAGCGTCCGATCGTGGCCGGAGACCAGCTCTGCCAGAGGGTCGCCGTCCTTGATCCGATAGGTGGTCAGGAACGAAAAATGGGCGTTCTGGCCCTGCGGCAGCTTCGCTCTGGCTTCCCTCAATCGCTGGAGCAGCGAAAATGACTGCGCGCCGATAAAGTCGGGATCGATGAAGTCTTCATAGCCGAAGCGCCCGCCGGTCTCGACGTGCCACTTGATCTGGTGATACTCGGCTGCAACGCGATCCGGCCCTGACCTTGCGACGGGTGGATCATATTTGACGACGACATCGTCGAAAGATTTGGGGCCGTCCGCCTCGAACGTGACTTCGACGACACAGGAGTGATCGTCTAGCAGGTTGAAGGCGTTTTCCCAAAAAATCCGAGACTGATAGTTGTCGCCATGCCAGCGAGCAGTGACCGCGTTAGCCATTGCGGCCCTCCTCGAACGGACGTGTGGCCTGCATGGCTGCCACCACTTCGAGCGCGCGTGCAGGCTTGACGGCTGATCCGGGATAGGCGTCCAGAATAATTCCGGGCAGCAGGCGCTGGGTCAGGTCGGAAAAGGTGTAGCCGTAAGGGCGATCCTTACTAGCACCGGTTGCCATCACCATCCTCTCAATATCGGCTTGGCCGAATCCAAGCTCGCCAAGCGCCCCGGAGAGAAGTGCGCGACGCTGTGCCTCGTCAGGACGACCGAACAACAAGATGTCGGCTGCGCGCCTTTTCACCGCCGGGTCCAGCGCACCGAGGCGGTTGGTGCACATGATAACGGCTGCGGGCAAGCTGGCGTTCGCAATCCGATCAATTCCGCGAATGAAGGCGTTTACGCCTGCACGATCTTCATGGTGCATCTGCGCGTTTTCGCGCGACTGAACCAGAGCGTCGGCTTCGTCCACGAGCAGTATGACCCCGCCACGGGCTTTGCCCGACCGTCCCTTGAGCTTGCTGGCTTCGCTAATGGCATAGTCGAACGCCGCCGTCAGCAATTGCGTCATTTCCCCTACGCGGCCCTGGCCACGCGTGGACAAGCTCAATGGCAGCAGCGTCAGGTCGATATCTTCCTGACGCGCGACTGCGTCGCCGATCGTCTCCGCCAGCTCGGTCTTCCCGGAACCTACATCCCCCGCCAGAACGACGAGCGGCGGACGGCGCTGAACTGTGGACAGCAAGCCATTCATCTTTGGATGGTGCTTTTGTGCCCAGGCTTCCAGCCCGGCCGGATTGACGAGAAGCGCCAGAATCTTGGTCAGACGAGCCTTCTGATCGTCCAGTCCCACAAGACGTGCAAGACGTTCACGCGGACCGATGTCCGGATATGTGACGCGCCGTTCGAAAAACTCGTTGGGTCCCTGCGTTGTGTTCATTACCAGCTCCTTACGCTTGCGCGGTTAAGAGCCCGTCCGCCTGAGGAATAGACGCGGTCTTCAGCAAAATAGCCGGTGACGCCGGGCTCCGGCGCGCCGCCGCGATAGAAAGGCAAAGTCTTCTTGAACGCGTCCTTCTGGTCGCTTGTAAGCATGTCCCAGGCGGCGCTGTAGGTGAGGTAAGAATAGAAGGTCGCGCCCGAGATGTTCGCTCCGGGTTTGATACGACCGGGGTCTTCGTCATTGGCGGCGGCATCGGCAAGATCATGTGCGGTGTAGCGCAGCGTAGGTTCGATCCAGTCGTTATTCCGGCGGTAGCCGTAAGTGACGACGCCGAGATAACCAGCTTTCAGCAGACCGATGATCTCGGTTTCGTAGCTGTTGATATCGGCGTCGGACGGCGAGCCGTAAAGTCGCTGCATCCGCTTAAGATCGGTAGCAACCTTCGCCGCCATGTGGCGGGCATGGGTAACAGTGAAGGTGGTGGTCTCGGATACAGTGTAGCTTTGCGACATGGATGCCCTCAAACCTGAAAACTCGAACCGAAAATCTTCTGCCAGTAGTAGACCGTCTCTTGCTTCGTCGGCGCAGCGAGCGCTGCATCGAGTGCATCGCCTGCGTCGAGCGCAGCCGCGACAATCATGTCGGCCTGCTGCGCCGTGTAGAGCCGACTGACATTGTTCCTTACGTTAACCGGATCGATGATCTGGACCGGCTCGGTGAAGTTGCCGACGGTACGCGACGCGTAATAGTCGGAGAACACGATGCGCTCGCGGAAATCGCTCCGCGCTATGTAGGTAAAGAAATGCTGCAATGCCTCCGGATAGTCGGAGAAATCTGCACCGCCATCTGCCAAATGCGCCAACACCATCTCAACCATGAAGGATTTGAAGCGGAAACCGTCACGCTCTCGCTTCATGATGCGCGTCCAGTATTTGGCGAGACGGACGACCTGCGCGAAGTGTGTCGGCTGCGCCGTCTTGCGCTTCCCGGCAAACTCCAGATGCAGCGGAATGCTGGTCTTGAGAAACGACCCGTCTTCCTGACTGACAAGATTGCCATACCACTGTGGATCGCCGTCATAGAGAATGGGCACGACATCGACATCAAGGCCGGAGCCCCTGAACGAGACCGTGACACTGTATGTCTGCGGCTGGACCTGATCAGGGCTGAAATTCGGGAAGGCTTTCCGCAGGCGCTCGGCCAGATACTCCAGGAGCGCCGCGACATCGCTCGGCGCGGATGCGCCGCTGATGTAACAGGCCACATCGATGTCATTGAGCGAACGAAGTGCTGTACCCTTGGCAAGGCTGCCGGAGAGCATCATTTTCTTGAGCGTGAAATCCGGATGCTCGGCGAGGTAGCCCTCCAGCTTTTCGCGCAGCCGCCGCGCCTGTGCACGGTATTCCTGCGCCTTGTCCCTCGGCAAGTTGACCTTGTCTTCGGCGAATCCGACAAGGTCGGCGTGATCGACATGGAGGCGGCTCATAGGGTCACGTTTTCCTTGCGCTTGACGGGTTCGACATGAGATACATGTCTAGTATATAGGACGAGACGAAAAACTCGTCAAGTTTTACATGACGGAGTAGACATGACTGATCAACGGGACCCTTCTCAGATTTTTCAGGAACGGCTGAAAAAGGCGCGCGAATTAAGGGGTTACAGTCAAGAAGACCTGGGCACGCGCACAAATATGCCGGCGAGTTCGATCGCCCATTTTGAGACCGGAACACGCAAGCCTTCGTTCGAATCACTGCGCCGGATCGCGATCGGACTGGAGATTACGACCGATTACCTGCTGGGCCGGGTCGATAGCCCAGAGCTCGCACAAGCCGGTGATCCTCTCTTTCGAGATATCGGGAAGCTGACCGGCAATGACAGGGAGATCGCCAAGGATTTTCTTGAGATGCTGGCCAAGCGCAACAGCAACAAGAAAGATCAGCACGAATGAACACGCCCGCGAAGCGCATTTTCAGTCTGAAGATTGCCAAGCAGACGGCGGAAGCCTTTCTTCAGGAGGAAGGCATAACATCGCTCCCCGTCGATCCGTTTGCGATTGCGGAGAGCCGCGACATCGTTGTCGAAGGCAAGCCGGAGAAGACGGATGGGGTGTCGGGTATGCTGCTTCGTCACGGCAACAATTTCGGAATCATCTATGCGACCCATATTCCCAGCATGGGCTTCCAGCGGTTCAGTGTGAGCCACGAACTGGGGCACTATTTTCTTCCGGGACATATTGACCAGGTCTTGCAGGGCGGGGTTCATCTGTCACGGGCGGGGTTCGTGACGGCCGATCCTTACGAGCTGGAAGCCGACCATTTTGCAGCAGGGCTTCTTATGCCTTCGGCTCCGTTTCGAAAAGCTATCGACGCCTACGATCCTGGCCTTGAGGCAATCGAGGCCGTTGCCAACCTATGCGTGACATCCCGCACGGCCACGGCCATTCGCTTTGCAGAACTGACCGATGCCGCCGTTGCCGTTATCATGAGCACCGGCGGGATTATCGACTACTGCTTCATGTCAGAGGCGATGAGGTCGCTTCCGAAGCTAGACTATTTGCGCAAGGGCACGCCCCTACCTACGGGAACCGCTACAGCCCGATTGGCTTCGGACACTGTGCGCGTGAGAAGTGGCGACCGGATCGCCGACGAGGTAGATATTCGGGATTGGCTTGGCGGTTTTACCAAAACAGCTGTTTCAGAGGAGTCGGTGGGGCTTGGGGGGTATGGAAAGGTCCTTACCATTCTCGTATCTCCCACGGTCGGGCGGGATGACGAGCTTGATGAAGATGGCGAGGAAGACAAACTAATCGAGAGCTGGACACCGCGGTTCCGTCGGTAGCGAACCAGAAGCCTTAAACTTTACACGCAACGAGTACCCATGACTTATGCGTTGAGTTCGCTTGCGACCGCGTTCACTTGGTAGCAAAGGTATCACTTTCCAATGCGGGTCCGCAGATATACGACGTGTCTTTAATTGCCGCTTGAATATTCCACACGCAATTTTTCGACATACGGCAGCATGTCGACCAATGGTTTGCATTGCAATCCACTCCGCCAGCAGTATCAGCTTCGAGGCACGCACTTCAGTGCCCTCCATGTCTGGAATGGAGGCGCGTTCGCGCGATTTAAGCTTACCTTGTTCCATCTCTAGGGTAGAATGACCGCTCTGTGCTCGGTGCATCATGGATGACCAGCTATGGATTCGCCCATACATGTACCCGTCGCCTTGCATTCCGAAACTTTACGTTGAAGATGGTGGAGGATGGAGGCGTCATGGATTTTTTTGACAAAGGCGGCAAGGCAACTTGCTACACGCCAGACGGAGAGCATTTGTATGGCTGGACGGGAAAGCCCGTTGGCTATTTCAGCGACGATCGCGTCTATGCCTTCAACGGAAAACTGTTGGGCTGGTTTAGCGATGGCTGGCTCTACGACCGTAAAAACAAGCCTGCATTGTTTTCGTCGGACGCGAGCGGCGGACCAACCAAGCCTGTCCTTAGCGTCTTGCCCGTAAAATCAGTCCGCTCGGTGCGCCCCATCAAATCCGTGCGACAGGTGGCGCATGTCAGGCCTGTCAAAAGCCTATCATGGTCCCAGTATTCGAGTGCTCTATATTTCCAGCAGTAAGACCGCATCGGTCTTATCACGTTCCTTACCCCACGATGCCCCGATGGTCACACCACACTCTGAAATTTTGTATATTTACGCGCTTAAATCGTGGGAACTGAACGAGGTGACGCCGTTTCAGGGGTTTGCACCAGGGTTGATTCCCTTGGCTCCGCTGCTAGCGCTCCCTGCATTTTTGCCCACTGATATAGAGCAACTTACGATACCGCCGGAAGACCAGATGGCGCGACGGCGTGGTGGCATGGGGCATTGGATATGGAGTCCGGTCAATCTCGATACGCTGATCGAAAAGCGAAAGCCCTTGCCTGTTGTTCCCTTCATGGTGCTGTTCACCGCAGATGCGGGTGTCGCGCATTCAGTTACCAAATGGCGCAAAACGCTGACATTGAAACCACTTCATGTCAGCACCATTGCAGGTGTGGGTGCGCTGGCACCTGACGAGCTGACACTGGAACGGCTCCGCCTGTATTGCCGGATGGCACTCCGTCAAGCCAAGACCTTGCAGCGCAAGCTCGATATCGGGGATAGCGTTAAAGCCCTCGACAACTGGAAGCCGCTGGACGCGCGACCTTCGAGCCTGTTCTTTCACGGGCATAATGTCACCGTTGCCAACGAACTGACATTGCGAAGCATCGGGGAGGAAGCACCGGAGAATTCCAAAGGCCATCTTAATGTGTCAGAGCACGAAAGCTATGTCCGCGGCATCACGGAATCGACGCAAGCCGTGTTGAAGCTTCATGATGCCATTGCCGATCGCGCTGCATTTCTCGTTCATCCACGCCAGCCCGATATCGTGCTGGTCGCTCCGGCTTCTTACCGGAGGATCGAGGAGCGGGCTCAACATAATGCGCCGTCAGAGATAGTGAAAAAAGTTCTTCGGGCCATGGACCGCCAACGCGGCTTCACCCTCAGTCTCAATGCCGAGGAAGAAGATGTGGACCGTATCGGTCCGATCATGAGTGAGAGAGGGGCAGAGCTCAGGCTACAATCTTTGGCGGTCGCATTGCGATCCGCATCCACACTGGCCGCAACGATACGGCTGCCGCCGGCGGTGAATAGAACAGATGGCGTGGTGGCACAACTGTCGGCGCATCTGCGATCCTATGACAATCCTCCCGACAGCAAAACGGCGAGAGTGTTCAGAACAGTGCAGAATGCACTAAAAGACGCGGTACCTGCCGAGCATCTCGCGCTTATGCAGGGATCGAAGTCCGGCATCAAAATCATTGCGGACGCGGCGCTGGAATGGTTGCCCATAGATGGGCTTCCTCTGGGGCTTTACACTGACGTGTCGCGCATACCCGTGACGCCGGGCAACATCCTTATGGAGCAGTTGCGTCCCCGCCCGCCGATACAGGTCAGGCCCGAGAGCTTCCGTAACTTCCTGCTTCTGTCGATGTTCGATGAAAAAGACCATCTCGCGGAGCTCATCGCACAGGCCATCGACAAACTTGAGGATAGTAAAGGGCGGCCCATCCGCGGTACTCGACGCACGCCCCGTACGGTCAAGGAGTTCATCGCGGCGGTGAATGCCTATGAGGGTCCAATGCTGATCGTTGATAGCCATGGGCAGCACATCAATGACAATGTGGCTGGAGGGCTTATCATCGGGGGTGAGGCGATCGATATCTGGTCACTTCGTGACCAGATCCGCATGCCTCCGATTGTCGTCCTGAGCGCGTGCGACACCCATCCTCACGACCGCAACCATGCTTCCGTGGCCAACGGCTTCTTGAGCTGCGGCGCATCGGCCGTGCTGGGCACCGTGCTCCCCATTCGAGGGGAGGATGCGGCGTCCTTCGTGCGAAGGCTATTGCTCCGTGCAGTGGAGTATGGCGGGATTATGAACAGTACGGGCCGGTCGGTGCCATGGACCAATATCGTTAGTGGTGCACTCAGGATGCAGCTAGCCAGTGACATTTGCGGCGGCCTGAAAGATCGTGGCCTTGTCACGGAGATGCAAGCTGCAGAACTACAGCTATCCGCCAATATGGATCTCAATCCACATCGCAAAGACTGGCTGCACAGGCTGGCATTACGGTGCCAAGAGGCTGGAGGCTTCAACGCTGTCCGATGGCAGGTCCTTTACGACGATATTCTCGCCGCATCGGACGTGATACGTTACACCCATCTGGGCAATCCGGAAACCATCATTCTCTCGGAGCCAGCTATGTTCGAGCGGTTTCACAAAGCTTTCGAATAGGCGCGCCGAATGAGCCGGTTTTGCGCGTGGGGTGTCCGGATGCCAGTCGGCGGTTAACCACTGCTACGGGCATGGGCCAGGCTCCATCAGTGCTACCCTTGGCCAGAATTCGCCTTCAGCGAAAGAACGAGCGTCATCGGATTTGCCGGCGAAGCGGTAAATCCGTAGCGCTCATAAAAGGCCTTAGCCTCGTCCGAAATCGCATGAACGAGAAGCCCACGAATTCCCATGATGTGGGCCGCCTGACCGGTGCGAAGGACGGCATCTTGCAAAAGCGCAGCGCCAATACCCTGGCCCTGCCAGTTACGGTCAATCGCCAGACGCCCGAGGACTGCCATGGGGATCGGGTCCGGCATATTGCGCCGAACGCCTCCGGGCGCGTCTGATGCAGCGAGTGCTCCAGAGGAAAGGCAATAATAGCCAATCACCCGTGCCTCATCGCAAACGACATATGTGCGCGAGGCTCCGCTGACCTGATTGGCGCGCGCCCGGCGGCGCAACCATTCATCAAGGCTGTCGTGACCGCTTTCAAATAGGGTAAGATGATGCGCTTCATCGAGAAGCGTAGGCGCGAGCAGCATTACGACTGCCAAGGCTTGGAAGCGTTCATCAGTCGCTCAAAGCCCGCACCGCTCGGCGGCTGGTCGAGGACGGCAAGATAATGCTCGTAGCTCTCGGAATCGACCTGCACGAGGGTTTGGTCGAGAAGCGCGTCCTCGGCTGCTATGCGGGCGGCATCGATCATAAAGTCTGAGCGGGTTTTGCCGCGTGCCTTGGCGGCACGGTCGATAAGCACGCGCACGTCCTCACGCACCTTCAGATTGACAGGGCGGACTTGGGATTGGGAGCCGGATTTCGGGGCCATAGTATGTTCCTTTTCTTACAATCATACCATGACCGGATACACAATGTGTATCTATTTCTGGTGCTATGCGTTCGATGGTGCCGCTTGCTACCGCGATCGATCCCATGACTTTTGGCCCAAGTAGCCTCTGCGCCCAATCGGCACTCATATTGTTTTGACAAACTTTGCCAAAACACCACATACTGGAGGTATGGAGAGTGACATGGCCACCATGAACGTATCTTTGCCCGACCCCATGAAAGACTGGGTGGAAGCCCAGACCAAGACGGGACGCTATGCCAATGCGAGCGATTACGTCCGCGACTTGATCCGCAAGGATCAGGAGCGGAACGACAAGATCGCCGCCATGCAGCGTTTTGTCGATGACGGCTTGAAAAGCGGCATCGGCTCGCGATCAAAAGACGAGCTTTTCGCAGCGGCACGGGCTCGGGTTGACGCCTCTCGCAGTAGCTAACAATGGTCTTTCGCCTCACCGAAGAAGCGGAAGAAGACATTATCGGTATTGCCGAAGACGGCATGCGCCTGTTCGGGCCAGATCAGGCCCGAAAGTATCACGACGAGCTGTTCGCGGTCTTCGATCTGATTGCTGAAAATCCGCGCATGGCACGAGAGCGGCAAGAGATTTCGCCGCCGGTTCGTGTCCATCCGTTCAAAGCCCATCTGGTTGTCTACACGATTGAAGCGAGCGGGGACGTGCTCATCGTCCGCGTACGGCACAGCCATGAGGACTGGTCGAACGAGGCCTCCTAAATCTCCTTTCCCTGCCTATATCGCGGTTCGATGGCCCGAAGCCGACCTTTCAGTTCCTTGGCGATATGGGTCTCAATGACCTTGGTTGCAAAGGTCTCCGGGGTGAGATCCGGTACGATCACTGCATTGAGCCCCAAGAAGCTGCGATAGCCGGTTTCGGACAGAAAGGGCTTGTCATGGTCCACCGCATTGGCGCTGAAATTCATCCATGTCATGAACCTCCCGCCTATCCCGAACATGCCGTCCATGTCGATGCGGACGCGCATAAGCCGCACTTTGATTATGAAGCTGCCGACCTGCCCCCAGAGGGGAACGGTCCCTGTCTCTGCCGCGCTCAACCGCGCCAGCATGCAGCCCGGAGCGTCCGGCCCTGCCAGAATGCCCGGCTCACCGTTGTTGAGGCGCAAGGCCAGTTCATTGGCTTCTTCCCGAAGCGCCAACGCCGCTTCAAGGTCACCGGCCAGCATTGAGGTGTGATGCCGCTCGATCAGGCCGCGATAGTAGGGCAGTGCTTTGTCCATCGTCGCAGGTAAATGGCCGTGCGTTCTTTCGAACGCAGCGGCTTTGTTGATGGTCTCGGCATCGGCAAGGAAACTATCGAAGCCGAGTTGAGCCGGATCGGCATAAGAGGATCTGCGCTTCATTGCTCCCGCCTCTCTACGCTGCTTCGGATTTGGTCGAGGCGACGGCAGACAGGCCGTGGAGAAAATCCGCAGCGCGCTGTGCATGAGCGGCGGCGGAGAAGATGGCCCGCTTGTCGCCCTTCAGAACCTTGAGCCAGCTATCGATATAGGCGGCATGGTCCTCCATCACTTCGGGGGTGATGGAAATATCAGCGCATAGGAAGGCCGCGCCAAGCTCGGCAACAAGCTCCTCGGCGGCATAGCCTTCATCGCCCCAACGCTTGCGGCCAAGGTCTCGGTCGAGCCTGTCTTTATGCTTCGTCCAGTGGACGCTTTCATGGGCCAAAGTGGCGTAGTAGCTTTCCGCATCCTTGAAAGTCTCAAAGGGCGGCATCTGGATACGGTCTTCGCCTGGGCTATAGAAAGCCCTGGGGCCGCCGTGCCGGATGTTCGCACCGGTTGCCGCGAAGAAACGATCCGCTTCCGTAATCCTTTGAACGGGATCGAGCGCCGGG
Organism: Rhizobium sp. RU36D; assembly: GCF_900176345.1. Classification (GTDB taxonomy): domain Bacteria; phylum Pseudomonadota; class Alphaproteobacteria; order Rhizobiales; family Rhizobiaceae; genus Allorhizobium. Next base: position 21,110 of record NZ_FWXU01000027.1, read on the forward strand.
GGCGCGGGCTGATTGTACTGCGCCGGGAGTCCATCGATCTGCTCGACGTTGAACACGGTATACCCCTTCATAAAAGGAATGTTGCGTTCGATCTCCTCGCCGTTGGCCTCGTCGGTCTCGGATTTGTGCAACGTGCTGGCATAGACGACAAGGCTGCCGCGTTCGCCCTTGCGGACATTCGCGCCAAGCTCCTGCGCCTGCTTGAAAGTCATCCAGATAGGGGCGGAATAGCCCTTCTCGATGGCCTCGGCCCACAACATGACGATGTTGATCCCGCGATAGGGAACGCCATTGCTGCGCAGCGGCCGCGTGATCCGCCCGGCTGCATTTTCGCCGCTCCATGGTTTCATCCAAGGCCGGACGCCCTGCTCCAGATCGGCAATGATCCGGCTGGTGACACGCTCGTAGACATCTGCTCTGTTTTCGTTTTTCATGGGAAAGCTCGCTTTCAAAAGGGTTGAAGGGCGAAGCTCTTTTTCTTTCTAAAAGCCGCGCCTGAACCCTTGGCCAGCGCCGAGCGTCCAACTAAAAACCCGCGTCAGCGGGTTGGACGATCGACCGTAAGAGCGGGGCTCCAAAGCCTCACCGCCCGAGGGCGGGGAGTTCCGACAACACGGGAGGGCTTCAGCCCGAATGGAGCGGGCCGGAGGAACTGAGGCTATTGGGCAAGCCCCGATCGTCGGTGTAAGCTGGATAAAAGGGTTCCTGCGCGCGGGAACCGGGCGCCAAAAGAAGTTGGCGGCTGAGTATCAGACGCCACCGCTAGGGTCTGCCAGGGATCGTGACCCGGATGGGCCGAAACCGCCTTCACGGATTCGGTGGCATAGCCATAGAGGCCGGTCGGAATACCGGGGCAGCCGTCAATGAACTTGCCCCGATTTAGGGGAGATCGCGGCCGCCGACGTGACATTATCGGCTGACGAGCCGGATTGTGTAAATCCAAAATATCAGCTTAATGTTGAGGTCTTCAATCCTTTGCACGCAGCGAGACGGGCCGTTGCGGGAGTCGATCATGTTAAAAGCCACCAAAGAGGAGACTGAGGAAGTCAGGGAATATTTCGAATGGCAGGCGCCTGACCTTCAGGTAACCTTCATGCAGAAGGTGTACTCGGAAGCCGTCATGAACACTCGCCACGACGTGTGGGATATCCACACCAACAAGGATCGGTGGTGGGTGATAACGGGCGGCACAAACCTGTACTCGCAAGAGCAGTTCCCGAATATGGATCTTGCTCTGACCTTCCATCTCGGCCTTATGCTGCGCATACCGCGCACGGAGAAACAACAGGAAGGTGATCTCAACATTCTTCCGTTCGGCTCCGTATTCGAGAAAATCGAGGAAGCTGGCACTGCCTTGGCACAGGCGCAGAACCTGTCGGACTATCAGGCTGTCGGCGTTCGCTGCCGCGAGACACTGCTGGAACTGATCGGCGTCGCTCAGGATGCCGCGATGTGGACGGATGAACCGCCGCAGCGTGCGAACTTTCGCGCGTGGGCGGAAATTATCTGCAACAGTCTTCTACCAGGCGACAGCAACAAAGAGCGCCGTGGTGCCATCAAGAATTCACTAGATTCCGCATGGACATTCTCGAACTGGCTGACGCATTCAAAGTCCGCCAGCTGGCTCGACGCCGAGATGGCGCACTCGTTGATCCAGCACGCCATCGGCATGGCGACATCACTTATTGTCCGTGAATTGCGCGGAGTGCCCCCGGAATGCCCGACGTGCGGATCGCCGCATCTCGAACCCGACCAAGGCGAAAACACAGAGCTGCCTAGCATACTCTGGGAGCGGCCACGTTGTACCGATTGTGGTTGGACCGGCCGGCCTGTTCCAATTCTCGACCTTGAGAATGGACAGCCCATCATCGTGCGTGAGGGGGAAAGCAGCGATGAGTGCAGCATAATGACTGTCCCGCTTCGCACGATCGTAAAGCCGGGAGAACCCGTGATCAAGCCACTGAAGGAACCAGAGGCTGGTCCTCCGGAGCACACAGTCTATTTCGCTTACGGGTCGAACATGTCGACAGCCCGGCTGCGCGAGCGCATGCCACGCTGTGAGCCGATCGGCATTGCGACCCTGCCAGGCCACACCCTTCGTTTTCACAAGCGCAGCATTGATGGTTCAGGAAAGTGCAATGCGTTTAAGAGCGGCTATGAGGATAGCGTGCTCGGGGTCCTATTCAGTTTTGATCCTGCCGAGCGTAACAAGCTCGACAAGGCAGAAGGCGTAGGCAGCGGATATGTGCATGCAACGGTGACGGTTATCAATGAAAAAGGGGACAGGCGGAAGGTCCTCACCTATCTGGCGACCACTGACTACATCGACGACACTCTCAAGCCTTATGACTGGTACAAAGACTTTGTCGTTGCGGGTGCCAAGGAACACAATCTGCCCGCTGACTATGTCGGTAAATATATAGAGTCCGTTGAAGCGGTAGCAGATCCCAATGAGGCGCGGGGGAACAAGCAGCGGGCTATACTGGAAGTTCTTAGGCAGTGAGGCTGTCTGTAATTGAGTGAGGCTGAATGCCCCCAAGCCCGCGAGGACCAGCGCGAGATCCATGGTGAACCGGAAGCACGAGCTGAAATCTTGGTCCTACGCGCTCTGGCGTGCCATGTTCGCGCGATGACGCAGTAGGCGCGCAAGGCTTGTACACGCTGAGGCGGCCTCGACACCGATACACCCGACGACCCAATCTAGTTGATGATCCCGGACTTGCATGCGCGCGTTTACAAGCGCCGATTTGATCGCTTGGGCGAGTGCGCCATCTCCTAGAGACTGGTGAACTGACGGCAATGCCAATATGTCCACGGTCGTAGCGAGTTGTAAACTAGAAGACCGTATCTTAGCAATTCTCCATCCCTGCTTTTCATCGATCACGGCAATGGCGCCCGTGTCATTTGCGATGGCAATAGTAGCGGCCTCGCCGTCGCCTAAAGTTTCGTTCGTTTCACCGGAGACGAGGTCCTCAAACAATATGGATGCCGCAGGCGACATTGGGTCTCTATGTACCATGCCGGTGTCGAGCAAGCCTCGCATAACTACAGCGTCTTCATGCCCGCCGCCCAAAATTTCGGCCGCGGCATAGTCACTGACCCTGATCGGTACAGTCAGTGCTGCGAGAATCCGTTCGCAGTATCCGGAGCCGATCAGATTAATAAGCACGCTGGCGTCAAGGACAAGTGCGCCTTCGTTCGAACTAAGAGAGCTTGAAAAGGTCATCCACCTCGTCCTTACTGCTCTCTGCCTCCTCGATAAGCGCCCGCACTTCCACGCGGGGCAGCTTCAGCAGGCGGACCAACTGCTCCTCCGATACCAGATCCTTCAACGCAGCTTCACTTGCGAGTGTCTCCAGCCGGAGGGACGACCTTGCCTGAACCGCGTTGCTATCTGCTTGGGCCGCACCATCCCCTAGCACTTGGCGCGTTTGTTCCCGCGTGAAGCCGCCGTTGCTGGCAAACCAATCCCAAGTCCCCTTCTTGACGATCCGAAGATCTTCAAGACGCACCACCAGAGCCTGCTTCGAGACACCGAAAAAATGTGCGAGCAAGATGATGTGCCGCCTCGTCAGGTGCGAGGAGCCTGCCGTGATTTCCTTGTATTTTTCCATGACCACGCGGGCCGGCATAAGAAAAGCTGGCCCGAACGCGATCGCATAGCGCTCCTCGCGAGAGTTTTCATATTTCTCGTCTTCATAAACCTCCGCCATACTTCTCGTAGCAATCAAATGCCCAAGTTCATGGCTCGCAGTAAGCGTCCGCCTTTCCCTAAGGTGAATCGCATTGATGAGCATGCATGCTCCCACCTGTTCATCGAATGCAAACAGGCCAGAGACCTTGGGATGAAGCTTTCGCACATACACCCTGACGCCCATGTGTAGTTCCAGCAGCGCGGGAAGGTCCTGTATGGGGCCGTCCCCTATTCCGAGCCACCGCCGTAAGTCTTGGGCATCCTGCTCAGCCTGCACCCGGACATCTCCCACGGAAATCGACTTCTCGGGGGGATAATGCCGAGGCCTTGATACACCGACTAAGTCTTCCAGTTCCACTTCGGCTTTCACCAGGTCGTTAAGCAGTCTTGCGGCCTCCTCGATCTCCGGCTGATCGGTCTCAGCAAGCCTGCGAAAGCGCGGAACCAAATCAACGTGTACCGCGCCCTTGCGGAGCAGCGAGTTGACGGAAGTTCCGTAGCGCAGGCTTAGGGCCTGTATCTCCTCTATCTTGGCGGGGCGTTGGCCCTTTTCGATAGCCACAAGGGTAGTGCGGCCGATTCCGGCCGCGCTCGCCGCCTCTTCCTGCGTTACTTTTGCAGTTTCGCGCGCAATACGGAGCCGCTTTCCCAATTCTGCGGGCTTGAGTTGATCGCTGATATTCATGGCCTACTGCTAATCCAGGCGTTCAAGAACGACTGTGCTCCTATGCTATCTATAAAGGCGGACCACTCCTCTTCGTGACGCGTCAACAGCTGGTCCAGCTTGCCTGCGACCACCGGGGCTTCCTCACGGAGACCCGGCGCCAAACCGTGCACGAACCTGCTCTTGACGAGGGTGTACTCGGGTGATTTACGCAGGCCCGCCATATGATCGAAATGCATAACTCCAGCAATGGCATACTGACGAAGTGCCCGCGTAATTTTCTTGAAGTTCGGATTGGCTCCTTCTTCAAAAACCGCCGCACCTAAATTCTCCCAAACATACGTCGAAGCAGGCTCTGATAGACCGGCCGCATGCACGCTGAGGCGCCTCAGAAGGCATGCAGCACAAATTCCGCACTGCCGGAAATGCCCGTCGACGGAGACATGCCGCGCCTGCTGCCAGCACGATCGCGTATCCATCCACTTGACATCGTCGGAACCAAGCCGCGCAAAAGCGGCTAAGGTTTCGCCCTTAGTGTTCCAGATCCGAGGAAACTCGTATCGAACAGCGTGGCCGAGAAGAGCGCGGCTCAACGCTTCCATTCTTGCGGTGAAGGCAGGATGATTGCGATAGTCGGGGTATCCTTGACCTACTGGCAGCAGGGCCGGACCAAGCGCCCCCTGACCGCTCTCCGGCACGATGACAACCGGCGCATTGACCAGAAAGGCGCCAATCGCTGCGATCATGGCAAACTTAAAGCCTCGCGATCGTGCACTATTTTCCCCGTTGTCGCGACCTAGCTCAACCTCGTATGGCACCGCCGTAAAGGGACGTGCAGCCCTCTCCGCTTTCGTAAGACGAGTGCCGCTTCCGCCGAGCCTTACGAGCACGAGTTTGTCACCGCGCGTTGCTCTTTCGAGACCAGCTACCGCACGAGAATCCATGCCGTCGCTATATGCGATCACGGCTTCCGCATTCCTGGGAAACTCCATGACAATCTGCCGTGGAGATTCTGCGGGTGAAATCCGCGTAACAAACTCAATTTTCCATCGATCGCCGGTTAGTAGCTCCAAGCCGGCGATGAGCGGTTCATATACCTTGCTGCTGGACCATAGATCCGCATCGTGGACAGCAATAAGGACGTTGAACTCCCGGCCCCATATGACGGCCCTTCTTGCCAAAGCGCGATCGCAGAATTCGACCGCCGCCGCCACTACCAAGGCGTCGAAGACAACGTTGTTCCAGTTCCGCGAAGCGAAGGACTCTAGCGCAGCAGTCTTAAACCGGATGTCTCGGCCGATAATACAGGCCTGCACATCCTTGCGCCGTCTCTCACTCGATGCGACCACATCAAGGGCAAAGGTCGGCCGTTCCAGAAGAATCGATTCACGCATGGATCGGCACACCATCATTGAGCCCTGCGCGGCGAAGAGACCGCCTTGCGCCAGTGGGGGCAAGCAAGCTGGCACCGAGGGTCGAGGAGACTAGCTGCGCAGCTGCATCTCTCATGCGCCTTTCGACCTTCATGGCACGGCGATCAGTTGACTTCCGTACATAGTGTTCAGAGGTTTGGCGAATTCCTGCATGCGTACTTTCAATAGCGGCGTTACCCACCGCCTCATGAAATGAGTCGCGGCTTAAGCGGCCTTCGGTTGCTGCGATGGTCGCCCATTCCTGCAATTTTTGGCCAAACACGGAGCCCGACGCCAAGGGCGCGGCGTCACGGAGTTGTGCCAAAGCGATCTCAGGCATTCCCAACGAGTTGCCGTCGCGGTCGAAAATTCGGCGAAGTGCGGAAATGTGGCTAGGCGAAACCTCGTTGCGGAAATCGCTCCGCACCGCGCGTGCCAAGGCATCCGCTATTTCTTCGCGGCTGTGATTCGAATTGTCAGCTCTCGCAGCAAGTCCCCGCCATGCCGGTCGCATAGGCAGGCTTCGGTGTGGTCCATCACTCATATCGCACCTCAATGTCAAACATTTCTCATAAATTTCCGACATTGTCAAATCAGTGGGTTGTGACCGCGTAAACTTTTCTAGATGAACGCGAAAATCTCCGTGGTTGGCATTCAGAAGGGGAAGACGGTCGCGAGTTCCGGATCGAATCTGGAGCAAGCAGAGCGAGGTTGCGATCGTACACTGACTGGATTTTTGCAAAGCAGCATCCGATGTTGGTTCGATGGGTATGTGCTTCGTACTGCGTCTACGGCGGATCTGGGGCCGCGCAGCGGGCCAAAAGATTGCACTGACCGTTGGTTACGCCCGTATATCGACGAAGAAGCAAAACCTTGCCGTTCAGCTTCATGCCCTGAAAAACGCGGATTGCGACACGATCTATGCCGACAGGGCAACCGGTGCTTCCCCAATGCGGCGCGGGTTGGCTGCGGCCATGCGGAAGGTCCGGCCGCAGGACCAGTTCGTCATTTGGCGGCTTGACCGATTGAGCCGCAAGGCCACTCACCTGGTGACCGCTGTCGAGAACCTGACGGAGCGCGGCGTGCAAGTTCGCGTATTGACCGGCCGAGGTACGTTTGCGGACTTCTCCAATCCGGAAGGGCGGTTTGTCCTTGGGATTATCGCAAGCTTCGTTCAGTTGGAGTACGAGACAATCGGCGGCCGAACAGCCCAGGGGCTACGGCTCAGGTTGGAGTCAGGCCGGACCTCGTCCCCGCAGCGGGCCAAAGCGTCGGGATGGCTTAAAAGGCACTTTCGGCTGGCGATCGAACGGACATCGGTTCGTCCATGGTCCGGTGTCGGTGGAGAGGGAAATCTCCGGGCCTGACGAGCTGGTTCAAAGGGGGGGCGATAGGCCCTTTGTCGATGGGTGCAGGGAGAGCGACAATCTCCTTGCGCGCGGTCCAGCGACAAGACGCTGGCGAGCATCCAAACCGCGTAGGGTTGGTCATGAGGTATCGGGGAGCAGGAACACTTCCTGATTGGTGATGCAACGACCAGACGGTGCAAGTGGTCAATCGGCGATACGATTGGATGGCGCATGACGGTTCGATACCGGGTCATGCGCCACGGCCGGAGGGGATGCAACGGGGAGCGCGCAGCGGGCTCCCCTTGCCAAGATGGTGCGGCGTATTACGCCCGCACACATCTTGCGGAAGCCGGAGGCGCACGTCCCTTCATTCCCTTTGGCGGATGAAAATTGATTTTATCGCCGTGGCACATTGCGTCGGGGCCAACGCGCAACGCCATTCATATTAGGGTTCTGTGATTTTCACGCCATCGTATTCCAGTTGCTTTTTCACAGAATTTATAGGATAATAATCCTGCATAGGGCGAATTGCGACTTGGCTAGATAGCCGCTCTTGTAATTCGCCTGCACCAAACCCAAGTCACGTTTATTGGCCGCGCCCATGATTGCGCTTCTGACTTGGCTAGTTCTTCTCCCTTTAACTTCTTTCCCGTCACCGCGCCTCGGCGTGGCCGCGACGCTATTGAGGCACGAACATGGTTCCCGACATCGAAAGGTATCGCCGCCACATCGAAGCATTTGACCTTTCAGAAGATCAGAAGACAGAAATCCTTGTCGCCGTCTGGAACCTCGTCGAGGGTTTCGTGGATCGGGCCTTCGACCATGACAGCTACGCTTTGGCGGCGAGTGGTCCGCCAGAAATTGGTGACCACACCGCGACTCTGATAGACTTTAAGGAACCAAGCATGTCAGGCGCATTCAATGCGACCAACCGCGGAGAAACCAAAACACTTTAAGCGAGATACGATCCATGGAGAAACAAGCACCACCGTACGCCGTCATCTACTGTCGGGTTTCAAGCCAGAAACAGAAAACGACAGGCCATGGGCTCGATTCTCAGGAACTACGCTGCCGTCAGCATGCAGATTCCTTGGGCTACAAGGTCGAAGCCGTCTTTCCGGACGACGTCAGCGGTGGCGGCGACTTTATGAAGCGCCCGGGCATGGTCGCGCTCTTGAGCTATCTCGATGCCCAGCCCCATAAGCGATATGTCGTGATTTTTGACGACCTCAAGCGTTTCGCCAGAGATACCGAATTTCACATCAAGCTGCGGCGCGCCTTCAAGGTACGGAATGCTCGCATTGAATGTCTGAACTTCAAATTTGAGGATACGCCGGAAGGACGGTTCATCGAGACGATCCTTGCCGCGCAAGGAGAGCTCGAACGCGAGCAAAATGGGCGGCAGGTCGTACAGAAAATGCAAGCTCGCCTGATGGCTGGCTATTGGTGTTTTAAACCGTGCGTGGGCCTGAAGTTCGCCAAGGTGGAGGGTCATGGAAAGTTATTGGTTCGAAATGAGCCACTGGCCTCCATCGTCGAAGAGGCATTGCGCGGGTTTGCCTCGGGGCGCTTTGCAAGCACCACTGAAGTGAAGCGTTTCCTTGAGAGCCAGCCAAGCTATCCCAAAGAGCCAGATGGCACTGTACATTTTCAACGAGTGAATGATCTGCTCACTCGGCCGATATATGCCGGATATCTCGATGTACCCGAGTGGCGAATTGTAATGCAGCCAGGCAAACATGAGCCATTAATTGACTTGCGGACATGGCAGGCAATCCAGGATCGATTGAAAGGGCCACCCAAGGCTCCAGTACGAAAAGATCTAAGTGAGGATTTCCCCCTTCGCGGTTTTGTCTTGTGCGACTGTTGCGGCAGACCCATGACTGCCGGATGGTCGACTGGTCGCAACCGAAGGTTCCCTTACTATTTTTGCCAAACTAAAGGCTGCGATGAACGCGGACGATCTGTCCGGAAGGAAAAGATCAAGGCGGATTTCGTCGAAATCCTGGAAGGTATGGAGCCATCTAGGGAACTCTTCCTGCTGGTCTACGAGATGCTTAGCGATCAATGGAACCGACGACTCTCGTTAGCGAACGAGTCAGCAGAAGCTGCGAAGGCGGAGCTGCGGAAAATTGACGGCAAGGTTGAGCAACTCATGAATAGGATAGTGAGATCTGATAGTGAAACGTTGGTGGCTGCCTATGAAAATCAGATCAAGAAGTTGGAACAGGAAAGGCGGCTTCTCAAAGAACGGAGCGCTCCTTCGGCCGGACCGCATAAAGAGTTCAAGGAAACTTATAGAACCGCCATGGAATTCCTGGCAAACCCCTGCAAACTATGGGCTTCGCCGCACATTAGGGACAAGCGCATAGTGCTTAGGCTGGCGTTTTCTAGTGGCTTGCCCTACAGCCGAAAACGAGGTTATCGAACCGGCGAAATCGTCAAAAATTCCTTACCGTTCAGGGCTTTAGGGTTCATATCAAACAGAAAGGAAGGATTGGTGGAGCTAAGCGGGATCGAACCGCTGACCTCTTGCATGCCATGCAAGCGCTCTCCCAGCTGAGCTATAGCCCCATACCATGGGTCCGGCGGAGCCGGTTCCGGGAACCTGTCGAACCATCTGTCCGGCGGGTGGCGGCTTATTACTTGCCGATTTGGAAGATAGCAAGCCGAAAAATGAATGCCCGGAAATTTTTATGAAATTTCCGGGCGGATCAGTGGATTACACGTCGTCCTCGTCGCCGGATACGCCGATGATATCCGACATGTCGTCGTCATCGTCGTCTTCGTCGGCCGCCAGGAAGGTGTCGTCTTCGTCGTCATCCAGTTCGACATCGTCATCGCCGATATCTGGAATGTCGTCTGCGCCGCCGTTGTCATCACCGTCTTCCAGCGAGACCAGTTCGACTTCCGTGCTCTCGGTATCGACTTCGGAGACTTCCTCCTCCTCAGCCTTTTCCATGACCGCGTTGACCGAGCTTTCCTCGAAGTAGGACAGCGGCCAGGACTTGCCGGTATAGGGCGAAACGATCGGATCCTTGTTCAGATCGTAGAATTTCTTGCCGGTATCCGGGCAGGTGCGTTTGGTTCCAAGTTCTGCTTTTGCCACTGTCAAAGCCTCGTAAAGTCCGTGAGATTATGGGCATGCGCCGCAGGCCCGGCGACAAGGCCGGCCGAATTTTCAGTCCGTCCCCTTACTCGCTGCTCCCTTTCCTGTCAAAGACAAACTATAAGCATGGCTGCCAACCGCCAGGTCGACCACGGTTCGGCCTACCATGCCGGATTCGATCTGTATGAAAACTGCCTCTATTGCCACGGCCGCCATTCTTCTTACGCTTCTGACGCAGATCGGCGGACTTATATTGCTGGCGGCGATATGGGCGAGGCGCCTGCTGGGATGGCCACGGCGGTTCGTGGTGACCTTGTCGCTGTTCGCCGTGCTATATGGTGTGACCAGCATGGTCACCACCGTCGTCGCTCCAGTCTTCGGCCGCGTGCCGCTGCCCTGCTTTGCAGGCCATCAAGATCGGCTCGTCATCCGTTCGGCAATGCTCTGCGTGATGAATCGTCACTATGTCGTACCGGAGTTGAAAGAGGCGGCACTTGCCCTTGCAACCGAGATCGATCGCCAATTCCCGGGCACCATGACCCTGGCGCTCGATGGAAATTTCCCATTTATCGATGGTTTCCCGCTTCTGCCGCATCTTTCCCATGCGGATGGCCGGAAGCTCGACATCGCCTTCTATTATGAGGATGAGCAAGGGCGCTTCCGTGATGGACAGACGCCCTCGCCGATCGGCTATTTCGCATTCGAGCAGCCCATGCCGGGAGCGACATTGCCCTGCGCCGGGCGCAACGATGTGCTGACCACCCGGTGGGACTTGGATTTCCTGCAGTTCATGCGCGAAGGTCGGCGCCTGGAGGAGCACCGAACGCGCGCGGCCTTGCAGTGGCTGGTGGACGAGGGACCGCGTTATGAAGTGGACAAAGTCTTTGTCGAGCCGCATATCGCCGAACGGCTTGATGTTTCCGGTCCACTGATCCGATTTCAGGGCTGCCGGGCCGCACGCCATGACGACCATATTCATATACAGGTAGCGCCATGACCTTCATCATCGCCATCGACGGCCCCGCTGCTGCCGGCAAGGGAACCTTGTCCCGGCAGATCGCCGAGCTCTACGGATTTCACCATCTCGATACGGGCTTGACCTATCGGGCAACCGCCAAGGCGCTGCTGGATGCCGGGCTGGCTCTCAACGACGAGGCGGTTGCGGAGCGGATGGCGCGGGAGGTGGATCTGGGCGGGCTTGATCGCGATGTGCTGTCGCGGCATGAGGTCGGCGAGGCGGCATCCAAGATCGCCGTCATGACCCCCGTCAGGCGGGCGCTGGTGCAGGCGCAGAGGGATTTTTCCCGCCGCGAGCCGGGCACGGTACTGGATGGCCGCGATATCGGCACGGTCGTCTGCCCTGACGCACCCGTGAAGCTCTATGTGACCGCATCTCCCGAGGTGCGGGCACGGCGGCGGCATGACGAGATCCTGGCCAAGGGTGGTTCGGCGGATTTCGAGGCCATTTTCGAGGATGTGAAGCGGCGCGACGAGCGGGACATGGGCCGCGCCGACAGCCCGTTGAAACCTGCAGATGATGCGCACTTGCTTGACACGTCGGAAATGAGTATAGAGGCGGCGTTTCAGGCGGCTCGTGACATCATCGATACCGCTCTGACCAGGAAATGACGGGACCGGTTTTCCGGTCTTTTGCAAAATAAACCGAAACTGTCGTCCCCGCGCCGGACAGCCCTTGCCAAGGGCGGATGACGGATTTCGGTCGTTCAACACGAACCCCCGGCGCATGCCGCATCCCCAAGGGGAATGCGTTTAGGAGATTTCATGTCTGTTTCTACCCCCTCGCGCGATGATTTCGCAGCACTTCTCGAGGAGTCTTTTGCCAAGACCGACCTCGCAGAAGGCTATGTTACCAAAGGTATCATCACCGCGATCGAAAAGGACGTCGCCATCGTTGACGTCGGCCTGAAGGTCGAAGGCCGCATCGCGCTGAAGGAATTCGGTGCACGTGCCAAGGACGGCACGCTGAAGGTCGGCGACGAAGTCGAAGTCTATGTCGAGCGCATCGAAAACGCGCTTGGCGAAGCCGTTCTGTCGCGCGAGAAGGCTCGCCGCGAAGAAAGCTGGATCAAGCTCGAAGCCAAGTTCGAAGCCGGCGAGCGCGTCGAAGGCGTCATCTTCAACCAGGTCAAGGGTGGTTTCACCGTCGATCTAGATGGTGCCGTTGCCTTCCTGCCGCGTTCACAGGTCGACATCCGCCCGATCCGCGACGTCACCCCGCTGATGCACAACCCGCAGCCCTTCGAAATCCTCAAGATGGACAAGCGTCGCGGCAACATCGTGGTTTCGCGCCGTACGGTTCTGGAAGAGTCCCGCGCCGAGCAGCGTTCTGAAATCGTTCAGAACCTCGAAGAAGGCCAGGTTGTTGACGGCGTCGTCAAGAACATCACCGATTACGGTGCGTTCGTTGACCTCGGCGGCATCGACGGCCTGCTGCACGTGACCGACATGGCATGGCGCCGCGTCAACCATCCGTCGGAAATCCTGACGATCGGCCAGCAGGTCAAGGTTCAGATCATCCGCATCAACCAGGAAACCCACCGCATCTCGCTCGGCATGAAGCAGCTCGAGTCGGATCCGTGGGATGGCATCGCTGCCAAGTATCCGGTTGGCAAGAAGATCTCCGGTACCGTTACCAACATCACGGACTACGGCGCATTCGTCGAGCTGGAGCCGGGCATCGAAGGCCTGATCCACATCTCGGAAATGTCCTGGACCAAGAAGAACGTACATCCCGGCAAGATCCTGTCCACGACGCAGGATGTTGACGTTGTCGTTCTCGAAGTCGATCCGTCCAAGCGCCGCATCTCGCTCGGCCTCAAGCAGACGCTTGAAAATCCGTGGCAGGCATTCGCTTACGGTCATCCGGCCGGCACCGAAGTCGAAGGCGAAGTCAAGAACAAGACCGAATTCGGCCTGTTCATTGGCCTCGAAGGCGATGTCGACGGCATGGTGCACCTCTCCGACCTCGACTGGAACCGTCCGGGCGAGCAGGTCATCGAGGAATACAACAAGGGTGACGTCGTTCGCGCCGTCGTTCTCGATGTAGACGTCGACAAGGAGCGCATCTCGCTCGGCATCAAGCAGCTCGGCAAGGACTCGGTCGGCGAAGCTGCTTCGTCCGGCGACCTGCGCAAGAACTCGGTCGTTTCGTGCGAAGTCATCGCGATCAACGATGGCGGCGTCGAAGTGAAGCTGGTGAACCACGAGGACATCACCTCGTTCATCCGCCGCGCCGACCTGTCGCGTGACCGTGACGAACAGCGTCCGGAGCGTTTCTCGATCGGCCAGATCGTCGACGCTCGCGTGACCAACTTCTCCAAGAAGGACCGCAAGGTCATGCTGTCGATCAAGGCTCTCGAGATCGCAGAAGAAAAGGAAGCCGTCGCTCAGTTCGGTTCGTCCGACTCGGGTGCTTCGCTCGGCGACATCCTGGGCGCCGCGCTCAAGAACCGCAACAACGACTAATTTCGGGTTTACGACCTGAAACAGAGAACCCGCCGGTTAGCGCCGGCGGGTTTTTTCATGCGCATTTTGTGGGGTCCATCGGCTCAGGACCAGCCGGCCATGCGCCAGTAGAGATCATTGGCGCGCTCGGCATCGGCGGAAATCCCTGATGGCATATCGGCAGCCACGTCCTCCGTCGTCTCGGCTGCGGGCTCCTCATCGCGCTGGCGTTGCTGGTTTCCGCCCTCGCCCCGCTCTCCGGAGGCCTGCTGATCCGCGGGTTCCTCGTCGTCCCGGCGACGCGGCTTTTCACTGGTGGCCTCTTCCTCCGCCTCGTCGGCAAAGAGATAGCTGACCACAGGCAATACGGCGCTGTCGGGCAGGTCGAACGGCGGCCGCAGGGCGCTGAACTGATCTTCCAAGGCACGCCACTGGCTGAGGATGGTTTCCGGGAAGGAGCGTTGCGTCGGACCGTCCCGATCCATGCTGTCGATGGGTTCTTCGGGCCAGATGCCCGCTTCGGACGCGCCACGCCTTTTCTGTTCCATGGCTTCCGGTTGGGCCGGCTCGTGGCTCGATGCGGTCAGTCCGTCCATATCCTTGACGCCAGCAGCCTGGATGGCTTGGGCCACCAGCGCCCGGCCGGGAGCCTGCGACTGATCCTCGGGCACGAGGTGCAGGAGGCTGTCCACCTCCTGCCATCCCTTCAAGACGAGCAGGGTGGTTTGCGGTCGATCGATTGACTTGGCCGTGTCGGTGGCGCGGCGCAACTCGCTGCGCGGCGAATACTCCTCCATGTCGGACAAGGCCGCCTGCGGCATCTCCCGCTCGGTCGATGCGGTCTCGAGGTCAAGTTCGGCCTCGGCATGCGGCGCCGGGTCGGTCGCAGGTTCGGCTTGCGTCAGCTCTTCAGCGGACGGCGTGGGCAGTTCGGCGGCAAAGCTGCGCTGCAGCAGCACCTGGAGCCCGTGGGCGTCACTGCGTTCGGCGATCAGGCGTTCCGGCGAGGCGGAGGTCGTTGCCAGCTCGACATCTTCAGGGAGATCGAGCATTTCCTCAGGCGCATCGGCCGCTTGTTCCTGCGCTTCATCGGCGCCTTCGGACAAAGCTGTCTTCGGTGCGTTCGCTTCCGGCGCGGCCACATCCGATTTCAACGCCGGCTTTGCAGCCGCTGTCGCCGGCGTTGCGGTGTTTTCTGCTTCGGGCATGGGAAGCGGTGCCGGGGTCGTTGCAGTTTCCGTGGCGTCTGGCGCCGTCAGCTGTTCTGCCGCGGTCGCAGGGCTTGCCGTCCTGGCGGCTGAGGGTGGATTGTGCGCTTCGCTCTTCGCTTCGGCGGCATTCTGCCGATAGGAAGTGACCACGCTGCGGGCCGCGAGGTCTCGCTCGGCGGTGCGTGCCAGTTCGATCAGCATGGACAGCTTGGCGGCGTCGGCGCCCTCAGGATTTTTCAGCGCTGCCAGAAGCATGCGCAACTGGGCACCGGAGAGGGCCCGAGCCAGCTGACCCTCCAGCTTGACACGCTGGGACAGCGGCAGGGCAGCGATTGCCTCTGCAAGGCGCATGGCGAAGGCCAGCGATGATTCGCCTTCCTTGCGGGTAACGTCGATGGCCGAACCAAACACTTCCGCCAGCATGGCGAGGTTTTCGGCCATGCGCTCGCGCCCCGACAAGAGAAGCATGTTGAGGCGTGCGGCAACGGCGCTCTGGTCCAGGGCAGACGGCGCCACCATCTGCGGCGCAGCCGCGTTTGCGTGAGCACCACCCGCGATCTCGATCAGTGGCCGCTGCTCTTGATAGGAAATCTGAGAACTGGGAACCGAAATGACCGGAGGCAGCATAGCTCTCTCCCGCGTGGCTGAAGTCTTGGGGAATCAGGGGTAAAAGCGTCCGCTCATGCGGCCGGCGCGGTATGGCGGAATATCGCCTCGATTCGCGCTCTACTTGTTACCGTTCAGATTGCCTGGAAATGGTTAATAAATTGCTAACCATTAATCGCTACGGGGTGCTTGCCGCCTCCTGACGCCTCGCGTAGCCTTCGCGCAAACCCCGATTCACGTCAGGGCGATCGTCGATAGTGGAACCGCGTCATGAACCTGGCAAATCCGATACTGAATGCCGATAGCTACAAGCTCGGCCACTACCTGCAATATCCGCCAGGTACGCGCGCCGTCAGCGCCTATATAACGACGCGGGGCATGTCGTCATGGCCCGAGGTGGTGTTTTTCGGGCTGCAGATGTTCCTCAAGGACTATCTGAGCAAGCCCTTCACCAAGGCCGATATCGACGAAGCGGAAGAGATCGCCCGCTTGCATGGCCAGCCCTTCAACCGGGAAGGCTGGGAGCATATCCTCAAAGAATATGGCGGTTACCTGCCTCTGCGCATCGAGGCCCTGCCGGAGGGAAGTGTGGTGCGCCGCGACGTGCCGATGGTGCAGGTGGTCAATACCGATCCGAAATCGGCCTGGCTGACATCCTATATCGAAACCGCACTTCTGCGCGCCGTCTGGTATCCCTCGTCCGTTGCGAGCACCGCAAGGCGTGTTCGGCAGGCGATCCAGCCGTTCCTGGAGAAGAGTTGCGTCGAGCCTGAAAAGCTGGCGATTACGCGGCTAACGGATTTCGGGGCACGAGGTGTAACCTCGCTCGAACAGGCCGGCATCGGCGGCGCGGCGCATCTCACGCAGTTCAACCAGACCGATACGCTGAGCGGCGTGTTGTATGCGCGCAAATACTACGGCGCCGAAATGGCCGGACTATCGATGCCGGCCTCGGAACACACGACCATGACCGCCTGGGGCCAGGATCGCGAGATCGAGGCCTTTTCCGGCATGATCGACAATTTCGCGTCCTTCGGTCACTACTCTGTCGTGTCCGACAGCTACGACATTTACAACGCGGTTGCCGAAATCTGGGGCAAGAAACTGCAAACGAAAGTTCGCGCCGCCGGCGGCACGCTGGTGGTCAGGCCCGATAGCGGCGACCCGATCGACACGCCGGTCCAGGTCGTGGCACAGCTTGCCTATGCCTTCGGAACCCATCTCAATGCCAAGGGCTATAAGGTGCTGGACGATAATGTCCGGGTGCTGCAATCCGACGGCCTGTCGCTACAGGACATGACGATGATCCTCGGGCGGCTTGAGGGCATGGGCTTTTCCGCCGAGAACATCTCCTTCGGCATGGGGACCACACTCTTGCAGAAGGTCAGCCGCGATACCTATTCCTTCACCATGAAGGGCAGTGCGGTCGAGGATGCCAACGGAAAGTGGCGCGATATCACGCGGCGGCCCGCCAGCCTCAGGGAGCGGCTGCCCAGCGCCGGCCGGCAGGCCGTTATACAGGATGGCCGTGATATCCTGGGCATACCGCTTCAGGAACTCGGCAGCCGGCCGAACCTGTTGCAGCCCGTGTTCGAGAACGGCGAACTGCTGAAGGACTGGGGGTTCGAAGAAATCCGCGAGCGCATCAAGGCCGCGGGTCTCTGACCGGCTACCTCAACCCTCTCACGGGGAGAGATTGCGGAACATCCGGTAAAGACCGTTGTCGTCGGAATTGCAGGCGGTAATCGCGTCTTCTTCCCGCGTGTCCTGCTCGTAAAGCTCGGGCGGCATGGCATCCAGCCAGTTGGCGGGGACGCGCATCCAGTTTTCCTGGTCCATGGACGGCATGTCTGCCTCGTATGGGTAGCCTGCATCCGACATGACAGGATAATCGGAAACCGGGGCGGAGAGCATACCGGCAAGACCGCCGCCGGATGCTGTCGTTTCATTCTGTTCACCGTGGTTGGAAGCAAGCAAAGATACGACGTCCAACATCGGCGAGGCTGCATCCATCATGGTTGCGCTGTTCCATGGCTAGTGCGCCGAAGCGCTTATGACCCTTTATATTTCGGACCTTTGATACAACCTGACTGGTTAACACGAGGTTGATCGGAGCCCGTATCGGCTCCATCTCTTGCGTGAAAATTGACATCGTGCATTCTTGAAAACGCGTCTTTTCCGGAGGAACTGGCATGACGCTTAAGCCACCGCAGAATCTCAGCTTTTCCAGCTCAGGCCGCTTCGATCCGCTGGCTTATGAACTCATGGCGGAGAAAGCCGACGCGCTTGGCCGCAGCGGGCAAAAGGTTGAGGCGGCGCTGAAGGCGCTCAAGGCCGGCGATCCGGCTGGTGATCCCCAGGTCTATGAAAAATTGCTGGCGGACGCCGCAGACCACGTCTGGGCCTTCTTCATTCAGCGGGAAATATGCGGATTTCGCAATCAGGCGGATGCTGTACGCCGTTACGAGATTCCGGCCGAAGTCATGGGTCGGCTCGGTGTGTCGCGGCGCTGAGACAGCTCAGGCTGCTTCAGGGAGGCGTTTCTTCAGCAGGGAATACAAGCCGATCTCATCGACCTGGACGGGCAATATGTCCGGCTGAAGCGCTTGTTCGGCCTGCTGGTCCTCGATCATCTCGGCCTGGCTGGCCGTCACCTGGGCCGCGCCTTCGCTATCGGGTTCGCCTGATGTTACCGGCTCCGCCTGCTCTTCTGCGGTGGGCTCTGCGTCCGTTGACTCGCCTTCGGTCTCGACAAGCTCGATCTGCTCGGCTGCGGCCGCGAGAAGCTGCAGCATGTCAGTCGGATCAATCGACGGTATGCCCTCGACGGCGCCCTCAGGCAGTTTGGCCGCGAGGTCATTCTGCTTCTCCAGAACATCCTGAGCTTTCTGAACGTCTTCAAGCTTCTGGGAAGCCTCGGCGCTCGCGATATCCTGCACCCGTTCGGCCCGGGTCTCGGAGTCCTCGACGCGGGTCGGATCGGAATATTGCGGGCCGAGCTTCAGTTCCGCCAGGGTTTTCGGATCGGCAATATCCTCGAGCCGCTGCAGGACCCTGCGGCTATCGGACAGGCCAGAGCCATTGCCCGCCTTGCGCTCCAGGGCATCCTTCAGGCGATCATTGTCCGTGCCGTAGGGGTTCTTGATAGACGCGACCAGCTGATCCAGCGTGATATTGAGCTCATCAAGGGCCAGATCCTTGGCTATCTGTCGTTTTGCGGAATCGCCCAGACTCTTGAGCGCTTCCTCGAAGGCGCTGCCCAGACCATAGGAAGACTTGGCTTCCTCGACATCGATACCAAGCTTCTCGCCGAGTTGCTCGATGAGATCCATGCGCATCTCATTGATATCGACCTGACCTTGGCCGAACAGCGCCTGGGCAATCTTCTCCTTGGCGCGCTTAGCCTCTTCGCTCGCGGAAATCTTGGCTTCAACGAGCGGATCGGTCTTGGGCTTGGGGGAATTCCGCTCGGCCTCTTCCTTGCGGCGCTGCTCCATGTCTTCCAGCAGCGACTGCATGACATTAGTGGCAACCTGGCCGAAGGCCTGTTGTGTGGGCAGAAGCATGGGATTTCCTCGCGCGCAGCAAGACGATTTGCAACCTAACGTCGCCTGTCGTGCTTAATGTTGCGTAAACGGAGGCCGCGAGATCATGCCGCAAAGGCGTTCGGATCAGCTATGGGCGAAAATATCGGTTTCTTCCCAGCCCAAGAGGTCCAGCTTGGAGCGCGTCGGCAGGAAGGCGAAACACGCCGCCGCATGCTCCATCCGGCCATCACGCACGAGCCGCTCGGTCAACCGGTCGCGAAGGGCGTGGAGATGCAGCACATCGGACGCGGCATATTCAAGCTGGGCGGGTGACAGTTTTTCCGCGGCCCAGTCCGAGGACTGCTGCGCCTTGGAAATGTCGACATCGAGCAGTTCCTTGAGATTGTCCTTCAGCCCGTGGCGGTCGGTATAGGTCCGGCAAAGCCGCGAGGCGATCTTGGTGCAGAAGACCGGTTGCGCCGTCACGCCAAAGGTATGGAACAGTACGGCGATGTCGAATCGCCCGTAGTGGAAGATTTTCTGCTTGGTCTCATCCGCCAGCAGACCGACCAGGTTCGGCGCCGCCTTCTGGCCGGCGGCAATACGGATCACGTCGGCCGTTCCATCGCCAGGCGAAAGCTGGACGACGCAGAGGCGGTCGCGACGCGGAACAAGGCCAAGGGTCTCTGTGTCGATCGCAACGGCACCGGTATAGCGGGCGGCGTCCGCCTCGGAAATATCGCCTTCGTGATAGCGGATTGTCGCGGCCATCTGGAACTCCTGATCTCATCTTGCGTCATCGGGTGATAGCCGAAAGATGAGGCAGGCTCCACCGCTTTCCCGGCGACTGTCAGCTGATTGTCGGACGAGACACGGGACCTGAGGGAGTGAGCGCCGTGAAGGCAAGCGTCTGGTCCAGGTGTGTTGCCCTGAGCGACAGCAGCTTCTCCGCATAGGTGAGACGCACGCCGAGATAGGCGGGGTCCTCCGCCCGGTTGACCAATTCCTGGGGATCGGACCGCAGGTCGAACAGCAGTGGGCGAAGCCCGGCGAAATGCACGTATTTGAAATCGGCATCCCGGATGACGGCCAGGTTGCACTCGGCAGAGCCCAGACCGAAGGCCCATTCCTGGTCACCATTCACGACATCGCGGAAATCGAATTCCCAGAAGGCCGCGTCCCGCCAGTTCTCCGGCGATCCGCCCGAGAGAAAAGCCTGTAGCGAAGCGCCGTCGATATGGTTTTCCGGCTTCGTTTCCATGTAGTCGCAGATCGTCGGCATGAGGTCGGCGGCCGATGTAAAGTGGTCGACGACCCCAGCCCGTGCCTTCTTCCCGGCCGGCTTGATGACCAAGGGCAGGTGATAGGATGCGTCGAAGAACCCGCCCTTGCCCAGACTCCAGTGATCCCCCATCATCTCCCCGTGATCGGAGGTGAAGATTACCATTGTGTTGTCCCATTGGCGGCTTGCCTTGAGCGCCTGGACGATGCGACCGAACTGCGCATCGACCTCCGTGATCATGCCGTAATAGATCGCGCGGATCCGATCAAAATCGGCGGCGTTCCAGTCCGAAACCATGCCCGTCGCCCCGGCGACGAAGTGTGTCTTCTGCATGCCGTGCATCCCGTATGCGACGATCGGATGCAGCGCCGATTCCGCCGCCCGCTCCGCGCTACGATGATAGGCAGGCCCGTCGCCCGGCGCATACATGCTGTTATAGGGTTCCGGCACGCAGAAGGGCGGATGCGGGCGCAAGAACGAGATATGCGCGAACCAGTTCGAATCCTGTTCCGGCAACCAGCGCAGGAAGGCATCGGTCATGAAGGCCGTCTGGGTTTCGTCCGCCTGATAGGCGGGTGGCATGGTGTTGACGTCGGGCAGACCGGGGCCGCCGGTCTGGTGAACCGACCGATCCGCACTGATGCTGTGGCCCCGTTGCCGCAACCAGCTCAGCCACTGCTTTTCGCTTTCGATCAGGATCTGCCCGACCGTGAACCCCGGCAAAACGCCTTCATAGCTCGTCAGATGCGGGTCATTGGGATGCAGCCGGCGCGGATCGGGCGAGACATCGGTATAGCCGAACAGCGTCGGGTCGTAGCCGGCCCTGCGAGCAGCAAGCGCCACATTGTCAAAGCGAGCATCGAGCGGCGTTCCGTTGCGGCAGACCCGGTGGTTCATCTGGTAAAGCCCCGTATAGATCGAGGCCCGGGCGGGGGAACAGGGGGCCGCTCCGGCATAGTGGCGGCGAAACAAGGTGCCTTCGGCGGCCAGCGCATCGACATGCGGCGTGCGAACCGTGGGATGCCCAATTGCTGACAGACAATCTCCACGCCATTGGTCGGCCGTGATCAGCAGAATATTGGGCTTCATGTGATGTAACCTAGGCTCAGCGTTGACGGCTCCCCGACCGACGGCGAAATGTGTGACAGACCTCGCCGGCAAGCAATCAAAAACTGCCATTCACCCATTTTTGAGCATTTGCCGCAGCGCCGCATGGGCCTGTCGGCCAGCCGCCCGCGGCCGGTCTGGCGCAAGCCGCTGGTCCGGAACTCGTATCCTCGGCTGCTTGCCTGCGCCGTGATGTCGCGGCCCGTTGTCGGCTGCGCTGCAGAGCCTTGTCGGTATCTATCTGATAAATAATGATTTGTTCTTAGTTTCGCTGCAGAGGCGGCGAGGAACCGCGGCTCTGACAGCTATGCGCAAATGGAAGTGCTGCATTGCAGCAATCGCCGTAGCCAAATCAGACGGATGCAAGTACATATAAATCATCGAAGCGACGCACTCCTCCTCCCAGTGTCGTTTCGAGAGGATCGGCAATACTCCTCCTCCTCCCAATTGCCGATCGAGTTTAAGAGCCTGGCGCACCTCCTCCCGCGCCGGGCTCTTTTCATTTTAGGCCCCTCCCCGATTTTCCATCCGTTGAACCGGCCACCTGGCGCCAATCGCCTTGTGTTCCAGGCACACCGAGGCGCCAGGGCCCTGACCTGAGCCAATCCTCCGCCGTTCCTCGGGTTTACCCGTGAAGAAGGATAGGTAAGATGGGAACCAGGACATCATCAGGAAGGACAGTATTTTGGCGGCGAAATTCGGAACAAGCGGTCTGCGTGGCCTTGCCACGGAACTGACCGGCAGCACCTCGGCGCTCTATGCAACGGCATTTGCCCGGTATCTGCTGGGCAACGGCCTGGCAAAGCCAGGTGACATGATTGCCGTTGCGCAGGATTTCCGCGATTCCAGCCCCGAAATCGCCTCCACCGTGATGGGCAGTCTCAAGCGCGAGGGCCTTGTTCCAATCGATTGCGGCCGCATACCGACGCCGGCCCTGGCGCTTTACGCGATGTCCAGGGGTGCGGCGGCGATCATGATCACCGGCTCGCATATTCCGGCAGATCGCAACGGCATCAAGTTCTATCGGCCTGACGGCGAAATCGGCAAGGCGGACGAGACCGCCATCACCGAACTTGCGACTGATCTCGCCAGTGATCCCGTTGCCACCCGTGTCGAGGAGGGATCCGGTGATGACCACAGCGCCGAGGCGGCGGCTCTGCTTTTTAAGCGCAATTCCAAGATCCTTCCGGCCAGTGCCTTGAGCGGATTGAAGATCGGCGTCTATCAGCACAGCACCGTGGCCCGCGAGACAATGGTCGATATCATCAGGCATTACGGCGCCGAAGCGGTCGCCTTGGGCTGGTCGGACAGCTTCATTCCGGTGGATACCGAAGCCGTCTCGCCCGACACGGAAAGCTTGCTGCTGAAATGGGCTGGAGAGCATGGCCTCGACGCCATCATCTCCGCAGATGGCGACGGCGACCGTCCCCTGGTGGCGGATGAGAGCGGCCGGCCCATGCGGGGTGACCTGCTTGGCCTGATTGCCTCCCGCTTCCTCAGGGCCGAGGTTGTGGTGACGCCCGTCACCTCCAATTCCGGCATCGATGCCGCCGGCGGTTTCGAGGTGGTCCGAACCCGGGTGGGCTCCCCCTTCGTGATCGCCGCGATGAGCGAAGCGCTTGGCGCCGGCAAAGGCAAGGTGCTGGGTTTCGAGGCCAATGGCGGCCTGATGCTGGCATCCGATTTTTCGCCTGAGGGACGGGAGATCGGCCCGCTCCCCACCCGCGACAGCTTCCTGCCGGCGCTGGCGGTCTTGGGCACGGCGGCGGCCCGCAAGATGTCGCTGTCCGAACTGGCCAGGGAATACAGCCTGCCTGTGGCAGCCGCCGACCGGCTGGAAAACTTTGCAACGGAGCGCAGCGCCGCGCTGATGGCCTATCTGCGTGGCGCGCGCGACAACCTCTCGGCCTTCCTCTCGCCCATCGGCACGGTCGCCGAGATCAGCGACATCGACGGCTTGCGCGTGACGCTGGGCGATCGCCGCGTCATCCATTTCCGCCCTTCGGGCAATGCCCCGGAAATGCGGTGCTATGTGGAAGCGCCGACGGCCGACGAGGCAGACGCCCTATTGAAGCAGGGGCTTGCGGCCATCGCCGCCTGGAAGCCCTGAGCTAAGGCTCGCTTACTCGATCAGGATCGCCCTGAAATCGTTGACATTCGTGCCGGTGGGACCCGGCACGAACAGGTCTCCGGACAGTGAAAAAGCACTCCAGGCATCATGTCCCGCCAGGAACAGCTTGGGGTCACCACCCGCGGCCCGAATTGCCGATACGGTCTGACCGTCGGCGAAGGCGCCGGCATTGTCTTCGGAGCCGTCAATGCCGTCGGTATCCGCCGCCAGCGCGTGGATCCCGTCTATGCCATCGATATCGAGAGCCAGCGACAGCAGGAACTCGGAGTTTCGTCCGCCCTTGCCGGCCTTGTCACCCGTGATCGTCACCGTGGTCTCGCCGCCGGAGAGGATCACGACAGGGCGGGCGAAGGGTCGATTTCGCAGCCGGGTTTCGCGTGCAATCGCGGCATGCATGCGGCCGATGTCGCGCGCCTCCCCCTCAATGGAATCCGAGAGAATGACGGTCGAAAACCCTGCCGCTTCGGCCTTTGCCGCCGCTGCCTCGAGCGAGACGCGGGCGGAGGCGATCACATGGACCTCGTTGCGGGCAAAGGCGGGATCATCCGGCTTCGGCGCGGCTGATGCTGCGGACTTCAGATGCGCCATCACGCGGTCCGGAAGGGACATGCGGTAGCCCTTGATAATGGCCAGCGCTTCTTCCGCCGTGGAGGCATCCGGCACGGTCGGGCCTGATGCCACGAAGGCTGCAACGTCGCCGGGCACGTCAGACACCACGAGGCTGACGACTCGCGCCGGCGCCGCGACCAAGGCCAGCCGTCCACCCTTGATGCGCGAGACATGCTTGCGCACGACATTCATGGCCGAGATAGGCGCACCGGATGCGAGCAGGGCCTTGGCGACCGCGATTTCGTCGGCGAGATCAAGACCCTCGGGCGGGGCCGGCAGCAATGCCGAGCCGCCGCCTGAGATCAAGGCGATCACAAGATCATCCGCTGTCAGGCCCGAAAGCTGATCGAAGAGAGCGGAAGAGGCGGCAAGGCCGGCTTCATCGGGAACCGGATGGGCCGATTGCAGGACGCGTATCTGCCGGCACTCGGCGATCGGCCCATGGCGGGCGACAACCGTGCCCTCCAACGGGCCATCCCAGACACGTTCAAGCGCCGCCGCCATCTGGCTTGCCGCCTTGCCGGCGCCGATGACGACGGTGCGGCCCTTGGGTCGCTCGGGAAGATGGGCACGAATCGCTTCAAGCGGATCGGCGGCCTTCACCGCCGCGTCGAATAGGCCTGCCAGGAATGCACGTTGCTTTTCATATGCCAAGATATGTTCCGATCCGTCCGTCACCATTGCGGGCCGCATCTTGGTCCGGCCATGCTGAGATTTCCACCCCTTTTCGTCGGTCAGCGAACCGAAGCGCGGGCACGGGGCCGCTGGTCGTTGCGCTCGTGCACGAAGATTGCCCCCGGCAGCGGATCCAGGCCCCTGATAATATCGGATGCCTTTTCGCCTACCATAATGGTTGGCGCATTGGTGTTGCAGGAGGGCACGCGCGGCATGACGGAGCTGTCACAGACGCGCAGGCCTTCGAGGCCATGGACCTTAAGATCGAGGCCGACCACTGCCATGTCATCAATGCCCATCTTGCAGGTTCCGACAGGGTGGTGGTCGGTCTTGGCATTGGCGCAGCCGTAATCGAACAATTCGTCATCGGTCATGACCTTGGGACCCGGTAACCGCTCCGCCAGGACATAGGGCTTCAGCGCCGCCTGGCTCATGATCTCGCGCGCGATCTTCAGGCCCTCGATCGACATCTTGCGATCATGCGGATCGGACCAGTAATTCGGGTCGATCAAGGGTGCCGCCGAGGGATCGGCGGAGGCCAGCCGCACAGTGCCGCGCGAGCGGGGATGCAGATAGGCGGAATTCAGGGTCACGCCGGCATTCCTCAGCTTTTCAACGCCAGCCTCGATGCCGGAGCCAAGGCCGAGATGGAACTGGATATCGGGCGAACGGGCCTCCGGGTCGGCATACCAGAAGCCGCCGGTTTCGAAGAGGGAGGAGGCGACTGGTCCGGTCCTGAACAGGATGTATTCGATGCCCGCCCATAGCGTGCGATGCAGCTTCGCAACCCCATCATAGGTGTGGTCGCCGGTGCATTCGGAAATGACGAAGAGATCGAGATGATCCTGCATGTTGGAGCCGACGCCCGGCAGGTCGTGCTCGACCTTGACGCCGACCGAGCGCAGGTGATCCGCTGGCCCAATGCCGGATTGCTGCAGCAGCTTCGGCGAGCCGATCGCCCCGGAGGTCACCAGCACTTCGCGATCTGCACGGACGACCTCTCCGCCGGCCAGTTCCACGCCGATGGCGCGCGCTCCCTGCAGAAGGATACGCTGAACCCGCGCGCCGGTGCGGATGGTCAGGTTCCGGCGATCCTTGATGGGCGAGAGATAGGCCAGCGAGGCGGAGGAGCGGCGGCGATTGCGCTGGGTCAACTGGTAGAAACCAACGCCCGCCTGCTGGCGGCCGTTGAAGTCGTGATTGTAGGGAATGCCGAGTTCCTGGCCGGCACGGATATAGGCATCGCAGATCGGCAGCGCGGAAACCGGCATGGAGACCCCGAGCGGCCCGCCATAGCCATGATAATCATCGGCGAAGCGCTGGTTGTCCTCTGCCCGCTTGAAATAGGGCAGAACCGAGCGATAGTCCCAGCCAGTGCAGCCGTCTTCCGCGGCCCATAGATCATAGTCGGCGGCATTGCCGCGGGTATAGAGCTGGGCATTGATCGATGAGCCGCCGCCGATCACCTTGGCCTGGGTGTAGCGCAAGACGCGGCCTTTCATGTGCTTCTGCGGCACGGTCTCCCAGCCCCAGCTTGCAACGCCCTTGGTCATCTTGGCAAAGCCGGCCGGCATGTGGAACAGGGGGTTCCAGTCGCCGCCACCGGCCTCCAGCAGCAGCACCTTGACGGCGGGATCTTCCGAAAGGCGATTGGCGAGCACGCAACCCGCAGGCCCGGCACCCGTGATGATGTAATCGTAGGTCATCGTCATTCCTCGAATTATCCGCTCGGACAGGTTCGCTCAGAGCCGTCCAATGGAAAGCCCGCCATCGGCATCGATCACCGAGCCCGTGGCGAAGGCGAAATTTCCGGAGGCCAGCGAGGCGCAGATGGCGCCGATATCGCCGGGCTCCCCCCAGCGCTTCATCGGCACCAACCCACCCTCGATCAGCGCGTCGTATTTGGCCGATACGCCGGCCGTCATCTCGGTGCGGATGATGCCGGGTCGGACCTCGAAGACCGCAATGCCATGGGGCGCGAGCCGCAGCGCCAGGCCCTGCATCAGGGTCGAGAGCCCCGCCTTGCTGATGCAATAATCCAGCCGCTCCGGCGAACTCAGCGTTGAGGAAACCGAGCTGATCGTGATGATGGAGCGCGGGCCTGTTACTGCCTCATCCGCCAGCATGCGCCGGAGCACGGCCTGGGTGAAGAACAGCGTGCCGCGCAGATTGGTGGCCATGATCGCATCGTAGTTTTCAGGCGTCAGCTCCAGGAAATCGCCGCGCACGACCGATGCCATGCCGGCATTGTTGACGAGGCAGGAGATTGCGCCGAAGCGGTCGCAGATGGCCTCGACGGTTGCGGCATGTCCGGCGACATCGCTGAGATCGGCAGGGAAATAGGCCGCCTCTGCCCCTTGGGCTTTCAGGTCCTCCAGCACCGGATCATCCGCCGCCATCTCGCCGAGGCCCGTGATGGCAATGTCATGACCACTGGCGGCCAGTGCCTTGGCGATGCCGAGGCCTATGCCGCGACCGGCACCGGTGACGATGGCAACAGGGCGTTTCGCGCTGGTCATGCCGCAAGATCCTTCTGCCGGATATGCCGGGCGACCCGCAGCGCCTGCGCCGCCACCGTCAGCGCCGGATTGACCGCCGCTGACGTGGGCAGATAGGCGGCGTCGACCACGAAGAGATTTGGGTGGTCATAGGCGCGGCAGAAGGGGTCGAGCGGCGCGGTTGTCGGATCGTTGCCGATGCGGACGGTGCCGCATTGGTGGGACGGGGTTCGCTTGTCGAAGGCGCGCGACAAAACGATTGGGAAGCCAGCCGCCCGCAACACCTGCTTCAGCTTGGCCACGAGGTCGAGATGGGCCTGCCAGTTGGTCTTGACCCAATGCAAGATGATCCTGTCGCCATCCACCATGACACGGCTTTCCGGATTGGGAATGTCCTCGCTCATGGCGTAGAAATCGATGGCATGGCGCGAGATGCGCTCCAGCAGCCATTCCGGCACCTGCGGAAGATTGGCCTTCAGGATCTTGCCGGAGACACGCCCGAGTAGCTGGACATTGCCGAGCGGCGGCCCGCCCGCCCCATCCGAGAGGTAGAAGTCATTGAAGGCAAAGGTCTTCTGGTAGACCGAATCATTGCGGTATGTCGGCGATATCGCCAGCACGGCCGATGAATTGTGGTTCATGAAATTGCGGCCGACCTGGTCCGAGCTGTTGGCAAGTCCGTTTGGGTTCTTGCCATCGGCCGACCGCAGCAGCAGCGCAGCTGACATGACGGCACCGGCCGAGAGAATGACCAGCTTCGGCCGCAGAACCTGATCGGCCCCATCGGTTTTTGCATGCACGGCCACGATGGAACGGCCATCCGGGGATGCCTCGAGCCTCGTGACCTTGCTCCTGATGCGCAGGGTGACGTTTGCGTGTTTCAGCGCGGCTGCGAGGGCGGCCGTTTCGCCGTCCATCTTGCCATCTGCGCGGTGGGGATGGGCATCCCAGGGCGTCTGGCCGGCCGCAAGCCAGCGCTCGATATCGACGCCGAGCGGGAGGCTGAACGGATGGAGCCCATTCTTCGCCAGTCGCTCACGCACCAGGGCAATGGCCGGCTCGTCCGGTACCGGTTTATGCGGATAGGGCGTGGAATGGGCGGGTTCGGTGGGATCCTGGCCCAATGCGCCACGCACCTGAAACAGGCGTTCGGCCTCGCCATACCAGGGCTCCAGTTCTTCATAGGGAAAGGGCCAGGCAGGCGACACACCCTCGCGATGCCGCATCTCCTCGAAATCCTCGCGGCGATAACGGAAGAGCACGGCGCCATAAAATTTGGAATTGCCGCCGACATTATAATAGTTGCCGGGATTGAAGGCCGAGCCATCGGCCTCATACCAGCTTTCCCGGGGGCGGAAATGGCCGCGCTGGAAGATGGCGCGCTGGTCTCGGTTTTCGGGCCTGTCGGTCAGATGGTCTCCGGCTTCGAGGATAACGATCGACGCGCCGGAGGGAGCAAGGCCGGCGGCGACAGTCGCGCCGCCGATCCCCGAGCCGATGATGACAATATCAGGCTGGCTTTGCATGGCAGGCTCACGCGATCCGGGCCTGGGTGGCGGGATCGAAGAATACGGCCTTGTCCAGATTAAAGGCGAGCCGGGCGGTCTGGCCGGCCTCGATGCGCGCATCGGCCCTAAGCCGGCAAACGACCTCCTTCGATCCAAGCTTGGTGACGGCGAAGGTGTCGGAGCCTGCGGGCTCCACCACTTCGATCAGGCAATCCCCCTCGGCGATGGTGCGGGCGTTGCGATCCGAGCCGTCGGGATCGGTCAGCGCCTCCGGACGGATGCCGAACACCACCTGCTTGCCGGCATGGGCGGCGAGCGCCTCCTTGCCCGGCGCGACTGGCAGGCTGAGAGGGGCACCGCTGCCGCGCGCCAGGGAGATCGAAAGACCGGCTTCCGTCTTCTGCACCTCGGCCGTCAGCAGGTTCATCGCCGGCGAGCCCATGAAGTCGGCGACGAACATATTGGCGGGGTTGTTGTAGATTTCCGCTGGCGAACCGAACTGCTGTAGCACGCCATCCCGCAACACCGCGATCTTAGTGGCGAGCGTCATGGCCTCGATCTGGTCGTGGGTGACATAGACGATCGTGGTCTTCATGCGGTTGTGCAGCCGCTTGATTTCGGTGCGCATGTCGACACGCAGTTTGGCATCGAGGTTCGATAGCGGCTCGTCGAACAGGAAGACCTGCGGGTTGCGCACCAGCGCGCGACCCATCGCGACACGCTGGCGCTGGCCGCCGGAAAGCTGGCTTGGCTTGCGGTCGAGCAGGTGGCGGATCTGCAGCATGTCCGCCACTTCGGCGATCGCCTTGTCACGCTCGGGTTTCGGCACGCCGCGGATTTCCATGCCGAAGGCGATGTTCCCGGCCACCGTCATGTTCGGATAAAGCGCATAGGACTGAAACACCATGGCGATGTCACGCTTGGAGGGCGGCAGGCCCGCGACATCTCGGCCATTGATGGCGATCTCGCCTGACGTGATCGGCTCCAGGCCAGCGATCGTGTTCAGAAGCGTGGACTTGCCGCAGCCTGATGGGCCGACCAGCACCAGGAAGCCGCCTTCCTCGATCTCCAGATTGATGTCCTTGAGGATTTCCAGCGCGCCATAGGACTTGCGGAGGTGGGATATCTTGAGAAACGACATGGGCCTTACCCTTTCACGGCGCCGGACATCAGCCCGCGGACGAAATAGCGGCCGGAGACGATGTAGACGATGAGCGTCGGCAGCGCCGCGAGGATCGCGCCGGCGAAATGGACATTGTATTCCTTCACGCCTGTGGAGGAGGAGACGAGGTTGTTGAGGGCGACCGTCATCGGCGTCGAGGATGCACCGGAGAACGAAGCGCCGAACAGGAAGTCGTTCCAGATATTGGTGAACTGCCAGATGACGGAAACGACGATGATCGGGCCTGAGGACGGCAGGAGGATACGGCGGAAGATCTGGAAGAAGCTCGCGCCATCGATCTGCGCCGCCCGCACCAGTTCGGTCGGGAAGTTTTCGTAGTAATTGCGGAAATAGAGTGTGGTGAAGCCCAGGCCATAGATGACATGCACCATGATCAGGCCCCAGATCGAGCCGGCCAGTCCAAGCATGCCGAGAATGCGCGCCATCGGGATCAGCACAATCTGGAAAGGAATGAAGCAGGAGAGCAGCAGTAGCCCGAAGAATATGTTCGAGCCGCGGAAGCGCCATTTGGTCAGGACATAGCCGTTTAGCGCACCGATGATGGTGGAAATGGCAACAGCCGGAACGACCATCAGGATCGAATTGATAAAGAAGGGCTTTAAGCCCGTGGGCTGGACGCCGATTTGTGCCGTGGACCAGGCCTGGAGCCACGGTTCGATGGTCCAGACCTGCGGCAGGTTCAGCATGCCGCCCTGGCGGATCTCATCCAGCGGCTTCAGAGAGTTCACCAGCATCACGTAGAGCGGCAGCAGGTAATAGATGGCAAACAGGATGAGGGCCGCATAAATGACCGCGCGGGTCAGCCGGCTGTGAGAGATGACGTTGTCGGGGCTTGGGGCGCTCATCAGCGTTTGCCTCCGCGAATTTCGGAATAGAGATAAGGCACGATGATCGAGAAGATCATGATCAGCATGATGATCGCCGAGGAGGCGCCAATGCCCATCTGGTTGCGGGTGAAGGTGTAGGAATACATGAAGGTCGCGGGCAGTTCGGTCGCCTGTCCCGGCCCGCCACCCGTGAGCGCAACCACCAGATCATAGGCCTTGATCGCGAGATGGGCGAGCACGACGAAGGCCGACAAGAAGACCGGGCGCATCAAGGGAATGATGATGCGGCGATAGACCGTCGCCGTGGAGGCGCCGTCGATCTGGGCCGCCTTGATGATCTCGTTGTCGACGCCGCGCAGGCCGGCAAGGAACATCGCCATGACGAAGCCGGAGGACTGCCAGACGGCGGCGATGACGACGCAGTAGATGGCGTAGTTGCGGTCCTTGATCCAGTCGAAGGCGAAGCTCTCCCAGCCCCAGAGATGCATGGTGTTTTCAAGGCCGATGCCGGGATCGAGGAACCACTTCCAGGCGGTGCCGGTGACGATGAAGGACAGTGCCATGGGGTAGAGATAGATCGGCCGGAGAAGACCTTCGGCGCGGATCTTCTGGTCCAGCAGGATGGCGAGCGCCAGACCCAGCACCGAGCAGATGACAATGTAGAGCGAGGCAAAGATGGCGAGATTGGAAATCGCCCGCCACCAGTGCGGCAATGCCCAGAGCTTTGTGTAGTTGCTGAGCCCTACGAAATTGTAGGAGGGCAGCATCTTGCTGTCGGTCATGGACAGGTAGCCCGTATAGGCGATGAAGCCATAGACGAATACCAATACGATGACAAAACTGGGGGCGAGCACGAGCTTTGGCAAAAGCTCCTGCAGCCGATTGCGGCTGTCCATGATCGTTACCGTTGTTTGGATGCTATTGATCAAGAGGCTTGGCCCCTCACCCTGACCCTCTCCCCGCAAGCGGGGAGAGGGGAACGGATACGCTGCGGCCTTCGCCCTTCTCCCCGTTCACGGGGAGAAGGTGCCGGCAGGCCGGTGCAACAAGTTGCACCTGAGCTGAGGGGCTGGCTAGCCCCATCTGCTTTTACTTCGCTGCTTCCACCGCCGCTGCCAGTTCCTTCACGGCTTCCTCGGAGGAAAGCTCGCCGTTGAACTGACGGGTGACCACGTCGTAGATGGCGTTCTTGACGGAGGCCGGGTTAGCATGCCCGTGGGCCATGGAACCGTAGAGCGAGCCGCTGGCATTGGCGTCGGCCAAGTCCTTGATCGCCTTCTTGCCGCAGGCGTCGAAGTCGGTGTCCGGAACGTCGGTACGGGCCGGTGCCGAACCCTTGACCACGTTGAAGGCCGACTGGAAAGTCGGGCTTTCAATCGCGGATGCCATCTGCAACTGGGCCGGAACCTTGTCGGCAGCTACCTTGAACATGGCGAACTGGTCGGAGTTGAAGGTCACGGAGCCTTGCGTGCCGGGGAAGCGCATGCAGACGAAGTCGGTGCCGGGCACCTTCTTGGCCTTTACGAATTCGCCCTTGGCCCAGTCGCCCATGAACTGCAGGCCGGCCTTGCCTTCGATGACCATAGCCGATGCCAGGTTCCAGTCGCGGCCGGAGAAGTTGTCGTCGACATAGCCGCGCAGCTTCGTCATGCGGTCGAAGGCTTCCTTCATCTTGTCGCCGCCAAGCGCTGCGGGATCAAGATCGATGAAAGCCTGCTTGTAGAAATCCTTGCCGAGCGAGAGCACGACAGCGTCGAAGATCGTCGCATCCTGCCAGGGCTGGCCACCATGGGCGACCGGCGTGATGCCCTGTTCCTTGAACTTGTCGAGCAGGGCAACGAGCTCTTCCCAGCTGGTCGGCTCCTTGCCACCGGCCTTGTCGAGAGCGGCCTTGTTGATCCAGACCCAGTTTGTCGAGTGCACGTTGACAGGTGCGGCGATCCAGTGGCCGTCATACTTCGAGAACTGCTGCAGAGCGGTCGGGATGACCTTGTCCCAGCCTTCCTTGGCCGCGATTTCATCGAGATTGCCGAGTGCGCCTTCCTTGGCCCAGTCGAGAATGTCGAAGCCCAGCATCTGAACGGCTGTCGGGGCATTGCCCGCGGTGACGCGGGCGCGCAGCACGGTCATGGCCTCGGTGCCGCCACCGCCGGCAACCGGCATGTCGGTCCAGGAAATATTCTTGGACTCCAGATCCTTCTTCAGAACGTCGAGTGCGGCGGCTTCGCCGCCGGACGTCCACCAGTGCAGAACTTCGACGCTATCGGCTGCACGGGCAATGCCGCCAACCGCCATTGCCATCAGTGCTGCCATTGCCGTCGTTGTCATGAACTTGCGCATAGATATCCTCCCTTTTGCAAGTAAACCTGCGGGAAACCCCGCTCCTCCTGTTGCGCTTGGGGCGTCGTTTGACGCCCGCGCCTGTCTCGCGGCCTCCCGACCGGAGGCCCATTTAAAACGTTATAAATTTATCAAGTCAAGGGATAAACAACCGAATGAAAAACCCTAATTTTCAGGGCAATTTATATGATTATTGACAGTCAGACACGTCTGAGAATCGCATTCCACCAATTGGAAACGTTTTAAATTTCTGACATGATCATTGCGTGCCAAGCCGGCGCGGTCTATCCTCCTGATATATCCGAGTGAAAGCGTGAGACGCCGTGAAGAAGTCCATCAAACCGATCGACGCGCGAGGGAAAGATGACGGGCGAAAGAGCGCGAAGCCGACGTTGCGGACCATTGCGGCGGAAACCGGGCTTGCGGTCACGACCATCTCGCGGGCGCTTGCCGACGACCCGTTGATCAATCTCGATACCCGCAAACGGGTGCGGGCCGTGGCCCAGGCGCTGGGCTATGCGCCGGATCGAGCCGCCCAGAGGCTGAAGACGGGACGGACGAATGTCATAGCCGTGCTGCTCGACCCGCACGAGGAAATCCTCGGCTTCGGCACGTCCCTGCTTTACGGCTTGACCAGCGCGCTGCAGGGCACGCCCTACCATATCATCGTCATGCCGAACTTCGTCGAAAGCTCCAATGTCGAGGCCGTCGACTACATCATTCGAAACCGGTCTGCCGATGGCATCATCTTCACGCGCACCGAATTGTTCGACGAGCGGGTTCGCCTGCTGCTGGAGAAGGATTTCCCCTTCGTCAGCCACGGCAGAACCGAATTTTCGCTGCCTCATCCCTATGTCGATTACGACAACTACACCTTTGCCTACGAAGCGGCGCGGCGTCTGATCAGCCGCGGCCGGCGCAAGCTGACCATCATCCTGCCGGACAACAGGCTGACCTTTCGCCAGCATATGCTGCATGGCTTCATGGCCGCCGTCCGAGAAAGCGGCATCGCCTACGAAATAGGCGAGGGTATCACCCTGGATTCGTCCGCCGGCGCCGTGCGCGATCATGTGCGCACGCGGCTCCAGCACCCCGATGCGCCCGACGGGCTTATCTGTCCGGGCGAGGTTTCCGCGCTTGCCGCCATTGCGGGCATGACCGAGGGAAACCGGGCGCTGGGTCGGGAATACGATATCGTCGCCAAGCGAACCTCGCGGCTGCTGTCCGACATCCAGCCGATGGTCGACACCATCTATGAGGACCTGACCACCGCCGGCGAGCGGCTGGGCCGGGTGCTTTTGAAGCGCATTGCCGACCCCAAGGCCAGCGACCTGCAGGTGCTGATGGCGCCGCCGCTGGGCGGAGACGGGCGCACGGCAACAGGCTGAAGCCGGCAATCTCGTCGATTTCATCGTCATGACTGCCTCCTTTCCGCAGCCTATCGCGTCTGTTTCGATCACCGGGGCATCCACCAGCCGGTTCGCGCGCCGATATGCATGTTCAGCGTCTTGGTCTCGGTATAGTCCTCCACCGCATGGCGACCCAATTCGCGGCCGAGGCCCGACTGCTTGAACCCGCCGAAGGGAAGCTCGGAAGCGCCGTCCATGAAGGTGTTCATCCAGATCGTGCCGGCCCTGACCTTGCGGCCGATCGTAAGGCAGGTGTCGAAATCCCGGCTCCAGACGCCGGCAGACAGGCCGTAGTCGATGGAATTGGCAATCGCGATCGCCTCCTCGCGGGTCTCGAAGGTCAAGACCGAGAGAACCGGACCGAAAACCTCTTCCCTCGCAACGGCCATGCCCGCTGTGACGCCATCGAGGATGGTGGGCGCCATGTATTGGCCAGCGCCGAAATCGAGCGCCTTGCCGCCAAAGGCGACATTGGCGCCGGCACCGGCAGCACCCGACACATATCCTTCAATCTTCCGCAAATGCTGCGGTGTGATGATCGCCCCGATCTGGGTCATCGGATCGAGCGGGTCGCCGATCCGGACATTTTCCGAAAGGGCCGCAATGCGCCTGACCACATCAGCAGCAATATCCTTGTGCAGGATCAGCCGCGAGCCGGCATTACAGCATTCGCCGGCATTGAAATAGGCGCCGAACACTGCCGCATCGATGAAGTTATCGAGATTGGCATCGGGGAACACGATCTGCGGATTCTTGCCACCCAATTCCAGCGAGACCTTTTTCAGCGTTTGGGCGGCATTGGCCATGGTCAGCTTGCCGACTCCGGTGGAACCGGTGAAGGAGACCATGTCGACATGGGGATGGGTGGCCATGATATTGCCGACCTCAGGTCCCGTCCCGACGATGATGTTGACGACACCCGCGGGAATACCGGCTTCTTGAAGGATCTCGCCGAGGACCAGCGTCGAACCGGATGTCAGTTCCGACGGCTTGACGACAGTGGTGCAGCCGGCTGCCAGCGCGAAAGGCAGTTTCTGCGCGACGATCAGGAACGGGAAATTCCAGGGCGTGATGATCGAGACGACGCCGATTGCCTCGCGCAACACGACGCCGAGCGTGCCTTCGCCGAGCGTGTTGTAGCTTTCCCCATGCAGGTCTCGGGCCAAGGCTGCGGCATAGCGCCAGATGTCGATAGCGCCGCCGATCTCGCCCTTGACCTGGCTGATCGGCTTGCCGGCCTCGATGGCATCGAGATAGGCGATCTCGTCCAACCGGTCCGCGATCAAGTCGGCGGCCTTCAGCAGCATATTGGAGCGTTCCGCCCCCGTGGTGCGAGACCAAGGACCATCATCGAAGGCGCGGCGGGCGGCGGCGATGGCGCGTTCCGTATCTCCAGCGGAGGCCTGGGCATAGCGGCTGACGGTGACGCCGTGGCTCGGCGCCACGCGTTCCAGCACGCGTCCGCCTTCGCCCTCGACCCATTGACCATCGATCAGCATCCGGAACTCCCGGACCGTCGTATTTTCGAGCGCCTTGGGAGCTACCAATATCGAGATCACCATTCTCCCTTGAAATCTGCAGGACGCTTGGCCTTGAAGGCGGCGACGCCCTCAGCAAGATCACCCGTCTTGGCCGCGAGGATCGAGCCGAGCGCTTCGACAGCCGTGCCATTGTCCTCGCCCGAAGCGACGGCCAGCATGAGTTTTGAAATTTCCAGCGCTGCCGGGCCGCGGGTGGCGACACGCGCGGCATAGGCGCGGGCGGTTTCCATCACCGTCCCGGTCTCGCAGATGGCATCGACGATGCCTTCGGCAAGGGCCTGTTCCGCGGTGAACATCTCGCCACCCAGAACCATGCGGCGCACGATCTGCGAGCCGAAGCGATGGACGAGCCGCTGCGTGCCCGACCAGCCGGGCACCATGCCAAGCGAGGTTTCCGGCAGGCCGATCTTGGCCTGGCGCTCGGCGATGCGGATATCGGCGCAACCGGCAAGTTCAAGGCCGCCACCCAAAGCATGACCATTCATCGCCGCAATCACAGGCATGCGCATCGTCGCCAGCCGCTCGAACAGCCGATGGCCGAAGCGCACCCATTGATGGCCGAATTCCTGGGGCTGCATGCCGCCCCAGGCGGCGATGTCACCGCCCGCCGAAAAGGCCTTGCCGGAGCCGGTGAGGATCAACACGCGGATCGAGGCGTCGGTCTCGATATCGTCCAGCGCCCGCGACAGGGCTTTCAGCGTGTCGAGATCCAGCGCATTCAGCTTATCCGGTCGCTCCAGCGTCAGGATCGCGATGGCGCCGTCGATATCAACACGAATACGAGGCTCAGCCATGGACACCCTCCAG
Source organism: Rhizobium sp. RU36D (assembly GCF_900176345.1). Classification (GTDB taxonomy): domain Bacteria; phylum Pseudomonadota; class Alphaproteobacteria; order Rhizobiales; family Rhizobiaceae; genus Allorhizobium. The sequence continues at coordinate 58,064 of NZ_FWXU01000027.1, forward strand.
CACCCGCTTCGGCCTGGCCGGCAGCGTCAGGCCAATCGGCGCGGGCTCGAACAGCGCGCTATCCATGATCTTCAGGTCTGGCGCGACGATCAGGGGGAATTCGCTTTGGTCGAGAATATGGGCCTGCAGATCGACACCCGGCGCGATCTCGGTCAGCACGATACCCCCGGGCGTCAGTTTCATCACGCAACGCTCGGTGACATAGGTGATGTCCTGGCCCTGTTCCACGGCGCGGCGGCCGGAGAAGGTCACGTGCTCAACCTCGTTGACCAGCTTCTTCAGCTTGCCTTCCTTCTCGATGACGAGCCTGCCGCCTTCGATGGCGAGCTTTGCGCCGGCGTTGAACATGCCGGAGAAAACGATCTTCTTCGCCCGGGCGGTGATATCGACAAAACCACCCGCGCCGGCTGTGACATGCGGCCGGAAGCCGAGCTTGGAGACATTGACGGAGCCATCCCTGCCGATTTCCAGGAAGGACAACAGCGACGCATCGAAGCCCGCCCCCTGGAAATAGGTGAACTGGTAGGGTGAGGGCATGAAGGCATCGGCATTCGACGCGCAGCCAAAGGCGAAATCCAGAAGCGGCACGCCGCCGACCGCGCCCTGCTCGATGACCCAGGTAATGGCGCCGTGCAGTCCCTCTTCCAGCAGGATGCGCGGCACATTGGCCGAAATGCCGAAGCCGAGATTGACGCAACTGCCGGTCTGCAACTCCTGCGCCACGCGTCGGGCTATGACCTTCTGCACGCCGAAATCCTGCAGCGTGAAGCTGTCAAGCGGGCGGAAGATTTCGCCCGAAATGGCGGGATCGTAGACGGTCTGGGTGGTCTGCTTCTGCTCGGGATCGACGATGATGTAGTCGACCAGCATGCCGGGCACGCGCACGTCGTGCGGCTTCAGCGAACCGTTCTTGGTGATGCGCTTGACCTGGGCGATGACAATGCCGCCATTGTTGCGGGCCGCGAGCGCCTGATCGAGGCCGCCGAGATAGGCGCCTTCATGTTCATAGGTCAGGTTGCCGTTTTCATCCGCCGTGGTCGCCCTGACGATGGCGACCTGGGGAATGATCGCGGGAAAATACAGCCATTCCTCGCCCTGGAAATCGATCTTGCTGACGACGGGCTCGGCTGCTGCGGCCGCGTTCATGGCGCAGCCCTGGCGGGCCGGATCGACGAAGGTATCGAGACCGATCTTGGTGATGACACCGGGCCGCTTGGCGGCCGCCTCGCGATGCATGTCGAACAGCACGCCGGAGGGAATGTTGTAGGCCGGGATTTCGTTGGCGGTCAGCATCTGCCAGATCAGCGGCGGCTCTGATGTCGATGGGCCTGATGGATAGGAGCCGCCGATGATCTTCTTCAGCAGGCCCTTCTTGGCGATGTGATCAATGCCCTTGATGCCGCTCATGTCGCCGGCGGCGATCGGGTGGAGAGTGGTCAGATCGCGGGGATGGCCCGTCGCCTCAAAGCGCTCGCCGATCGCCTTCAGCATCAGGTCCGGGCAGCCGAGGCCGCTGGAGGATGAGACCGTGACCGTGGCACCATCGGGGATGAGGGCGGCAGCTTCGGCCGGTGAGACATGCTTGATCATGATATCTGCTCAAAGTCCGGTTTCAATTTTCGTGGCCACGCCCGATGCGGCCGACCTGACCACGGCTATGCCTGTCGCCAGCGACCAAATCCCGTCTTCGCCTGTCGCCGAGGGCTGACCCTTGCCGTCGATGGCCGCATGAAAGTTTTCAAGCGCGGTTTCGTAGAGATTGCGCGGTGAAACCGGCAGTTCCCGCTCTCCGGAGGCATCGCGCAACAGAACCGTGCCGACGGGTTTCTGGGTCATGACATTGCGGGCGATCAGCGAGCCCTCGGTGCCGTGCACCTCGAAACCCGTCTCTGCATGTTTCGCCGTGAAGGCATCGTGGAACTGGGCGATCACGCCCGACTTGAAGCGGATGACGCCCATCACGCCGTCTTCCAGACCCTTGCCCATGCCACCCTGCTGGCTGAAGGCCATGGCCTCGACCGGATCGTCGCCCAGCACAAAACGCAGGGTATCGGCATCGTGAACGGTGATATCAAGAATGACGCCGCCACCGGCATCCGGCCGATCGAGCCGCCAGCCCTGGAGATGCGGCGGCAGATAGACGGCATGGAAGACGCGGGCCGCGAGCGGCTGGCCGATCCGGCCTTCGGCAATCGCCTCCCGCATCGCGCGATGGGTCGCGGCATTGCGCAGATGGTGGTTGGTGGCTAGCACCACACCAGCCTCTTTCGCCGCCGCGACCATGGCCCGCGCATCCCCGAGCGTCAAAGCCAGTGGCTTTTCGCAGAGTACATGTTTTCCGGCCTTGGCGGCGGCGATGGCCTGGTCGCGATGCAGTTCGTTGGTCGTGGAGATATAGACGGCGTCTATCGAGGCATTAGACAGGATGTCGGCGAGATCGGTGGTGGACCTGGCGATGCCGTTTTCGCGGGCATAGGCTGCGCCGCGCTCGGCATTGGTGCTCATGACCGAGACGACGTCGCCGCCGGTCGCGCGGATTGCGCCGATCACCCATTCCCTCGCGATCGTGCTTGCGCCGATCAGACCCCAGTGTTTCATGTCCTGCCTCCCGGACGCGGCCTCCCGCCGTCGTCCCTCGATATTCCCGATCAGTTCGCCAGCGCGATCCGACCTGCCTCATGCCCGCTGCCCTGCTGGGCGCCGCAACTCCTGCGCACCACCAGATGCGCCGGCGAAATCTGCGCCTCCGCATCCGTCGTTCCCGACACGATCTGCTTCAGAAGCAGTTGCGCCGCACGCCGACCCATGCCCTGCGGGTCGATCGACACCGTCGTCAGAGCCGGCACCGCGGTCTTCGCCTCGATCACGTCGTCGAAGCCGACCACGGCGAAATCCTTGCCCGGCTCGCGGCCCAGGCCCCGCAGCCCGTCACAGACGCCGAAGGCCACGGCATCGTTGAAGCACAGCGCCGCCGTCGGCCTGTCGGCCAGAAGATGGCAGCGCTCCATGGCCGCCACCCCGCCGGCCCGCGACGGGGCCGAGGCGATCACCAGGTCTTCGCTCTGTTCCAGCCCGGCCACCGCCATGGCGTCCCGGTAACCGCCAAGCCGCTCGGCAAAGACCGTCGTGTCCGGAAAGCCGCCAAGAAACGCGATTCTGCGGTGTCCGAGCGATGCCAGATGCAGCACCGCCGCCTTGGCGCCGGCGTGATTGTCCGAAAGCAGCGAGGAGACCTTGCCGCGCGGAATGTTGCGCACCACAGCAACCACCGGAATGTCGGAGGCCACCAGCGGCTTCATGTCAGCCGCATCCGTGCCGCGCGCGGGCGAGATGATCAGGCCGGAAATCCCATGCTCGCGCATCGAGACGATGATCTCCCGCTGGCGCTCGGCGCTTTCTCCGGAATTGGCCAGGAACTGCACGAAGCCGGCCGATTGCAGCGTCATGTCGATGCCGACAGCCAGTTCCGCAAAGAAGCTGTTGGTCAGGTCGTTGACGATGACGCCGATGATCTTGGACTTCGCATTGGACTGCCGGAGATTGGCCGCACCTCGGTTATAGACATAACCGAGCTCCTTGATGACGGCCGACACCTTGGCACGCGTCGCCTCATTGACCAGCAGACTGCCCTGCAGGACCAGGGATACGGTCGATTTCGACACGCCGGCGGCATGCGCAATATCGATCACTGTAACCTTGGCCTTCACAGGCGCCTCCCGAGCTTTGTTGCCATCAAATAATTGGATCGTTCCAATTTTGTCAAGCGGTGCTGATTGCGAAAAATTGAGTTTGGCGACATTGGAAGCGCAAAAGGCGGATTATGGCCTCCGTTAGAAGGTTGAAGTCGCCAATTTCTCTGCAGGCAATCATTGTCCCTTGGTGTCCGCTCCTCAGTTTACAACCAATATCCACTCTTGAAATTTGGAACGATCTAAATTATTCAGCGGGAAAGCGGAGGAAACAGCCATGAACCTGACAGTGAGACTGCCCGTTGCGGATGGGTCGGTTGAGAATTATGCCCTGACCGGACGCCCTGTCGCACGGCCCACCTCACCGCCGCGTTTCAATCGCATTGCCTATGCCGCAGCCCATGTGGTTTCCGATCCCTGGCGTGAGCATGATCCCTGGGGCCGACCGGCCATCGACTGGGATCGCACCATCGCCTTCCGCCATCACCTCTGGAGCCTCGGCTTCAAGATCGCCGAGGCCATGGATACGTCTCAGCGCGGCATGGGGCTGGACTGGGCGGGCGCGCAGGAGCTGATCAGCCGCTCGCTTTCGGCCTCGCGCACGGTTGCGGGTGCCGATCTCGCCTGTGGCGCCGGGACAGACCATCTGTCGCCTGCCGATGCGCGTTCGCTTGAGGATGTGATCGCAGCCTATGAGACGCAGTTGGAGTTCGTGGAGAAGCATGGCGGCCGGGCGATCATGATGGCAAGCCGGGCGCTGGCGCGCGTGGCGAAATCAGCGGATGACTACCGAGCCGTCTATCGGCGCATTCTCTCCCAGGCCCGCGACAAGGTGGTGCTGCACTGGCTCGGCCCGATGTTCGATCCGCAATTGTCCGGCTATTGGGGCAGCGATACCTTCGAACTGGCGCTCGAAACCGTTCTGTCGATCATCGAGGAGAACCGGGACAAGGTCGAGGGCATCAAGATTTCACTTCTGGACAACGCCAAGGAGATCGCCCTTCGCAAGCGCCTTCCGGCGGGCGTGCTCTGCTTTACCGGCGACGATTTCAATTATGCGGACCTGATCGAAGACCATGGCGACGGCTACAGCCACGCGCTGCTGGGGATCTTCGACGCGGTGGCGCCGCAGGCCTCTCCGGCGCTGGCGTCGCTCGCCCAAGGCGACACGGCGACGTTCCGCGCCGTCCTGCAGCCGACCGTGCCGCTGTCGCGCAAGATCTTCGAGGCCCCAACTCAGTATTACAAGGCCGGCGTGGTCTTCCTGGCCTGGCTCAACGGCCACCAGGACCACTTCACCATGCCGGCGGGCATGCAGTCGGCCCGTGGCATCCTGCATTATGCCGAGGTTTTCCGGCTGGCCGACCAGGCCAATGTGCTGGACCGCCCCGATCTTGCGGCGGAGCGCATGGGCCACTTCATGGCCATGCATATCAACGGCTGAGGGCTCAGGCGGCCGAGAGAACCGTGGTGCCGCCCACGGCCTGAACCGCAAGGCTGCCGTGGCGGATGCCGGCATGGGTGCAGTCGGCGATGTCGTGTCCCTCAAGCCAGGCATGGATGAAGCCGGCGTTGAAGGCGTCGCCGGCCCCCGTGGTATCAACCACCGGCACCTGATCTGCCGGTACATGAATGCTACGATCGGCGCTGCGCACATGGGCGCCGTCGGAGCCGGACTTGAGGGCGACGATCGGGAAAAACTCAGCCAGCTGCGCCACTGCCGCCTGTGGATCGGCGAGGCCGGTGATCGCCGTTGCCTCCTCCCGGTTGGGGAGGAAGATATCCACGCCGGCACAGCGTTCCGGCAGCCGGGGATCGCGGATCAGCGTGTCGTCCCAACTAGGGTCTAGCGAGACCGTCAGTCCACTGGCTTTGGCACGGGTCACGAGATCGGGGATTTCGGCAAGCGTCGCATATTCGGCGATATGGAGATGGCGCGCACGTGGCCAGGCGAGCGCCGCATCCAGGGTCGCGGGCAAGGCCGTACCCGCCCGCTTGGAGAGAAAGGACCGCTCCTGACCGACCACCGCGGCAACGGTGACCTGCGGGCCCGCATCGTCGGCGTGATCGAGGAAACCGAGATCGACACCGCTATTGCGCACTTGCGGAGCGATGGCCAGGGACAAGGCATCCGTTCCGAGCCGTGACAGGAGCGCGGTGTGGCGACCCGTATGCACCATATGGGCGGCCGCGATGAAGGCCCCGCCGCCGGCAACGATGTCCATGCGCTCGGCAAAACTCTCGCGACCGAGAAGCGGCAGCGCATCCAGTCCGGTGAAAATGAGATCGCAATAGATCCGGCCGATGCACAGCACCGCGGAGCGCGACATGGGTTCGGCGATCATAGACGGCCTAGGCTCTGTTCTGTCTGAGGGTCGAAGAGATAAAGTTTGCCCCTGATAACGCTGCAGGCGATCTCCTGGCCGACCGCCGGGATCAGCTTTCCGGGTGCCGTGGCAATAACGCTTTCCCCGGCGACGTCAAGATGCACCATGGTTTCCGGACCAAGCGGCTCGACGGCGCTGACAACGCCGCGGATCGAAAGCGAGGCATCTTCGGAGGAACCGCCCTCGGGTGCCACGATCAGGTCATGGGAGCGGATTCCGATCAAAACGTCTCCCTTGGGATCGACTTCGGCTCGGCCCTCGGCCACGCGCCTGCCGCGGACCATGTTCATCGACGGACTGCCAATGAAGCGGGCCGTGAACACGTCGACGGGGCTGTCATAAAGCTCCATCGGCGTCCCGGTCTGCAAGATCCGGCCGTCGCGCATGACGACGATGCGGTCGGCCATGGTCATGGCCTCGATCTGGTCATGGGTTACATAGACCGTCGTGGTCTTGAGCCGCTGGTGCAGGCGCTTGATCTCGATCCGCATCTGCGCCCGCAACTGCGCATCGAGATTGGAGAGCGGCTCGTCGAACAGGAAGGCTGAGGGATCGCGCACCATGGCGCGGCCGATGGCGACACGCTGGCGCTGGCCGCCCGATAGGGCCGCGGGCCGCCGCTCCAGTAGCGTTTCCAGCCCGAGGATCTTGGCAGCCTCCTCGATGCGCTTTGCCCGATCGTCTTTTGAAAGCTTGGACCGGTAAAGCCCGAATCCGATATTCTGGCGAACGGTCAGGTGCGGATAGATGGCGTAGTTCTGGAAGACCATCGCGATGTTGCGTTGCTTGGGCTCCTGCTCGTTGACCACCTGGCCGCCGATCCGGAGCGTACCGCCGGAGATTTCCTCCAGCCCGGCGATCATGCGCAGCGTCGTGGACTTGCCGCAGCCGGAGGGGCCGACAAAGACCACGAATTCTCCGTCCTTGATCGACAGATCGATGCCGTGCACGGCCTGCACCTTGCCGTATCGCTTGACCAGCCCTTCGAGTTCGATGGTCGCCATCACGCCTTCTCCTTGAGCCGCGCGAAACGCCGCGCCAATTCGGCCGCGGCCGTTGCTTCGTGTTGCGCCGTACGCTCGGCGGCCGCCCGCAATGCCGCGGACTTCTCGGCGTAGAGATCAAGCGCCTCGGTCAGCGGCTCCGGAGCCGGGCCGCCGAAACGGGTTCGCACCGCGACGAAATATTCGGGCGAGACGAAGGTCCGGAACATCTCCGCCGTCACCGTGGTGGGGCGTCCCACATGCTGCTCGAAGGCCTTGAGGAAAGGCTCATAGCCATCCGTTTCCAGCCCGCCGCCTGACGACACGACCGCGCGGGCGACAGTGGCTGCGATCTCATGGGCCTGGCGGAAAGACAGGCTTTCGCTGCGCACCAGCGAATCCGCCAGTTCCGTGATGGTGATGCAGGAGCGCCTGATATTGTCGGCCACCCGCTTCGGGTCGATGCGGATTGCCGAGACGAACGCGGCCATGAGATCGAGAACCCGGCCGGCGGAGGTAAAGGCCTCGTAGCCCATGCCCTGCGTTTCCCCTTCGCTGTCATTCATATCGGTGAAGGGGGTGTTGTGCATGACATCCAGCACGGTGCGCGCGCGACCGAAGGTCTGGCTCGCCAGGTGGCGCATATGTTCGATTGGCACCGGATTGCGCTTCTGCGGCATGATCGAGGAGATCTGAACAAGCGCATTCGGCACATAGATCTGGCCGACCTCAAAGCTCGTCCAGAACTGAAAATCCTGGATCAGGCGGCCGAGATGCAGGAACATCAGTTCGATCGCCGAATAGGTCGCGGTGGTATAGTCCACGGCGGCAATGCAGCTATAGGAATTGCGCAGGGGGGCGGAGAAGCCGAGCAATTCCGCTACCATGGCGCGGTCGATGGGGAAACCAGAGGTCGTGATGGCCGCTGCGCCCATCGGCGACAGATCAACGATGGCGCGGGCCTCTTCCAGACGAACGATGTCGCGAATCAATACCTCTATGGCCGCCGAAAGATAGTGTCCGAAGGTGGTCGGCTGGGCAGGCTGGCCGTGGGTATAGGCGACGATCAGGGTCGATTGCTCGCGTCGCGCCGTGGCGATCATGGCGTCAAGCAGCTTGCGCGCCTTGGCCAGCAGCAGATCGATGCGCTCCTTCAGGCCGATCTTGAACAGGGTATGATCGATGTCGTTGCGCGAACGGGCGGTGTGCAGGCGGCCGGCCACATCAGGACCGAGCCTCGACTTCAATTCCCGCTCGATCAGAAAGAAGAAATCCTCGACCTCGCCCGTGTAAACCAGCTTGGACGGATCTATGTCCCGGTCGATGGCCTCAAGTGCCTCGGCAATGGCCGCGGCCTTGTCGGCCTCCAGAATGCCGGTTTCTGCCAGCATTACCAGATGAGCGCGATCGATGCGGCGGAAGCCATCGACATGGTGGGTCTTTGCCCCGTCAAACAGCGGTGCCAACACGGTTTCCTTATAGACCGGATCGGGAAAGACCGAGGTGTCGGCGAGACGCGGGTCCATGAAAGACATCGGCATTATCCCTTCACGCCCGCCAGCATGACGCCGCGGACGATGTAGCGCTGGAAGATCAGGAAAATCACCAGCGTCGGCAAGGTCGCGATCGCGGCACCGGTCATGATCATTTCCCATTGGATGGATTGTTCGACGGCAAAGCTCGAGAGGCCGACCGGCAAGGTGTAAAGCTCCTTGCTGGTGGTGACGATCAGCGGCCAGAAAAAGGCCGTCCAGTTGCCGAGGAAGGTGAAGATGGCAAGCGCCGACAGGGCCGGGGTGACCAGCGGCATGGCCACCTTCCACCAGATTTCAAACTCGTTGAGGCCATCCACCCGGGCCGCCTCCAGGAAGTCATTCGGCACGCCTTCGAAGAACTGCTTCATCAGGAAGGTGCCGAAGGCCGTCATCATGCCTGGGAACATGATGCCCCAATAGCTATCCAGCCAGCCGAGCTGGGCGGACATCAGATACCAGGGAATGACCAGCATTTCCGTCGGGATCATCAGGGTCGAGAGGATGGCGATGAACACGAATTGCCGCCCGCGGAACTGGAACTTGGCAAGCGTGTATCCCACCAGACTGTCGAAGAAGACGTTGGACAAGGTGACGGCGACGGCGACCAGGGTGGAGTTGAAGAACCAGCGGACGAAATGGCTGTTCTGCAGCACCGCGATATAGTTGGCGAGCGTCGGATCAGCCGGGATCAGCCGGAGGTCATAGACCTGGCTTGCCGGTTTCAACGAGGTAGAGAACATATAGGCAAGCGGCGTCACCATGATCAGGCCGCCGATGAACAGCAGCGTCCAGGCGATGACGCGGCCGGGGCGCAGGCCGGCGCGATAGCTTGCCACCCGGTCCAAGGTCTCAGTTTGGGTCATGGCTTGTCCCTCAATATCCAAAGCTGCAGCAGGGAGATGGCCAGCAGGATCAGGAACAGCACCACTGTCTGCGCCGCGGCATAGCCCATGGCATAGGAGTTGAAGGCCGTCTGATAGATCATCAGCACCAGCGGCTTGGTCGAACCGAGCGGACCGCCCGGATCGTTGGTGGTCATGTTGTAGACCTGGTCGAAGATGCGGAGGAAGCCGATGGAGGAGAGCACCACGAGGAAGACCGTGGTTGGCTTCAGCAGCGGCAAGGTGATCTTGCGCAGGATCGCCCATTCGCCAAGTCCGTCGATGCGGGCTGCCTCATAGAATGTCGTCGGGATGGCGCGCAGGCCGGCCATGAAGATGATGATCTGGAAGCCGAGCCCGGCCCAGATCGCCGTCACCATGATCGACGGCAGGGCCTGGTCGACCGAGCGGATGAAGGGCTGTTGTGGAATGCCGACCATGCCCAGCACATCATTGATGATGCCGATCGGTGCAGGCTGGTAGAACAATCGCCAGACCCAGGCCATGGCCGCCGCCGTGGTCAGGTAGGGCAGAAAATAGAGTGCACGGATGAAACCATGCATGAAGCGCACGCGATCGAGGAAGAATGACACCACGAAAGACAGGAGCAGGCTCACCGGCATGCCGATGATCAGATAGGCGAAGGTGTTCTTGAACACCTTCCAGAACTGCGGGTCCTTGAAAAGTTTTACGTAATTGGCAAATCCGATGAATTTCGGCGGACGCAGCAGATCCCAGTTGGTGAAGGAAAGCCAAAAGGCCTGGAAGGTCGGATAGAAACGAATGACGGCGTAGAACAGGACGGGGAGCGCCAGGAAGCCCCAGACCCACAGAAGACGCCGGGTGTGCATGGACAGGCCTCCTGCCCGGCCGCCGCCCTCGGGGCGGCCGGTGGCCACCCCCTGATTTGCCTGCGCCGGCTGAGCCATGAGGTCAGTCCTTACTTGGCGGCGTCGATGATTTCCTGCTCGGCGGCCGCAGCCTGGGCGAGGGAATCCTCGACCGACTGGCCCTCCAGCAGGATACGGTTCGACATGTCGATCGTCAGCTGGCGCTGGGCCTGCTCATCGACGAAGAGCGTCGTGTGGGCATAGTCGAGGCCCTTGAGGAAGGGGCCGAAGATCGGATCCTTGACATTGGCCTCGGTCATCGCCGCCTCACGGCGGGCAGGGAGTTCGCCGACGGTTTTCAGCCAAATGTCCATCGCCTCGGGCGAGCTGATATAGGCCAGGAACTTTTCCGCCGCCTTCAGCTTCTCACCTTCGGCCTTCGAGCCGATCGCGTTGGCGAAGTAGCTGGCATAGTTCGACCTAAGGCCAGCGGCATTGGCCGGGAGCTCGGTAACGCCCCATTCAAAATCCTTGATGGTGCGGAAGGAGCCCAGGCGGAAGGTGCCGTCGATGGTCATCGCCGCCTTGCCGCCGCGGAACGCGGCCTGGCCTTCGTCCATGAAGCCCACCTGGCCGACCTTATGCACAAGCTGCAGGTCGGTATAGAACTTCAAGGCCTTGGCGCCGGCCTCGTTGTTATAGGTGACCTTCGTATAGTCGGCATTATAGGGCTCGCCGCCGAACTGACGGATCAGCACCTCACGCCACCACTGGTGATCCTGGCCGCCCATTTCCACGGTAAAGCCTTCGGAGATCAGGTTGCCAGCGCCATCGCGCTGGGTCGTTTTCTGGGCTGCGGCAACAAGCTCATCCAGGGTCTGCGGCGGCTTGTTCGGGTCGAGGCCGGCCTCGGTGAAGAGTTTTTTGTTGTAGAACAGAGCCAGCGAGCGCACCGCTGTCGGCAGGCCGTAATAGTCGTCACCGCGCTTCATGGCCGAAACGATCGGGAAGAACTCGCTTTCGATCTTGTCGTGGGGGAAGACTTCCGGCGACAGCGGCTGAACCAGCTTGCCGTCCACGAACTTGTCGAGCCAGCCATAGAAGAGCTGCATCACGTCAGGGCCATTGCCCGCCATGTTGGCGGCGATGACGCGGGTCTGGTAGTCGGCATAGGGGAAGGTGGTGTGCTTGACCGTGATATCCGGATTGGCCTTCTGGAAGTTCTCGATCAGCTGGTCCATCGCCTTGACGCGGGTCTCGAACACATATTGCCAGTATTCGATTTCGACGGCCTGCGCGGCGTTGAACGCCATGAGGCTCATTCCCGTGACAAGTCCTGCAAATATCGTTGCTCTGCGCATCTAAACCTCCGTCCGGCCCGCCGGCTTTGCCAGCTTAAGGCTCATCGTTCCCAGGGGCCGCTTGCGCCAGTTGGTTCGACGTGCGGCGTTCGATTTATCGAGGTGGGAGACTTCAGGGGTTCCGTGGTTTATCGGCGCGTCAGCCTCCCAGCCGTGGCGAAAAGGTTGCCTGACTCCAGGGCTTTGTCAATAAGATAATTTACTTGAATTATTATATTGCGCCTGGGCAAAAACGCGGCCTATAAATTCTGCAAGAGGCATACGGGCGGAACATCATGGCAGGTTTGGCAACCGGTCCGGCACAGGTCGCGATCGGCAAGAATCCGGAACGAAGCCGCGACCACAACAGGCGGGTGGTGCTGGATATCGTCCGCCGCCACGGCGCATTGGGCCGCATGCAGATTGCCCGGCTGACGCAGCTGACGGCCCAGGCGGTCGCCAATATCTGCGAGGATCTGGTGTCCGAGGGCCTGCTGATGGAGATGGGCCGGCTGAAGGCCGGCCGCGGCCAGCCGCCGATCCAGTTTGCGGTCAATCCCGCCGGTGCGGCCACGGTCGGCATCGAGATTGCCACGGACCAGATGGTAACGACCGTGCTCGATCTGACGGGTCAGGTCCAATACAAACGCATCCGCCCGCTGTCGGACAGTACGCCGAACAAGACCGTTCCGAAGTTCCTGGAGGAACTGGAACGCGCACGATCTTCCTATAGCTCCCGCCTGCTCGGCATTGGCGTGGTCATGCCTGGGCCTTTCGATATTGACGGGATGTCCTCGGTCGGCCCGACGACGCTTCCAGGCTGGGGCGGGATTGATGCCGCGTCCCTGCTGCAGGACGCCTGCGGCACGCCAGTCACCGTTGAGAATGACGCAACGGCGGCAGCGGTCGCCGAGCGGTTGTTTGGTGCGGGCCATGCGATTTCCAATTTCTGCATGATCTATTTTGGCGGCGGCCTTGGCCTCGGCATGATCCATGACGGCGCGCCCTATCGCGGTGCCTTCGGAAATGCCGGGGAAATCGGTCACGTCGTGGTCGTGCCGGAAGGCCGTCTCTGCCCCTGCGGCCATCAGGGCTGCCTGGAGCGCTATGCCTCGCTGCATGCGCTGCATGAGAAATTCGCGCATGCCGCAAGGCAGATCCCAGCTTACGAGGATGTTGAACACCTTTACCGTCAAGGCGATCCGCTGGTGCTGGACTGGATCGACGAGGCGGCACGCTATCTCGGCCCGATGGTCGCGATGCTGGAAAACATTCTCGATCCGGAAACCGTGATCCTTGGCGGCGCCCTGTCGGACGTGGTGATCGACGCCATCATCGGCCGGATGGACCGCCTGCCGACTTCGGTCGCCGGGCGGCGCATGCGCGCGCTGCCCCGCGTGATGCGCGGGCAAACCGGGCAATACACGGCAGCGCTTGGCGCCGCCGCACTGCCGCTTTTCGACATCATCACCCCCAAGCTCGAAACCTCGCTGCCGGCCAGCCGGCTGGCCTGAGGAACGGAGGACGCCATGCTGACAGCGCGAGAACGAATCGAACGGCAAATGGCGGCACCGGCCATGATCCGCCTGCACCGGGCCCTGTCGCGCCTGTCATCGACTGTGACGGTCATGAATACCGGCGCCCATCCTGATGACGAGCAGAGCGGCATGCTGGCCTATTTTCGCCTCGGCCTCGGCATGCGCGTCGTGATCGCCTGCTCCACCCGAGGCGAAGGCGGACAGAATGCGCTCGGTCCAGAGCGCCTGGGAGCGCTCGGCGTGGTGCGCAGCCGCGAGATGGAAGAGGCGGCCCGTGTGCTGGATGCCGATATCGCCTGGCTCGGCCACGGTCCCGACGATCCGGTGCATGATTTCGGCTTCTCCAAGGATGGCGACCAGACCTTCGTGCGCTGGGGCGAGGAACGCACGGTCGAACGGCTGGTGCGGGCCTATCGCCGCGAGCGGCCTGACATCGTCATTCCCACCTTCCTCGACGTGCCGGGACAGCATGGTCATCACCGCGCCATGACCCGGGCGGCGGAGCGGGCGATTGCGCTCGCCGCGGATCCTTCGGCCTATCCCGAACATCGGGAACAGGGACTTTCCCCCTGGCAGGTGGCAAAATACTACCTTCCGGCCTGGTCCGGCGCCGGCGATGCTTATGATGACGAACTGCCGCCCCCGGACACCACCGTGACCGTCACGGCATCCGGCGTCGAGCCCGCCACGGGTGCCCAATATGACCGGATCGGCGAATGGTCCCGCTACTATCACGCCTCCCAGGGCATGGGGCGCTGGCCTGAGAATGCAGACCGCCATTGGCCGTTGCATCTCAAGATCGGCGCATCAGGTGGCCTTGCCGAAAGCGATATCCTTGATCATCTGCCGGCCAGCCTGGCATCGTTGGCGCAGGAACCCGGCCTATCGGATGCGCTTGCCGCCCATCTTTCGTCCGCAGATCGGGCGATCAGCGCGGCTCTTGCGGCCTTTCCCAACCGGGAGAGCATCCAACCGGCATTGATCCGAGCCGCTCACGATATTGAGGCTGTGCTAACGTCAGCGCCCCCGGCGTTTATCGACCTCCACGGCCATCGCCTGCGCCGCAAACTGGTGGAAATCGACGCCGCCCTGGTGGAGGCTGCCGGCATCGACATTCGTGCCTGGAGCGAACCGGCTACGATCAGCCCCGGTGGCAAGGCGCTGTTGACGGTTGCCGTATCAGGAGCGCCGAACATCGATGTTATGTCGCGGCTACCTGCCGGCGTCACCGTCGATGAGAAGAGCAGCTTCCCCGCCAAGGTCGAGTTCACCCTGTCCTGCGATGCGGATGCTGCCCTGACCGGCCTGTTCCTGCCTCAATGGAGCGCGCTTGGCGGCAACGGCCATGGCGGCGTAACGCTCTCGGCCGAGATCGGCGGACGCAGTGTTACCACCACAATCGACCTTGAGGAACCTTTCGCTATTTCGCCGGCGCATTCGATCACGCTGAAGCCGGATACCCTGATCCTGCCGCTTGATGGCAGCGGCCCGCCCCTATCCTTCGGCGTTGATATGGCTGGCCGAACCGGTGATCTGGGACTTCGTCTGCCATCGGACTGGGCCGTGGAGGCCAGCAGCGGCGGATGGTCGATCAAGACGCCCACCGATGTAGAAGCCGGCGACTTCAGCATCATTCCCACCATCAATGGTCAGCCGGCGCAGCGGGTCATGCCGCTGGAATACCGCCATATCGGACGCACCGCCTTCCGCAGCGACGAAGTGCTGCATGTGCTGGCCCTTGATCTGAAACTGCCTGACAATGCACGGATCGGCTATGTTTCTGGTGGTGCCGACCGGGTCGGCGCATGGATGAAGCGGATGGGGCTCGATGTCACCGAACTGGACGCATCAGCGCTTGTCGGCGATCTCTCCGTTTTCACCACCATCGTCATCGGCATCTTCGCCTTCGGCACGCGGCCCGATCTCGCCGCGGCCACAGGCGCATTGCACCGCTTCGTGGAAGAGGGCGGCCATCTGGTGACGCTCTATCATCGCCCATCAGATGGCTGGAACCCGCAAGAGACGCCACCGCGGCCGCTCTCGATCGGCCTCCCCTCGCTGCGCTGGAGGGTCACCGATCCCCGCGCCGAGGTGACCGTACTCCTGCCGGAGCATCCGCTTCTCACCGGCCCCAATACGATCGGGCCTGATGACTGGGATGGCTGGAACAAGGAGCGCGGCCTCTATTTCGCCTCGCGCTGGGATGATGCCTATGAGCCGCTGCTCGCCATGCATGATCCGGGCGAACAGCCCTTGAAGGGCGCCTTGCTTTCGGCTGCCATCGGCAAGGGCCGACATACCCATACCAGCCTGGTTTTGCACCATCAGTTGGACAAGCGGGTGCCTGGCGCCTTCCGGCTGCTGGCCAATCTGGTGCAGCCGGCACACCAGGTCCGGTGAGCGACCCGCGCCAGGACGATGGGGGCCAAGGCTCGGCTCGTTCGGGGCTGGCATGGCTTCTGGCCGACATGACGCTGGTGACCGGCATGACCGTGCTGGTCAAGGCAAGCGCATCGACCTACCCGGCGGTCCAACTGGTCTTCATCCGCGCGGCCATCGGCCTTGTCTTCATCCTGCCGCTGATGTGGCGTCATCGGCAGCATCTGCGCGATGTGCGCCATCCCTGGCGCAATATCTCGCGAATTGCCTGCAATGCCGTGGCCTTGTCCTCCAACTTTATCGCCATCGGGCTGCTGCCGCTGGCGACCGTCAATGCCATGGGCTTCAGCCGGCCGCTGGTGACCATGGCGCTGGCGGTCCTGCTGCTGTATGAGACTGTCAGCAAGCTGCGCTGGGCGGGTGCGGCGATTGCCTTTCTCGGCGTGCTGGTGATCGTTTCGCCCTCGTCCATCGTCTGGAATCTCGGGCTTGCGGCGATCTTGGCGTCGGTCGTGTTCGGCGCGCTGGCCACGATCCAGACCCGAATGCTGAGAGAAGAAAACACCACCGTGATGATGGTTTTCTACACCATCGGGCTTGCTGTTCTCACGGCTCTGCCGGCCTATCTTGTCTGGGTGCCGGTCGAGCCCCAGGACTGGGGTTCGCTGCTGATGATCGGCATGCTGGCGCAGGCCGGGCAATATTGCTGGCTTCGCGCCTATCAAAGCACGTCGGCCAGCCTGCTGGCGCCGATCGGCTATCTCTCGGTCGTCTTCTCGGCAGCGGCGGGCTTCCTGTTTTTCGCCGAAATCCCCGAACCACAGGTGTTCATCGGCGTCGTCGTCATCCTCGTTGCCTTGCAGGGCTCGCTTTTTCTCGAACGCCGGATTGCCAAGAAAGCATCCCGTCCGACGATTGAATAGCCCGGCCAGGAATGCCACTGTGATGGCCAACGAAGCGGCCGAAGAGAAGTGCCGACGATTGGAAACATCAAGGGAAACAGTGAAATGGCATTGATCACCAACACCACGTCAGGCGTCTATGTGATCGCGGTGACGCCGTTCACCGATACCGGCGCGGTGGACTATGACAGCCTCGACCGGGTGGTCGATTTCTATTTCGAGCGCGGCGCCGACGGGTTGACGATCCTCGGGATCATGGGCGAAGCGCCGAAGCTGACCCAGAAGGAAACGCTTGAGATCACCCGCCGCGTGCTGGCCCGTGCCGGCGGCAAGCCGATCGTCGTCGGTGCCTCTGCCCCCGGTCTTGCGGCGATTGGCGAAGTGACGGCGGCGGTCATGGACATGGGGGCATCCGGTGTGATGGTGGCGCCACCCTCGTCGCTGACGACAAATGAAAGCATCGTCACCTACTACCGCAATGTCTGCGAGACCGTTGGCGATGCGGTTCCCGTGGTGCTGCAGGACTATCCGCTGATCACCAAGATCAACATCAGCGTCGATACGCTGGGCACGATCTTCGAGGCGCATCCCAACATCGTGATGCTGAAACATGAGGACTGGCCGGGGCTGGCCAAGATCGCGGCGTTGAGGGCGGCAGAAGCCAAGGGCCGCCGGCGCACCTCGATCCTCTGCGGCAATGGCGGGTTGTTCCTGATGGAGGAAGTGCAGCGCGGGGCGGACGGCGCCATGACCGGCTATGCCTATCCGGAAATGATGCGCGACGTGGTGCGCTTCGTGAAGTCAGGCGACAACGACCGGGCTGCCGACATCTTCGACGCCCATCTGCCGCTGGTGCGCTATGAGCAGCAGCAAGGCGTGGGGCTGGCCGTGCGCAAATATGTGCTGCAGAAGCGCGGCGCTATCGCCAGCGCCGCCCAGCGCAAACCGGGGCCGGGTCTCGACGCCGCCTCGATTGCCGAGGTGGAACGGCTGATTGCCCGCATGGAGCGGCGGCTCGCCGATCTCGGCTAAAACGTCAACTGCCTGCAACATGCTCCATGGCGGCGGCGAAGGACATTTCGCCCTTGATCTCCCGTGTCGCCATGGAGGTGATCGTGCGCCGAACACCGGGAAGCCGGCTCAGTTCCTGCCGCAACAACCGGTCCAGTGCCGCCATATCGGTTGCGACGATGTGGAGGAGGTAGTCGGCCTCCCCCGTCGTCGCATGACAGCGCCAGATCAGGGGGTGGCGCTTCACGGCGGCCTCGAAGGCTTCGAACTCTACGGAATTGATCGAGAGCTGGACGAAGGCCTCCACGCCGAAGCCCAGCAATGCCGGGTCGAGCCGCGCCCGGTAATTGCGGATTACCCCCGCCTCTTCCAGCGCCTTCACCCTCTTCCAGCAGGGCGTCTTGCTCAAGCCCACGAGTTCGGCAAGCTCGGCGAAGGAGATGCGGGCATCGGCTTCAACGGCGCGAACGATCTTCCTGTCGATGCTATCCATAGGCAGATGTTCTCCCATAATCTTCGAACTACGCCAAACGTACTTCAGAGATCGGTCTTCGCACAACGAGAAGAAAACAATGTTTGTCTTGATTTCGGTTAAATTCCCCACATCCGGTGCCGACCTCATATGGCACACAAAAAGGGGAACGATTGAGATGAACAAGCAGGAATACCACGCCCGCATCGAAGCGCCCGTCATGCTCGACTATGGCGTCTATCTCCAGGTCGACAAGCTCCTGACCTGTCAGAAGCCGCTGGCCGAGATGGCCAATGCCGACGAGTTGCAGTTCCAGATCGTGCATCAGGTGGAAGAACTCTGGATGAAGCTGATCGCCTACACGCTGGTGGAGGTGATGGACTATATGGAGCAGCAGAACACCAACCGGATCGTGACGCTGATGGGGCGGGTGAACCAGCTGATGCGGCTCATGACCAGCCAGCTCGACGTGCTGGAAACCATGTCGCCCAAGGAATACCAGCAGATCCGTCTGCAGCTGGGCAACGGCAGCGGCCAGGAATCGCCCGGCTTCAAGTTCCTGCTGCGCCTGCCGCCAGATCTCTGGCGCAGCTTCAAGGCGGCCTATCTCGACGGCCGCGGCCTGACGGTCGCGGATATCTATGACGGCAAATACGATCACGGCGACAGCTATGTGGTGGCCGAGGCGCTGGTGGAATTCGACGAACAGTTCCAGAAATTCCGCGCGCACCATGTCTATCTGATCCACCGCTCGATCGGGCTGGGGTCGAAATCGCTCAAGGGTCGTCCCGTGGACCTGCTGCAGGCCGGCGCGCGTCACCGGTTCTTCCCAGAGCTTTGGGATATCCGCTGCGACATGACCGATGCCTGGGGCAGCAGCTATGGCGTGGTGCGGGACTCGATCAGTGCACCGGAGAAGCAGGAGGCTTGAGGGAAAGGACCTCTCTGCCCTGCCAATCCGCTCCTCAAGCGGGTCCAAAAAGGCCCTCTCTGCCCTGCCGGGCATCTCCCCCACAAGGGGACCGTTGCATAAAGCCGAGTTTTTGGGATTTTGGTTTTTGCAGACGGCGGTTCTGTGGCCCGGCTGTTGTTTTGCCGGGCATTTGGGGTGT
>NZ_FWXU01000064.1 GCF_900176345.1 Rhizobium sp. RU36D
AATCTGCTCTTCCGTAAATCTCTGCTTCTTCATTCGTCCGTACTAAATGGGCCGGACTCTAATCAATTCTGGAGGAAATTCTCAGTGGCAGGTCATAATTGGGGAACTTACCTCGGTACTGGTGGGGAGATTTCACCAAGCATTGACACCTGCGTCAGTTTGGAATCGACGGTACATTCTGACGCCTCAGAGTGCATGAGTCCATAAGGAAGCGACGACGCTACCTACGTCAAGGGGTGGGGTCGCCACAATCCAAAAGGAAAGGGGGTTGGCGACCCCTGCCCGAAGGCTGATCCATTCTAGCCGAAAGACGCGAGATGTACACTCCTCGCTCGACTACATCAGTTGCTTCGGCGAATGCGCCATGCAAGCATCACCCCCAAATAGCCTAGAGCGATACCAAGTGCTGAACCTATTAGTTTGCTGACAACATGCCCTGGACTGGCCAATCTCCATGGCAATACTAGCTGCACAATCTCCAGACCAAAAGCGAGCATCGTGGCTATAGCCACGGTAGTTAACGGCTTCGTCGGATACCCCAATACCAGTAGGCATGACAGCACCGCATATCTAAAGGTTCGGTCTAGAGCGCTAGAAGGCAGTGGAAGGATTGAACCGGTTGGAAGGACCGCGACGAGTACGACGACCCCTGCGCAGATCCATGCGGCTGATTTGGCGGCGTCGAATCTCATCAGGGAATACTGCCCCATCTCAGTCTTGCGCACAACATCCCCAACGTTTCGGTAATACGGCTCCTCACTGACCGTGAGTCCTTTTGCTTTTCAAAAGGCGATGAATCTGAGTCTCTGGTGCAAACCGGAGGGTTCATATGCGAACAGGAATTTCATTACGGGCAGATTTTGATGCTGAAGGTCTTCGACGTCTGGCTCGCCAGAGCAAGCATGCGGCTCAGGCGCGTCGATTGCTGGCGCTTGCCCTCATCTATGACGGAGGCTCGCGCCTGGATGCTGCACGGCTGGGCAATGTCACTCGTCAGATCGTGCGGGACTGGGTCATGCGGTTCAATACGAATGGGCCTGATGGGCTGATCGACGGCAAGGCTCCTGGCCCCAAGTCACGGTTGAACGATGTTCAGCGGGCGGCCCTGGCAAAGGCCATCGAACGGGGACCGACACCCTATCTCGACGGTGTCGTGCGCTGGCGACTGTGCGATCTGGCCCAGTGGCTCTGGGAGGAGTTTCGTGTCTCGGTGAGTGAGCAGACGCTGAGCCGAGAGGTGCGCGCCTTGGGTTGCCGCAAGCTGGCTGCACGCCCGAAGCATCATGCGCAGGACCCTCAAGCCATTGAGGAGTTTAAAAAAACCTTTCCCGCCGCAGTGGCAGAAATCGCGGGCGGGCCCGCTCAAGGAAAACGCATAGAGATCTGGTATCAAGATGAAGCCCGGTTCGGTCAGAAAAACAAGATCACCGGCCGCTGGGCAAAGCGTGGTTCAAGGCCCTCAGCCCCGCCTGACCAGCGAACCCGCTCGGCCTATATCTTCGGTGCCATCTGCCCCAAGCTCGGAAAGGCGGCTGCGTTGGTCATGCCTTGGTGCGACACCTACGCGATGACGCAGCACCTGGCTGAAATCTCCCGACACGTGGCCGATGATGCGCATGCCATCCTCATCATGGACCAGGCAGGATGGCACATGTCGAACAACCTTGTCGTGCCTGCCAACATCTCGATTTTGCCACTGCCGCCGAAATCGCCCGAGCTTAACCCGGTTGAGAACCTCTGGCTCTTCATGCGCGAGAACTGGCTGGCGAACCGCATCTTCAAGTCCTACGACGACATCGTCGCTCACTGCTGCGACGCCTGGCGAAAGATCGAAAGCCAGCCATGGCGCATCACGTCCATAGGACGTAGAGAATGGGCCAATGGGTTCTGATCAGTGAGGAGCCGTATAATAGGAGCAACGAAGCAGAGCGGAAGTCCGTCTTCGCCAGGTTCCTTTCTGAAGGGATGACTGCAGTGGTTAGTACCGCTCCGCTAAGTCCCGTCTACTTACGATCGAGGGGCCATCCAAGGCGGTCGTTGGCTGCCCCAGTGAACAGCCCTGAGTATAATTTCCGCTGGGAGCTGATGAAGAGAGCTGGCTCGAAAAATCTCTACTGCCATGATAAGCGGAATTTCTGCCTGACTTCGGCCTAGATGCCAGGAACAGGATATGCAATGACGAGACAACGGCACCGGAACAACACCGCCCTTCAAAGCAACGGTGGCGCTCGGCGACATCAGGGGCGAACAAACACCGGTGGAATTGTCCCAGCGTTTTCGGCGATGAAGCCAAGGCGGAACCGGCGGGTCCAACGTGGGGGTGCGGACGAAAACTTGGACCACCAAGGAGGTAGTTCATGTATTCCTACGCAGACAGACTTCGAGCGGTCGAGCTGTATCTCCGGCTGGGCAAGCGACTTAACGCGACCATTCGGCAGTTGGGTTATCCTACAAAGAATGCCCGGAAGGGCTGGTACCGGGAGTACGTCGAGAACCGCGACTTGCGTGTTCAGGCGGTAGCTGTCAGTACCGGAGCAATACTCCCCAATAGCGCCGTTTGAATCTTCCCCAGGTGCTGCGGCCGCCGGTCTTCCGGGGCGCGCCCCGGAAGACCGG
>NZ_FWXU01000029.1 GCF_900176345.1 Rhizobium sp. RU36D
CCAATTCGACCCGCGTCGACATGATCGATCTGCGCATCAATTCGACGCCGCAGTGAGCGTGGGGTTCATGAATCGGCAAGGGGGCTGCGGCCCCCTTTTCATGTCTCCCAGACAATCAGCAATAGAGGGCAGGTGCATTTGGCAAGGTGAAGGAGACCTATCGGATTTCCATACAATTTGAGCAATTCCGTTAAAGTTTTGTGAGGAAAAAACCTAGCGATTTCAATAGGTTTTCAATATTTTTGACTGGACAAGGTAGCCAATGGTTGCCTATTATTAAAGGCGAGGCAGATGCGCTTTTAGGGTTATTTTCACCACCCTTCGAAGTCGGTTCTCAACCTCGGGATTGTATGTATCGAGTGAAAGGAATCTCTGATGTCTGATGCCGATATGCCGTGGTCTTCTCCTCCGGCAGCACCCTCTGAGCCCAGTGTCGCTCTCCCTTCTGATCAATCGAAAGTTTCTTCAGTCAAGCCGTCGATCAGCGATCGTGACGATCTGCGTGCGTCATTCCTGCAGGAGGTGGAGGAGTATCGCCGGAAGCAGGAGGAGGAAGGGCGGGTGACCGGGCATGAGCATTCTCATGGATCTCTTGCACCCGAGCCTCAGTCCGGATCCCCCAAGGACGACGGCCCCAAGGCACCTGACTTCAGCGATCTCGTTAAGCACTTCGATGAGGTGAAGCAAGTCCGACAGGAAGAAGAAGCTATCCGTCAGAAGATTGAGGGAGAGAAAAGAGGGGTTGAGGCGGACGCTAGGCGCATTCATGGAGAACGCGCCGCTGATGCTGCTGCTGCCGCACAAGCAGCCGGACAATCTGCCGCCGCATCCGCTCAAATTGTCGCGGGGTTTGGACAACATCACGCGGAGGAACAGCGCGGATGGGCTGAATACGACCGCACCGAGACAGCAGGCGAGCGCCAGCAGGAAACCGAAGAACGTCGCCGCTCGAGCGGCATGAGCCTTTAAGGAGATACTACCATGGCAAAATCACCACGTCGCGGCAAAGGCTCCGGCAAGACTACCGACGAAGGCAAGATCAGGAACAGCGTCAGCGCCAGCGATGGCAAGTCCGGTCGCTCCGATGAGAAATATACGCTTCCCGCTCCCAAGCCTCCGCAGCCGCCGAGGAATGGTCGTACCGATCTGAACGCAGCGCAGGGCTTCCGCCTCGCGCAGGAGATCGCAAACCATACGACCCCTCAGATGAGCCGCAAGGAACGCGCCGAGATCGAGAAGATGAAGGGTCCGGTTCCGCAGCCGAATAGCCCTGCGCCGCGAGGAATGGGTATGGGTTCCTCCTATGAGCCGGAGCCAGAGGTGGAGCAGGCCGAGTTCGTCCGTCTTGATGAGTTCGAGATCAACAGGCTCGCTTATCAGTCTATTCGTGATGAGTGGGCAGGCCGGGAGGCGGCCGACCTCACCCATATCCATCCCGACGACTTCCGGGCAATTGAGGACGCTGTTCCGGCGCAGCAGCGCGTTTTCGACAAGGATCTGGCTGGGTGGCAGAAAGTAGGCAAGGACCTCTCGCTCACCCAAATGAGCCGGATGACGGCCGAAGGCGATGAGAACGCGACGGTCACCACCAGCAACATGACCTACCGCAAGGAAGGTGACTGGCTCGTTGGCAATCATGTTTCCGGAGATCGTGAACTCGATACCCGACACGAGTTCCGCGGCGTTTTTAGTGTTGTGGCCGAAAAGCCGGAATCGCAGAGAGACATGGCTGCCACCATTCCTGCAGGGAATCGTTTTGCTGTCTTCTTCGGCTATGGCAGTGATCGGACTCAGTTCACGGATAGCATGCCTTGGCGGGAAGAGGCTGGCTACGATCGTGATGATATTCGTGGGGTTCTTGTAGCCAACGGGGAAGAGGCGCTTGCTGAGCGCCTCTATGTCGGTGTCCTCACTCCATACGAACGGGCCTTGGAACAGGTTGAGCAGCGCGAGCCACAGGAAGGCCAGCGCCACGAACGCGTTTTTGCCGAAATCACTGGCCGGGACTACGCTTCTCTCTCTAATCCCGCTGTCGAGAGGCCTTTCGCTGTGACCGCCGAGGACATGAAGGCGGTTGAGAATGGGTTTGAGCAGGCGCCTACGTTGGCGGTCCAGCAGGGCGCTGAAACTGTTCGTGACGCCTTGCCGCATGAAGGCCGCGCACTGACGGCCGAGGGGCTGAAGGAGCAGTATCAGTGGCACGCTAACAAGATGCACGATGAAGGCCGCGACCTTCGCGACATCTACGCTGATACTGGCGTGAAGCCGCAGGGTGCCGATCAGACGGCATGGGAGAAGACCGAATACGTCTACGGCCAGCCGACGGCTCTTGACCGCCTGCAGGAACTCGGGACTGGCGCGTTCGCTGTCAGCCCGACCGGATACACGTATGCCCTGTCAGACGACGGCAAGGAGCTGATGCGCTTCGACGCGGACGGCAACCCGGCTGGTCAGAAGCCTGTCGAAGACGTGCAGGCCTTCCTCCAGGAGAAACGCGGCGTCGAGTTCGACCAGAAGCAGGAGGCGAAGGAAATGCACGCCGCCGAGTTGGCCGAGCAGCGGGTCGAAGATCAGGTTGCTTCAGATCGAAAGATCGTTGCCTACCAGAGCGAGGATCCTAAAGAGGTTCAGGAGGCGATGAATGACCGTGAAGCTGGGTCAGAGATCGGTGAGTGGCCTGTTGCCGTCCGGATGGATGAAATCCGGTCTGAGGTTGGAGAGATGACCAGCGGCATGTCAGCTTGGCAGATCGAACGGTCCTACGATGACGCTCGATCTAATCTCACGGCCTGGGATGGCAATGAGATGGACACGTATGTCGATCTCCATGCTCGGGCGAACCTTATCGGTGAAAACGCTGGGTACGGTCAGGATCGGATCTATCAGGACCGGGAGTACGACATTTATCGAATGTCGGCCGATGCAAAGTATCAGCTCGACAATGCTGGCGTTAATGTTGATGCAATCGAACGAGGTGTCGATCATCGCGTCGGTCTTCACGACGAGATGGCCGTTCTCTTACAGCGCGAGGAGGGGCGGGGCGTAACCAAGGAGGAGTTTGTCGAGGCTCGGCAGGCTGTATCTGCCTACCTTTCGGAGATGCCAGAAGGTCATGTGCACAAGTCCGATAGCTTCGACACGTACACCCTCAAGGGCGACGAGCTGCACATCGATTTCCACGCTAATCGCGACTTGGGATACACATCGGTCTACGATGCCAAGTCTATCGAATGGAAGGGCGATCTGGACCATCAGACTGGTGTCCTGCATGGCGCTTCGATTGCATCCGAGATGGAAGCAATGCCGCCCATTGAGCAGAACCAGGCGATCTCGGACCAGTCCAAGGAATTCGCAGCCGAAGCTGTCAACGACATGAATCAGGTCGCAAGCCAGCCGCTCACCGAGAGCCAGCAGGAGACTGCTGCTCTGCTTCGTGGCGACATGGTGGAGATCCAGCAGACGCAAAGAACCGACGCCGTTTCGGAGATCGCACCCGAAACTGAAAACATGACGGCCGTCGAGCAGGCTCCGCAGGGCGTTTCGCAGGATCAGGAGAAGGCGACATCTTCGGTCGAACCCGAGCCTACCACCGAGATCGCATCGGAGATCAAATCCGAGCCTACTCGCGAGGTGGAAGCTCAGACGACATCGAAGCAGCTTGAACAGGACAGCCCTGTTGCCGATAAGGAGCCGGAACAGGAGATGGGCACGAAGATCGAAAGTGCGCCGCAGGACGACCTCCGTGCAGAGTTCGCTCAGGATAAAGCTGCGTACGAGGCAAAGCATCCCGAACAGGCGATCACTGCTGAGGTCGAGCAGAAGGTGGAAGCTGCTCCCGGCGACGATCTCCGGTCTGACTTTGCTCAGGACAAAGCTGTCCATGATGCGAAACAGCAGTCCCAGCCCGAAGAGAAGGCTCAGGATGTAGTCCAGCAGGAGGCTTCGGAAAAAGCCCCGCAGGACGACCTCCGAAATGAGTTCGCAGCGGACAAGGCTTCGGCCGAGGCAAAGCAGGCCAACCCTCCTGAAGAGGCCGTCCAGCAGGAAGAGGAAGAGGAATACCGCCGCGGGCCGGGGATGGCTGCCTGATGTCCAAGCCCCTCGAAGATCAGGTCCGCGAGTGGCTTGAGAACGAAGAGAACTGCGAGGCTGCCAACGACTTCTACGGCAGCCGCGCCTTCGCCCATGATGATCTTCCGGACTTCCGGGAGGTCGCAGACACCTGGTGCCGGATCAATGGCATCGAGCCACCAACACACCGACCCCATCCGACCGTCCAGTAAGGAGTACGGCCATGAAGAAGACCACCATCGCACTCGCCGCCTTGCTGTCGTCGGCAATCGCTGTTCCTGCTCATGCGAACGATGCTGTCCGCATCGGCGTGGGAATCCTTGGCCTCGTCATCAACGAAGCTGCCAAAGCCGGAAACAAGGGCGGCAACCAGCGCCGTCATCGCAACGGCGATCAGATGATCGGTCGCGTCGGAGAGGAGCCTGCCCGAAACAACGGTTCCCGAAACCGGAACAAGGTTGCCCCGGCCGCCGTCGCCGGAGGCGCAGCCGTGGCAGCTTTCGCTCTTCCGGAGGGCGATAAGGCTCCGATCCCGGTCATGAAGCCCACAGAGCAGGAGATGGCCGAATACGCTGCAAACCTCGCTTCCTCTTCTACTCCCGAGGATGTGATCGACGAGAGCATCCCCCTGTACGACGAGCAGGGCCGCTTCTGGGGCGCTGTTGCTCCGGCCGATGCCCTGAAGGTCGAACAGGCCGTCGCTCTCGGCATGAAGCCGTCCACAGTCATTCCGGACATGCTTGGCCTTAAATTGCCGGAAACCGAGCCGACTTCGGAGCAGGTGCCTTTGATCGCTTCTACGGAAACGACCGCGGAGCAGGCGGCATCCTTCGAGGCTGACCTGAATGCTGCTGTTGCGGCCGAGGGCGGTGAGCCGATCCAGAAGGCGAAGGTCGATCTGCCTGCTACCGACCCTGTTCAGCAGGCGGAGATCGCCGTTACTGAGAAGGAAATGGAGGCTACCGAGCTTGTTCCGGCTTTGCCGTCGCAGACGATGACCGCCGACACGAGTGAAACGCCTCCGGCAGTGGACACTGCTGCGACGACGGCGAGCGTTAAGTCCGAGCCGAAAGTCGATCTTGAGGCTCCCAAGCCTGTCGAGGTCAAGAAGCCGAAGGCCAAGCTCGACCTTTGATCTCCATTTCAGGCGACCACGGAGGCGGCTTCAGGGCCGCCTTTTTTTATGGGACGAATATTGTTGACAAAGGTAGCCAATGGCTACTATTTTATAAGGCGAGGCGCAACCAGTAAGAGGTCCGCATGTTCGCTGCTGTTTCGAGTTATCTAAGTGATCTTCCGTGGTGGGCATGGGCCATCATCGCCGTGATCGTGATCGCCTATGGCGTTCAGAACGACCGCGTTGGCAAGGCCATCATTCTCACTGTCGCATTCGGTTTGATCGGAACCGGGCTTTATGGGATCTGGTCTAGTGGCGTGCCGCAGGCCGCCGTAGGCTCATTTGCCCGGCATGTGGCCCGGATCGAGGCTGAAGAGGTCCGTGTCGCTGCCATCCGCAAAGAAGGTCAGGAGCAAGCCTTTCGCGTGGTCTGCCCAGACTATTTCGAGCAGGGCTGGCTCGACCGTCAGCTCAGCACACTGAGCTGGTGCAACGACTACCGCGAACGCCTCTGAAGGAGAGCCATCATGATCGAGCACATCCCGGACTTCTCTTGGCAGGCATTGACTGCTGTCGGCGTGGCAGCGTTCGTCGTTGCTCCCCGCGTCGTCACCGCTGCTGTCTCCCTCGGTATCTGCGCCTCTTTGGCAGCCGTGGTGGCGGTCAATCTCTATGGGGCAGGTGCAACCGCATTCCCCATGATCTCGAAGAGCTGGGGCGCTCACGAAGCAAGCATCGCACGCATCCGCGGTTATGACCGCCCGGAAGTCCGCGAGCGCGCTGCGCCCACTGTCTGCCCTCGTTATCATGCGGCTACGTGGGTAGAGCAGACTGTTCGCTCGCAAACCCGCGAACTGTCGTGGTGCGAGGCTTATCCGGACGCGACCTGATGAAGTCCTTCATCCTCGTCGTCGCCGGGATCATCGGCACGGTCTACGTCGTTCAGACGGCCTCGGAGTGGAATGATCCGGAACACCGGAATCGAGAGGGGTGGCGTTTTTGCCAAGGCTGGCTCGACGCCACCCCTGAAGAACGGAAGAAGATGCCAGACTGGTGTGAGGACTGGGCAACCGGAGACGAGTGATGATGATGGAAAAGTTCAACGGAGCAGCTCCTGCAGAGGTCGAGCTGTCGGCTGCGCCGATCATCGACCGCTGGCAGCTCCTCCCGAACGATAACGGCACGAATGATGTCTCGGGCTTCGTCTCGAGGCATACTCGCATCCGTGAGGGGGAGTTTATCACGACCTCCGCACTCGCACAGATCGACCCGACCACTCCTCCGACTTGGGCTCGAACCAAGAACAGCGTCTACCGTCTCGGCAGCCCTGCAGGCGCTGTCGAGAGCCAAGTACGCGAAATTGCGCGTGATGTAGGCGTTCGTCCGCAGGCGTGGGACATTCTCGCCTATGTGGCCGCCGTCGAAATTCTGTCAGGCCGCCGTGAAGGCGAACTCGATGTCATCGAGCAGCTTATCGCCGTCCTTTATCGCCACGGCCATATCAAGACCGCGGCCGCAAGTATTCTGCTGACCACTTATCGCAAGGAGCGCGCTGCGTGCTGACCATGATCGAGCATTTCAACGGCGCTGGCCCGACGAACGATGAAATCCGAGATGCGCCTGTTCTCTATCGCTGGCAGCTCAAGGACACCCGGAATGGGGTCGAAGTCCATGGGATTGTCCAGGGACACCCTCATCTGCCGGACGGCGAGTGGATCCGGACATCAGAGATCGTTCAGATCGATCCCTCCTCGAAGCCCCTGTGGCTGCGAACGGAGAGCCGCCTGTACCATCTGGGCAAGCGCATGGGGCGCACGGAGATCCACATCCGAAAGGAACTGGAGGCCTCTGGCTTCGCGCTCACCCGCGATCAGGCAACTCCCGGCGAACAGAAGGAGTTCTTCGAAGTTTTCCGCCAGCGCCGGAAGAACCTGGACGAGGCCGAGCGCATCCTGCTCCTGCTGGTCCGCACGAACCGGATCGACCGGGAGCGAGCCATCAAGCTGCATAAGATCCTGCTCGTGGAGATCAGCCGATGACCACTTCACTGACCGCTGCCCTCCGGGAAAAATATCCGCGACTGATCCCCGCCCGCTTCGGGTTCGAGTGCGCCGACGGCTGGCTTAGCATCATCGACGACTTCCTTGCCATCGTTGATCGCGAGCTGCCTGCCTCCGGCACCTTCCACCTTCGACAGGTGAAGGAAAAGCTCGGCGGCCTCAGGATCTATTTCGATGTCAGTCCTGACACCCCGGCCGAGGCTCAAACTGCTATTGATGATGCCTATGACCGAGCTTCCGCTCGCAGCTACAAGATCTGCGAAATCTGTGGCGCACGCGGCCGCTTCAGCAACCGTCATGGCCTGCTGACTGTCGTCTGCGAAGAACACCAGGTCGATGACTTCGGGGATCGTGCCGTTCCCCGCGAGCCGGAATCGGATTACATCCGTCAGCGCGACGACAAGGGCTGGCAGCGATACGACTTCGATCTCGATGCCTTCGTCGCAACTGATCCGCCTGAGGGATGGAAATGACCGCTTCTCTTTCTACTTCCGCCCATATTCGTCAGCTCGCCGCCGAACACGGCATTTCGGAAGTAGAGGACGAGGCTGACAAGTTTGCGCGAGCCATCAGCAACCTCGAATCCGATGTCACGGCCGAGATCCAGGGTGACCTCCGCCTGCTGGGAAGGCTGGCGGAGATCGGTGCGATCGATGACGAGGAAACGGTCCGGCTCGCCCTGCTGCTGAAGCGGGACTAAACTGCTGCCTTCGACGGAGCTGCATGGATCATCGCGGCCAGCTCCTGCAGCCTGCTGAAGGTGACATCGAGAATGTGACCATTCAGGGTCTCCTCGATTTTCTGCTGCTCTTCGGTGTCATCCGTGAGGTCGGCCACCTCGATGCCCTTGTCCTCCATCTGCAGGGCCAGCTCATTTGTGAAGATGAACTTTGCCTTGATCTCGGCTCGCAGCTCCGGTGGATGCCGCTCCATGATGTCCACCGACACGAACAGGTCATCGATGTTTTCGATTTCGTCACTCATAACGATATCCTTTCAGTGATATATTCCACGTCGATTATGCCTTCGGTGGTATATTTGACTTGCTGCCGTCCTGTCGGTTATTCCCGCCCTAATCGCCTTCAGTGTCGGCTATTTCCGACCTTGCCAAAGCCGCCTTCCTTCGTTCATTTCGTTCGACCTCGGGGTGGGGCCTATCGACTCCATACCGCCCCTGCTGGCCGTCTGCATAGATCGGCCCTCCTGTCGGTGGCAGATCCAGGATCCAGCCGTCGTCCTCGCGCAGCGGCTCAGCCAGGTGAGCATGGCGGTCGCAAGTGGTCTTGGCAATGTTCTGCCCCATGCGGAGCCGACCAGGTGCGCCGCACTCCTCGCAGATCGTGAGGGACAGCTTCCGGGTTTCGCGTACGAGCTCGTCGATCCGGTCATCATGTTCAGATGAGTGCGTCACGATCCTGGACTGGAAGCTGCCGAACTTTTCTTTGCCGTCGACCAGCTTAGGAGGGCCGGGGAGCCTGCCGAGCTTCTCGGCCAGCCGTCTGATGACGGTCTCCCAGCCGGGGCCGCACGAAAACTTTGCCGTCTCCGGGACCACATATCCGAACTGTTCGTGGACATGCTTGAACTGGCGACGGTCCCGCTCTTCCTGAAAACTCACGATGTCGGCCGCCGTGAAGCCGAACTCGGCCTTCTCGTGCCAGACGGTTCCGTCATGCAGGATCGTCAGCGCCGGAACGACATCGCCCACGTCGATGATGTGCCAGAGCGTCGTCTGATACATGCCGAGGAGCTTTGCGGCCTCTTCCAGCGAGATCAGGTCCGCATGTTCATCGCAGCGGACAGCACCATGTCCGCGCAGGGATCCCGGCTTGCCGCAGGCCTCGCAGACGGTCAGCGACTTGTCGTGGATGATCCGCTTCAACTTTTCGAGGCCTTCAAGTGTCTCCGGCCGAGCGTCGGCAGGAACCTCGTAGTCGAGAGCAAGCGCACCGTTCTCCTTCCGGCCGCCAGTGATCCATACACGATCTTCATCGCCGGACAGCGCAGCCGAGGCCTGCCGGATCATATGCTCCCAGCCGGAGCCCACATTGAAAAACGATCCCGGACGGACGTTGTATGAGTGATTTCGGAACAGCAGTTCGAATTGCGGTCTCATGTCCTTGTCCCTCTATTTCCAAGCCTTCAGGGCGGCGTCGACGTTCGGCTGGCACCACGGCTCCTGCTGTCCGTCATAGTGCTGCACCCACTTCCGGGCGAGGCCTTCGCGCATGAGGACATGTCCTAAGTCAGTCCCTGCGACAGACACCCTTGCGAGGGTCCGGCGATATCGGTCGAAGCCGTCCCTATCGATCTCCACTTTCGCTGCCTCGAGCAGTTTCATCAGACGAGATCTGGCCCGCAGCGCGCGGACATTCTCCTCGCGGCACTTGCCTTTGAGTTCGGGCGCGTTGATGCCGAGGAGCCGGATCTTCTCGCCACGGACGACGATGGTGTCGCCGTCGATGACGACGACTTGCTGCGGAGCGCAGGCAGTAGAGAAACAGACAATGGCGGAGACGACTGGCATTATTCCATACCCTTGATGAGTTCTTCGAAGCGACGAGGGCCGAAAGCCATGTCGGGGAGGTCCACGCCGACATCCCGCGAGCGGCCGATACCGGGCAGGGATCCGTGGGAATGTCCGTAGAAGTGATAACTGCCGTGATGTCCGGCAGGCCAGACCCGGTGCGCGTAGTGCGACAGCCAGAGGCGTTTCCCCCCGTCCTTCGTCTCCATGGCGTGCGTCGGCGGGACATCCCACGGAAGGGCTTCCAGCTCAGGCAGCACGCGCCCCTTTTTATCCAGGTCGTGATTGCCGAGCAGGAGGATCTTCCGGCCGCGCATGGCGTGGAAGCAATGAGCGACGTACTCCGCGTTGCTCGACAGGGCGAAGTCCCCGACGATGAACAGGATATCGTCGTCGCGCAGCCGATCGTTCACAGCATCAATGATCGTGCGATCCATGGCCTCGTAGCTCGAGAAACCGGAGCGCGCCGGGACCATCTCGCGAATGCGATCATGCCCGAAGTGCGGATCCGCCATGTACCATTTCGTTGTGAAACCCATCGCTGTACTCCTTACAACTCAATGATGAGGGCCGGATCAAAATCCGGGTTTTCGCCGTCGTAACCCTTGGGGTTGGCGATGATCCGTGTCTTGCCGACCATGTAATCGAAGCTCGAGTGGACGTGGCCGTGGATCCAGAGATCCGGCTGGTGCTTCTCGATCAGCTCCGACAGGTCGGACGCGAACGCCGGGTTGATGTCGCTCCCCACATACTTCGGATGGATCGACTGCGGATGCGGCGCATGATGAGTGACGACGACCGTAGGGCAGGCGACCTTCTTCGAAAGCTCCCGATCGAGGAACTCCCGCGAGGCGTTGTGGATCCCGGAGACATGGCCGGGGTTGAGGCGGACCTCCCGCCAGTCGCCTTGACGAGGGGGCGCATAGCGGATCATCCCGAAGTCATTCATCTTCTTCTCAGCGAACCACTTGGAGGTCTCGACTGTCTCCGGGCCGAAGAGGCCGTAGTCCGTCCAGAGCGTGCAGCCGATGAAGCGGATTCCACCGACTTCATCGACAGCGTTCTCCAAGTAGCTGACCTTGGGCCGCAGCTCATTCTCGGCCGCCGCGTCGTCGCGCCAGCTCGTGTAGGTGCCCTTATAGTATTCATGGTTCCCGGCGACATACACGGAGGGGATCGGCAGCATGGTGTCGAGCCACTGAATGGCCTTGGCAGGCTCGCGCATGAGATCGCCAGCGCAGACGAAGATGTCCGCTTCCGGCATGGGGAACTCCTTCGGAGCCCCATAGATCTCATAGTGCTGGTCGGACGCGATCCAGAGTTTCGCCATCAGGCCGTCTTCCTTCTTGTGCCGCCCTTTCAGGCGGTACCGGGATTAGAGGAACAGGAAGATCAGGACCGATTCAGACGGTCAAGGATCATCAGCTCCCGCGAACTTATTCCTCACTGGTAGCACAATAATATTGACAATGGTAGCCATTGGCTACTATTTTATAGGGGCACATCTGAAGGGGTGGAGCGCAGGAGCGTTCCCGATCAAAGAAGGAAACCGACATGACCGAGGGCTTCAAAACCCCGTACGCGCTGATGACCGAGAAGGTTATTCAGCATCTCGAATCCGGCCATGCGCCGTGGACAGGGCAGGGGGCAATGACCTCCGTAATCCCTCCGATCAACTTCGCGACTGGTGTCAGCTTTCGCGGCATCAACGCCGTGATGACGATGATCTCGACTATCGAGAGCAGCTTCTCTGTTCCGGCGTTCGCCACGTTCAATCAGATCCGTGGGAAGGCTGTTCAGGGCAAGATTGTGAAGGGCGCGAAAGCGTCTCACGTCTACTATTCCAGCACCTACGAACGGGATCCCCGCGCTGGCGAAGCTCGCCGCACGAATGATGCCGGGAAGGTCGAGCAGATGTTCCTCAAGGGCTTTGCCGTTTTCAACATCGACCAGGTGACCGAATACGACCTCAACCTCGAAGCGGCGCAGCTCCCGGAATTGCCCGAGGGCATCTTCGACAAGATCGAGGATGGCACCAAGGATCACCTGGCGGCCGACCTCGCAATGGCGATGGTTTCGTGGCGCAGCGGCACGGCTGCCCAGTTCCGTCATCAGGGCAGGATGTCCGCATGGATCGATACCGTCCAGAAGGACGACCGGGCGTTCTACCGGGCCGCCACGAAGGCGCAGCGCATCACCGACAAGCTGTTCGGCACGAAGGATGAAGACGATCCCGGCGACGAGGAAGGAGAGGGGGCAAGGGCTGCTTAACCACGCCTCTCAACATTCTCTTTTTCTACTCCTGAATAGTATCGCGTTGAAAGGACACAAGAATGAACCAGACCCTCCCCCGCCAGCACATCGCAGAGCAGATCTCGGAGTGCAATCAGACCATCAACCGCGCTTCCGACCTGCAGGTCAGCCTCTATGGGCTTGTGTCCATGGTCGGGGAAACGCCGGAGATGAAGGAGCTGGCGCTGCAGGCGGCCGAGGCCATCGATCAGCTCCGGGACATCGCCAAAGGCCGCATCCAATTGCTGTCGACGATGAAGACCACGAAGGCACCGATCGAGGAGGGGGAGGCGGTCTAGGCCGCTTGTCCCCTGCATCCTGACCACCGATCGTCGAAACGAGGAGAGACCAACATGCCGATGTCCGCAGAAGCCGCCGCCATCATCGAAGCCCGCCGTCAGCAGACCCTCGAACGCATGGATCGCAATGACGAGCTGGTGCGCGAAGCTCGTGCAGCTCGTATCGCCGCGGCGATTGATGAGGCCGATGTCGTTTCCTGCGTCCCGGCTGACGAGTTCCTTGCGCGTAAGCACGACGAAATCTGAGGGAGCCTGCCTTGCTCAAGAAGCTGATCGGCCTC
The DNA here is from genome assembly GCF_900176345.1 of Rhizobium sp. RU36D. Classification (GTDB taxonomy): domain Bacteria; phylum Pseudomonadota; class Alphaproteobacteria; order Rhizobiales; family Rhizobiaceae; genus Allorhizobium. Next base: position 12,648 of record NZ_FWXU01000029.1, read on the forward strand.
CTATCTCGAAAGACTATCCCTCAGGATGCTCCGGTGATTTCTGGCACGTCTGCACGGATCGTTGATCTGATCTCTGAATATCTGCGGGTTCCAGGCGACATCGAAGAGGAGCGGAAGATGTCGGAGCTGGCCGCGGCAGCTTTGGGTGAGGATGCCTTGCCTCTTCTGCCCTGCATTAATTCCAAGTTGTCCGAGTCGGGCTGGGAGGTGGTCTGGGCACAAGGCAAGATCACATTCGTCTATGTTTCTGCACGAAAGCAACGATATCTCGAACTTTTTGATGAGATTGCCGCCGTCTCCAGCAAGCATAATTGCAGGGCCGCAGAGGTGTATCTGACAGGCATCTGCACAGCCTTCGTCGAATTGGACTCTTGGCTCAAAGAGCGTCCAGGTGCCGAGGAGGCTGACAAGATGCTTGATGCCAATGAGGCCTTGAGGTTGGCGTTGGCCAAAGGGTGGACCTTCACGATCTTTCACAATGATTCCGGCCAGCGCTTCTTTTGCTCGGCGAAAGCGCCCCGCCATTCCGAAGACAGCGGACAGTGGCCCAAGGCCTCGGCTGCAGTCGCACCCACCATTCACTAAGGAGCCTGCCCATGACCGTTATCGATGCCAAGGTTCTCGAACGCCGCCGTCGTATGCGCGAGAATGGCCGCCTTATGGATACGAGCTGGGACACGTTGCAGAAATGGCGAGCCGAAAACGGCGGGGGCGGTCATCCCGAAGGCACCGACATGGAGCCGGAGATCGACTACGACGCGATCCCGGTTGATGGCGTTTCGCATCCTGATGATGTTGCCGATGACCGTACCGGACTGCCGAAGTCCGCGGTGTTGACCTGGTTCCGCAGCAACCCCGGTTTGATGTCGTATCATTCCTTCAAGATCGCCTATCCGGTCGGCCTTTCCGATGAGGCCAAGGAGCGCATTCGGATCGCGCTGTCGGCCATGGGCTGGGAAGAGCGCTGGCAGGCATGGACCTATATGGGCGATGCCTCCGACGAGGATGCCTATGGCGTTCTCGAAACGATGCTGAAGATGGAGGTCGCCAAGATCTTCCATCGCGGCGATGTTCCCGAAATGATTTCTGGTTACGTCATGCTCCGGTGGAGCCTTCGAGACGCGGATTCGAACTCTATCAATTGCAGCGTCAGTGGTCTCGACAAGCTCACACCTGAGAAGCGCCAGCAGTTCATGACTACTGTCGAAGACCACGATGGCTTCCTCAATGGAACGTCGCTGACGTTCCCGCAGATCCATTCCGGCGAGATCATAGATAGCTTCAAGATGGCTGGCTTCCAGGTCGGGCAGACGTTCCCTCGAGAAGAGCCGCACTTCGTCGAGATCTCGGAGAACGCTCCGATCTGGGTGTCGGGGGCGCTCGGCCACGAAGACTGGATCTTCGTCACCAAAGGGGACTTCTGGGAGGTTCGCATCGGCGGCTCCGATCCCGAACTGTTTCCGCGCTGGCGCTACGGCGGCCGACACGGCGACACGCGGATCTCGGCCGCGAGCATGGAGTTCTGGCAGGCCGAGCAGCTCATCGGCCTTGCTGTCCAGCACTACCTTGGCGGCCACTCTGAAAAGCCGCTCGATGGAGGCGTGGAATGAAAGTTTTCGTGCCGAGCTCCGGAAGACGGCGCATCAAGCAGACGCTCCACGGTCGGAACGCGGATGCGTTTCAGGTCGTATGCCAGTGGGAAGAGCATTACAGCAACAAGGCTCAAGTCGCCGCAGTCGTAGAAGGTCGTGAACCGACCATGGACGATCTCGCCGCCGACTATGGTGGAGAGCCGACCTTCGGCTTCTACGCCTATCGCGTTCCCGCAGGCACGACCAAGGACCGTGACGCGCTCCGCGCCCTGATCAATAGCTCAGGTTTCCACCGCGTCGTCAGTCGAGATCGAGACTGGCGAGCCTTAGAGCCGGGTGAGGCGACCCCCGAGAAGCTCAAGGCGATCTTTACGGATGCCGGGATTGCGACCGTCCACTACGGCCATATTCCTTCCTGCTTCCGTGTCCCTATCGATTTGGAGGGCACTCTATGAAGAGGCTCGTGATCCAGTGGGAGCCGTTGAATGGCGGCGAGATCGCCTTCGCGCACTTCCCAGAGCCTTTCCCCATGCCGGATTCCGAATACGAAGCATTCGAGGCCGTCTTTCGGTCATGGGAGCGCCGCCAATGGGAGGGCTATGGTGAGATCCAGATCGACGAGCAGTCGTCTCCGACCGCACTGGTCGCCGCCCTGCGGGAGCTTGGATACGACATCGAACATCGTGGTGCGATCCCTCCGGGGATCTTGCCCGAATGACCGTAGTCGTCTCGGAGCGCCGCCAATTGTCTTCAGGATGTCCGTATCGGTCTCGCAACAGGGCGGAATGTCCGTATTCGTCTCATATGGAATAGAGGAAAGAGGTCGCATCCGTGATCGACGAAGAGCGAACCCGGCGCATCCGGGATCTCAACGACGAGCTGCGCATCAACGGCCGCTCACTGAATGGCAGCATGGTCGCCATGGGCCAGCTCGGGCAGGAGGACAGGGAAAAGATTATCCGCGTCTACCGGGCTGCAGCAGCTTTCGACGAATGGCCGGAGGGAGACGACCCCTACCGGGAACATGACTTCGGCAAGTTCGACGTCGACGGCGAGAGCTTCATCTTCAAGATCGACTACTACTCGCTCGACGAGATGCACGGCTCCGAGCATCCTGAGGATCAGAACACCACGATCAGGGTGATGACGTTGATGTATGCCGAGGACTACTGATTGCGGGCTACGTTGAACTCGCCGTCGGTCCCTGTTGATGGATTCTCGAAACTTTCGGGATTGTGTGCGATAGCTGATTTGAGAAGTGAGGGGAAAGCGTGGGTTTTCAGAAACAAAAATACGCTGAAGGGGAGTTTTCGTCTCCGATTCAGCAGTATCACATGCTGAAGGTGAGAGCGCGCCGCCATGCCTCCCTCCCTGTTCTTGATGTGGCCCGACTTTCGCTTGCCAGGTCATTCAGCTCGGCGGTCATCACCTCATACTGGAAAGCAGTCGGCAAAAAGGCGGGTGTAACGTGGGACATCCAAGCATTGGGGCTGTCGCTCCCAGCTCTGACGGGAGATGCCTCAGCCACAGCACACGAACTGGGGCTGCTGGTAGCTTCCTTTCCGGTAGAGGATGCAGGATACCTGATCGGATCGATCTATACGGTGATGTTGCCCGATGCCATGCGCTCGGAAATGGGCGCGTACTACACGCCGCCTCCGATGGTCAGCCGACTTCTTGATCTCGCAGGGAAAGCCGGAATCGATTTTCGGACATGTACCGCAGTCGATCCTGCCTGCGGGGGAGGGGCATTCCTGGCTCCCGTCGGACTTAGGATGCTCCGCGAGACTACTCGAAAGGAGCCAAGCGACATCCTGGAAGACATCGTCGGCCGACTGCGCGGGATCGAACTCGATCCGTTCGCAGCCTGGATGACCCAGGTCCTCATTGAGGCTGCACTTCTGCCGCTCTGTGCGAGCGCGAACAGGCGGTTCCCGCAGGTCGTTACTATTGGCGATGCCCTAACGCATGACGAAATCGGCACCTATGACCTCGTGATCGGCAATCCGCCGTATGGAAGGGTAAAGCTCGATGGTGAAATGAGGGCGAAATACGCCCGGTCGCTTTATGGGCATTCGAACCTCTATGGCCTCTTCACCGACCTCGCGCTCCGGCTAGTGAAACCCAAGGGAGCCATCGCGTATCTCACTCCGACCTCGTTCCTTGGCGGGCAATATTACAAGGCTCTTCGGAAGATCCTCGCCCAGGAGACAACTCCCTACGCCTTCGACTTCATCTCCGACCGGAACGGCGTTTTCGACGACGTGCTGCAGGAGACCATCCTTGTCGCATACAAGGTCGGCAAGTCGAGAAAGAAGGCAGCCGTGTCAATGATCGTTCCGCAGGGGATCGAACAGGCTCAGATCGAGAGTATCGGCACGGCTTCAATTCCTACAGATGGAAGTCCGTGGATCATTCCCAGATCGGCCGCAGACACTTCCCGCATCGGGGTGCTTTCGAAGATGCCTGTACGGCTGGCCGACTTCGGCTATCAGATCTCGACAGGGCAGCTTGTCTGGAACCGCCATAAACCCCAGCTTCGAAACACCCCGAAAGAGGGGCTTCTCCCGATCATATGGGCTGAATCCGTGACAGCAGCCGGATTCAGTTTCAGCGCTGTACGGAGAAACCATGCGCCGTTCATTGAGCTTCAAGGACAACCTCATCTGATCACGAAGAAGTCCTGCATTCTCCTTCAAAGGACCACCGCCAAAGAACAGGAGCGGCGGCTGCTGTCCGCTGTCATTCCGCAGGCGTTCATTGACAGGACAGGCGGCGTGGTCGTCGAGAACCATCTGAACATCATCTATGCGCCAAAGGAGGCGAAGGTGTCGCCGGAAGCGGTCTCGGCAATCCTGAACTCTAAAGCTGTTGATCGGGCATTCAGGTGCATCAACGGAAGCGTGGCGGTATCGGCCTACGAACTGGAAGCTCTTCCCATGCCCACGCTAGAGGAAGTCGTCGAAGTGGAGGCCCTTTTGAAACGTGAGGCAAGCGCGATGGAAATAGAGAAGAAGATCAGCTCTTTCTACGAGAGAGAGGCCCGATGAGCGTCTTGCCTGTAGCAGCTATCCAAGAGCGCCTTGCTTTCATTTTCCCGGAAGGAACGGAAAATCGAACCTACATGGTTAGAGAGATGGCCGCACGAACGGTTTTCACGGCTCTCTATGCCGACGCGATCGAAGGCAAGGATCGGTGGATCAGACCGAACCAAGTGTGCCGTATGACGGAAGCCCAAACTGCGTTTCTTGACCCCGTCGAGCGTGAAAAGTGGTATCAGGCTTCCGGAAAAAACGGGTTCAGTCCTCCGGTTGGCACCCCATGGTTTGCTGATACCACCCGAGAGCCTATTCGAGACGAGACCATTGGAGAGGGCTACTTGACCGTCAGAGCGATCGTCGAGCGCAAGGGCCTTGCGACAACATCGAGCAAAGGAAGGTATGCGCTCGAAGGTGAATTTGCCGAACTCTTCGACCCCGAGCTGTCGCACGATGAATTTCTGACAAAGGCAACGATCTGGCGTGCAAGGCATCTCTCAAAGACCGCGCTGGCGAGGCAGGCTCTGGTTGCGAGCGGAGCTGTCGCCGCCGAGGATAGCGTTTCAGTCAAGTTCCCGAACGGCGAGACAAGGCAGCTATCCGCAGGGCCGTCCAGCATCATTGCGAAGGCAGTAATCGAGCAATTTGCCAGCCGCTTCCTGAAGCAGCCGCATGTTCTCTGGCTTTCAGAATCCGGGAACAAGGTCGTTGCGAGAGACGAGAAGCTGGCAGCCAGCCTCGGGATCGTCATCGATCCTTCGAAGGCACTACCTGACATCATCCTTGTTGACCTGGGCGACAATCCTGATGGGAGCGATCTGATCGTCGTCTTCACCGAAGTTGTCGCGACAGATGGCCCGGTGAACCGTCAGAGGAAGGAAGCTCTCACCGAACTGGCGAAAGAAGCCGGGTTCGAAGAAGAGCATCTGGCATTCATGACCGCATTCCTCGACAGAGCCACATCCCAATTCAAGAAAGCTATCGTTGAAATCGCGTGGGGCTCGTATGTCTGGCTGGTGTCGGAACCGGAGCATATAATTCAGCTAAGAGGCGACCAGCCCACGAAGCTATCCAGGCTCCGAGAATCCTGAGGATCAGAACACCACGATCCGCGTGATGACCCTGATGTACGCGACCGACTATTGATGTATCGAGACGGCGATAACAGCCGGGGATTTCAATGAAGCTCATTTCAATCGTGGCGGTAGCCGCTCTCATGCCGTCGATCGTACTCGCCCAGGATCCGAAGCTGATCGTCTGCCAAGGCCTCGACAAGGATGACGCGGGCCGTCAGGTCTCGATCCAACCGCTCGAGGGCAAAGGAAGCTACGACATCAAGGATGCGGACGGCAGCTTCAGCGTGCCGCTTGAGTGCGCGACCGGAACCGATTCATCGGCCTTTGCGATCGTATGCCATAGTCGCACTGACGCTTCGGATGGTTCCATCGTCCGGCAAACGTGGTCAATTCCCAACTACACCGATAGCCCGGCGAGAACGGTGTTCAGCATCTTGATCTCGCACGACGAGAAGCTGACGAAGGATCATGTGGCCGCGATCTCGATCTACGACAGCAACTGCAAAGCTATGTGAGCTGTCAGGCCGGATCGTCTTCCGGATCCGGATCTTCCTCGTAAGAGAGCGCCTGGTTGCGAGCTACCTCTTCGAGCGCCTTGTAGATCACCCGAGGTGGCCATCCTGCCTGAATTGCCTTGTCGACGAGATCCCTGACCGGGAGATCGATGGCCTCCTGACATTCGAGACCATAGTCCGGATGATCCGGCTCGTGCCGGGGTGATGAGATCTCCATAGCAGCCCTCCTGTTGCCGACATCAACGCGGGGCAGGGGTAGCCGTTCCCTCATCCTGTCCCTCTACTCCCACTCTCCGATCGAGGAAGCTGGAAATCAAGCGGACTGATGCTGGGCCAAGGGATAACCGTTAAGTCTGCGAAGGGCGCTCTTAATCCCCGGAGAAAATGTTCCTGGATTGTTCTTATTTGTTGACCGCGCTCTAATGTTCTGGTTTCGTTCTCTCAAAAACGAGAATGGAATGCCAACCTCATGAGAGCCGCCCTATCGATCGTCGAGCCAGTCACCGTTGATTACCTGCTGCGTGAGGTCAGGACCGCTGGCCTGCTGGTCTCTGCAGGATTTCCCTCTCCTGCAGGCGACGACCTCGAAGATCCCATCGATCTCGTCGCCTGGATCGTGCGCAGGGAGACATCGACATTCTGGTATCGTGTGTCCGGCAACTCCTTGTCACGCGCCGGGATCCTGGACGGCGACTTTGTGGCAATAGACAGGGCAGGGAAGGTCCAACCCGGCCGGACTGTCCTCGCCCTCCATAACGGCGACATGCTCCTGAAGGTGCTGACCAGGCGCGACGGCCGACTGTGGCTCGAGGCGAGATCGGACGACCATTACCCTCCACTCCCAGTCCTCGAGACGACCGAGATCTGGGGTGTTGTGGCTGGCATCGCTCGTCGCTACCCGGTCGAATGAGATGGCCGATCCCATTGCCCTGATCGACTGCAACAATTTCTACGTCAGTTGCGAGCGCCTGTTCGATCCTCGTCTCCGCGGCGTCCCTGTCGTTGTTCTGAGTAACAATGACGGCTGTGCGGTCGCCAGATCCGACGAGGCGAAGGCTCTCGGGATCAAGATGGGCGAGCCCGCTCACCTCTTCAAACAGAAGACGAAGGAGCATGGCATCCGGTTGTTCTCGTCGAACTACACCCTCTACGGCGACATCTCCCGGCGCGTGGCAGCCACGATCTCGGACTTCTCCCCGAGGACGGAAATCTATTCGATCGACGAGACCTTCGTAGACATGAGCGGCTTCGGTGGCCGGATGCTCGACCACGCGGCCGAGATGAGGGCGACCGTCCGGCAGAACACCGGAATCCCCACATGCGTCGGGATCGGCCCGAGCAAGACCATGGCGAAGTTCGCCAATTTCATTGCGAAAAAGAATCCGGTCTTCAACGGCGTCGCGGACCTCACCGACGATAACATTGCGGCCTACTGCATGGCCCGCACCGATGTCTCGGAGGTCTGGGGCGTAGGATCCCGGACTACGGAGAAACTCCGCGGCCTCGGGATCAATACCGTCGCCCAGCTCCGCGACATGCCGCTACCACTCGCCCGGTCCGTCGGAACCGTCGTACTTGAGCGGACGGTGGCCGAGCTGCGCGGGATCCCTTGCATCGAGATCCAGGACGTCGAACCCACTCGAAAGGGGATGGCTGTCACCCGGTCGGCCGGAACGCCCATGACATCGCTCGCCGTCCTGCAGCAGGCGATCACCGCCCATGCGACGAGGGCAGCGGAGAAGCTGCGCCGTCACGGCCTGGTAGCCGCTCACATGACCGTCTTCTTCCACACGAACCCGCACAACGGATCCGCTCGCGACAGCTCCTCAAGGACCGCCAAGCTATCACCGCCGTCGAATACCACCATGGCACTGGTGCAAACAGCGCTGCGCTGCGCAGAGCGCGGCTGGAAGGGGAATAGAGAGGCGAATGGGTATGCTTACACGAAAGCTGGCGTCATGCTCGATGACCTGGTGCCGGAGGAGCTGGCCCCGGTCGATCTATTCGCTCATGAGCAGGCGAAGTCAGCAAAGCTGTCGGTGGCGCTGGATGCGGTCAACGACAAGTGGGGGAAGAAGACCATCGTCCTAGCCAGCGAGGGCTTCAAACAGCCGTTCGCGACAAAGGCCAACATGAGATCGCCCAGGTACACGACCCGGCTTGCAGATCTCCCGGTTGTCCGCGCATAGTCACGTCCATGGAGACAAACCACACATTCCGCGTAGAGGTCTGGGACGATCCCCCGGATGGAGGAGGCTCGATCATCGAAGTGATCGCATCCTCATCGAGCTTCACGGTGTCCAGCGCCGCACTGAAGGCCGCGATCCGAGAGCGCCCCGGCAAGTACATCGTTCACATGAACGGCCGGAACCGGATGACATGCGAGCTCGCGCCCGATCCTCCGGAGCCGCTGAAGCCGCCGAAGGTCAGGACCGGGCCGGATCCGTATCCCGAGGTTCTGAACGATCCCCAGTACACGTTCGCATCATTGCCGGAGTGGAAGACGCTCGCGATCCGCTGCAAGAGCTGCGATCGGGTTGCGCCTGTCGATCGATGGGAGATGGCGCGTCAGCATGGAAAGCAGACGGTGATAACCAGCTTGCTGCCGAAGCTCCGATGCGAGTGCGGCGTGAAGGGAAACAGCGAATGGCGCATGGGAATGATGCCGCGATAACCGCCAGAAGTTCCATAAACTATCTTATGCAACGTTAGGTTTTACGCAATCTCTATCACACCTATAAGCCACATATAGGATTCATTTTCAATAGAAACTTCTTCCGGAGATCCACGGAAGCGGGATCCGTCAAGGCTTCCAAATACCGATCGAACTCCGCCACCAGCTCAGTGTGAAATAGCGTTCGATTGACGGTGATCTCGCCGCTATTGAAGCGCATCATCGGGCCGCTAATCCCGACCGTCATCTTGTCGGTCGCGCCGCTGTGATGGAGGGCGCAGCGCCCTTGCTTGTAGAACTCCCCAGCCTTCGTCGCGGCAACCATTCCAGCATTGAGGCAGTCGAGGAACGGCTGCCAGTTGCTCAGGAATGCCTTGAACAGCCGAGTGCTGTGACCTGTGTGGTTGGGAACGCCCTCCTTGAAACCCTGAATGGTTTCCAGAACTAGGCAATCCAGGGCGAGGATCGCGAAGCCGAATGTCTGCGGTTTGTTGGCCTTATCGACATCGATCAGGGTCTGCGCTGGCGTGATGAAGCGGCCATGGATGCGATCCCTCAGAACATCGACGGCCTTCACCCAGTCCTCCTGCTTCGGATTGTCGGGATCCAGTTCGAGGCCGCGCCAGAAGGCGACCGTGTATTTCGGACTGATCTGAAGGCTCCGGCTCTGTGTCGTGTCGCTCATGTTGATATCCGGGCCTTTTGCTGTCTTCTCGTCACTGGATTCCGGGGTGCTTCTCCGTAGTCATGTAGAGGTGGAAGAGCTGTCGAGAGAAGGCGGGATCGATCTTCTCCGCGCGTCTCAGATTGATGAGGAGCTGCTCGATCTCGTCAGACGGCTCCCCAGTATCGCCGGACAGCTCCGAAACCTTATCGGCCCAGTCGTCGATGAACTCACGGTCAGCAGTGATGCCATGCTCAGCGGCGAGCTTCCTGATCTGTTCTGATGGCTTCATTCGACATCCTGCGTGTGCGCGAAAAGCCCTGAAAATGCAGGGCATATCGGGTCTGTATTGAACCTAATCCACCCTATCTACCAATGCCTCGTACGACAATTCCGACCGCCTGATTTCCAATAAGCATCATTATCGGAACCTAGAAATCGGGGCCGTTGCTGTCGTCGAGAACGGACGATCCGGCTTCATAGGCAGCCTCAATAAAGGCTTCCCGAGCGTGTTCCGGGGTATCGTCCTCGCCGCCACTCAAGACAGCATCGCACATCATCAGCGCCGTCAGGTAGGCTTCGCCCTCCGTCGATACAGGCCAATCCCGGATCAGGCAGTCGGCCAGCTCGGCTGCCGATGTCAGCTTGAGGAAGCAGCCTCATTCGATCTGCAGGGGGATGATTCCAAATTCGAGCGTGGATTCAGTCACCTCTCTGCCGATCCCGGTATTCATCAACTTGCCGATCGATTTCCGCCTCAGCAGCCGCAGCAATCTCATACAGCATCTCTCGGACTGAGGCCGTCTTTTCCATGAACGACACGTAGGTCTCCAAGGCGGCATGTGCGTTGCCCTTTGAACGCAAGCGGATGACCTGTTGTCGCCACCCTTTGATGGGATCCTTCTTGAAGGCCAGCGGGTACTTCTTCCCCAGCCACTCGATGAGCTCGATCCGCGTCGCCCCTGAGAAGCCGTTCTCCTTCGCAAACGTCAGCCCTTCGCGTGAGAACGAGAGCGGCCACACCTGATAGTAGACGATTGCTTCGTCCCTCGTTTTCTCCTGCCCCGCGTAGACACCGCGAGCAACGATGTCCAAATACGTGTCAGCATCATCGATTATCTGATCCATGTGATCGACCAACGCCCGGATCGTCTCGCCCTTCTTGTGGCCGCACCTGGTGAGCATCGTCTGGCAAGCCCTCGCGAAGTCCCCAATCTCGCCGGGTGAGTACTTCCGGCTGTTGAAATACTTCTTGGACCGCTCAGGGAGCTGAATGTTGAACGGGTAGAAGAACCCATTCATGGGATAGTTTGCGAGAATCTCGCACGCGACGGCGAAGTAGAAGGACGAGATCGCAGGTAGGATCGCCTCGTGCTGCAGGCCGACGTGGTACAGCTCGTTCCTGAAGTCGTGCATAAGGGCGATGGTCCTCGCCTGCTCTTCTGTCACGAGGCCTTCGAGCTTTGCGAACTTGAGCTTCGCCTCGAAGACGCGACCCCTCGCCTCCTCCAGCTCCTTCTTGTGCGGATATCCCTGCTCCCGGCCGTACCAGGACTCCAGCTCAGCGCTTTTGCTCTTGGCGAGCTCGTGCATAGCCAGCTCAAGCGCATTGTCCGTCAGCATGAGGCCGAACCGCGCGTCATGGACGCTGCCTCTCTCGATATGTTCAAGCGCGAGATCCATTTGGTCGAGTACGCTCGCAAGGAATTTCAACATCGAGTTCAACCCAAATCGATCTCAGCCGCCGCCTGTCGAGCGCGATCGTCAGAGAAGCGGTTCATCTTCTGCTCCCGGCTGGCTTCGATCTGTGCCGCCATGTCGAGGACCTCTTGCATCCAGGTGCCAACCCTGAATCCGGTCAGGTCCGCGAACTGCCACTCAGAATATTCTTTCATCAGATCCTTGGTGACATCGAACTTAGCGACCCGGTTGTCTCCGGCGTAGAAATGGACCTCACCGATATAGACATGATCGTCCGGCGCTGACGACAGGCCGCTGTCCCTGAAGACGAGACGATATTGCCGATCCCGGAAGGTGAAATCGTTCGTGGACACGACAACCCTCCGCATGCCGTCCTCTTCCGTCGTTCGCGAGGCTCTGATGTCGGCGGCATCGAAACCCACCCAGTCCATGAAGTCGTCGCGCTGGCTCCATGCGTGCCAGTGGGCCATATGCTCCGGGAGACATCTGCCGAGCGCATATGCGATCCGGCCTTCTGTCGCGATCTTCCGAGCGATCTGAACCTTGTAATGTGCAGCGGTCAGCTCTTCGTCAGGGACCGCCTTCTTCGCAGCATACGAGGCTTCCGCGTACGACCGGAGCGAGGCGGCCAGCTTCTCCGCAGCCTTCTCAAGCTCGGCCTGCGTTGACTTCGGCGTTGGCTCAGTCGGCTCTGCTGCCACGACTGGCTCAGCAGCCGTCAGATCCTGCTCCTGCTTCTTCTTCCAGAACATGCAAACCCCCTCGTTTCCCGCGAAGATAGCACCGTTTTCGGATTAGGAAGAGAGATGGCTGCTCTTGCGCTGATGGCCGCCGGCGGCCATCATGTTGACTGTGGAGACGAACCCCACGCCCGATAGATTTCCCTGACGGCAAGCCTTCACGGAGGCAGTTCATGATTTCGCGGGTGCGAGGTCGAAAGGTAATCCCCCCGCCAATTAACGGGCTTCAAAAGTAGAATTTTCTCGGGCTTTATGATCGAGGAGATTTTGATGAAGACGAGCAGATTCAGCGAACCGCAAATCCTAGCCATCCTTCGCCAGGCAGAAGGTGGGGTCCCTGTGCCCGAGCTATGCCGGGAACACGGGATGAGCACAGCGTCCTTTTACAAATGGCGAGCCAAATATGGCGGTATGGACGCGTCCATGATCAGTCAGATGAAGTCTCTGGAAGACGAGAACAGACGGTTGAAGAAGATGTATGCCGAGATGAGCATGCAGGCCGAATTGCTCAAAGAGGCTTTGGGAAAAAAGTGACACGGCCATCTCAACGCCGGGAGATGGCCGGGAAAGCAGTGGCGTTGCGTGGGGTGAGCATCGCGCTCGCCTGCCGCACCTTTGGTGTCAGCGAGACCTGCTATCGTTATAGCGCCAAGCTGAACGACGATAACGAGGAGATTGCCGATCTGCTCATCGGATTAACGCGGGCCAAGAAGAGCTGGGGTTTCGGCCTGTGCTTTCTCTACCTGCGCAATGTCCGTGGGCATCGCTGGAACCACAAGCGGGTCTATCGCATCTATCGCGAGCTGGAATTGAACCTGAGGATCAAGCCGCGCAAGCGCCTGAAGCGTGACAAACCCGATGCCTTGACCGTGCCGGAAGCACCAAACATGGTCTGGTCCATGGATTTCATGGCGGATCGCCTTGAGGACGGCAGGCAGTTTCGGCTGCTGAATGTTCTGGACGACTTCAATCGCGAGGGATTGGGCATTGAGGTGGATTTCTCGTTACCTGCCGAGCGCGTCATCCGGAGCCTGAACCAGATCATCGAATGGCGCGGCAAGCCCATGGCCATACGGGTGGATAACGGCCCGGAATATATCAGTGGCAAGCTGATGGAATGGGCAGAGAAGCGGGGAATAGCCTTGAGCCACATTCAGCCAGGCAAGCCGCAACAGAATGCCTACGTCGAACGCTATAACCGCACGGTTCGGCACGAATGGCTAGACCAGCACATCATCGAAAGCATTGAGGAGGCACAAGAGTTTGCCACGCAGTGGCTATGGACCTACAACAATGAACGGCCCAACATGGGCATCGGCGGCATTACACCCGCACAGAAACTGAAAATGGCCGCGTGAATTCTACGATCGAGCCCCGCTAAAAACGGGGGGATTACCGAAATATGGCGCGACATCGAAAGGGCTGTCTACCGGAGGCAGCCTTTTCCTATTCTACCGCTTCCTGAAGACATTGCCGACCCGGTACAAGTCATAGGCAATGCAGACGCTCTGGACCATCTTATGATGCAGATAGAGCCGATCGTCGAAGTCAGACGATACGACTGCGCCAGCTTCGATCCGGAAGACCTCGTGAGGTTCCAGACCGCTGTTATCGATCAGCAGCGCCTCGTCCGCATGGCCCAGTGCCGCAGCCAGTTTATCCAGGGATCCTTCGTATCGTCTGCGGATGTCGTCTTCGGGGATATCGTGGCCGCCAGCTTCGACACGCTGCCTGACGCGCTCAATGTTCCTCTCAACCGAATCCAGGGCGACATAATAGAGCGCGACCGAGAACCCGGCCGCCTTAGCGTCGCGCATCAGATTGACGGACTGATGGCTGCTCAGGGTCGTTTCGTAGATGAAAGATGTCTTGGTTTCGATCATCTCCGCGAGCTTGCGGATGGCCGCCCTACCCGCTGCCATGGCCGCAGCTCGGCCGTCACTTGTTCTGGTCAGCTCCTTTGCGATCTCGTCGGCATTGATCCACACGCCGTCGAGCTGCAGCTTCGCATATGCCGACGACTTGCCGGATCCGTTAGGACCGCCGAGAATGATACAGGATGGCTGCAATTGGTTACTGCCCCATGGCAGCATGAACACGGACTTCCTCGTGTTCGGCGCGATCCTTTGCCTCGTTGGCGAGATCACGGTCGGAGATCGGCAAGCCCAGACGGCGGCGCTCGGCAATTGCTTCCCGGCCGATCTGCATCAGGGCTTCCTTGTTTTCGTCGTACTTCTTCAAAAGCATCGTCGATCTCCTATGGCCTCAATATAGCGCTTCCCGCGCCGGACGGCAAATATCGCTTGTTTCAGGTTCCGCCGACGGCAACACTGGATCCAACAGGTCGCGGGAGACGGCCTTCAAGCCCTCGGGCATCTTCCGTTCCTCTATCTCTGAAACTTGACCCCGCGGCTCACCCTGCGGGGTTCTTTTATTCAGGATCGTCCTCACGGTATTCATCCAGTGCACCGGATGGCATATGCGCGACGATCTCAGATCGCCTGCGGCTGTAGAGGATCGCATTTGCCTTCTGCGCCATCTGTCGAAGAAACTCGGCTACCAGTTCTTGGTCTCCCGGATCGTCCGAGCCTGACAGCTCGGAGATCAGCTCGACGACTGGGTACGGTAGCAGCTCGACAATCTGCTCAGATTTCACCACGGATCGAAGCTCGGCTGCGAACTGTTCGATGGTCTCGACAGGCACATCGAGTTGCTCTGCGATCCACTGGATACGAAAGCCGTGTTCGGTCAGCATCCGGCGGATCGTCGATGCCTTCACCTCAGGCAACCTTCCGGCGCGGACCACGTCGTTATCGCTCACCATGCCCAAAACCTTCTCTTTCTACTCCCCACTTTCTATCCGGACCTGTAACCGTTGGCTACTTTTGTTCCTTGCGTGAGCAGGCTGAACCATCCGGGAAATAGAAAGAGAGAGGAACTCCCCGATGCCAGCAGAACGCATGGAAATCATATTCGAGACAGCCGACCGCTTCCCCGGCCAGATCGCATTCGATGTCAGCTTCCGGAATGCCCGGTACATCGACCATGCGAACGCTGGCACGGCCGAGCGTATGAAGATCTCCGCGGACATCGAGAAGACCGCCGAGCGTGAGGGCTACGAGTTTATCCATGGCCGGAAAGGCGTCGATGGCGAGATGATGCCGATCCAGCGCTTCATCTCAGCATACCCACACGCTGCAGCCGATCCCCGACCGATCGTCGATGCCTTCCGCGATCAGGGCTACCATGTCGCCGTCAGGGGCGGCTACATGAACGGCGAGATCCTGACGTTGGATCAACTCTGCAGCATGTCCCGACAGGATCACGACCGAGCCACCCGCGAAGAGGCTGCATATGCCGCTGGCAGGGCCGCCGAGCGCGCTGGACGTGATGCAGCCGCCGTTCTCCGTCTCAAGACCGCTGCGCTCGCTGAAGAGGCATCACTGACCGCGCAGTTCGGATCGCAAGCCGATCGCAATGCCTTCCGCGAATATCAGTCTCGGATCAGGGAGCGGGAAACTGGACTTGAGATGCCGGAGGACGAGCAGAGAGCTGCCTTTGCAGCGTAAGTCGATTTCGATTTTCTCGTTATCGGTCTCTGCCATCCTCGCACCCCCATCAGGCCCTTGAACACTGCTGGCAGATCAGCCCGGCAGGGTCGGGGCTAAAGCCCCTCAAGGGGGCCGAGTTGCCGCTGCGCGGCTGCCCGCACATAGACCCCCTTGCCCCTGCCAATCTGACCCGCCATTGGTCTATTCACGGGCGAGACGGTGGTGCGAGGATGGCTTTCAAAGACGAAGCCGCTCCCTATGCCCTTGAGGGGCATCAGGTTCGTGAAAAGAGAAGATCGGGGCAAACAATGGCTAAAGGATAGCCCTTCAGGCCGCTTCGCGTAGTCGATTCCTGACCTTTAGGTGCCCAGCACGGCATCCCTGCGATCCTGCCGGGTGTCCGGTTCCAGCCGCGCGCCGATCTCCATCAGCGACCGCGAGGATCGGTTTCGGCTTGCCACCGTTGGCGCCTATTTCGGCCAATTCTGTTGACTTAAATAATTGATTTATTTGCGTTTTTTTCGATTTTTGCGCTTGCGGTATGTTCCGCCGACAGGCAAACTTAATAGGTAAGCAACTGAAATGCTTACGAAAACAAGAAACCACCAGAGATAAGGAAATCCCATGAACGAGCAAGAAATCATCGATACGATCCGCAGCTACCTTGATGATGCATCTTTCGACGCTTCGATCAGCAAGGAGGACGAGGCGACCCTGTTGGATCTCAGCTACAGCCTGCGTTACTCTTCGTTCGATTTTGAGGGTGCTGAGCACTACGGCGCTTACGCTAACCTCATCATTGCAGAGAAGTTCTTCCGGCGTGCAGACACCGCGTTCCGCCGCTACAACCGCACCTCCCTTGCCGACATCTTTGACCGCCTTGAACGGCAGATGATCCGCATCCGCGAAAGAGATACCGGACACCTTGAGGATCTCGGACGCGCCTTGGCCGACAGTATCGTCACCAATGTAGACACCGCGATGGCCGCCTGATCAATCAACTGGGGAGGCCGGGAGGGCTTCCCCACCATTCCAGAATTAGAGGGAGAGAAACCATGACCGCAGCACTTGAACGCCATATGCCCGATCCGGCCGCGATGCGTTTCCAGTTCAAGGACAACGACGAAAACTATGTCGATTATCACTGGATCCAGCAGACGGAGGGCGAGCCTGTCGAGTGGCAACTTAGCCACGACCTGACCGATGGCACATGGGGCGCAATGGTCGATCAGGGCTGCTCCAGGCAGGAGGCAGCACAGGCGCAGTTAAACGCCTTGCTTGCTTGCCTGACCGAAGACCAGAAAGCGGAGGCAGCACAAGCCGCGAGGGATCGTCAGAGGGGTTGGGCTGTTGTCTACGACACCGCCAGAGACTGTCTAGCGATCCAGAAGATGGACGAGATGGAAACCTTCGCAACCGATGACGAGGCGCTGGCCGATGCCAGGAGGAGAGCCGCAGCAGGAGACGGTGATGCTGCCCGGTGTGTTGCCGCCCATGACGGCAACGAGGCCGCCATCGACACTTTCCTCACCGCCGCCTGACATCAACTGGGGAGGCCGGGAGGGCTTCCCCATCCACACCGGGAGGAGATACCCCGATCGACGATCGCTAGCCGCCGATAGAACCGCCGATAGAACCGCCGACCATCGGCGGTTTTTTCATGCCGCCAAGAACTATTTTGAATAAACATTCGTGGACATGCTTCGCTATTCCGAACGCATTATTTCCGGTTTCTAAGCATCGCTATTTTCTTGTATTTTATCGCTTGCGGTAGGCCACGCCGACAAGCAATATGAATGTAAGGGAAGCGAAAACAATGACTTCCTGAGACATCCAGAGAGATCGGAACACACCAAATGGCTAAGAAACTCGCTCAGAACATATCCCTCTTCTCCTCCTCAGACTTCATGTCGACTCCGGTCGCGCGCCGCGAGGAACTCGCTCAAGGCGGCGTTTTCGCAAGCGCCTATGGCCTGATGCAACGCATCGTGTCTTGCCCGAAGGGATCCGTCATCACCATCATGACGCGCAGCCTCAGCGGTGAAGAATTCGTCGAACTCGCCAAGTTCGCGAAGACCCGCAGTCTGACCATCGTGTCCGCGGTTTCCTTCGATGGCCTTACCTCCGAAGCCTTCACCCTTCGCGCTGCTGCCGTCGGCGCTCTGGTCAGCGGTCGCTACGAACTGGCAGCGCGTTCCGGCCGCCTCCTCCAAGCTCTCGAAGAGGTCGAAGAAGCGAGGCGTGATCTCGCCCTCATGCAGTATTTCGAAGCCCGCGTCGCCATGGAAGAATGGCAGGGCAACCCGACTGGTCTCGTTGCCCTCCGGGGCGCGGTCATCACCGCCGGAAAGGCCAGCGGCCTGACTGACGACCAGATCGAAGACGACATCGCGGATGTCATGAACCGGAGAGCAGCAGCAAAGATCGCGGCCTGACAGCAACGAGAGAGGGAGCGGCTGGAGGAGCCGCCCCCTGCCCTTCGGAGTAGAAAGAGAGAGACCATGACCGAGGAATACACCACTTACGATGCCGTCGTGGATGCCGTCCGCTGCCACAGTCGCGCCGACCGGGATCCGGGTTCTGCAGCTCAGGCCATGATGCGTGCCGTCCGCGTTCTGCAGCAGACGCACAGCGAAGCCGAGATTGTCGCACTTGCCGCCGATTACAAGGCTTGGGATCGCGCTGTCAGCTTGTATGTCCGGCAAGGACACCTCAACGTGCTCGATGTTCACTTGTCCCGCGAGATCATACCCATGCTCATCACAGCGATCGATGAGAACGACGCCGAAGTCCAGGCGCCCGCCCCGATCCCCGCCGTCAAGGGGAGGCATTTCGCTGACAAGCTGGCCGCCCGGATGACCGCCGCCTGATCGATCGACGATCGGTCGCATTGTCAACAATTAAGCCGACCACCCGCAGCCGCCGATAGGATGTCCTGTCGGCGGTTTTTTCATGGCCCCAAGCATCAGTTTCAGAAAAAATTCGTGGACGTGTTGAGCATTTGCACGGGCTATTCCTTCCGGTTTCCTAGCATCGTCATTTTTCCTGATTATTTCGCTTGCGGTAGGCTCCGCCGACAGGCAATCTATTCATAAGGGAAGCGAAAACAACGACTTCCTGAGATCTTCAGAGATAGGGAAATTGAGATGTCCAAGAAGTTCACAGCACCAAACGGCGGTGTCGCCATCACTGACCTGAATGCCGTCAAGGCATTCTACCTCTCCGTCATTCCGAAGCCGACACAGAGCATGCCGGGAGTTCACACGATCGCTGGCGCTCCCGCCCACGCTGACAAGCGACTGGCTGAATCCGGCTTTCCTGCCGCCGAGTTCGAGGGAGCGACCCTGTTCTTCAGGAGAGCCATCTGGACGGGCAAACCCCGGCAGTCCCGGTCTGTCAACTTCCACTACCGTCTTGATGCCGACGGCTGGAAGCTCACCGAAATCGAGAAGTGCATGGCCTCGTCCGAGATCTTCGACCGCATCAGGATCCGCGTAACGAACCCAGAGCTGCAGGCCATCCTTTCTCAGAGCAACATGTGATCGACGATCGGGGCGGTTGAGGAGCCGCCCCAGGCTCGCCTCAGAAATCCGGACATCACAGGAGGAACCCATGTCCAATCCAGTATTCGAGACCCTGAACGTCTACCGCCACCGCCTCGTCGGCATCCTGAACAGTGACGAGGTTTGGAGCCACGGTCACAGCGTCACCGTCTTCGACGGCGGGAAAGCATTGATCGCACTCGAGCAGATCATCGAAGGCGAGTTCACCGACGAGCAGAGGGAAGCAGCCACCGAGATCCTCGACATGATGGACAAGCTCGGCGGGATCATGGAAGACATCGCCTGCAGGATCGAAGATCTCATCACCGACGAGAACACCGAAGCCGAGGCCGCCTGATCGATCTCCTGGGGATTCCGGAATACAGGGAGAACGGCTATCCTGTCTCCTTCTACTCCCGGACTTCACCCCGGCAACTTATCGGAAGCCAGCACTGCCCATGTCCAGACACCTCCCCACAGATTACCGCCGCCTTCTCGAGAGCTTGTTCAGGCATCGAATGATCGCACGCGCCCTGCGGGATCGGCCGGAGCTAGTCCAGGTCGCGCAGCAGGAGAACGACAGCCTTCGGGAGCAGTACGGCGACCACGGCCAGTTCGTGGAGTGGGACGACATCCTGAAGCTGCCTGTCAGCGAGCTCCGGCAATTGTTGACATCGAGATCGGAGCGGATGTCCCAGCTCCGGATCGACAGCCCTTTCATCCGACCGCTGATCCGCGAGTTCGGCTTCCATGAAGACAAGCAGCGCCGCCGCATCCTGGATGCGAGCCGCCGTCTGGTCAGCCTCCGTCGGAGCGCGTTCGTTGAGTTCATGGGACCGGGACAGTCGTAGGGACTGTCGCCCCCTGCCCTTGCCGGATCCGCCGATAGAAAACCCGCCGTCGGCGTCTTTTTCCATGGCTGCAAGAAAAAAGTTTGTTGACCGTGCGAGCAATTCCGCGGGCTGTTTTTCGGCAGCTCATTTTATTGGATTATTGCGCTTGCGGTACGTGCCGCCGACAAGCATCATAATCATAAGGGAAGCGAGACAACGACTTCCTGACCTTCAGAGAACAGGGAAAATGAAATGACCAAGAAAATTGAAGACGTCCGGACCACACTTTCCGAGGAAACCGACAAGGCCTTCATCCGCGCCCTCAACCGCGCTTGGGAACTGGATGCCGTTGGCGTCGATCGCATGTCGGACGCAGGATATCGCCTCTTTAAGTGGGCGATGGAACAAGCGGCAGACGCCGTCGAACAGATCGATCTCGACATCGAAGCCGTTGAAGAGATGTACCACTACGGCAACCACCCGACCGACAGCAATGCATTCGATCGGATCTGCAAGCGCATGAAGGGTCAGCCGCCGAAGATGTTCGGAGATTACCTTGTCGCCTACGAGCCGGACGCGGAGGGGTTGGGTCTATTCGATCTCGTCATCAACTACGAAGACGAAGGCAGCGTGAGCATTGCAACCGAGTTGGCTCTGAAAGCAGCCTGACGACACCAACAGGGCGGCCAAAGGAGCCGCCCACCCCTTTCCCGAGATCACAGGAAACCCAGACATGACCACCACTCTTGAACAGCAGCAGTCGGCCATCGACAGCTACCTCGCCATCTTCGACACCGTGACCGTGTTCGATCGCCATCACCGCAGCATCCTTCAGCGTCTCCGGGATGCCCGGAAGAACCTGACCACCGCGAGGGATCTGAGGAGCGCGGTTGAGTTCGCGGAGCATCTCAACAAGGCCTACGATCCGAAAGTCTCTCCGAAGCTTGCAGATCGCGCTCGCAGCTTCCTCGAAGATCTCCCGGACGTTCCATTCGGAGGTCCGGTCGACCTCGAAATCCCGGCGAACAGCATGTTCCGTTCGATCTTCAGCATGTGACCCCAATAGGGCGGCAGGAGGAGCCGCCCACCCATTCCAGAGGAGGAACCCCCAAATGAACCCCAGCACCCGCTCAATCGCCGCCGCTAGGCGTGCAGAAGCCGTCATCGCGCAGTACCAGAACGCTCTCGCCAGAATGAGCGACCTCGTCGACGATATCGGCTGTTTCCCTGTCGGATCCAAGGAGTTCGAAGATCTGTTCAAGATCGGCCAGAACCTCAGCGCGTATGCCTACGAGGCCACAGCGATCGAGGAGGCCATTCTCGACATCGCCTTCGACATCACAGAGGCCACAAAGGCTGCCGCCTGACACCAGGCGGCCTTCGGCCGCCCCCGACTCCCGGCTGCGCAGCAGCAGATCGCCGGGCTCGTTATCGCTCCCCACGCGGGTCTCCATCAACTCATCATCAGGAGACCAGATATGACCATCACAGCACCCCTCATCGACGCGGCATATGTCATCCGCCGCCTGAATGACGCGAAGGCACTCATTGACACCGGAGGCGGCTTCTACGCCCCGGATGGGGATGCCATCCAGGCACAACAGGATTGCGCCGACGCAATTGGCGAGATCCGGAAGGACGGACTAACATCCTCCACGGTCGAGCTCGCTGCAGCCGTCATTTCACAAGCTGCCGACTTCGCCCGACTGGACGGCGAGCAAGCCGCCCTAATCGCGTGGGCGAGCCAGATCCGTAACGCCGCCTGATCCCGATCGTCGATCGATCCTCGACCTCAGAATCCGCCGATGGAAATCCCTGTCGGCGGATTTTTCGTGTCCGGCCTGTAATTATTTTCGAGGCCATTTTGTTGACCGTAATCGGTGTTCCGAAACGTATCGCTTCCGGTATCCAAGTGATTGTCTTTCCTTGCGATTTTCTTCGATTTTTTCGATTGCGTTAAGCTCCACCGACAAGCATCCTTGAAGTCAGAGGAAGCGATCAACGCTTTCGGAATAGAGAGAGGAAATCAAAATGAACACGGCTCCACTGTCCACGACGAGCTTCGACTACACCGAATTGACCGCTCGGATCGCAACCCTCGCCGTCGCAATCGAGGCTGGCGAATACAACCATCGTGCCGAGCTGAAAGCCCTCAAACTTCTCGACAACATGGTCGCGAAGGAACACGGCGAAGGCTTCGACGCTGGCAACATCCACTTCCTCGTCATGCGTGAGAACATCGACGAAGATACCGGAACTATCGACAGCGCAATTCTTGAAGCATGCTCGGCCGAGGAGCTTCTGGATCGCGCTGGGATCGATCGCAATGGCATGGACGACAGCGCCATAGAAGCCGCTGCTAATAAACTCACACCAGAACAACTGACCGAGATCGCAGAGACTATTCTTGAGGATGAGTATCGCTGCCTCGTCTTACGCGGCAACGCCGTCTGGTATCCGCGCCGCTGACCCCGAAACGGAGAGGGCTTCGGCTCTCTCCCCTTCTACTCCCCATGACATCACAAGCATCCGGAAAGGATCCAGACCATGACCACGACGAAATCCCCACGCCCCACTGCGAAGCCTGTCTCCCGTCCTGTCGGCGGCCCACAAAAGTCCATCGCCAACGCGAAGGCAGCGAAGAACGACATCGCGCTACAGCAGCTCCGGGAAACGATCACGATGATCGACAAGCTCGAAATCTTGACCCGAGACATCGAGACCAAGTTCAAGTCGATCGACCTCAGCGACTTCCCGAAAGGGGATCGCAGCTTGATGGAGCGCCAGATTGAGCTTGCCCAGGCATCGAACTGGGCAACGCTGATCGCTATCAGTCGAGCCGTTGAGCATGCCGCTAACGGGCTGCTGCACGGCTCTGTGTATCCCCGCGATCTCGCTCGGCCGAAAGAGAAGCCGACCAGAAAAACGATCGCCGCCGAGACGATCGGGCTCAATTTCGACCTCACCGATTTCCCCGGATGACCAAACCAAGGGGGCAGTAGAGAGAAGGAGGATCTCGCTGCTGCTCCTGTCGGCCGCCGTTGTTCCTTGCGAGCTGGCCGCCGACGATTTCGACAACGCGTTCATGAAGTGCGCGACAACAGGAGGAACAGCAATGAGTACTGGCACTAGACCACCCATCGAGCCGGATTATTACAACAGCCCCGCATACAAGGCAGCTCAGGAATCCGCCCGAGCCGAAGCGGAGCGCAAAGCTCAATACACGAGCACGGCGCGATGGTTCCGACAGGAGTCGGAAGCCGAGTTTGCCAAAAACGCGGAAGCTCAGAAGCCGACGACACCGCACAAGGAATATCTCGACCACCAGATCGTCGAACGCGCAACGATCCGCAAGCTGTCGAGCGACCGGGAGTCTGCTTTTGCCACTCTTCAGCGATCGGTTCCAAAAGAGCTCGGGTCGCAATTCAGGATCGGTGAGGACACCCCTACCATCGTCAAAGTCCGCGTTGTCGATGAGGCGACGAAGGAAAGCCGCGAGGTGAAACTTCGGCACCTCGCTACGACCATTCTCGGCAAGATGCTTCACATCGCGCCAGACGGTTCGAAGTCTCAGATCAACTTTTATATCGCGAACTTCACACCGGGAAACGTCGACCCTCGAAGCATGGCCCTTGAGCAAATCCCGCCGCAGTACGACGGCGTGCAGAACAAGACGGTGACCTTTATGGTCGGGAGGAAGCTCAACCCGGATGGATCCCTCGGTGAAGTCGATCCTCGCTATACGACCGAGGACGGCAAGGCCATCATGACCCGCGATCTCAGTGTCATACAGAAGAAAATTATCGAGATCGGTTGCAACAACATAGCCATCATCCAAGCCAGAAACGAAGCCGCCGCACGTCAAAGAGCAACCGCAAGTGCCGCTGCCCCGGCCCCGGTGACCGCTCAGTTCGGATCGCAAGCCGACCGCGACGCTTTCCGCGCTCACCAAGCTCGCCTTCGGGCTCAGGAAGACGGCCGGAATTATAGTCGTGACCAGGAGCCGGACGCAGGACGCGGATACGGCCGATAAGCGATCGTCGATCAGCTACTCCGCCGACAAACCCGCCGACAGAAACACCCTGTCGGCGGGTTTTTCTGTGCCCGCAAATCTTTTTTCGCACCCCATTTTGTTGACAAGCTCAGCGTTTCCGAAGGCTATTGCTTCAGCTTTCTAAGTATCTGAAAAATAATAGTTTTCGCCCTCTTGTGCCAGTTCCGCCGATGGGTGATCCTTTAAATAACGGAAGGAAAATCAATCACTTCCGACTCCAGAGAGGATCACCATCATGTCTAAGAAAATCGCACTCCTGCCGCTGACCGTCGAAGCCCTGAAGCAGCCTGTTGCCGAGCATCAGGGCAACGCTCTGCGCTGGACGACGAGCCCTCGCCAGATCATTGAGGCCGCCGACGAAATCGAAGATCTCCGTGTCGCCAGTAAGCTGCCGAAATCCATGTCCATCGGCATGGAAGCCGTCCTGCTCACGGCTGGCCCAAGCCAAGCATACACCGGGCACCAGGTCATCGGCTCGAAGGTCACCTACCGCTACACCAAGTCCGGATGGCGCGTCGCTTCCGTCGCTCGCGAGACCCGCTATCCGGGACAGCGCGAGAAGGTCGCCCTCGTCGTCACTGCTGAGCAGGCCGCTGAGATCCAGCAGCGCTCGATCGCAGGCATGATCATCAAACAGGCCGCCTGAAGCCGACAACCAGAGGGAGGGGTCAACCCTCCCCATCTCCCGGAGGAAGCAACATGAAATACCCAAGCGAAGAGATCGACAGCCGTCCGAACATCAGGATCCTTGAGACCCATGGATTCGACTTCACGGACGGCGAAGCTGACCACGGACTGTATAAATACAACACGGTCTACAACGAGAGCGGACAGATCGACGAGTACCTGATGCCGGAGTTCGGGCTAACCAGAGTCCCTGTTGGCGGCCGCACGCCTCTGTTCCTGCCGCTCAAGAAGACCCGGTTCGAATGGCCAGTCGAACGATCGGAGCCCGTGCTGCGGTCTCGTGAAGACCAGTATCACGAGGGCGAATTCTGGAAGGAAAGCGTCCGCGCTCCAAAAGTCGTCTATGACCTCGAGCATCTCGGAATTGATGTCGGCCGCGATGTCATCCTCGATCGTCGATCGGAGGGATACTGAGATGAACCGCGCCCACACGCTCATTCAGCTCGGCGGAACACAGCCGATCACCGACGACAACAAGGCCGGGGTGAACGCGGTCCTGCATTCAACGAAGAACAAGGGTGCCAGCTACCTCCTGCACTTTGATGGCCTCAAGGCCAGATGCGGTGTTGTCGAGAGCACGCTCCGCAAGCTCGGGTTCCCGGAGTTCTACTGGGATGGCGTTGAGTTCAGCACTTACAGCGACGGCCCCGGCCGACGCTACCCTTTCGACACTGTCGTCGGTGTCTGGGCGAGAGTGCGCCGGATCGAAGGGAAGTGGCATCTGGTTGATGCCGAGAAGTGCGCGATCTCGAAGACCGAAGACGGCGAGCCGCGCTTTCTGCCCTTCACGGCGGAACAGTGGGAGCAAATCCCGGAGCCAGACGACAACCCATATCGCCGGGTCAACATCAGATTCACGAAATAGAGGAGAGAGACCATGACCACCGTATCTGCACACATCAACGAGTTCATCGCGGAGTTCGCGGATGTCAGTCCAGCGAAGCCGAGGAACGTCAGTCTCGACAGCTTTGCCACGCTCGAAAAAGCAGGTGCCCGCGCGAGGAAGATGAACCCAGACGCGCCGGACTTCCGTAACCCTGTCCCGAAAGCCGTCGTTCTGCCGAAGGGGATCCCCATCGATCCCCGGAAGCGGATCGATCTGACCGAGTTCGACGGACTGGGCTGGTGACCGACATGGAGGAAGAGGAAATCGGAATATTCGAGTTCGAGTGGGAACAGCACCTCGACGACGAACTGCGTGAGCTTGAGGAGTATGTCTTCGGCAAAGTCACGACCGTCATCGAGAACGACATCCTTCGCCGTCATGCTGGGGAGCCGACCTATGAGACATCGCAGCAGCTCAGGAGGATCGCTGGCAGGTATCAGCGTGGCGAGCTCGGTGTCGTGCTTCCTGTTCTACTCCCCTTTGCCGGGGGCGACCAGAAGACGATGGCCGCTGACTTCTTGTCGACGCTCGAGGAGCAGGACGATGAGAATGTCTTGCTGATGTATCGGCTGGCGAAGAGATGGGCCACTGATCTCGGGTTCAAGCTGCCGAACGATGCCCCGCCGATCGACGAGCGGCCTATGGATCTTATCGAGATCGAGCATCCATGGCCTGAGATGTCGTCACACGCAATTCACTAGATGCCGGGTCGTATCGGCCGCCTCGCCCGGCGGCCCGTACGGAGCGACATCGACCAGGCGGCCTTCGGCCGCTTCGAGCCCGATTGCTCTAACAATTCCAGAGGAGGATCCCCACACATGACCACACTGCTAACCCCTTCCGGAGAACCGGAAACGATTTTGACACTCGACTACGGCTATATGCTTGTCAGCACCGACCCCAAGGAGCCTGTGCGTCTCTTCGGCCGCAATGGCAGCAGCGCCGCCGAGGAGTTCGGTATCGACGACATCCCTAGCCTCCGGGCGTTCGTCGCGCCCATCATGGAGGCAGCCCTGAAGGCAGGAGGCAGAATGCAGATCATCCACTTCGCTCCTCATGAAGAGGGCATCCGGGAGATGAAGCTAGTCGCCGGATTGCGAGCCATGAACCTCCGCGGTCATCACCTCGTTCAGATCATCCCGGTCCCGCTCGACATGCCGCTCGATAGCGACGGTCAGCTTTCGTATGACTTCGAGCCCTTCGAAGCCACTTTCGCATCCCGTTTCGCGGTGAAACACTGAGGCCGCCATGACCAATTCGAGGACGGCACCATGACCCGCGATCTCTACAATCTCTTCGATATCGAGCGACCGGATCCTTCGCGTGGAGCAGCCTTTTCCGACATCAATGCCGTCCGATCGCTCTTCGACGATAAGAACAACGATCTCGCGGAGTTTGCTCTCCAGGTGCCGACCGATGATCAACTTCGGCTACTCGCAGAAGATGCCCTGATCTCGATTCAGGATTCAGGGCTTCCGAATGAACTCTGGCCCGGTGTCACCGGATCATACTACTTTCCGACGCCCAACCCCGGCCCTTACCACGGCTGGTTTCTCTCGCTGCTCTACTCCGAAGACGGATGGCGGCTCGATCGCATCGCTGTAGGTGGAGGCGGCAAGCCAAAGTTCCGCGGCTTCATCCTGCAGCTCACCGACAACCGCATACATGCTCTCGAACGCGCCGGGCTGCCAACGCACCACTTCGCGCGGGAGCAGCGCATCCGGATGACAGATCACGAAGGCAATATCAGCCATTTCCTTGACTGGTCTCCCCCGAAAGCAAGCAGATCCAAATAGCCACCTAATCCGCCGACAAGATCTTCCGTCGGCGGATTTTTCATGGCCGCCGCAGAATTATTTTCGATGCAAGTTTGTTGACCATCGAAGCAGCCGCCGAACCTTTTCATTCCAGTTTCAAACCACCCTCTCCCGAGCCTGATTTTTCCGCTTGCGGTAGGCTCCGCCGACGGCAATCCTTGTATTCAGACGAGGGCGATCAACGCCTTCGGAGGATTAGAAGAGAGAGGGAACTCACCATGAAATCACGATACACCGACAGGCTGAAGGCTGCCGTCGCACAGTTCGAGGAAGCACGCATCGACACCAGTAACTGCCTGCAGTGGTTAGTTGAGGAGGCCGATATAGAGCTCAACTGCCTCAACAGGAGCATCGACCGCATCACCGATTGCGGAACGCGGGATCGCCTCGAATACGACCGAGGGATCATCCAGGAGGAGATCATGCTGCTTGAAACCGCACACGATGACTGGCGGCGACTTTCTGCAGAGATCGAGCATCGACTTCCTCAGATCCGCTGGAATATCGATGAGGTTGCTACCGAAGCTCTGACTTACGAGGATTTCAAGGCAAACGAAGCCAAGCAAGCCGAAATCGAACGCATCATTCTTCAGCGTCGTCGGGACAATATCCGGCCCATGACGCATGAGGAGATGGAGTGCCTCATCAGAGAGGATCTGTCCGCATATGCCGGAATCTTTCTCGGCCTTCCGCCAAAGGGTCCTTTCAGGGTCGTCGACGAGGTCGTCGAGTGCGATTTCGATCTCAATGGAAAGAGCATCGTGGTCTCCAAACTTCCGGACGGAGTGTGGAAGTGGCGCGGCAGAAACAGCCTTGCTGGCGGTAGCATCTGGCATCTGGAAGCTGCTGCGAAGAAGATCCCCACCTTCGAGGCACTGACGAATGTCAGACTTTATTTCGGAACGGAGTCGATGTCTGCTCGGGCTGGCGAGCTTCCCTGTATCCAAGGTCTCAAAGCCCACTGGGAGCAGGAGGCATATGCCCACGCCGCTGACCTTCGTCATGACAACGAGGCTGTCTGGGAACAGCGCCTGGCCGAGGCCGAAGAAGCAGGGAGGCGGATCCGGATTGTCGGCAACCCCGATGACCTGCAGCCAATCGTCTTCACGGAGTTCGGCCCGATCCATCCGGCAAACCTTCCTGCAGGTGCATTTGGCGGCATCTTCACCAACCGCCGTGTACTGTGAGGAGCCGATCGATGACCTCACCCCACCACGCCAAGCGCTGCCTTGCCGACTTCATCCGCGAGATGTCCGGCACCTACGCCCCGGGAGACATCGGGGCGCTCGCCAACATCGCCCGAAGCCTGAAAGGCCGATCCGACGATGAAGTCCATGGCTACTTCGTGGAAGACGGCAGCACCGTCGTCTTCACCGGGACCGATGGCAGCATCAGCTACGAACTCCGGATCCATGACCAGTCGGCCACCCCGCTGCGCAGCCCGGAACCGGAACGGATCGAGCGGCCGAACAATGTGCTGCCGTTCCCGGTCAAGAGACCTCCGGCGGCCATCCCGCTGGCATTTACCGACGACACCTTGGACGAGCTGGAAGCCGTCCTTCAGAGAGAAATAGAGAACAGGAGAAACCCACATGTCGAAAATTGAAGAACTGTACAAGGCCACCGGAGAGCTCAAGGAGCTGGCCGCCAAGATCGAGAAGCTGCTGCCGCAGGCCAGAAAGGCGGCCTCGGAGGCGGATAAGAGGCACCTGAAGCAAGCTGCCCTGTTTTTCGAGGAATTGCTCCACGACATCCATGACAATCGCCTCCCGGACGTCGTCCACTCCATCGTCGGCCGCTGCGAAAAGCGGGACGAGAACACTGAAGGGATGAAGCCATGAACCCGAACACCACCCCCGAACTGCCGCCGATCATGAAGATCGCTTTCGCAGCCAGCCGGATAGCCGCCGTCGTTCCGATGTTCGCAGCCGCCGCCCTGGTCAATGCCGCGCTGCCAAGGAAGGGGTCCAGTCGATGATGCAGGAAGCCGGATCTCCATGATTTCCGCCGACAGAACCGCCTTCCGGGGCGGTTTTTTCGTGCCCGCTGAAGAAAGTTTGTTGACCCCGCTCGCAATACCGAAAGCCGGATTTAACGCCGCCGATCTTTCTGATTTTTTCGTTTGCGTTAAGCGCCGCCGACGGCAATCATGAATGCAGAAGAGAGCGATGGACGCTCTCGGGATTAGAGGAGAAATCGAATGTCGTTATTTGGCCCCCTGCAGGAGATCGCCGTGATCGTCGCAATCGACAGCAAGGCGTCCGGGATCGACGATCTCGGCTGCTTCAGGGCGCAGGGCTGGAGCCTGACGGACGCGGAATGGGATGCCGTCTGCGCCGAGGCCGAGCGCCTGCTGCCGATCGTAAAGGTGCCGCGCGAAGTGCAGGCGGAATGGGCTGCAGCGAACCGCGAGTTCCGGGCCGAGCAGGCTGCCGACCAGCGCGCCGTCTACGGCGGCTCTTTCTAATCGACATCATCCAGGGCGGCAGGAGGAGCCGCCCACCACCATCACGAGGAGGACAATTAGATGGAAACGACGACGAAGAAAATCAGGCACCCAGCCAGCTTGGGCAAGACCATGTTCCGGATCCCGGTCAGCGACAAGGGCGGCAAGGGCAACGAGCCGACGAAGGCGTTCATGGAAGAGCTGATCGCGTTGATGAAGGCAGATCTTGAGGGCGACAGCAGGCTGATCGAAACCCGGACCAATCAGGAAGCGCCCCGGATCACTGCCGAGGTCAAGAAGGGCACCGTCTACATCTGCGAGACACCTCTGGATGCCATCGACCGCTGTGAACAGGCGCAGCAGCGCGGCGAGGAGGTCTACTTCAGGCCGCCAACTTTCGTATTCTTCGGCAAGGAAGCCGTCGACCAC
Source organism: Rhizobium sp. RU36D (assembly GCF_900176345.1). Taxonomy (GTDB): domain Bacteria; phylum Pseudomonadota; class Alphaproteobacteria; order Rhizobiales; family Rhizobiaceae; genus Allorhizobium. The sequence continues at coordinate 42,893 of NZ_FWXU01000029.1, forward strand.
TTCGATGCGATGCAGGATGAGAAGGCGTCCGTCAGAGAAAGTCGAGAGATCGGCTACGTTCGGACCCGGAAACTCGGCTACGACATGCGGATCGATCCTCGTAAGGTCGAAGCCTTGGAGAATGCCGCACGCCGGATGCACTTCTCGACGATCGATGACGGCGAGCTGAAGCCGCATCTCCACAACGTCATCCCGAACATCGTCAGCCACGACATCCCGCCAGCAGGAGCCGAGGTGAGGATAGTCCACACCGTTCAGCCGCGAACAAAGGGCAAGAGCGTGATGGCAGGGAGACTTGCCGACATCTATCGCGGATCCGCCGGACTACCCCTAGCCGGGACCGTATTCGATCCACGCCGCTATCGCCGGATCAAGTGAGGAGAGCCGCCGTGTTGAACGACTTCCTGCAGAAAATGGCCGAGGGCTTGAAGAAGGATTCCGGCCTGATCTCAGTCCCCGGCATGCGCAATGGTGTCAAAGTCAGTCAAGAGGAGCAGGACGCAATCTGGGACGAGCGCGTTCGCCAAATCGAGGCAGATAGGGTTGCCGCCGAGGCTGAAGCGAAGCGCCTCCTCGCCAGCATCGTGTTCGTTGCCCAGAACGGCGACCGCTTCATCCCATTGCAGAAGGCCGGGGCGTTGCGGAACGGTAACGAACTCGGCAAGGGCGGCGTGTTCCATGCAGTCGCGATCGATGACGGTCAGACCGCGAGCCATGTCTGGGATCAGAAACAGGCAATCTGTGGCACCTACCCTTCGATCATGTGGGCCAGCACCTCCGAGGGTGATGCCATCTCCTGTCCGCGTTGTCTGAAGAAGCTGGGGAGGCTGAAGCCATGACAGACGCCTTCTTCGCCCCCTTCGAGATCGTCGGCGGCAAGGTCCAGCCGAAAGAGGAATCCATCCAGGTCATCGAAGTCGAGCACCTCGACCCGGAGGCGATCCATGCCGCTGATGCAGTCGCCATGCTTCAGGCCCACGGCATCCCTTGCAAGCTGCGGTTCCTCGTCGGGAAAACCCCTCGCGGGATCCGGCTGACCAAGCTGCCGAACGCGGCCCACATCCCGGCCGACAAGCGCGGCTTCGTCAAGTTCCCGCTCATTCAGGAGGTGATAGCTCAGATCACCAAGTTCGAGGCCGAACACCGGAACCTGTTCGGGACCGAATACGAGTACCTGGTCGACAGCCAGGACAAGCACGCCAACGACGGCTAACCCCTGTCCGCGTTGTCAACAATACACGACGAAGCCCCCGATCCGCCGATGGTTTCCCTGCTATCGGCGGGTTTCGCGCGTCCGGACGCGATTATTTTCGAGGCCATTTTGTTGACCGTGTTCGCTACCCCGGCTGATCATTCTGCAAGATCCCAAACACCCATCCTTCGGCGCCAGAAATTCGGATTTTTTCGTTTGCGTTACGCTTCGCCGACAAGCATCCTTGAACTCAGAAGGGAGCGATGAACGCTCTCCAAGGAATAGAGGGAGACGGGATATGGAGCGGTACAGCTATCAAAGGGACTTCTCGGTTGTTCAGGATTGCGGTTACGGCCGTTGCTACAGCCGTGGAGCTGACACGATCGAAGAAGCAATGGAAATCATGAATGAGTGGAAGGTTGGCGAACCAGGTTCCTTCCGAGTGCAGACGTGGGACGGCGAGTTCGTCGCCGGAGAGCAGCCTGCTCCAGATCCCCATTGGTATTGAGTTCTAGGAGGAGGGTTTCGGCCCTCTTCCTTCTACTCCAGAAATCACCCATCCAGCGGAGAGGAGGCCGCGGACCATGAAGAACACAGCACTCGCAGTCGAGGACTTTCCACAGCAGCCATGGGAGCGCGTGTTCCCTGATCCGAGCGCCGTCTACATCTTCGACAACATCCATTCTCCGACCGTGCCGCACTGGTCGATGGTGAGCCCGGCCGATTTGCCGATCGTCGATCCCGATGGGAATTATCGCCTAGATGTCGGTCCAGGTAATCCGGTGATGCACAAGGCCCTGTTCGATCTCGCTCTCGAGGTCCGCAGGATCCTGCCGACGGCACGAATCAAGATTGCCCCCCGGCTCTCTCTGCCGGATGCCGAGGGCGTGATGCAGCCTGCCAAGTCCAGCGCCGTGACCGAGTTCGACACGAGGCCAGAGCGCCACGGCTGGTTTGCGGTCCCTACCCTTCTGCTGTCGTCGAACCAGTCCGTCGAGGATGCCTTCCGCGAAGCCTATCGTTTCCTCTGGATGCTTATCGAAGAAGAGATCCCTTTCCTACACGGTGTTCCGTCGAACGCCATGGAGGAGATCGAGAAGCTGTCCTATGAGCGCACCGACCCTATCGTCTACGACTGGCTTTCGAAGTTTCCGAAACTGCCAGGCGAGAGCATTGCCGACTTCGACATCAGGACTGCCAAGGAGCGCCGCGCCCTCGTCTTTCAGAACATGGCGATGTCGGCCAAGGCCGGATGCTGGGATGACGATAGCAGCCCTTCCGCCGACTTGAACCGCAAGATGCACGACATGATGATGCGCTGGGCTATCCGGGGAACTCTCGGAAAGCTGATCAGAGACGAGTACGGACCGCTCCAGGAGGAAGGCACTCAACAGGTCATCCCCGATAGCGTCTTCGAAGAGATCTATGGCTCGCCTCAGAAAGAAAGCGCGAGCAAGCTCGACCCGGCAATCATCAGGAACATTATGGAAAGCATCGGTCTCGATCCTGTCGACGAGGCGATCCAGAGGGAGAAGAGAACACGGAGGACGGTTCATTGAGCTCGTCGCATAAGTTGGAAGATGTGCGACGCATCATGGCCGCCATGATTTCCGGTCCCAAGGCTTGTCGCAGATGTCCGTCGCAGGTTATAGATACTTGCGACGAGTTATGCGACATAGAGGATGCGAATGCTGATCGGCTACGCACGAGTATCGACATCGGGACAGAACACAGCGCAGCAGCGAGCAGAGCTGGCCGCCGCAGGTTGCTCGCGGATCTTCTCGGAGAACATCTCCGGAGCAAGTCGCGAGCGCCCGGAGCTGCAGAAGATGCTCGACCACATCCGGGCCGGAGACATCATCATCGTCACCCGGCTGGATCGCCTCGCACGATCGACGATCGATCTCCTGAATATCGGGGAACGGATCGCAGATGCCGGAGCTGGTCTGAAGTCGATGGCAGAACCATGGGCCGACACCACGACCCCAGCAGGAAAGATGATCCTGACCGTCTTCGCGGCGCTGGCCGATTTCGAGAGGTCGCTGATCCTCGACCGGACATCCTCCGGGAGGGCTGCAGCGAAGGCCAGAGGGGTGAAGTTCGGACCTCCGCCTGCGCTGACCCCGGAGCAGATCGCTCACGCGAGGGAGTTGCGCGAGACGAAGTCAGTGTCAGAAGTGGCCAGATTGCTGGGAGTACACCGGGCCACCATCTACAGAGCCTTGAAGGACTGAATCCTACGGGCATAATCGAGACACACGAATCTGATGCAAAGGATTCGAGGAATAGAGGGAAGAGACGATGAAGCTGTTCGGATACACGCTCGGAGTCACGAAAGAAGATCAGATCGCTCAGAAGGCCGAGCTGCAAGCGCGGTTCCCGGAGGCGGTGAAGATCTATTCGGAATCCTGCAGCCGGAACGGCCGCGGGGCTGGAAAGCCGACACGTCAGACCCGAGGTCATGCGCTGATCGCTGCCAAGTCCGGCACCACCCTCGCAACCGATAAGCTCGAGCGGCTGGGAGCCGACGAGGCTGAGACGACCGCGATCTGTTTCGCGCTGCTCGAAGATGGCGTTCACCTGGTCGCGATCGACGACAAGATCGACACCCGCAAGGATTCGTCTTTCTTCGACGCCATCAAGTTGAAGATGGCAGCTCTCAAGATCTCGAAGGCGAAGGCGACGAAGATCCTCGACGAAGCTCGCAAGCGTGGCGCTGGCACACGCAAGGTCTCACTGCAGCCTGAAGCAGTGGCAGTCCTTGCAACGGTCGTTTCCGAAGGCGCATCACACAGCCAGCGCCGGAAGGTCCGACAGGAGATCGTCGCGCAGCACGAAGCACGAGTCCTTGAAATGCTGAAGGAAGGCCTCGGCCCTCTCGACATCGGCAAGGAGCTGGGGCTTGAACACGCCCGCATCCGGAGCATCGCTCGCCACCATGGTCTCAAGATCGACCGCCGCTTCAAGAATGGCATCCAGGGACGCCTCCTTGGAGCTGAGGATCAGAAGGCCATCGCGAAGCGCCTCGGTCAGGGCGAGAAGCCATCGGAAATCGCAAGGGCATACGGCGTGAACGTCGACTCCATATATCGTGTTCAGCGGGTCATAGGAGGCAGCGTGAAGCTCAAGCGCTATCAGAACAGCAGGAACGCCGGAAACCCGGAAACGCAGCCACAGACCGCCTTAGGCTCGATGTGAGCTTGTATTCTTGCATTTGCGGAAATGGGGGTTGCGTGACGCGCCGCCGACGCACATACTGAAAAGGCCTCAACTGATTCACGGTCAGTTGAGGCCCTTCAAATTTAGATGCGAAGGCAAAGAGCACCTACCGACTAGATTTAGCGACCGATCGGTAAGACCCAGAGTTGTTGACATGGGATCCGCTTGCAACGGACCTCTTGCCCACGCTCAATTTCGAATATAGCGGACCGCCCTTTTATAAGCAAGGGCGAGGCTGCAACACATTACAAATTTTTTGTCAATGTGGCGGGATTTAAAGGGTTTTACCGTCGTCAGACAGGACGACGATGTATGCGAACCATCTGCTCGAAGGAGCAGTCTATTCCTACCCGGTGCCAGTGAGGCACGAGTACGCAAAGCCGATGACAGTTCATCAGGCCAAGGCGCTGCTCAACAAAACCATCAGAGAATGGCTCGACAAGGTTCATAAGTGGATCGCCCGAGGCAAAGAGGGACACATCCCCCGACTCGTACTGAAGGCTGGCGCTGGAACCGGGAAGACGGTTGCCATGCTTGCCGCTTCAGCGAAGCTGCTGAAGAAGTACCCAGATCTCCGGATCCTGTTCTCCGCGCCGTCGGTGGAGCTGTGCGAAGAAGTAGAGAAGAAGGCTATCGAGGAGTTCGGGATCGCGAATGCGCGTGTCGCTCGCGGTCGTTCCCAGCCCCGGCCGGATGACAAGTCGCAGAAGATGTGCGCGTTCTCCGACTGGGCCGAGAGCCTTGCCGCGCTGCAGATGAGCGTCAGCAAATCACTCTGCTCGAATACGAAGGAAGACGGCACGGAAGTCCGCTGCAAATTCTTCGACACCTGCCCTTACATGAAGCAGATCCGGGAGATGAAGCAGCCCGGTCTCATCATCGCCAGCCACCAGTATCTGTCCGTCGAACTGGACGCCCTCAAGGGCATCGATCTCGTCATCATCGACGAGAGCTTCCACCAGACCATGACATTCGAGAAACTGGTTCCGATCGAGCGCTTCAGGAAGCTGCGCGCCCTCGGAGACAGCTACAAGGGCAAGAAGGGCGAAAGCCACGCCGATTTCGAACTGCGCCGTGAGATGGATCAATACGAGCTCGACAACGGGATCGATACGGTCATGAGGATCCTGACCAGGTGCGAGGTCGAGAAGCGTCAATGGACAATTGAAGAGTTCCTCAACGAGGGCATCACGTCCGATTTCTGCGGCTTCATGAAGAAGCTCGAATACAGCCGCATCGAGAAGTTGGCAGTCTTCCCCGACATGGACGACGACATCAAGGCCGAGCGGATTCAGAAGGCCAAGGCTCAGGAGGCCTATGGCTTTGCCCGGTTCTGGTCAATCCTGCAGGTCCAGCTCTCGCCCGAAGTCGTGGCAGAGCGCGAAGGCCTGATCATGGGTCTCCGGCTGCTGTTCAATCACATGACCAAGGGCGACGAGATCCGCGACTACATCAGCCTGCGCTGGTCCAAGGATCCTCGCTTCATAGACGTGGCGACCGTCATCATCGACGCGGATGCCGATCAGCTCATCATCGAACGCTTCTATCCAGGCGCCGACTTCGTTGAGATTGAAGCCGAGTGGCGGGACGACATCGAGCCAGTGCAGTGCCCCAACTGGGTCGGTTCGGCAGCTTCCATGAAGACGACACGCCGCCAGGACGATGCCTACAACACCGCCCTCGAGATGGCCGACCGCCTGTCGCATCTCGTCAAGGGAGATCCCAAGAAGAGGCCGCTCCTTGTCTCCCACAAGTCCGTCATCGATGGCTACCGCGAGGACTTCGAGAACGATCAGAAGGATCTCCCCGAACACGAACGCCAGAGCTTCGACAGCCAGCCGATGGATATGGCTTGGTTCGGAAACCTCCGCGGCAAGGACTGCTGGAACAAGGCTGTCGGCATCGTCGTCGTCGGACGCATCGAGCCGACCGTGGATGCCGTTGAAGCGATCGTCGAAGGCATCTGGTTCGCCACGCCGAAGCCGCCGCGCTTCATCAAGGGCGACAACCGCGTGTTCCCAACCAGGGCGACCATCGTCTCCGACAAGCTGGGCAACGAACGCACGATCGATGTCTCGTATCATCCAGACGACCGCTGCCACCGCGTCCTGAAGCAGATCCGGGAAGCCGAGGTCATGCAGGCCATCGCTCGAATCCGGCCGATCCACCGCGATACGCCGTGCGAGGTCATCATCTTGACGAAGATACCGCTGCCAATCCAGCCAGCCCGGTTCTGGGGTGTGGAGAGCATCGTGCCGGACAGGTTCACGATGGTCCGCATGAACGGCTGGATCCCTGAGAACGCTCAGGACATGGCAGACGCTTATCCGAGCCTGTTCCCGACCGCGAACGCGGTGACGCTGGCTGCCTTCCAGCGCGACGAGCGCGCCTTCCCGGCGTTCGAGGGCCGCGCGCTTCCGGCGCTGGCCAAGGCCGCGGGGAAAAGTCTTTCACAACCCATTTATGACTATATGGGAAATGAAAGAGTTTGGGTGAGGGTCACCTACAGCCGTAAGCTCAATACGAGGAGTAGAACGAGAAGTGGCTGGTTGCTGGTGGGTCGTACTGCCAAATCGGACGAAATCATCGCTGAAGTGTCGAAGATCTACCCTGATGCCGCCAATTTCTCTGTTGCCATGCTCGCCCCAGCCGCGCCGGAGGTGGTCGAGGCGGCCAATGACAACACCCCTGCCCTCCGTCCTTCTACTCCTATCGTCAGAAATGGTCGGGATGCCCTCAATGGTGTCCTGATCATGTCCCCGGCGACGCTGGCGCTGGCGCAGTCCATGGCCGAAGAGCAGCCTTGGCAGTGCATTGTTCCGGACAAGGGCCGACGCATGCAGTTTCGACTTGCCGCATAACACCTGATATTGCAGGTGACATTAATTCGACTTTCTAACCGTCTGAAAATTATCGTTTTTAGGGCGATTTTTCGCTTGTTCCACGCTGCGCCGACGGCGATTCTTGTCATCAGAGGGAGAAGAATACTCCCTACCCGACGACAGAGGAGGAACAAGTCATGGGAAGATTGCTGAGTGCGCTGAGGGCCGGAGTTGCAAATTTCGGAGCGAAGATGGGGTCGATGCTGCAGGGTATCCCCGGCATGGGCAAATTGATGGACGGTTGGAACGGGTTCTACGGTGGCATCCTGGACGGCTGGGAGTGGACGATGCAGCAGGCTGACGCGGCGTGGGACTATACCCGCGATGCAGCTATCCATGTTGCGCAGGATGTCGACAAGGCGGTTGGATACACGGCGCAGGCCGCTATCCACATCGGTCAGGATTTCGCGCTGGCCGGGCGTGATATGGGCAGGATGGCTATGAACAACCCTGTGTCCCTGATGGCCCGAAACCTCTATCAGCACATGGTGGGAGACCATCGTCGTTCGATCCAACCCAACGACGTGACGAAGAAGGATGCGAAAAGCGCGGTTGATGCCGCGAAGAGCGCTAACCCGGCTGAGCTGGCGAAGCTGAAGGCAGCTTACATCAAGAACGATCCAGAGCAGATCGAGCGGTATGTCGGCGCTGAGAACAAGGCGCAGAAGGAGGCGGCCTTCCAGGCGATGTCTCCCAAGGCGCAGGCATGGGTCGAGAACCTTCAGCCGACGGATCTCTGGTCCCTGAAGGGTAAGTCGGCCATCGAGATCGCGGCGCACATGGCTGGAGACAAGGCAATCGTCGGAGTGGAGAAGGTGACGGATTACTATCACCTCGCCAAGACATCCGAGGCAGCTCCCGTGCCGAAGCCGGAAGCTCCGAAGGACAAGACGGTTTCCGAGCGTCGTGCCGAACGCACAGCCGCCAAACTGGCGAAGCGCCCTGGTGCAGCAAACGTTGTCACTCCTGATGTCGCAGGTACTGTCCCCGGACAGTCTCCGGAGGTGGCATCGACTGCCCAGCAGGAGGTCATGAACTTCTTCGGGCCGAGGGTGGCCAAGCCGGAAGAGGTCAGCGAATACTCGCAGTCGCAGCTTCCGGCGTACAGGCCCCCGGTCCCGATGCAGCGGAAGGCATAAGGTAGCCATTTGTCGATTCAGCGACATTGAGTTAGATGAGGGCGGGAAACCGCCCTTTTCTGCGTCATGAGGACTGCGATGGCTAAAACAATGGATCCCGCCTTCTTCGTGGCGTGGCGCAAGCGCATGGGGCTGACGCAGGCCCAGTTTGCGGCCAAGTCAGGCGATCACCTGGTGACGGTGAAGAGGTGGGAAACCGGAGCCCGGAAGTTGCCGCCGCATATCGGCTGGATCATGGCAGCGATAGAACATGGCCTCGAGCCTGTCGGGAAAGAGGCCATGATCGAGTTTGCAGGGAATCCTCGAGAATATATCGGCGGAGAGCGCAGAGATTTGAAGGAGAACCCGGATCCAGACGGTCCGGATGGCGGCTGGGTCTATCCGCGTGATGTCGGCCCGAAGCCAGACGACACCACGGAAGACTGATCAGCCAGCCTTCGGGATCGAGATCCGGACGGCCGAGCTGCCACCTTCAGCGTCATCCAGGGCGGCCTCAAGCTGGGCAACCTTGGCTTCCTCGTTGGCAAGGAGTGCCTTCAGGGTATCGATCCGGTGTTCGAGGCCTGCGATCTGGACGAGATGGCTCTCTTCCCGGTTATGGGCCATCAGGGCTTCGCTCATCATTTCCTTCAGGGCTTCGCCAAGATGGTGCGCGGTGTCAACAATGCCCTGCACTTCCCGCTGAGAGTAGCGGCCGTCGTGCTGGGGCATCTCCATCAGCTTGTCCATGGCACCCTGAAAGATGGATGCGACACCGACGCTAAGGGCAGCGAGCTGGAGGGCAGTGCTGAATGCTGGATCTTTCATGGACATGGCTGCTTCCCTTTCTACTCCAAACTCGGGGCGGCCCGGAGGGCCGACTTTTTCAGATATTACGCAACGGCCTCAGGTCGTCTTCAGTCTCCGGCGCGTCCACATTGTCAACAATGTCGCAGCAACCCCGAGACCGAACGAACCTATTGTGCCGAGCTTCACTTCAATTTCCCTGAAGATGCCAACCAGACCGTCGAGACCGTTGTCCGACTGAAGGGCGGGTGTCAGGGCGATGTCCGGACGGCACTTCTGCTGGCCGTTGGCCGTGAACTGCTGGCCGGGGGCGCAGGAGGCTGCCTGCAGCTTGCGGGCATCGTTGTATTTCATCCATTCGAGCCAGACAGACAGATCAGGTCGCTTCTCCATCTGTTCGAGGCGAGCGTTCATGGCGGTTGCCTGATCCCATGTGACGCTGCGCGTGACCGCGACCAGTCCTATGGACAATGCCAGGACACCGATGAGGATCATACCGTATTCACGGCGATCCTTCCGGCGTTCGGATAAGTATTCTAGGCGATCCCGGTCGTTGTTGGTCTTGATGACCGTTTTCTCGATGATGAGATCGGTACGCTTCTGAACATGGGTATCGACAGCGCTGGAGATGACATCAGGCAGGTTGTCGACCTTCTCCCGGATGGCGTTCCCAATCTCGGTCGATACCGAGGAGAGCAGAGTGTTCGTCCGCTCTTCGATGTCGGCTGAGATCCGTGAAGCAGTCGCATCCATCTTCTCGGCAGTCTCAGCAAGATAGGCTTCCACCTTCTCCAAGGTCGCCTGCATCGTGCCTTCGGTTTTGACATAGGTGCAGATGCGAACAATATCGCTGTCCGTCTGCGAGATCTTCAACCTTCCAGCAAGAGCGAGGATATGCTGCTGCTGAGAGGGGGTCAGCCCCATGTCGATGACGGCAATGCCGAAGGGGGTAAGAGTGGGTGCGGTGTCCATCGGCATTGCCTCCTTTCTGTTTCTTAGATGCCGTAGATTTCGAGGAACTTCTTGTTGCCGAGGAGTTCCTTCCACATTTCGCGCAGCCAACGGCTAACCTGTCCGCGCTGGGTGACAGTCAGACGCGCATCCTGCGAAGCCGCGGTGAAGGTGAGGTTATAGCGCTTCATGCGAAGTGCAGCGCCGATAGCGAGCTTCGGCATGACGATCTCAATGCCGCCATTCTCGAGGAACTCGGCCCGAGCATTGCCGCCGACCTTCTCGCCAGTCTCGAGGTCCGTGTAACCGAACCACATCTCGAAGTCGGACTTCTCGTCGGCATCGCGCATGTTCAGGATGGCGATGTGCTGGATCGGGAGGCCTTCAGTCGCGTCCAGGTAACGACGAACTGATTCAACGCTCTCGTCTTCCGGCGTGATGATATGTTCGATGATTGGCTTGCGGCCTTCCTTGAGGATCGCCTCGTAGAGGCCCTGCAGGCTGTTAGAGCCGCCGTCCATGATGTCGGAGAGCGCGTCGAAACCACCACCGGGGGTGTCGATCTGGATATGCTTGTATTCCAGAGCCGAACTATCCGCGAATGCTTCACGTCCACGGTTCTTGTGGATGTTGTAGGAGCGCACGCCCTTGAGCGGATCCTGATCCTCGGTCGGCTTCAGTTCGCCATGCTCATCGCGCTCGCCCAGGATGCGAGCAACGGAGCCAGTACCGCCGTCCATGTCATAGGCAGCGATCGGAACATCGCGCTCGCGGAGGAACTCGATCTTGGCACGCTCCCAGAAGGACTTGCCAACGCCACCCTTCTGGGAGGCGGAGGTGGCATGAGTTTTCAGAAGTGCCTCCGGCGAGGTCGAGGTAGTCAGTTCGGTCTTCTTGGTGGCAGTCGCCATGATTTTCTCTCCTGTTTCGTTCTGTCTGTTAGAGCCGCTTGCGGTTGATGTAGGCCGGGTTGACCGGGGCTTCTGTCGTGCCGACTTCGGCGGCTGGTTTTCTTTCAACCTTGGCATCGGTTGACCCGGGCTGGCTTGCGCTTCCTGCGGAAGCTGCTGGCGCTGCGCCCTCTCCTCCTGATGCCGGGGTTGGATTTCCTCTAGGTTCCGAACTTGGCTTTGAGCTTGTCTTCGGGCTTGCTTCCGAGCTTGCCTTCTGGCTTCGCTTCGTTGCAACCTTCGACTTGCGTCCCTTCTTGCCATCGCTCTCTTCGCCTCTCAGGATCCGCGCCTCCTTAATGAGGCTACCAAGATTGTTGGCATTCTGCTGCGACCAGATACCACCTTTCGCCTGAAAAACAGCAGCGATGTCAGCTAGGGTCATACCATGGATTTCTTGCATTTCCTTGATGGCGTTCCAGACCTCATCTGATGCGATGATTTCCGTCTTTGTCGGCGGCTTAGTTTTCGCCTTCTCTTCAAGCACGGTCTGCGCCAGCGATTTAAGCTCCGCAGCAAACTTGCCCGTGTCTATGATGTCGTCTTTGGTTGTCATCGGCTTCTGTCCTTGGGTCACTCCTTCGTATGAGAATAGGAATGTGTCTTGGCGACGCTATTGTCAAGCGTCACGGTAAGCATGAGGCCTAGCGTCTACGATGTCAACTAGGTATCTAGCTACGATATCAGCTAGGATCGCAGGACGGCAGAAAATGAGTTGATCGGCTCCGCCTCCCGGATTGAACGGCTTCGCAACTGTCAGGCGGTTGGCACCGAAAGAATGATGGAATTGAGGTCAGATAGCATCTACGATTTCATCTAGGATTGCATAATGTCAGTTACCTTGTTTTTTATCAGCGCAACGGCCTCTTTACACTTGCGTTAAGGGTTGGCAGGCTAAAAAGGTAACTTCTCTCACACGAGACGCAACTGCGTTGCTGCTCGTGTCGGAGTTAAAACCTCCGAAAGTCCCGTTTCACCGGGGATTTTGGACGGAGCCAAAATAGGAAAACGCCCGATGACGGACGAAAAGAAGAACAAGGGGGGCAGACCCCGCAAGGAAGCAGATCCGTTGGCGGCTGAGTTCCGCTTTAATGCGTCGGTAGCAGACATTGAGTTTGTTGATGCCGCTGCCAAGCGTTTGGGGATTACTAGGGGTGCTCTGATCAGGAAAGCTGTGGAGGCCTACGTCGATCCCCTCGCCCGCCTTCAGCAGGCCGCGAATGCCACTGATCAGATGCGTGCCGACATGCGCGAGATGCGTGGTCTGTTCGGCAAGATCCATGATCTCATCAAGAGGGTCGCAGACTTCATCACCGACCTCTATGCGGCCGAGAATGCCGCCGACATGGAGACAGCCGCCGAATCAGCGAAGCGAGATCTGGCCGTCATGGATGACGATATCGAGCATCCCGATGAAGCCCCTTCCCCTTCTATTCCGAAGGCTGTCGAAGGTGATGATGCAATGGGTTGGGAACGCTAATGGTTGCTAAGAGTAAGCGCATTTCCGACTTCTCGTATTTCGTCGATCGGAATGAGGAATCGAAGAAAGAGGCGGAGGCTGGCCTGACCGCTCGCATCAACGAATCCGTCGCCTACTATGCGAAGTCCGACAAGGTTTCCGGTCGCGAGGCTGTTGGTGTCTACTGGGTGCCAAAGGGATCCACGCCGCTGTTCTCGAACGTGAAGCATGGTGAGGTCGCGCAGACTTTTCACGTGATGAAAAATGCCGACGGTATTGACCCGGAGACAGGCGCTTGCGTTCGTCACAAGAACAACGCGAAGAAGACCTCGAAGGGATACGATTTGATGATGGCACCGCCGAAAGAAATTTCGGTGATGATCGGCCAGAGTGAATCCGTAGCCATCAATGCGTCCGGAAATGAGGCGAAGTTCGGCCGGGATCTTTCCGACAAGCTGCAGGCCATCTTGAAGGTCGCTAACGACCGCGCGATGCAGTTTGCCTTTGACGAAGGCCTGTTCGAGGTTCGGGTCACTGAGCCGGATCCTGTCACTGGCGAGAACGTCACCGTCCGCATGAAGGCTGCTGACATCAGCGGTGTTCAGTGGATGCACTTCAGCTCGCGTGAAGGCGATCCCCAGGTTCACTTCCACAACGTCGTCTATAACTCCGGACGTAAGCCAGACGGCTCGACCGGGACCATCGACAACAACCGCCTGATGAAGAACATCTACTCGGTGAACGCTGTCTTCAACGCCGAAGTTATCCGCGGGCTGGCTGAGCTGGGCCTGACCGTCACCAAGGACAAGCACAATTACAAGGTCGATGGCTTCGTCAAGGAACTGCTGACGACGTTCTCCAAGCGGTCGGAAAAAGTGCTTGAAGTCCTGAAGGACGAATACGGCAAGGATGGCCGGAGCGAGGCTACTGCAGCCCTGATGCAGGCGATCGTCCTGAAGACCCGCAATTCGAAGTCGGAACTCCCTCCCCTCGAGCAGCTCATCAAGCGTTGGGGTTTGGAGGCGAAGGCCGAGGGTCACAACCTCTTCAGTCTGCTTGAAGGGATGAAGTCGGCCGCCGAGTTGAAGAAGGAGAAGCAGGCTGCCGAGTGGGCTCAGAAAGTTGCCGAGGCTAAGGAACAGGGCATCGATCTTCCTGCGGAGCGTCCCCGCTTCGATATGGACGAGATCCGTGACCGGGCCTTCGCCAGCCTGACGGATAACTCTGCGACCTTCGAGGAGCGACAGCTCAATGCTGCCATCCTGGAAGAGCTGTCGATGTTTTGTGGGGCCGACGAGGCGCTCGGGCTGCTCGATGAGTTGAAGAACAGCGATAAGATCGTCGAGGTCGGCATGGTCGGCCGCGAGCGTGTCTTCTCTACTCCATACATCGTCGAGCTTGAACGCTCTCTGATGAACATGACCATGGAGATGCTCCGCGACCCGAGCGCTCCTGCTGGTGTTCCTTACGATATCGTTGCTGACATTCTCGTCAAGGGTGCCGTGTCGTCTGCGACTGGTGAAGCGTTTGTGTACCGCGCTGACCAGGCGGAGGTCATTGAGTATTTCGCAGGCGACGATCAGATCGCCATCGCGAAAGGCCCTCCGGGCGCTGGGAAGTCGGCCGCAATGGAGGGTTACGTTAAAACGGAGCGCGCCGTCGGCCGCCGTGTCTTCGGTGTGGCTCCGACCAACCGCGCATCCATCGTTCTCAAGGACGATGCCCACATCGAGGCAGAGCACACCCGGTCGGTGTTCGGCTTCATCCATGATGTTCAGTCTGGTCGCACGACGCTTGGCCCGAACGATGTCGTCCTTTGCGATGAGTTCGGCATGGTTGGCCTTGAAGAGGGTGAGAAACTCATGGCCCTCGTAAAAGCGGCCGGAGCTCGCTTCCGCGGTCTCGGTGACGACGACCAGATTCAGCCAGTCCCATTTGGGGCTACGATGAGATCGATGATGCATGTCGTCGACTACCGCATCATGACCGAGATTTCCCGCCAGAAGACCGTCCCTTGGATGCTGGAAGCGAGCAAGGCGCTCGTTCGCAAGGATGTCGCGAAGGCCATCGATATCTACAATCAGGCTGGCTGCATCACCCTCGCCCTGTCCTACGAGGACATGATTGACCGCACAGTTGCCCGTCATTTCAAGGTGACAGGCGAGCATCCCGGCAAGAGCCACGTCATCATCGCGAGGACGAATGCCGAAGTTCGGGAGATCAATGATCGTATCCGTGACGGCAAGATCGAGCGTGGCGAACTGGCATCGCAGAGCGTGAAGCTCGCTGCCATGAGCCGAGGTCAGGATCCATATGAGACAGAGATCGAGCTGTCGGCTGGCGACCGGATCATTCTGGGCGACAACATCAAAATCGGTTCCGACAAGCTGCCGAACAACAGCTTCGGAACAGTGCGCGAGACGCGGCCGGGAGTAGATGGAGGAGAAGCGTGGCTCAAGATCGAGTTCGAGAACGGCTTCATCTGGGAAGGCGTGCCGTCCGACCTCACGAACCAGTACAACGAGACCAGCGTTGACAAGGACACGGGCAAGCGGATCCCGCACATTGCCCTCGCCTATGCCATGACGATCTACGCCGCGCAGGGCATGACATGCGACTATTCCACGATGGTCAATTCCGTCGGCATGGGCATCCAGACCTCGCTTGTCGGTATGACCAGGCAGCGTCTCGGTTTCGAGCTGATTTGCGATGCTAGCCGTATCCATGACAAGATCGCAGCGCGTGGCGGTTCTGAAGTCTCGATGGCGAAGGACACCGGAGCCACCAAGGAAGATGATCCGGAGCCGGATGCCGAGATCTCAGATGAGGAGGTCCGCAAGGAGCTTATCAAGGAGATGGAGCAGGACGAAGCGAAGAAGAATGTTTCTGACTTTCAAGCTGATCCCGTAGCTTGGGCCATGACGGTTTCCAAGGAGGATAACAAGGTGGTTTCGAAGGTAGAAAACGAGACAAAAGCGCATACGGAAAACAAGGTCGAAACTAAGGTTGAAGCGCAGGCTACTCCTGCCATCGGCCGTAGTCGTGTGCGTGGTCTCGGTCAGTTCGGTGCCAAGGTTGAGCCTAAGGCCGATGCCCAGACGAATAACAAGACGGCTGGCGACATCCTTCAGCAGAGGATGCAGGAGCGCGCTACCAGCTCCGATCGTAGAGAGATGCCCAAGCCGAACCGTCCGATGCCTGGCACTCAGAAGGCTGCCGCTGCTCGCATCCAGGCACAGGCCGAGTTCAAGCAGCGCCTGCAGGATGAATCCGATAAGATGGTCAAGGAGGATCTCCGCGACTACATGCTCCGGAACGGTGCGAGCTACTCCAAGGACATGAAGAATCCAGAGCTGGGTCGAAATGCTTCCGGCCGATTTGCGGGGGGCACCGAATACTCCCTGACGTTCGGCAAGGGACAAGGTTGCGTCGTGTCTCAGGCGAAGACAGGCCACTGGGGCTTCTTCATGCGTGATGGATCCGCCAAGGGTGACATCCGGCACTTCGTGATGTGGCGTGACGGCGGAGACTTCAAATCCGCCTGCGAGACCCTGCGCGATGAGCTGGATCTTCGCGATAAGACCCTGCCCCGTTCTTCCTACTCCAAGGAGACGAAGGTCGAAGAGACCCGGATCCAGCGTCATGAGCGACTGCTGGCTGAGCGAGAGGCGACCGCCAAGGCCGAGCCGTCGAAGTTCCAGCAGATGAAGGAATGGCTGCAGTCATCGACCGTTGGCAAGTCGGTCTATGCCATGAAGCGAGGTATCACTGAGTTCACTCAGCAGAAGCTCGGCTGGTTCCACAACGAGCCGAAGGGCCGTGGGCCGATGCCTACTCAGAACCCCGGCGGAATCATGTTCCCGATGAGTGACCACCAGGGCGAGCTGACTGGTCTCGGACGTAAGGGGCCGCCGACCCCGATCACGAAAGGCAAGAGCTTCTTTTTCGCTGCTGATGGTAGCGAGAAGCACCTATGGCGCGCTGGTGAGATGACTGACCCGAAGGTCATCTACACCGGGGAAGCGGCTCTCGACGTTGCTGCGCTCTACCAGAAGCAGGGGCATCCTGAAAAGGCGATGGTCACTGCCACTCTCGGCAACATGGGCGATAGCATTGAGGCCGATTACTACGAGCTGGCAAAGAAGCATCCTGATGCGAAATGGGTCTGGGCTGGCCAGAATGACGAAGTGAACGCTCGCGGGATCAGGCCTGCGGACGTTATCCAGGAGAAGGCCTTCCAAGCGATCCGCGACGGCAATCCGAACGCGGAGATCACGGCCTATCATCCTGAGGTCGCCAAGGACTGGGCCGAGCAGGTGCAGAAGGAGATGGAAGCCACCCGCACCCGCGAGCAGATCGATGCCGTCTGGACTGAAACCGTTCCCGGCAACAATGGCTACCTTCGTCGGCAGGGTGTCTCTCCGGAGACCCAGTTCGCGTTCCAGCAGGACATGCACCTCGAGCAGAAGGGCATCGACGGCAAGAATGCTGGCGGCGTGATCTTCGCGCTGCGCGACCGCGACAACTTCATGACCGGATTTGCCCGGTACGGTGACGAGATCGATGCGTCGACCTCCCTGCCCTTCCGCAAGGTTGAAAGCCTGGACAGCCGCGGCGGCATGATCCGCATGGGCAACGAGAAGGCTCCTTCTGTCTTCTACTCCGGCCAGCACGCCGTCGAAGTCATGCAGGCGTTCGAGAAAGATGGTCGCCCGGAGAATGCCGCCCTGCTCATTGCCGAGCTGGGGGTCGATCGCAAGCTGACAAAGGAGCAGTCGCTCATCCTGAAACAGGCCGCCGAGCAGCATCCGGAGGCGAAGTGGAACTTCGTGCAGGAAGGGACTCTTCTGAAAGATCAGAGGGAGGCCGTCCTGGTCGAGCAGGCCGCCGCGCACATGAGGATGGCTATCAGGGAGGGCAACCCGAACGCTGAGATCGAGGAGCGCGTCTCGGCCTCTATGCTTCAGACGGTCAAGGTTCAGGAGATCGAAGCTCAGATGAATTCTCAGCTTGAGATGTCTCAGGACAAGTCCAAGGACACGTCCGAGGACAAGTCGGCCGAGTTCAGGGTGGAGGAGCAGGAAGCTCAGCAGCAGGAGCGCCGGGATCCAACCAACCAGCAGCAGCCTGAGCAGGCGCCGAAATCGGAGCCAGCCCCTGCCCGCGAGCCGGAACCCCAGCCTCAGCCGGATCCGGTAGCCGAAGTCAGCGCCCCGGTTGTTCCGGACGCATCAGAGGAAGAGCGCAGACGGCGTGGCTACGACCTCAGCATGTGACCCCTGCTCTGTTGCTACAAGTCTGCCATCCTTGTAGCAAGGCCAGCGATCGGCGAAGGAGAACCCGCCGTGTGCGGGTTTTTCGCCTTTTCAGATGCCCTTATTCTTGTGGAATGATGATGATCACATCCTCTTCAGTGTCCGGCGGCGACATCTTCGCCTGCTCGATGGCCTTGGCTATGACCTCTTCGTCACTGAGATTGCTCAGTTCTTCTTTCGTCAGCAGGACTGGTAAGATTCCTTTTCCATCGGACTGTCCGAGCCAATTTGCTTCGGGTGGCAAGCTGCCTGTTAAGAGCCAAGAGGCGAGAAATGAACGGACAGTCGTATCAGTGGCGTAGTTGTTGCAAGCGTAATCTGCCAATGCGTATCCGCTTGTGAATAGGTCTCTGTAATACTCCGTGTCGGCTCTGAAATCGCCGTCGAAGGAATAGAACAGGTGCCGCAGCCATTGGACTGTTTCGTCGTATGTGTCTTTTTGCGGTCCAGACACCCACAACCTTGTTGTGATCAAGGTTGTATCGAGATCGCGAAATGCGGCATTGAGTGGCTTCCGAAAGTCGGACGTGAAGATTTGTGGATCAAGCGCGTCGCGGTCGAAAGCTAGGACCATCTTCGAGGAATCGCCGCTGAAAGATGCTCTCGCTCTGGCCGGAGCGCCCTGCGCTAACGCAGTGCAAAGAGTCTCCGTTTTCGTGATGATGCTTTCATATGATCTATTCCGGTCGCTTGCATTGACCTGCTCCTGGATCAGGAACGTTTGCCAAACTGAAATTCCGGTTGCGATCACCGAGACGCAAAGTGCGAACGCTGACACCATGACGGCAAATCGCTCCCACCAATGATCCTCGGTGGCTCGCTTCGGCTTCTGATTACGGTAGCTTCGCACCTTTCCCCCTTTCTACGTCGTATGGACTGTCCTGGGACTGCCGCTCTTCCCGATCCATGATCTCGCGCGTCTTCTGCTGCGTTCGTGCCCTGAACAGCTCATCGGTTACTCTGTTGCCGATGGCTGAGATCGCGAAGAACAGCGCGAACCCGAATGCGGCATGGGCAATCGTCGACCACGCCCAGTATGCGAGGCCAGCTCCGATCAGCGCGGAGATCGACGTGTTCACTACGTTGTCGCGCTCCCGCTTCTTCGCCTCCGCTTTCACCGCTTTGAGGTGGTCGTCGAGTTCTTGTGCCATCAGTCCCTGTCGCCGCCGTTCGCCATCGGATCGAAGCTGTGCTTGACCCAGTGATCGGTCTGGTCCCGCACCAGGTCGTAGGAACCTTCGACGATGAAGTCGAAGGATTGATCGACCTCCGGTGTCCGCACTGCCTCCCATAGATAACCGCCGAGGGCATCTGCAGCGAGCGCCTGCGCTTTCGCACGGGAGGCCTCCGGGTTGCCCCTGTCGAAGCTGCCTATCATGAGCGCCATCTCGTAGAGCAGACCGCGCGCCTCCTGATATGGGATGAAACGCAAATAGTTCAGCTCAAGCTCGAGCCGAGCCGACCGCCTGTCCGCGGACTTGTCCTGAGACAGGAGCCCTGCCCCGACCGTGACCTGGAAGCGGCCGACACTGCAGGCGTTGAACCAGATCCGATATTGCCGTCCGATATCAGGGCTGTCGTAGCCTCGAGCGTTCGTGTCCGGCAGCTCCTCGATCGCCCAAGTCTCCCCCAGGTGCCGATTGAGGATGGCGGCGAACCACCTGAAGTCTTCAAAGAGGATCTGGTGCTGTGGTCTGATCCATGACGCGATTGCGCCGCCCGCGACCAGACTTGCCGGAGGATCCTGTCTCGGGACATGTCTCTCCCCCTCGAGCTGGGAGATGATGCCGGAATAGTCCTTGTGGAGGACGCGCTCTTCGAGTTTCTGCAGGCGGCTTTCAAAATGAACAAGGGCGATGATCCCGATAACTGCGATCACGCTGATCGTCATCCAGGTATCGGAGATCCCGAAGACCTCCTTTGCCGCGTAAGCGACGCCCCATGCTGCTGCAATGGCGACATAGATCCCGAACTTCTTGACCATGCCCTTGTCCCTCTACTGCCCAGCGACAGTCTTAGGGATGGTCCGGGGGACTGTCCATATGACAGAGGTCAGCCGAACATGCGTTTCAGGAGGCCCGGCTTCGGCTCTGTAACGCCATCGTTGCTGGCCTTCTGGACGGACTTGAAAAGCTCGCGCCATTCGTCCCGGTCGGTCTCAGCCGCATCTGCTCGCTTCCCTTCCGCATTCGCCCTGCCGTGTTCAGCCTCGGCGCGCTTGGCTTCCGCATCCGCGCGAGCGGCCTCGGTGTCTGCTCGCTTGCGTTCGCTCTCGACGATCTCCTTGAGGCCGTCGATCTGGACCTCGAGAGCCTTCAGCAGGATCTCGGGAACCAGCTTCTCTTGTGGTTTGTCCTCGGACATGTCTCGGGACGGCAGCTCTTCCATGGGAACTTGGATGCGGACAGTCCCATCGTTTCCGGTGACCCGCTGCCACTTCTTCCGCTGAACCATCTTGCGAGCGGATTCCAGCTTGCAACCGAGGCGGTCGGCCAGTTCCTTGTATGTGAGGCTCTCGACGCTCATGGGACATGTCTCCGGTAAAGTCATAGGGACTGTACTCGGACATGGTTAATCACTGTTTACCATGTTGGGCTTCGTAGGCCGCCTTGGCGTGGGCCTCGAACTCTTCCTGCGTCAGGCCTTGCGGGATGAAGGCACCGACTGGATAGGCGTTCCGCTCGCTGACGAAGCTGTTATCGAAATCGCCCAACGTCTCGATGATAGCCGCTACGGTGTCCGTTGGGTCGAGCGAGGCCTGTTGCTTCCAGCGTTCGATTAGGTCTTTGATCGCTTGCAGCTTGTCCCATGTGTCCATGGACACGTTCGCCTGCAGGAGCTGGGTCAGGTCCTCGCGTTCGTCATCAGGCCAGCTTCCACCTGGTGCCAGCAGAGTGAGCCAAGGGAAGAAGGCAGCCGTCGGATGCTGATCTGGGGTCAGTTCTCTGACGGCCTGTCGAACCTCATTGTGTGAAACATCGTCGCCGTCATGGTAGAACTCTCCGCCGTCGAAACCGGACGCGACAAACTCATCGAACATCCGATGGTGCTGCAACTCGTTGTCGAGCGAGCCAGCAATGGCCTGCAGGACATCCCGTTTGTGTTCGTCCTCGTTCGCGATCTCGACGATATGCTTGTAGCCGCGAGCCGACAGACAGACGTGCAGGATCTCATGCGCGAAGGAGGGCAGGGGGCGTTCGGTGACCGCCATACTAATCAAAGCGTTTCCATTGCCCACCTTGGCGGACCATTCTCGATCTTCTGACCGGACGATGTGCAGTTTGTAAGCCGCTTCCGCTTCTTCGATCCATCCGGTGAGCCGGGGGTCAGCTTGAATAGCAGCAGCCCACTGCTGCGCGGTCTCCATGGTAATCATGTCATCATCCTTCGGGATTGTCGCATGGACTGTCCCTGCGACGGAGCCGCAGCAACACCACCTCTTTTCCTACTTCCTCAGTGAGGAACTGTCGCGTCCATAACCGGAACAGAGGGCAGAAGGGAAGGGGTGTCACCCGGACTGTCGTAGGGACTGTCCGAGTGGTGTCGCCCCCTGTCTCAGTTTCCGAAATTGCATGTGGGGCAGGTGACTAGGTAACCAATGGTTCATTTTGAATCACGGTCAGGTTGTCCGGTTTACAGGTTGAAAACCTCACGATCGATAAGTCTTGGCATCGATCGCAAAGGCCTGGGCTCGTGGGTAATGACGTGCTTGGGTAATGGCGCAATAGGGCAATCAACCAATGCCGTCCAAGAGGCTCACCACCACCAGCTTACTCCTGACAGAGGAACAAAGCCGTCTCCTGAAAAGGGTCGCAGCCGCTCGCATGATGCGAGGGGACATGCCGACGGCTTCCGTCAGTGACGTTATCCGAAAACTGATCGAGCAGCATGAAGCCGCCTTTCTCGCAGAAATCGAAGGCACGAAATGAATCAGCACGTCGCCATGGACGAGCATATCGATCCCGAGACAGGTGAAATCACCGAAGTCTCGCCCACCACCGTTCCGACCGCCGCCCAGGTAGATGCTCCGGCTGCAGAAACTGCGACCGTTGAAGCCGTAGCTGTGCCGGACACTGAAAAGCGCAAGATGCCGCTGCAGCCGATCCTCGAGGAGAAGGTGCCAGCGTTACCCACTCCTGCCGCAGACCGGATCGATCCTAACTGGGATATTGCTCAGGTCGCCACCCGAGGCCATGTTCATCTCGAGCGTTTCTTCGTTCTCTCAGAGAAGGTCTTCTGGCCGAGCATCATCATCGCATTGGTTTCGTTCGTTCTCATCGTTTCGCCAATGATGGGCGGAATGCGCCTGTCGTCAGGAAGCGGTGCGGGAGCAGGGGGCGTGAAACTCTTCGTCCTTTTCATGCCGTTCTGGCTTGTCGGAGCAGTCGCTACGTTTGCACTGCTGCGAGCTGGCGGTCAGCAAATGGACGGCACGACCGTTTTGGTCGGTGGGCTCGTGGTCGGCGGCTTCCTGTTGTATCTCTGGATGGGGAGCTCAGCCAATCCTCACGGAACTGCAGCATGGATCATTACCGGGGCGAAGGTTCTGTTTGCGGTTGGCTCCATCATCTGGATTGCCCACCACATCCGCAATAGCATTCGAGGAGGGGAGAGCAGGCCGATCCTCTGGTTGGCGGGTGGCTACGTCGCTCTCGTCGTGGTCGGCGCGGTCATTCTCGGATCGATTTCGACGGCTCTGTCAGGTTTCGGTTCCGGTGGTATGCGGGACATTGCCGCAATGCTGACCTATGACCGCGACACATACTTCGATCTGGGTGGCGGTCTCCGTTCCGGGCCTGAATATCGCTGGCTTGGAGATCATGCCCCGAAGGGTGGCCTGACGGTATCGAAACTCAACAGTCTCATCGGTTCCGTCCAGTTGGATTTGGCCAAGCATTCCAATGATGCGGGAAGCTGGGAGGAAGTCCCGAAGCTGGATACCCAGCCGATGATCACCCGCCCCGAGAAGGCCATCCGCGACAACGCCAAGGAACTACCTAACGGTATTGTCGTAATCCCGGAAGGCGATGACCCGGTTACCATCGTAGCCCACGTCGAGGGCCAGTGGTCCATCACGCTCGTCGCCCCTCGCAACTGCGCAGTGGTCCTTGGCCCGTTCGATCCGGCTGCCGGATGCCAGAACCTCACGACCCCGAACCAGCCTATGAATGGCAACGCTCGCCGCGTGCTTGATAGCATCATGCCGATCCTGGCCGCCGAGACGAAGGAGTAACCCGATGGTCAAGTTCATCAACAAGCTCGCCGCCAAGGTTCTGGACTGGAACGACCGTGTTTTCGCTTCGAGTGCGGATCCGCTGCTCCGCGGCGATCTGGTCGAGTATGGTCGCGCGAAGTACCCGCCTGAGCATTATCAGACGATGTGGATGGATATCCCCGAGGACATCAAGCGCCGCATTACATGGGACGGTCGTCTGCCCAATGGTGACATGCCTGCCGAGCTGGCGAAACAGCGGGTCACCGACGAGCTCGTGAAGACGATGCTGGTCCAGTCCGGCAGGAAGGCTCTCTGGATCAGCGGAGTTATCGCCGCCGTCGTCATCTTCATGTCGAGTGGTGGTTTCGACGTCGCTTTCGATGGGCGCACCCCATATCCGGCATGGGCTGCCGACAATGGCGCATGGCTTCCGGTCGCATCCTGGTATCTGCTGACCATCATTGAGCGCGTCGGCGGCTTGCTCGGTGGGCTCAGCAAGTCGGCCGCCATGCTTGTTCCTCTTCTACTCCTCTTCCCTGTGATCTGGTGGTGGGCGTTCAACAGCTACATGGATCGCATGTGGCGCAAGCTGGCCCTGCCGTATCGCTATCCGTCGTCTGATACGCAGCACTTCTGGAAACAGCATGTGGCCGAGCGCATCAAGGACTATGCTGCCTATAAGGGGACGATTGCGGAGGCGCTCCGGATCGCTGACCAGCCATTGTTCGGGATTGGAACTGCGTTGGGCATCACTGACGCTCGCGGTGACAACCTGGCACCGAAGCCCGGTCAGCTCATGTGCATGGACGCGGAGAGCCTTCGTCAAGGAACCTATATTTCTGGCAAAACAGGTTCGGGCAAGACCTCGCTCGTGTTCGTGCCGACGTTCAAGGCACTCATGTCGGATGTGTGGGGAAAGCACAAATCCGGCGCTTACGTCACCGATGGTAAGGCGACCCTGTGGCGCGATTTGCTTCCGCTGGTCGAACACCGCAAGAGCGAGGTTTTTGTGATCGGAACTGATGAGAATCAGCATGGCATCGACTTGATCCATGGCATGTCGCCTCTGGAAGTGTCTGCCATGTTCGAATCCGTCGATAGCCAGATCTCCGGCCCGGGCGCGGCAGCAAAGGACCCATTCTGGAAGGTGTCTGCATCGGACTGCATCTGCTACTCCGCTCAGATTGCGCTCATGCTCGAGCGTCATCCGGGCGCGGTCAAGGAATGGCTCGCTTTCGCAAAGGTGCGACCATATTCGCTCATGACGATCTATCAGATCGCTACCCAGCCGAAGTTCTCGAAGAAAGCTGTAGAGCTGTTCTACAAGGTCGGCATGGAAATCTTGGACGGAGTTCCCGGTGTTATCGAAGGCATCCCTGAAGCCGACGGTCCAGGTAGGGAAGCCTTCGCCGCTGCGAGAGAGGCAGCCAGTTGGTTCCTGAACACGTTCCTCGTCATGTCTCCCGGACAGCGCGATGGTATTGTAGGCAATGTCTCTGCTGTTCTCGGCAAGCTCCGTGCATCCCGCACGGTCGTCGATCGCTTCTGCTCAGGTTCTGTTGAACAGGCGATCGATGTCGATCATGCCCTGCGTGGCGGAATTATCATGATCGCTATCGGCTCCTCGTCGGAACTGGGTGTCGTCGGCAAGCTGATCGCGACATGGCTCAAGACCCGCCTGATGCTGTTGGCAGCTCGTCGCCTTGAAAAGGAAGGCAAGGAAGTCTGCAGCCAGTCGAGCTGCGCACTATTTGCCGACGAATTCCAGATGCTTTGCACGACGGTTGGAGAGCAAAGCGACGTTGAGGCGTGGAACAAAAATCGCCAGACCGGGCTATATTTGATCTGCGCGACCCAGAACATTTCGGCCCTCCGGCTGAAGATGGGCGACACGGCGACAGCCAACTTCCTGTCTCAGATGAACACCAAGATCATCTTGGAAAACGATGAGAAGGAGACGATCAAGTGGGCCGAGGAAACCTCCGGTCAGTTGCCATGGTCATGGCAGCCGGATCCGCGGTTCTATTCGACACAGGCCGCTCGTGAATTGCTGATCGGGAATGACAGCGAGTTGGCCGAGATGGAAACCCTCGACGGCATCATTCCATCGATGTTCGTCCCCGTGACCGATCAGGTCGAAGACGGATGGGGCGGTGCCATCATGCGCGCCCCCAAGGATGCTCTCCGGAAAGTCCTGGGCAAGAAGCGGGGTGTCCAGACCTACATGCAGGAAGGTCAGAACGGCTTCGAAGGGGAAACGGTTATGCACCAGTTCCAGCCGAAGATCCGCCAGAGCGATCTTCAGACTGGTTCGGGCTACGCGATGGCGATGATCCGCCGCGCCAATTCGACCCGCGTCGACATGATCGATCTGCGCATCAATTCGACGCCGCAGTGAGCGTGGGGTTCATGAATCGGCAAGGGGGCTGCGGCCCCC
>NZ_FWXU01000067.1 GCF_900176345.1 Rhizobium sp. RU36D
CCCCCACACCCTCATCGAATGTGGGGCCGTCCGAATGATCTACGGCTCCGTCTGCTCCGGCATCGAGGCGGCGACTATGGCTTGGCATCGGCTGGGCTGGACGCCGGCATTCTTCGCGGAAATCGAAAAGTTTCCGTCCGCCGTGCTTGCCCATCACTACGGATCGAACATGCCAGGCGAACCGCTGGCCACCAACGGAGTGCCGAACTATGGCGATTTCACGCAGATCGGAGCCGACGCCGGACCTGTTGACCTTCTTGTCGGCGGAACCCCATGCCAATCCTTCTCGGTCGCCGGAAAGCGACTTGGACTGGATGATCCTCGCGGCAACCTCGCCCTCGAATATCTCGCATTGGCTCGCCGTCTTGGCGCCCGCTGGATCGTCTGGGAAAATGTCCCCGGCGTGCTTTCCTCTGCAAGCGGCGATGAACCGTCCGAAGAAGGTGAAGAGGGAGAAGGGCTCGAAAGCGCCGACTTCGCCACGTTCCTCAGCTTCGTTCAAGAATGCGGGTATGGGTTCGCCTACCGAGTTCTTGACGCTCAATATATCCGAGTGGACGGCCACGCTCGTGCCACCCCACAGCGACGGCGCCGTGTCTTCGTTGTCGGATATCTTGGAGACTGGCGACGTGCCGCAGCGGTACTACTTGAGCCCCAAGGCATGCGCTGGGATCCTGCGCCGCGCCGAAGCGCGAAAGAAAGTGTTGCCGGAACAGTTGCGGGCGGCGCTCGCCGCATTGGCGGCTACGGCACCGACGACGTGCCCTTGACGGCTGCCTATGGCGGCGGAAATACCTCTGGACCCATCGACGTATCGACGGCCCTGACGGCCCATGGTCAACGCCAAGATTTCGAAGTCGAGACATTTATTGCGGAAGTCGCTGCAACATTGCCTGCCGGCGGGAACGCGACCGGCGGCGAACGTCAGCCAGGTATGGGAGCCGAAACAGCGGCAACCATGCTGGTGGCCCACGCGCTGCGCGACGAAGGCTTTGACGCCAGCGAGGATGGCACGGGGAGAGGAACGCCGATTGTGCCCGTGGTTGCCAAGACGTTGACCCGGGGCGCGGAAAGCGGAGGCAAGGGCGGCTATGCCGGGCGCCGGCAGGAGGATGACGACAATCTGGTGGCCTTCGCAATTCAAGAGCGGGCTGTCAGCGAGAACCCTGATGCGGGACCGCAGGGGGCTGGATACTCCGAAGACGGGACGGCTTACACGCTCGAAGCGCGGCACCATGTGCAGGCGGTAGCTTTCGATCTGCGCGGCCGTGAAGGCGGATCGCAGTTTGAAGGCCCACACGACAGCGCCAATATCCGGGCTGGGTCTGGTGGCTCATCTCGATCATACGTCGCTGAGAGATGGGCCGTCCGCCGCCTCACGCCAAGGGAATGCGAGCGGCTGCAGCGCTTCCCCGACGATTTTACCAACATCCCCTGGAACGGCAAGCCGCATGCGGCGGACGGGCCTCGATACAAGGCGCTTGGCAACTCAATGGCCGTAAACGTCATGGCCTGGATCGGTCAGCGGATCGATATGATGGAAAAGCTGATCACGGAGGGACGAGTATGACCCATAGCCAAACACCCCCGACGCGGGCGGAGGG
>NZ_FWXU01000032.1 GCF_900176345.1 Rhizobium sp. RU36D
CACCGATCACCTCCTCAGACCCCCGCCAGACAAACCCAAAAACCACAACCAGTTGGTCTTCAAATGGACCGGAAATTAAACCGGACAGCAGTGGGTCAAGCCCGACCATGACGTCGTGAATGGGGTGCCCGACAGCGATCGACAGGGACCCAAGAACCGGCACTGTCTTCAAGACACCACTAGCACTTTTCCGCACCTCAGATGTCGAAGAACACCGTCTCGTTCTCACCCTGAAGGTGAATGTTGAACGTATAGGTCTTGCCTTCCCTTTGAGCGATCAGCGTGGGCACGCGAACCTTGTGCTCAATGCGCGTCAGGATCGGGTCCTCGGCATTAGCCGCTTCTTCGTCACCGAAATACATGCGGGTCTGAAGACCGATATTGATGCCGCGGGCGACCACCCAGAAGGTGATGTGGGGCGCCATCAGGCGGCCGTCGCGGAAGGGCACGCGGCCGGGCTTGATCGTTTCGAAAACAAACTCGCCGGTCGCCATGTCGCCGGGGCAGCGGGCCCAGCCGAAGAATTCGGGATCGGCCTTGCCGCGGGTCTCCGAGGGGCTCTGGTAGAAACCATCGGCATCGGCCTGCCAGATCTCAATCAGCGCGTCCTTCAGCGCCGTTCCGGTGCCGTCGAAGACGTAGCCGCGGACCGTGATGCGCTCGCCCTTGGTCTTGTCGTTATAGAGCGGGCCGGAACCGAGATCGGTTTCGAAAATGCCATGGATGCCCGAGAAATTCGGCGTGCAGCCGATATGGACGTAGGGACCAGCGGTCTGGGAGGCCGATTCCTTGAGATAGCCGAGCGGTTGGACCATGTCAGTTGCCCTCCTTGCGGTTTTCGAAGAATGTCGAGCGGCGGCCGCGCAGCACGATGTCGAACTTGTAGGCGCGCATGTCGTGCGGGATGGTGTTGTTCATGTCCAGCGGCGCGATCAGGCGCTTGATCGCCTCCTCGTCCGGGATCGTCTTGACGATGGGACAAATCCAGATCAGCGGATCGCCCTCGAAATACATCTGGGTGATCAGGCGCTGGGCAAAACCATGGCCGAAGACCGAGAAGTGGATATGGGCCGGGCGCCAGTCATTCACACCGTTCGGCCAGGGATAAGGACCGGGCTGGATGGTCTTGAACCAGTAATAGCCGTTTTCATCCGTGATGGTGCGGCCGACGCCACCGAAATTCGGGTCGAGCGGTGCCAGATAGGTTTCCTTCTTGTGGCGATAGCGGCCGCCGGCATTGGCCTGCCAGAACTCCACTAGAGCGCCATCAACGCCCTTACCGCGCTCGTCCAGCACGCGACCATGCACCAGGATACGCGGACCAACAGGCATTTCGCCGGGCTTGGCGTAGTTCAGGATCAGGTCGTTGTCCAACTCGTTCAGCATGTTGTGGCCGAAGACCGGGCCGGTGATCTCGCTCTTGGTGCCGTCGAGCGAGAGCAGGGCGCGCTGCGGCGAGCGCAGCACCGAGGTCTTGTACCAGGGGGTATAGGCGGCGGGATGCATATCCCGGTCGCGCTGAAAGAAGCCGCCCGTCTCGGGCATCGTATTCTTCATCGTGTCTCCTCCACGTTCTGTTCCTGCTCCATCTGCTGCAGGGTAGCCTTGGCGATCTTGATGGCGTGGTTGGCGGCCGGGACACCCGCATAGATGGCCACATGCAGCATGGCCTCCATGATGTCTTCCTTCGTCGCGCCGGTATTTGCGGTGGCCCTGACATGCATGGCCACCTCGTCGTGATGCCCAAGGGCCGCCAGCAGCGCGATCGTCACCATGGACCGCTCCCGCTTGGTCCAGTGGGGCCGGGACCAGACATGGCCCCAGGCCGCCTCGGTGATCAGGTCCTGGAACGGCTCGTCGAACGGCGTCTTGTTCTTCTGCGCCTGGTCCACATAGCTTTCGCCGAGGACGCTGCGGCGCGTTGCCATGCCTTCAACGTATCGTGCGGATTTTTCCTGATCACCCATGCCGGCTTTTATCCCTTCTTGATGAATGTTTGCAGCAGTGCGGCCAGCTTTTCCGGCTGCTCGACGCAGGGAATGTGGCCGCAGCCTTCAATGATCTCCAGCTTTGCCCCCGGAATGGCCGCAGCTGTTGCACGGATCAGGTCCGGCGGGGTGGCACCATCCTGGTCGCCGCCGATGCACAGCACCGGCACGGTGATGGTGGCGGCGCCATCGGAGTAATCCGTATCCCGGATGGAGGCGCAGGTGCTGATGTAACCCTGAGCCGGCTGCCGCTCCATCATAAGGCGATAGCCGCCCAGTTCATCCGGCCGCTCCTCATGGAAATCAGGCGTGAACCAGCGCTGCATGACGCTTTCGCCAATGCTGGCCAAGCCACCCTTTTCGACGGCCTCGATACGCGCATTCCAGGTATCGGCCGTGCCGATCTTCGGCGCTGTATTGGAGAGCACGAGCTTCTTCACCAGTTCGGGACGCTTCTTCCAGAGACCCTGGACGATGAGGCCCCCAACGGACAGGCCGACAAAGGTTGCCTTCTTGATTTCGAGATAGTCGACGATGCCGATCAGATCATCGACCAGGTCATCCATGGTGAAGGGACCATCGCCCAGACCTGTCAGGCCATGGCCGCGGCTATCATAGAGCAGGACCGAGACATCGTCGCTCAACTCATCGAACAGCGGCAGCCAGATGCGAAAATCGGTTCCGAGCGAGTTCGAGAAGACCAGGAGATTCCTGGCGTTAGGCTCGCCGATCAGTTCGTAATGGACGGTGATACCGTTGATTTCAGCGAATGCCATGGGTTTTTCCTCTCCTGATCAGGACGTTATTCGATGCATTTTGATCGGTAAAATGATATTTATGCCCAAACCCATAACCAAACTGGCATGAATTGTGGATTCTAGGGTCAAGTTCAGACATCTTCAGACCTTTCTTGAGGTAGCCCGGCAGCGCAGTGTCGGCAAGGCGGCGGATGCGCTCGCCATCACCCAGCCCGCGGTGTCGCGCACGCTACGCGAACTGGAGGAGATCCTGGGTGCTCCGCTTTTCGAAAAGGACGGGCGCGGCATCCGCCTGTCCCATCTCGGGGAGATTTTCCTGCGCCATGCGGCGGAAAGCCTGGCGGCCGTGCGGCGCGGACTGGATTCGGTGGCGCTCGCGCAGCGCACGGAGGGGCCGCCGGTCCGGATCGGGACGCTGCCGACGGCCTCTGCCACCTTCATGCCCGATGTCGTCGCGCAGTTCCTCGCCGCTGGCACCGGCAGCCAGGTGACCATCGTCTCCGGCGATAACAAGGTGTTGCTGGATGGATTGAGGACCGGAGACCTGGACATGGTCGTGGGGCGCCTGGGGGCGCCTGAGCGCATGGCGGGGCTGACCTTCGAGCCGCTTTACAGCGAGGAAGTCGCGATCGTCGTCGGCCTTCATCATCCGCTGGTGGCGCGTCGCAATTTCACGCTAAGCGCGCTTGCCGACTATACCGTCCTGATGCCGCCCCATGGCTCGGTCATCCGGCCGTTCGTGGACCGGCTGTTGCTGACTCACGGCATTCCGGAATTGCCGCGCACCATCGAGACGGTATCGGACCCGTTCGGACGCGCCTTCATTGCCAGGCACGACGCCGCCTGGATCATCTCGCGCGGCGTGGTGGAGAACGACCTTGCGGAGGGACGTTTCGTCGCGCTGCCCGTCGACATGAGCGAAACGCGCGGCGCGGTCGGCCTGACCATCCGGGCCGGCCTGGAGCCAAGCCCTTCGCTTGCGCTGATGCGACAGGTGATCCGCGACCAAGTCGCGGCCCGCTCCGGCCGCTTCTGACGGCGTCGGGCCTGCCGTCAGTGGGCCTCATCCCAATTGTGCGCCGCGCGGGCATCGACCTTCAGCGGTACCTTCATGAAAATGGCCGGCATGGCGGCATGCTCCATGACCTGGACCACGAGCGGCAGTGTCGCCTCGATCGCCTCGTCCTCGACTTCGAAGATCAGTTCGTCATGGACCTGCAGCAGCATGCGCGCACGCTCTGCAAGACCGGCCTCGACCAGCGCCGGCTCGACGCGGATCATGGCGCGGCGAATGATATCGGCGGCCGAGCCCTGGATCGGCGCATTGATCGCCGCACGCTCGTTGAACGCTCTGACAGAAGGATTGGAGGAGCGGATTTCCGGGTAATGCGCCCGGCGGCCGAAGATCGTTTCGACATAGCCCTTGTCCCGTGCAAAGGCCTTGGTCTGCTCCATGTAGTCCTTGATTCCTGGGAAGCGCTCGAAATATTTCTTGATGTAGTCCCCGGCTTCCGACCGCTCAATCGACAATTGGTTGGCGAGGCCGAAGGCCGAAATGCCGTAGATGATGCCGAAATTGATCGCCTTGGCCCGGCGTCGGACTTCCGACGGCATGCCTTCAACCGGTACGCCGAACATTTCCGATGCCGTCATGGCATGAATGTCGATACCATCGGCAAAGGCCTGGCGAAGCTGCGGAATGTCGGCGACATGGGCGAGCACGCGCAGTTCGATCTGGCTGTAGTCGGCAGAGAGCAGCTTGTGGCCCGGCGTAGATATGAAAGCCGTCCTGATCTTGCGGCCTTCCGCCGTGCGAATCGGGATGTTCTGCAGGTTCGGCTCTGACGAGGACAGACGGCCTGTCGTGGTCGAGGCCAGCGCATAGGAGGTATGGACCCGCTTGGTCTGCGGATGCACATAGCCCGGTAGCGCATCGGTATAGGTGGATTTGAGCTTGGTCAGCTGGCGCCAGTCGACGATCTTGCGCGGCAGCGGCATTCCCTCAGCGGCGAGATCCTCCAGCACGGAAGCCGAGGTGGACCATTGCCCGGTCTTGGTTTTCGATCCGCCCGGCAGCCCCATCTTGCCGAACAGGATGTCGCCGAGCTGCTTGGGCGAGCCGATGTTGAAGCGTTCGCCGGCCAGACCATAGACCTCGTCCTCGACGGCGGCTGCCTTCTGGGCAAGCTCGCCTGACAAGCGCGACAGGATCTGCCGATCGACGGTGATCCCGCGCTCCTCCATGCGCGCCAGCACCGGCACCAGCGGCCGCTCCAGCCGTTCATAGACAGTGGTCAATCGGTTCGCCGCCAATTGCGGCTTCAGCACCAGCCAAAGCCGTAGCGTCACATCGGCATCCTCGGCGGCATAGGCTGTCGCCCGGTCGATATCGACGAGATCGAAAGTGACCGAGGACTTGCCCGTGCCGGCGACGTCCTTGTAGGCGATCGGCTTGTGGCCGAGCCAGCGTTCGGACAGGCTGTCCATGCCATGGGTGCCCTTGCCGGCTTCCACCACATAGGACATGAGCATGGTGTCGTCGAAGCTTTCGATCGTGATGCCGTAGCGCAGCATCAGCAGGTAGTCGTATTTCAGGTTCTGGGCGATCTTCAGGACGGATTTGTCTTCCAGCAGCCCCTTCAGCTCGGCGAGCGCATCGCCAAGGGGGATCTGTCCCTCGGCCAGACCGCCGCCGAGCAGGTCTCCATGTCCGGTCTTGTGCAGCAGGGGCACATAAGCCGCCTTGATGCTGGTCTTGCTGGCCGGCACGGTGTTGTCTACCAGCGCCAGCGAGAAGCCCACCAGTTCCGCCTGCATCGGATCCAGGGAGGTGGTTTCGGTATCGAAAGCCACGACCCCAGCCTCGGACGCCAGGGTGATCCAGAGCTTCAGCGTTTCCAGGTCACGGATCGTGGCATAGGAGGTAACATCGATCGGCTGGCTGCCGAAGGCCTCGGCGCGCGCCTTGGCGAGATCCGCCGGCGTCAGTCCGTCATCGCCGCCCTTCTCTTGGGCCTCGGAAGCCACGACGGCGACATCACCGGCCTTGGCGACAGGCACTCCTGTCCCGGCAGCATCGAGATCGGGACCATGGGCGGTATCGGCGCGCTCGACCGGCACATCCGCCGCCTCGACGGCGCTGGCATCGGCACCCGTTGCCTCGGCAACGCGGCGGGTCAGGGTCGTGAATTCCATGGCCTTGAGGAAGGCGATCAGCTTCGGCCCATCCTGCGGCTCCAGCGTCAGGGCATCAAGAGCCATGTCCAGCGGCACGTCGGTGCGCAGTTCCACCAGCTTGCGCGAAATGCGCGCGAGTTCCGCATTGGCGATGATGTTTTCGCGGCGCTTCTGCTGCTTGATCTCGCCGGCGCGGGCCAGGAGTGTTTCCAAGTCGCCGAATTCTTCCAGCAGCTGGGCTGCGGTCTTGGGGCCAATACCGGGAATGCCGGGCACATTGTCGACGGAATCGCCGACCATGGCCTGAAGGTCGATCATCTTTTCCGGCGGCACGCCCCATTTCTCGATGACATCGGGAATGCCGATCTGCTTGTCCTTCATCGCGTCGTACATATGCACATTCGGCGTGACGAGCTGCATCAGGTCCTTGTCGGAGGAGATGATGGTGACGTCCGCGCCGATCGCCTCGGCGGCGCGGGCATAGGTTGCGATGATATCGTCGGCCTCGAAACCCTCGGTTTCGATGCAGGGCAGGTTGAAGGCGCGGGTCGCATGGCGGATCAGGCCGAATTGCGGGATAAGATCTTCCGGCGGCGCCGAGCGGTTCGCCTTGTAGAGGTCGTAAAGCTCATTGCGGAACGTCTTCGAGGAATAGTCGAAGATGACAGCGAAATGGGTCGGCGTCACGCCCACGTCGGTATTGCGGGCATCCCGCAACAGCTTCCACAACATGTTGCAAAAGCCAGAGACCGCATTGACGGGCAGGCCGTCGGACTTGCGGTTCAGCGGCGGGATGGCATGGAAGGCACGGAAGATGAAACCGGAGCCGTCCACGAGGAAGAGATGATCGCCTTTTTTCATGGGCAATGGATAGCGCGGGCGATCACGAACGTCCATCTAAACTTGGTTGCTGCATAATTCCTCAAATCGGAATCGATACAAGGTGAATTATGCAGCAGATATAAAGTCCTACAGTGAACCTTTGTGCGCCATACCTGGCGCACGGCGCTGTAGCCCACAGCGGCCGCTATCACAGCAACGTTACGAATTTGTAATCCGTGTTTCCCTTGAAAAAACACATTTCGCCGCTCATTTCATAGTCACCGGCGCCTGATCACGCCGCGGTTTGATGAAGGCTCGTCCCCCGCCGACATCAAACATGGACAAAGGCCTAATCCCCCCTCTCCGGGCCTTTGTTCTGCTATTGCAAGCCGTCATGGCCCGCCCCCAGGCCATGGCGGCCTTGCTGTTTTTGGGCGGCACCCTTCCGACCGCCAAATGCGCCCGCCCCGTACAAAAAAAGGCAGGCTGAAAATTGCATCGCTAGCAGTTGAATATTGTTCGAGGGGCCAAATCGGCTTATCCAGTTAACATGAGCTTCAACCGCACGGATTCGCCGACTTATCTAGCCAGTCAGCTGGCGCGGGGCTTCTCCCGGGCGCTGCAGATGCGCGCGGCGCGGCTTGGCTTTTCTCCCGGCCAGTTTCCCATCCTGCTGGAGCTTTGGACCGAGGAAGGCCTCACGCAAAAGCAGCTTCTGGAACGCGTCGACGTCGAGCAGGCGACCATGGCCAATACGCTGGCCCGGATGGAGCGCGACGGCCTCATCGAGCGCAAGCCGCATC
This sequence comes from Rhizobium sp. RU36D, assembly GCF_900176345.1. GTDB lineage: Bacteria > Pseudomonadota > Alphaproteobacteria > Rhizobiales > Rhizobiaceae > Allorhizobium. The sequence goes on from NZ_FWXU01000032.1 coordinate 7,549, forward strand.
CCAAGGACAAGCGGGCGCAACTGGTTTATCTGACCGACAAGGCGCGCTCCATGAAGGACGAAGCGCTGGCCGCCGCCGCAGAGGCCGACCAGTCGCTGTTCCAGGGCTTTCGCCGGTTCGAAAAGGAACTGATGCTGGAATATATCCGCTGGGCGATCGAGAACGCCCGCAAGCTCTGAAGCTTCAGCCAGCAGATTCTCATGCCCCTCCCTCGCATCTCGGACAGCTTTGAACTATCGTCCGCGCAAATCAGTGCAGCCTGGGATTATGAGATGACAGATATTTCCGCCGTACTCGCCAGTGCCGATCAGGCGCTGGATACAAGCCTCGAGCGGCTTTTCAACCTCGTCAAGATCAAGTCGATTTCCACCGATCCGGCCTACAAGGCGGAGTGCCGAAAGGCGGCCGAGTGGCTGGTGGGTGAGCTCAACTCCCTCGGCTTTGATGCCTCCGTCCGCGACACGCCTGGTCATCCCATGGTCGTGGCCCATCACGCTGCGGCCACTGCCGAGGCACCCCATGTGCTGTTTTACGGTCACTACGACGTCCAGCCTGTCGATCCGATAGAGCTCTGGGAGGACGACCCCTTCGACCCGAAGATCAAGGAGCTTGCACCGGGGCGCAAGGTGATCACCGGCCGGGGCACCTCTGACGACAAGGGCCAGTTGTTGACCTTCCTGGAGGCCTGCCGCGCCTACAAGGCGGTCAAGGGCGGCCTGCCGATCAAGGTAACGATCCTGTTCGAAGGCGAAGAAGAGTCCGGCTCGCCATCGCTCAAACCCTTCCTGGAAGCCAATGCCGCGGAATTGAAGGCCGACTATGCGCTGGTCTGCGACACCAGCATGTGGGATCGCGAGACGCCGGCCATCGCGGCCGCCCTGCGTGGTTTAGTCGGCGAGGAGATCGTCGTGACCGCTGCCGACCGGGACCTGCATTCCGGCCTGTTCGGCGGCGCGGCGGCCAATCCGATCACCATCCTCACCCGCATCCTGGCCGGGCTGCATGATGAGACGGGCCGCATCACCCTGCCGGGTTTCTACGATGGCGTGGAAGAAACACCCGCCAATATCAAGGCATCCTGGGACACGCTTGGCCGCACGGCAGAGAGCTTTTTGGGCGAAGTCGGCCTCTCCTTGCCCTCGGGCGAGAAAGGCCGCTCCGTGCTTGAACTGACCTGGGCAAGGCCGACCGCCGAGATCAACGGCATCATCGGCGGCTATACGGGCGAAGGCTTCAAGACGGTCATTGCCGCCAAGGCATCCGCCAAGGTGTCGTTCCGGCTGGTCGGCGATCAGGATCCCGCCAAGATCCGCGAGAGCTTCCGCGCCTATGTCCAATCGAAGATCCCGGCGGATTGCTCCGTGGAGTTTCACGCCCATGGCGGTTCGCCCGCCATCCAGCTGTCCTACGATTCACCCGTTCTGACCAAGGCCAAGAATGCCCTCTCGGATGAATGGCCGAAGCCCGCCGTCGTGATCGGCATGGGCGGCTCGATCCCGATCGTCGGCGATTTCCAGAAGATGCTGGGCATGGACTCGCTGCTCGTCGGCTATGGCCTGACGGATGACCGCATCCATTCGCCCAACGAGAAATATGACCTGATGTCGTTCCACAAGGGCATTCGCTCGTGGATCCGCATCATGGATGCGCTGTCGCGCTGATATTAAGGCTTGAAAACAAAAAGGCCGGGGAAACCCGACCTTTTTCTCCCCGGTTCGACACCTCTGCCAGTACATCCGTGGTCAGAGGGGAACCGAGTGATCGACTGCTGCAACCTGGAACCTGAGTTCCCGTGCAGCTGATGGATCGATCTTCATACGCAAGGGTTAATATAACGTTAAACCTTGCGCGAGAGTTGCGATATTTCATCGCCTGTGCACCATATGGGGGTGGCTGCGGGTGCATTCAATGGCCTCATCGGCCATTTTTGTGCCGGTTTGACGCAGTGCACCCTGACATCGACAGCAGTAACCCCAGAGTGCTTCCATGAGCCTTCAGTCCGTCCAAGCCTACTTCGCCGCGAGAGCGCCAGACATCACCGTCATTGAAACCGAAGCCTCTTCGGCGACGGTCAGCCTTGCGGCAGAAGCCCATGGCGTGGAGCCCGATCAGATCGCCAAGACGATCTGCGCGAGGGTGGGCGATACCGTGATGCTTGTGGTCACGGCGGGAACGCGACGGCTGGACAACAGGAAATTCAAGGACCAGTTCGGCGCCAAGCCCCGCATGCTGGGCGGCGACGAGGTGGTGGCGCTAACCAGCCATCCGGTCGGCGGCGTCTGCCCCTTCGGCCTGCCCTCGCCGCTTCCCATCTATTGCGATGTGTCGCTGAAGGCCTTTGACGAGGTGGTGCCGGCCGCCGGTGCGACGAACTCGGCCGTGCGCATCAGTCCGCAGCGCATGGCGGAACTGACCGGCGCCACCTGGGTCGATGTCTGCCAATAAGGCGTCAGGGCTGTTCGCGCGTGCCCGGGGACGCTTCGCGCTGATCGGCGTCTTCCATGTCAGACTTGACCAGAAAGGCGTCGGTGTGCTGCCGCGCCGCTTCCCGGATCGCGTCGAGATTTGGAACGTCATCGCCGCCGATCTCTCGCTCAGCGTCTGCCCAATGGGTGTCGTGCTGGCCGTCAGGCGAGCCCGCAGCTTGCCACATCGCATAAGCGCGTTCGCGGATTCTCGTTTCTCTTGCCTCGTCCATGACAGTCTCCTTGCTGGTTACGAGATTTCGGGGAAACAACCTGCGGGCCTCGCGAATGTTCCAGAGCGGTGCGCGTCGCGGCCTGATGGGCGAAAGCCTACACGAATTCTTAAGCCCTTGTTAACGCCCCCTTAAATCGCCGCATTTAGAGTTCAGGTGAAGCTCCGGCCAGCCGGAGCGGCGCGGACTGCGCGCCTTCTAGGACCGACAATCCGGTGTGCCATCCTGGCGCCCGACAATGCGGACGGGACAAGAGAGCAGCGCGATGGCGACACGAGCCAGACCACGCGAAAGGGTCGAGCCCACCTTCGACGGAAGGCGGGACGATTCCGATTTTCGGCTCGATGCCGACGATCGCGTGGCGGGATACGGAAAGGCCAAGCGTACTTCGGCAAAAGGCGGCGGGGCGAGCATGGGCAAATCTGGCTCCAAGGCCAAGCGTGGGCGCAAAAAAAGCGGCCGAAGCTTTATCGGCTCCCTGGTTTATTGGAGCCTGGTTCTGTCCATCTGGGTCGGCATCGGCTTGGGCGGCGTGGTGCTGTTCTATGGCGCACAGATGCCCAATGCCAGCACCTGGGCGATCCCCGAGCGCCCGCCGAATGTGCGCATCGTCTCGATGGAAGGCGATATCATCGCCAACAGGGGGATTACCGGCGGCGAAGCTCTGTCGCTTGACGAGATGTCACCCTTCCTTCCGGAAGCCGTGATCGCCATCGAAGACAGGCGCTTCTATTCTCATTTCGGCGTCGATCCGCTGGGGCTTGCGCGCGCCCTGATCAACAATGTGACCAAGGGCAATGCCACGCAGGGCGGCTCGACCATCACCCAGCAGCTGGCGAAGAACCTATTCCTTTCTCCCGACCGCACCCTGGAGCGCAAGGTGCAGGAGGTGCTCCTGTCCTTCTGGCTGGAGCACAAGTTCAGCAAAGACCAAATCCTGGCCATGTATTTGAACCGGGTCTATTTCGGTTCGAATGCCTATGGCGTGGAGGCGGCATCGCGGCGCTACTTCAACAAGTCGGCGCGCGAGGTCAATCTGGGCGAGGCCGCCCTTCTCGCAGGTTTGCTCAAGGCACCCTCGCGGCTCTCGCCGGCGCGTGATCCTCAGGCCGCGCAGGACCGGGCACAGGTGGTGCTGACGGCGATGAGCGAGGAGGGGTTCATCTCCGCTGCCGAGATCAAGACCGCCATGTCGCAGCCGCCCACCCGCGCCAAGAGCTACTGGTCCGGTGCCGGCCAATATGTGGCCGACATGGTGATGGATGACGTCAAGTCGCTGATCGGCAAGATCGAGACAGACCTGATCGTCGAGACGACCATTGATCTCGACCTGGAGAAAAAGGCGGAAACCGCGCTGGTCGAGGTGCTCTCCGGCGAAGGCCGCAAGCTCAACGCCTCCCAGGCCGCGCTGGTGTCGATCGACGGCACGGGGGCAATCCGCGCCCTGGTGGGTGGCGGCGATTATGCCACCAGCCAGTTCAACCGGGCGGTCAAGGCCAAGCGGCAGCCGGGCTCGGCCTTCAAGCCCTTCGTCTATGCCGCTGCCCTCGAAAACGGAGCGACACCTGGCTCCGTGCGCAACGATGCGCCGATCCGGATCGGCAAATGGACGCCGGAGAACTATGACGAGAAGTATCGCGGCCCGGTGACGCTGTCCGATGCGCTGGCCAATTCCCTGAACACCATTGCGGCGCAGCTGGTGATGGAGGTCGGGCCGGACCATGTGATCAAGGTCGCCCATCGGCTGGGGATCGAATCAGAGCTTCAATCCAATGCGTCGATTGCGCTTGGCACGTCGGAAGTGTCCCTGCTGGAACTGACCTCGGCCTATGCGCCCTTCATGAATGGCGGCTACAAGGCAACGCCTCACGTGGTGCGGCGCATCAAGACGCCCGAAGGCAAGATTCTCTATGACGGCGACTTCGCCAATCCGCCGAGAGTGCTCAATCCGACCGTGGTGGGCGCCATGAACCAGATGCTGTCCCGTGTCTTGACAGATGGCACCGGTCATAACGCCCGCATTGCCGGATGGCAGGCGGCCGGCAAAACCGGTACGACGCAGTCGTTCCGCGACGCCCTGTTCGTTGGCTACACCGCCAATCTCGCGACCGGAGTCTGGTTCGGCAATGACGACGGGCAATCGATGAAGAAGGTGACGGGTGGCGGCCTGCCGGCAAAGGCCTGGCATGGCTATATGACGGCCGCGCTCAAGGGTGTTTCGCCCACACCGCTCAAGGGCGGCGATGCCTTCCCCGCCCCTCCGGCAACCGATTCGGCCAATGACGATCCGCTGATGACGCTGATCTCCAATGTGTTGAACGGCGGAAGCGGCGAAACCAAAGGCCGCACCAGCTATCCGGCCCCGCCTGCCCCCGTGGGGAACCGCCCGGCCGACGATCCCGTGACGTCGTCCACCGGTCCTGTTCCGCCCATGGATGTGGGTTCCAGCGCCCCTGTCCCCACGCCGCACCGCACCACGCTTCTTGATGTGATCATGGGCAATTGAGCCGATCGAGGCGCCGGGATAGGCAAGCATGCCCTGCGCAAGGCCGGGGTGGTAGCTCCACGGCCAGCCGGGGCCGTCTGCCGCCTGAGAATGGCCAGGGAGACGGGCGCCCAATCCGTTCTTTTTACTCGCTTTGCATGGATTTACCGCCTTGCAGTCGGAAAATCCGCTTCTTATATACGCCGCATAGACGCAGCCCGGCTGCGTAAACCAGTGACCATCCACGTCGAGGGGCTGTCAGGGAAATGCCCGGTTGGGGTTCCGACAGCCTGCTTCAAGGAGAGAATGACATGGCTAAAGTAATCGGTATCGACCTTGGAACGACCAACTCCTGCGTTTCCGTCATGGACGGCAAAGACGCGAAGGTCATCGAGAATTCCGAAGGCGCACGCACAACGCCTTCCATGGTGGCATTTTCCGACGATGGCGAGCGCCTCGTTGGCCAGCCGGCAAAGCGCCAGGCCGTCACCAACCCGACCAACACGCTGTTCGCCGTCAAGCGCCTGATCGGTCGCCGTTACGACGACCCGACCGTGGAAAAGGACAAGGGCCTCGTTCCCTTCAAGATCGCAAAGGGTGACAATGGCGATGCATGGGTCGAAGCCCAGGGCAAGCCCTACTCCCCCGCACAGATCTCCGCCATGATTCTCCAGAAGATGAAGGAAACGGCGGAAGCCTATCTGGGCGAAAAGGTCGAAAAGGCCGTCATCACCGTTCCCGCCTACTTCAATGACGCGCAGCGCCAGGCAACCAAGGATGCCGGCCGCATCGCGGGTCTGGAAGTCCTGCGCATCATCAACGAGCCGACCGCCGCAGCGCTGGCCTATGGCATGGACAAGAAGGAAGGCAAGACCATTGCCGTCTACGACCTTGGCGGTGGTACCTTCGATATCTCGGTCCTCGAAATCGGCGATGGCGTCTTCGAAGTGAAGTCGACCAACGGCGACACCTTCCTCGGCGGTGAAGACTTCGACATGCGTCTCGTCGAATATCTCGCAGCCGAGTTCAAGAAGGACCAGGGCATCGACCTGAAGGGCGACAAGCTGGCCCTGCAGCGCCTGAAGGAAGCCGCCGAAAAGGCCAAGATCGAGCTCTCGTCTTCGCAGCAGACCGAAATCAACCTGCCCTTCATCACGGCAGATGCGACCGGTCCGAAGCATCTGACGATGAAGCTGACCCGCGCCAAGTTCGAAAGCCTGGTCGACGACCTGATCCAGCGCACCGTAGCGCCTTGCAAGGCCGCCCTCAAGGACGCCGGCGTGACCGCCAGCGACATTGAGGAAGTGGTTCTCGTCGGCGGCATGAGCCGCATGCCGAAGGTCCAGGAAATCGTCAAGCAGCTGTTCGGCAAGGAGCCGCACAAGGGCGTGAACCCGGATGAAGTCGTTGCCATGGGTGCAGCGATCCAGGCCGGCGTTCTGCAGGGCGACGTCAAGGACGTTCTGCTGCTCGACGTGACCCCGCTGTCGCTTGGCATCGAAACGCTGGGTGGCGTCTTCACCCGTCTGATCGACCGCAACACGACGATCCCGACCAAGAAGAGCCAGACCTTCTCGACGGCCGAAGACAACCAGAACGCCGTGACGATCCGCGTATCGCAGGGCGAGCGCGAAATGGCACAGGACAACAAGCTGCTCGGCCAGTTCGACCTGGTTGGCTTGCCGCCTGCACCGCGCGGCGTTCCGCAGATCGAAGTGACCTTCGACATCGACGCTAACGGTATCGTGCAGGTTTCGGCCAAGGACAAGGGCACCGGCAAGGAGCAGCAGATCCGCATCCAGGCCTCCGGTGGCCTCTCCGACGCCGACATCGAGAAGATGGTCAAGGATGCCGAAGCCAATGCCGAGGCAGACAAGAAGCGTCGCGCAGCGGTGGAAGCCAAGAACCAGGCCGAAAGCCTCATTCACTCGACCGAGAAGTCGGTCAAGGAATATGGTGACAAGGTTTCCGAGGCCGACCGCAAGGCGATCGAGGATGCCATTGCCAGCCTGAAGACCGCGGTTGAAGCCTCCGAGCCCAATGCCGAGGACATCCAGGCCAAGACCCAGACGCTGATGGAAGTATCCATGAAGCTTGGTCAGGCGATCTACGAAGCCCAGCAGGCTGAAGGCGGCGAAGGCGGAGCAGGCGCAGGCGGCAAGGACGACGTCGTTGACGCAGACTATGAAGAAGTGAAGGACGAAGACGCGAAGAAGTCGGCCTGATGAACAGGCCGAAGCAGCGCTTCGCCACTCACGTCATAACGAGACTGGCCCTCGGGCCGGTCTCTCTTGTGCTTGCGCTAGGCGGGGTGGCTACGGCTGCTCCAGCGGCAGCGGATATGCGCCAGGCCGAACAGGTGTACCGCAAGGTCATTGACGCGGAAACGAAGCTGGCCAAGGCGCTGACTGCGAAGGACGGACGGGCGATTGCCGCCGTCGCCGATGGGCTCGGCCCCATCATCGAAGGGGCAATGGCGCGGCAGAAAGCCGGGCAAAAGGCTTCCAGCTGCGAACTGGCGGCCCATTCCCTTGCCTTCCTGGCTGTCTCGGCGGCGGGTAGCCTCACTTATACCGGCGAGGCAAAACGCCTGCTCCTGGGCGATGCCCGGACCGCGGCAAGCAATTTCAAGACTGACGTGATCGCCTGCGAAGGCTATGTTGGCCAAAAATCGGGTAACCACACCAGCGTGGAAAAAGCCCTGAGAGCTTTGTAGGACCATGGCAAAAGCTGATTTTTACGAGACCCTGGGGGTCAGCCGGACAGCAGACGAGAAGGAGCTGAAGAGCGCCTTCCGCAAGCTGGCTATGAAACTGCATCCCGACAAGAATCCGGGCGACGCGGAAGCCGAGAAGAAGTTCAAGGAAATCAACGAAGCCTATGAGACCCTGAAGGACCCGCAGAAGCGGGCGGCCTATGACCGCTTCGGTCACGCGGCCTTCGAACAGGGCGGCATGGGTGGCGGTGGCGGCGGCTTCCAGTCCGGCGGCTTCTCCGACATCTTCGAAGATATCTTCGGCGAAATGATGGGCGGTCGCGGCGGCGGACGCCAGCGCTCGACGGGTGGCCGCGAACGCGGCGCCGACCTGCGCTACAACATGGAAATTACGCTCGAGGAAGCCTTTACCGGCAAGACGGCGCAGATCCGTGTACCGACCTCGATCACCTGCGATCTCTGCACCGGTACCGGCGCCAAGCCGGGCACCAAGCCGACCACCTGCGCAACCTGCCAGGGCTCCGGTCGGGTGCGCGCGGCGCAAGGCTTCTTCTCGATCGAGCGGACCTGTCCGACCTGCCACGGCCGCGGCCAGACGATTGCTGATCCCTGCACCAAGTGCCACGGCCATGGTCGCGTCACGGAAGAGCGCTCGCTGTCGGTCAGCATTCCCTCTGGCATCGAGGACGGCACGCGCATTCGCCTGCAGGGCGAGGGCGAAGCCGGCCTGCGTGGCGGACCCGCTGGCGACCTCTACATCTTCCTGTCGGTCAAGCCGCACGAGTTCTTCCAGCGTGACGGGGCGGATCTCTATTGCTCCGTGCCGATCTCGATGACGACGGCAGCGCTCGGCGGCACCTTCGACGTGGTAACGCTGGACGGGACCAAGTCGCGCGTCAGCGTCCCAGAAGGCACGCAGCCGGGCAAGCAGTTCCGCCTGAAGAACAAGGGCATGCCGGTGCTGCGCTCGGCGCAGACGGGCGATCTCTATATCCAGATCCAGATCGAGACGCCGCAAAAGCTGACGAAGCGCCAGCGCGAGCTGCTGCAGGAGTTCGAGCAGTTGTCATCGAAGGAAAACAATCCGCAGTCGACGGGCTTCTTTGCCCGCATGAAGGACTTCTTCGACACGCTCAGCGACTGATTGAACGATCGCTATAGGAAAAATCAAAGGGCCGGGCAGCAATGTCCGGCCCTTTTGCGTTTGATGCGGGTCAGGCGATGGCAGGGCGCGGCGCGCGGACGATGAACCAGCCGAAATGCTTCTGGATGGTCGGGGCGATGAAATAGACGATGCTGAAGACCATGATCGGCGCCAGCAGCAGCGTGCGCTCCCACAGCGGCCAGCCCTCGGTCAGCGGCATCAGGATGTAAAGAATGGCGGTGACAAAGGGATAGACGACAGCGAGCATGATCAGGGAGAGACGCAATTTCGAGGGTTGCGGACGGGAGGCGATAGGGGACATGGGATAGCTCCATAAGAACGGTACGTTTCGTTTATATCGAAACGATACGTTTCGTTCAAGCTCCATTCGTGCTATCCTGCAAAAAAATTCTGGAGGCAAATCGATGACGATGGAGACAGACGAGCCGACACGCCGCACGTCGATTGGATCGCAGCGCAATCCCGCAAGCGAGGAGGCAATATTGACCGCTGCCGAGCAGATCCTGCGTGACGGTGGGCTGGGCGCCTTTTCGATCGAAAAGGTGGCAAAGCTCGCCAAGGCCGGCAAGCCGACGATTTATCGCTGGTGGCCATCGAAGGCGGCCTTGCTGCTCGATGTCTACCACCGGCAAAAGAACGTACCGCATCCGGACACCGGCAGCATCCGCGGCGACATGGAGCAGTTCGTTTCGGGCCTACTGACCTTCTGGCAGCAGGAAGCGGGCGGTGCGATCTTCCGATCCGTGGTCGCCGAGGCGCAAAGCGATCCGGCCGCACTGGACGCCCTGTCGCAATATTATGCAGATCGGCGCCGCCAGAGTTCACAGATGCTGGTTCGGGCCAAAGAGCGCGGCGAGATCCGGGCGGATGTCGATGTCGAACTGATCACGGAGATGCTGTCGAGCTTCGCCTGGGCACGGCTGTTGACCGGTCGACTGGATTGCCGCGAGGAAGACATCGCCAAGCTGGTCGATGCCATCCTGTCGGGAATAGCAAAAGCTCAATAATGCGGCGGTTTGGTAATGGGCGGCGCTTCGCCGGCCATTTCCTCGAACGTGGCAAAACGAACGAGAAGCCATTCCAGCTTGGCACGTGTCTGGTCCACCACCTTCCATTGGTCCGCAAGCTGGTCGGAAAGGTCTTCGATGATCCTGGCCTGATGCGCCACGGTCTCCTCCAGCCGGGTGATGCGGTCGTCCTGGTCAGCCATGCGTTCATTCCCGTTGATGACAGCAGTTCCATGCCCAAAGCCCCTCGCGGGGTCAATGGCCTCAGCGCCCAACGCTCTGTGCCTGCCGCAATTGCGGAGGCAAAACCCGTCGCTTAGAGTCTTTCAGGGTTAACTAGAAGCGTTCTGCCGGAGCAGGTTTTCGTCAGGGCAGAGGCGATTGGCGACGGGCATACCCTTGGGTCAAGTCCGAGCCGATCGCCTCTGATCCTGGCGGAAAGATGCCCGGCCCTTCGGGCTGGCTGAAACGGGCCGCCTGGTCGACCGACCGGCTTGGCCGTAGAGCCTGGCTACGACGCGCGCCGGTCGGTCGACCATCCGACTCCGTTTGAGCCAGCAGAATGCTTCTATTTAACCCTGAAAGGCTCTAAATCTAACGCTGCTTCTTCTTTTTATAGGGCATCAGCATGACGGCTGAGGCCGTGACCGCGGCGGCGAAGGTGAGTGCGAGCGGCAGGGCGATCATCAGGGCCGGAAGGATCGGGGCGCTGCTGCGACTGAGGTGCTTGGCCAGGCCGCCGATATCCAGCCAGATCAAAGCACCCGCCACTGCCAGCCCAAGGCCCATGCCAACAAGCGCATTGAGCCCCAGGAAGCGCAGCATGTCCCAGTGGTCCTGCCGGGCCTCTTCCGGGGTCAGATCCTCGTCGTGCCGATGCATGGCATGCCTCGCTTCCCTCATACTCCGAAGTCTAGCGCAGGTCAGGGACCGGGTCCATGGGACCAAAAGTCATGGGCGCGGTCGCCAATCCGAAAAACCATCGCCAGACTTGCCTCTGTTACCCTTTCAGCCTAGTTCATGGCTGCTGACCAAACGGATTCCATGACACACAAGGTCCATCTCACCAGGCTGCTGCTCAACGATTTTCGCAATTATGACAGCGTCTCCCTGAAGCTTTCAGCCCAGCATGTGGTTTTCACCGGCAATAACGGGGCCGGAAAGACCAATCTGCTGGAGGCCGTGTCCTTTCTGTCGCCGGGCCGCGGGCTGCGCCGCGCACAGCTGGCCGATGTCGCGCGCGTTGGCGCATCCGGTGGCTTCTCCATCTTTGCCGAGGTGGAGGGCATGGATGGCAGCGTCGAGATCGGCACCGGCGTACAAGGCGGCGACGAAGGCCCGGTCAGGCGCCTCAGGCTGAATGGCACGCAGGCCAAATCGGTGGACGAACTGGCCGACCATCTGCGGGTACTGTGGCTGACACCTGCCATGGACGGGCTCTTTACCGGGCCATCGGCGGATCGGCGACGATTTCTGGACCGGCTGGTGCTCTCGCTCGATCCTGCCCATGGGAGGCGTGCCAGCGATTTCGAAAAGGCCATGCGCGGCCGCAACCGGCTGCTGTCCGAGGGGCGCTTTGATCGAACATGGCTCTCCGGCATCGAGCAGCAGATGGCAGCACTCGGCATCGCCATGGCGCTGGCACGGCGGGAGATGCTGGGCCTGCTGACCGCGCTGATCGAGCGCGACCGGGACAGCGCCTTCCCTTCGGCGACACTGGCCCTCACCGGCTTCCTTGATGACGTCGAGGATGCGCCGGCGATCGACCTTGAGGATCGCTATGCCGCCATGCTGGCGGACAGCCGTGGGCTGGATGCAAGCGCCGGGCGGACGCTTGAGGGGCCGCATCGGGTCGATCTGATCGTCCGTCATCGGGAGAAGGACATGGAGGCCGAACGGTGCTCCACGGGCGAGCAGAAGGCGTTGCTGGTGGGGCTGATCCTCGCCCATGCGCGGCTGGTCGCCAATATGACCGGCCACGCGCCGGTGCTGCTGCTGGACGAGATCGCCGCCCATCTGGACGAAGGCCGGCGCGCGGCGCTGTTCGACCGAATCGATGCGATCGGCGGACAGGCCTTCATGACCGGCACCGACCGGGCGATGTTTTCAGCCCTTGGCGATCGCGCGCAGTTCATCACCGTTCAGGATGGGGCGTTGATCCCGGAGTGAGCGGCTTTGCGCGCCGCCGAAAAGCATGCGAACATGGACATCATGGATCCTCTCTCTTCCGAAGAAATCGCCCGCTATCACCGTCACATCCTCCTGCCTGAGATCGGCGGCGCGGGACAACAGGCCTTGAAGGCCGCCCGGGTGCTGGTGATCGGGGCCGGTGGGCTTGGCTCGCCCGTGCTGCAATACCTGGCGGCCGCCGGCGTCGGCACGCTCGGCATCGTCGATGACGACCGCGTCTCGCTCTCCAACCTGCAGCGGCAGGTGGTGCACGACACCGGAACCGTTGGCGAGTTGAAGACCCAAAGCGCGATGGCGGCCTTGACCCGTCTCAATCCCCATGTCCGGCTGCTGCATTACGAGGACCGCTTCGACGCCCGCTTTGCAGCGGATCATCTCGGCCGCTTCACGCTGCTGATCGACGGATCGGACAATTTCGACACGCGCTATGCGGCTGCCGATGCTGCCGAAGCGGCCCGCATCCCCCTCGTCACGGGCGCGGTCGGGCGATTCGATGGCTCAGTCACGGTGCTGGCGCCGCATCTGACGGATGCCAACGGGGTGGCCAATCCCCGCTACCGCGATCTCTTTCCCGAGCCGCCGCGGCAGGGGCTCATACCTTCTTGCGCCGAAGCCGGAATCGTCGGTGCGTTGACGGGGGTCATTGGCACACTGATGGCCATGGAGGCGATCAAGGTGATTACGGGAACGGGCGAGCCGCTGATCGGCCGCCTGCTGCTCTACGACGCGCTGTCCACGCGTTTCGACACGATCCGCTACCGACGCAAGACGACGCCGGAGAACCATGCCTGAGCTTCGCCCCATCAATGCCGCCTTCGACCGCTGGGACGACTTGCTGGAGCTGATTCTCCAGTCCTTTGCCTATATGGATCCGATCATCGATCCGCCGTCCTCGGCCAAGCGGCTGACGGCTCCGCTTTTAAAGGACAAGGCGGCGCAGGAACTGGGATTCGTGGTGACGGATGGTGGGAAACTGCTGGGTTGCATGTTCTGCAAGCCGGAACCCGACAGCCTTTACATCGGCAAGTTCGCCGTCCATCCCCAAGCGCAGGGGCGCGGCATCGGCCGCCAATTGTTGATGGCGGCCGAAGAAGAGGCTCGCAGCCGTGGCCTGGGGAACCTCAGGCTGGAAACCCGGATCGAGCTGACGGGAAATCACCGGCGCTTTGCCGGATGGGGTTTTGTCCGCACGGCAGAAAAGAGCCATCCCGGATTTGAGCGGATTACCTTCATCGAGATGCGCAAGCGCCTCGACGGATAAGCCTTCCGGATCAGCTCCGGCCGGGCAGGACGCGATTCGGCGGGCGATGGCCGTCAAAATAGGTCCTGATATTGATGATGACCTTGTCGCCCATGTCGATGCGGCCTTCGATGGTGGCCGAGCTCATATGCGGCAGCAGCACCACCTTGCCCTCCTTCGAGAGCTTCAGGAACTTCGGATTGACCAGCGGCTCGTTCTCAAACACGTCAAGCCCGGCGCCGGCGATCTTGCCTTCGCGCAGGCACTGGATCAGCGCGGCCTCGTCAATGATGCCGCCGCGGGCCGTGTTGACGATATAGCTCGTGGGCTGCATCAGGGCCAGCCGGCGCGCCGACAGCAGGTGATAGGTGGCCGGCGTCGAGGGACAATTGACCGAGACGATGTCGACGCGGGCCAGCATCTGGTCGAGGCTGTCCCAATAGGTCGCCTCCAACTCGTCCTCAGTGGCCGGACTGACGCGCTTGCGGTTGTGATAATGGATCGACAGACCGAAGGCCTTGGCGCGGCGGGCAACCGCTGTGCCGATACGGCCCATGCCGACAATGCCGATGCGCTTGCCCCAGATGCGGCGTCCCAGCATCCAGATCGGCGACCAGCCTGCCCATTCGCCGGGATTGTCCGTCAGGATTCGCGAACCTTCCGCCAGCCGGCGCGGCACCGCCAGGATCAGCGCCATGGTCATGTCGGCCGTGTCCTCGGTCAGGACATTCGGCGTGTTGGTGACGGTGATTCCGCGACGGGCAGCGGCATCCACGTCGATATGGTCGAACCCGTTGGAAAAGCTGGCAATGAGCTTCAACTGCGGCCCAGCCTGCTCGATCAGCGCCTGGTCGATGCGATCAGTCACCGTCGGTACCAGAACATCGGCGGTCTGCACGGCCGCAACCAGTTCGGGAAGCGTGCGCGGCGTGTCGTCGATGTTCAGCTCGGCATCGAACAGTTCGCGCATGCGCGTTTCCACGGCATCGGGCAACTTCCGGGTGATGTAGACCTTGGGTTTTTTCTTGCTCGTCATGGAGACTTTCAATGCCTTGTTGAGAGGTCCTTAACCAAGTTGGGCGATCATTCCCCCGTCAGGGCATTTTCTACCAAACCCGCCGGCGAAGACAAACGAAACTCGACCGACGCGGGCGGGAATTATCGTCCGCGACGTTTTATCGCCAGCCCCGTGCGATGACGATACCTGGCCTGAAATCGGCGAACGGAACAACCATGATTAATTCATTGCGTCAGATAGGCTTTATCGCAGGGATTTGTCTGGCAGTAATCTCGTTCCAAAGTCAACCGGCACAGGCCCAGTCGACGGACAAGGGCGCAAGTGGCCTGCCCCTGCCGCGATTCGTCAGCCTGAAGGCGGCCCGCGTCAATCTCAGAATCGGTCCCAGCACGGACTATGCGGTCTCCTGGCTTTACACCAAGGCAGGGCTGCCGGTGGAAATCATCCAGGAATACGAGAACTGGCGGCGCATCCGCGATGCCGACGGCACGGAAGGCTGGGTCAGCCAATCCTTGCTGTCTGGCGACCGGACCGCCGTCGCCGCTCCGTGGATGCGCGCTCAGGGGGGCGATGATGTCTTCGTCAACCTGCGTCGGGATTCGATGGCGAATGCCGCCATCGTGGCAAAACTGGAGCCGGGCGTCGTTCTCTCCCTGCAGGAATGCACCGGAAACTGGTGCCGCGCCACGGTCGACGGCACCTCCGGCTGGGTCTCCCAAGGGGAAATCTGGGGCGCCTATCCGGGCGAAGCCTTCAAATAAGCCCTGCTTCCCGCGCTGCTTTTTCGAGCGAGAGGTTCGGACGCGGCCCGATCTGCTGGATCACGAGCCCGGCCGCAAAGCAGCCGAGACGGCCGCAATCGAACAGGCTACGGCCCTGGGTATAGCCAAAGAGGAAACCCGCAGCGAACAGATCGCCGGCACCGGTGGTATCGACAAGTTCGCGGATCTCGGTCGCCTCGACGCGAATGCGCTCCTCGCCCTTGACGATGACGGCGCCCTCTTCGCTCATGGTGACCGCCGCGAGCTTGCTGTCACGGGCAATGTTATCAAGCGCCTGTTCGAAGTCCTCGGTTTCATACAGCGCCAGAACCTCGCTCTTGTTGGCGAAGACGATATCGATCGTGCCGGACTGCATCAGTTCCAGGAACTCGTCGCGATAGCGGCCGACGCAGAAGCTGTCGGACAACGTCATCGACACTTCGCGGCCGTTTTCATGGGCAATGCGGGCGCATTCGCGGATGGCCTGCTTAGCACGCGGCGGATCCCAGAGATAGCCTTCGAAATAGGTGACCTTGGAGGCGGCCACGACGTCTGCCTCGACATCCTCGGGCCCAAGTTCGACGCAGGCACCCAGATAGGTGTTCATGGAACGCTCGCCATCGGGCGTCACGAAGATCATGCTGCGCGCCGTCGGCGGATTGTTTCCGCCGGCCTTGGTCTGGTAATGTACGCCCTGGGCGCGAATGTCGTGCTCGAAGATCTTGCCCAGCTGGTCATTGGCCACCTTGCCAAAATAGGCCGCCTTGCCGCCGAGGCTTGCAATGCCGGCTGCAGTGTTGCCGGCGCTGCCGCCCGATGCTTCGATGGCCGGGCCCATCAGCGAATAGAGCTTTTCGGCGCGCTCGGCGTCGATCAGGTTCATGGCCGCCTTGGTGATCGCATTGTCTTCAAGGAAGCTATCCTCACAGCGCGAGATGATATCGACAATCGCATTGCCCACTGTGAGCACATCGAACTTCAACATAAGGGATCCCCAGGGGTTCTGAAAGCTTTCCCCCTCATAAAGGTTTTTCCATGTTTTGGAAGCCGCGGCATCGAAGAGACAAGCCCGCCAAGTCATGTATTTGTTACGTTATCGCGGTACACCCTTCATCGTGAAGCCGACGGACGACATGCCACCATGTCGCTCGCGGCGGGGACCATGAAAGGTCCCGCATAGAGGATTGCAACCGACCACGGATGAACTGGCGGGCATGCGATCCCGGCCAGCCGGTTTCAGGCTGGCGGAAAGAGCGGGCACAGTCCCGCTTTTTTCATTTGTGCAACCATCTCATGGCGTGCGTGTTTCCATGTCAGGCGAAAGCCTCTAGACCTTCCGCAGGCGGCTTCACCGCGTGCTGTCGCCTGCTCCAGTCGTTTCCGCCGAAAGTTCCCCCATGTTTGCGATTGCCCTCGATGTCCTGCCGATCTTCATCCTGATCCTGATCGGCTGGGCGATGGTGAAGCTGGGCTTCCTGAAAATGGAAATCGGCGATGCCTTGAGTGAATTCGTCTTCAAGGTGGCCGTGCCGGTGCTGTTGTTCCGCACGATCTCGCAGGCGGATTTCCATGGCGCCTCTCCTTTCAAGCTTTGGGTCGCCTATTTCGCAGGCGTGGCGGTGACGTGGACTGTTGGCCATCTGGTCGCCACCCGCGTCTTCGGCCGGGATGCCCGGGTCGGCGTCTTGGGCGGGGTCTCCTCCGCATTTGCAAACAACGTCTTTATCGGCCTGCCTCTGGTCAGCCGCACCGTGGGCGAGGATGGGATCGTCGCGCTCTCGATCCTGCTTGCCGTTCACCTGCCGCTGATGATGGTCATCGGCACCGTGCTGATGGAACAGGCCGAGCGCAGCGTGAGCGGCGGAGAAGCGCGGGGATTGCTGGCCATCATCCGCCAGGTCGGCGGCAATCTCGTTCGCAATCCCCTCGTCATCGGGCTGGCCGCCGGCCTGTTGATGCATCTTTCCGGGCTGCCGACGCCTGCCCTTGTCGGTGGGTTGATCGACCAGGTCGCAGGCATGGCGGCACCGGCGGCGCTGATATCGCTTGGCATGGCACTCAACAAATACGGGCTCTCCGGCAATGTCGGGATTGCGACTGTGATGTCGGTGCTGAAGCTTGCGCTGCTGCCGGGCTGTGTCTGGGTCGCCAGCCAATTGCTGGGCCTCAGCGACGAGTGGACGGCGGCGATGGTGCTGACCTCATCAGTGCCGACCGGGATCAACGCCTGGTTGATCGCCAATCGCTTCGGCGTCGGTCACGGACTTGCGGCTTCGACCATCACCCTGACCACGGCCGTCGGAGCGCTGACGGTCACATTCTGGGCCTGGCTGCTGCTCTGAAGGAACGCCGTTCGGCGCCTATGACATATCGTCGCACAAACGAATAATGCCCGGACGAAGCCGGGCATTTCTAGAGGTATGTCGCTGGTGGCGCGACTCAGTTGGTTGGCAGCGCCACCGGCGAATCGGCCTGATTGTGCAGATACAGGATGAGGCTGGCGCGCTCTTCATCCTTCTTGATGCCTGCAAAGCCCATGGCGGTGCCCGGGATATGCTTCTTCGGAGCAAGCAGGAATTCGTTCAGGTGATCGAAGGTCCAGTGCTCGGCACCACCCTTGGAGAATTCCTTCATAGCAGCCGAATAAGAGAAGCCCTCATGCGAGGCGATCGGACGATCGACAACACCCCAGAGGTTAGGGCCAACCTTGTTGGCGCCTCCCTTATCCACGGTATGACAGCTCGAACACTTCTTGAATGCAGCTTCGCCGGCAGCAGCGTCAGCGCTGGCCAGCAGCGTGGCGATCGGCACGGCAGCAGCGGCAGCAGCTTCGCCACCTTCGGCAGCGGCCGGTGCTTCGGCGACAATGGCGAAGCCTTCCTTTTCCGGGGTCTCAGCGTGGAAGATGCCTTCCGATGCAATCGACACCGACATGAGAACAAAAACGGTGCCGAGCAGTGCGCCGACGCCCATGTTCACATATGAATTCATCTGAAACGCTCCCGTTGCAGCCGGCGGATCACGAACCGGACGATCTTGAAATCGGGCGGAACCTATGTCTTTTGCTTGACAGTTGCAACACTGTTGTGATCCCCCGACTGAGACTTTTTGACACTTTTCGCAGCCATTTAGAAGGGCGAGCCATGAACCACACCGATTTGTCCAGGACGCTGGTCCTGATCCCGGCACGCATGGCTTCGGTGCGTCTTCCGGGCAAGCCGCTGGCCGATATTTGCGGGCTGCCGATGATCGTCCAGGTAGCAAAACGGGCGCAGGAAGCCAATGTCGGACGGGTCGTCGTGGCCGTGGATGACCAGAGGGTCTTTGACGCGGTGCAGTCAGCGGGCTTCGAGGTGGTGATGACGCGCAGCGACCATCAGTCGGGTTCCGACCGCATCCACGAAGCCATGCTGCTGATCGATCCCGACGCCAAGGCGGAGATCATCATCAATGTGCAGGGCGACCTGCCGACGATCGAGCCGGAGGTGATCCATGCGGCGCTGCGCGCGCTCGAGGATCCCAGGACCGACATCGCCACTCTGACGGTGGAGATCGAGAGCGAGGAAGACAAGGTCAATCCGAGCATCGTCAAGGTCATCGGCTCGCCGGTCAGCGAAACCCGACTGCACGCCTTATATTTCACGCGCGTCACGGCACCGTATGGGCCGGGGCCGCTCTACCACCATATCGGCCTCTACGCCTACCGGCGCGCGGCACTCGACCGGTTCGTCACCCTCAAGCCCTCAGTGCTGGAAAAGCGCGAATCGCTTGAGCAGTTGCGCGCGCTTGAGGCGGGCATGCGGATCGATGTGGAGATCGTAAAGACCGTGCCGCTCGGTGTCGATACCCCCGCAGACCTGGAAAAGGCGCGGGCCATTCTCTCTGCCAGACAAGGATAAGACCGTGGCTCCCACCAACAAGATCTCGTTCCAAGGCGATTTCGGCGCCAATTCCGACATGGCCTGCCGGGACATGTTCCCCTCCATGGAGCCACTGCCCTGCCCCACATTCGAGGATGCCTTCGTCGCGCTGGAAAACGGCGATGCCGACCTCGCGATGATCCCGATCGAAAACACGCTCGCCGGCCGCGTGGCGGATATCCATTATCTGCTGCCGCTGTCGCGACTGCATATCGTCGGCGAGTATTTCATGCCGATCCGGTTCCAGTTGATGGCGCTGCCGGGCGTGAAGCTCGATGAAATCCGGACCGTGCACAGCCATATTCATGCGCTCGGCCAATGCCGCAAGATCATCCGCAGCCATGGCTGGAAGGCCGTGGTTGCCGGCGATACGGCTGGTGCTGCCAAGCAGGTGGCGGAAGCCAAGGATCGTTCCATGGCGGCCCTTGCGCCGCGCCTGGCCGCCTCGCTCTACGGTCTCGACATCATTGCCGAGAATGTGGAAGACTCGGAAAATAACGTCACCCGCTTCGTCGTGCTCTCCCGTGACCAGGCGGAACCAAAACGCAAGAGCGACGATGAGGCCTTCATCACCACCTTCGTCTTCAATGTTCGCAACCTGCCGGCAGCGCTTTACAAGGCCATGGGCGGCTTTGCCACCAATGGCGTCAACATGACCAAGCTGGAGAGCTATCAGATCGGTGGCAAGTTCATCGCCACCCAGTTCTATGCGGATATTGAAGGCCATCCGGACGACGCGCCGGTGAAGCGCGCCCTGGAAGAACTGCGCTTCTTCTCGGAGAAGGTCCGCATCCTCGGCGTCTATAAGGCCCACGCCATGCGCGGCAAGTTCTGACGGCGCTTGACGCCTTCAATCAACCCAGTCGAGCCAATCCCTGAGCAGGCGATAGGCGATCGCGCCCTTCAGCGGTGCGGTCGTTCCGTCGGTGGATCGGTTTTCCGCCATGGCCTCAGCCTGCTCGCGGGTGAACCAGCGGCAGTCGGCAAGTTCTGATTCGTCCCGCGCGATGTCGAGCGTTACAGCTTCGGCAAAACAGCCGATCATCAGGGAATGCGGCATGGGCCAGGGCTGGGACGCGTGATAGCGTACCCGCCCGATCTGGATACCGGACTCCTCCAGCGTTTCACGCCGGACGGCGTCCTCGATCGTCTCTCCGGGTTCCACGAAGCCTGCGAGGCAGGAATACATGCCCTCCGGGAAACGATGGCTTCGGCCCATCAGTACACGGTCATTTGCTTCGTCGACCGCCAGCATGATGACGACAGGGTCCGTGCGCGGAAAAAGCTGGTTGTCGCAGCTGGGGCAGACGCGTTTGTAGCCGCCGATCCGGCTTTCGGTCGCAGAGCCGCAGCGGCCGCAGAATTTGTGGGTGCTGTTCCAGTGCAGCAGGCTGACCGCCTGGGCCACCTCGCCTAGGAGTTCTTCCCCCAGAAGCTCCTCGCGATAGAGGGTGCGGGCATCCTCCGCCTTGAAATGGCTGGCCAGTTCTTCGAGCGCGCAGGTGACGGGAACCGCAATGCGCGGCTCGCCGCTTGGCTGGTGGCCGAGCAGCACGGCATTCTCGAGATCGGGCTTCAACTCAGGCAGTTCATAGGGCGCAAACAGCGGATCGAGCACCTGGCTGTCATGCTTCAGGATCAACTTGTTGCCGGCGAAGGCCAGGATATGAGCGCCCTCGACCGCAAAAGCGGTTTCCAGGCAATCTTCTGCGCGGCCCTCGGCCAGTCGCGAAAGTCCGTTCCTGGCGAAGGCTGAGAGGGTGCTGGGTTCTGGATGGGGAACGCGGCTGTCGAAAAGAGATTTCGTCATGTGTTGAGTGCTTCGAGAAAGGATGTCGTGAATTCGCGCTGGCGATCGTCTTCATAGGCGACCGACTGGCCAAAACCCCATATCGGTCCAGGCCAGTTGGCATCGGCCTCGAACCGGGCGACGACATGAACATGGACCTGACGCACAATATTTCCAATAGCGGCGATATTGATCTTGTCGGCGCCCGTTGCCTTTTTCAGGGCGCTGGCAACCAGTGTCTGCTCGAAGGTCAGCATGGCCTGATCGAGCGGTGTCATTTCGAAAAGTTCCGTCAATCCGGGACGTTGCGGCACCAGGATCAGCCAGGGCCAGCGGCTGTCGCGTGACAATCGGAGATCACAGAGCCCGAGTTTCGTCAGCGAAACACTGTCGCGAGCGAGCCGCTCGTCCAGTTCGAATTCAGCCACCGGCGTCCTCCCGTCCTTTTGAGCTCATGGCCCTGTCGTTTTTCCGGTCATAACAGTTTTTTGGAAGCGTCGCTTGCAATTGTGTGCGCAATTGACGATATGTGGCGTCGGGAGGTTGGTGGTGGACGAGCCACTCGCCAACCGGGTCAGGTCCGGAAGGAAGCAGCCCCAACGAGCACGGCACGGGTCATCGTGCCAGCCTCCCACCTTCATTCCTTCGGCTTCCGCCTGGCGGGGCCATGCAATGCCCGTCCTGCGGGCCGAACCAGACGCTGGCAGGGGCATGAGCGAATCCGAGCCGACAGCACCGACCATAGCCAATGCCGGAAACGGCTACCGGGTGCTGGCCCGCAAATACCGTCCCAAGGATTTTTCGGACCTCATGGTCGGCCAGGAGCCGATGGTCCGCACGCTCACCAATGCCTTCGAGACCGGCCGCATCGCCCAGGCCTATATGCTGACCGGCGTTCGCGGAGTGGGAAAGACGACCACCGCGCGCATTCTCGCCCGCGCGCTAAACTACAAGACGGATGAAATCGACCGCCCGACCATCGACCTGAAGATCCCCGGCATTCATTGCCAGGCGATCATGGAAGGCCGGCATGTCGATGTGATCGAGATGGACGCCGCCTCCCATACGGGGATCGATGATATCAGAGAGATCATCGAGCAGGTGCGCTACCGCCCGGTTTCTGCCCGCTACAAGGTCTATATCATCGACGAAGTGCACATGCTCTCGACGCAGG
The DNA here is from genome assembly GCF_900176345.1 of Rhizobium sp. RU36D. Classification (GTDB taxonomy): domain Bacteria; phylum Pseudomonadota; class Alphaproteobacteria; order Rhizobiales; family Rhizobiaceae; genus Allorhizobium. Next base: position 29,712 of record NZ_FWXU01000032.1, read on the forward strand.
CTTTCAACGGCCTACTGAAGACGCTCGAAGAGCCGCCGGAGCACGTCAAGTTCATCTTCGCCACCACGGAAATCCGCAAGGTCCCGATCACGGTTCTCTCGCGCTGCCAGCGATTCGATCTGCGCCGCATCAGCGCTGCCGATCTGGTCGGCCTGTTTTCGACCATCGCCGCCAAGGAAGGCATTACGGCCGAGGACGAGGCGCTGTCGCTCATCGCACGTGCGGCCGAAGGCTCGGCCCGTGACGGGTTGTCGTTGCTGGACCAGGCCATCGCCCATGGTGCCGGCGTGGTGCGCAGCGAAGCTGTCCGCGCCATGCTCGGGCTTGCCGACCGCGCCCGCATCGTCGACCTGTTCGACCATATCATCGGCGGTGATGTGTCGGCGGCACTCAGCGAGTTCAACAGCCAGTATGAGGCAGGCGCCAACCCGACTGTCGTGCTGACCGACCTCGCCGACTTCACCCATCTGGTGACGCGCCTCAAATATATTCCGACAGCAGTGGAAGACCCCTCGCTGACGGAAGCCGAACGGGTTCGCGGCGCGGAATTCGCCAATGCCGTCGCCGTCTCGACGCTGTCGCGCATCTGGCAGATGCTGCTCAAGGGCATTACGGAAGCGGAAACGGCGGCCCGTCCGGCGGGTGCGGCCGAGATGGTGTTGATCCGGCTTACCCATGCGGCAAGCCTTCCCTCCCCCGAGGATGCCGCGCGACGGCTCCTGGAAATGTCGAGCGAGGAACGCGCCGGCGGACCTGTTGGCGGCGGGCGCGGCAGCGCTTCGTCAGCGCCCCAGGCCTCTGCTGCCTCCCAACTTGCGGCGGCGCCCGTTCGTGAGACCATCGCACGCGCGCAGCCCGCGGCCCAGCCGACAGCCCGCCTGCAGGTGGTTCCCGACAGCCGCCCGGCTGCAGCGCCGGAGCCGATGGCTTTGGGCCGGACGGAAAGTGAGCCACAGGACAAGCCGGTGCCAAGCGTGCCGGTTCGCTCCCTGGATGACATTTCCGATCTCTGCTCGAAAAACCGCGATCCCAAGCTCAAGGCCCTGCTGCGGACCTATGTTCGGCTTGTCAAGCTCGAGCCCGGCAGGCTTGAAATCAACCTGCCGGCGGAAGCGCCCAAGACATTGGCCGGCGATCTTCAGCGCCGGCTGGAGGAATGGAGCAGTATCCGCTGGATGGTGATCGTGAGCCGCGAGGCCGGACAGCCGACGCTTGCCGAAGCGGAAAGCTCGACCCGCGAGGCGCGGCTCACCGATGCCCGGTCGGATCCTGATGTCGCCGCCATTCTCAGCCGTTTTCCAGGCGCCAAGGTGATCGACGTGCGGGTGCGCGAAGGCGAGGGTGACAGCGTCGAGGAAGAGCTGCATCGCCCCGCGACGGCCGAATCCGCCGAGGGCGATATCCTGCCCGGCGATGACATCGACGACTGAGACCCTATATCAAAGACCAATCACATCCAGGAGAACACGAGATGCGCGACATCATGGGCATGATGGGCAAGGTCAAGGAAATGCAGGCCAAGATGGAGAAGATGCAGGCGGAAATCGCCGCTCTCGAAGTCGAGGGCCGTTCCGGCGGCGGGCTGGTCATTGTCAGGATGACCGGCAAGGGCGATTTGAAGGGCCTCAAGATCGACCCCTCGCTGTTCAAGGAAGACGAGGTCGAAATCCTCGAAGACCTGATCGTTGCCGCCCACAAGGACGCCAAGGACAAGGCGGAAGCCGTGATGGCCGAGAAGACCAAGGAAATGACCGCCGGCCTGCCGATCCCGCCCGGCATGAAGCTACCGTTCTGATCAGGCATAGACCCGCTGCGGCCACGGATTGATGCCATCGCGAAGCCAAAGCAGCGTATCGAGCCAGAAGCCGGCGGCATGGCGGTCATGAAACAGGCCGAAATGCCCGATTTGGCTCTGTCCGAAATCCGCGGGCTCCAGCATGACTTTGGTGTGCCTCGCCGAGCCGTAATAGCTCAGCGCCCGTGAAACAGCCTTCCGCGTCGCGAACGGATCATCCGTGAGGCTGACAGCGAGGATCGGTGCGGAAACGGCCTTGAAGCGCGTCACCAGATCGCGTTTGGCGGCAGCCCCGAGCCGGGCTTCGATGCGGGACCGGCGAAAGGCCCATTCATAGGCGACGCCCGCCGGCAGATCTTCCAGCCAGCCGAGGCGTTCTCCCGGAAAATAGCCCCGCAACAGCGCCAGGAGCGGCATCGCAAGATGCCATTTTAGCAGCATGGCGCATCGGTGATCCGCCGCGTAGTCGCGCCAATAGGCATATTGTGCGCCAACCGTCAGCATGCGCTTGATACTGCCGGCGGTCCGGGCATAGCCGGGCAGAAACCCGCCGATGCTGTGGCCCACCATCAGCAGCGGTAGACCGCCTGCACGGGCGGCGGCAAAGCCGAGGGCGGCATCGATGTCTCGTTCTCCCCATTGGGTCCAGTCGTAGCGGCAGGTTTCCAGCTCTACCGGGCGGGAAAGGCCGATTCCGCGATAGTCGAAGGTCAGCACATGGAAACCATGGCTGCTCAGAAAGGCTGCGTAGCGGTGGTAATAGCGGGAACGCACGCCCGTCGCTGAGGTCACGACGACTGCGCCATGGCACTGAGGGCTCCGGTTCGGCCACCAATGACCGCCCAGTTCCACGCCATCGGCGCAGACGATGTCGATTCGCTCCTCTGTCATGCCACCTCTCCTCAGGTTACTGTCGGAGGAAGGGTGAGACATTGAAAGACTTGTGTATACTCACTGGTCAGTATACCTTGATTGAATGAACGACATCCCTACCCGTGAGCGGATCGTGGTCGCTGCAAACCGGCTCTTCTATCGGGAGGGCATCCGGGCGGTCAGCGTCGATGCCGTCGCCGATGAGGCCGGTATCACCAAGAAATCCCTCTATTACCATTTCAAGAGCAAGGACGACCTGATCGCGGCCTATCTGTCCCATCGGGACCAACCCAATCTTGCGGCCTATCGCAAATGGTTTGCGCAGGCCGATGGCGACCTTGGCGACAGGATCTACGCGATCTTCGACCACCTCGCGAAGGCAGCGGCCCGGGCCGACTGGAAAGGCTGCGGTTTTCTGCGGACATCGGCGGAGCTTGCCAACTTGCCGGGGCATCCCGCCTTACAGGTTGGCCGGGCGCACAAGAAGGCTTTCGAATCCTGGCTTGCCGACGTGATTGCAGCGGACGGCCTGGAACAGCCGGTGCTTCTCGCACGGCAGATCATGCTGTTGCTCGATGGCTGCTTTTCGGTCGCCATGCTGCATCGGGATGCAAGCTATATGCAGTCCGCAGGTGCTGCGGCCAGGTCGCTGATTGCGCATGCATCGTCACGGGCCGGCGCTGACCTTCGCCGTGAAGTGCTCCCGGATCCTGCTGGCGAGCGGGACTGACAGGTAGCGCTCAATCTCCTGCGCCTGCACCTTGCGGCCGTAAGACGCCAGCAGCTCGGGAATGGTCACGCGGTCGGCGCCATACTGTTCGAACCCGACGGCTTGGCCGGCTTCGAGAAAACCCGCTGACAGCACCCGACAATAGATGCCGGGACGCGCAGCCTGGGTATAGCGCTTCACGAATTTCGGGGCCTGCATGCGCGCCGCGAACGTGGCGCAGGGGCTGCGCGGCGCCGTCGCCTCGAGGATCACGTCGTCGATGACGAAGCGATCGCCCACTGCGACATCGCGATTGTCTAGCCCTGATATCACGAGGTTTTCGCCGAAGGTGCCGGGTTCGACCTTATGCCCCAGTTCCTGCGACCACCAGTCCAGCGTTGCACCACCCTCGATATAGACAGCTTGGTCAGGCCCGCCATGATGCTTGCGATTGCAGATGCGGTCGCCGACAAGGCCTTGCTGATCGACCTGGACTGGCCGCGACACCGGGATCTTGAAGATGCCGGTTTTGTAGCTCTTGCCCGGAAGCGGCTCGGCCTGGCCCAGGCATATGGCGGCAATTTTCATGGATCTGACCTTTCCGGCGATTCCGTTCCCGGAAGATATGGGCTAAAAGCCGCCAATGGCAAAGCGAGTCACCGGTCCCGAAATTGAAAAACTGATCCAGCTTCTGGCAAAGGTGCCCGGTCTTGGCCCCCGATCCGCAAGGCGGGCGGCGCTGCACCTCATCAAGAAGAAGGAGCAGTTGCTAGGCCCTTTGGCGAATGCCATGGGCGAGGCCCATGACAAGGTGAAGATCTGCTCCTGCTGCGGCAATGTCGATACGATCGATCCCTGCACCGTCTGCACGGACGAGCGCCGCGACCAGTCGACCGTGATTGTGGTGGAGGATGTTTCCGACCTTTGGGCGCTGGAGCGGGCCGGCGCGATGAATGTCGCCTATCACGTGCTCGGCGGTACGCTGTCGCCGCTCGACGGGGTCGGTCCTGATGACCTTAATATCCGCGGCCTGATCAACCGCGTCGAGGCCGGCGGAATCAAGGAAATCATCATTGCCGTCAATGCGACGGTCGAAGGACAAACTACCGCCCATTATATCACCGATCATCTCGATGGCCTCGGCGTGAAGATCACCCGGCTGGCGCATGGCGTGCCTGTGGGCGGCGAGCTCGACTATCTCGACGAGGGCACGCTTTCGGCCGCGCTGAGGGCACGGACTGCAATCTAATCGTCCTTAAAGGGAGGCTCCTGTTGCGCAAGAATACCCCCCTCTGGCCTGCCGGCCATCTCCCCCTCAAGGGGGGAGATCGGCAAGAGCCGCTGTCCTCTGGTAACATCCATGGCGACCACGCCCGTTTTGGAGCGAGCGGGCGCTGCATATCGATCTCCCCCCTTGAGGGGGAGATGTCCGGCAGGACAGAGGGGGGTATCTTGCCAGAGGGGGGTATCCTGGCGAAAACGTTGCTGCTGGCATCCCTCATCCTCGGCCTCTCCCAACCCGCGCACGCCCAGTCCCGACCCCAGGTCGAGCAGCAGTTCCAGAGCTGGCTACAGACCAGCCTGTGGCCCGAAGCCCAGAAGAGCGGGATTACCCGCGGGAGTTTCGACAGCGCCGTTGCCGGGGTGAAACTCAACTGGGAACTGCCGGACCTCGTGCCGCCGGGGTCAGCGCCGCCCAAGGATCAGAAGCAGAGCCAGGCGGAGTTTTCCTCTCCGGGCGCCTATTTCTCGGAGAAGCGGTTGCAGGGGCTTGCGGCGACCGGGCGCACGCTTACCGCCAAGCATGCCGCGACGCTGCGCCGGATCGAGACTACCTATGGCGTGCCCGGAGAAATCATTGTCGCCATCTGGGGCCGGGAATCCGGCTTCGGCAGTGCGAAGCTTCCCTATTCGGCCATCGAGGTACTAGCGACCAAGGCCTTCATGTCGACCCGCAAGGACATGTTCCGGCGTGAGCTGATCTCGGCGCTGCATATGGTCGATGGCGGCGAGCTCTCTGCCGCCGCCATGCGCGGCTCCTGGGCAGGTGCGCTCGGTCAGCCGCAGTTCATGCCGACCAGCTTCCTGAAATATGCCGTGGATTTTGACGGCGATGGCAAGCGCGATATCTGGCAATCGGTACCGGACAGCCTGGCATCGATCGCCAATTATCTGGTGAAGAGCGGATGGCAGAAGGGCCGGGACTGGGGCTTTGAAGTTCGGATTCCCGCTGGCGTCAGCTGCGCCCAGGAAGGGCCAGATCGTGCCCAGCCGATTTCGCAGTGGTCCACGACGGGTATTGCCCGAGTATCCGGCAAGCCCTTTCCGGCCGCCGACCTGAAGGCGCAAGGCATGATGCTGGTGCCGGCCGGAACGCACGGGCCGGAATTCATCGTCACGCCGAACTTCTACGTGCTGAAGGAATACAACAACTCCGATCTCTACGCTCTGTTCATCGGCAACCTCGCTGATCGGATCGCCCATGGCGGCGGAGCCTTCTCGGCGCCCTGGGGCGATGTCGGCAAGATGTTGCGCTCCGACGTGCTGGCCATGCAGAAGGCGCTGGTCGCCAAGGGCTATGACGTCGGCAATGTGGATGGCCTGCCGGGCTTCAAGACCCGTCGGTCCCTTGGCGATTGGCAGGCGAAGAGCGGTCTTCCGGTCACCTGCTATCCGGATGCCTCGCTGAAGGCGAAGCTGAAATAGCGTTCACCATTTCAGCAGCGCGTTTTTACCGAACGCAATTCCGGACGCAAAACCGGTTCCCACCTTTGCTGGAATTGCTCAATGCGGCTCGATATTGGTCTGGTGGAACACGTCATCCGCCGGCGGTATCGCTTGCCGTTCGATCATGCGATGGACGCGCGGGCGATCGGGTCCCTGGTGCAGGGCCAGCAGCCGGTCGAAGTTTTCGGCATCCGCCTTGGTGCGGCGGTGGTTGTGCCGGACATAGTCCAGCCAGGTGGGGGTGTGGTAGGTCTCTGTCCAGATATCCGGGTTTTCGAGGTCGCGCATCAGCGTCCAGTTGCGTGCACCATCGCGGATACGGATGCGCCGGCGCTCGACCATGACCTTGAGGAATTCCGGCAGATCCTGGTCGCGGATCTCGTAGTCGATCAGGATGACGATGGGTCCGCTGCGCGGACGGATATCGAGGCGCAGCGCCGGTTCGTTGAAGCGGTTGAGCGGATCGAGGTCGAGCGTTCCGAAGGCCGGCATCGGCAGCCAGAAGCCGATGGCCACGCCCACCATCATCAGCACGCTCGACGCGATCAGCGCATGGCCAACGCCTTGCGTTTCCGCCAGATGGCCCCACAGCCAGCTGCCGCAGGCCATGCCGCCGAATGTCGCCATCTGGTAAAGCGACAGCGCCCGGCCGACCACCCAGCGGGGCGTCGACAGCTGCACGACAGTGTTGAAGAGCGAAAGCGCCAGCACCCAGGAGGCGCCGGCGATCATCATGGCGAGCCCCGTCAGTAGGGCGGATGTGCTGATGCCGGTTACGGCGGCGCTTACCGCGAAGCCGGCAAACGAACAGCGGACGATGTCTTCGCTCGACATGATCTCCCGCGCGCGCCGGCTGGCCAGGGCACCGCCGATCGCACCGGCACCGAAGGCGCCAAGCAGGGCGCCATAGGTGAGCGGTCCTCCGGCGACGAGATCGCGGGCGACGATCGGCAACAGGGCCAGTATGGCCACTGCCGTCAGGCCGAAGGCGAAGCCGCGAAACAGCACCTTGCCGATATTGGGCGACATGGCGACATAGCGCAGCCCGGCGCTGATCGCATCCACGAGGTGTTCCCGCGGCAGCGCCGGCTTGGGCAGGTCAGGCTTCCAGCGGAAAAGCGCGTAGATCAGGGCGAAATAGCTGAGCGTATTGACCATGAATGCCGCCGCCGCTCCAGCGCCGGCGACGATCATGCCGCCTATGGCCGGGCCAACGCTGCGGGTGATGTTGAAGCCCATGCTGTTGAGCGCCACGGCGCCCGGCAGGACCTCGCGCGGGACCATATCGCCGACGGAGGCCTGCCAGGACGGGTTGTTGAGTGCCGTGCCGCATCCGATCAGGAAGGTGAAGGAGAGAAGCAGCCAGGGGGTCAACACGCCGAGATAGGCGCAGAGCGAAAGGCCGGCAGAGACGCAGATCATAAAGAATTGCGAGGCCAGCATGACCTTGCGCCGGTCGAAACTGTCGGCCACCGCGCCGGAGATGACGGAAAACAGCATGATCGGCAGGGTGGTCGAGGCCTGCACCAGGGCCACCATGTTTTCCGAGGTGGAGATGGAGGCCATCATCCAGGCCGCACCGACCGCCTGGATCAGGCCGCCCATATTGGAGGCCAGGCTGGCAAACCAGATATTACGATAAAATTCGTTCGACAGCGGCGCCAAAAGGGATCTGTTGTCCGGCACGTCTCATCATCCGTTCTTGCGATTCGTCACACTATACGCCCAGGCTTTCACCGGTGGCCATCGGTAATGGCATCCCCGGCCGGACGCTCGAACCATGTGAACGCGGAAAGCTTGCAATTGTGCGGCCGGCAGCGTATATGAGAGGAAATTCTTGATCGTCAGATGAAGGGTGGGGCCGCAAGGACCCGCTCTTTTTTGTTTAGGCGGTCGAGCCTTGCCGGCAGATGCCGGAGCGTCACAGGATTTCCGGAGCGCATGCAGACCGACCACGAAAACGAACCCCGCCTTATCGTCGAGACCGGCCTTGACCGTCGCGTTGCCGATATCATCGAGCCCGTGCTGATATCGATGGGATTCAGGCTTGTCAGGGTCCGGTTGATGAACCAGAATGGGCTCACGCTGCAGATCATGACGGAACGCAACGACGGCACAATGACCGTCCAGGATTGCGAAGAAGTGTCGATGGCGATCTCGCCAGTTCTCGATGTCGAGGATCCCGTCGACAAGGCCTATCATCTGGAGGTTTCTTCGCCTGGCATCGACCGGCCCATGGTTCGCGTTTCGGATTTCGAACGTTGGCAGGGCCATATCGTCAAATGCGAGACGTCTGTTCTTGTCGAGAACCGCAAGCGCTTCCGCGGGAAGATCGTAGCCGTGACCAAGGATGACTTCACGCTGGAGCGTGACCAGATCGCCTATGGCGAGGAACCGCGTGTGACGGTGCCGTTTTCCGCTCTGGCGGAGGCGAAGCTTATTTTGACCGATGACCTTATTCGCGATGCGCTGAAGGCTGACAAGCTGGCGCGCGAAGCCGCCAACCAGAACGACGGCGAAGACGAGTAACCACAGACCTAGAACCATCGCCAGAAGGGTCAGGCGACCCCGGCAGGAAGACGGAGATTTAAGACAATGGCAGTCACTGCTAATCGGCTCGAGCTTCTTCAGATCGCAGACGCCGTCGCGCGCGAGAAGGTCATCGACCGCGAGATCGTCCTGGCTGCGATGGCCGATGCGATCCAGAAGGCAGCCCGCTCGCGCTACGGCACCGAGACCAATATCCGCGCCGACATCAATTCCAAGACCGGCGAAATCCGCCTGCAGCGCCTGCTGGAAGTGGTCGAGAAGGTCGAGGATTATTCGACCCAGATCGCGCTCGAACTGGCGCGCGACCGCAATGTCGACGCCAAGCTCGGCGACTTCATCGCCGATCCGCTGCCGCCGATGGATTTCGGCCGTATCGCCGCCCAGTCCGCCAAGCAGGTGATCGTGCAGAAGGTGCGCGAGGCCGAGCGCGACCGCCAGTTCGACGAGTTCAAGGACCGTGTGGGCGAAATCGTCAACGGCACTGTCAAGCGCGTGGAATATGGCAATGTGATCGTCGATCTCGGCCGCGGCGAAGGCATCATCCGTCGCGACGAGATGATTCCGCGCGAAGCCTTCCGCTATGGCGACCGCGTGCGCGCCTTCGTCTACGACGTGCGCCGCGAGCAGCGCGGCCCGCAGATCTTCCTGTCGCGCACCCATCCGCAGTTCATGGTGAAGCTGTTCACCATGGAAGTGCCCGAGATTTACGACGGCATCATCCAGATCAAGTCGGTTGCCCGCGATCCGGGTTCGCGCGCCAAGATCGCCGTCATCTCGAACGATAGCTCGATCGATCCGGTCGGCGCCTGCGTCGGTATGCGCGGTTCGCGCGTCCAGGCCGTCGTCGGCGAGCTTCAGGGCGAGAAGATCGACATCATTCCGTGGTCTGCCGACCCGGCCTCTTTCATCGTCAACGCCCTTCAGCCGGCCGAAGTCGCCAAGGTGGTTCTGGACGAGGATGCAGAGCGCATCGAAGTCGTGGTGCCTGACGAGCAGCTGTCGCTCGCCATCGGTCGTCGCGGCCAGAACGTGCGTCTCGCCTCGCAGCTGACCGGCTGGGACATCGACATCATGACGGAGCAGGAAGAGTCCGAGCGCCGCCAGAAGGAATTCAACGAGCGCACCAACCTGTTCATGGATGCGCTTGACGTTGACGAAATGGTTGGCCAGGTGCTCGCCTCCGAAGGCTTTGCCGCCGTCGAGGAGCTGGCCTATGTCGAGCTCGACGAAATCTCGTCGATCGACGGTTTCGACGAGGACACCGCGACCGAAATCCAGACCCGCGCCCGCGAATACCTGGAAAAGCTGGAAGCGGAGATGGATGCCAAGCGCAAGCAGCTCGGCGTCTCCGACGACCTGCGCCAGATCGACGGCATGACCGCCCAGATGATGGTCGCTCTCGGCGAAGACGGCATCAAGACGATCGAGGACTTCGCAGGCTGCGCCGCGGACGACCTGGTCGGCTGGAGCGAGCGCAAGAACGGCGAGACGAAGAAGTTCGAAGGCCTGTTCTCCAAGTTCGACATCTCGCGGCCCGAGGTCGAGAACATGATCGTGCAGGCGCGTCTGGCGGCCGGCTGGATCACCGAGGAAGACCTGGCGAACAGCGCCGAAGGTGACGCAGACGCCGAGCAAGAGCAGGAGGCATGAGCGATATCCTGCGGCCCGAACAAGAGTCCGATGACCAGGATCTGGGAACCGACGAAATGAACGGCCGCATGTGCATCGTGACCCGTGAAAGCGGGTCGCCCGACAGCTTGATCCGCTTCGTCAAGGGGCCTGACGGCAGCGTGGTTCCAGACCTCAAGCGGCAATTGCCGGGACGAGGCTGCTGGGTGTCGTTAAGCCGCGAGGCAGTGGACAAGGCCGTGGCGAAGAAGCTCTTCGCCAGGGCGCTGAAGACGGATGTGAAGGCCGATCCGGCGCTTGGCGCCGTGGTCGACAGGCTTCTGGCGGCACAGCTTGCCGGCATGATGAACATGGCGCGCAAGGCCGGCCAGTTCATCAACGGGGCTGGCAAGGTCGAGCTTGCGGTGCGCAGCGGGGAAGCCCTCGCTGTGTTCCATTCGACCGATGCGGCGGCGGACGGCGTGCGAAAGATCGACCAGGCCCGCAAGGCCTGGCACCTCGGAACGGGAGCGGAAGCGGAAATTCCCGCTTTTCATCTCCTGAGCGGGAGTGAAATGGACGAACTCTTGGGCCAGAATGCTTTTATCCATGCTTGTGCGCTTGCGGGGCAGGCGGGTGAGGGTGTAGTGAAGCGCGCAAAGCTACTTGAACAGTACCGCAATGGCGGCCTGTCCCAGCAAAAGGATGTCTCTGACATGCCGAAGCAATGACGCGGTCACCGGCTTCAGCCGGACGCATAAAGACTAGTAGGAATTGAACGACGAGGTCTGATGTCACCGCATCCTTCCTTGTCCCAAGGAACGGAACGGAATGACCGACAACAAAGACGACAAGACACTCGGCGTGAAGAAGACCCTCACCCTGAAGCCGTCAGGGGTAAGCCAGGGTACCGTGCGCCAGGATATGGGTCGCGGTCGCACGAAGGCCGTGGTGGTGGAGACGCGCAAGCGCCGCCCACTGCGCCCGGAAGACGAAAAGCCAACAGTAGCAGCGCCCGTCGCTGCCGCTCCTTCTGCTCCACGTGCGCAGGAACCTGCGCCGGTTGCAGCACCGGTAGCGCGTCCGGCACAGCCCTCGGCTCCGGCACCGCGCATTCACCAGCCATCGAATTCCCATCACCAGCAGCGTCCGTCGCAGCCCTCGCGTCAGCCCGACCGGGATCGTCCGCGCGGCAACGTGTTGCACGATCTGTCTGCCGGCGAGATGGAGGCGCGTCGTCGCGCCCTGATGGAAGCCCAGGCACGGGATATCGAGGAAGCCAAGCAGCGCGCCGAGGCCGAGGCCCGTCGTCAGGCTGAAGAGGAGGCACGTCGCAAGGCGGAAGCCGAGGAAGCCCTGCGCCGTGCAAACGAGCCGGCACCGGCCGAACCGGTTGTGGAGCCGGCGCCGGTCGCCGCTGCACCCGCAGCAGCCCCTGCTGCTGCGGCACCAGCCGCTGCCCCCCGCTCCAATGACGCCCGCCCGGGTACAACCACCCGCCCCGCAGCCGCTCAGCCCGCTGCACCGGCAGGCGCCGTTCGTGGCCGCAAGGCCGATGATGAGGATGATGACCGCGGCGCAAGCCGTGGCGGTCCCGTCCGCGGCAAGGTCGTTCGTCCTGAGCCGGCTAAGGTTCCCGCTCGTCCTAAGGCTGACGATGGCCGCCGCCAGGGTAAGCTGACCATCACCACCGTCGGCGACGACGAGGACGGCTCGGCCCGCGGCCGCTCGTTGTCGGCGATGCGCCGCCGACAGGAAAAGTTCCGCCGCAGCCAGATGCAGGAAACCCGCGAAAAGGTCATGCGCGAGGTCATCCTGCCGGAAACCATCACCATTCAGGAACTGTCGCAGCGTATGTCCGAACGGGCCGTCGACGTGATCAAGTACCTGATGAAGGAAGGCCAGATGATGAAGCCGGGCGACGTCATCGACGCCGACCTCGCAGAACTCATCGCCAGCGAATTCGGCCATACCGTCAAGCGCGTTTCGGAATCCGACGTTGAAGAAGGCATCTTCAACATCAAGGACGACGAAGGCGAAATGACGTCGCGTCCGCCTGTCGTGACCATCATGGGTCACGTCGACCACGGCAAGACCTCGCTGCTGGATGCCATCCGCAAGACCAGCGTTGTTTCAGGCGAAGCCGGTGGCATTACCCAGCATATCGGCGCCTATCAGGTCGAACAGAACGGTCACAAGATCACGTTCATCGATACGCCAGGCCACGCCGCGTTTACCGCCATGCGTGCCCGTGGTGCGCAGGCGACCGACATCGCGATCCTCGTGGTTGCCGCAGACGACAGCGTGATGCCGCAGACGATCGAATCGATCAACCACGCGAAGGCGGCCGGCGTGCCGATCATCGTGGCGATCAACAAGATCGACAAGCACGAGGCAAACCCGGAGAAGGTGCGCCAGCAGCTGCTGCAGCACGAAGTCTTCGTGGAATCCATGGGTGGTGAAGTTCTCGATGTCGAGGTTTCGGCGAAGAACAAGCTCAACCTCGACAAGCTGCTCGAAGCGGTGCTGCTGCAGGCCGAAATTCTCGACCTGAAGGCCGATCCGACCCGAACCGCCGAAGGCACCGTCATCGAAGCCCAGCTCGATCGCGGCCGCGGTGCGGTTGCCACCGTCCTCGTCCAGAAGGGCACGCTGAAGCCTGGTCAGATCATCGTGGCCGGCGACCAGTGGGGCCGCGTTCGCGCGCTCGTCAACGACAAGGGCGAACACGTCAAGGAAGCGGGTCCGGCCATGCCGGTCGAAATCCTCGGCCTGTCGGGTACGCCTGCTGCCGGTGACAAGTTCGCCGTCGTCGAGAACGAAGCCCGTGCCCGCGAGATCTCGGAATATCGCCAGCGTCTGGCCCGCGACAAGGCGGCTGCACGCCAGTCCGGTCAGCGTGGCTCGCTCGAGCAGATGATGAGCAAGCTGCAGGATACCGGCTTCAAGGAATTCCCGCTTGTTATCAAGGGCGACGTGCAGGGCTCGATCGAAGCCATTGCAGGCGCACTCGACAAGCTCGGAACCGACGAAGTCCGGGCCCGCATCGTCCATTCGGGCGCTGGCGCCATCACCGAGTCGGATATTTCGCTGGCAGAAGCGTCGAACGCAGCCATCATCGGCTTCAACGTTCGCGCCAATGCCCAGGCGAAGGCCGCGGCTGATCGTTCGGGCATCGAGATCCGCTACTACAACATCATCTACGATCTGGTGGATGACGTGAAGGCAGCGATGTCGGGCCTGCTCTCTCCGGAGCGTCGCGAGACCTTCCTCGGCAATGCCGAGATCCTGGAGGTGTTCAACATCACCAAGGTCGGCAAGGTCGCGGGTTGCCGCGTCGTCGATGGCAAGGTGGAGCGTGGTGCAGGCGTGCGCCTCATCCGCGACAACGTCGTCATCCACGAAGGCAAGCTCAAGACGCTCAAGCGCTTCAAGGACGAAGTGTCCGAAGTGCCGATGGGTCAGGAATGCGGCATGGCCTTCGAGAACTACGAAGACATCCGCGCCGGCGACACGATCGAGTGCTTCCGCGTCGAGCATATCACGCGCACGCTCTGATCCACGTGACTGCCTTCGGTGGCAAACTCTTCGAACAGGCGGTGGCAACAGCCATCGTCTGTTTGTTTAATGCGCCGGGTGCAGTTGCGGAAATTTGCGACAAGGCAGGCTGGGTACCGGAAGATGGCCGCACGACGCTTGCGGACGTGTTGATCGGGGGCATCTGCTTTACCGCCATTGCAACATCGATTCTGTTGCTTGGCGTTATGAAGCGATGGCGCGTGTTTACGTGTTTGGTCTGCTGCGTTCTCATCGTCATGGTATGGGCAGGATTTTCAGAGGATCCGGCTGATCCGATCATTCGGTCCATGATTGCTGAGGGCTGCAGACACGAAATGGACCGCATGGCTTTATTGCTCTCATCCACCATCCCTCTGGCAGTTGGGGCCGCAGTCGTCGCTCTCAAATTCAGACAAAAATCGAGAAGACCATGACAAGACCAACCTCATCCGCCCCCTCCCAGCGCATGCTGCGCGTTGGCGAGCAGGTGCGCGCCGCGATCACGCAGGTTCTGCAGCGTGGCGAAGTGCGCGATGACATCATCGAGAAGACCGTGATCTCGATTTCGGAAGTGCGCATGTCGCCCGACCTGAAGATCGCGACCGCCTATGTCTCTCCGCTCGGGGTTTCGGACCATCAGTCCGTGATCGATGCCCTGAACCATCATGCGAAATACATCCGGGGCAGGCTCGGCCCGCAGCTCAGGCAGATGAAATATATGCCCGAAGTGCGGTTCCGCGACGACACTAGCTTCGACAACTACCGCAAGATCGACGAATTGCTGCGCTCGCCGGAAGTCCAGCGCGATCTCGGACCCGCAGCCGACAACGAAGACCAAGAATAGAGACTGATGTCCAAGCCACGCAAACCCAAGGGCCGTCCGATTTCGGGCTGGCTGATCCTCGACAAGCCGGTCGATTTCGGCTCTACCGAGGCCGTTTCCAAGATCAAATGGCTGTTCAACGCCCAGAAGGCCGGCCATGCCGGTACGCTTGATCCGCTCGCCTCCGGCATGCTGCCGATTGCGCTTGGTGACGCCACAAAGACCGTTCCCTATGTCATGGACGGCCGCAAGATCTACGAATTCACCGTGACCTGGGGCGAAGAGCGCTCCACCGACGACCTGGAAGGCGAGGTCACCGAACGCTCCGACGCGCGCCCGACGGAAGAAGCCATCCGGGCGCTGCTTCCCGCCTATACCGGCGTGATCCAGCAGGTACCCCCGCAATTCTCTGCCATCAAGATCGCAGGAGAGCGCGCCTATGATCTCGCCCGTGAGGGTGAGGCGGTCGAGATCCCCTCCCGCGAGGTCGAGATCTTCCGCATCACGCTGTTGAAGGTCGAGACCGACAAGGCGCATTTCGAAGTGGAATGCGGCAAGGGCACCTATGTCCGCTCGCTGGCGCGCGACTTTGGCCGCGAACTCGGCTGCTTCGGCCATATCTCATCGCTGCGCCGCAGCTTCGTCGCTCCCTTCGCGGAGGAGACGATGGTGCCGCTGGCAACGCTGACAGCACTGGAATCTATCGAAGATCGAGACGAGCGGATTGCGGCTTTGGACGCGTTCCTGATCGATACCGGCGAGGCGTTGTCGAATCTGCCGCAGATCGCCATTACCGAGGACCAGGCACATCGCCTGCGCATGGGAAATCCGATCCTGCTGCGGGGCCGCAATGCCCCGGTGGCCGAACCGGACGCTGTTGCCACCGCTGGCGGCAAGCTGATCGCCATCGGCGAAATCGGCGAAGGCGAGTTCCGGCCTCGGCGGGTGTTTAACTGAGCCTAGCGATCGAGCTCATCATGGCTGTGGCATCGCCGGACTGGTAGGATGTCACAGCCACATGACGGCACGCCTCGCCTCACCACGGGGTGATGAGAGGCGGATTGGGCTTATCGAAAAGGTATTGCATGGGATTGACGCCTACCGTCGAGGCCTCGTCCTTTCGAACGCAGGCGCAGGTATAATAGACGCCCTCATTCAAGCCGCCGAATGATTTGCGGCAGAACTCCACCGGATCGTAGGGCCAAATGCTGGCCGCAGACCACCGTTCACTGAAGCTCGCCGACCGGGACATGAACGGATCTTCCGTAATCCGCATCACCGAGATGTCGTGAATATCGAACTTGTTGGCACGATAGTAGTCGCGGAACATGGTTGGACTGAATTGGTAGAAGCCGTGGTCATAGGTGTTGTTGCCCGGCATGATATGTATGACATGACCGCCGACCTTGGTGAGATCGCCGATGTTGATCATCACCTGACGCACGTCGAACACATGTTCCATCACACCCGCGTCAAGCACAAGATCGAAACTCCGCCCGGTCACCGAGAGAACGTCACTGTCGTTGAGATCGAAACGATAGGTTAGCGGCCCATCGCGATCGGCGATCTCAAGGCTGAAGACCTCCCGAAATCCGAGCGCTGTGTAAAACAGTTCGTCGCTTACAACGGGCTGAGCGATGATCTTGGGATAGCGGAACTGGGCATTGATGTGCCGCTCCTCCGCGAAAATTTTCGCAACCCGTTCTTGAGTTTCAGGATCGCGGAAAATTGGACCATTGTCAGTCTCGTCGGCATATCCCGCGTCCACCATTATCCTGAAAAACTCAGGAACAGTTACAAAGAAATCGAGACGGCCAAGGCTGATGACGCTACCGCTTATATTGTGCTTTCGGCACTGATCGGCGAAATATTTTGCATGGCATAACAACAGACCCAATATCACGTATCCTTCTAATATAAGTTGTTCCAAATTGGTCTACTTCAACATCAGGTATACTAATCCGATTCGAAGGGAGCATGTCAATGCGACCTGTGGTTGGTTGGATATTGTGTAGTATCGTGATTGGTTCGCCTCCAGCGACCTAAAGAGGATAGGCAGATCATTTGGTTTTTAGGTCACCGCATGTTGGTACCGGCGATTTCGTGCCGTTGGAGTACGCATTTTGGCCGCCAAACTCCGCTCTTCCCTTCGCTGGACGGATCATGTATAGCGACGCCAGCATGGCGCTGATGCGCCTGCTTTCGCGGCCCGTCCTGGACGACATCCCGGTGCGTGGCGACTTATTTCTCCTGTCATGGAAAGGATCACACGATGTCGATCACTGCAGAGCGCAAGGCTGCCCTCATCAAGGAATACGCAACCAACGAAGGCGACACCGGTTCGCCGGAGGTCCAGGTTGCGATCCTGACCGAGCGGATCAACAACCTGACCGAACACTTCAAGGGCCACAAGAAGGACAACCACTCCCGCCGTGGCCTTTTGACGATGGTTTCAACGCGCCGTTCGCTTCTTGACTACCTCAAGAAGAAGGATGAAGCCCGCTACAGCAAGATCATTGCTGCCCTGGGCATTCGCCGCTAATCACATCCGGCGGACTTTCGATTGCGAAAGTCCGCCGGTCGTTTTTCGGGACCATGTCCCGCAACGGTTCCGGGAGCCAGGCTCCGCAGAACCAATCAAGGGCAGGCCGGATGGGCCGGTGCTGCCATGAACAACCGATGACCTGTCATGGGGCAGGATTGCCGGATGCTTTTGCCGAATGGGTTTCGGCAAGCGCGAAAAGCCCGACAGGGCTCCCTCGTGCGGGAAACAGCCACGCACCGTCTGTTGGACGGGCTGCACGTTTCGAAGCCTCCCGCTGTCTTGCCCGTGATGCGTCACTATCTCCGCGGTGAACCGGCCTGCGCCTTCAATGGCGCGTTCCGGGATTCGTGGAAGAAGGACAAGATATGTTTGATACTCACAGCGTTGAAATTGAATGGGCCGGCCGGCCGCTGAAGCTGGAAACGGGCAAGATCGCCCGTCAGGCCGACGGCGCCGTTCTGGCTACCTATGGTGAGACCGTGGTTCTCGCGACCGTTGTTTCGGCCAAGTCGCCGA
The DNA here is from genome assembly GCF_900176345.1 of Rhizobium sp. RU36D. GTDB lineage: Bacteria > Pseudomonadota > Alphaproteobacteria > Rhizobiales > Rhizobiaceae > Allorhizobium. The sequence goes on from NZ_FWXU01000032.1 coordinate 47,416, forward strand.
AGCCGGGCCAGGACTTCTTCCCGCTCACGGTCAACTACCAGGAAAAGACCTATGCCGCCGGTCGTATCCCGGGCGGCTATTTCAAGCGCGAGGGACGCCCGAGCGAGAACGAGACCCTGGTGTCGCGCCTCATCGACCGCCCGATCCGCCCGCTTTTCCCGGAAGGCTACAAGAACGACACGCAGGTCGTCGTCACCGTCATCCAGCATGACCTCGAAAACAACCCTGACATCCTGTCGATGGTTGCCACCTCGGCTGCCCTGACCCTTTCCGGCGTTCCGTTCATGGGCCCGGTTGGCGGCGCCCGCGTCGGCTACATCAACGGCGAATATGTACTGAACCCGCATCTCGACGAGATGGACGAGTCGGTTCTCGACCTGGTCGTGGCCGGCACGCAGGATGCCGTCCTGATGGTTGAATCCGAAGCCAAGGAACTGAACGAAGACGTGATGCTCGGCGCCGTCATGTTCGGCCATCGCGGCTTCCAGCCTGTCATCGACGCGATCATCAAACTGGCGGAAGTTGCCGCCAAGGAACCGCGCGACTTTACGCCGGAAGATCATTCCGCCCTTGAGACGGAAATGCTCGGCATTGCCGAAGCTGAGCTTCGCGAAGCCTACAAGATCACCCAGAAGGCTGACCGCTACGCCGCCGTCGACGCCGTCAAGGCCAAGGTGAAGGCGCATTTCCTGCCCGAGGAAGGCGAAGCGAAGTATTCTGCCGAAGAAGTCGGCGCTGTCTTCAAGCACCTGCAGGCGAAGATCGTTCGCTGGAACATCCTGGACACCAAGAGCCGCATCGACGGCCGTGACCTGGAAACCGTTCGTCCGATCGTTTCGGAAGTCGGTATCCTGCCGCGTACCCATGGTTCGGCGCTGTTTACCCGCGGCGAGACCCAGGCGATCGTGGTTGCCACGCTCGGCACCGGCGAAGACGAGCAGTATGTCGACAGCCTCACCGGCATGTACAAGGAACGCTTCCTGCTGCACTACAACTTCCCGCCCTACTCGGTCGGTGAAACCGGTCGCATGGGCTCCCCGGGCCGTCGCGAAATCGGCCATGGTAAGCTTGCATGGCGCGCCATTCATCCGATGCTGCCGGCTGCAGAGCAGTTCCCCTACACGCTGCGTGTCGTCTCCGAGATCACCGAGTCCAACGGCTCGTCCTCGATGGCAACCGTCTGCGGCACTTCGCTTGCGCTGATGGATGCGGGCGTTCCGCTGGCAAAGCCGGTTGCCGGTATCGCCATGGGCCTGATCCTCGAAGGTGACCGTTTCGCCGTTCTCTCCGACATCCTCGGTGACGAAGACCACCTCGGCGACATGGACTTCAAGGTTGCCGGTACTGCCGATGGCATTACCTCGCTGCAGATGGACATCAAGATCGCCGGTATCACCGAAGAGATCATGAAGGTCGCGCTGAACCAGGCACAGGGTGGCCGCAAGCACATCCTCGGCGAAATGTCCAAGGCGATCACCGAAAGCCGTGGCCAGCTTGGCGAATTCGCCCCGCGCATCGAAGTAATGAACATCCCGGTCGACAAGATCCGCGAAGTCATCGGCTCCGGCGGCAAGGTCATCCGCGAAATCGTCGAGAAGACCGGCGCCAAGATCAACATCGAGGATGACGGCACCGTCAAGATCGCCTCTGCCTCCGGCAAGGAAATCGAAGCGGCCCGCAAGTGGATCCATTCGATTGTGGCCGAGCCGGAAGTCGGCGTGATCTACGAAGGCACTGTGGTGAAGACCGCCGATTTCGGCGCCTTCGTCAACTTCTTCGGCTCGCGTGACGGTCTGGTTCACATCTCGCAGCTTGCTTCCGAGCGGGTTGCCAAGACCTCCGACGTCGTCAAGGAAGGCGACAAGGTCTGGGTCAAGCTGATGGGCTTCGACGAGCGCGGCAAGGTTCGTCTGTCCATGAAGGCTGTCGACCAGGCCACCGGCAAGGAAGTCGTTGCTGAAAAGAAGAAGGAAGACGGCGAAGCCGCCGCCGAGTAATCGGTCTCTTCCCGACACCGAAGGCGCGGAGATCGATCCGCGCCTTTTTTCGTTGATGGACGCCGACGTTACGGCTCCCGACTCCCTCTCGGCACAGCCCGCCGATCGACCGAAAGACACGCCATGAGCCGCGACAGCATCAAGACCCTGTTTCATCCCTTCCACTCCGGCGATATCGCCGCGCCGGATGGCGGTCGCTTTCTCTTCCTGGGCGCCGAAGCGGGCTTTGCCTTGCCTGCGGACTTCGCCGCGGCGCTGGATTGCGTGCAGTCGCTGAGGCCGGAATACCGTCGTCTTGAGGCAAGCGGCCGGGAGCCGACGCCGACCCTCCCAGAAGCTGCCTATACGGGGGCTCTGGTGCTGTGCGGCAAACACCGAGGCGAGAATGAGGACCGCATCGCAAAGGCGCTCCAGCAGGTTCCTGCGGGCGGCCTTGTGGTCATCGCTGGTGGCAAGGAGGATGGCATCCAGCCGCTGCGCAAGCGACTGACGCAGCTCGGCCTGTCGGTCGAGGCGCTGCCGAAATATCATGGGTGGGCCATCTGGCTTTATCGCCCTGACGACGTGGCGGCGGCCATTGCCGCGCTCGAAGCAAAACCTGTTTTGGTCGAGGATCGCTTTCACACCCTGCCTGGACTGTTCTCCCATGATAGGCCCGATCCGGGCTCGCAGATGTTGGCCGAGCGGCTGCCTACCGACTTCGACGGCAATGCCGCAGACTTTGGAGCGGGCTGGGGTTATCTCTCCGTCATGCTGGCCGAACGTTCACCTCGGACAGCCCGCATCGACCTGTTTGAAGCCGATTATAATGCGCTTGAGCATGCCAAGCGCAATCTGGCGGAGATATGCCCTCGCCTGAATGCGCGCTTCTTCTGGCAGGACATTGCGGCCGAGCCGGTCAAGGAAAAATACGATCTGATCATCATGAACCCGCCGTTCCACGAAGGCCATGCGGCCGAGCCCGGGCTGGGTCAGGCTTTCGTGCGCGCCGCCATTTCAGCGCTGAAAGGCGGCGGCAGACTGATGCTGGTCGCCAATCGCGGCTTGCCCTATGAGCCCCTCCTGGCGGAAGGCCTGAGGGAGCATACGGAGGTCTGCCGCAACGCGCGTTTCAAGCTGTTGACCGGCCGGAAATAGTAAAAAATTTCCTATAAATAAGAGTGTGTTGGCGCGCGCCTGCACAAGGTGTTTCGAGTGCATTGCAGCATCAATTTTCCGTTTGCAGTGACAGATCACACTCGACAACTGCCGGCTTTAGGCTTTTACTTTTGGCGTCAATTAATTATCTTCAGGCGCCATCGGACTATGCATAGCAGCAGCATTGCCGATCACTATACGGTGGTGGCGGGACTTGCGTCCGCCGTGGCTCGCCATGCGCAATCCTATGGCATCGATATAAACCCGATCTGTCAGGCACTGGATCTTGATCCGGAGCTGTTTCAAAGCATGACCGGCAGGGTCAGTCTTGATCGCCTGTGTCGGCTGCTCGAAGCCTGCGCCCTTCTGGCAAACGACGAAGCCTTCGGGCTAAAATGCACGGCCCGCTTCGTCGCCGGCGCCTCGGGTCCCTTCGGCTATGGCCTGATCTGCGCGCCTGACGTGAACGACTTCCTGCGCTTTCTGGAGGCGCATTCGCAATATGCGACCCATACCAGCTATGTGAAGTCCCATCCCGATGCCCGGGGCATTCGCATTGAATGGGCATTTGCGCCGGCGATCATCAAGCGGGACCAGTATATCGACATGTCCATGGGGCTGCTGATCCAGCGCCTGCGCGATATCATCGGCGACAAGATCGACATGATCTCGATCGAGTTGGAGCGGCCCAAGCCGCGCAACCTGCAGGTCTTTCGCGACCACCTTAACCGACAGGTCAGCTTCGGCTGCAAAATCAATGCGATACATGTGCCGCGAAGCCTGCTCGACGTGCGCAACCCCAAGGGGGATCACCGTCTGTTCACACTGATGGATCTTCAGTGCCAGGCCATGAGGCCGGAAAACGATCCAAACGAGCGGGACTTCGTTGACCAGGTCCGCCACTATCTTGGCCTGCGCATCAGCGAGCAGGAGCTTTCCCTCAGCGACATATCCGGTTACTTCGGGGTCTCCGAGCGCACGTTCCAGCGGCGGCTGGCGGACCGCGGCACCAGCCTGGCCGAGCTGCGTGACGAGGTTCGCCGCGACATCAGCCATGATCTCCTGACCAATAGCGACCTGTCGATTTCGGAGATCTGCTTCCGCCTGGGCTATTCCGCGCCCAGCGCGTTCACGCGCTCGGTGTCGCGCTGGTTCGGCCAGACGCCGAAGAGCATGCGGGAGACGAAGACTGGCTAAGGGGCCTTGACAGGACCCGGCAAAGCGGAAAAATTGAGTGTCTCAAACCGCTTTGATCTTGGCTTTATCCAAGATGCGTGCGCGTGGTCAAGAATTTGGCGCGCAGGGTGAATTACCCGTGGAATCTCCTGATATATAAGCCCCGCTCGTCCGGTGATTGAAGTCCCAGAGCCCGAGGGCTCGGCTGGTGTTGTCTCGGACTTGCCGAAAAACCTGGACCCCCGCGTGTCAATATGCAGATCAAGCATCAGTCGGTCGACATCACCGTGTCTGCCGATCAGTTTTCATCGATCGAACTCGCATGCCTTCACCATCTGGCGCAGGGGCATTCGGTTGATGAGTTGTGCCTGGCTTTGTCGTTGACGCCTGAGGCTGCCTTGTCCGCGATCACGTCAGCGGAAATCAGGCTGGGTGCTCGCAACCGGCTTCACGCGATCATCATGGCCATAAGGCTTGGCCTGATCGAGGACGTGCCTGAATAAAATCGGAGCGGACCGGCGAAAGCCCGGTTGGCGGACCACTGTTCCGGTTACAAAGCCCGACACGAACTCCCATTCGCGTCGGGCTATTTCATTTCAATAGCGGGTATCCGCTCACTCAGCCGTGTCGGCCTTGTTCAGGTGCTCCAGCGTCGGCATTGAGGTGATGTTGTAGCCGGCATCGACGTAGTGGATTTCGCCGGTCACGCCGCGCGACATGCCCGACAGCAGGTAGAGCGCGGAGGCGCCAACATCTTCGATGGTCACGGTGCGGCGCAGGGGAGCATTCTTCTGCTGCCAGGACAGCATGGCCCGCGCATCCGAAATGCCAGCACCCGCGAGCGTGCGAATAGGCCCTGCGGAAATCGCGTTCACGCGGATGCCGCGCGGACCGTAGTCATTGGCCAGGTAACGCACCGAGGCTTCCAGGCCGGCCTTGGCGACGCCCATGACGTTGTAGTTCGGCATGATGCGGACGGAGCCACCATAGGTGAGCGTCAGCATCGAGCCGCCCTCTTCCATCAATTCCGCAGCACGGCGCGCGATTTCCGTGAAGGAGAAGCAGGAGATCACCATCGTGCGGACGAAGTTGTCCCTCGTGGTGTCGGCATAGAGGCCCTTCAGCTCGTTCTTGTCGGAGAAGCCGATGGCATGCACGACAAAATCCAGCTTGCCCCAGCGCGCCTTGATTTCCTCGATGACGGCGTCGACCGAAGCGATATCCTCGACATCGCATGGCAGCAGGAAATCCGAACCGAGTTCTTCGGCCAGCGGCTTGACCCGCTTGCCGAGCGCCTCTCCCTGATAGGTGAAGGCCAGTTCAGCGCCCTCGCCGGCGAGAGCCTTGGCAATGCCCCAGGCAATCGAATTCTTGTTGGCGACGCCCATAATGAGCCCGCGCTTGCCCTGCATGATGGAGGTCATGGTGTCATCCATTGAAGCGCTGGAAGACCAGCGTGGCGTTGGTTCCGCCAAAACCGAAGGAATTGGACAGCACCGTATCGATCTTGGCATTGTCGATACGCTTGCGGACGATCGGAACGCCCTCGAATTCCGGATCGAGCGTGGCGATATGGGCGCTCTCGCCGATGAAGCCGGACTGCATCATCAGGAGGCCGTAAATGGACTCCTGGACGCCGGCAGCACCGAGCGAATGGCCGGTCAGCGACTTGGTCGACTGGATATGCGGGATCTTGTCGCCGAAGACTTCGCGAATCGCACCGATTTCCTTGCTGTCGCCCACCGGAGTGGAGGTTCCATGGGTGTTGATGTAGTCGACATCGCCCTTCACCGTGGCGAGCGCCTGCCGCATGCAGCGGATCGCGCCTTCGCCCGAGGGGGCCACCATGTCGTAGCCGTCAGAGGTCGCGCCATAACCGACGATCTCGGCATAGATCTTGGCGCCGCGGGCCTTGGCGTGTTCCAGTTCCTCGAGCACCAGCACGCCCGCGCCGCCGGCGATGACGAAGCCGTCACGCGAGACGTCATAGGCGCGCGATGCGCTGGAAGGCGTGTCGTTGTATTTCGACGACATGGCGCCCATGGCATCGAACAGGTTGGACATGGTCCAATCCAGATCCTCGTGGCCACCGGCGAACATGATGTCCTGCTTGCCCCACTGGATCATCTCGGCCGCATTGCCGATGCAATGGGCTGATGTCGAGCAGGCCGACGAGATGGAGTAGTTGACGCCGTGGATCTTGAACCAGGTCGCCAGCGTGGCCGAGGCCGTCGACGACATGGCCTTCGGCACGGCAAACGGACCGATGCGCTTGGGGCTGTTGTTCTTGAGCGTAATTTCGGCCGCTTCGACAACCTGGCGGGTGGACGGACCGCCCGAACCCATGATGATGCCGGCGCGCTCATTCTCGGAATAATCTTTTTCGACCAGACCGGAATCGGCAATGGCCTGCTTCATGGCCACGTGGTTCCAGGCGCCGCCCTGGGACAGGAACCGCATGGCGCGGCGGTCAACGAGGTCGGTCGGGTCGAGAGTGGGCTTGCCCCAGACCTGGCATTTGAAGCCATGCTCGGCAAAATCGCTGGAAAAGGAAATGCCGGACTTTGCCTGACGCAGCGATTCGGTGACTTCAGCGGCATCGCTTCCGATTGACGATACGATGCCCAGACCTGTTACGACTACCCGTCTCATTTCGAAGACCTTCTAGATAAAGTGAGTTGGACAGGCGGCCGCTCAGGCCGTCTTGTCTTTCGACAGGCCGACACGCAGATCCGTCGCCTGGTAAATGGTTTCGCCATCCGCCTTCAGCCAGCCATCGGCCGTGCCAAGCACCAGGCGGCCGCGCATCACGCGCTTGAAGTCGATGCCGTATTCAAGAAGCTTGGTCTCGGGACGCACCATGCCCTTGAACTTCACCTCGCCGGTGGACAGCGCCATGCCGCGGCCGGGCTCACCGAGCCAGCCAAGGAAAAAGCCGGTCAACTGCCACATGCCGTCGAGCCCCAAGCAGCCCGGCATGATGGGGTTGCCCTTGAAGTGAACGGGAAAATACCAGTCATCTGGGCGCACATCATATTCAGCGCGAATATAGCCCTTGTCGAATACGCCGCCTGTCTCGGAGATATCCGTAATGCGATGAACCATCAGCATCGGCGGGAGCGGCAGCTGAGCATTGCCCTGACCGAAGAGCTCGCCGTTGGCGCAGGCGATGATTTCTTCGTAATTGTAGCTGGACTGTCTTTTTTCCATTTTATTCTGTTTCCCCCTAGGCCAGGCAGTCTCGGAGCTTTAGACCAAGATAGGGACAAAATGAAGTCTAACAATAGGCCTCAGATTTTGTGGCGGGCGCCAGCCCCGGTCTTGATCCCCTGTTGAATCGCAGTCGCATACAGGAAGCCCGGCGCCCGGACCAGAGGCAAACGCAAGGAATGGGCCAAAAAGCACGATCATGAGGCCATTGCTCCACGGAAACTATTGAAAGGACCCGTCTTTAAAGTTATATGCGGACAAGTGCCGTCCAGTATAACGACGGATCGGAGAACGCTGGCATGGGCAAAGACATGAGCATTGATGCTGAGGTGAAGCTGCGGCGCTTTGGCCTGCGGCCGACTCGTCAGCGTATCGCGCTCGCAAGCCTGCTGTTTGCCAAGGGTGACCGGCACCTCACCGTCGAGGAGCTTCACGAGGAAGCGACCGATGCCGGCGTGCCGGTATCGCTTGCCACCGTATACAACACCCTGCATCAATTCACCGAAGCCGGCCTGATCCGCGTGCTCGCTGTCGAAAGCGCCAAGACCTATTTCGACACCAATGTTTCGGATCATCATCACTTCTTCATCGAGGGTGAGAACCGGGTTTTGGATATCCCGATCAGCAATATCGAGATCGGCAATCTTCCCCCTGCCCCCGAAGGCATGGAAATCGCCCATGTCGATGTCGTGATCCGTTTGCGCCCCAAGAGCGCCTAAGCCAACCACTGTCCCGTCTTTACGGACCTTGCTCGTTAAGGGCGTGGCAAGGGGCGATGTGTATTCTCCTGCAAGATTTGCGTGTCCGGCAATCTGGTCGACAGGAGGCTCTCGCCGTGAAATATTTTCCGCTGCTTGCACTGCAGGCCCTGCTCTTCGGGTGCCTGGCGTTTCCCGCCACTGCCCAGCAGGAACTGCTGAGCGATCCGGAAATATACGAGAAGAAATACTTCGCCGGCCGCTGCAACATTCCCCAATATGACGCGGACTTCATTCGCCGCATCGACATCAACAATGACGGCATTGTCGATGCGATCGTCAACCAGGGTGACGTCGTCTGCGATGGGGAACGCGGACCGGACTGCACGGAAGAGGGTTGCCCTTATAATTTCTACCTGCAGGTCAAGGAAGGCGGTTACTTCATGATCGCCACCGCGCATATGTATGCCTACGACTTCATCCAGCGCTTCGGCAACATGGTCTTCGTCATGCAGATGCATCCGAAATATTGCGAGCGTACCGACAGCAAGCCCTGCGAAATGACCGTGCGCGTGCGCGGCACCAAATTCCTCACGATCTCCAAGAAGTAGCCGAAAAGCCCCTCAGGGTGCTGGATAGAGGCTGTCCGTCCGGCCCATCAGGTAGTAGCTCAGCAGGCCAAGCGTTTCGCGAACCGCAAGCGAGGTGAGCTGCGTATTGAGCGTCGGCTGGGTGAAATCGAAACGCAGGGTCTCGATCCCGGTCGTCCTGTAGTCTACCGGCCAAGGCGTTACGGGGATGCCGGCCTTACGGAACAGCCCCATCGAACGCGGCATGTGGAATGCCGAGGTAATCAGCAGGCAGTTATTGAGGCCCGTACCGGACAGCACCTGCTTGGTATTGACCGTATTCTCGTAAGTGGTGCGGGAGGTGGTTTCCCGGATGAGCCGGTCAGACGCTATCCCAAACGTCATGAAGAAGCGTTCCGATGTCACGGCATCGCCCTCATAGACCCCACTCAGCGAGCCGTCGCCGCCGGACACCAGGATCCGCGACTGCGGGAATGCGCGGGCCAATCTGAGCGCTTCGATAAAACGCTCGGAGGCCTCGCTGAACTCCATGCCGTGCCGATAGGTGTTTACAGGCGTCTCAAAAGCCCCGCCGAGCACGATCATGCAGGACACGTCAACCGGATCATTGGTCGGTTGCGGGAACCGGGCCTCTAGGCGCTGCAGTTGAACCACGCCGGCTGAGGTGTAAAGCACGACGAACAGGATCACGACCGCGATTGCGGAAAACAGCATTCCCAGTCGGCGCCAGCGCAAGAAGGCCAGAAGCAGACCGAGGCACAGGCAGAGGAAAGCCAGGGACAGCGGCTGGGCAGCGATCCAGAAGATTTTCGAAACAACGAACATGGCTTGCTCCTTGAGGTCGGTTGGGCGTGAAAGCCACGAGCCGACCTAAGTTCAGGCCTGGCTGCGCGCACGGCCCGCGAAAATCCAGGCGAAACTCTGGTCGTCTTCCGACATTCGCTCCTGATCCGCAAGCTGCGCCAGCAGCCAAAGTGCACGTTCGGTAAGGTTGGTCACGATCAGGATCGTGCCCTTCTGCCCGGTCGTCAGGTTGGCGTCGTTGGCCAGATATTGCTGGCGCAGCCGCTGCACCACCTCCGCCCGGTCGCGGGTGATGGCAAAGAACAGCGCCCGATCTTCTCCTGATCGATCCGCCAAGGCATCGACCATGACCAGGAAGGCTGCGTCGATACCTTCGATCACATTGCTCAGCAATTGCCGCGGCAGAGGCTGGTCCTGGACGGCTTTTGCTGCCCGCACCAGTTCCACCACCGTTTCGTTCAGTCCTTCAAGAATGCGCTGGGTGTTGATGCTGCGGTTGAGCCGGTCATAGCCCCCCAGGCTGAAGGGAGCTTCCCCGATATGGCGCTGGAAGGCGCGGATCTCGGTCGACAACGCCAGGAAATTCTGATTGCGCCGCTCGATCAGCGCGCCGGAATCCTTCGGAGCGGATCTGGCGATATCAAGGGACGGGAGCAGATAGCCCGCCAGTCTTTGCTGCTCGAGATGGAGCAGTTCGAGGGCCGATTCGGGATCGACGATTGCCTGGTTATGGATATGGATCGGCTGGCCGTCATCTTCATCCGCAAGTGCGGGGAAGCGCGATGCCAGGAACTTGGCGATCCACGGCTGGGCAACCAGCATGAAGACGGCACCGATCACGTTGAAGCACAGCTGCACCAGCGCCAACTGCAGCGGCAGATCGGCGGCCAGCGATTTCGTCAGGCTCTCGATCAGCCCGATATGCGCATACTGCTCGATGAAGAACAGCAAGACCATGACGCAGGCCGTGCAGCCATTGAACAGCACCTGATACATGGTGACCTGCTTGGGTCTGCCGCGCAGGTGCGAGGATAAAAGCAGGCTCTGGAAGCTGGCGCCGAAATTGCAGCCATAGATCGCCATCATCGCCTGTTCGAAGGCCAGGCCGCCCGCCGCCGTGAGGGCAATCGTCAGCAGGATCACCGAATTGGTGGATTGCGCGATCAGGGTCAGCGCCGCCGCGACAAGAAGCGGCAGGAAATAGGAGGCACCGGCCAGCGACAGGAGGTCGCCGAACCACGGTTCGCGCGTCAGCGGCATCACGCCTGACTTCAGCATCTGCAGCCCAAACAGGACAAGGCCGATGCCGAAGACGGCCGAGGCCAACGTGCGCATGCCGGACAGGCGCTCGACGGTGAAGGAAATCCCGACAATGCCGAGCACCAGAAGCACGAAGAAATGGATGTCGAGCGTCGCCAGCATGACGAGGAGGGTCGATCCGACATTGGCACCGGCGATGACGGGAAAGGCTGCGGAAACGCCGAGCATGCCGCTGGCGATCATGCTGGCCAGGATGAAGGTCACCGCCGTCGTGCTCTGCATCACGCCGCCGGCGGTCACGCCCAAGAGCACACCGGTGGCCGGATTGCGCGTCCAGGCCGCCATCACCTGCCGAAAGCGGCGGCTGGTCAGCTTCTTCAGGTTTTCCTTGAGCTGGTACATCCCGGCGAAAAATATGCCGAGCCCCGCAAGGGCCGCCGCTACGGCAAGAAACATGACTTGGTCCCCGGATCCGGTTTTAAGGTCGCTGGCAAATGCCCCGAAAGGGAGCCGTGCCGCCCAGCCCTTCGGCTCGCCCTGCTACTAGGAAATGTTTGGTGGGATCGCAACGACCAACTCTGGCGTGGTCGGGGGATGCATCGCCAAAGCGGCATGGGTCAAGGCGAGTGCCAAGCCGCGCCAAAAAGCACTGTTGTGTAACAGTTTTATGAAGGCGGTTTGTTGGGTGACTTCAGAGATTTGGTGGACTTCCAGGGAGAAAAATTGAACCAATTGTTCAATGATTTAGCCGATTGGGAGTTGACTTTAAGAGACAGCTCTTTGGCTCACCCCCACCCGCCATCACCATAACCTGCCGCTAAACGCATTCCCTTTTTCCAAATTATTACCCGCTCCCGGGTCAGGCGAATGTCTGATCCGGAGCTGGCTTGTCCGGCGCTTTTTCTCGTCGCGTTGTGAAATACATCGCAGGCGCCCCGTTTTCCCATAATCCAAAATCATTGAGGTACTCCATGACGACGTCCAAACCGTCAAAGGGGCGACGTGCCTCGTCGCCTTTCTCGCTTCGCCTTACAGCAGAGGAGCGAGCGTATCTCGAAACTGCTGCCGGAAATCGCGCTCTCGGAGACTATATCCGGGGACAGCTTCTCTCGGCTGTACAAAACAATCCCCATCCCCATCCCCATCCCCATCCGCATAACGATGCGAGCACGGAACGTCTCTCACCTGAAGCGCGGCAACGCCTACTGGCACAGATGCTGGGCATGCTGGGTCAGTCGGGAATACTCCGCTCTCTCTCCGACCTGGCTAACGCGGCCCGTATTGGCGTCCTGCCTCTAACACCAGATATTCTTGAAGAGATCAAAGCCGCATGCGCGGCTGTTCTCGAAATGAGGATCACGCTGCTACGCGCGGTCGGGTTGAAGCCATCAGATGAGGTGCGCCATGATTCTTAAGGCAAGTCAGCGCGGTGGTGCAATGCATTTGGCCAAGCATCTCCTGAACGACCGGGACAACGAACACGTTACCGTTCACTCGGTGAATGGCTTCGTCGCCTCGGACGTCGCGGGCGCGCTGATGGAGATGTACGCGGTTAGTCGGCCGACTCGATGCCGGCAGTTCATGTTTTCTCTGAGTCTGTCGCCGCCAAGAGATGCAGTGGTAACTCCCCAAGATTTCCAGGATGCAGTCGATCTGGCAGCAGAAAAGCTAGGATTGCAAAATCAAAGTAGGGTCGTTTTGCTGCACGAAAAATCCGCAAGGCTTCATTGCCACGCCGTTTTTTGCCGAATTCACGTTGAATCCATGAAAGCAATCAATCTCCCCTTCTATAAGGAACGCCTCAACGAGCTTGCTCGGGAACTATATCTCTCGCACGGATGGGAGCTTCCGAAAGGGCTTTCTGATCGCTCGCTTTCCAATCCGACCAACTTCGGCCTGACCGAGTGGCAGGAAGCACAAAGGGCCAAGCGCGACCCGCGTGAGATCAAGTCTGCTCTAAAGCAGTGCTGGGGGCAATCCGACAGCGCCGCGAGTTTTGCGGCGGCGCTGAGGGAGCGCGGCTTTTGGCTCGCGCGCGGCGATCGGCGCGGCTTCGTCGCTGTCGACTATCGCAATAACGTCTATTCGCTCAGCCGCTGGCTCGACGTCAAACCAAAGGAGCTAAAAGCGCGACTTGGCGAGCCCGAAAAGCTTGCTTCAGTAGATCAGGCGAACGCCGAAATCGCGGCTTTGATCGGGGCGACCGGAAAGCGGCTTCTCGATGAAATGGCAAAGAAGCACGCCGAAATTCTGAAGGCACTGTTTGATCAGAAACGACGAATGGTCGCGCGCCAGCGCGAGGAACGAAAACAATTGGCAGTGAAACAAACGCATGAGCGGGCACAACAAACGCGAGAATACTCGAAACGCTTTCGGCGAGGTCTTAAAGGACTCTTCGACTGGATCACGGGCAGGCGCGCGCAGATACTTCGCTCAATAAAAGGAGAACAAGAAGAAATTCGACGTCGATCGGAAGCGGCTTTCGACGCGCTTCGCTTTTCTCACCTCGATCAACTACGCCTACTACATGCTAAAATCGAGAAGCAGAGAAAAATTGCAGCGCACGAGCGACAGGGCATCATCGAGTCACTGCCAGCGACTCAAGCTCACGCCGACGGCTTGACGATCGCCGAAGAGTTCGACCAAAATGCGCGTGGAGTTATATTCGTCGATCGCGGCCACAACTATTGAGACTTGCACCAATCAGCACGGATTAATTTCCCAATTACGCGGCAAAACTGCCCGTCTATCAGAGGACGATATGAGCGCTGATAAGGAAATTGGAGTCTTCTCTTGTGAAGAAATACCGACATTTCTGCGAGCAAAGCTGAGACATTATCTTGAATCAACCTTTCATTTTCAAGCCGAAATCGAATTCCCGCGTTCGCCACGCATGTTTGCGGACATCCACACGACGGACAATAAAATTGTAGTTTCCATTTCAGAGGGCTGGATTCGAAGGACAACGATAATATTCCACCTCATCGAAGCTATGTGGAAAACAAGTGAAGTTCGGCCAAAAGTGACTGCGTTGAACACCGCAAATGTGTTTGACGCCTTCTTTTGGCGCCCTGATGTCGACGAGTGCAATTTTTTGTCAGTTCCTGATTTGGCGCCTCTATTTCAGGATACTCTACCTGTCCAAGAACACGATACTGCACTTGCGAATTTTTGCTCGAAGTTCAACACGGACCATGGTGGCAAAACTCTTGGTGGTGGCACATATCTACTCGATTTTGTATTACCAGACGACCTGTCGAAGGAGACTAAAAAGCAAGTCGAATTGTGTTTCGAATTCTTGCTACTTCATGAATTGCACCATATTGGAAGAGGTCATCGGTCTATCTTAGGTATTGAAAATAGTGTCACCCTTTCAGAACGGAGCCAACAGACTTGGGGTAATCCATATCTTAAAAAAGCCATAGAGCTAGATGCGGATGTCTCTGCCTTTATTACATTGATGAACGATCGTTCAAAGTTATTTTTTCTTGACGCAGAGCGGCATTTTTCAGAGATAATAAGGCCTCTATGCATTTTCATACCGTGTTTCGATATTTGTGTACATTCGCTGGCCGACTATCAAACGCGTTATTCCTCCCATCCTTTGCCTGATATTAGAGTGCACGCGGCCGTAATGAACGCTGCAAACTTTCTTTACTCACACGGGGCAGATTTCCGCAGCCTTTTTAGGCGAATTTTCGAAGATTCTGTCGTGTATAGCGTCAGAAGTTTTCAGCAGCTTAGCATTCCGAATGGTCCTTATTTTATCAGCGCACCGCGTCTGCAGACGATAGACCAGCAATTTTATCCAGAAATATTTTCATTTACCTTAATAAATGAGGAGATATTCAGAATTGACATGGAGCACAACGCAATAAGAACTCACAATAGAGAACCAATACGTTCAGCCCCTATCTTATTTGATCCTATAGGCTATACAATTGAGAAATTTAAAGAAAAAGCAATCGCCTACGCAAAGGATTTCTTTCAAGGAAATCTCAACGTGGAATCAAAAGAAGAGGCAGATAATATTAGGACATTATTTCTGAAATCTGCAAGGGAGACAATGAAGTCAGGAGATTATTTAATATTATCAGTTGACCAATCAAAACGTTCGCCTTACTTAGATTTCGAAATTTTAGAGAGTGGAGGCACTGAGCCGACAAAGATCGATAAAGAATTTCACATGGAATTTGAGCGCGTTAGTTATCTAACGATGCAGATTCTTTGCATGATAGCGGAAGTAAAAACATCTACAAAAAACTGACATTGACAAGATATACTCGAAAATCATCGACCCGTTGATTAATAATTTCTCCGGAGAATGAATTGAGTGCATCCACGCTGTACGGTCTTTCGGACGAAGTTAGCAACAAAATTTCTTTGGAGAATGAGGGCTTCGAGACTACGAAAGCGTATTTTATGGTGGTTCCTGAGTCTTCTTGCGTATTAACGAAGTAAGGTTTATTTCTACGGCTATGGTGTGGAGCATAAAATGCTCCAAGCACATCTGCATGCCAATATTCGTAAGTTAGACGAAGCGGATACCAGTCGTTTTGTTTCCGCCACAAACCCACTACCCTGCCGGATAAATCGTTGCTTACATGCAAACGATACTGGCGACCGACCGGAATTATCTGATCCGCAATAGGTTCATCTTCAACAAAATTGATCATGTTGTGCCGCTCGTCTGGCCTCAACAATATGTCGATGTTTTGGAATTGACCGTATTGGCTCAACAACACCTCCCATGAAAATGGGGGGTGGTCAATGATGCCAACATCCTCGCGATTGAAATGCGGGGTTTGGGAATTTCCCAGCACGTTTGCCCGGATCAGCGCCTGGTAGCGTGGTTTTTCGGACGCCGCCGCATTTATGTCGATATGAGGTGGTGTAGCTGCCTTTGTTTTAAGGTTGAATACCCATTCCGACGTCGGCCTCTTGGCTATCTGGGTCAGCCCGATGACTTCGTCCATCCTTGCGGCATGTTCGCGATACTTTTCATCGCAATGAAATAGGAAGTGGAATACGGCTGCCTTTAGCGGGCTACCTTTTCCCTTTTTAAAGTCGTCAATTATCTTCTCCGGCGGAGTGTTGCTCTCCTCCCCTTTTCGCGTTCGAGCCCAACTGAAGGGCCTTAATGCATTCGCCGAATTCAGTTGCGCATTTTCGATAGCTTCGTCGGTGAGCCTTGCTCGGCTATGTCCTGGTGGCTGTCGGCAGAGGGAATCAATCTCTTTAAAAATGGCCCGCTTATTGTCGTTGTCGCTTCCGGAATACGCTGCTCTGACAGCTTCGGAAAAGGTTGGAAAATCGATCTCGACCACGCCGCTCGCACCATTGGTAACATCTTCATCGAGCTGATGTTAGCGTTGCAAGTTAGGGATGCAAGCATTGACAAAAAGAGGTGTCGTGCGTCCGGGCAACCATTGCGGATCAAAGCCTTCAAATTCAATCGGCTCGTCGCTAAGGTCGCGGGGAATGCCATCTTCGTGAATTACGATGTAGTCGTCACCGTTGCCGCTGCGGAAAGGCTCTCCATTCCTTAAGAAGCGAAGCTCCCTAAGGTTGCCGGTGTCCGTGGAAAATTCTATGGTAATCCCCCCGCATATTAACTGGCTTCAAAAGTAGAATTTTCTCGGCAATATGATCGAGGAGAATTCGATGAAGATGAGCAGATTTAGCGAAC
>NZ_FWXU01000034.1 GCF_900176345.1 Rhizobium sp. RU36D
CGTCATGTCACGAAGCCCTCAACCAATAGCCGCCACCATCGCGGCGAACAGGGGAATTGTTTGCGAAACGCCAAGCCCTAGCAGGTACACCCTTGGTTAGGGTGGGGCTGCCGCCCAGGCTAAAACCGCCCGAGCCTATTTTCATGGTCTTCATCGGCAATCACTCCGTAATGACCGAGATGACGACCGGCTGGTCGCCATCGGGGAAAAAGTAAAGGTTCGTGCTGGCATCATCGAACGCGAAGGACATGGGCTGGCGCCAGCCCATCGGCATGAAATCGAAAGCCGCCGTGCCTTCATCTGCGTCAGAGTCGGGCGCCGCGCTCGGCACGGCAGCGGCGGTCTTGATATAGCCCGAACCCGATGGCGTGCGGATCAACGCCAGCACCTTCGCCTTGCCGGTCGATATTGCGGTCCATTCATTGGCGTTGCAGCGCACGCCTTTCGTTGCAGCCGTCATTGGGCGCTCCTATCGCTGGTGATGGTGGAGAGGCGACGGTTCACACCGCTGTTACGGTCACGTCGAGGGTCCGATCCGTGCCGGAGCGGATATAGACGTCCTGTCCAGCAATGCCGGCCATCGAGAAGGGTTGGCCCGCGAGGCATTCATGATAAGCGCTGTTTGCATCCGGTGCTGTCGTGCCGATATACACATGGATCGGCCAGACCCAGCTGTGCGAGATCAGCACGTTCTGCAGGTCTTCAGAGATCTTCAGCCAGGCGCCAACAGGCGCTGTCCTCATGGTAGTCATATGAGTTGTCCTTGTTAGCGTTCACGCTCTCGCCGGGCGATCTCGCGCTGGATGCGCAGTTCCTCGCGAATGCGATCAAGTTCAATGTGCATGCGCTCAAGCATGCGGCCGAGTTGGCGGCCGACCTCGGTCATTTCCACCACAGCGTCCGTATGGGCTTCGACCGCGGCGCTTGCGCGGTTCAGCGCGGCGGGATCGACGATCACCGCAGCCACCTCAGCGGCCTTCGTGGCGGGCGGTGCGACCTGGCGTCCCTGGAACAGGCCGAGATAGCGAACACCGAAGATCATGGCGAGCACGGCGCCGAAGGTCACGATCGCCAGAGGAGGCAGTTTAGCCAGTTCTTCCATTGCGAATTTCCCCCTCGTCATGTGCCGCGCGGTGCATGTTGACCAGCTCGCTCACCGCAAACAGCGGATAGATCGCGAGCCAGGTCGATACGACATCGGAGGATGCAAATCCGTATGTGATGCCTGTCCAGATGATGCAGCCGATGCCGGCCGATACCTGCCTGATTTGTGGCGTGACCTTCGCTCTGGCGCCGTTGATGATGAGCCCGACAATCCGCAAGGCGCCGACGCAAAACATCGTCCAGCCCAGCAGATCCTCGCTGAAGAACAGGTCTTGAAAGGCAACATAGGCTGGCTGGTCGAATAGTTTGGAAGGAAGGATAAGGATCACACCGAACATCATCATGTGTCCGGCCATGAACCACTCCATCATTCGGGGGCCGAAGCGATGCTGGATCCTGATCCAGATCCCCGGCCCGACATATCCGCTGGACATGGCGACCTCCTCAGCGCTGCTGGAGGAGGTCGGGCACTTTGCTCATGATGATGTCGCGCAACGCGTCGGGCGAAACATCGAGCCGTGCCAGCGCATCCGGGTTCTTGTCTTCGACATAGCGCACCGCTTCTTTCAGCACTGCCGGCGCGATCGTCGCGGCCGAGGTCGTCAGACCGGATTTTGCCATGGCATAGCGCAGCGCATTGGCGGCCGATTGATGCAGCGCCTGGCGAAGCTGGGCCTCGATCTCCAGGCGCTTGGCATCGTCGGAGATCTTCAGCACGGCAAGAAGCCGAACCGCAATCCAAGTCGCCAGCGCCGGGCCGACAAGGGAGAAGAAGACGGCGACCACGGGCTGCACGATTGCCCACAGTTCCGGCCAGATCGAGGGAGCCCCAACCGCAGGCAGCGCCTCCGCAGCGGCGGCAAACAGCGGCCACAACACGAATGACGCTAGGGCCAGGATGACCAACAGCGCAAAGACACGGGAGAAGGTGATGAGACGGTACATGGAAATGTCCTCTTGTTGGCTTGCTCAGGCTGCGGCCGAGGCTTCGAACAAGTTGCGCAGAGCTGCGACGGTGGCGGCATCGAGCGCGCCGGTTTCCGGCAGGCCGCTTGCGAGCTGGAAGGCCTGCGTCGCGGCGCGAGTCTTCTTGCCGACGATCCCGTCGATCGGGCCGATGACGTAGCCGGCGCGCGTGAGCAGGCGCTGCAGATAGGCCGTGCGGCTGTCCGGCCCCTCAAATACCGGTGCGCTGTTCGGCGCCAGCGCGACGATTTTCCATGTGCCCTTGATGTCGGCCGTAGGCAGGCCGCGCGCCGCAGCCCACGGGATCACGTCGAAGGTCGGGCAGGCCTTCATGTGCTCGAAGGGTTCGATGATCCCGTTGCCATTCTTGTCGGGGCTGAGGTCACGATGGCCGCACCATTTGATGTCGGGAAAATCCCGCGTCAGTTCGCGCATGCGGCGCTCAAGCGTCGCGAGCTGTGCTGCCGAGATCGTCGAGAAATCGGGCTTGCCATCGCGGTTGATGCCGCCGACCAGCGACAACCCGTATGAAATCGAATTGAAGCCGGCGACATGGGCGCCAATCGCCATCTTGCCGCGGCCGATTTCCGCACGTCCGTCGGGGTTGATGATCTCGTTGTAGCCGATGTCCGACCAGCCCTGGGCTTTATGAATGGCCCTGATGCCGGCGACACCCCTGTCCCAGCCGGGCGGGGTTGCTGTCACATGCACGACGCCGAGCGTCGTCTTCTTGCGAGACGCCATGG
This sequence comes from Rhizobium sp. RU36D, assembly GCF_900176345.1. GTDB lineage: Bacteria > Pseudomonadota > Alphaproteobacteria > Rhizobiales > Rhizobiaceae > Allorhizobium. The sequence continues at coordinate 2,817 of NZ_FWXU01000034.1, forward strand.
TAGTTCTCCTGATTGTTGAGATTGGTCGCGCCGTAGCGCTCAGTTCTGATCTGTCCGGCCGTAGCGCCGGTTGTATTCCAGGTAGTTGTCCGAGCCAGCCGCGCTGGCGGTGGTTGAGCCTGTCGCGCCCGGACTGTCTTCGCCTGATGCCGACCCGGTCTTGCCGCTACCGGGTTTGCGTTCATCCTTGCCGGCCTCACCGGTCGGCTGTTTGATTTCGAGCGAGGTTGTCGCCCCTCCGTTTCGGTCAGCCTTTTGGGTCGAGCCCGAAATCCGATATTGACCATCGACACCAGGTCGGGCGCCGACCATGACGAATGTGCCTTCGGCTTGCGCGGTGACATCTAGATCAAGCTCGACAGAGCCTTGCCCCCCCTCCCGTTCGGCCTCGGATTTGCGGGCCTCGGCAATGGATTGAGCTTGGTCCTTGTCGGCGACGGCTGTCCGGACTTCGTCGGTCGCATCGGCGTCGATACCGGTTTCGACCTCGACTTCCTTGAAGCTCGCAGTCTCGCGATCGAAATACCGCACCTTGGTCTTGGAGAACTTGCCCCGACCCGTCAGCGGGGTGATGTTCCAGCTGATCACGTTCTGACCCACGACACCGATCACGGTCGGCAGTGCCGCGCCGGTTGCCGAAAGTCCCTGCCCGCGTTTGGCCAGCACCGCCTGATCGCCGCGGATCTTGAACGTGCCGCCAAGTTCACGGGCGAGCTTCTGCCCCACATGCAGCAGGCTCTCGCCATTGGCGGACCAGTAATCCCGCGTGATCTCGGCAAAGGCGGGGTCGATGACGATGGACGATAGCCCGGCATTGCGGGCAACCTTGTCCATGAACTGCTGCAGCGTGCCGCCATCCAGGTGATGCGACTGCAACTGCTTTGCCTTGCCCTTGGGGTCGAAACCCTTGCCGGTGAAAGCCAGTATTCGGCCGCCACCTCTGGAGCCCGTTGACCGCACGGAATCCACCTTGCCCTGAAAGGCCGAGGCGCCCTGCAGGAAGATCTCTATACTGGACTCGTCGGAGGGCAACTTGAGCTGCCCTCCGCTGTCGTCGAATTCGAGACTGCATGTGTCCCCGGCCGAACCATCCTTGTCAGAAACGCTGATCTTTGTGAGATACGGCGTCATGCCGGAGGTCATGTTTTCGCCGTCTATCCAGACGGCCCATTCTACCGACCAGGCCATGTCAGCCTCCGAAGATAGAAACGACGGGGCGATAGACGAAGCGATTGGGCGTCGGTCTGTCCGGAATGGTCAGCACCGTTCCCAAAGGAAGGTACGGGCCGAGCCGCCCCAGACCGGGATTTTTTGCGAGCGTCTCCTCCAGGAGCGAACGGCCTTCGACCCCATAGGCTTGGTGCAGCAAAAGCTCGACCGTCATGTTTTCACGGCGGATCTGGAACGTTTGAGGCATAGCTCACTCCAGCAGTCCAAAGAGAGAAAGAATGGTGCCGATCACGGCGGGTGAAGACGAGTCTGGCCTGTCTTTTGTCAATTCAATAGAGTGTCGGATGAAGAAGCCGACACCATCGCGCATCAGCTCCTTGTGCCCTTCCGAGATCTTGTCGATTGTGAACCAGCCAATCCGGGCGCCGTCCCCGCGAAGAACAGGCAGTGGCCGCCCAGCAAGCATCATGCTATTCGCAAGTTCAAGTTCTGTCAGACCCCCCGTTTTAAATGGTAGCAGCTGGCCTGAAAGCGTCATTTTGCCGGCGGCCTCCCCTACGAATTCGCGAGACGGCATTGCGCCGATCAGCGGCTTTTCCGCAAAGTCCACCGATCTGGTGCGCTGCATTTCATCCACGCTGAAAGGACGGGTATCGAGCGTGAGTGCGCCGATGGAATACAGCATCAGGCTACCCCATAGTTGGTGTCGGCATAGATCCCGGCCACTTCCTGCCGCAGCTGCTGACCAACCCGGTTAACCACCTGGTCCGCGATTTCCTGCGGATTGGTGACGCCATGCACGGACATGGAAACCGTCAGATTGATGTTGGGAGCCGGCCGCGGATTGGTGATGTTGACGTCCTGCACGCCGCTAGGCTGCACAAGGGCATCTATGCTCGAGGCGTCAAGGCTGATCGGTTTAGCCAGCCCCGAGGCATCTGAACCACTGGGAGCGTTCCCGCCTGGCGAGTTCGACCCAGGACCAGTCTGAATACCAAAATGCTCGCGAGCATCGAAATCAGGCTCAGCAGCCTTACCCCACCAGAACCTGTCCCAGGCAGAGACACCTTTCTCGTCGGGGTTAAGACCGAGAATTCGCTGCAGATCTTCTCGATATTGCTTTTGCAGGCGTATCTGATCTTCCAGCGTATCACCTGGAGTGACAGACATGGCCTCTGCCATAAGACCTGGCGCCGCCGCTATGAACGCACCTTTAAACCAGGTGGAGATGCCCGACCACCACGCGACGGGAGGCGCACCACCAGTGCCTGGTGAATTCTTGCCCGCAGGCGGTCCGCCGCCCTTCGGGAAGGTGCCACCTGAAACAATGTCTGCAATGCTACCGACAGCCTTCAATGCCGCCAGAATGGTAGAGGCACCAGAGACCAGCATAAGCGCGCCAGCGAGGCTCCGGATAGTGCCGGCCAGCATGGCAATACCGGCGCCCCAGAGCATGATCTTAAAACCATAGGGCGCGAGGTCGGCAAAGAACTGGGCAATCGGGTTTTCCTTGATGGCATCGTTCAGTTCCCGGATCGCCACGCCCCATTGCTTCGCCTCCATGAAGATGCGTCCGATCTTGTCGCCGGCCTCTGGGTCGATCTTTCCGAAAATCAGGTCGCCAATTCCGTCGACGGCTTCGCGCACGTCGCCGTAGCCAAGGCCATTTGCGAAACCCTGAATAGATGTCTGGATCTCGTCGAAGATCGAGACACGGTCGTCGAGCGTGTCGAGAACATCGCCGATTCCGAGGGCCGCTTCCTTGATCGACGGGAGCATGTCTTCGCCCATGCCGAGAAAGACATCGGACACCTTGTTGCCAAGGAGCGAGAGGACATTGCCCGTGGTATTCGCCCGCTCGACATATTCCTTGAATGCCGAGCCCGAATATTTTGTCCGGTCGCTGACGCTGTCCAGCGCCTGTTCCAGCAACCCGATATTGCCGATCAACGGCGCGAACGCCTTGGCCTCGTCACCGAAGAAATCGGACAGCAGCGCGAGATGCCGATCTTTCGGTGCCTTGCCGATCGCGGCCAATACCTTCCGAAGCGCCTTTGGCGCATCCTTCTGCATGTCCTTGGCGATCGTGGGCAAGTCCAGCCCTAAAGCCCTGGCGACGTCCTGTTGCGACTTCTTCGCAGAGGCTCCACGCGTGAGGGCTTTGACAACGTTCTGCATGGCGGTGGCCGCCACCTCGGCTTCGGCGCCGGACGCGATCATCGCACTGCCGATCCCGGCAATCTCTTCCTTGGTGAAGCCGCCCATCTCCGCGAGCGCGCCGACCCGCAGCATATATGCCGTGATATCCTTTGCCTTCGACGCCATGTTGTTCGAGAGGTGATTGATGGCATCGGCCATGTCGCCGGTCTCGGCCACCGTCAGACCCAGCTGGGTCTTGAGCTTCGCCAGGCTTTCGCCGGCATCGCCGGCCGTCATGTCGAAGGCGATACCGACACGCGCCGCCATTTCGGCAAACGCTTTCAGGTCGTTGGTGGCAATGCCGGACTCACCGGCCGCGGCGAAGAGGGCGGCAATGTCGGTCGCGGCGATCGGCAACTCGGTCGACATCTCGCGGATGGTCCGCCGCATGTTCTCGAACTGCTCTTCATTGGCATCGACCACCTTGCGCACATCGGCGAAGGCGCTTTCGAAACCGATGGCAGCACCAGCGGTTCTGTTTAACCCCTCGGTCACCCCGAGATAGGTTCCGCCGAAAGCAATCGCCTGGCCGATCAGGGACCGGAAAGGTGCACCAAAGGACGTCGCCTGGCGCTCAAGCCCGTTCAGGGCGGCATTGATGCCGCGTGCGCGGTTGCTGATTTCGTCGAGCAGCGTGAGGCGCAATGTGCTCTGGGTCGTTGTCATCGTCGCGTCTGCTTCTGCTTGGGAGGCTCGAACATCTTCCGTGCCCGCTTGAAATAGCGGAGCAGCTTTTCAGGTGACCACCGTTCGATCACATCAAGGGGGGTGCTGGCGTGATGGGCGACGTAAAGCGCTACGCCGCGCCAGTCGTCGCAGAGGTCCCGTTTCCCACCAGGTCCTTGCAGCGGTCCATGATGGTGTAAAAATCGCGGGTGGCGATTTTTCTGAATCTCTCGACTGGCACGTTGCACATTGCGGCAAGCACAATCACCAACCGCCGATACTCGGTGGTTGCATCCTCGGCATCGAGCATGTCGCCGACTTCAGATTCGCGGAAAGAAAGCTCGGTAACTTTCTGACCGTCAATTTCGAGCGGCCTGGAGAGCGTGACTTTGACTGCGTTCATTGTGATCATCCTTTTGAGGTGAGAGTGGTAAGGCGGCGCTTTGTCCTAGGCCCCCAGGGCGCGCCGATGGGTGGCGAAAAGGTCCTTGCCACCGACGCGCAGGATGCGCTCGTAGCTGTCGACGTAGAAAAGCTCCACGCCATCGAGCACAAGCTCGTAATGGGTCACCTCCGCGAAGGTGTGCGTGCAGCCCTGGAACTCGGCCGGGTCGCTTTCGTCAGGCTCCCATGCGGTGATCGCGCCTTCAATGATCGCACGCGCCGGCACGACCGATCCGCCACCGGGTGCGCGCTTGTTATAGGCGCCGGCAAAAACCCAGCGTTCCGGTTCGCCCATGCCGGTGAAGATCTCGGTATCGATGCCCTTCGCCGAAAAGGCCGGTTCCGGCGCTTCGATGCGCGGCATCGCGAAATTCACCGCCATCACGCCGCCACCAGGATTGTGCTCCCCGGTAGCGAAGGTGAGGCCGGGCATTGTGAGAGACGAAATCGTCGTCGCGCGGGACGTGTCGGCCTGGGTGGCGCGACGTACGTCGACGGCAGTCAGAAGGTAGAGAGGTGCCTGAGCCATGACAGCTTTTCCTTTCGGCAGGTCTGGAAGACGGTGGATTAGGAGACGGTGGAAAGGCGGGAGATGATATCAGCCACCAGGCCTTCGACTGCCGGCCGGTAGCGCCGGACTTCATGGCGCGCCAGCTTGAACGCCGGTGCAGGCTCGATGCCGAGGTTGACGGTGAGATGTCCGAGCCGGATTTCCTCCGGGCTGTTTTTGTCGGCGCGGAATGCCACGTCGTAGCCGAGGATGTCATTATCGGCCTTGTGATCCCGAAGCATGAACTTGATGCTGTTGAGCCAGGCCTCGGCATGGTCGGCGGAAATCTTACGGCCGAGAAACAGCCGCGTGATCTCCATGATTTTCACCGTCAGATAGTCAGCCCCGCGCACCTGGTGGATCTGCTTCCAGAGTTCGCCCGTCGTCGTGTTGTCGGTACCGATGAACACGAAGCCGCCATCGGCGATCGCACCATCGACTCCGCTTTCACCGGCAACGACGATCGAGACCTCGCCTTCAAGCATTTGCTGCCCCTGGGTGGAGCCGTCGAGCAGGGAGAAGGGAATGGTGCGGGACAGACCCGCGATGCCATAGACGGCCCGATTGGCGATCGGGTCGAAAGGCTTGCCACCGTTCTCGGAATCCACCCGCTGGAACAGCCCTATGATGCGCGGCCCCATCGGACGGGTGACGAGGTTTTCACCCTCGTAGACGCGGGCGGCAACGCCGACCGGCATGATGCGCTCGGAGCTGAGGGTTTCGCGGGCGTCGATCGCATTGGCGGATGACGTGTCGTCGACGTCGCAGACCGCAACAGCCAGCAGCCGTTCGCATGCGGCATGAAGGGCGACGGCCACAGGCCCGGCCGTATCGAGGTCGAGACGGTAAGCGGAACGGCCAGCCCAGACCAGACGCGGCGTGGCATTCACGGCCGAGGGTATCGCGGCGATGTTTGTAGGCGCCAATGCAGTGGCAATGCTTGCAGCGGTCGCAGCGGCATTCGCTCCCTCTGCCACGCGGTAGATGGTGACATCGGCACCTGCGTTCAGGCCATTGAGCTGCTGATTTATGCCGTTGACGGCATCGCGCAGGTTGCCGGTACCGAGCTTGGTCACCATGCCCGCGTCAGCAGTCGATATACGCACAGGCTGGCCGATGGGATAGGCCGTCCCATCAGCATCGGCCGAGGTCTCGATCAGCAGCGCCTTGGAAAAATCCGCCCCAAGCACCGGAACCGGCTCGTCATCGGGGCGAGAGAAAGTCATGCCGAACACGGGATCGGACATCGTGAACTCCTATGAATTTGGGGAGCCTTGCCAAAGGGCCGATGAGGCACAGAAAAACCCGCCGGAGCGGCGGGCTTCATGATGGTGTGATAGTCGGTTTAGAGGGGCAGTGAGCGGTGCAGGGCTCGAACCGCAGAAAGAAGAGATGCGAGCCGCTCAAGGCTGGTATCGACCGCGCAGAGTGCTCCAACCGCGCCGTTGCGCCGGCCTTCTCCAAGGTCTCCGGCAGCCGTATCCACGGCGTTCATGATATCCTCGGCGTCCTGCTGCATCACCTTGATGATTTGTGTGAAGGCTACCAGTTTCCGCTGTTCGTCAGTCATGTCGGGCTCTCCGTTTCAATGACCGCACATTCGCTCTGGTCGGGGCCGAAGTGGAGCAATCGCAGTGCTGAGTTTCCCCACGGGGAAATCAGTTTTGCTGACAAGCCCCGCAATCGCCGGCATTGAGCAATAAAACTGCTCAGGCCGGATCGCCGCCGAGATCAACCCGATCAGGCATAGGTAGCGACAGCCCAGGCCCAAAGGCTATCGAGTTCGCTAGCTGCGATCCCCTCGGCTTCGGCCATGGATGTCAGCAGCGGATCGTTGCGGCGGTAGATCTGCGCATCATCGAGATAGGCAATGGCTTGAAGGCGTGCGAGATCGTCTGGTATCGCGTCGATACGGCTGCGGATCCCTGACTTGGTGACCCCAATCTCGGCGGCGGCCAGCCAGAAGGCCAGGCGCGACAAGGGAGCGGTCAGGGGATCGACAGGTTCAGGTTCTGGCGTTGGCGGCGTGTCCGGTTCCGTCTCCGGCACATAGCCCCAGACGCCGTTCCTGAAAACCCGAAGGTAGCCAACGGCCACAACAGGCGGTGTGGCCTTTGTGGCGTGGGCGGGGATCAGGAAAACGCCGGGTTCCAATGGACTTTTATCGGCCGTGGATGAGCAGATGAACTCGCCAGACAGCGGATGGTAGTGATGGATGAGCATCAGGCGACCTCAATATTTGATGCAGTAGAGCAGCGCGATGTTGCGAGGCCGTGCCTCGCTGCCGCCACTGGCCTGAATGCTGATACCTGTACCGACATGGCCAGTGTTGAGCGTGTTGTCCGAGTCCCGTGCGGGGAACGGTCCGCCTGCATAAAGGCCACCGTTCCAGGCCCTCGTGTAAGGGTGCGAGTGTCCGGGATCGTTAACGCCGTGGCTGTGCGTCAGGTTCTGGCTGCCTTGCGCCGAGCCGAAGCCCCGGCTGGCATCGATACCACGGGCATCGTCCCAGCCACGCACAAACTCTCCGCGCAGGTCGGGCAAATTGAAGGTGGTTGAACCGTCGCCGACACCGAACGTGGTTCCGATCGCGGCAAACAGGGCCGAATAGGTTGAGCGTGAAACAGCCGCTCCGTTTGCTTTGATCCACCCCACTGGGGCCGATGACATTGCGAAGGCTGAAACAGCGCCAGGTGGCGCGACCTCCCGAAGAGAAGCGGAAAGGCCCACGATATCAGCCTGCGCATGCTGATGCGGACCAAGGGCCGCGATGGCCGAGGATGGCTCCCATGTGCCAGTCGTTGATTTGACCAGCACGTAATTGACAGCAGCGCCGGCGGCGCCCTGCACATCCGACAGGCTGTCCAGGCTGAAAGCCGCACCGGCATCCTGTTTGGCCGCAAGCGCAGCCGAAAGTCCGGTGATATCGGCAATGGCGTGGGCATGGGCGGCGTTTGCCTTGCCGGCAATGGCGCCGGCAAGGCCGAACATATCGTCATCGATCTGGTCGAGTGTCGTCTGAAGCCGAAAAAACTCATCGTCGACATTGGCTTCAGGATCGGGCTTGGCCCAGCCGTAACGCAGGGTGTAGGTCAGCATGTGATCTCCTAGAAGATACCGGCGCCGAGATCGCCGATGACGACCCGCGCGGCCGGGCCACCGGTTGCCGTGATGCGAAGCCGGGCGGTCGAGCCGGTCAAGCCAGTCGCCTCGTGCTTCCGCTCGGTCCATAGCGGGAAAGCCAGGGCCTGGGTGTCATCGAGGGGCAGTGATGTCCATGCGCCGCCATCGATCGCATAGTGCATAGCGGCGGTGGCGCCTCCTGGGAGGAAAGCCTTGTAGTAGGCGGCAATCCGGACCGAGGTGCCCAGGTCGAAGGCGCGGGTGATGTAGGTCAGTTCTTCCGCGATCTCGCCAGCAACGAGCTGGATCGGCGCATAGAGAACCGGCGACAGCTTCTCGGTACCGGTGAGGACCGCTCGCAGTTCCACCGTGTCGGTTAAGTATTCCGTCAGCTGCAGCACCTGGTAGGGCAAGAGCCGATAGATCGTGCCGTTGGACCTCTCCAGTTCGAAGACGACGGAGCAACCGGCCGAGGGCAGCTCCACCGTGGCGCGGACCTGAAGGTCGGAACAATCGACCAGGTCATAGGTGCCGAGATCCACGGTCTTCGTTGTCACCGGGTAGCGGGCGGCTACGAGCCTGAAGGTCAGGGCTTCATCCTGATGCGCCGTCCAGGTCTCGGCATTGACCGACGAGAAGCGTGGACCGGTGACATAGGGATGCTGGGTCACCCATTGCTGATTGATGGCATCAAAGGCTCCGAGCTTGGCAAGGGCAATTGAATGATTGCCGTCGTCGGTCTTGATGACGAAGGCGTGCTTGCGGTCGGCCGGAGTGGTCACGGGCAGCCTGTAGCGGGCCGATTTCCAGCCCGTCGCGGCTCCCACCATCGAGACGACCGATTCCGCCAGGACATCGGTCGTCGGATAGCCCGTGTCGATCGACACCTGGTCGACGAGCAGATGGTTGCTGGTGTCGCCGATCGCGCAGAGCCAGAAATCGACACCGGCGATCTGGCGCATTTCCGGAACGGCGAACATCTGCGCCTGCGGGTCAGACTGATTGCCACGCCCATCACTGGAGTTATCGTTGTTCGTGTTCGCCGCGGCCGCCTGGATGATCACGAGCTGCTGCTGTGTCCAGTTGTTGATGGTGGTCACCCGACGCATGGTGTCGACCGAGATCGTACCCTGCCCGGTGAAGATCGCGGTGGCGGGCGTCCCGCCGGCGCCCTGTGCCCTGACCAGCTTGGTGCCAGCGGTCATGTTGGCGGGAATGGTGAAGGCGCCGCTGATCTGCCCCGCGCCATTTGCCGCCGGCAGTCCACCCGGTAGCACATTGACCCCGTCGAAGGTGAGAGACGCAAGGATCTCGCCGACGCCGAAGCCGGAGATGGTGAAGGCGACAGAGATCTGGCGCAGGAAAGCGAGCTGCTCGGTCCGCTGGTCAACCAGCTGGTTCTCGGCATTGACGGTCTGTAGCGGACCGCCATCGGTGCGAACCCCCTGATTGAACTCGAAGGTGGCGGGAGATGTCCAGTCTGTGCGGCTTTCCGACCAGAAATCCACGGCCGGCGACAGAGACATGGCCCCCGGCAAGGGCGTGAAGTTCTGATAGGGATTGATCTTCTCGCATCCGGTGCGCAGCGCCTGCGTGGTGATGATCTCCTCGACATGGTCGAGCATGACAGGACCGGATAGAGCCACGTCGAAGAAGGTAGGTGCAATTGACAGCATCAGCATGCCGTTCCCGATCGCACCGGACTGGGTGGCGCCCTGGTCCCGATAGGTATCGTCGGTGAAGGGGTCAACGAACACGCCTTTCTTGGCAACCGGCTCCCTTGCATCGATCCCGCTCTTCAGCCGCTCCAGCTGTATCAGCCGGTCGTGGTCGAGGATGCGGTTGAAGAACCGGGTCTGTTCGGCGACCGAGAAATAGCGCACTCCGTCATTGACGACGACGGGTGTGCCCATCCAGTTGTTGGTCACCGTTGCCAACGCCAGAAGCGTCGAGGGGACAGAGGGTGCACGCGCATTGGTTCTGGCGGAGACGCCCTTGACGTAGACCCCGGAGCCATCCTCTGCGAGGCAGACGACATCGATGCGCGGCAGCTTCTGGGTATAGGCGACGATGATGTCGCCTCCGGTCGCCCCACCCGAAACCGTGATGGTCCGATCGTCGAAACTGTCGGCCACCACGCTATCGCGATACCGGTAGGTCACGTTGTAGCTTGATCCACCGGCCGGCTCCGCGCCGACAGGCGCCCAATCCACGTTATTGCCGACCAGGGTGTAGCTGGTACCGGCGACATAGGTCGTGCCGCCCTGGACGACTGACACGATGGACACGATGCTGCTGTCCGGCAGGCCGTCGGCCCCATTGACGATTGCGCCGCGGGTGATCGTGACGGTCTTTTCCTTGGTGAGCAGGATGGCGTTGATGACGCCGATCGGCGCGAGATCGACCGCGAAGGTATGGCTGGCGCCGCCGGCATAGATATGCGTCTCGCCGGGGATCGCGAGTTCGTCCCAATCCTCCGCCTCGGAGATCCGGAGCGAGGCATAGCGGGTCCGCTTGAACCCGTTGATATTGGCTTCACCCTGTTCGATGGCGAAGACCTGCGCGCCGGCCTCGGCGCCAAGCGCGGTGACCCGGCATCCCGATACGATGTAGGAGCCATTCGGCCGATCATACACGGCAAGCGCCTGGCCGACCGGGTCGAGCACCGCAGGCGAGGTCTGGTCGATGATCGTGCCGTCCTGCAATGCGTAAACGGCGTAGAAGTCGCCTGCACCGCCGTCATCCTGGCGCGCCCATGCGATCGAGGCGACCTCACGGGCCGCACCGGGTTCGCCCTCGGCAAGCGAGCCCGGCACCATGCCGAGAAGCGAGGGATCGTCTTCATGGGTCACCCATGACTTGGTGAGCCTTACGCCGATCTGCGTGCGGCCCGTCATCGGCACGTCGGCAAGGACGGCCTGCGCCACCGGAAAGACGTCGCCGGCGACATAGATCTCGCCTGACGTCAGGGTGACAGTCTCAGCTTCGATGTCGACAATGGCTTCAGCGCGCACGATGCGCTGACCTTCCTTGGCGAGCAGACGGCCGACGCGCTTGGAACGGCTGCGCGAAATGGTCTGCAACTCGTTCAGTTCGGCCGACTGGATGAAGGCGCGGTCGCCATAGAAGACAACGGACTGTTGCTCGGGGTGGCCGGCAGCGCGGTCATAGGCATGCGGCAGGCCGCTTTCATGTTCGAAGGCCATCAGAACCTCATGAGGAATTTGATCTGTTCGCGCACGGTGGCGCGCAGGGGAATGTTGACGGCCGTAACGGCAATGGGTGTCCCGCCCAGCAGTTCACCCGGTTGGAGCCAAAGCCGTCCTGGCGGCACGTCCGCAACAGGCTCGCCGTCTATTGTCAGTTCGACAGAGGCAGCGATTACGCTGTCCGCGTCGCCGAAGTCGGTCATGGCCTCGATATAGAGCGAAGTTCCGCCGACCTCGGCACGATAGGTCTGGCCACCGAAGTTATACTGGCCACCAAACCGCAGCGCACCAGGCCTGATCGCCCTGCAAGTGCGATGCCCAATGATGTCGCCGTCAGGGTCTCGCATGGTGACGTAGACGGACCTGCCGACAAACCAGGCGGCCATTATGGCAGCACGTGCCGTGATGCCGGGAGATGCCCAGAGGACACTCGCATCGATCCATGGATATTTCGCGTCTACCCAAGGCAGACCAGGGTCGAAATCTGGTGGCGGAACCTCACCGGCGGAGAAGCCGCCATCGCCGGCGGGGAAGGACACGGGGAGCCATGCGGTCTCGCCGGCAGAGACGCGGTCTAGCCAGTTGCCGATGGCAAGACCCTCTTCCTCAGTCAAGACATGGGAGATTTCCGTTACCCGGCCGAACGACCACAATGTGCCGGCCTGCGTTACGGAAATGCCGCTCTCCCGCTCAATCATCGCCTCGTCAAATCGCGAACATTCAGCCGCGGCCGGAGGGGCATCGTAGTGATGAACACCGCGCCGAAGGTCGGAGCGAAAGGGCAGAGAAAGTCTTGTGACGCCCTCGATTTGCTCCAGTAGCGGCAAGTCGTTTTCTGGCAGCGCCGGGAAGCGCAGTTGCGACGAATTCCACCAGGCACGGCCATGCCATGCAGGTTCTATGGTGGCGGTAATGCCGACAAAGGACAGGCCACGCTTTACACCTGCATACGTGCCTCTCAGTCGCTGCCACCGAATGCCCTCTCCGAGGAGGTCGTAGAGGTTGGGCACATAAGGCGTGAGCATGCCCAGGCCATATTCCCACACCAGAAACGGAAGAAACGAAGGCGGTGGATTTTCTTTAGCCGTTGTGATGAGGGGAACAGCCGACCCCATTCTCTCCCAGCGTTCGGCCTGCGCAGCCTCCATCGCCTGTTCGAAAAGGCCAGCATTTTCTGGAAGAAGAGAGTTCAATATGCCCTCCCCTTGAGCGTGAGCGTGATCGTGCCAATGGCAAGAGCCTCCGCTGGAGGCGCGATGCTGTCTGCGGATGGCGCCGTCGGTGCGACCTTGTGGACCCCGGCGATCATCAGTTTCGAAACCCACCACTCGCGGACAAGATCACGGCCAAGGGCTTGCTCCAAGGCCCAGGCGGCACGCAAGGCCTGTGCGGAGCGGGATACAGTCCCTTCGTCAGCATCGGGCAACAGCCAGATGTCGGCGGCAATATTGACGACGCTGAGTACAGCGGAGGACACGACGAACTCATCGTTGACCAGCTGTACTGCTTCGTCCATCAGCGCCGACCTCACAATGTTGAGTAGGTCCGTGCTTGCCGCACCGTTCGGCTCGGTGGAAAAAACCGCCACGTGAATGAGCGGGCTACGTCCCACCCGATAGACCTCGACGCTATCGACGCGCAGATCCGCGCCCATAGCTATGCTTTTGTATCTTTCCTTCGGGCCACCGGTGGAGCGCCCTTGGATGGCGAGGATGACGCGGAGCTTCAGCCGGGCATCGGTTTCCCCCGGCAGTCTCGTCACATCGTAAAAGATAGCCAGCTGATCGAGGTCGCTCTCGAAGGCGAAGGCAAGAAGCCTCGCCCTTGCCGCATCATTGATGGCGGAGAGAAGATTGGCCTCACGATACGATTCCGCCTGGTTCACGACCACGAAAGGGTCGGTTTCCAGCATCGTTACGTCATAGTCAGGTAGATCTGGATAAGTCTGCCGCAGAGCCGCCCATTCGGATTGAAAGGCCGCGTTCTGTCGCGCCGTAATGGCTTCGTAGCTCACCTCCGTGATGACCCGAGGTGGCGGCAGCGTGGTGAGATCGAACATGGGACACTGCCTTCATCATTGGTGCATCAGGCGCCGCGGACGCTCACCCCGCGACCAAAGCTCACTGTGAACCCCACGACCCTGTCGACCGTGAAGTCCCCGAGATGGCCTCGTGGCCGATAGTCGGCTTCGATCAGAAGCCCGGCACGGCCAAGACGAATTTCGTCAACAGAGCCGGTGGGAACGAGGCGCCGCACCGAAAATCGCGGCTCCCAGATATCGATGGCTGTTGCTATGAGTTGCTGCCAGGCAGCAAACAGCGGAGGTGTCATCGCGCGGCCGAGAAGTTCGATGACGGCGGCCCCGATCTCGCGCCGCATGACGCGGCTTGCAATCCGCGTGGTCAGGATAACCTCTACCCCCTGATAGGCGGATGCTAGATTGTCGATTACCCGACCTGTGCGCCGGTCAATCCCTGCCATCGGCATCACCGGGGGCAGCGGTCGCAGCCGGCCAGTCTGCCGGAGTCGGCTCCGAGGCCGGAGCGATGCGGCCGAGACCAAGATCAAAGGCAGCTTCGATCTTGGTGAGCGCGATCGTCGTCTGATCGCCGACCGGCTTTCCGTTGATCCAGGTCACACCGGGCTTGATCCGGTACTCGACTGCCTCAGTTGCGGACACAGCAGGTTTCGTGACGCCGGCTGCGGCCGGCGCGGAAACAGTCTTCTTCATGATGTTCTCCTGTTAATCGGCGGCCGACACGACCGACGAACCCTCTACAATCGGCCAGAGTCCAGCCGAAGAACCCGACTTGACCTCGACGAGATCGCCCACGCGGGCCACCGGCTTGCCGCCTTCGCCGCCGAGTTCTACCGAGGGCGCATTGACCACGACCTTGGACGTCCCGGAAACGTGCAGAATGCCGTTCTTGACCTCGAGCCGAACGCCGGCATCTTCGAAGACATTCGCCTCCATGTCGTCGTTGGGGCTTTTGTGATCGCCCGAATAGCCGCCCCGGATCATGAAGCCCTGACGCGGATCGCCGCTGGGATTTACTACGCCGACGATCTGCCCCTTCTTCAGGGGGATTGAGGTCTTGCCCGTTTCCGGATGCGGATACCATGGCGAAAGAAACGGCTCTTCATCCGAGCCGCCGAGTCTCAGTCGATAGCCCATGTCCTTGTCGATGATCTCGACCGGACCGACCTGCAGCGATTTGCCAAATGCGGTCTTGAGCATCTCCAGATCGAGACGCATGGCGATCAGGTCTGATATCATGACCCTACCTCGATGACGTTCAGGCCTGCGACCTCGATTGTGCCCAGCTGCATATCCGGCGTTTCGCCATCGTCGATCACAGCAAGAGGCAGGTGGCCCATGGCACGCATTTCGTCCGATGTCATACCGTGGCGGCGCTGAACGGACTGCCATGAAAGAGGCGAGCCGGCGAGCAAGGCGCGGATCTTGGCCGCTTGCTTGACATATTCCTCGTTGCCACTGGCCTCCATGGCACCAAGGAATGACATGAATGGGCTGGCTTGATCCGGAAGCTCTCCCTTCAAGGGGTCGTCGATCAGCTCGACAGTAATCCGCATCTGGTGGCCGGCCAGCTTTTGCGCGTCGTCTGCGCTGCGAGCGCCGGCAAACTCGATCCGCAAGACCCGGTAGTGTAGCCCGCGATAGATATCGGCCCAGGCATTCTCGGGATCGGTCAAGGCGTCACAGATCTGCCGTTGCACAATATCGAGGAAGAATTCCTGACTGCTGTCCGAGGCCGGGATGTTGATGCCGATGATGACCGTCTCACCCTGGTCATTGGTGTCAAGCATGGCTGACGACACACCGATATCGAAGACGATCTCGCAGGCGCCGTTTTCCACAAGTGACCGCCCCGTCATGCCTTCAGCCTTCCCCGAGGGGGTGTAGACCGCCACAAAGGGGCGCTCCTCACCGGTTCGAAGCGAGCCATCGGCCTGAATGTCGAGGGCGCCGTTCGGCGTATCCAGGACATTCTCACCCACCAGCGTCCTGCCCTTGAGGGCTTCGACGGCGGCGATACGCAGGGCTATTCGGGCAAGGCTCATTTTTCACCAAGCTCCAGGATAAGACGGCTTTCGCCGCGATCGTCGACCCGCAGGACTTCGAACCAGGGCTCCCCACGCCGAGCGATTGCCCTGATCGAGTCCCCTTTTACGAAATACAGATCGGCATACTTCGATAGGTCGATGTGCAGCTCGGCCTTGCCGGCAGCAATTTTCGTATGCCAGGACCGGCTGGAGTGGCCGGCGGCGCTGGTCACCTCGCCGCCGCCCACCCTCAAGACCGCCTCGATTTCTCGGACCGGCCGGGCCGGATCCGCCCTCCCGTTCTTCTGGAATGCGAGCTGGATGGGCTCTGCAAAAACCCTATCCACGGCCGCGACCGTGCGGTCGCGGATCTGCTGAAGACGAGAGGTCAGCATGACTAGCCTCAGTTAGAGGAGACGACTTCCACGATGGTGTCAGGCTGCTTGCAGACCGCCAGGGCGTTGGTCTGCGACTTCAGCTCGATGCCCATCCCGTGGTCGAGTTCCTTGTAGGAGATGAAGATTGCACCTTCTTCACCCTCGCTGGACGGCGCCTGGTTGACCCGGTCGATATGGTAGGCGGGCGCGTCGAACGTGCGGAACATCGACTGGGTGCCAGAAGGATAGGCATTGCCGGAGTTGTCTGCGACGTTCTTGACGTTGGAGATCGTGCCGTCATTGTTCTTGACCGGCAGGGAGCCCTTGTATTCGCGCCAGATGATATCGCCGAACTCGAAGACGCGGCCCCAATTGCCGCCAAGACGCTGGCGTTCGAGCTGGGTGTGTAGACCGGAATTCTGCGCCTGAACCCAGAATTTCTCGACATTCGGGTGGCTGATGAGCTTGCCGAAGAACTTGCCGTCGACCAGCGCCTCTACCGTACCAACAGTTTCGCCCTTGACGCTGCTGATGATGTGATCGCTGACTTCTTCGCACTTCTCGCGAACGTTGGTCCCAGCCGTACCCAGCGTGAAATCAACCGTCTTCTTCGTGATCCCGAACACGTCATAGAGATTGTAGAGGGTACGCAGCTTTCCGTCCTTGATCTCCCCGCGCAACATGCCGAGACGCAGGAACTCCCGCGTGATCGCATGGTTCTTGCGGATGATGGCAAGCTTGCGAGCCAATTCCGCGTCCAGCGACTTCTCGGTCACGACGCCATTGATCACCTCGAGCATGCCGTCGATATCGCCGACGAGGATATTCTCGAAATGGGTGAAATGCGGGATCGAAAGGATCACCCCTTCCTGCGGATTGTCGTCCGAGGAAATCTCGCCAGGCGCGCCCGGCTCCTGGTGAGAAAGAACATGGACCTGGCCTTCGCGGAAGTCGATGCGCACCAGGCGCGACCGCTTGGGTTCGGAAGGTGCAATGTTGAGAGCGTTGAGAAGACCGAAGGTGTTCGGAATGCGATTGACCTCGGTCGTGAGGTCCACATTGGTATAAGGGAAGATGATTTCCGGCATGGCCGATGGTCCTTTGATAAGTCAAGCCTAGGCATTTCCGCGCCTCACGAGCGCGGAGTCATGCCGGCGATGGGTGGTGTCAGGGATCAGGTGCGGGCGATGAGCCCAAGGCGTTCTTCGATGTCGACCAGCGCGCGCGCTGCAGCGTCAGCGGTGATGCCATCCGGCCAGACGATTGCCGTTGCGTTGATGATTGAAAGGCGGCGCGAATACAGCACAGCGCCCGGCGCATCCTCACCATCAGCGGCTACGCATGTTTTCAGGCAGATGCCGTGAATGATCTGCCGACCGTCGGTTCCGGCTGGATCCCAGGCGACCACCTTGCCGTCGTTTACGCCGGGCGCGATTCCGACATCGATGAAAAACTGGTCTCCAACAGCAAAGTCGGTGGCACCGTCGGCGATTGTGAATCGTACCTGCTTGCCGAACAGCGTTCCGGTCTTGCCAGCGCCGACGATCGCGCCGTTCGGACCTTCGACCTCGAACTCACCGCCGTTCGCTTTTTCAACGAGATAGGTAACGGTGTAGCGGCCGGGCTTTACTGCGGCGGTATAGGACGGCGCGCCAAGCGTTAGAACACCGTTTCCGGCATTGGTTCCGGTCGTGACAGTAACCGTCGTGGCCCCACCATCCTTCAGCTTTCCGACGAATTCGCCCATCTTGAGTTCGCGGGGCGAGCCGTCGCCAGCCAGCAACGTGGCTGTGGCGCGGCAAAATTCGGGATCGATTTCTTTCTTGAGCAGCGACGACATGCCGGCCGTGGCTGCGATCTTCATATAGGGAAGGTGGCTCATCGCCATGTCCTCTCAAAGGTTGGTTGCAGACGGGGAACAAGGGGCGTGAGTTACGCGCCCTTCTTGATGCTGGCGATCTGAGCGTCGATACGTGCAGAAAGGCCAGATTTTGTGGGCTTTTCAGCGCCAGGAGCGGCAAGGCCGGCCCCGGCCATGCGAGAGGCTTCATAGCTGGCAGGTGCGGCCTGCGAGGGCTGGGCCGACGCGACATTCCCGGCAACGAAAGCTGCGACGTCTTCGCCGCTCATCGAGGGAGACTTCACCGCAAGATCAAGGGCGGCCGACATGCGGGCAGAATCCCCCTTGATGCCTTCGGCGCTGAGGGCGGCGCAAAGCCGATCGGTTGCCAGCTTCGCGCCTTCAGCGCGGCCGGTATCGGTCGCCGCCTTGACCGCCGCATCGTGTTCAGCTTTCGAGATGCCGCCACCGTCGGCGGCAGGCGTGCCAGAATTTTCCATTGCAGTCTTCCTCTTGGTTACAAGTTGGTTGCCCCTCGCAGCGGGCTTGATCAATTCAGCAAGCACATCTTCAAATGTGCCCAAGCGATCGGCGATGCCGGCATTGACGGCCGCCTGCCCGATAAACGTTTTCGCTTCAGTCGCACGGGCAGCTTCGACGCCGAGTCGGCTACCTCGCCCCTTAGCGACGGTTATGAGGAACTGTTCGTAAAAGGCAGTAACCTCACTCTGCAGCTGGTCTCGAACATCCGCCGGAAGAGGTTCGAACGGGTTGGCGTCAACCTTGTGCGCGCCAGCAAAGATTAGGGTGGGCGTGACACCTTCTTTTGCAAGCATTTTCGAATAGTCCGCGTGTAGCATCACGACGCCAATCGAGCCTGACACGCCGGTCTCTGTGGTGATGATTTCGCTGCTTCCGCAGGCGATTGCGTAGCAGGCCGAACAGGACTGGCCGTTGACGATAGCTACTGTTCGCTTCTTGGCAGACAACGAACGGGTTAGCGCCGCCACCTCAAAGGCACCCGTTGCCTCACCGCCTGGGGAGTGCAAATCGAGAATGACCGAATGGACTGCATCGTCCGCCGCCGCAGTCTTGATCTGGTGGCTTATGCCCTCGTATGAGGTAAGACCAGAATTAGCGCCCACCCAGGCACCTCGATTCACCAGAGATCCAGTGATGGTGATGATCCCGACGCCGTCCTTGACATTGTACGGCTTCGTCTTGGCGACACTCTCTCCCCAGCGATTTATTGTGCGTACTATGTTCCCTTGCTCATCACGCTCGATGTTATCGCCCTCGAAGCGACTGGCCTCCGGCCCGTTAAGTCCGATGCGCGCGGCCAGTACCGACATGATGACCTGGGCCTTTTCAGGCGTGATCAGAAGCGGCCGGTTCAACGCTCGGTCGGCAATATGCAACAGAACTGACATAGCTGGTTCCTTAGCGTGCCCAGCCTACGCTCATGGCGTGCCGGCGGCGTTTTCCTTTGCTGCGGTCGCAAAGGCCCTCATACTTGATGATAAGATCGTCGAGGCGGGCAGGATTAATCTCGGCGAACTGAACTTCATCTTCACCGAACCGCGTCCTTGCGACTGTCCCGCCGGTGGCGAGAGTGAAGCGCGCTTTCAGCAATGCATCGAGGATGGCGCAGTTGTCGTGAATATTGATTTCAACCCCATCGATCATGACCGTCGTCATTCGTCCGTCTCCTTTTCTTCGTCGTCTTTTTCGGGAGACGGTGGGCTTGGCGCCGATCCTGCTCGATCATATGGCGAACGCATGCCACGGGAGATGTACCAGTTATGCTCCATCTCCTGACGTAGCATCAGTTCATCGGCATCGTGACCGAGTTCCGCCGCTTCAATCTCGACCGAACTGTTGTAGTTCTCGAGGCGTTTGCCGGAGGCATCGGCGCTTTTCTTGTCGTCGGCGGATGGCTTGGCAGGGCCGCGCCATTGCGCCCACAAAAGGCGATCCCGATTGGCACGAAATGCCGCATACCCACCTTTGAAAGGGATGCGCCCGAAAAATATCGCCTCATCCAGCCATGGCCCATACATGGCGTCTCCGATTGGAGCGACACCCCGTTCACGTCGACGCAATACGATCGGCCAGATGGATGAAATACCCACGCGCGAGCTTGCATAAGTCGAATTGCGATTATCGAGTGTGAAGCTTTCATAAGTGACGCCAATCGCCCTCGCCATGTCGCGAGATAGGCTCATGTTGAACGGATCATATTGGGGACCAGGCGTCACGCTGCCCTTGACGTCTAGTTTTTCCCCCGGCGCCAGGTGGTTGATGTTCGGATCGCTTCCGAAATAGAGCTTGGATTCCCGAGCCTTCTTGATCTGTGCAGCGTATAGGCCGACGAACTGATCAGCGAGCTGCTCGGTAATCTTGGAATCGCCGCTTTCGCGTAAGGCATTCAATGCCTCAAATGCGTCTTGGCTGGGCGCTTCGCTGGTGAGACTGATACCGATCGCAGTCTGCAATACCGCCATCTGCAAGGTCGCATCCTCCAGCATCTCGTGCTGGATGTTCTTGCGGATCGCGGCCGCAAGCGGTGAGATGCCACGCACGTCGCGGGAACCAGTCGGCTCGAACACATGAAAAGTCTTGACGTTTCCCGCTTGGTCGTAGGCGGGCCAATCATGCGTCGAGAACGACAGACTGTCCTCGGCACGAAATCGGTAGGCTACAGGACGCCAGTTCTTGTCATGCAGGACACCCTGGATCATCCGTTCTGTTTCGACTGTGTCCTGCACCAGCCTGGTCGGCGAGAGGATGCAAGATTTTGTACCCGTCGTTACGCCATAGTGCGCGCGCGTTGGCGCATCCATCCAGTCATTGATCCCAACCGCCTCGCCGAACACCATCTGGTCGCGCAATCCGATCTCGAACTGCTGCTGAACGATGAATTTGCCCCGCAAATGCGACTCTCGCGGATTCCAGGAGTAGAACTTCCACTCGCTCTTTATCAGGCTGATAAGGTCGCGGATCTCGGCATCGTTATAGCCGAGCCGACGAAGCGTGACGGGGTCCGGCGTGGGATTGAGTTGCAGCTCGGTACCGATGGTATCGGAAACGATCTGATTCAATGCTCCGGACAAACGCCCGGAGTTCCGAACCATGTCCTGCGCCAGGCCTGCCACCCGGCGCCAGGACTTCCGGATCTCGTCCCGGCTATCCGACAGAGGCGCTGGGCGGGTCGAGATCACGGCTGACCTGGTGTCGCGCAGATAGCTGCTTGACGCTTCAGGTCGTGCCGGCGCCCTAATGGATGCCGGCACGATCGACGGTACGGAAGTTCTCATCGCCTATTCCACTCTTTCGCGAGATCGTCGAGGCTCATTGGCTTCGATACAGGGGGAGGGCTTGGCGTGCTGGAGACGGCCGAGAAAAGGCCGTCTTCAAAATCAAGCTGCGCATCTTGCGCGGGCGTTTCCCGCTCAAGTTCCAGGCGCTGCCAGATGGCTTCAGGCAGGCTACGAACGCCGAACTTGATCGCCGCAGCCTCGGCCTGGTTCATCGTGTCGAGGCCTTCGTTCGCCTGATTTGCGTCCTTTTCCCAATGATACTCGACGAAGCCATCGTTCGATTTTCGCTTCTTGGGAACCCGCCGTTCAGCCGTCAGCTGACGGTAGTATTCGTCTTCTAGGCCACGGGGAAAGCCAACATAACCACGTTCCAGAGGATCGGTTTTGCCAACGTTTCGATAAAGCGCCATCTTCAGGATCGAAGAGTTGAAGTTGTAAAACCGCTTGGAATACTTCAACACCATGCCGGTCTTGTGGTTGCGCTCTTTCTTCACCCGCTGCAGCAGCGGCGCATTCTCGCTCTTGGCGCCGCGGACCATGATCAACTTGCTGGCTGGGTGTCGTCGAGCCCACTCCCAAACCTCTTCGGTGTAGGCATTACCATCGATCGCGGCGAGGTCCGGAGCGATGCGATGACCGCAGGTATTTGACCAGGTTTGTCCAAGCAATGCGTCAAGCCGCTCCTGACATGCCTTTTCGGATATGTGGCCTGGGATAATGCCGTAATCGACAACCCAGCGCCGAAACTCAGTGCCCCAGGCTACCGCCTGCCACTCGACCCTGTCTCCTTGGCAGTCGATGCCTAGCGTGAGGACCAGCCCCCCAATCGGTATCTTGCCGAGATCACGATCAGAGCCAGCACCACGATCGCGCAAGGTCTCCCAGGGCGGCGCCTCACCGGCTGTTACATAGGCCCGGCCGACGGTATCGTTCAGGAAGGTTTGCTCGGAGGCAGGATCACCCTTTGCCGCAAGCCATTCGCGAGCGATTCGCTCCCAACTCTGCAGCGTCGAATAAGCCGACCAGATGTAGAACGAGCGATGAAAGCGCATCTGGCTGGGATTGTGAGCCCGCCACTGCAAAGCATCGACCATCTGCTGCCGATGATACTGCCTGATCTCAGCACCACATTCGATACAGGTGAAATGCGCGTTTTCCGGATGGGCCTCATCCAGATTTGCAAGCATGTTCTCCCATTCGAGAACCTGATAGTGCCCGCACCCTTCGTGGGGGCACGGGACATAAGGGTACTCCTGACTACCGTCTTCGAAGTTCTTGGTGATCCGACAGCCCGGCATGACCAGTGGCGTCGATATCTTGAAGATCTTCGCTTCCTCGACCCCGCGGCTTCTGCTGTCTGCCTGCGATTCCGGGTCGCCGCCCTTGTTCGTTTCCCATTTCGACAAGTCATCTTGGACCTGCCTCTTCATGGTAACTTGCGATAGAGACGCCGGTGAGTTGGCGCCGGAAATCTGAATGGCGCCAAGGCCGTCGATGCGCTCCTTGTAGAGAAGCGAGTCTGACCCGTCGCGGCTCTTGTTCGAGACGACGCCGTCGCGGTTCTTGCCCAGGAAGATGTTCGCGAGTGCCGTCGTGTTGCGAAGCATCGGAGCAAGCTTCATCTTGCTCCAGCGTTCCGCATTGTTTTCCGTGGGATGGACATAGAGGAACCAGGAAGGGTCCATGTCCATTGAGCCGCCGGTAAAGATGTTGGCGATGACCGTGCCGCCGATCTGCGCCGACTTCATGAGCGATACGATGCGGCACAGGTCGTCAGGCGACAACGCGCGCAGCAGTTCGTCGAAGTAGCGAAAGAGGCTTCGATTGTAGGGGCCGGGATAGTCCGGACTTTCCAACTTTGAGAACACGATGTTCTCTTCGGCCCAGCTTAGATAGTCGACAGCAGTAGGCGGCTCGATGACATTGGCGACGACGTCATAGGCGATGCGTTCCGCGTTCGCCGTATGGATCGCCATCGTCGTCATGAGCTTTCAACCTCCAGTTCGGTGGCTATTTCGCTTTCGACCAAATCCGGAAGCGCCACGGCCTTAAGGCGCATCTGTTTGCTGGCGCTCTCACGCACCTTGCGGAACTGCTGCCGCATCAGATGCTTCACGTCGCGCTCAGGAAGCTGGAAGGCTGCAGAGATCGCGGTGGCCATATCGTTCAGACCACCCTCGAAGATCTCAAGCATCGATGTTGCCACGCGCCCCATGGCTCTTGACGCCTCGGACGTCTCCATGAGACGTCCGCGCTCCTTCGCGTCCTCGATCGCAGCGTTGCGGTTTGCACGTTCCGCCTGCTCGAGCTTTGCCTGCTTAAGGCGCAAGTCGATGTTGGGAGGCAGTGGCTCGGAAGGCAGCGTCGAGGCAAGAGGCGGTGGCCGATCAAACGGCAAGCGTTCTGCTGTGACGGGTGCATCCGGATCAAGGCGAGTGTCGAGCCCATTGCCGAAACGCTGCGAGACATCGAGGCAGAGACGAAGATCAGCTTTCGCAAGTTCAAGATCTATCTTCGCTCGCTGCCCGTGCCCCACGATTGCAGCCGCACTAATCTGTCCGGCCTTTATGAATTGCGAAACCCGACCAGGCGAAACATTGATGGCAGCCGCAAACTCTCCTTTCGAAACCAGTGGCATTGCTCAAACTCGACCTTTAATCTTTTAGCGACTTTGAGAACCTTTAGGCTTCAGTTTTAGGGTCAAACTGCGGATATTCGGCAGTCGCGCTTGCCCGTGTGGCGGCTTTTTCCGGATACGGTCCCTAAGTGGGGGGGGTGTGGCGGGTCTGCCACAGGTGGCCGCCTCGCCCTGCATCCGGTCAGGGGACCAGTTTGGCCAAGGCCGCATCGACACGTTCGCGAAGCAGCGGACCGGCAATGCGTTCAAATGCTGCTTTGGTCTGGCCACTCGTCATCTCGACAGGGATCACGACCCCGGATCGAGCAAACGTGAAATGCCGACTTCCACCCTTAACGCTGGCATGCCGGCCTACGCGCACCATGGCATGACCGTTCCAATCTTCCACTTCGACCCGATTTGGCCACCAACCTGCCCGCATGAATGCACCGGGATAGAGCGTCGTCTTGCCGAAAGGCTTTGCCACCACGCCCGCCTCGGTTTCCCGTGCGGCGAGATACTTCAGGCGGATGTTTCCACCGCGCGTCACCATCTCGTAGGAAAGCTTGCCCGGCCTGGCGACCGTCGGATTGCCCACCGCCTTGACGATTGTCTCGCGTGGAAGGCCGGTTTGCTTCGTCAGATTGCGAATAACCTGCGTTTTGGCGCGGTTGCCCACCTGGTTGACGATGCGGGGCAGCACCTTCGGAAACTGCTTATGCAGCAATTCGATGCGCTTGCCGTACTTCTTGAGATTGCCATCAGCCCATCTCGCAATGAGGATCGCCATGGCACCTACCTGTCAGAAAAGAAAAAGGCGACCAAACCGGCCGCCTGTCGTCTTCGCATAGCTGTCGCACTGACCTTGAATCGAAGTCCTCATTGGACCGTCAAGGCTGGGTTCCGAATGACCTACTCCCTTGGCTCTCACTGAAGCCGGTTCTCGCGGCTTTCGCCGGGATCGGAGGGTGCGGGTACAAATTCGCAGTGGCCGTTGACGAATAGCTCTCATAGCTTTTTCAGAAAGGCAAGAGGCATATCGGCGATTTCAAACGGGTTGCCGTCATAGACGATACGTACCCTCACACGTCCTTCGCGGCTCCATTTGACCGCCAAAACGGTGCACACCAGCTCAGCGAACGGACCGTACGCGATCACGGCTTGAGAGCCCTCGCAGATCGTCTTGTCGGTCGGCATTCGGGATACGGCACCTGGTCTTAGCCGCTGAAATTTCTGCACTTCCTCGCTGTTCACAACCAGATAGCCGTGAGCGCCGGACACAAATCCAAAGACATTCTTCTGCCTGCGCAATCCCTCGAAAGCCTCAGGTGAAGGAACAATCTTCGTGAGCAGATATCCGGAAAAGTAAGCCCGCTCGGAAGCGATTTTCCGGCCACGACGTACCAGCGTCACCTTTTCCCGAGGCGCCAGCACTTCCACGCCGCAATCCGAAAGCAGCTTTTCCACTGTAAAATCGTGCCCCGATGCCACCTGCAGGCAGTACCAC
Organism: Rhizobium sp. RU36D; assembly: GCF_900176345.1. Classification (GTDB taxonomy): domain Bacteria; phylum Pseudomonadota; class Alphaproteobacteria; order Rhizobiales; family Rhizobiaceae; genus Allorhizobium. Next base: position 27,904 of record NZ_FWXU01000034.1, read on the forward strand.
CGCGCCGAATCAGGCTTGGCCTCGACCTTCTCGCGTGATGCCGCATGGAGCTGCGCGCGCGCCAGTTTCAGCACGCGGCCTTCGCGGGCCTTGCGACGTTCGGCCAAGGCCTGTGTTTCCTCAGGCGAGAGCGCCTCAAACGCGCGGCGACGCTTCAGATTACCCATTCTGCACCTCACTGATTTTCTGTTCGAAAGCGGCAAGCGCCGCCTCCACTTGCGCGTCCAGATCGCCCGTCACGTCGTCGATTGCCGGGAAGAACACCCAGTCCGAAGGCTGTTCGATGAAGGGCCAGCCACGGCGGGCATGTAGCCGCTTCCATGCGAGAAACACCGCCCCACCCCGCTCTGCCTGACGAAAGGCCGCCGCGATCGGGGCCAATACCGGGCTGATGAACAGCTTCCGGCGCGATCGGAACGTGTCGATCATCGCATTGGCTTCCGGCCAGCCCGAGGCCATCCGCTTGGCACGCATCAGCGCTTCCACAGTGATCTTGCCGTCGTCGATCTGCCGGCGATCGAAGGTCGTCACCACGAAATTCTCCACGGCGGGCTTCAGCAGCAGCGAAAGCCGATGGGCCATCCAGAGCTTGCCGCAATAGGCGGCATGCACGCGGTTATCGGCGGGCAGCTTTTCCCACGGCCTGGTGCGCAAGTATTCGGCCGGGCTGCGCACCCGGTTCTTTCCCTGGCTCCACTGCAACCATCCCGGCGTCAGGGCAATGCAGGCCTCGCGTTCGGCCGGCTTCAGGCGAAACCATTCCCGGCGCGCCTTGTGAGCGCTGTAGTCGGCATAGCCGGGCCAACTCGGCAGCCAGCGAAGGAAGGCGGCTTCGATCTTGCGCCGTTCGTTCCCATCGGCTCGCGCGCCTGCGCTATCTGGAGAGTTAATGGGAGAGTTATTATCCTGGGGTAGCTGTTCCCCCACCTTCGGGGCGTCAATTCCCCCACCTTGAGCAGCCATTTGCCTCACCTCTTCGTCTTCGCGGATATCATCCGCCGGGGTGTCGCCAAGGCCTGAATCGGTCGCCGGTTCATCGGGCCAGCGTGCCCGATAGTCCTGTCGACGCCATTTCTGGCCGCTGAAAAATCCGTGGCGGACTTCAAGCCAGCCACGGTCGCTTGCAATCTTGAGATGCGTGCGCACGGTCTTCTTTGTCCGACCCGTCAGCGCGCACAGGTCATCGATCGTGGGAAAGCAGGAGCCGCCATTGCGGTCCATCTTGTTGCCCAGCATCGCCAGCACATGCCGTGTCGTGGCCGGCAGATCGGAGTTCGCCACCGCATGCCGCCAACGCCACACCAGGGATGTCCTTGGCGCATGGTCCTGCCCTGCCATTGCCTGCCTATCCCTCACGTCGCGGCGATCCCGGCTGTGGCCGCTCCCAGCCACTGGCTGCAATCGCCCGCATCACGGTACGTTCCAGCATCAGCAGATGCCGGTCTTCAGGCCGCAGCGTCCCATAGGCAGAGCGCGTGGCGTTGAGAGCGGCAAAACGCACGTCCACAAACCGCACGCCCTGGACGAATCCACATTCCTGCAGGATGGCGCGAAGCACGCTCGCATCGCGCAGGATCACGCCATCAGGAACGGTGAGCAGCCATTCGGCGCGTTTGGCATCGTCGAGGCAGTCGGCGAGCTCGTCGATGATCGGCAGCAGATGGGCCATGGCTTTTGCGCCCCTTCGCGCGCCCCTCAGTTTCTCGATGTTGGAAAGCTTCGCCCGTGCATGATCGGCCCGTACCTGGTCGCCGTTCGCCACCGCCGCCGAAAGCGCCAACCGGGAGGTGTGCTCAATCGGGCCGTATCGATCCGTCTCGATTGCGCCATTGCGGATGGCGAGCTTGCGCTTGGAAAGCGCGATGTCAAAATGCACCCACCTCGCCTGTCGGTGAGGCCCGAAGCTCAAATCGGGATGACCCTGTATCCATTTGCGCTGCACGCCGATACGGTCGGCCATGGAGAGCAATTCGGCATCGCTGTCGGCCCACATGTGGCACATCAGCATGTTGCCAAATCGGGCTTTCATATCGTCCACATAGACACTCATGTGTCACCTCGCTTCCAAAGCCAGAAATCGTTGCGCAGCTGCTGAAACGCCGCCTTCACCGCGGGATCGCGGTCGATCTCGCCTTTGCTTTTGATCTTGAGAAGTTCTTTCAGCCTGGCGTCGGCGGCATCTGCATCGGGCACAGAGCCATCGCCCCGCGTCTCCAGGAAGCGCCGGAACAGCGGTTGCTCGCAGAGCGATTTCGCAGTGAAGCCGAGATTGTCCCGCTTGGGCTTTTCAGCGGGTTGCGGTTTCGGGGCCAGCTCACGGATCCGCGCCGCCGCCCGGTCGATCAGGTCGAGCGCGAAGCCAAGCGTTTCCAGCGCACGGCACAGCACCTCAATTTCATCGGGTGATGCGCAAGGATGGATGGTGGCGACGCGATCGAGGTCGCCGCTCTTGCGCCAGGCCATGAGATGCGTTCCGCTGGAATCGGCCTCCACCTCCCAGGTGAAACCGGCCAAGGCTTCCCGATACTGCCGCAACTGCCGCAGGCGCCGCCGTTCCTGTTCGCGATCGGGAGCGCTCATATCGACCCCCTGGCCTTTGCCAGAGGGTGAATATCCGGGACCGGCATACCGTCAAAGAGATCACGGGAATGGATGGTCATTCCACCACCTCGTGAATTACAGGAGGCGGCAGAACAACGCCGGTCGCGGCATCTATCCGCAAGAGATGCAGCGGGCAGGTGATCACGCCATCGACCGGTGCCTGATCCACCAGCGAGACATTGCGATGCGGGCACATCCAGCCTTGACCGGAACGTCGCGCCCGTCTCCCGGTCCATTCGCGGAAATGGCAATGCCATTGCGGAGAGCGGCTCGCCAGTTCGTAGAAAACACCAAGTTCGGGATTGGCGAGCCGCTTGCACATGCGTCGCCGCCACACGGGTGTCGGCAAGCCATGGGGATTGAGGCCACCCCTGCTCATGATCGGCGAACCGCCTACCAACCGCCAGAACTGGCCATAGCAGGAAAACTCCGGCACGAAGCGCGGATCGATATGATAGTGATCGTGATCGAAACCGAGGCAGTGGCGGTCATTGTGCTTTGGCCCGATCACCGGCCAGTCGCGCACCATGCAGGACCATTCGGCCCGCACCGTCGGCACCAGGTAATACTTGCCGATTTCGACCGGCGAGGTCAGTTCGTCCAGCCGCTTCACGCCGCCACCTCGCCGTCAGTCCCGGCCGCCTCGAAGCCCCAGAAATCCCATTTTCCGTTCAGCCTGACATCGCCTTCGACAAGGCTTTCGCGGCGATTGAACAATTCGAGCTTAGGCACACCGGGAAATAGATGCTCAATCGTTTCCGCGAAAAATTGCGGCTTGGCACTGTGCTGCCCCTTCGCCTCGCGATGCACGGTTTGCGGCTGAGTTCCAGGAAGTGGCGCGACTGGACTGCCTCGCTTGCCGATCAGCAGCAGCTCATGCCGGTCGCGCCCCCAGTATCCGGTTCCAGCAACTTCCTTGTCCCATATCCAGTGATGCACATAGGTGAAGCCCCAAGCCTCCATTACGCGCAATCCATCCGGCAACATCGGGTTCGTAGCCCAAAGAAACAAAACGCAATCTGCTTTGGCAGGCGCGCCGATCTCCGGAAAGAGATCGCAGATTGCACCTGTCGGCATGGTCGGATAGTGGTTCTCGGCGCTCTTGTCGCGGCCCGTGACCTCAGACCTTACGCCAAATTGCCATGGCGGATCGGCATAGATGATCGGGTATTTATGAGCGACCTGTCCGGCCTTCGCACTGCCGTTCGCCTGGACAAAGCTCATATGGGTCAGCCGCACAGCATGACGGACTTCGGAGAGCTTGCGGCGGTTTTCCTTGGTGTCGGCGGCCTTCTGTTTTTCTTCGGCAAGCGCAGCCTCGACATAGAGGATCTGCTTATCCGGGTCGACCTGCTTCAGGCGATCAAGGAAAACCCCACTGTCGAGGCGCGTGCCGCGTAGGCGATGCAAGGCCATTTCGGAGATGCTTTCGCCTCGCGAAACGTCCTTCTGGACGAGGCTTTCCGATCTGCCGGTCGCCTCAGCAGTTGCGGCCGTGAAACGCTTCGGCTGACAGATCGAGGGTTCGTAAACTTTACGAACCCTCGTATGCTGATTTTGCCCTAGTGCCGTATCCGGATATTTTTCAAGATAAAGCTCTTTCCGCCGCGCCGTGAACAACGCCCTGTCTGCGACTGTCAGTTCCGCACGGCAAAGGTTTTCATCGATCTCCCAAAGCTCGGCGTCCAGCGCATCGCCCTCGACAACGAAGGCCGGTATCCATTCCTCGCCCAGCTGCCGCATGGCTTCCAGGCGGTGCATGCCGGCCACCAGCGCCAAATGATCGGTCCCATCTTCGCCAGCGGGAACCACGCGCAGGGTTATCGGCGTTTTCAGCCCGATCTCTCGGATCGAAGCCTTGATGGCATCGACCTTCGCCTGATCGAAATAGCGCAGACGCTTGCCGATCTGGATCGCGGCAACCTCCACCGATTCTATCTCCCGCCGGCGCCCCATCAGTCGAGCCTCGGGAAAAGCTCGCCTTCGAAATGTGGCCAACGCAAAACACCAGAGCTGCGCCCAGAACGAAATGCGTTGAATGCCTTGATGAAGACCGCCGCCTGCTCCAGGGCACTCATACGCGTTCCGCGCCGTGTCTGAGCAAGATGGCCCATGAACCGTTTTCGCAACACGAAAACAGGGTCACGATCTGAATCTATGCCGATGCCCGTGGTCAGAGAATGCACGAAACTGTCAAGCATCGTTTGTTTCGAACGGGCACATATATGCGCTGCCCCGGCGATATAGCCCTTGGAAAGCTGGAATTGCCGGGAAAGCTTGTCAGTGGAATTCAGGGCTTCGCGAATGGCAGGGTTCGCATCGAGCACGTCCATCATTTCTTCCGGAGAAGGATAACTCCCTGCAACGCGATTGCCCTCATACAGCCACACGAAGGAAATGGCAGTGGCCAGCGAATTGGCATTCTTCTCGCCATACATGGAGAGAATATTCCCCGGCGTCCGGGCGGCGCCTTGATCGACGGTGTGACGGCTGTCGCGATCAAGGCCGAAAGCCAGCATCATTGGCACGGTCGTGCCGCTGCGGATGACCGCATTCAGGCGATGCTGCCCATCGTTCAATGCACCGGATCGGGAGATGATAATGGCCTCGCCGTTCAGCAGCCACTCGCCTCGCCGCATCGCATCGGCATAGGCCCGCACGGATCGCTTGGCGCCCTCGATCCGTAGCGGCCGGTTGTCGGCATTCGTGGCAAGAATCCGCTCGGCCAGAACAGGCGTCATGTCGACCGTGACGGTGAAAACCTCTCGCTCGCCACGCCGTAACCACTGAGCGAAATCATCAGGCGGTGCAGCGCCGCCAGCACCAGCTGTTATCGCCGGCGATACATCTTTGAGCGGGTTGTTCTTGGAAATGCGATGGGAACGGGACTTCATCAGATGATCCTCTTTGCAAGGCGGCGGTCGATCACCGCAATCAGCCGCGCCACGCGCGTGGCGCCAAACCCGCGCTTCAGAAACCGCAGGGCAATCCGGGGATGAAAGGGAAAGGAGGCGGCCGCAATCGCGCGGCGCACCTCGGCGGGCAGGCTGTCGAACAGCTCCATCAAGCCGCCCTCCCCACATCCATCAGCTCGCGCACTTCCGCCTCGCTGAGACCCGTGCGCCGCGCGATTTCCGAGAGAGAAAGACCGTCGCCGATCAGGACGCGGACCCGCGCCGCCTTGGAGGTGCGGATCAGATCGTCCGCTTCTTCCTCCCCGGTCGTCCAGGACGCGGCGATTGCAGGCTCTGCCATTGGGCATCCTCAGCGCTCGGAAACGATACGCAGGCTGGCATCGCCGCCACCACGGGCCTTGATCTGGGCCAGGCTGGCGCGAAGGTCCGATAATGCGGTTTCCAGAGATGCCGCGACCCGGTCAACGGTTGTCGCTTCCGAGGGCGATACATGCCCGTCCGAAATCACCACTGCCATGGTCCGCGCCAGTTCGGCCGCCTGAAGCATCGTCTCGGCATGCGTCGTCATGATTGAAACATCGGCCTGGCGCTCAAGATCAGGATCAGTCAGGCGCCGACCGTTGGCCTCTGCCATAACGGACGTGATCAACGGCTGGCCACAGTCCGCCTCCAGCGCACGGACGGCACCGACGGGCATCAGGTCGGGATCGTTGGGGTTATTCCAGCGTCCCACATGGCTCTTGCTGAATCCGGTGATAGATTCGGCACGGGCAATGCCGCCGCAGCGTTCGATCAGGTCACGCTGAGCCGCCTTCATACGATAAAGAAATGCATCCATCTGATTTCCTCCAGACAAAAAAACACACGTTCCCGCGCCGGGAATTCGGCGTGGGGATTCCCGTAGCGGGAATGTTCAGGAAGTGAGAAGAATCAAGCCGTTACCAAGTCGGGGGCGGCCCACATGTCATTGTTGATGCAAGCAACGAAAAGTCAGCGCCGAGGCGGGTCCGCCTACGCAGTATCTGAGACCGCTCGCCTCGGCGCACGGCAGGCAGCGAGGAGGATGTCGCGCCAGGCCGGAAGGTATTATTTTGACCGCCTCTCATGCGGCAGCCTCGTGTTGGTTCGAGGATGGCCTATCAATCCCACCCTCCGGCCAAGTCGCATTTTCTGGCCAATTGAGTGAGAACCAGCGAATCGCATCATTGAAGCGGGCAGTTGTCAGGTCGGCGCCACCCCGCAGAGCGGCCAACTTCTTGCTGTCTCCAAAAACCCGACCGCTCACGGTCTTTTCCTCCACGCCGCAGGCGCGTCCGTAGGCTTCTGAGATGAGCAACAAGTCAGCAATCTTAAACATGCGCGGAATATCGGTTAAAAAACCGAATTTGGCAACGGTTTTATTACCGATATCAAAGTTTCTGCAATCTGGTAAAAATACCGACATGGAAACAACGCTTTATACGAGAATTAAGGAACGCCTCGATGCACTCGGCATGACCGAGAGCGCCGCTGCTGCAAAGGCTACTTTGGGAATAGATGCGATCCGAAACCTTCGACGTCGACACGACGCGGGGGAGCTGTCAGCAAGCATGTCTACAAAGTCTCTGGAAAAACTGGCGCCGGTTCTGCAGGTTTCTGTTGAGTGGCTACTCCACGGCGACAAATCTAGTGGGTTTGAAAGCTCTTCGACGATAGGCCGCATACCATCAGCCAACGCAAGCTTCCCACCTCGCTACCAATCCTTTGACCGAACGTCATCGGTCCCGCTACTAGGTCAAGCAGCGACCGGCCCGAACGGAATGTTCGTCCTTAACGGAGCTGAAGTAGGCAGGCTGTTCACACCGCCAATGTTGGAGGGTGTCGCCGGTGCATATGGCGTTCGCGTGTTCGGAACATCGATGGTCCCACGTTACGTCGCAGGGGAAACAGTTTGGATCAACCCACACGAACCGGTGCGACAAGGCGATGATGTTGTGGTGCAAATACTTACGGACGTTGAGAACGAACGACAAAGCTACATAAAGCAGTTTGTCTCGCAGTCATCCAAAGTAACGCGCCTTCTCCAGCACAATCCTGAAGAAGGCGAGGAGAAAGAACTGATATTTCCCACCGATCGCGTGTTCTCAGTTCACAAGATCGTCTTTCACGCGACCATATGACGAATCATCGAGCCAGGTGGGCCGGATCGTCAAATTCCTGAAAGCCGGCGCCAGTGGTGGGCATTCGGCGCAGCGGAAACGCTGACAAAGCTCTTGATATGTCTGAACCCCTTTGCGAGATGCCATCATTATTTCAGGCATGCGCAGGACACTAGACCTCCCACAATCGTCGCAGGCCACATAGACGCTGGTGAGCTCGACGACCAGCCTCCGCGATTCGGGATGATTGACGGGAGCGCTGCAAAACATAATACCCTCCTGTATGTTCCTGATACGTTCTCACTTTTTAAAACCATAAGGCGGCAAAGAGTCCAGAGTGATTCGGCGGCAGAACCAAAAAAGTTGCGCAGATGCGAATTCGGTTAATTTACCGACCGCATCTTGCATATCGGTTTTATTACCGGTATGTGTTTCGCAATCGGTAATTTCACCGAGGCGAAGGAGCGCTCACATGCACAAGTCCGACAAGAAAGCACAGACCGAAATCGTCAACGCCATGGTCAACCTCTACCTTGAGCGTGGCGCCATGACCGATACCGATCTCATCCGCGCCGGCTTCAGCCAGGAACAGGTCAATACCTGCGCCCCACTGGCCGCCGCCCGCATTCGCGAGACCGAGGCGATCGCTGCCTGACCCCACCTACGATCCGCTTTGGTGCCCGGCTCCCTTACCACTTGCCCCGCCCGGCGAAGGGAGCCGGCATCCCAACCGGATGAAAGGTAACCTCCCATGACCCGCAAAGAATTAACCGGTCCGATCGACCGGGCAGCAGGCGCGCGCCTATGCGCCATCCGCAAGGCACGCAACGTCAGCCAGGAAAAGCTGGGCGCCGAAATCGGCGTCACCTTCCAGCAGGTGCAGAAATACGAGAAGGGCACGAACCGGATCTCCATCTCGACGCTTATCCTCATCAGCAAGGCACTCGCCTGCCACCCCATGGATATCATCGGCGAGGCCGAGGACATGCCGCAGCGCCTGTCGCTGGACACGCTGCTTGCGGAAAAGAAGGAGGCGGATGCGAGGCTCGCCCATATCGCCAGCCTTGCCAGCCGCCGGCCGTCCACCGCGTCATCCGTCTCACCAACAGCCGGAGTCGCCCAATGAGCAGCGATCGGGAATTCTATCTGGGCTGGTTTCACGCCCGCTATCTCTGGCCGTTGCGCACCTTCGTCGACCACGCCCGCCTCGTCCATCTCCTGCAGTTCCTGGATGGCATCATTGTTCTGGAGCCCTGCAGTTCAGGCGGCGCCTATGTTGTCGCCATCACCGGCCATGCCATGGTGGTGATCCACGATAGCGACGCCTCGATATCAGTTCCATGCACGCTCGACATTCCGGACGCTGCATTCGAAGCCGCCAAGCCCGCCGTTGGACCGCTGATGGACTATTGCGGACAGAGCTATCGTCCGGACCCGCCCGACTGGATGCAGCCGGGCCGCGTCTATGTCTACACGGCCGGGATCCACATCATCCCTGCCATGCGCCACCCCGTGTGGGCAGAGGAAGAGAACGAATTCCAGCCGTGCTTCTACGCCCGTACGGCAAGCGTTAGCGAGCATAACCGGGGCCTGGATTTCCGGATGACGAAGGGCAGGCCGCTGGATTGGCGCGCCTTCCTGAAATCCACGCTTGAGTTGCCGGATGCCGCGAAGGCGACGACGCGCTTCGATCCGCACATACCCGCGCTGTTTGCACCGCTTCTGGAGATGCTTCGATCTACCGCCGATACCCCGCCTGCGATCATGTCACACACCACGAAGACCCACCCTTCAGGACAAAACCCGGTCATCCTGCAGATATCGGGACATCCGGAAGTCCTTGGCGTCTGGGTAGGATCGGCAGAGGCGGAGCCATCTCCGATCCCGGCGCACTTCACGGCCGAGGCGAGCACATGAACCCTTGTCACCGGACCCCACCCAACAACGCGAAGCTGCCCGACGATCTCGGTCTCGCCCGCCTGGCCGCTGCAGGCTTCAGCCGCCGCGAAATCGCCGAGCACTACGGCGTGCGTCAACAGTCGGTGCGCGACCGCTTCTCTGCGATCGGCATCAAGGTCGCGCTCGACATTCACCGCGCACGCCCGAGCGACACTCGCAAGGTGATTAAGGCGGGACCGACAGGCCCGATCTCTCTCCCTGCCCTCAGTTTTCTGGAGAAGAGCAATGGCTGAGAACTCCGCGATTTCTTGGACCCGGCACACTTGGAACCCATGGATGGGCTGCACCAAAGTAAGCCCGGCATGCGACGGATGTTACGCCGAAGCACTCATGGATAAGCGCTACGCCAAGGTCCGATGGGGCAACTTTCCCCGCGCCCGCACCGGTGCGAAGACCTGGAATGACCCGCACCGCTGGAACAAGCAGGCCGTGGTCGATGGCGACCGTCCTTTCGTGTTCTGCGCAAGTCTCGCCGACATCTTCGACAACCAGGTGCCGACTCAATGGCGCACTGACGCCTTTGAGGTGATGCGAAATACGCCGCGGTTGGTCTACCTGCTGTTAACCAAGCGACCGCAGAACATCGTTAGGCTGTCGATGGAAGCTGGCGGCCTGCCGGTCAACGCGGCGCTCGGCACGACATGCGAGGACCAGCCGCGGGCCGATAAGAACTTGCCGGCTCTGTTGAGCGCCCACGACCGCGTCAACTCTCTCTTCACATTCCTCTCTTGCGAACCACTGCTTGGCCCGATTGACCTATCGCAGTTCGACAGCTTTCCCGACTGGGTCATCGCAGGTGGCGAGACAGACCAAGGCGAACACAAGGCACGCCCTACGCATCCGGATTGGTTGCGCGATCTGCGTGATGCCTGCGCTCAGGTCGGCGTTCCTTTCCATCTGAAGCAATGGGGCGAATGGACGCCTGGAGAGAACGTGCCGCACACAGTTCGCGGTCGCAGACCATCGGCCCATTTCTTCGACGGTGAGTGGGACATTGGATCGACTGACATGAGCGATCCGGAAGATGGGTGGATGGACGAACCCGACGTCTACAGGGTCGGCAAGAAACTCAGCGGCCGCATGCTCGATGGCGTCACCCACGACGCGTTTCCACAGGTGCCGGCATGAGCATCGTCCGCCATGAAGGCAGGATGCAGGTCACCTGCGACAGCTGCCCCGCCACCTACCGCCGCACCTATAAGGTCGAGGATTTCGACGTTCTGATTGCCGACATCACGTCGGAGGAATGGAAGAAGTTCAAGCAGGAGGGCCAGTGGCGCCACCGCTGCCCCGATTGCAGCAAGAGCGTGGAAAGGCGGCTCGTATGACGACAATCAGCCCCGCCACTCCCGCCGCCATCGTCGCGGCCCTTGCCGCAGCGCAGGTCAAGCTGCCCTTGCGCATGTCCGAACAGGATACCGGCGTCATCCTGGATGACGACGGCCACGACATCATCACCATCGACTCGAACGGCAAGCGCGAAGATGACCAGGTCGACATCATCGCCATGCTGGTCGTCAGCGCCATCAATCACCTCGCAGCTCCGGAGCCTCAGACATGATCGCGAAGCCCGCCATCAACATGACCATCGGCGATCTGCCGGAACTGGATTTCGTCCCGCTCCGGCAAATCCGCGTCGATGACAGCTATCAGCGCCCCCTGAAGGAGAAGCGCGTTGCCCAGATCCTGAGGGACTTCAACTGGGCACAGTTCGGCGCACTGATGCTGGTGCGCCAGGAGGACGGTACCTACACCGTTTATGACGGCCAGCACCGCTTCGAGGCCGCGCGCAAGCATCCCGCGATCGACCAAGTGCCGGCGACGATCGTCACCTTGAACGCAGCTTACGAGGAGGCCCAGCACTTCCTTGGTGTCAACATCAACCGATCGGCCATCACCACGGTAGAAAAATACTGGGCAGGCATCGAGGCCGGCAATGACGAGATGATGCGCATCTGCGCCGTGCTCGAGGAGGCTGGTTGCGAGGTTGTACCACCAGGCAGCAAGTCGCCGGCCGCCAACCGTACATCGTCGATAGCAGCGATCGAGCGCAGCTTGCGCCTCTATGGCGACGACGCCGTAACCCAGGCCTGCAAGACCTTGCGGGAGGCATGGCCGAAGGACGTGCACGCCCTGAACGGCGTCATGATCCAGGCGCTGGCCCGGCTTTACCGCAACAACAAGGGCACGATGGATCGGGAGCGCATGGCGCTGAAGCTGAAGGGCAAGGATCGCAAGATCCTGACATCGGATGCCGAGATGCTGCGCAAGATGGGTGGAGGCGATGCGCCGCTCGCCGTCGCAAAAGCCCTGGTCGAGGTCTACAACCGCGGCCTGACTTCCAGCATGATCCAAGTGGGAGCGAAGAAATGACACCTTCCCAGGGCTTCGCCTCTCTCCTCCTTTTCGCCGCCGTCATCACGGGCATCGCCTGGTTTACTGCTCTTCCGACAATCGGCCTCCTCTATATCCTGGGAGTTATCCAGTGACCGAACCATCAACACAATTCCGCGAGGCCGTGACGCGCCTTATTGAAAGCGTCGAATTCGACGTCAACGGGAGCAGCGGCCAGGGCGGCAATGGCGGCCTGATTTCCGACAAGACCATTCGCGCCGCCGGCGAGCTGCGCATCCTGCTGAGCCGTACCCCATCACCCTTGCAACCGGACATGTCGAAGGTGACCCGTTTGGTGGCGACTATGATCGACGTTCTTAGACGCGAGATCTCGTATGGCGACCGGGACCGAGCCCGTGAGAAATTCAATGAACTGGACCGCTTCTTCAGGAAGCATTTTCTTGGCGATGCCGATGATGAGACTTCGCCGAATACACTCATGCCCTCACCTATCGAAGCTGAGATATTGGATGCCATACGGCCGTTTCTCGGGCAGCCGATCACCCAGTCTCTTTGCCATGAGATCGTGCAGGCTCTCTGCCGGATCGGAAACGCCTCAGTCCCACCCCCCACACCCTCATCGAATGTGGGGCCGTCCGAATGATCTACGGCTCCGTCTGCTCCGGCATCGAGGCGGCGACTATGGCTTGGCATCGGCTGG
>NZ_FWXU01000044.1 GCF_900176345.1 Rhizobium sp. RU36D
TAATTGCGATACCAACAAAGCCCCTCCGTGGGGCTTGCTGCGTTTCTAAGCTTGGCATCACACCGTGACGGGGTTATATCTCCCAAACATCGGGCCACTGATCGCATAGCTCTCCAAACCGATGCGCCGCCGTGGAGACAAACTCTTCATGAAAAGGTCACGTCGTCGTGCGGACTTCGCTGAGTCCCAAACCTTGCGGGTTTGCCCACGCCTCTATCCACACGACACCAAAAACGTCCTGGTCCGAAACAGGGCGTAAAGATTGGATTCAGCTTTTTCCGGTAATCTTCCGTTAGCAATCCTGTCTGTGGCTTCCGGCGGTGATTTTCTTGCCGTCGGAGTTGTTTTGAGTATGTGTGTCCATGCGTTTAACGGCCGTACCCGTATTCATCCTTGCTTGTCTGGTTTTGGCAGGCTGTGCCTCCAGCTCCAGCTCCAGCCCCGAAGCTGCTCTTGATGTCGCGCCGTCAAAAGAGACGACGAGTGCCATAAGCCGGCCGAGCGGTCCGATCCCAGCGGCAAATGTTGGGTCGAACGAAACAATCGTCAAAACCCAGCGGATTCAAGCCACCGAAGCGCTGGCCTGGTCAGGTCAGGTCCCCCAGCCGGAAGCTTTCACCCCGGCGGTCCCGAGCAATCCCCAAGTCGCGCCATCGCCCCGGCCCGTGCAGATGGCATCGGCCGCTGCTGCCATGGCTCCTTCGCCGTCCGTACGGCAGCAGATTTATCGTCACCGCTTCAAGGATGCCAAACCGATCAATTTCGGTCGGATCACTCCGCAGCACTTTCCTGTGCACGGGGTCGATGTGTCCCGCTGGCAAGGCGAGATTGATTGGCCGAAGCTGAGGACCCAGGGCGCGAACTTTGCCTATATCAAGGCCACCGACGGCGGCGATCATCTCGATCCGATGTTCAAGACCAACTGGCGGCGCGCCAAGGAGGCCGGCATTCGTCGTGGCGCCTATCATTTCTTCTACTGGTGCCGCACGGCCGGCGAGCAGGCCGACTGGTTTATCCGCAATGTTCCGCGCGATCCGGAAGCGTTGCCGCCTGTGATTGACGTGGAATACAACGCGGAATCAAGCTGCAAGCGCCGTCTTTCGCCGGAAACGGTCCGCGAGAAGATGCAGGTCTTCATGGACAAGCTGGAGCGGCATTACGGCAAGCGCCCCGTGATCTACACGGCTCCGGACTTTTATGCAGATAACCTCCGCGGCGCCTTCCAGAACTATCCGTTCTGGCTGCGCTCCGTCGCGGCCCATCCGTCGGTCCGCTATCCCGGCCGCAAATGGTTGTTCTGGCAGTATTCCGGTTCGGGATTGTCCCATGGCGTCGATGAGAAGATCGACCTGAACGTCTTCTACGGTTCGGAGCGTGACTGGCACAAATGGATCGCAGGACATTCCAGCTGAGGCAGGCAAAGCTTGGCAGCACATGTCGTCGCGCAACAACCTCGTGTGCACGGCCGCCCGCCCTGCTCACGCGCTGCTTAACAAAAGGCTCGTTTCGCTGTTGGCCACGCCGTCGATCGCGCGTACGTCCCGCAAGACGCGATCGAAATCCGCCAGATTGGCGGCCCTGATATTGGCCACCAGGTCCCAGTTGCCATTGGTGGAATGCAGCGTCTGGATTTCCGGGATGCCGCGCAGCCGGCGGACGACCTGCGCGGTGGATTTTCCCACCACCTCGATCATCATGACCGCCTTGACGGTGTCAGCGTCATAATCCTCTCGCAGGCGCACGGTAAATCCAAGCACCGTGCCGGTGGAAAGAAGCCTGTCCAGCCTGGTCTGCGCCGTGCCGCGCGCGATTCCCAGCGCATCGGCAAGTTTCGACAGCGACGCCCTTCCGTCCACCCGCAAATGCGCGATGATCCGCCGGTCGAGATCATCAGGCGTGTATCGGCTTGTATCCTGGCTCATACGCATTCCTATTTGATCAGAGGCTCTGTGCATATTGCACAATGGCCAGTCAAAATCAGCACGCAAATGCCATTTCTATCAGCCGATCCCCTCGCTAGGCTCCAGTGATCCCGACCCGAGATCACGAGGTGCAATATGCTGGCAATTCTTCCCTCGCAAAAAGCCATGGTTCCCTTCGTCAGCGTCGAAAACATGATGCGCCTCGTGCATCACATCGGCATTGAGGTCATGCTGCGGGAATTGGCAGACGCCATCGAGCAGGATTTCCAACGCTGGGAGAGCTTCGACAAGAAGGCACGCGTTGCGAGCCACTCAGAGGATGGCGTGATCGAACTCATGCCGACATCCGACGGACAGGTCTATAGCTTCAAATATGTCAACGGACATCCCGGGAATACCCAATCCGGGCTGCAGACGGTCACCGCCTTTGGTCTGCTTGCGGATGTGGCGACCGGCTACCCGGTCCTGCTGACGGAAATGACCCTCCTGACAGCGCTGAGGACCGCAGCCACCTCGGCCATGGCAGCCCGCCACCTGGCGCCGAAGGATGCCCGCACAATGGCGGTAATCGGCAACGGTGCCCAGGCCGAGTTCCAGGCCCTGGCGATGAAGGCGGTCTGCGGGATCGACACGATCAGGCTCTATGACATTGATCCTGACGCGACGGAGAAGATGCGGCGTAATCTTCGGGGACGCGGCCTGCAGATCATCCCCTGCGCCTCCGCCGAGGAGGCCGTCGCCGGGTGTCAGATCATCACGACCTGCACCGCCGACAAGCAGTTTGCCACCATCCTCACCGACAACATGGTCGGCCCTGGCGTGCATATCAATGCCATCGGCGGGGATTGCCCGGGCAAGACTGAACTCCATCGTGACATTCTGTTGCGATCCGACGTCTTCGTCGAGTATCCGCCGCAGACACGTATTGAAGGCGAGATTCAGCAGATGGCTCCGGATTTTCCGGTGACGGAATTCTGGCGCGTCGTCACGGGCGACGCGGTGGGCCGCCGCGATGATCGACAGATCACGCTGTTCGACAGTGTGGGCTTTGCGATCGAGGATTTCTCCGCCCTGCGCTATGTGCGCGACCGGATCAAGGGAACCGATTTCTGCATCGAGCTGGACATGATCGCCGATCCGGACGAGCCGCGCGATCTCTTCGGCATGCTGCTGCGCGCCGGCTGACCAATCTATTCCGTGAGGTCATGAAGAAGCCGGACGCGGGGGGAGGTCGCGTCCGGCTTCTTACCGTCGCTTCCGCTATTCGGCGGCGAGCGGTGCGGTGGATTGCGGGCCGAAGCCTTCGTTTTCATTGGCCGGATGTCCGGCGTCCGGCTTTTTCGCCTTCGGCTCGCGGCCGAAGAACAGGGCATAGGCTGCGGGAAGCACCAGGATGGTCAGGACCGTCGCGACCAGGATGCCGCCCATCATCGCATAGGCCAGCGGTCCCCAGAACACCCCGCGGGAGATCGGGATCAGCGCCAGCACGGCCGTCATGGCGGTCAGCATGATCGGCCGGAAACGCCGCACAGCCGCACCGATGATGGCCTCTGCCCGCTCCATGCCCGCGGCGATATCCTGGTCAATCTGGTCGATCAGGATGATCGAGTTGCGGATGATGATGCCGAGCAGCGCGATGACGCCGAGAATGGCGACGAAGCCGAAGGGGGCGCCGCTGATCAACAGGGCGGCGGCCGCGCCGATGATGCCGAGCGGGCCGGTGGCCAGCACCAGCATCGCCTTGCCGAAATGCTGCAGCTGGATCATCAGCAGCACGACGATGACCACCAGCATGATGGGTGCCTTGGCTGCAATCGAGGCCTGGCTTTCAACACTGTCTTCAACGCCACCCTGGATCTCGACGCGGTAGCCGGGGGCCAGCGCATCGCGGATGCCCTGGGTTTCGCCATAGAGTTTCATGACCACGTCATTGGCCTGAACACCATCCGGCAGCGTTGCCCTGACCGTGATGGTCGGCAGGCGGTCACGACGCCATTCGATGCCCTGTTCCATGACGGGCACGATCTTCGCCACCTGGGACAGGGGCACGAAGCCTCCGAAATCCGTCGGGATATAGATCGAATTCACCGCGGAGAGGTCGTGTCGATCAACGCCAGGTTCCCGGGCGACGATGGAGATTGTTTCCTCGCCGTCGCGGAAATCGGCAAGCGGAGCGCCGCTCATGCCAGCCTGCAACATCTGGCGGATGCGCTGCGAGGTCACGCCGAGCGCGCGGGCACGCTCCTGGTCGACCATCAGCTTCATGACAGGCACCGGTTCCAGCCAGTCGTCATGCACGGCGGCAAGTTGCGGTTCGGCCAGGAACTTGGCCTTCACCTCGTCCGCAATGCGGCGAACCTCCTGCCGTTCCGGACCCGTCACCCGGATCTGTACCGGCCAGCCGGTCGGTGGCCCAAGGAACAGGCGGTCAACACGGCCGCGGACATCCGGGAAGTCCTCAGCAAGAATCTTGCGAAGCTTGACGATCAGCCGTTCACGCGAGGGTTCGTCATTCGCCATGATCAGAAGCTGGGCATAGTTCGGGTTGCGCAGCTGCTGGTCGAGCGGCAGGAAGAAGCGGGGCGCACCCTCGCCAACGAAGGTGGCGATGAAGCGCTTGTCCGGATCATCCATGATACGGGCTTCCAGGGCCTTGGCCTGGGTCTCGACTTCCGTGATGCTCGTACCCTCGGGCAGCCACAGATCGACCAGCACCTCAGGACGGGAGGATTGCGGGAAGAAGTTCTGCGGAATGAACTGGAATGCCCATAGGCTACCGGCAAAGGTGGCAAGCGTCATCGCGATGACGATGATCCGATGGCGGACCGCCCAGCCGACCGTCGCCCGCAGGCGCCGATAAAAGCCGGTATCGAACACATCATGGTGGTCGCCGCCAGCATGGGAGCGCTGCTTCAGGATCATGTAGCCGAGCCACGGGGTGAAATACACCGCCACGAACCAGGACACGACAAGCGCGATACCCACCACATAGAACAGCGAGCGTACATATTCGCCGGCGGTCGATTCGGCAAAGCCGACGGGAATGAAGCCGGCCGTGGTGATGAGCGTACCGGTCAGCATTGGGAAGGCGGTGGAGGAATAGGCGAAGCTTGCCGCCTCGATCTTGACCAGCCCTTCCTCGAGCTTCCGTTCCATCAATTCGACCACGATCATCGCGTCATCGACGAGCAATCCCAGCGCAATGATCAGTGCGCCCAGCGAGATTCGCTGCAATTCGATGCCGAGCTGGTACATGATGGCGAAGGTCGCGGCCAGCACCAAGGGGATGGTGATCGCGATCACGAGGCCGGAACGCCAGCCGATCGACAGGAACGAGACGACGAGCACGATGACAAGGGCTTCGCCCAGGGCCTTCATGAACTCGCCCACGGCCTCGCGCACCACATCGGGCTGGTTGGAGATCTGGTCGACGGAAACGCCATAGGGCAGGGACGAGGCGAAGTTCTTGTAGGTTTCTTCGACCGCGGTGCCGACATCCGTCACCTTGAAGCCGGGTGCCATGACCACGCCGATCTGAACGCTGTCCCGGCCATTGAACCGGAACTTGCGCTGATAGGGATCTTCCAGCCCGCTCGAGATGGTGGCGATGTCGCCTAGCCGGATGGTGCTGTTCCCGGCTTTCAGCGGCAGGTTCTTCAGGTCTTCCACCCGATCAAGGTCGCCTTCGACGGAGATGCGCACCGAGCGGGTGCCTGTTTCGACGCTGCCGGCCGGATCGACATTGTTCTGGCCGTCGATCGTGTTCTTGAGATCGTTGAGCGTCAGCCCACGCTCTGCGAGCGCCTTGGACGAGACGTCGATGAAGATCTTCTCCGGCTGGTCGCCGAGAATGACGGCCTTTTCGACCCCAGGCGTGGTCAACAGCATGTCGCGCGCCTGCAGGGCATAGGTCTTCAGTTCCGGATAGCTGTAGCCATCGCCGGTCAGCGCATGCAGCGTGATATAGGTGTCGCCGAATTCGTCGTTGAAATAGGGACCCAACAGACCCTCCGGCAGGGTCGATTCGATATCGCCGATCTTCTTGCGCACCTGATAGAAGGCATCGGCCACGTCCTGCGCATCGGTGTCGCCCTTGATCTGCAGGGTGATGATGGCGCTGCCGGGCCGGGAGTAGGACTTTACCCAGTCTAGATGCGGCGTCTCCTGCAGCTTGCGCTCGATCTTGTTGACCACCTGATCCTGCATCTCTTCGATGGAAGCGCCGGGCCATATTGCCTGGACCACCATGACCCGGAAGGTGAAATCGGGATCTTCCTTCTGGCCCATGCGCATCAGGCCGAGCACGCCGGTCACGATGATCAGGCCGAACAGGAAGCGGGCGATGCTGGGATGGCTTATCGCCCAACGCGACAGGTTGAAGGAGCCGCTGGTATCAGGGGACGCGGTCATGGCGTGTTCCGATCGTGAAAGAGACTGGATATCAGCGAATCTGAATGGATGAGGCGGTATCAGAGACCTGTGCCGACTGCTGGATTTCACTCGGCAGCTTCACTTTCAGGTCTTCCGTCATGAATTGCGTGCCTGCCACCACAACGATGTCACCCGGCTTCAGGCCGTCGGCAATCTTCACGCCATTGTCGCCGAATTCGGCCACGGTGACCGGCCGCGCATGCACGGTTTCGGCAGCCCGATCAACGGTCCAGACCAACGTCTTGTCTGCGGCATCGCGGGCGAGCGCGCTCAGGGGTACGGAGTAGCTCGACTGGCCGCTCTCTGCCGCCGCGATGACGCTGGCGGTCATGCCGAGCAGCACCCGCTCGTCCTGCGGCAGGGAGACGCGAACCGAGAATGTACGCGACGCGGAATCCGCACTGCCTGAGACCTCCCGAACGGTACCGGAAAGCTCCAATGCAATGTTCGACCAGAGGCTGACCTTGACCGGCAGGCCGGGCTTGAAGGCGAGGATATCGCTCTCGGGAACGGAGATGGAGACTTCCTTTTCGCCATCCACCGCAACAGTCACCACAGGGCTGCCAGCAGCGACAACCTGACCGGCATCCGCATTCACGGCGGTCACGATACCGTCCCGATCGGCCTTCAGCAGGCTGTACTCGACCTGATTTTGCGCCTGCGCCAGGGCTGCCCTCGCCGAGTCACGGCCTGCGATGGCCTGCCGGTAGACAAGCTCGGCCTGCTCCAGCTGCGCCTTCGGCACGACCTGGCGGGCAAACAGTTGCTCGGCGCGCTTCATCGCGAAATCGGCGGTCTCGACCTGCCGCTCAGCAGACATCAAGGACGCCTTGGCGCTCTCAAGCGAGAGCTTGTAATCGGTATCATCGAGGCGGGCCAACAGGTCGCCGGCCTTCACCCGATCGCCGATATTGACCTTGCGTTCCATGATCTTGCCGGCGACGCGGAAGCCCGCGGCAACATCGCTGCGAGCGCGGATGGAGCCGGAATAGCTCAGCGTACGGGTGGATGCGGCCTCGGCAATCTCGACCACCTTGACGGGACGAACCGGCGTCTCAACCACTTCAGCGGCCTCTGGCGCACAGCCGGACAGGGCGGCGACCATCAGCAGAGGGACTATGGCCTTCTTCAACATGGACGTGTCTTTCGGTTGCGAACCCAATGTTCGCGATGGAAACGGTCTTGTCCGGCGCGCCCCGCGCCAGCCAATGGTCAAGCCTTGAGCGCGCGGATGGCGAACTCGATCAAGGCATCGGGCGTGGCCCGGTTGCTCTTGTTGATGCATTGCGTGATGAGCTGCGGATGGCAGATGGACACGATTGACGCGCCAAAGCATTTGGCCGCCATATCAGGATCCGTGATGGTGAACTCGCCGGCGGCAATACCATCCGCGATCATCTGGGCAATCAGCGCGTTCAACCGATCGATATGCTTGTCGATCACATGCCACTCTTGCTCGATGGCGACGATGACCATTTCATGGACCTTCTGTTCGTCCATCATGGTCTCGACAGTGATCTGGAACTGCTGCTTGGCGTAGCGGCGCAGCCGTTCTTCGGCACTGACAGGAAGTGCCGCAATCTGCTGGGCCAATGCATAGCCGGCACTCAGCATTCGGTTTGCCAGTGCCTGGTGTATCTCCGACTTCGATCCGAAGAACCGGTAGATATTGGCCGTGGACATGCCGAGATCCTTGGCAATGTCGGCAACGGTGGTTTTCGCGTAGCCGTAGTGGCGAAACAGCCGCTCGGCGCTATCGAGAATACGCTCGATATTCTCCTGCCGCACGCTGTCCTGTTCCGCGTCGATATCGACGATCATTGGCTGACTTTCTGATCAGTGACGAAAAATGAATTTCGTCACTGATAAATCGACAGGCGTCAGGAGTCAATCCTCGCGATCGATCTGAAATGGACCGAAGCCCGTATAGAAGCATTGACGTCAACAAAGTCTTGTGACCGTTTGGACCTGCCATGATCAGACCCTCCGACCTGCTGCTTCCGACGCCGTCAGGCCTCTATTGTCCACGGGGCGATTTCTACATCGACCCGATCTCGCCGGTCGGTCGGGCTCTGATCACCCATGGCCATTCGGACCATGCGCGACCGGGGCATTCCAAGGTTCTGGCAACCCAGGAGACGCTTGACATCATGGGCATCCGCTACGGCGAGGATTTTGCTGGCGAGCGCCAGAGTGCCCGGCTCGGCGAACCTCTGGTCATCAATGGCGTGAAAGTGACCTTCAAGCCCGCCGGCCATGTCCTGGGCTCCGCGCAGATCGCCGTGGAACATCAGGGTACGCGGATCGTGGTGTCAGGCGACTACAAGCGTCGGGCCGATCCGACCTGCCTTGGCTTCGAAGTCATGGAATGCGACGTGTTCGTCACCGAAGCGACCTTCGGGCTGCCTGTGTTCCATCATCCCACCGACGAAGCCGAGATCGGCAGGCTCCTGCATTCTCTCCGACAATTTCCCGAGCGCACTCATCTAATCGGCGCCTATGCGTTGGGAAAGGCGCAACGCGTGATCGCGCTGCTGCGCGCCCACGGTTATTCTGAGCCAATCTATATCCATGGCGCCCTGCAACGCCTCTGCGACTATTACGACAGCCAGGGCATCGAGCTCGGACCGCTCCTGCCTGCTACCCTTGAGTCTGGCAACCGGCGTGATTTTGCCGGTGCCGTCGTTGTCGGTCCGCCCTCGGCCTTCGCCGA
This sequence comes from Rhizobium sp. RU36D, assembly GCF_900176345.1. Classification (GTDB taxonomy): domain Bacteria; phylum Pseudomonadota; class Alphaproteobacteria; order Rhizobiales; family Rhizobiaceae; genus Allorhizobium. The sequence continues at coordinate 9,067 of NZ_FWXU01000044.1, forward strand.
CCGCTGGGCAAGGCGGTTTGCCGATCCGATCGCCTGTTTTGCCTCCGGCTGGATGCAGATCCGCCAGCGTGCGCGGCAGCGCGGGGTGGAACTGCCGCTCATCTTGTCCGATCACTCCGACTGGAACGAGTTGATCCGCACCATTGCCGAGACCTCTGCCGGGGAAGTCTGGGTGACGCATGGCCGGGAGGAGGCGCTGGTTCGCTGGTGCGAATTGAACGGCATCAAGGCTCGACCGCTGCGGCTCGTCGGCTATGAAGACGAGAACGAGTAGCCGATGCGTGTCTTTGCCGAACTCATCGACCGCCTGGTGCTCACCCCGTCCCGCAACGGCAAGCTGACGCTTTTGCGCGACTACTTTTCTTCAAGCCCCGATCCCGACCGTGGCTACGCCCTGGCAGCCCTCACCGGAACGCTTGATGTTCCAGCCCTCAAACCGGCCATGATCAAGACGCTCGCCATGGAACGGCTGGACCCGGTGCTGTTCGGCTATTCCTATGATTATGTCGGCGATCTCGCCGAGACGGTATCGCTGGTCTGGCCCGAGCCTGCGCGACGAGAGGCGAACACGACGGATCTCCCCTTGTCCACCGTTGTCGAGACGCTGCTTGCCACCTCTCGTGTGAGCGCGCCGGAAAAATTTGTCGCCTTCATGGATCGCCTGGAAACCTCAGGCCGCTATGCGCTGATCAAGTTGATGACGGGTGGTCTTCGCATCGGCGTATCGTCACGGCTGACCAAGCAGGCGCTCGCGGATATGGGCGGTGTCGATGTCACCGAGATCGAAGAGCTCTGGCACGGGCTAAAGCCGCCTTATGCCGACCTCTTTGCCTGGCTCGAGGGGCGCGACGCGAAGCCGGAACAGGCCGCGCTCGCGCTCTATCGCCCCGTCATGCTGGCCCATGCGCTTGAGGACCAGGATATCGAGAAGATATCGCCTGAGGACTACCGCGCCGAATGGAAGTGGGATGGCATCCGGGTGCAGGTTAGTTCCGAGGGTGGAAAGCAAAAGCTCTATGCGCGCAGCGGCGACGAAATATCAGGCGCCTTCCCCGACCTGCTCGACGCCATCAATTTTGAAGCGGTGCTGGATGGGGAACTGCTGGTCGGCGTGCCCGGACAGCATGTCGGCACGTTCTCCGATCTGCAGCAGCGGCTGAACCGCAAGTCGGTGCCGGACAAGATGCTGAAGACCTATCCGGTCTTCGTCAGAACCTACGACATCCTGATGCGCGACGGCCGTAATCTTCGCGACCTGCCGCTCGATACACGCCGGGTGGAGCTGGAAGATTTTGTCCAGCATCTCGATCCCCAACGTTTCGATCTGTCTCCCAGGTTGGACTACCAGGATTTCAAGGAACTGGACGCGATGCGCCGCAATCCACCGCATCCCGTTATCGAGGGCGTGATGCTGAAGCACCGGGAGTCCACCTATGTGCCGGGGCGCCCGAAAGGTCCGTGGTTCAAGTGGAAGCGGGACCCCCATACCGTCGATGCCGTGCTGATGTATGCCCAGCGCGGACACGGCAAGCGCTCCAGCCTCTATTCCGACTACACCTTTGGTGTGTGGGACGAGGTGGATGGTGCCGCGCAGCTCGTGCCCGTGGGCAAGGCCTATTTCGGCTTCACGGACGAAGAGTTGCGGCAGATCGACAAATATGTGCGCGACAACACGGTCGATCGCTTCGGTCCCGTCCGCGCCGTTCGCGCCAATAGGGAAGCAGGTCTGGTGCTGGAGATCGCCTTTGAGGGCCTCAATCGCTCCACGCGCCACAAGTCCGGCGTGGCCATGCGGTTCCCGCGCATCTCCCGCCTGCGGTGGGACAAGCCGGCGTCCGAGGCCGATACGCTGGAGACACTGCGGAAAATGCTGGAGCTGGATGGAAAAACCGAGGTGGTCACCGCCTGATGGCAGTGACCTCAATGGGTATGTGCCTCATTGCGTTTTCTGGTCGCAGCCGCCTTTTTCGCCGAGGCGGAGCGCTCTTTTGCCGGTCGGGACGCGGAAGCGGCCCCGCCTTTTTTACCGCCCTTTTTGGCCGAATCATGGGTGTCAGCAACGCCGCGCCCTGACCCGGATTTGTTGCCGCCACCACTGTCCTTGTTCACGGTCGCCCAGGCCCGACGCTCGGCCTCATCCTCTGCAACGCCGCGGGCTTCATAGCCGTCGGCAATGTGGTCGGCCTTGCGTTTCTGTTTGTCGGTATAGGCAGATTTGTCGCCGCGCGGCATGGGTCTCTCCCGCTTCGTTAACCACGATGCAAAATCAATTCACCGCTTGACTGAAGGTTCCTGCCGTCTTCCGGAGCGGAACCATTTTCTTGCCTGAATGTTGGTATTGAAAGCCCGCGAACCAGCGGGGACCTGAAACATCCGCTCGCAATTACAGAAAGGACCGGCGTGACGAAGCGCCGGCGAATGACGAGACAATGACAGACAAGATGTATTTTTACGATGCCGCCGGCGACCTGATTATCGATGCCGAGCGCCAGGTTTCTCGATCCTCCGACATCAAGCCAGGCAAGTCCGCTGACGAAAATGCAGACGTCGGGCAAACCCGACAGGCTAAGGTACCGGAACAGCCGGAAGCACGCGCGGCCTAAGCGCCGCTTGAGACACGTTTAATCACTGCACATCGCCTGAAGCAGCGCCTGCGTCGCCTGGATATCCAGGACCATTTGCCGGGCTGCTTCGGCGCTATCACCCCGGCGAAACGCGTCGATGATTTCGTAGTGATGGGTTGAGTAGGGGTGTATGACCCCATCCTGCACCTGCTGCTTCACCAGGTCAGATAACATCCGCATATAGGGGCCGAACCGCAGCCAGAGCGTCTCGATCATCTGCGGCAGGACTTCCGAGCCTGACCGTTCATAGATGGCGAAGTGGAACTCCTGGTTCTTCCGCAGCATGTCATAGACCTTTCCGTCACGGCCAAGCTGTTCGTGCTCACGGGCGATGGCCATGCAGAACTCGATGTCGGATGCTGTCATATTGCGCGTGGCGAGTTCGGTCGCAAGACCTTCGAGCGCCATGCGCACGCGACAGAGATCGTCCAGGCGGGCGCGAGACACGGCCGGCACACGCGCAGATCCGTTGCGGGCAATCTCCAGCCCGTTTTCCGCCGCCAGCCGCCGCAGCGCCTCGCGCACCGGCATGTGGCTGGTGCCGAACTCCGCGGCGAGGGAAGCAATGGTCGTGACCTGCGAAGGCTCGAACCGTCCCCACATCAAGGCGTGGCGCAGTTGCTCATAGACGCTGTCTTGAACCGTTGTTCGCGACAATACCTTCGACAGTCCGATTTCGTTCATGCATCGTCTCCAAGCCGGCCAAACGCGCCGCATAATGCGCGCGCCTCACGCCGGCCTTCACGCAGTTTCCCTATGCCCATCCACCGAAGTCAAGCACGAGGTCCAGAACCTCAGCGCTCCTTCTCCGCCTTGAAGCGTTTTTCCAGCAAGCTGACAAGTCTCACCATCGGCAGCAGGATGATCAGGTAGACAATCGCCGCACCGATCAAGGGCGTGGGATTGGCATGCAGCGCCTGCGAATCGGTCGCTTCCTTCAGGAGTTCGGGCAGCGCCACGGTCGAGGCGAGCGCCGTATCCTTGAACATCGACACGCAATTGCTGGTCGTCGGCGGAATGACGATGCGCATCGCCTGGGGCAGGATCACCTTGTGCAGCGTGACGAGGAAGGGAATACCCAGTGCGGCCGCCGCCTCGAACTGGCCGCGCGGCACGCTCTCCACGCCGGAGCGGAACACCTCCGCGGCATAGGCTGACATGACCAGCGAGAAGGCGAGCACGGCCGATGTCCAGGCCGAGAAGCGGATGCCGACAAAGGGGAGCGCGTAATAGATCAGGATCAGCACCACCAGCACGGGCGTGGCGCGGAAGACATCGATATAGGCGATGGTGAGATAGCGCGCCGGCTTCGGCGCATAGAGCCTGACCAGGCTCAGAAACAGGCCGGCGGCGACACCGAAGACGATGCTGAGAGCGCCAAGCAACAGCGTGTTCATGAGGCCGCGCATCAGCGCCGGCAGGCTGAGCATCAGGACATCGAGATTGAAGAAGGTTTCAGTAAGCGACATGGCAGGGCCTGTTGAATGCACGGGCGATCTCGCGCCGGACGCATAGGCTGGTAAAATGCTCGGACCGCGAAGGCCCGAGCATGACGCAAAACGCACGCAAAGCGTATCCCGAATTTACGGGCTGCCGAGGATCAGGCCTTCGGGATTGGCATTTCCTTGACGGTGGACGAATCAGCCGGCGCGTCGGATCCGAACCACTTCTTGTGGATCGCGGCCATGGTGCCGTCCTTCTTCATCTCGGTCAGGGCGGTGTTGAGCTTTTCCAGCAACGGATGATCCTTGCCCATCATCAGGCCATATTGCTCGCCGGTCTTGATGCGCTCGCGCACAGCAAAGCCCTTCATCTTGACGAACAGATATTCCATGCCGGGAATATCGGTGACCACGGCATCCACACGACCAGCGCCGAGGTCCAGGAAGCTGTTCTGCTGGGTGTCATAGCCCTTCACTTCGGCAAAACCCATGGCCTGCTGGTTCTCTTTCGCCCATTTCTCACCGGTCGAGCCGGAGAGAACGCCGACGATTTTGCCCTTGAGGTCCGCCATGGTCTTGATCGGGCTGTCCTCCTTGGCGGCCATGCCCATGTCTGAATCATAATAGGGCTGGGTGAAGGATTGCGAGGCAAGCCGCTCCTTGGTGATCGTGATCGACGAGATCGCCACGTCGATGCGTTTGGAACTGGTGGCCGCAAAAAGTGCCTGGAAGCCGTAATCGGCAACCTCCACCGTCATGCCGGCGCGCTTGGCGGCTTCTGTGACGATATCGACTTCGAAACCTTCGAAGGTGCCGGCCTGGTTCTTGAATTCGAACGGCGGGTTGCTCGGATAGGCGCCGACCATGAGCGTATCGGCGGCCAAGGTGCCGGATGCGCCGACGGCAAGCGCGGTGGCCGCAGTCAGGGCGAGCATAAGTCGACGGGTCATATTCATGTTTGTTCTCCCTCTTGTTCCATCTGCGGGACCGGGCAGCGATGCCTCCAAGGCACGGTGCGGGCGCGCGTCGGGTTCTCCCGATTTGATCATTTGGTCATAAGACGTTTGAGGGTTCAACAAAAATTGTTGTCCGCTTGAAACGTCAGTATGTCCTTCCGTTGGGAAGAAGAAAAGAGGCGCGGGTTGCCCCACGCCTCGAGCAATATTCGCAGCGTTCTGGATCGGATTACTGGATCTGCGCCTGCAGCTTGCCGACATCCTCGGTGGTCATCTGACCCTCGGTTTCGACCTTTCCGTCCTTGATGCCCCAGAGGCGGAACGGGCCGGTGATGTCGCCATATTTGTCGAAGGATACCGCGCCGATGACGCCCTGGTAGCGGATCGGCTTGCCTTCCTTGATCAGGCCGAGCGCCTTCTGGAACTCGTCCTTGCCGGCAAAGATCGGCTCACCGGTCGGATCCACCACCTTGTAGATGGCGTCCTTGATCGCGGCCGGATCTTCAGAACCGGCAATCGCCACGGCAAGGCCGACAATCGCGCCGGCGTCGTAGGAGCGGTCCGCTGCCGGATTGGAGGGTGCGATGCCAGAAAAGGCCTCGTAATTCGCGTTGAAATACTCGGTCGACTTGGTCGGGCTGGTGCCCGACGAGGTGCCATAGGCCTCTTTCAGGTATTCCGCGCCCACAGAATCGATGAAGTCGGGGCTGTTCATGCCGTCGTTCAGCAGGAACTTCTGTACCCCGCCCTGGGAGATCCAACTGCGGGCGATGGTGGCGCCGTCCACCGGATAGCTGACCAGATAGAGGCCATCGGGCTCTCCGGCCATGCCGGCCGTCACTTCCGACTGGTAGCTGGACTGCTTCTCGTTATAGGGCGTGACCGAAGCGATCTCGCCCCCCAAGGCCTTATAGGCGCGGGAGAATTCGGCCACCATGTTCACGCCGAAGTCGTTGTTGACATGGATGATCGCGAGCTTCTTGAAGCCCTTGTCGATGGCATATTTCGCCGCCGCCACGCCCTGCAGCGCGTCGGACGTGATGGTTCGGAAGAAGATGCCGTTGGTCTTGCCTTCACGGCCGAGCTTGGTCAGCGTCGGCGAAGACGAGGCCGGCGAAACCTGCACGATCTTGGCCGGACCTGTGACCGAGGTCAGGATCGGGATCGAAACCGAGGAGATGATGCCACCGATCACGGCCGGCACCTTCTTTACCTGCACGAGCTGGGTGGCCGCGTCGACGGCGACATTGCCCTGGCTCTGGCTGTCGCGGGTGTCGGTCACGAGGTCGCAGCCCCGTACGCCGCCGGCTTCATTGATGTCGCGGAAAGCCATTTCAACCGACTTGGCACCGGCCTGCCCATAGGCTCCGGCAGGCCCTGTCAGTTCCATCACGAGACCGATGGTGATCTTGCAATCGGCCGCATTGGCGGCACCGGCCGCCAGCAGCAGACCGAGTGCGGTAGAGAGTTGCAGAAGCGTCTTTTTCATCCTTGTTCCCCTTCTATGGTTCTGGACGTTGAAAGCATTGCGCCTGTCTTTCGTTTCCATGCTGCAACCAGGTATTGCAGCCGGTTTTCCAGCGCGACGTCGCGCCGATGCGGGAGCCGGATCAGGTCCGGCCGTCATTCAGGTTATAGTGCATGATGGAGCCGTGCCGGCCCGTGCGGTCCCGCTCCAGCGTGTAGACATCGCCCAGGGGTCCCGTGCTCCTGGAAATCACGTCGTCGATTGCCGCCATGTCCGTATCGGAGAGATCAATTTCCATGATGCGGGCATTGGCCAGCGCATGGGCCTGGTTGCGCGCGCCGACAATCACCGCGGCCACCTGCGGCTGGCGCAGCACCCAGGCGCTGGCAATGGTGGCGATATCGGCCTCGTGGCGGTCGGCGACACTTCGAAGTGCGCGCAAGAGTTCCTGATAGAGATCCCAGCCGCCAAAATCGTCGATGATCAGCTTGTATTTAACGAGCGAGCGGTTCTCAAGCGGCATGTCCGGTTCCGGCTGGCCGAGCCAGCGGTCGCTGAGGAAGCCACCTGCCACCGATCCATAGCAGAGCAGCGAGAAGTTCTTTTCCGCTGCCAGCTCGGCCAAGCCATGGCTAGGCCGCTGGTCCAGAACGGAATACTGAAGCTGCTGGCTGGCCAGGGAAATCCCGCTGGCGATGATCTCTGTCAGCTTGGGAACGTCGAAGTTGGTGGTGCCGAGATTGCGCACCTTGCCTTCATCCTGCATCTCCTTCAGCCAGTGCATGGCATCGACATAGCCGGGGAAGGCATAGTCCCACCAATGGAACTGCACGAGATCAAGCCGCTCGGTCTTTAGCCGGCGAAGGGATTGCTCGACGATGCTCCTGATGTAGTCGCGATTGATGGTCGCGAGCTTGTCGAGATCAGGCACCAGCTTGGTATGAACCTTCACCTGCGCCCCGACCTCCGAGCCGCGTTCGCGTGCCAGCGTCATCCGCGCTTCGCCGATCAGTTCTTCCACGCCCGTATAGATGTCGGCGCAGTCATAGGTGGAAATGCCGGCGTCGAAGGCGGCCAGCAGATCCCGCACGGCTTGGCCGCGATCGATTGCGCCATGGCCGCCAGCCAGTTGCCAGCCGCCGCGGATCACCCGGGAAATCCGGTAGCCCGGTGAAAGTTCGAAAGTGCCGGCGGTCATGTTGCGTCATTCTCCTGGGGAAGTGGTACGGCTGTCGTCTCGGCGTGGCTGAAGCGTCGTTTGCCTGTCCTGACGATCCGGAGCCGACTGGCACAATTGGGGTCGGGACAGGCGATCTCCGCATCCGAGGTCATCCAGTCATTACGGTGGGTCTCGCGCTGCTTGGCCGCGAGCAGCGGCAGAACGGCGGCAATCGAATAGATCGAAAAGCCCTGGCCCGCGGGCATCGACAGCATCTCGCCGCGAAGCTCGAAATGATCGCCCGGCTTGGCACCGCAATAGATCGGCTTGCCCTGGGGGATCACCGCCTCGACCCTGAGGTCGTAGAGTTCGAAACTGTCGTCCGTGCCGCTCATTGTCAGCCCTCGCCGCGCGAGAAGGTCACGTCGCAGGCGCCGTTGCGGCGGATGCGGTTGCAGGCTTCGGCCAGATGGGCGCGATCAGCATCGGCAACCTGCGCCACCACCGATCCGGCAAGCCAGCCGATGGGGAACAGCATGCGGGCGCCCGGACCGTAGAACAGGCCGATATCGAATATCGCATCGGGATTGCCGCCCCACATGCGCGGCGGCACATAGGCCAGCACGATATCGCCCGGTTGCGGCGTCAGCGTCGCATTTTCCGGTGGTAGAGGCTTTGCATAGGCGGCGCCCGCCAACTGCTCCGATGGAATGGGGCAGGAGATTTCCGGCCCGGTCCACATGGCATGAATGCCGGGCACGACGCGCGGCGTCGCCAGATACTCCCAGAAGAAGGCCGCGTTTTCGGGTGCCTTGTTGAACAGCAGCGGCGCGCTCACCGAGAGCCCGGATTTCTCCTCGCGAACTAGAATGGTCTTTGTCGTCATGGCTGGTCCTCGGACTGGGGTTCGGCGAGAAGCTTGTCCCGCAGGAAGGCGAAGGGGCGGCTGATATCCGCGATCAGGGCCTCGCGGGCGCGGTCCGGGTTGCGGCTTTCCAGGGCGGCGACCATTTCGCGGTGATAGTGGGCGACATCCGCACCACCATCCCGCGCCACGGCTTCGGAAAAGGCATAGGCCGCATAGCGCGTGCAGGGGCCGGATTGCAGCCAAAGGCTCTCGATCATCGGGATCAGCACCGACGAGCCGCTGCAGCGATAGATCTGGAAGTGGAATTTCTGGTTCAGCATCGATTCGCGGTCGAAATCGCCGCGCTGGCTGAGCGCCCTGAAATCGTCCCAGTCCGTCAGCATGTCGCGCGCCTGGGTGATGTCCCGCTGCGTCATGCGGGTCGTGGCCAGCGCGATTGCCTCTCCCTCCACCAGGATGCGGCTGCGCAAGAGGTCATCCAGCCGCTCCAGCGTCACGAGCGGCACACGCACCGAACGGTTGGGCATGGCCTCGACGGCCTTTTCGGTAATCAAGCGGCCCAGCGCCTCGCGCACCGGCATGGTGCTTGTCATCATCGCGTCGGCCAGGCCCCTGATGGTCAGGACTTGTGCGGGTTCGAACAGGCCGCAGATCAGGGCGCGGCGAAGCTCGGCATAGACGCGGTCCTGCACGGTCTCCCGCTCGATGGGAGACAATTGGGGTCCGCTGGAATCGACAATCCTCCGCTCCGCATTCTTTTGCATTGCCGTCCCTCTTTCCCCTTGCGCGATGATTTAAACCTAAATAATTTGATCAATGCAAGTGTGATCACAGATCAAGAAGAAAAAACGGTCGCACGCTCAGGGGAACATGATGACACCGAATTCAAGCCCGTCGGGCTCTGCGTCGCCTGTGTTGGAGGTGCGCAATATCGTGAAGCGCTATGGCGGCCTGTCGGCCGTCGATAACGTCTCCTTCAGCCTGCGCCAGGGGGAAATCCTCGGGCTGATCGGCCCGAACGGCGCGGGCAAGACGACGATGTTCGATCTGGTCGCCGGCAGCGCCCAGCCCACGGCGGGCCAGATCATGCTGGGCGGCCGCGATGTCTCTGCCGAACCCGCCCATGCGCGGATCACAAACGGTCTCGGCCGGACCTTCCAGATTCCAAAGCCGTTCCCGGAACTCAGCCTTCTCGACAACGTGCTGCTGGCGCGGCAAGGCCAGGCCGGCGAGAGCCTGTTTGCCAATTTTCTGAGGCCCGGCCAGGTCGCCGCGCAGGAGCGCGCCGCGCGCGAGAAGGCCAAGGAGCTTCTCGATTTCGTGCTTCTGTCGCGCCTGACCCACGAGCCGGCGCGCGTGCTATCCGGCGGTCAGCGCAAGCTGCTGGAACTCGCCCGCGTGTTGATGGCCGATCCCGCTATCATCCTGCTCGACGAGCCGGCCGCGGGCGTCAACGCCTCGCTGCTGGAAGTCATCATCGAGCGCATCAAGGAGATCAACGCCCGCGGCATCACCTTCCTGCTGATCGAGCACAATATCGACATGGTCAGCCGCCTCTGCCACCGCGTTCTCGTCATGGCCTCGGGCCAGTTGCTCTGTGAGGGCACGCCGGATGAGGTCGCACGGGATCCCAGGGTCATCGAAGCCTATCTGGGAGGTGCGGCATGAGCGCTCCCGTTCTCAAGGTCGACAAGCTTGTAGCCGGCTATGAGCCTGGCGTGCCGATCGTGCGCGGTGCCTCGATCCGGGTGGATCAGGGCGAAATCGTCGTGGTCCTCGGCCCCAACGGGGCGGGCAAGTCGAGTTTCATCAAGGCAATAGCAGGCTTGGTGCCGGTCAGTTCCGGTTCCGTGCAACTGGCCGGAGAAGACATCACCGCCCTTCCTGCCCATATGATGGTGCGGCGCGGCCTTGCCTTCGTGCCCCAGACAGAAAACATCTTCCCGCTGATGAGCATCGAAGACAATCTGAAGGTGGCGGGCGGCATCCTGAAGCCGCGCGAGGTGCCGCAGCGCATTGCCGAGATGTACGCGATCTTTCCCGATCTCGCCGAGCGCCGTCGTGTCGCCGCCGGCAATCTCTCCGGTGGCCAGCGCCAGATGCTTGCCGTTGCCCGCGCACTGATCGTGCGGCCCAAGCTTCTTGTCCTGGACGAGCCGTCGGCGGGTCTCTCGCCGAAGTTCGTGTCGATGGTGTTCGAGATGCTGACCCGTGTCGGCAAGACCGGGGTCACCATTCTCCTCGTCGAGCAGAATGCCAAGGCAGCACTCGCCATCGGCGATCGCGCCTATGTGCTGGTCGAGGGCCAGGATCGGCACGAGGGTATCGCGTCGGAACTGTGGAATGACCCTGTCGTGGCAGAGCTTTATCTCGGCCAGCGACACAAGGCTCCGGCCGAAGGAGGCCATCCATGAACCTGCAATTCATTGTCGATGGGCTTCTCACGGGGTCGATGATCGGGCTTGGCGCTATCGGCGTCACGCTCACCTATTCCATCCTGCGCTTTTCCAATTTCGCCCATGGCGACTTCATGGGCTGGGGCACCTATGCGACCCTGCTGGCCGTCGGCGCGATTGCCGCCCTGTTCGGCAAGGTGGCGCCGATTGCGCCGCTGTCCTTCGGCTGGCCGCTGATCGTGGCGCTTGTCTGCGGCATGGCCTTCACCGGGGCGATGGCGCTGGCGCTCGACAAGGTCCTGTTTTCGCGGCTGCGGTCCAAGGGGCAGATGATCATCGTCGTCATGGCGAGCTTCGGCGCTTCCATGGCGCTACGCAGCCTGCTCGAATTCATCTTCACCTCCCGCCCGGTCTATTTCTCCAAGGCGATCCAGATCGCCATGCCCATTGGTTTCGGCATTCGCATCACGCCCGACCAGATCGCCCTGCTGCTGCTGACGGTGCTCCTGGTAACGGCGGTGCATCTGATGATGACACGCACCCAGGCCGGTCGCTCCATGCGTGCCGTCAGCCAGAATCCGGCCTTGGCGCGGGTGGTCGGCATCGACGTCTCCAGCGTTGTGCGCATCACCTGGCTGACCGGCGGCGCGCTCGCCTGCGTGGCCGGCGTGATGATCGGCATCCTCGTGCAGATCCGCCCGCTGATGGGCTTCGACATGCTGCTGCCCATGTTTGCTGCCGCCATCCTCGGCGGGATCGGCAGCGTGCCCGGTGCAGTGCTGGGCGGCCTGATCATCGGACTGAGCGAAGCGGCTGCCGTGCAACTCGTGGGAGCGGAATGGCGGGCGGCCATATCGTTCGTGCTGCTGATGGCGGTTCTCTTCGTCCGCCCGATCGGCCTATTCGGAGTGAAGGAACGCTAATGGATCTCCTCGGTTACGTTGCCTTTTTCGCCACCACGGCGCTCACCTTCTCGCTGATCACGCTCGGGCTGAACCTGCAATGGGGCCTCACTGGCCTGTTCAATGTCGGTCTCGCCGGCTTCGTCGCGATCGGCGCCTATACCTCGGCGATCCTCACATCGCCTGACGATGCCGCCCGGATCGGCGGCTTTGATCTGCCGATCATTGTCGGCTGGCTCGCCGCCATGGCCTTCGCCGCCGCCGCCGCCGCGATTGTCGGTTTCGCCACGCTCCGGCTGAAATCCGATTACCTTGCAATTACCACCTTCGGCGTGGCCGTGGTCGTGCAACTGGTGGCGCTGAACGTGCAGGGCCTGACTGGCGGCCCCTTCGGCATCGGCTTCATTCCCCGCCCCTTCGGCGATCTCGCCGAAACGCCTGTCCTTTTCAATCTCGCCAATCTCGCCGTGGTCGCCGTCGTCACGCTTCTCGCCTATCTCGCGCTGGAGCATCTGGCGAAAAGCCCATGGGGGCGCGTGCTGAAGGCGCTCAGGGAAGATGAGGCGGCAGCGGTATCGCTGGGCAAGAGTGCGCGCTTCTACCGTGTCCAGGCCTTTGCACTGGGTGGTGCGGTCATGGGGCTGGCGGGCGCCGTGCAGGCCCATTTCATCGGCTTCATCGCGCCGGACAACTATCTGCCGACGCTGACCTTCCAGGTCTGGACCATGCTGATCGTCGGCGGCTCCGGCTCCAACAAGGGCGCCATCCTCGGCAGCCTGATCGTCTGGGCCATCTGGGTCGGCTCCGGCGCCGTCACCTCGGCCTTCGTCCCCGCCGACCAACAGGCCCGCGCCGCCTCACTGCAGATCGTCGCCATCGGCGTCATGCTCTGCGTCATCCTCCTGGTGCGGCCGAATGGGATTTTTGGTGCGGCGATCAAGCGGAAGGTGAAGGCGGAGGCAGGCAAGGTCGAGGCGTGATGCCTTTGGAATAGCTCCGGCTGCTGGCTCTTCCATCCGATAAGGCCCTCTCTGGCCTGCCGGCCATCTCCCCCACAAGGGGGGAGAAGACTTGTGGTCGCCGCTCGCTCCTACAACTGCGGACTTTGCCGGCTCGGGTCCGGCCCCTTCACGCAAGGGTTCGGCAGGGAAACTCCACACATTCGAACATGGAGAGCAGGCTAAGCCAGCGGTAGCTTCTGACAGAACCGAGCGGTATCCGCGAACCTTCTCCCCCCTTGAGGGACTGTTGCAAAATTCGGCTGATGTGATTCAGTTGGTTTGCAGCGATTTGAGGGGATTTGATGTCTGTTCGACGGGATGG
>NZ_FWXU01000006.1 GCF_900176345.1 Rhizobium sp. RU36D
AATAGGCTCGCATGGCGCTGATTCTCCTTCAAGAATCAGGCCAGTACAATCCGAAACATCATCAAGAATGAGTCAGAGCCAATTTTGCACGCCGATAGGGGGTCAAGTTTGCGTGCCGATTGACAGCGTGTCGCGATCTTTCAGATTCGCTTCTACGCTTTAGTCCCTTGTTTTCCGCATGTCGTGGTCGCAAAACCGCTGCACACTTTTGCGCGACATGCTTTATCAGTTGCCGGGGGTCAAAGTGCTCTCGTAGACCGTCATCTCTTCGCTCCCCGTCCACGTCTGCCCTTCGGCACCGCCTCGCGCTCGGCGCGGATGCGGGCAAGCAGGTGTTCGGCGGGTTCGTCATTTTCGTCCTGGGGGACTAGGTCGCCGCGGAAGGCTTTGGCCAGGATCGCCTCGTCCAGCCGGCCCACCAGCTCCAGCGCGCGCTTTGCCTCTTTCGCCAGCCGGTCGATCCTGGCGAAGGCGGATTCGATGCGGCGGACGATTTCGTCTCGCAATTCAAAGTCTGCATATGGAATTGAAAGCGACAGCAGACTTTTCTGCCCGATGTTTCGCATTGAAAGCTGATTGCCAGACGAAATGTTCATTAGGGCCTCACGCCCCATGGGCGAGCGCAAGTACCACAGTAGCCACGTCTCTACCGGCTCGCGGAACTCAAGCCTGAGGATTTTATCGCTTAGGTACAGGTTGTCCAGTGTATCTCCCACGATGACAACAGCGCCCACCAAATCGATGGTGTTCGCTCGGGAGAAAAGAAAATCGCCTGACTTTATGCGCGTGTCTTCTTCGGGTTCGAAGTCTGACGGAAGCGTCTTTGACTGGTCCGGGCGAAATTCACCCCATGTTACCGCACTCACCTTCACGACGCCTTTCTCATCCCAATGCGGCGGTCTTTCCTCACAACGCAGGTTCTTCCCGGCTTTGATTCGAACGACAAGTTCGCTCAATTCCTTGCGGTCCAGCTCCCCGCTGAACGCCTTGCTGAGCACGGCCTGCTTGTAGCGGGAGACGAGGGTTTCGATGCGGGCGAGTTCGGTGCGGGCGCGGGCGGATTTCGCGTTCAGCGCATCCAGCTTGGCCACGATGCGCTTTTGCTCGGCCAGGGGTGGGAGGGGGACTGGAGCAGCAGAAAAACGCCCCTTATTGATAATTGCCACAGTTGTGGCGGACGAATTCTGCTCTAACCAGTCCTTGATTGTCCGAGACCAGTTGTAAACGAATTCCGGAGTCGCCGCACCGGAAGGCAATATTGCATTGATCTGTTGGTTACATGTGCCAGTCATTCCAACGATGGCTGATTTGCCAAGAATTCCAATGCAAGAAACCAATACCGTCCCCACGGGCAATTCAGGCGCAACGGTAAGCGCCCGCTCATTCACCCGATCCTCGGCTGTGGTGATCACGCCTCCGACGGTCAAGTCGCCAGGCTTGAAGAACGGAACGTCGCCTCCTTCGTAGAAGTTGGCCTCCGATTTCGACGGCGTTTTTCCAGTTACAATGTCTGCAATGCTACCGATTTCTACGACTGTCCACCCCTTCGGCAACTCACTCATTCCGCCGCCTCCGGCAGCTCGTCGCCCAGTTCCGCCACCAGCGCCTCGATCTCCAGCGTCGCGGCCTGAAGGTGGCCGAGGATGGCGGCGGCGATGTCGTCGGGTTCGATCAGGCCTTCTTCGGCCTCGTCCTCCGCCTCGCGCAGCCAGGCGATATCGAGATTATCGCCACGGGCGGCGATGGCCTCGCGGGTGAACTGGCGCCAGCGACCGGCTTCGCCTTCATCCGGGCCACGCTCCTTGCCATATGGGTCTTTGCCAAAGGCTTTTTCGAAGCCTTTGAAATGGGCTTCCGTCAACGGCGTCGTCTTGCCGAATTTCGGCATCTGGGCGCGCAGGTCATAGATCCAGACGGATCGGGTGTTGCCGTTCTCGGTCTTGGCCCTCGTCAGGAAGATGACATTGGTCTTGACGCCCTGGGCATAGAAGATCCCGGTCGGCAGGCGCAGGATGGTGTGAAGGTCACACCAGTCCATCATCATGCGGCGCAGTTCGCGCCCGCGCCCATCTTCGAACAGCACGTTGTCGGGCACAACGATCGCCGCGCGACCACCGGGCTGAAGCGCGCGGATGCAGTGTTCGACAAAGGGAAGCTGGTAGGAGGAGACGTTTGCGGTGACCGAGAGGTCATCGCGGGTCGGCGCGCCGCCTGCCGGGCCGAAGGGCGGATTGGTGAGGATGAGATTGGCGCGGCCAAGACCCTTGCCCTTGTCGGAGAGCGTGTCGCCGAGATCGACATGATCGCCGTCGATATCGTGCAGATAAAGGTTCATCAAAAGCAGGCGCAGCGTACCCGGCACGTTTTCCATGCCGTGAATGGCGTTGCGTTTCTGGAAGTCCTGTTCCTTCTCGCCCAGCGCCAGATAGTCGTCGGTGCGCGCCTTCATGTAGCGATCGGCGGCGATCAGGAAGCCACCCGTGCCGGCGGCGGGATCCTGGATGACTTCGCCGGGTTTTGGCTGCATGAGGCGGACCAGAAGCTCGATCAGCACGCGGGGGGTAAAATATTGCCCGGCGCCGCGCTTGGTTTCTTCCGCGTTCTTCTGCAGCAGGCCTTCATAGAGATCGCCGAACTGGTCGCGCTCCTCGGAGAACCAGTCGAGCTCGTCGATGGCGGTGACCAGCGTCGTCAGGTTCTGCGGCTCGCGCAGGAAGGTGGAGGCGTTGTCGAAGATCTTTTGTACCATCTCCGGCAGCGGACGGGCATCGGCATAACGCTTGCGCTCTTCCGGGGGCGCTCCTTCGCCGGGCGCTGGGATGAGCTCGTCGTCTTTCCCAAGGCGGGTGGCAGAGGAGCCGAGAGCAAGCAGGACGGTACGATAGTGACCGAGCCGGTCAAACGGGTTTTTCGCCATCAAATCCGCCCAGCGCATGCCCTTGGGCAGGCTGCCCGTCTCGCGGTTGCGCTCGGCCATCATCTTCAGAAACAGCAGATAGGTCAGCTCGGTGACATATTGCTGATAGGTGATGCCGTCCTTGCGCAGGACCGTGCAGAGGCGCCAGAGTTTCTGGACGATGGCATTGGCATTCATGGCGTGATTCTCATCTGATCCGGGATCGTGATTGCGGTTGTAGCGGGCATGGCCGGGGGGTCAATGGTGCGGTTGAGGCCTGAGATACAGGCAGCCCGAAACCCCCTCTGGCCTGCCGGCCATCTCCCCCCCACAAAGGGCAATTGCATATGGATTTTGAGCGGCGCACGAGGCGGGGCGCGAAGGGCTGAAGCTGTGCCGGGTGGCCCCCTCATCTCCTCGCATACGCTCGGCACTTCTCCCCGCTGGGGAGAAGAGGCAGCCCGGAACCGCCGCGGCTATCCATATGCGATAGCCCTCCCCCTTGTGGGGAGGGTTGGGAGGGTTCTCCATCCCATTGATTTCGACAGTCGTCATGCCGCGGGCGAGGCCCAGATTGCCTCGTTGAAGGTGTGCAGTACCTCATCCAGCTCGCCGTCGAACTCCTGCGCGATGCGCTTGAAGCCACCCTTGTCGGCAAAGGCGCCCTGGTCCAGCAGGGTCGGATCCGCCACCGGCTTGTCCTTCAAGGCGCGACCGATGCGGCGCAGCCATTCCTTCTGCTTTTGCGTCCAGGGCCTGGAGGCCTCGATCTTGACGATCGCGTTATCGACGCGGGTGGCATAGGGGATCAACGGATCGCCCAAAGCTGCCTGACGCACGAAGCCGATGATATGGGCGGCGATATCCGCATTGCGGGCGCGGCCATAAGCGGCGCGCAGCATGGCCTCGGAATAGTTCTTCTCGTCGAGCAGGCCTGCGAGTTCGGAGAGTTCCTTGCGGGTGAGATCACGCGGGCGCTGGGTGACGGCGATCAACGCCGGGACCTGGTTCATGTTCTCGCGTACGAAGCGTTCGAAACCGGTGATGTAATCTTCCGGCGTCGTGTTCTTGCCAAAAATTTCCTCGATGCGCAGCAGTTCGTCTTCATGGGTGGAGATGACCACGCCATCATTCTTGTCCGTACGCAGAGGGCGGCGTTCGAGCAGTTCGACTGTGCGGGGATGGTCCGTCAGCCACTGCTGCAACTCGGCACCGGAGCGGGTGGAGAGCCGCTGCAGCGCCATGTCGGGGCTTTCGCCCGTATGACGCTCGAAGCTCTCGCGGGTCTCGGCATCCATGCGCTTCACCAGACTGCGCATGCGCACGATGACCTGGGCCGCGACCCACTGCTTATCCTCCTCCGTTTCTGCATTCTGCAGATCCGTGACGAGTTGGCCGAGCGCGATATCCGGCTTCACGACGACCGGGCGCATATCGCTCATCTCCTGCAACTCGGCATAGAGATCGACGGCATCGAAGATGCGGAAATGTTCCTTGCCGATGTCAGGGCAGAGCCGCGTGGCGCGGCCGATCATCTGGTCATAAAGGATACGGCTCTTAACCCTGCGGACGAAGACGAGATTGCAGATGGCGGGCACGTCGACACCTGTGGTGAGCAGGTCGACGGTGACGACATATTTCGGATAGGGGTCGTTCTTGAACTTGAGGATCAGGTCGTCGGCCTTGTCGACCGTTCCGGTGATCTTCGTCACCATGCCATGCGGCACGTTTTCCTTGCCGTATTCCTCCTGAAGCTCCTCGACCAGAAGACGCACGATATCATCGGCATGGGCATCGCGGGCGGCGAAAATCAGCGTCTTGCCGGGCTTGGATGGCGGGATCTCGGTCGCAATCGCGCGGCAGACGATGCGGTTGAAGGCTTCGGAATAGACGCGCTTGTTGAAGTCGGCGAGGTCATAGTTCAGCGATACTTCGTCCGGCAGTTCGAAGAGATCAATCTGGCCCGTCTTGCGGTCGATGATCTCGACCTCCTCACCACCCTCGAAATGAATGCCGGCTTCCGACAGCGCCGTGGTGATGCGCTTCGGCGGCAGGTGATCGTTGAGATAACCT
This sequence comes from Rhizobium sp. RU36D, assembly GCF_900176345.1. Classification (GTDB taxonomy): domain Bacteria; phylum Pseudomonadota; class Alphaproteobacteria; order Rhizobiales; family Rhizobiaceae; genus Allorhizobium. Next base: position 4,970 of record NZ_FWXU01000006.1, read on the forward strand.
TCGACCACGGCCTGGCGATAGCCATAATGGAAGACGGGGTGGCCGAAGATCTCGCGGGTGTGAAGCGCGGGCGTCGCCGTCAGCGCCACCTTCACGGCGTCGAAGTAATCGAGGATCTGACGATAGGCCGACTGGTAGTCATCGATGTTGCGGAAGCCGATGTCGCTTTCGCGCAGCTCCGCATCCAGCGTGTAGCCGCGATGGGCTTCGTCCACGATGATGCAGTCGAAAGTGCCCGGCGTGGGCCGCTTGGCGGGGTCCGGCTCGTTGAGGATGCGGGCGATCAGCGACTGGACGGTCGCGACCTGCACCTGGTCCTCGTCCTCCGGCAGTTTCTGCTCCAGCCCGGCGACCTTGTAGATCTGGGCGAAGTTCAGCATGCCCTCGATCTCGGTGGTTTCGAGCGCGTCGCTTGTCTGCCGGCCAAGCGCCTTGCGGTCGACGAGGAAGAGGATGCGGCGGAAGCGCTTGTGTTTGAGCAGGCGATACATCAGCGCAATCGCCGTGCGCGTCTTGCCGGTGCCGGTCGCCATCGAAATCAGAATATCGCGCTGGCCTGCGACCACGGCATTCTCGATCGCCGCAATCGCCTCTTCCTGGTAGGGGCGCATCCGGCCCTTGCCAAAACTGTCGTCGGCCAGGCCCTGGGAGGCGGTATCGACATCGGTGGTGAGCTTGTCGATCAGATCCTTCGGCGAGAACCAGCTTGTCATCGGCACGGCGTGGTTGGTCTCGCGCCTGATATCCCGATACCAGATCCCGGATTTTGTCACCCATTGGCGCACATAGGGTCGGCCATTGGTGGCGAAGATAAAAGGCACGCGGAAGGGCTCATCCAGGCCGTGCTTCCAGGGGCCATGCGGATGCACGTCTTCCGGGGACAGCACAATGGTACGGGCATAGCGTTCGGCCTGCTGCAGGGTGGACGGCACATCAACACTCTCGCGCTTGGCCTCGATGACGCCGACGCAGGTGAGGCCGACGAAGAGGGCGTAATCCGCTCGGCCACCGTCCGAGGGCCATTCGGAAATGGCGAGATTGCGGCCTTCCTCCGGTCGGGCACCCTTCTGATAGGTGAGGTGGTCGCTATCGGCTTCCCAGCCGGCATCGACGAGCTGGACGTCGATCAGCCGTCGGGTCTGGCGCTCATCGAGCTCCAGGCTGCTCGCGGCCTCAAGACCGGCCTGCTTGAGCTCCATCTGGATCTGTGCGGGCTGGGCGTCGGCTGCCTTCTGCAGCTCGGCGAGCTTGCGGGCGAGTGCGGCCTGATTGGCCTCCATCTGGACAGCGGTCTGCTCCCAGACGGCACTGTCGGCTGACGCCTGGCGGGCGAGCTCTTCGGCAGCAGCGCGGGCCTTGGCCAGGTCTTCCGCCGAGGCATGGGCGGCCGCCAGCTTCTCCTCCGCTTCCCGGACCTGCGCGCGCAGGGCTGCCAATTCCGCCTGGGTCGCCTGGTCGAGATCCGCAGAGGCTCTGGGCGGGACAAACGGCCCCGGCTTGAAACCCGGATCACGCCCATAGGTTCGGCGATACCAGACGCCCAGCGCTCGGCAGAACTTCAGGGCAGAAAGCGCTTCGGCGGGTGAGCCGGCCAGATTGTGGGTTGCGTCATTGCCGCTTTTGCGGACTGCGTGGAAGATGTCGGCAACCTCACGCGGCAAGAGCTGCTGTATCGCGAGGCGCCGAAGGAGGTCGTTCGTCGTCTCGCGTGCGGCGGGGTCATAGACGCCGGAAAGGGCGGCGATCTCCTTGACCATGTATTCGCCGAACTGACGGCTCTTCATCAGCGAGGTGTTGGCGTCCTCGGCGAAGAAGCGCTCAGCTAGCGTGCCGAGGCGATGCAGCTCCGGGCTGATCTCCTGCAGATGACCAAAGTTTGCCGACAATGCCCCACCCAGATGCTTACCTCTTCGAGATGAACATGCCACACGTTAGGGGAGCAGGTAAACTGGAGTTCTATCAACTAAGTAACGGACTTTGCCCGATAAAGTTGCGGAAACTCTTTCCGAGGACCCCAAGTCAGCGTGCTTTCTTGTGCGACCTCATTCATCCAGCCATTGTGGTGACGATCAAATATTAAACTTGAGTGGCAACCGGCTGCCGCAGAGCTCGGAAACAATCCAAAAACCGGCTGCATCTGGACGCACTTCATGAAAATTGCGCAGACGCCCCATACAATTTTCAGGCTGGGTTCAGCGAGTGAATACTATGAGTATTCCTTCTGCTGGCATTTGCGCCCAACGAATTCATGTTATCCTAATATGCTGATTTCAACTAAAACGGATGCCGACAGTTCCTTCGTACAGTTTTAAGATGAGGCAGGGGTGGCATGAAGCTTCCGATACATGGCCCATATTCTCTGACATGCGATGATGTATTGGGCGTTGATGAACTTTACGAAGCTTATGGAAAGCTGATCGGACATGGATACGTGGTTCATGACCACAATTCTCGGGATCATGTCGGTGAGTTCGAGAACATTTCTGCTCTCGAAGCTTGTGCAACGCGGTTCCAAGGCGGCTCGCGGCGTTTTGACATGTCCGTCAATCACCACGGGCTTGATCTGGTCATTTTGTCATTCGGACTATCCGGACAAGCCTTGCTGTACCGGCAAAATGGCGTGGAATGCGTTGCAAGAAATGGCAGCGCAATCCTGCATACGACCGACGCACCCTTGCAAGCGCAAGTGGACCGCCTCGGAGAGATCATGGCGGTCGCCCTTCCCCGCGAAAAACTCAGATCCATCATCGGCGACAAGGATGCGCTGACACCACGCGTCCTGCCTGCCAACAGCGCGGCGTTCTCCCTCTTTGCAGGGCATGCACGAACCTTCCTGTCACTGGGCATTGCGCCTGATATAGGGCTTGCTCAGCTTGTGGGTGATCAACTCTGCGATCTGGCTGCGCTTGCGCTCGGCGTAAACAGCCGCGGAAGGGAAAAGGTCATGAGCGGAGAGACCTTGAATGACGTCCGCTACAACAAGGCGCTGAGCTATATAACACGCCATGCCTCCGATCAGATGCTCAGCGAAAAGGAACTTGCCCGTCAGCTCGGTCTGTCGACCTCGTCCGTTCGGCAGATATTCGCCCGCAAACAGACCACTCCGGCGCGGGTCATCCGCACGGTGCGCGTTGAGATGGCTGCGAGACTCTTGCTGGATAGCAAGCACAGATCCTCCAAAATAGTGTCCTTGGCATTCGATTGCGGGTTCCAAAGTGTCTCCGCCTTTTACGAGGCCTTTCGCGACCACTACGCCATGCAACCTAGCGAGTTCAGGGCCTCCGTTCGGCAAACTCAGGACTGACAGAATCCGGATTCGTTTTTGATGAAATCCGCACGCCAAGATCGCCGCTCAATGCTAGCGAATGAGAGGTATGCGCTCGCTGCTCGAAGCTGCCTTGGGGTTTCGCATGGAAGGAAGAACGACAAGGGTTTTTGCATTTGCCAAACGCCCGGCATGGCAAGACGTGCTAAGCCTGATAATTGTCGTCGCAGTCTTGTGTCTGGGCGCTCCATTGCGTGGTGCGGCTGCCGAACGAACGCTTCTTCCGGCGAACCGTGGTCCGGTCATCGTCGTTCTCGACGCTTCAGGCAGCATGGCTGCCGCACTTGGCAAGGAAACGCGGCTTGATGCCGCCCGGCGCATTCTTCTCGACACACTCTCACTCTTTCCTGCCGACCGTCAGGTGGGATTGGTCGCTTACGGCCACCGCAGGAAAAGCGATTGCCGCGACATCGAGACGCTCCAAAATCTCGGGCCCGTCGACATCCCCGGCATTCGCGCGGCGTTATCCTCCCTGCGCGCCAAGGGCAAGACGCCGCTTTCTGGTGCGCTGCGCCATGGGGCGCAGCTTCTGCCGCAGGGCGGTGGAACGATCATGCTGGTCAGCGACGGACTAGAAACCTGCCAGGAGGATCCCTGCGCGGTGGCTGCCGCACTTCGCAAGGCGAATGCAGCCCTGGTCATAAATGTCGTCGGTTTTGGCCTGGCGAAGGGCGAGATGAAAGGGCTGAGCTGTATTGCGGAGCAGGGCGGCGGACGGGCCATCGAGACAAGCAATGCCAATACTCTCAAGCAGGCGCTTGAGACCCTGACAGGGCCGGAGACCACGGATGGCACTGTCACGGATAAATCATCGGCCGAGCCCGAACAGAAACCAGTCGATCCGCCACCTGTGACGCCGAAGCCTGTGCTCTTGCGGGCGATGATCGGAAACAACGCCGTCCCCGGCGCTATTCTCTTCACAGTCGTAAAGGCAGGTGGCGAGATAGCCTATTCCGGTAAGGGAACCGAGGTTACGCCCAGCCTTGTTCCCGGCAGCTACACGGTCCGCCTTTCATCCGGAAACGTCCTGGCCGAGAAGGCACTAACGGTGACGGGGGATGTGGACGAACACCATGATATTCCGCTTGATGCCAGCCTTGTTCGCCTCTCTCTGATCGTGGCCAAGGGGCTTGAGATTGCCGATACGGATATAAAGGGTGATCCCGCGTGGACGCTCGTGCCGAAGGACGGACAAGCCCCCGCCGTGCTGGACGCCGTGATTGCGCCGGAAACGCTTCTGGCTCCCGGTCGCTATGAGGTGTTGGCGTCGATCGGAGAGTTCAGGACTTCGACGACAATCAATGCGGTCGCGGGAAAGGATGTGCAGGGGGTCGCAGATCTTAAGCTCGGCAAGATAACACTCGAGGCGGGTCTTCCTGGGGTGGACGCGGTGATTGAAAGCGGCACGGGCCTATCATGGACGCTAGCCAGCCAGGCCGGGCTTCCTGACAAGACGGCCGAGGCCATGCCCCGTCCGACATTCCTCGTTCCGGCCGGCAGCTACACGGCACGGCTGGCTATTGCAGGCGCGGTCATGGACATGCCGGTTCAGGCAGAGGCCGGTGCCACCAAGGTTGCCCGCCTTGATCTTCCCTCCGCAGAGCTTGCGCTGGAGGGCAGCCTCGGCCCCGGTGCACCGAGCTTCACGGACTGGCGCGACGCCACATGGACTGTAAAGCCAGTGCGGCTCATCGGCGATGCGAAGGCCGGTGCCGCGCTGGAAGGCAAGGCCGAAGCTTCGCCTCGCCTGACCCTTTTTCCCGGTGAGTGGGACGTGACCCTGATCTCCGGACAGGCTCAGGCGACGCGGACGCTCTTCCTGCCGCCGGGCGCGAAGATGCAGGAGCGTATCGAACTGTCTGCCGCCCGCCTGGCGATTTCTGCCGCCCCGGACGCTGGAGCGCCGCCGCCGGTGAATGTGCTGATCTCGATCTTCGCCGCGCAGGCCGATGGCGGCTTTGCGGAAAAACCGGTCGTGGAAGTTGGCACGTCACGGGATTATTCCCTCATTCTGCCTACAGGCCGATACCGTATTGATGCCGCCGACGAGCAGGGGCGCAAGGGAACGGCAACGGTCGACCTCGCGCAAGGTCAGTCCTTCGAGACCGGGATCACTCTCAAATGACGAGCGTGGTTGATACCCACTGGACTGCAAGAAACATGAAACTGGCGGACTGTCGTCGCCTCTGCCGGAGAACAACGACCGCCGAACCTGGAGCGATATCATGAAGCGCCTGCTTGTTTTGTTGTGCTCATTTTGCATAGGCGGCGTGGCTTTGGCCGAACCGTCACACCCTGTTCCAACGTGGCCAAAAACCGATTTTTTCGTCATCGAGGAGGATTTTCCTCAAATTCAAGGTGTTGTTGTTGAATATAGCAGCTTTGACGCGAATATGTTTTCTTATGGTCAGATGCTCCAAGACTGGATGAACGACGCAAATGAGAGTTTCGTCTCTCTGGAAGACAAGGTTGAAGCCCTGGAGAATGAAGTCTCCGACCTCAAGCAACGCGTGGCTCAACTGGAAGCGGCCCAGCCTGGCGGCAAGCCTGCGCCCGATCCGCGGATTGACGACCTGATTGCCCGGGTGGAAGCGCTTGAGAAGGCCAAGGGGGAAACCAAAGCGCCATTCAAGGTGGTCAGCGCCTCCGGCAAGACCCTCTTCCAGGTGGATGCCAACGGCTACAGCCTGTTTCAGGGCGCGACCGGTAAGGGCCTGATCGATATCAGCTTTGTCGGCGACGGGGCGGCGATTGCGGGGGCCAGCCCGGATGGCAGCGGCTTTGCGGCCAGTATCGGAGAGAGTGGCGGCATGCTGCAGATACAGAGTGCCGACGCCAAGACCAGTGCGTACGTCGTCGCCAGCGACAAGGCGGGCCTGCATATAAAGGCCGGAGACCGCACCACCGATCTCGCCGCGGATGACGATCTCTTCGGCCTGAAGCTCAGCCAGGGCGAGAAGCCTGCCGCTTCGCTCGGCACCCTGCCTGGCAAGGGCGTGGCGCTGCGTCTGTTCAACGATGCCGCCGAGCAAGTGGTGTCCGCCGGCGCCAATCCGGCCAAGGGCGATGCCGGTATTGTGAGCGTTGGCACGGGCGACAAGACTGCAGCCTGGATTTCAAGTGAGCCTGATGGATCGGGCCTTGCACAGGTATTTGCGCCCGACGGCACCGGCGCTGCAGCCCTGGTTGGCAAGGAGCGGAGCGTGGCCGCCTATAACAAGGCCGGCAATGCCGTCGCCACGATCGGCCAGAGCGACAAGTCCGAAGGCGGGACCTTGGTTGCGCGCAATCCCGGGGGAGAAGGGATTTTCGCTGCCGGTTTCGCATCCGAATATGGTGGGGGCGAAGCCTGCGTCTGGCGCGCCAAGCGCAGCAACACCTTCTGCCTGGGTCTCGGAATGCCCGGCATGGGCGTTGGCAAATGAACGATTTTCGCGACCAGAAAGAGGATCTTGAGCAGATGACAACAAACCGTCCGTCGGCATTTCATGTAGCCGTTCTTGTGCTGCTCGCTGCTCCCGCGGCGCATGCCGCCTCGGATTGCCAGGCTATCTTCGACGCCTATGCCGCGCAGGCGAAAGTTCCTGCCATGCAGAAGACAGTGACGACCCCGGGGATGACCGATGCTGTCCAACTGATCGTGACGCAGGACGCGATGTTCAGCAGGGTCGGTCCCAATGATGCGTGGACGAAAAACGTGATCGATGATGCGATGCGCAAAGTGATGGCCAAGGGCGCGCCGACACCCGAGACGGTCAACCAATGTCGCATAGTAGGGCCCCAGGCTGCCGAGGGCATGGCTGGAACAGCCTATGAGTTTGCCCCGTCTCAAGCCTCTGGCAATGTACCTGGCGAGATGATTACGGTGCTGATCGACGATGAGACCGGTCTTCCCGTATCCGAAAAGGCTTTGAAAGCCGGTACGGTCGCGACGATCGTCTATGACGGCGTGTCGGTGCCGGTACAGTGACCGATGATGTCGGGCAGGAGCGGTCAGAGCCGACGAAGCCGCTGATGCCATTCCATGCCGCATTTCTGGGATTGACGGTCCCGCCTGTGGCGGCAGCGCTTGTCCTTTTTCTTCTCGGCGCCTCGCCGACCGGTTTGCCACTGCTGACAAGTTCGCTGGCACCCGCCTATCTCATCGGGGGCGTGCCCGCTTTTCTGGCGGGGAGTCTTGATGTCGCTCTTGCCCAGAGCGGTTGGGGCGCGGCGGCCCGTCTGGCTGTTGCCGCGGGTTTGGGGTCCCTGGCCGGGATGTTCGTTCTGGCTCCCCTATACCTTGCCGGCATGGTTGCTGGATCTCTGCCGCTCTTGCTGCCACTGGCCTGTGCCGCTGCGGCCGTTTTGGGCCTCGGGTTTTCCATTTTGCTGGCGAGGCTGATCAATTGACATGACGGCGCAACGACGCCGAAAAGGAGGCCTTTATGAAGCTTTGGACGATACACGCACAACTGGCTTCGATGGCACTCGCCATCTGCGTGATGTCCATGGGTCAGCCTGTTCACGCGACCGAGTGCCGGACGGCGTTTCCGGCAGCTGGCGCGCTTCAACCGCCCACCGACACGGATCCTGCGCCATGCGCCGATGCGCTCCTCGCTATTCTTTTCAATCGGTCGGCTCCTCCCGCAGATGCGGAGATCCATGTCCTTAACACGAGCCACGCCCGCGATGCGAACGGGGAGGACAACGCATTCGTCGCCTTTCAGATTGCTTCGCCGGGGCGCCGCCGGTTGTGCACCGACTCGCCCGTGGCGGCAGACATGCAGGTGAGATTCGTAAGAGACCCTGTGGATGGCTGGATCGATCTCGACAGTCGTGGCGGCTTCGATCCGAAGGAATGTGACCAGTGGAGCTACTGGTCCGATCAGGATGTTGCCGACATGGTCCAGCCTCCAAGCTTCAAGGCGCTTTCCACCGCAGAACGTGCTGGTGTGCACGACGTCGGCAGGAATGACCCGGAAAGAAAGGTCCTTCTGGATGCAGTCCGGAACGCAAATGCCGACCTCAACGACCGCGTTCCGATCGTGTTCGTCGTCGACCTCCTGCGCAGCGATGGCAAGACCGCGTATTTCCGCGGAGCGGTGCGGCGCAAAGCGGATGGACGGCCTGTCGATGCCGCGAACTGGGGTCCTTGCGAACAGGATCCGGACACTGCCGTTCTGGAAGCTGTGCTCGAGAAGCGGGCCGGACAATGGCAGGCAGTTAAGGCCAACCGCTGCGCGGACGACGTACTGTTAACGGAGAAGGAACGCTCGCGCTATCGCGTCTTTCTATTGGATCCGTGAAACAACCAACTCTGCAGACCGCAATCCGGTCGTGCGCGATTGCTGACTTGAATCCGTCGGCTGAGGACCAGGGTTGTTCTCCTCTTCAGGCAGCCTGAAGGCAGCAAAACCTGTGCCTGCGCAGCTTGGGGCGTGTTTTCAACGCGCGCTTTGTCGCCATCTGAGAACCCGCGCTTCGAACAGTTGCAGGCACGTGTTTGCCGTGAAGCCGATCACTCCCAGGATGACGACACCGGCGAACAGATTGGGTGTTGCGAAGGATCGCGCGGAGACCAGCAGCCATTGGCCAAGTCCTGTGCGACCGCTCAGCATTTCCCCGACCACGGCAAGAACCAGGGCGACCGTGAGGCCGAGGCGAATGGCGGCCATGATTTCGGGCATGGCCGAGGGGAGCGCGATTTTCGTGAGAAACGCCAGGGTCGACATCTTCAGGCTCTTGGCAAGGTCCCGCAGGGCAGGATCGATGCCGGCGATACCATTGATCGTCGCGAGCATCATGGGCCAGATCGCCCCGAAGGCGATGGCGCCGAGGATCATGCCTTCGGACAGGCCGAAGATGGCAATGAAGACCGGGATCAGCGCCGATGTCGGCAGAGGTCGGATCGCCTCGAGCATCGGTGCCAGATAGGCGCGGGCCCTTTCCGACATTCCGATCAGGCAGCCGAGCGCAATTCCGACGAGACAGGCCAGTCCCCAGCCGACCAGCATGCGCCAGACTGTACTTGCCGTTGAAGCTGACAGTTGGCCACGCGAAAACCCGTTCGACAATGCCTTGTAGGTTGCGGTCGGCGACGGCAGGAATGTCGCGGGCACAAGCCGGGTCACGGACACAAAGTGCCAGAGCAGGATAAACAGCAGCAGGACAGCGACGCTCGCCATCATCATTCCCGGATTAAGCCTGCGCATGGCCAGAACCTTTAGCGCGGGCGGCGGGAATGAGGCGATCCTGACAGGCGAGAAGGACAGCATTCCAAGCATAACCCACCAGACCGATCCACACCAGCAGTGCCAGCATCAGTTCAGGCCGGAAGGTTTGTTGCGCTGCCATGATCGCAGCACCGAGCCCCATGGGGTTCGCGGCAATCTCGGTGGTGATCGCGACGATCAGGGCCACGCCGGCGGCCAGCCTGAGCGCCACGAAGACTCGCCCAGCGATGGCCGGCAGAACCAGTTTCGTTATGGTTTGCCTCGGCGTGAGCCTGAGAACCCTTGCCACATCGAACAGACGGGGCTCAAGATCCCTGACGGCAGAGCGTGACATGATCATCATGGGCCATATCGATGCGAAGGCAACGATTGCGATCTCCATGCGATAGCCGAAGCCGAAGATCATCATCGCGATTGGGAGGATGGCGATTGACGGGACCGGGCGTATCGCCTCGATTGTGACTTCGAGCAGTTGATCCATCAGGCGCGACAAGCCAAAGAGGACGCCAATCGCCAGGCCCAGGGCTCCGCCGATGGCCAGACCTCCAATGGCCGCCAGCAGCGTCTGCAAGGTGGCAATCAAAATCGTCCCGTCGAGAAGCGCTTGAAACAGCGCCCCGGCCACGGCATGCGGCGGAGCAAAGCTCTCACTGCTTGTCGGCCAGACGAGCAGCGAGGCTTCCCAAGTCATCACCAGAATGGCCGGAATCACCCATGGCCTTGGGTCGAAGCCTGAGATTTTGCCGAAATGCGTCAATGCTCCGCCCCCGTGACAAACTCATACAGGGCATGACGGATTTCGAGGAATTGCCGATCTTCCCGTGTCGTGAGTTGGTGACGTGGGCGGGGAAGGGCAATGTCGAAGACCTTTCCGATGCGACCAGGATTTGGCAGGAGCCCCACAACCCTGTCGGACAGATAAATGGCTTCCTCAAGGTCATGGGTCACGAAGTAGATGGTGACGCCGGTGCGGGCGCTCAGCGTCAGAAGCTCGTCCTGAAGGGTCTGGCGCGTCATGGCGTCCAGGGCGCCGAAGGGTTCGTCCATCAACAAGACCTTCGGTTCCTGCGCAAGCGCGCGGGCGATCTGCACCCGCTGCTGCATGCCGCCGGACATCTGGCCTGGATAGCTTTGCGCATGTTTTTCGAGCCCAATCAGGTCAAGCAGGGCGTGGATGCGATCGGGAAATTCAGCCTTGGGAACGCCCATGGCCTCCAGCGCCAGGGCCACGTTGCCATAGGCGGTTCGCCATGGCAGCAAGGCCTTTCCGTAGTCCTGGAAGACGATCGCGACATCTCTCTGGGGCTCTGTCAGCGGCTTGCCAGAGACGGCCACCGTTCCCGATGTTGGCTTCGTCAGGCCTGCCAGAAGCCGCAGACTGGTGGTCTTGCCGCAGCCCGAGGGGCCAACGACCGACAGGATTTCACCTGGTCGAATGTCAAGCGTCAGGTCACCGATGACCGTCCGGGACCCATAGGTCAGGCTGACAGACTGCAATTGCATGCTGCCATGCAATGCCGGGCTGATGTTCATCCTCGTCTCCTGATACTGGTCATGGGTGGGCCGCCGGCTTTCAGGCTGAACTGTCGTCAGCATCGTCGTGCTTGCCGGCGACGGCTTCGAGTGTCAGCGCCAGATGGTTCTCCAGCGCAGCGCTCGCAGCATGGACATCGTTTCCCAGGGCAAGCTCGCTCAGGTATCGGTGTTCTTCGACCGCCTTCACCGGATCCATGCCACCGCGCGCCATGAGGCGCCGATAGCGATAGGCCTGATCGTAGAGCTCCCTCTGCAAGGCGATGAGGCGCGCTGCACCGCAGCCTGCAACCAAAGCGGTGTGAAAGACCTTGTGCGCCTCCTCATAGATATCGATGTTGTCGCTGATCGAACCGGACATGCGCTCGATCGTCCTGATGAGGCGATGGGTTGCGGCAACAAGATTGTCCTCCCATTGCGGAAGCCGGGCTTCCATCGAGAGCTTGAGCGCTGCCGTTTCGATCACGACCCTTGTCCGCGTGAGGTCGACCAGGTCTTCCATGCTGGCCATCGCCACACGAAACCCCTTGTTTCCCTCATTGGTCACCAGACCCTGGGCAGAAAGGCGTGACAGGGCTTCGCGCATGGGTGTCAAGCCGATATTGTAGCGCTTCTCCAGGGTTGGCAGAGCCAGACGCTCCCTTGGCGCCAGTGCCCCGGAGATGATATCGGCCTGGATCAGTCGCTCTGCGCGATCCGCCAGGGTTGAAACGCGATCTTCATTCGGTTGCGGTTGTCGCACTTGGAAGCCCTTTACTGTCTTACCGCTGCAGGATCAGATCGCCGGCGGAGAACTCGTCCGAGATCAAATCCTGCTTCTGCATGACCTGCGCCCACCATTCCAGCTGTTCTGCTGTCAGTTTGGCGTCTGGTGTCGGCAATGCAACCGTCTTCAGTACCTCGGGCGGTAGCTTGACGAAATTGCCGATGGCTTCCCGGGCGTAGTCCGGTTGTGTCAACGTCATCTGGATCGCCTCGTCCATGGCCGCCCGGAAGGCCTTGATCGCCTCGGGATTGGCTTCTGCCCAACTGCTGCTTGCAGCAAAGAACTGGGCGAGTTGACCATCGGGAATACCCTCGAGAAGATTGGCGATCGGCTTGCCTATTCCGGCCCGTTCTATCCGGGACAGGAAGGGGTCGACGGTCACCACGGCGTCGACGGTGCCGTTTTTCAAAACATCGGCCTGAACCGGGAAGGGCGTTTCTGTGTAGGTGATCGCGTTGACGTCAATTCCGGCCTCGATGATCAGGCGTCTGGCCATGATATCAAGCACTGCGGCGATGCCGGGAACACCGAGCGTCTTGCCCTTGAGGTCTGCGAGCGAGGTGATGCCGGAGCCTTCGCGCGCCATGACCCCCACTCGAGATCCGTTTTGCGCTGTCACCGTCATGCCGGACACGCCGCGCAGTTCCAACCCATTCTGAACGGCCTGAATGAAGACTGTGGGCGATATCGTCCCCAGTTGGATGCTGTCGGAGATCAGCGCGGCGGGCAAGGTGGAGTTCACGGCGATCGGAACGAGTTCCACATCCAGCCCATGCTTGTCGAAAATCCCTGCCATCTTTGCAACATAGATGGGCGCTGCTTCGCTGTTCATGGTGTAGCCGATCGCCAACTTCGTGGCGGCTTCAGCGCTTGCGACCGTCAGGCACAATCCGACCAGCGCCGCGGTCAGGCGACGTATCAACTTCATGGCTCATCCTCCTCCGCCTGGCGCTTTGCCAGGGCCTCCCGACGAAACATAGCGGCAAGCTGGACAAATATCAATGTATGATTTATAAAATCATATACGATTTTGCGTGGGAGGAGATTTGATGAAGCTCGTGACATTCAGTTCGGGAGCCCGTGTCCAGCATCTTGGCTGCCTCACAGGCGCCGGAGATGGTATCGTGGATTTGACAGCAGCGGCGCCTGGGGCGGGGTGGAGTTCGTCCATGCTCCAATTGATCGAAGCAGGCGAGCAAGGGCTTGCAGAAGCCAGCGCGGCTCTCGCAGACACCGAGCGAACCGGGCGACATCTCGTGGCGTCCGATCTCGTGACGCTTCATGCGCCTCTTCCGGTCCCTGCCCAGATCCGGGACTTCTCGGTGTTCCCGGACCACATACGCCAGGCACCTTCCGGCATGGCGCGCATTGCCGCGCGACGGAGCGGGAATCTTGCCGCGTTGGAAACGATCAAGCCGCTCGCGGATATCCCGCCCGTTTATCTGCAGCAGCCGATTTACTACATCACCAACCGTTTCAGCGTCGTCGGTCCAGACGCAGACGTGGTTTGGCCGGCCTATAGCCGGATCATGGATTTCGAACTCGAATTTGCTGCCGTCATCGGCCGAAAGGGACGCGACATTGCCCGGGAGGACGCGCTCGCCCATGTGTTCGGCTACATGATTTACAATGATTTTTCGGCCCGAGACACGCAGAATATCGAAATGCAGGGAATGCTGGGGCCGGCCAAGGGCAAGAGCTTTGACGGGGGCAATGCGATGGGGCCATGGCTTGTCACGGCGGATGAAATCCCCGACCCGCAAAATCTGAAGATGTCGGTTCGGGTCAATGGCGAAATCTGGGCCGAGGGGAGTTCCGCAGACATGCTGCATGGCGTTGCCGACATGATTGCCTATGTCTCCCGCCACGAAACCATCTATCCGGGCGAGGTCTTCGGTTCCGGTACGATGGGCAACGGATGCGGTCTGGAAGTGGACCGCTATCTGGCGCATGGTGATGTTGTCACACTGTCCGTCGAGGGGTTGGGTGAACTGTCCAACCGCGTCGTTATGGCAGACGGCAGAGCCGCATAGGAGAGGCTTCCATGCCCAGAATTGTTGATATCTCCGTCGCCATCGACAACGAGACCTTTGCCGATCCGCCGCCGATGCGGCCACGCATCACTTACAAGGCGCATGCCGAAGGGGCGCTGGAGATCGCGGGTCTTTTCCCTGGCCTGAAGCCAGAGGACCTGCCTGACGGGGAGGGCTGGGCTGTGGAAGACCTACGTATCACCACGCATAACGGCACCCATCTCGATGCGCCCTGGCATTTTCACTCGACAATGGATGGCGGGAGCCGTGCGATCACCATCGACGAAGTGCCTCTGGACTGGTGCCTGCGGCCGGGGGTGAAGCTTGACTTTCGGACCTTCCCGGATGGCTATATCGTCCAGGCCGATGATGTCGAGCGGGAGCTTGAGAGGATTGGTCACGACCTGCAGCCTCTCGATATCGTCGTGATCAATACCGCAGCCGGCGCGGCCTATGGCCGACCGGATTATCTGGGACGGGGTTGCGGAATGGGGCGTGAGGCCACGCTCTATCTGCTTTCCCGCGGCGTACGCATCACCGGAACCGATGCATGGAGCTGGGACGCGCCCTTTTCCGCGACGCTCAATCGCTATCAGCAATCAGGCGATGCCTCCATCATCTGGGAGGGGCACAAGGCTGGTCGCGACATCGGCTATTGCCATCTTGAGAAGCTCGCCAATCTGGATCAACTCCCACCCACCGGCTTTACGATTTCCTGCTTCCCGGTGAAGATCAAGGCAGCGTCAGCCGGATGGACACGGGCCGTCGCCATCTTTGATGACTAATGGGACATAGATGGGTGTCGGGCGCCTGCCAATCAAAAGCGTCAATCTATCCGGCGGTCTGGAGGGCCCTGCCATGCCTCATGCAATCTTCAATCGAAAGGTTGTGATCGTCACCGGTGCTGGTCGCAACGATGGTTTGCTTCAAAAGTGGTCCGGCCGAGTTGAGCCGCTCGTGCTCCTACGAAGAGTGCGTTGAAGCATCTCCAGGTCGGGCTGGTATCCGCAACCCTTGCTGTCGGTCACCGTCATCTGACCGGCGGCGGACAATCTGATCGGCGGCGTTGCAAGTTCGCTTGCATAGAGCCGTCCGTCTGGAAAGATGTCTGCCGGATATCCTACCCCCGGCAGCGTGGCCAGGGCCATGGAGGGGCCTTGGCCGACGGCCGATTCCAGCATGCCGCCGATCCAGAAGGGTATGCCACGCTGATGGCACAAGCGGGCGATCTCGATTGCATTGGTAAGACCGCCGACACGGCCGTGCTTGATGTTTATGATGCGGGCCGCGCCCGTATCGATGGCCTTGCGTGCACGATCGACCGAGGTGATGCTCTCGTCGAGGCATATCGGCGTTTCCAGCATGGCCTGCAGTCGCGCGTGGTCTATGAGATCGTCGCTGGCCAGCGGCTGTTCGATCATCGCCAGATCAAGCCGGTCCAGCTCGCGGAACTCGGCGATATCATCCAGCGTGAAGCCCGAGTTGCAGTCGATATGCATCACGGCGTCCGGAAAGGCCTCGCGGACGGCGGCGACCATTGTGACGCCGCTGTCGCGCCGATATTTCAGTTTCACGCGTGGGTAACCTTTATCCAGCGCTGCCGCGACGAGGTCGATAAGCTGGCTTCGATCCGGCTGGACCGGGATATCGGCGCCGACGGAAATCGTCGGGTTCGCGCCGCCAATGGCCTGCCACAGGGGCCGATTTTGCATTCGGGTCGAAAGGTCCCACCAGGCGAGATCAATGGCCGCCTTGGCGAAGTGATTACCCTTGAAAGGGCCGAGACGGTCCTGCAACTCCTGCGGCGTGTTGATCTCCTGGCCCAGCAGAAGAGGCCGGAAGATGTTGGTAATGAGGTGAAAGCAGCCCTCTGCCCATTCCGAGCAGAAGTTCGGATGGGCGTAAGGCGCGCATTCGCCCCAGCCCGTTTCGTCTCCGAACCGCAAGCGAACCAGGACCGTGTCCACCTCGCGCATTTCACCAAAGGCCGTCTTCCAGGGATCGATGAGCGGCATCGCGACATGAAAGACCGAGAATTCGTCAATGCGCATCGTCAGGTTCCCCGCGTCTTGCTTTTAGTTTCCCGCATCCAGTTCACCCAGAAGTTCGCCCAGTTCCTCCAATTGTCTGAGACGCTGGCGCCCCGAATTGCCGGAGGCAATGCTGACCTGGGTGCAGATGTAGTTGATCAGGCTGACCACCCCGACATAGCTGTCGAACAGCGAGGTGCCGCGCACCTCGCAGGGCAGCACCCACTGCGCGAACTTGGTGTTGGTGACGGCCTGGCGGTCGGTGAAATAGGCGATCGGTATCCCACGCCCATGCATCAGTTCCATGAACTTGCGCAGCAGAAGCGGTCGCCTGCGAAAACCGAAGACAAGCAGAAGATCCTGCGGACCGAGATCGCCGGTGTCTTCGATCAGGGTCTGGCCGTCTGATGGCACGAGATCGGTCGAGGGATGCACCAACAGGATCTGCCGGCGCGCATAGGCGGCAAAGAAATAGCTGTTGCGAAAGCCGATGCAGACCACGCGCCGCGCCGCGGTGATCCGCGTCACGACGTCCTTCACGATCTCCGGATCCAGGCGGGCAAAGGTCTCGCGCAGCGTATGGACATCCCGCTCGAGATGCTGATGAAGCGGGTCCCGCTGTTTCTGCTTGGGTGCCAGGCCTGCCGTGAGAAAGATCGGATCGCCTGTCGACTGCGCCTCCCGGATCTCCCGCTGCATGTCCTTGAAGCCTTCATAACCCAGTCGCCGCACGAAGCGGGACACGGCCGCCTTCGAGGCTCCCGCCAGATCGGCCAGTTCCGTGGCCGAACAGAGCAGCACATCGCCCGGATATTCCAGAACCCGGTCTGCAAGCGCACGCTCGCTTCCCGGCATTTCCTCATAATGTGACTTGATACGTCGCTCGATGGAGCGTGGTGCGCTGTCTGCCTGCTCGCTGGTCATGTCCCGTCCCTTTTGTTGATTGAAACAAAAATTTTACTCGATTGACAAGTTAAAATTTCTGCATCAACCATATTGGCGCGAACCGTGCGCTGACTGACGCGCGGATGCAAGGGGAATACAGATCAACTGGGAGTATTCACGTGCAAGCAGATAAGCCGTTTCAGAAACTCACGCTCAGCCTCGCGCTGGGCATCGTCGTGGCCGCATCCTCCCTCCAGGCGGCAACGGCAAAGGATATCGTTTGGGCCCGTTATGGCGACATCGACTCGCTCGATCCGCACCGGGCCACGTCAACGCTCTCGCTCCAGGTCTGGAGCCAGATCTATGACACGCTTCTGGCCACCGACGCCTCGGGCGCGCCGGTGCCAAACCTCGCCAAGAGCTGGGACGTCAGCCCCGACGGGTTGCAATACACGTTCAAGCTGGCGGAGGGCGTAAAGTGCCATGACGGCAGTGCGCTCGACGCAACCGATGTGAAATACACCGTCGACCGGGCTTTCGATGGCGCCAATCCCAGCGTCACCAAGGCCAGCTGGGGTCCAATCTCCAAGGCTGAAGTCGTGGATCCCTTGACGGTGAAATTCACGCTGGCGTCGCCATTCGTGGCCATGATCCCGTTCCTGGCCGACAGCTTCTCCTCTATCCTGTGCGATTCCAATGCCGGCAAGGACGGCTTTGGCAGCACGGTTGCCATCGGCTCCGGCCCGTGGAAGCTGGAGAGCTGGACCAAGGGCGACAAGATCGTGCTCAACAAGAATGCCGACTACGTCAATCATGGCAAGCTGGCCAAGAATCCGGGCGCTCCCTACATGGACCGCCTGGTGATTTCGGTCGTTCCCGAACCGCAGACCCGTCTCGCCGGTCTCAAGACGGGCGCGATCCATATTGCCGAGCCTCCGCTCGACGATGTGCAGGCCCTCAAGGATTCCGGCGAGTTGAAGGTGATCAGCGCCGAAAATACCGGGCAGAACGTGTTCTGGGAATTCTCGGTCCATCGTCCACCCTTCAATGATGAGCGGGTCCGCACGGCGGTTGCTCATGCGACGGACGTCCAGACGGCGCTGACCCTGATCTATGGCGATCTGTCGATGCCCGAACAATGCCCGATTTCGCGCGGGGTTTTCGGCAACGATCAGGAGTTCTGCGCCTCTCACCGGGCCCAGTACGATCCGGAAAAGGCGAAGGCTCTTCTGAAGGAAGCCGGCGGCTGGGGTCCCGACAAGCCGCTCGAGGTCAACATGCTGGTCTGGACCGGCGGCAAGCGTGATCGCCTGGGGGAAGTGTTCCAGGCGCAACTGGCTGAAGTCGGCATCAAGGCCAATATCGAGATCATGGATATCGGCACGATGAACGCCCGCGTCCGTCAGGAAAACGAGAAGAAGGACGGCATCGGCAGCATGGATATGATGACGTGGTCCTGGTACGACCCCGACATCCTCTATGCCCTCTGGCATTCGCCCGGCGCTTATCGCGGCTACACCTCGCCCGAACTCGACGCGATGCTCGAAAAGACCCGGGTGCTGACAAACCCGGAGGAGCGCAAGGCCGAGGTGCAGAAGGTCATGGCCTACCTGTTGGACAAGTCGATCCACGTGCCGCTCTATACACCGGGCTGGGAATGGGTCTTCGCCTTCCGGCCGGAGGTCGAGGGGTTCCAGGTGGCGCCCTTCGTCTATCCGATCTTCAATGACGTGAAGTTTTGAGCATCCCTGCGCGGCACCCCGGTGCCGCGCATCCTCAAGGGGTTGTCCGATGCTAGCCTATCTCTCGCAGCGCCTGGCCATGGGTCTGGCGACCATCTTTGCCGCAACGGTGGCGGTGACGCTTCTCATCCATCTGGTGCCCGGCGATCCCGTGCAGATCATGTATACCCAGAGCCAGGGCACGACCCCTGAGCAACTGGAGGAGATCCGCGCGCGCCTCGGGCTCGATCGACCTGTCCTGGTCCAATATGCGAGCTATGTCGGCCGCTTGCTGCAGGGTGACATGGGCGTGACGATCCGCGGCGAGCAGCCGGTCTTCGACCTGCTATTGGCTCGCCTGCCGAATACATTGCTGCTCGCCTTCAGCGCGATGATGGTGGCGATGCTGATCGGCCTGCCCGCCGGATTCTGGGCCGCCTCCCGGCGCGGCACCTGGACGGACACCGTGATCATGATGACCGCCATTGGCGGGGTCTCCATTCCGCATTTCTGGCTGGGGCTGATCCTGATGATCTGGTTCTCGGTCGATCTTGGCTGGCTGCCGGTCGCGGGTGGCGGTCCGCTCAGCCTCGTGCTGCCGGCGCTGACGCTTGGGCTTTCCAATGCGGCCATCGTTGCGCGCATGACCCGGTCCGGCATGATCGACGTGATGGAACAGGATTTCGTCCGCACCGCCAATGCCAAGGGCCTGCCCAAGGCGATCGTGCAATACCGGCATGTGCTGCGGTCCGGGCTTGTCCCGGTCGTCACGATGATGGGCCTGCAGTTCAGCTACATGATGGGCGGCGCCATCGTCGTCGAGAATATCTTTGCCTGGAACGGCATCGGCCGGCTCGCCATCGAGGCGATCTTCCAGCGCGACTATCCCGTCATCCAGGGCTTTATTCTGGTCTTCGCGACGACAGTCGTGATCGTGATGCTGCTTCTCGACCTGCTCTATGCCTTCATCGACCCCCGGATCAGGAGAAGCTGATGGACGTCGTTGATATCGCCGATGTGCCGCGCCGAATGCCGCGACCGCTCTGGTTGAGGTTGATGCGCAATCCCGGCGGCGCGATCGGCCTGGCGCTCTTGGCTGTGCTGATCCTGGCTGCGCTACTGGCACCCTGGATCGCGCCCTACAGCCCGACAAAACTGGCAACAGGTCGTCCCCTGATGCCGCCGGGTGCGGCGCATCTGCTGGGCACGGACGAACTGGGCCGCGACGTCTTCTCCCGCATTCTCTTCGGCGCGCAACTGACGCTGAAGATCGGCACTGTGGCGGTCTGCATCTCCCTCGTCAGCGGGTTGGCTGTCGGTCTCGCAGCGGCCCATTTCGGCGGTTGGCTTGAAAAGCTGCTGATGCACTCGACCGATGTCCTGTTCTCGTTTAGCGATACGCTGATTGCGCTGGCCTTCGTCGCGGTGCTCGGGCCGAGCCTCACAAATGCCATGATCGCGGTCGGCGTGGCCGCAGTGCCGTTTTATGCGAGAACGGCCTATGCCAGCGCGCTGGCCGAAACCGCCAAGCCCTATTACGAGGGGGCAATCGCAGCCGGTGCCGGGCATGGGCGGCTGATCCTGCGGCATCTGCTTCCCAATATCATGCCGACGATGATTGTCGTGGCGACACTCGGCCTGTCCAATGCGATCCTCGCAGCCGCGGCCCTGGGTTTCCTCGGCCTTGGCGCACAGCCGCCGCAGCCGGAATGGGGGTATATGCTGTCCGCGGGCCGCGACTTCATGAACCGCGCGCCATGGCTGATGCTCTATCCTGGCCTTGCGATCGCGCTCACGGTCTTTGCCTTCAACATGCTTGGCGATGCGCTTCGTGAGGCCATCGATCCGAAATCGGAGGGTCGCTGATGGCCGTGCTGACCATTGAAGGCCTGTCCATTGCCTTCGGCGATACGCCTGTTGTTCAGGATTTGAACCTGAATATCGAGCGGGGGGAAACGCTGGCGCTTGTCGGTGAGAGCGGATCAGGCAAGTCCCTGACGGCCCTTGGCGTGATGGGGCTGCTGCCCAGGCGTGCCAGAAGATCGGAAGGCCGCATTTTCCTTGGCGGCACAGTCATATCGTCGCTGGATGAGAACGGCTTGCGCCGTATCCGCGGCGCACGGATCGGCATGATCTTCCAGGAGCCGATGACCAGCCTGACCCCGGTGCTGACAGTTGAACGGCAGATGACGGAAGCCCTTGTCGTCCACAAGGGACTATCGATCAGCGAGGCCCGGAGCCGCGCGCTGGATATGCTTGCCCGGGCCGGCATCACCGAGGTGGAGCGACGCATGCGGCAATATCCGCATGAATTTTCCGGCGGCATGCGCCAGCGCGTGATGATCGCCATGACCTTGGCGCTCGAGCCGGAGCTCTTGATCGCCGACGAGCCGACAACGGCACTCGACGTGACGGTGCAGGCGCAGATCCTGGACTTGATCAGGACACTCACGAAGGACAATGGCACCAGCCTGCTCTTGATCACCCACGATATGGGCGTCGTGGCTGACATGGCCGATCGCGTCGCCGTCATGCGGTACGGCAGGCTGGTGGAGACTGATACGACAGCCAATATTCTGGCGCGTCCGGAGCAGGCCTACACGAAGCAATTGCTGAGCGCGGTGCCCCGTATGGACGGCCCCGTACGGGACGACCTGGCACAGAGCAAGCCGGTCCCGGCGCTTGAGCTTCGACAGATCGGCCGCAGTTTCCGAGGGCGTGGTTTCCTCTCCGGTTCCGCCACGCATCGCGTCCTGCAGCATGTGTCGCTTGCCGTCGCGGCCGGCGAAACGCTCGCTCTGGTGGGCGAAAGCGGATCGGGAAAATCGACCCTCGGGCGGATCGCGTCCCGGCTCGACCTCGCGCATGAAGGCTCCGTGTGGATCGAAGGGGATGATATCACGGGTCTACGGGGCGGGGCGTTGCGCCGGGCGCGGGCGAAGGTACAGATGATTTTCCAGGATCCCTATGCCAGCCTCGACCCGCGTTTCACCGCCGCCCAGACCCTGTCTGAACCGCTGGCGCTGCATCGCGGCCTGTCGGGCAAGGCGCTACGCACCGAAGCGGCCCGGCTGCTCGATCTCGTCCGGCTTCCCGGCGGGTTGATAGACAGGCTGCCCCATGAGCTTTCCGGCGGCCAGCGCCAGCGCATTGCCATTGCCCGTGCCCTGGCCGCACAGCCGCGGGTGATCATCGCCGACGAGCCGACCTCCGCGCTGGATGTCTCGGTCCAGTCCGCCGTGCTTGACCTGATGCGCGAGATTCAGCGCCAGACCGGCATCGCCTATCTCTTTATCGCCCACGACCTCGCGGTCGTTCGATCGGTGGCGCATCGCGTCGCGGTCATGAAGGCGGGACAGATCGTGGAAATCGGTTCTAACCGCGATGTCATGGACCAGCCGCAGCACCCCTATACGCAAGCCCTGATCGGCGCTGTGCCGAAGCTCGAACCCCGGAGGACAGCCTCATGACGATCGGTATAGGCGCGATGGGACCCAATGCCGGGCTTGCGGTTTTCCGCACCCTGCAGATGGCAGAAAGGATCGGAGAGGGGGCAATCGGAGGCTATGCGGTGTTCGCAGCCATCGATAACGAGGGCAAGGTGCACCGCGCCGAGACGCAGCGCGGCGGAACGACGACACTCTTCACGCGGGGCGAAAAGACCGGTGTCTCGCCGCCGGACGTCATCGCGAGCGCGCCTTTCGCTGCGGTCATGTCCAGCGGACCGGATCGCCCCGCACCCCTGTCTCAGTTTCTGCCCGCCGATGGTGAGGTCGGCCTAGTAACAGGTCACCGATTGCCGAATGGGGCGGGCCTGGATGGTACAAGGTTGAATGACGCCGTCCTGGCCGCGATGGCACAGGGCTTAACGGCAAGTGCTGCGCTCAGGCAGGTGCTTGACGCCAACCCCCAATCGGATGCGGGCATGATTGCGTTGGGGCCACGGCGCGGCATCGATCTTATGAACAGTGCGCGGGTGGCGCAGCGCCCGGATCTCGGGACCGCGCTGCTTGCCGGACCGGACGGCTCGGCGATCGCCATCCTGCACAATGCCATATGGCCGGCCACCACGCTCGCGCCGCTGCTGGCAGAGACGGGCCTTGAATGCATGCTGCGGTCGCAAGCGCCGAGCGGCACCGTCGGCATTCCCGCTGGCATTCCGGTGATGGCTGGTGATCGCGATCGGCTGATCGTCGGTCGCGACGGCATTGCCGAAAGGGTGGAAACGACCGATGCGCGGATCGTGACCGGCCGGCACAATTGCGCTGCGATCTATATCGGGGCGGAGGTCGTCTGCGGCGGTGAGTTGCTTGGCGTCACTGCCGAAGAACCGAATGTTGTTGTGGAGGATGGCCGCATCGTCACCCTCAGTGGGCAGGACCACTTCTCCATCAATTACAGGACAAAAACAAAATGACGGGGAGGAGCCCATGTCCAATCATAAAACGCCTGAAATCCTGGAACGCCTAGTCGGTTTTCCCTCGGTTTTCACGGCGGCCGACTACTCGGCCATCACCGATTTCTCTGTGGCTTATCTCCAGGATCTCGGGTTTTCCGTATACCGGCTGCCGGGCAAGCTTCCGGGACGCGCCGGTCTGTTTGCCAGTCTCGGGCCCAAAGGACGCGGTGGTGTGCTTCTGTCTGCGCATCTCGATGTCGTGCCAGTGGAGGGACAGAACTGGACTTTCGATCCCTTCCGCCTGACGCGCCAGGACGGCAGGCTCTATGGTCGCGGAACGACCGACATGAAGGGATTTGCTGCAGCGGCACTTGCCGCCGCCGCCCGAGCGGCCGAGGGGCCGCCACTGATCAAACCCCTGAAGATTGCCTTGTCTTACGACGAGGAGGCGGGTTGCGTCGGCATGGCGGAGATGATCGGCAAGCTTGATGATACCATCGGCATCCCCGACCGCTGCATCGTGGGGGAGCCTACCTCGATGCGCGTCGCCATCGGGCACAAGGGCAAGAAATCCTATCGCATGCGCTTTTCCGGAAGCGCCGGCCATTCGGCTTCGGCGCCGAATTATGCCAATGCCATTCATCTCGCCGCGGAGGCTGTGGGCATTCTGAGGGGAGTACAAGCCAGGCTGGAGACAACAGGCGCCCGGGACGACGCCTATGACATCCCCTATACAACGGTGCATGTGGGCACGCTATCTGGGGGTACGGCGCTCAACATCGTGCCCCACCATGCCGAGCTTGAGTTCGAGATCCGACATCTGGCAACCGAGACGCACGGCATCATCGATGACATCGCCCGACAGATATCCGATCTGGTCTCGAGATGGCGCATGCGCCATCCATGGGTCGATGTCGCAATCGAGGAGATCAACGCCTATCCGGGCATCGAAACCCCTGATGATGCAGAGATCGTGGGTTGGGCCCTGGCTCTTGGCGGAAGCGGACCCGTGACCAAGGTCAGCTACGGCACGGAAGCCGGCTTCTTTGCCGATACCTGGAAAATTCCCACTGTTGTATGCGGCCCCGGCAATATGGATCAGGGACACAAGCCGGACGAATATGTAGAGGAAACGCAACTGGCCCAGTGCGACGCCATGCTCAGCGCCGTGATCAGGACACTTGCGGCGACATAGAGGCCTCGCCGATTCGGTGGCCGCGACCACCGGCTGACGGAGAGGAAGCCCCGTCCGGAACGCGGGTCGAACGCCAGGGAAGATATCGACGCTGGGAACGCGCTATCCCAGGCCTATAACGGGTCGCTTCCGTCCGCGGTCAGATCCATGATGTCGTCAGGCGGCGACTGCGGCTGCGTGTTCGCCGTATCCTCGCGCGACCCTTGCCTCTCTTCGCCTCTGCGCTGGGACAATAGAAATGAGGCATGGGCGACATGTTCGCTGGAGGGTGCGCCGAGCCGGCCGCTCGCATCCTCCTGGCGTGTGTTCATCCGCTTTTTTATCTCCTCGATCTCCGCCGTCAAAAGGTTTCGGTGCGTGATGTCCTCGTCGGTGGTCCCGAGGACCTTCGCGCGCTCTGCCAGCAGGTTTTCGTACTGGATCTTTAGAGAAGCACGTTCAAGTTGGTTCATGCGTACTGGATCAAGCAGAGAATCGCGCCTCTCGTTCTTGAGAAGCATGTAATCGTCTGACATCAGAACGCGAAGCTCGACGTCTCCGCAGATCAGGCCGAAGTTTTTCTTGATTGTGTTCTGGATTTCTCTCTTGAGCGCCGACCTCGTCGTGCCGTCATATGTGGAGCCTGCCTCCGTCAGACTTTCCATCAAGGAATTCAGCTCTTCCTGGCTGGCATTGAAGAGCTTCCTTTGGACGAAATTGGTCAGGTGATCGCATATCTGTGCAGTGAAGGCTTCCGGCGTCAGCTTGTCCAGGTCCTTGTAGAGCATCCAGACGATCCTTTCGGCGTCACCCGATTCCACGAAGACATAGCCTTTCAACTTGCGGTCGAGGGCAGCGTTTATGTGAAAATGGTCGTCGATCTGGCACTCGAACTCAATTGGTTTGAGGGCGGCGATCAGCCGGCGCAGTTTCTCAAGGTCATTGTCGGCCCTGTGAAAGTGAATGTTATGGAATGTCACGCCGGGATAGCGTTTTGCCAGTGTGTCGCAGATGCGCTCCCTGATCACGTTAGCGCCAGATCTTGTTCCGGGTGCCGAGAGCGTGGGAATGGCCACCTCCCATCTGTTTTGTGTCACGAAATCCGTGAAATAGTCATTGGGGTCGATATGCTGCATTTCGAAGGTGGCCGCTTCTACGGCAAGCTCGATGATCTTTTCCTGGATGAACTCGTCCGGCAAGGCATTCCACTCGCCGCTGTCGGAGCCTGATTGCGGCGTCCCGCCGTAAAGCTTCGACTGATGGTATTCGTTCATGAAAGTCTCGGCGGCCTTGCGGTCATCGAATGAAAGCTCGATGTCCATCGAAAAATGGCCGGCGATTTTTGGATCCGCCGTGCGATAAGCCCGACTTGCAATCGGAACGATGACCGGCTTGTTCCATTTCTGGTTTGGCAGATACGTCCTGCCAATGAAGAGGTCGAGATGAAGACCGATCTCCTTGGCGCGCGCGGAGATGCCTTTCTCAACCTCCTTGCTGTGTTCTGCAACGGCATTTTCGTCGAGATCGACGATGGAAACGCCGGCCAGCCGATGTTTCAGCTCTTGTGTGATTGCATCGTTGAACCAGGCACTTCGCTCGGGTCGGCCTTCCCGATCATAGAGACCGGCTCCATTTTCCGCTATGATAGCAATCGCCTCCGCCCGAAATTCAAGGTCGTAGCCGCGGTTGTCCCGCCAGACAATCGTCTGGTTGAGCTTTTCGCTTCGCGCCGGCGGACTGCTGGCTTCGCTCGTCGGTCGTGCAATCTGCAGATTTGCGACGGAATGCGCGTAGCTTTCCAGATAAGTGTCGAGACGCTGCTTGACCACATCATGCATTTTCTCCGCATCGAACCAGTAATGGCTCAGCAGGAGGTCTTCTTCGCAGGCACGCGCAACCATATCGAAGAGGTTCGTCTTCAGCTTGGCCTCCTCACGCGGCAGGGCAACACTCTCCAGCGTCGATGGTAGTTGGCGTAGCCGCAGGTCGATCATCAGTGGGTAGGTCTTATCGATGCGGTCGCGGAAATAGACGTGTCGATATTCGCCGGGTTCCGTGCGTACGATCTTGTCTGCGGCGACCTCTCGTTCGATATCGAATATGATTTCGACACCGACCCCGAAGCGACTTGATAGATTCGTCTCCAGTTGCTTCTGCCAGGGGCGGCGATTGGCGCCGATGCGCTTGTCTATACTGCCGGTTTCTTTCTTGGCGGACGTCTCAAGAAGGTCGAGAAGCAAGCGCGCGAATTCGCGAAAAAACAGGTCCTCCGGCTCAAGTACCTCGTCGAAATGCTTCTGCGCGATCTCAATAATGCGAGAGCGATCCACGGAGATGCGCAAATGCAGATTGAACTCGGTCTTCTCACGGGTGTGGAAGATCTGTGGTTCGAGGAAATGCTTCACCCGTTGGGCTGCGTTGGTAATCGACCGGTGAAAGCTGCGATGAATGGCTATGCGATGTCGCACTCCAGGTATCAATGCGGATAGGCCGGAGACCGGTTTTCCTTTGCGGTCGAGCGTTACGACATCGAAGCCGAGCGGTGCTTCCTCGCCGTCGCTCAGGGCCCTAATCGCGTTTCTGTATTCCACCTGGGTCTGTTGCATGAGGGCTTCCTGAGTTAGCTTGGTTCAAATCCGCAGCGACCTAGTCCATCTTCCGCCTGCTTCCCAGAAGCTGATGACCCTGAGATTGACCGGCAGCCACACGTTTGCGGAGGAATTCCTCCAGCCTCGCCGCCGCCTCGCGTTTCTGGCTATAAAAGGCGTGAGCCGCCGGATCGGTCTGTCGGACAATTGCGGCAAGCACCGTGCGGTCCAGTGCAGTGACCAGCAGCTTCATGCCGTCAGCCATTCTGGCAATCGTTCCAGGAGAGGCGGTGCGGCAGACACGTTCCAGAAACGCCCTGAACTGTGTGGTGTGTGGGTCGGTCGCGTCCAATGGCTCGACTCCGAAGAGCCGCAGCCGCCAGAAAAGCAGGAGCGCTGGCCAGAACAGCGAATAAAGCTGGACATAGGGTTTGCTCTTAAGCGGTGGGTCAAAATAGTCGGGGCAAGCGGCAAGTTTGGCGGCATAGTCGTCCAGCGAAGCAAGGCCTCTTGCGCCACATTCAACAAGCAGAGTGTTCAGCATGGTGTTGGCCATGCGCTCGAACCCGCGGGTCGCCCAGTACTGTGTTTTCGCCGGAGGTCCGTCGAGAAGCACCATGACAGTGTCGTACAGGCGCCGAGGTGCCTCTTTCGCAGCCCAGTCCTCCCAACTTTCCGCAAGCCAGTTCGATACATCCCGAGCGAAAAAATGGGATGTGACGATGTTTATTCCCTCGCGGAAAATTGCCGGCACACCGGTATCGCCCTCGCCAAAAACCACTGATTCAATCGCTATCCAACGGCGATGCAGCTCGTAGGGCAAAAGGGCAAAATTATTTGGAGGCCAGCGAATATCGTTGCTCAGCAGCATCGACAGGATTTTGTCACGTGCGGTGGCCCAGGCTGGGTGACTGTTCGGCCTGCTTGCCGCGCGAGAGAAGAATGCGAGTAAGCGACATGCCCCGGCACAGCGGGCTTCCGTGTCGCCAATTTTCGGTCGATTGAAGTAAAACAAGATCAGATCGAGGATGAAACTCATCTGCTGCTGTTTGGTGATGGCCTTCTGGACAATGCTTTCGAGCGCGTCATGCTCCTCGGGCCGCGCGTCCTTATCCATAAGGATCATGAACAGTGCCAGCATGACGGCAAGCTGCGAGTTGACGATCTGGTCGAGCACCGCCTGACGCAGATAGGCTCCCTCTTGCTCCATGGATGAGTGCAGTCCGGCGCTCGCCGCCGCCTTTCTGAACTCCGTAAGAAACTCGATAATCGCCTGAGCCACGGCCTGAGCGATTTCTGCCATCAGGTCGAGTGGCGGCTGCTGCGCCTCCCGCGTCGCGTGACCATTTTCCGCTATCTTTTCCTGAATTGCCCGCAGATGCTCTCGCGCGAAAGGCTTTACTGCGCATTCGAGAAGCCACTCGGCAAGTTGCGGGCGGCTGATGCCGGATGGCAGATGGCATTGCAGGGTCGCAATGATACGCACGAGCGGATTGATTTCTCCCGCGCCAAGATCATCAATATCCTTTGCGCCGGCAAGAAGCCGTTTGGTATACTCGATCGCCATGGATGGAGCTCTGGCGCAGATATAGCTTGCAAGCGGGAAGGCTCTCCAACTCTCCGCCAGTTCAATATTGCCTTTGGTGTCGGTTTGTATGTCGTAGGCTCGGCATATGCGGTCGACATGACGGTCGAAGTAGTCCCGAAGGGTTGGCAGTGGTGGCAAGATCTTGTGTTCAGACCCCTGCATGCTGGCAAGCAGCATGACTTCGTCGCGTTCGTCTTTCGTAAGATCAAACAGGCTGATTGGCTCGCCCTCGGGCAGTGATGCGCGGACAATTGCAAGAAAGCGGCCGCTTGCCAGTCCGGTCGCAAAGGCGGCCGAGCATAATAGGCCGCGTTTGATCATGGCGGGTGCCTTGATTCCCTCTCCAAGTACTGTCGCATGAAGTTCGAGGCCGATGGCGTCGTTGGCACGCGCTTCGCTCAACTGCCAAAGATGCTCAAGGCTGAAATTCGTTTCCTTCAATAGCACCTGTAACTTGCCGGTCATTTCGCCTGGCTCGCGGTATCTTGTCTTGGCACCGGCGAATTGAAGAGAACGTCCGACCTCCCGCTGGTCGTCCAAAAAATTCTCCCATGTGCTCTCCGCGTCCAGGCCTCTGACGAGCGCGCGATCGAAATGCGTCGCACGGAAGTTGTTCTGCGCCGCAAGTTGCGCCAGATACGGCAATCCCCAAGGCAGAGACGAAAGGCCAGTTTCACTGTTGACGAGTTGGGAGAGGTGCTGGAGCGGCGGCGGCTCTATGCCGATGATCAGCCGTTTGCCGGCTTGCCGGAGGAATTGCTTGAGCGGGGTGTCGGCATCGTCTCTTGGGATACTTTCCCAAGCCGGCGTGATGGCCCAGTTTGGCAGGACGAGAAGAATGAACTCGCCCTCAAGTTTTTTCGCTCTTACCTCTTCCTCAAGTCGGCCGGCCAGTAGCTCTGGCGTATTTCCGGCTGTTGAGCCAGCCGAAAGCGAGACCGTGTGCATGGGGGCCTCTGGCTCTGTGCCCATTTCTTCAGCAAGCACCGCAAGCGAAACGAAGTCGATTTCTCGCTGGACCACGGCGATGACCGGATCGGGTGCCTGAAGACCGAGACCGTCAGCGGCGGCGGCGATGGCCCGGAGATGCCGCCAGAAATGCAGATCGCGATCGCTGCCCGGCATCATCCGCAATTGCTGAAGCTGTGTGCTCGCATAACGGTCGAAAGTGTCTACCGAATAGAGCTGCGGGGCCGCAGGCTCGCTTTTGGTGGCTGTGTTTTCATCGGTAGGCCCGCCTTTGGGGCGCAGATCCTTGACGCCGAAGCTGAGCCCGCTTGTTTTTTCTGACGATTGTGGCGCGGACGAATCCTCCCCGTATCCCGGGGAAATCGCTGCTGCGCTGTTATCGGTTTCGCCCGTCATTGCGCGGTCGTCCAAACTGGTATCGTCAGCACAGGCCGCAGCAACGCCTTGTAACTTTTTTGAGCCAATGAACCGGGCAGGGCCGTGATGTCCCAACCGGGCCGCTCGGGGTCGGCAAAGGCGAGTCGGCTTCTCCCGTCATCCACGATCCATTCCGGTACACCGGCGGCTGGAAAGATGGCGCCATCATGGGGACGGTAGCGTCGGCTATCCCATTCCGGTGCAAGCACGAGTTCTGGCCGTGCATGATCCGCCAGGTGATGTCGCCCCACCGCGCCGCCGTTGATGTCGGATGGTGGCTGAAGACTATCCTGAGCCTTGCGGTCCGGGATGGAAAACCTCTCGCCCAGCCTCTCTGTGAAAAGCCGGACGACCTCAGATGCCTCATCTATCGTCACGGGCGCAAAAAAGCCCTCGCGATTGAGCCTATTCTGTTGCTTGACCCGATAACCGGTTACGGCATCCAGGTCGGCAAAGGTGAGGGGGCGCGACGCGATGAAACGAATGTGGTTATAGCCATAGCCATCACCATCGCGCTTCGTCTTTGGAAGCGGGATCCAGCGTGTCGCGGTTCGAGCTCTACCGGACAGCGCTTGCAATTCAGGCGTAAGGCCGAAGGTGGCGTTGCCTTGCGGCGCGAAGGCCTCTTCTCCGAGGTGGGATTTTAGGAATTCCAACAGCGTGTCGGCTCGAATGACGCCACACGAGGCTTGCGTACTGCCCCCTTTGGTCAACATGGCAGCTATCTTGAGCCTGCCACCGGCAAATTCCATCATGACCGGGCCACCGCTCATGCCTTCGCTCGCTTGACCGTGAAAGGTACTTCCTCGTGCGGCAAAGACTGCACTGTCGGAGGCCGTGAGTGTCAGTGTCTCGCAGCGTATCGAATAGGCGTTTGCCCGTGTGCGACGGAAGCCCAATCCCGCCGCCGGCAACGCGTTAGTCGCTTCATAGTCTGTCTGAAACTGCGGTATGCGGACCGCATAGGGGGCGGGCGTCGAAAGCCGCAAGAGCGCGAGATCTTCGTTGGCGTGGACGGCGAGGAGGCTCGCCTTACGGGTAATCCCGTCGTAAGGGATAACGTCGACGAAGCGGCGGGCCATTCGATTGCTCAGTTCGGCGTTGTGAAATGCCCCGTCGTTGATATTGGAGAGGGCGCCGGGATCACCGTCCGGATCGGCATAGTCGGCTTTGCTGTAATCCGGATCGACGACATGTGCGCAGGTAAGCACATGGCTTTGTCCGATGAGTATTCCCGAGCCAAAGGCCGATCCCGCACCCGGTTCTATTCTGACCATCAGTTCAATCGGCAGCATCGTCGAGTTTCCGGATCTCACGCATCTTGAGGCGAATACCCGCCGCGATCATCTCCGGACTCAAACCGAGATCGACGGTTTTCAGCATTTCGATCATGAGTGTAAGGCGTTCGCGCTCACTTCCCGCCCTCTCGAGGCGGAAGAGCAATTCATAGGCCTCGAACTGGTCCTGCGTGGCTGCGGTGGCGTCTGCTCCTCGCAGAAATTCGCCGTCTGCGCCTATCGGCATCGGTTGGCGAAGAAATGCCGACACCTTGATCAGTGTCTTGTTCCATACGGAAAGATGGTATTCAGCATAGCGCTGTGCGAGCGTTTCGACCGCATCGCCCGAATAGACCTTCAGGCGTTCGTCGACGCCGGCGAGTGCCTGCCAAACGCCCAGTTCGATGGCGTGGTCGAGGAGGTTCTCAAGGTCAGCGTCAATCTTGATGCGACGTCCGGCGCGGATGAGGAAGCCTTTATGGAGGCTTTTTTCCAGCTGCCTGCGAAAGTCATTCAGGCCGACGATGATCTCCGCCGCGATGGTTTCGATTGATCCGAGATCCGACAACACAAGCCCAAGTCGATGCTCGTCTTCGGGCGCGTTGCGCCGGTCGTCGTCCTGGTCCTTTTCATCCCGTGCGGCGTCAACTGTCTTGCTCTGTCCCCGGATCCACCGCGTGTCTATTGCGTTGGGATTGTGGTCATGGAACGCGTCGCTGACGAGCGCGCCTGCAAAGGAAGCACGATACAGCGTGTTCTTTGTCAGGTAGATATCGCGGTCCGCATTGGCGATGTCGGCAATAGCCTGCAAGTCTGGATTGGTCGTGCGGGCGGCAAGGTTTTCCGGCGAAAATCCGAGCGGATTGAACTTCGCAGCAAGGCCTACTCCGTCGTCAGTGTCATAGGCCTCAGGAAGTTTTGCCATGCTTTCCTTTGCCCAATAAGTCTGCAGTGGCGTGAGAAAGACAGTCGCATATCCGGCCGGCATGGCCGCGCACACGAGGGTCGCCGGCCGACCTCCTCCTGCGCGTTTCAACTTTTCGACGCCAAATTCATACTCGACGCGTTGGTAATACCTGTCTTCAGAACCGTCTATGCCGCGCGGTAAAATGCGTTGGCGGGTCGCGCGGTCGGCCTTCACCTCCTCGCCATAAACCCACCTACCCCGCTCATCCCTGGATATGATCGTCACATCAACGGGGGTCTTATCCAAATTGGAGCCGACAGGGCACATGCCCTGGGTCGATGTCCTGACAATATTGGGATTCCGTGCCGTGAAAAATTGACGGAATTCACCTCTCGAAACACCCATGACGCTCCCATCCTCTAGTTACAATTAAAAATAGATGATGAAAAAAACACAATCAATAGATTGCAAACACAAAATAAACGTTTTACTTGTGTCGAAGGTTTATTCTCGTTTTTGGGTATATGATGCGGCATTTCACCGGCGCGGCTCTCGCCGTGATCTTGGTACCCGTTATGGTGGTTTGGCTGATGTGGTTCGAGCCGTCGCTGGCCCCGACCATGCAGCCGTTGACGCAATCTCCTGCAGCGCTTTACTCCTCCGTCGCGATCTATGTCGTTTTCGTTGCCATGGCGCTCTTCGCTTTCTTCCGCGGATGGCAGAGGGTGCGGCGCGAAGATCAGGTCGTTGCCTTCCTGCGCGCCCAAGTCGACGCACTTGCCGAGGGGGCGTGGCAATATGTTCCCAGCGCAGACGACGCGGTCGCGTCGGGTATCTTCGGCAGCAGGGACGCCGAGCTTCGCCAGCGAACGTCGACGGGGCGGATCGTGTCGCTGCTTCACGCGGATGCACGCTTCTTCCGCTTTGAGCCAGTCCATCTGGCTCTGCGAACTGAGCTGCCAGCCTTGCACGCCCACTCGACGCGCATCGGATCCTATCAGACACTGGCTGTTCGCGCGGGCATCCTAGGCACGTTCTTCGGATTGATCCAATCGCTCAGCAACGTCCAGAACGTATTTATGTGGCGAGGCACCGAGCTTGCCAACAGTCCTAACGCGGCATCACTCAATGCCGAACTCGAAGGCATTCGCGATAACATCGCGGGTCTTATGGGTGAGGTCGTACAAGGCCTGGCCATAGCATTCGGAACGTCCATCGCCGGCCTGATCGCTGCCTTTGTCATATTTTTTCTCGCCGCGCAGGCACGGGAAGATGAACGTCGCCTTGCCGAGGACATTCACGCCATTTGCCAGAGAGTACAGAAGCTCTTCCGCAACCACACCAACCAGAATACCGAGTTGGTGCACACTGCCGACGCGCTACGCGGCGTGATGAAGGAAAACCTCGCCATGCTCTCGTCGGCAAACAAGAGCCTGAACGAGAACGCCACGCAACTATCCGAAACGTCAGGAAAGCTCGGGACGGCGCTCACGGAACCCGTGCAGCTCTTTGCCAGCAACGCGGCAGCGCTCAAGCAATTGCTGGAACAGTCCGCCATTGCCGCCGATGCCGCCCGGGAGGTTTCGGCCTCGCTTTCCACCGCGGAAAAAGGGGCCGCTAAGCGGATGGAGGCAATTGCCACGGAGCTTACAGGGCTCGTCGAGCGTAACCACCGAGATCTTGCCACCGCAATAGAGACCAACAACAAGATGGCGGCCGAAACGGGCAATGCGATAGCCGGTTCGGTGGTCGATGCCATGCGCACGCTTTCGAGCGAGCTTGCCTCCGGCCTGCCGCAAAAACTCGGCGGCGAATTGCAGCAGGAGGTGCTCGCCGGTCTTCTCGCTGAACTGGGCAAGATGCACGAGGCGCATGCAGCTTCTATACGCCAGATCAGCAGCGAAGGTCGCCGTCAGACCCGTATTGCGCTGGCGATGACAGCCATGCTGTTGCTGACCGCTGGCGGACTAGGCTTCTCTCTCCATGGCTATGACGTCGCTGCGCTGCTGCAGGAGGCGATGAATGGGTCAGGCCTTTCCGCACCGGCGGCACC
Source organism: Rhizobium sp. RU36D (assembly GCF_900176345.1). Classification (GTDB taxonomy): domain Bacteria; phylum Pseudomonadota; class Alphaproteobacteria; order Rhizobiales; family Rhizobiaceae; genus Allorhizobium. The sequence continues at coordinate 38,850 of NZ_FWXU01000006.1, forward strand.
GGAGGCTTACGGCAATGTCCAATGAGGCATTTGACAGTGAGGATCCCTACGGGCCGGGCTCCGACCTGATGATCTCGCTATTTTCGATCGCAATCCTGCTTCTGGGGGTTGTCGGGGTGGGCCAGCAGTTCGGGGATGCCCAGCAGGCGGTTGATGCGCTATCGGCCGCTTCGCCGGCCCCGCCGCCTGTCGTGAACGAGCAGCCGCAACAGAATCCGCCCCTGAAGCTGATATCCCCTGCCGATTTGGCTGAGGAGGCAAGAAAACGTATCGCGGCGGAAACCCGCGCAGCTCAGTTGACGATGGCAGATGCGCAAAACCAGAAGATCATCCATGACATGAACGCCCGTATGGCCAAGATGCAGGATGCGCTGGATGAGGGCCAGAAAAAGCTGGAGGCCTTGCGTGTCCAAAAGCCGGAGGGCCGGCTTGAAATCCTCGCGCATGATTTTCCCATTGCCGGATTGGCTGAGTTTCTGGAAAACCCTTCGGCACTATCGATCTCGCTAAACGCAGCTGATGTCACGACCATACGTTCGTTGACGAGCCCGTTCGTGCCGGGCGCCAACCAGGTCTTCATCGAGACTGCGGTACCGCCGGAGCTCTTTGCATTCATGCCGGCCTCCGTCGACGACCGATTGGCTATCAACCAGATCTATCTTCTGAGTGCCGCAATCGCGCAGGCATATCAGCAGGCTTTCGCCAGGAACGGCGTTCCGCTCGCTTGCATCAGTCTCATTGTGCGCAGTTTCGAAGAGTCGCCTGACGTGCGCCGTCAGGCGCTGGTCGAAGCCTCCGATGCAATCGAAGCATTCTCCGAACTTGCCGCCTTTTACAAACCCATGAGTCAGAGCGAGGCAGGGCGGGCGCTTGCAACCGTCCGAGTTCTGCTGGGTGCGGCAGATGAGCGTCCGTGCGAGGCCGGGACGTTGGAAAATCGGCTCTCCAATCTACAACCTGAATGAGGGGCGAAATGCAGATCAGAAGACTCTTGAAGCTAGCATTGTGTGCGGCCTTGTCGTTGACGCTCGTGTCCTGTGAGACAACAGGGGGCGGCAGTATCAGCAGCAAATCGGGGACACGTTCGCGTCTTGTGGCCCAAACGGACGATTACCGCCGCACGATCGTCGAAGCAGTGTCGGTCGGCGCTGTCGTTGGCGGAGTGGCCACGGCATTGATCACGGCAGCGGCGGGAGGCAGCGGCCGCGACGTAGCGCGAAACGGACTGATCGGCGCGGCCATCGGCGGTGCTGTCGGCGGAATTGCCGGCAAGGATATCGCCGACAGGAAGCGCAGTTACGTGGAGAGGGAGGACTCGCTCAATGCCGTAATACGCCAGGCTAGAGCCAACAACGCCAAGCTTTCCGGGATGGTCTCGACAGCCTCCGCGCTTGTGCGACAGCGCCGCACGGAAGCGGCGGCGCTCAAGAAGGCATCGGCGTCCCAGAGGCAGACCCTCGCCTCCTCGATCAGCGACGACGAGTCGGCTCTTTCTGCCGCGATCGCGGCATCCGAGCGTGAAATCGCTCAGCTGAAGTCGTTGAAAGCGCGCTACAATAACAGTTCTGCCTTCAATTCTCAGATCGGTACGGCCGAAGCGAAGCAGAGGGAATTGATCAATGCCCGGCGGTCATTGACCGACATCAGAGGGCAGGTCCGATGAGGGCAATCTTCTGGAAATTTTGCCTGGTTGGTTTAACCGGCCTCATCCTTTCGGGCTGCTGTAGCAACGTGACCACCGATCCGCGCGAGGGCGGGCTCGCCGGCGGCGTTTGTGGCACGACGACCGGCGCGTATGACCGGCGCCTTGCTGCTCTGGGCGCGCGTGCCGGTTCCCTGCAATCCGCCAATGCCGGACTGCAAGCGCGGCTGGCCAGCACCAACCGCGAAGCAACGTCGTTGGCGCAGGAGATTACGGCCAAGCGGCGGCAACTTGCAGCGGTACAGTCCGAACTGGACAAGCTGCAACGGCTGGCGAGTGAAAAGGAGACGTTGCGGGCCGAAATCACAGGGCTGAAAGCCGAAGCCAGAGCACGTGAAGCCCGGATCATGCAGATCGAAAAGGGGATGCGGTCGGCTGCCAACGACCGAATCCGTGAAGATGCGCGGCGGCAGGCGGAGGGTGTCCCTGTAGACGATCTGCTGAAGCGCATCCGCGATATCCGAGCCGAAGCCCAATAGGGCCTGATATCATGATCTCCGCCAACGGCGGAGGTCAGACTGCTGAAAAACCCGTCGATTTTTGTCGACGGGCCTTTCAGCGACTGAGGGGCGGCTCTCACCGCCCCTTCTGGATTTTGCGTCGTCCCGTCAGGCGCGGGTCTGGAAGCGGGCCTGACGCTCGAGGGTTGTTTCCGGCCCCAGAAGGACCGGCGTTGCCGCCGCAGCGGGTGCCTCTGGCGCGCAGCGATATTCCATCATCCGGAAGATCGTGTTGGTCCAGTCGTCAAACTTGCGGTCGGCGGGCCATGCAAGGTGGTGCCACCCATGCCCGGCCATGCTGCGGTCGAGCACGGCGAGACGCGCCGGCACATCAATGAAAGCGATCTGCGCCACCCATGCCAGCCAAGCCAGCGGAGTGGCCTCTGCCCCCTTCGGCATCAGGTGATAGGCGATGCGCTCGTGGCAGCGTCGGGCCTGATCCTGCAGCTTCGGCGCACCGCCCTTGTGGCCGTAGGTGTGCTTGGTCAGAACCTGCAGCAGGGAGGCCATGTTGTACATCACCGTCCATGGCAGGGCGATCGCGGCAAGCCATGCCGGAAGCGGCAGGATGAAGGCGCTCCCGACAAGCACTGTGAGCATGGCCAGTGCCGCGGCGCGGCGCGGCCAGGACCCGCGCAGCAAATTGCTGTGCAGCCGCGCGCCGAGCTTCTTGATGTGCCAGACCGGATTGAACAGCGTCAGGGCCAGCTTGGTATAAAAGTCACGCTTGGTCCTGAAAACGCCGGTCCAGAAACCGTCAGCCTTCATGTCCGCGCCGTCAGGGTCGCGTTCCGTACCAAGATTTTTCACGTCGTGGTGCTTGTCGTGATCGTGGGCATAGTCCTCACCGTTGCGGGTGATGGAAAAGATGCTGGCGACGTCCTGAATGACATGTGTGGCGCGTTCCGCCGCTGTCTTGCTCCAGCCCTTCTTCATCAGATGTCTCGTCACGACGTCGTGGCCGGCCTCATGCACATGGCCGACACTCATGCGCCGCAGCCGGCCCGTGACGCCCAATGCGGCGTAAAAGGCAATGCCGCCGGTGATGAGCGGAAACGTACCCTCCGCGGCCATCTGCGCGCTGACGCCCGCCACGCCGGCGAAAGCACCGGTCCAGACGATGTCGCGCACCAACGCGAGAAACGGCCGGAACGCAGGAACGGTGGAGCCGGGCGCGGGCAGCCCCGTCAGTTCGTAGGCGAATGCCCTGGCGGCGCGAGGCATACGGGCGATATCGTCGTAAATCGCCTTGAGGGTCTTGTTGCCTTTGCGGCCGGATACCAGGTTTTCGGGGTTAAATGCGGTTGCCATGTTGACCTCCTGTGGTGTGGTTGGCAACCTGCCCCGCCATAGCCCCCGCGTTTTGGATGGTCCGAAATGAAATTTTTTTGAGCGCGCCAACGCGTCGCCGTTGATCTGCCACGTGGTTTCCACCACGCAGAAGGGCGGCAAGGTCAGACCGGAAGATATCGGCTTAAGGGAACATGGGGGCGCGACGGTCTCCTGGTTGGAGAACCGGTTTCACCATTGGCCTTTGAGCGTCTTGAGGTGTCACCCAGCAGACTAAATTCGTTGATGCGCGACGAGCTTCCTCCGCATGTCACCGAGTTGGGCCGCTCGGACTTTTCCGAGCCAGCCCTCCGCGCGACAGAAGGCTACAGGAGATCAGCCCGCCTTCACCGTCCTGACCGCCTGGGCAAATTCAGGGGTCTGCATCAGCGCGCGGCAGCGGGCGAAGCGGGTGTCGGCATAGGCGCGGAAGTCGTCGGCGGGGTTGTCGTTGGCGAGCTGGATCAGGCCCCATAGTGTCCAAAGCAGATCGCACATGGCCTTGTAGATGGTGATGCGGCCGCGCTCCGCAGGGGTCGGGGTGCCGGAGAAATAGGCGCGGATCATCTCGTCTTCCTGCTCGGGGCCGAAGCCGCCCTCGACGCAGAGGTCGCCGAGATCCCACATGGGATCGTTCATGCCGGAATATTCCCAATCGACGATCCACATGCGCTCGCCGGTATCGAGGAAGTTTTCGCAGAGCGGATCGCAATGGCAGGCGACGGTGGGCAGTGGATGGGCGGAAAGGGCGGCGCGCACGGCTTCGGCCTCTTTCAGCACCTCGTGATAGCCTTGGGGCAAGGCGACATCTTTGGTGGAGAGGACGCCGAGATAGCTGTCGATCATCGCGAAGAGTTCGAAGCGTGCCGGGAAGACGGCGCCGCTGTCGTGCAGGCGCCGGAAGGCTTCACCGGCACGGGCGGGAGCGCCCGCGACGGTGCGAAACCCCTCCGGCGTCATGGTCCTTGCACCCTCCGCGAAGCGGGAGACGAAGACGCCGCTCGAGGCATCCGCATAGATGACCTGCGGGGCGACCAATGCATCGGCGGCTGCTGCCGTCGCGACCATCTCGTTGGCCCGGTCGATATATTCCTCGGTCCCTTTGCCGGGAATGCGCAGGCAGACATCTCCGAGCCGAAAGACCAGATTGGTCAGGCCGCCGAGCCTCTCGATTGGACCATCGTAACGGTCAAGCAGCGGGATCGTCCTGATTGTTTCGCGGGCAAGCGCGATCTCGGCGGTGCTGTTCATGCCTTCAGCCTCTCCATCTTGGCGTCATAGAGGGTGCGGGCGCCGCGGCGCGCCCGATAGGTCTTGCCGAAGGCCTCGATCTCGAAGTCTTCATGAGCGGCGATCTCTGTCGGCAGGTAGCCGAAGGCGATGGTCTTGCCGAGCGTGTAGCCATAGCCGGTGCTGGCGGTCGAGCCGACGACCTTGCCATTGTATATGACCGCCTCGCCGCCATGGAATGGTGCAAAGCCGTTGACCGTGTAGGAGACGAGTTTGCGCGTCACGCCTTTCGCCTTGATGTCCGTCAGGGCGTCGCGACCGATGAAATCCTCCTTGTCCAGGGCGACGCAGAACCCAAGCCCGGCCTCATAGGGGTTATAATCCGGTGTGATGTCGCCGGACCAGTAGAGATAACCCTTCTCCATGCGGGCCGCGTCGATGGCGCGGTAGCCGGCATCGGCGATGCCGAAGGGGGCTCCCGCCGCCTTCAGCGTGTCGTAGACATGGGCGGCATAGTCCTGCTCGATATAGAGTTCGTAGCCCAGTTCACCGACATAACCGATCCGCACGGCCAGCGCCGTTGCCGCGCCGATCTCGATGTGCCGGGCGGCGAGGAAGGGAAAGGCGGCGTTGGAGAGATCGTCGTCGGACACGCTTTGCAGGATGTCGCGGGCGCGCGGACCGCAGATGTTGAGCGTGGCAAAGCGATTGGTAACGTCGCGCAGGCGAATTCCCTCGGGCAGGTGGCGGGAGATCCAGTTGGAATCCCGCACACCGAAGCCGGAGCCGGTGATCAGGTAGAGCAGATTATCCGCCAGATGCACGATCGTGACATCGGCCTCGATGCCACCCCGTTCGTTGCATAGCTGGGTATAGACTGCCTTTCCTGGCGGACCGGAGAGATCATTGGCGGCGATCCTCTGCATGGCGGCCAAGGCCCCTGAACCACTGATTTCGAATTTCGAGAAGGAGGACTGGTCGATCAGGGCGGCGCGCTCGCGGATCGCCTTCACCTCGTTGCCAACAGCGTCGAACCAGCTCGGCTTGCCCTCGAAGGAAGGAATGTCCTTGGCCTCGGTGCCGGCAGGCGCAAACCAGTTCGGGCGTTCCCAGCCGAATTTGGAGCCGAAGACGGCGCCACTTTTTGCCATGGCATCGTGGAGCGGCGAGCGCCGCAGACCGCGCACGGCTTGGGCCTCCTCGCCCGGCCAATGCACCTTGTAATAGGCGCCATAAGCCTCGATGGCGCGCTCCTCCAGATAGCGCCCCTGGGCGTGGACCTTGCCGAAGCGCCTGACGTCGAACGGCCACAGGTCCATGCCGGCATCGCCATGCAGGATGAGATTGGAGAGAGCAAGGCCCGCACCGCCCGATGCCGCGATGCCGGCGGTGAAGCCGCAGGCGACGTAAAAGTTGTCCAATTCCGGCGCTAGGCCCATAATCGGCTCGCCATCGAACGAGACGGGAATGGGACCATTGATGACCGTCTGGATGCCGATTTCGTTCAAGGCCGGGATGCGCGAGGCAGCCGGCAGCGCAAAAAGCTCCAGTCGCTCCCAGTTCGGCTCGAACAATTCCCGCCCGAAATCGACCGGCGGCTTGCCGCGCCAGCAGCCCTTCGAACCGTCCTCCCAGCCGCCGATGGCGAAAGAACCCGTGTCGGGCTTGAGATAGAAATTGTTGTCGGGGTCGCGTAGCGTGGTGAGATCAGGCGGCAGGGTGAGTTTCTTCTCGGTGAGGAAATACTGATGCTCCACCACGCCAGCCGCCAGCGCCACGCCGGCCATCTCGCCCACGCGCTTGGCCCAGAGACCGGCACAGTTGACGAGAATATCGCAGGATATGGTTTCGCCATTCGTCGCCACCCCGACGACGCGGCGGTTCTCGATGACGATCTCCTCGACGGTGACGCCCTCTTCGATCCTGGCGCCGTTCATCCGTGCGCCCTTGGCATAGGCCATGGTTAATGAATAGGGGTCTATGTAGCCGTCGCCGGGGATGAAGGCGGCACCCTCGATGCCGTCCTTGACGATATAGGGGAAGCGACCCGCCGCCTCATCCGCGGAGAGCGAGTAGCATTCGACGCCGAAGCTCTTCGCCTGAGTCATCGACCGGCGGATTTCGCTCCAGCGTTCCGGGCTGCCGGCGAGCCGCAGCGAGCCGACCTTCTTCCAGGCGATATGCTGGCCGGTTTCCTCCTCAAGCCGGTCAAAGACCGCGACCGAATTCTGCATCAGCCGGGTGAGGTTGCGCTTACCCCGGAGCTGACCGACGAGGCCGGCGGCATGCCAGGTGCAGCCATGGGTGAGCATGGCCTTTTCGACCAGCAGGACATCCTTGGCCCCATCGCGGGCAAGGTGGTAGGCGACCGAGGTGCCGATCGCACCGCCGCCGATGATCAGGATATGGACGTGACGGTCTGCGCGGAATGTCATCTTGAAACCTCAGGCCTTGATCTTGTCCATGGCCGGGTCGACCATCGGCCCGAAGTGGATGGTGGCGGGCGTCTTTTCCGCCGCGACGACGAGCTCGTAGCTGCCGCTCTTAAGATAGTCGTCGCTGACGCCATCGGGATTGCGGACATAGCCGTAGCCGATATTCTTTCCGAGCGTGTAGCCATAGCCGCCGCTGGTGAGATAGCCGACCGGCTGGCCATTGCGGAGGATCGTTTCGCGGCCGGCGAGCACGATCGCCTGGTCATCGACGGTGAAGCCCATCAGCCGCTTCTTGAGTGGTTGTCCGGCAAGCGCTTCAAGCGCGCGACGGCCGAGGAAATCGGTATTCTTGCGCAGCTTGACCGCCCAGCCGAGGCCGGCTTCGAACGGCGTGTCGTTCGGGGTGATGTCTGAGCTCCAGGCCCGGTATCCCTTTTCCAGACGCAGGGATTCCAGGGCACGGTAACCGATCGGGCGGATGCCATGGCTGGCACCGGCGGCCATGAGCGCATCGTAAACCTGTCCCAGTGCCTTGATCGGAATATGCAGTTCCCAGCCGAGTTCGCCGACATAGGTGACGCGCAGCGCCCTGACGGTCGTGCCGGCGATCTCGATTTCGCGGACATGGCCGAAGGGGAAGGCCGGATTGGAGACATCAGCTGATGTGACGGCGGCCAGCACGTCCCGTGCCCTCGGACCCATCAGCGAGAGCGTGCCCCAATCCTCTGTCATGTCCGAGAGGGTGCAGTTCAGGCCGTCAGGAATATGGTCTGATATCCATCCGAAGTCATGGGTGCGGAAGCCGGTGCCGGTGACGATGTAGAATCGGTCCTCGGCGATGCGGGCGACGGTGATATCGGCCTCGATGCCGCCGCGGGTGTTCAGAAGCTGCGTATAGGTCAGCCGGCCGACCGGCTTGGCGACGTCGTTGGCACAGATCCAGTCGAGTGCCTTCTGGGCATCGGGGCCAGCCAGCTCGTACTTTGCGAAGGATGACTGGTCGAACACGCCCACGGCCTCGCGCACGTGGCGGTGTTCGTCGCCGACCGCCCCGAACCAGTTCTGCCGGCCCATGGAGTAGATGTCCTTTGGCTCCGTGCCTTCAGGGGCGAACCAGTTGGGCCGCTCCCAGCCAAGTTTGGACCCGAACACGGCGCCCGAGTCTTTCAGCCGATCATAGAGCGGCGAGACGAGCCGCGGGCGGCCGCTTTCATATTCCTCATGCGGGAAGGCGATGGTGTAGTGCTTGCCATAGGCCTCCACCGTGCGGTCGCAGACCCATTGCCGATCGCGGTGCATGCTGGCAAAGCGCCTGATGTCGACCACCCAGAGATCGAGCGGGGCCTCTCCATCCACCACCCATTGCGCCAGCACCCAGCCGGCGCCGCCGCCCGAGGCAATGCCGAAGGCGTTGAATCCGGCGCCGACGAACATGTTCTTGCACTCGGGCGCTGCGCCCAGGATGAAATTGCCGTCGGGCGTGAAGCTTTCCGGACCATTGATCATCTGCTTGACGCCGACATGTTCCAGCGCCGGAACGCGCTCGATGGCCTGCATCATATGCTGTTCGAAATGGTCGAAATCGTCGTCGAACAGGCGGAAGGCCCAGTCGTCGGGGAGGTCGCCGGTCAGCCAGGGCTGCGGATTGGGCTCATAGCCGCCCATCACCAGACCGCCAACCTCTTCCTTGAAATAGGTGCGCCGATCCGGATCGCGGATGGTCGGGGCGTCGGTGGAGAGGCCCTCGATCTTCTCGGTGATGATGTATTGGTGCTTGACCGCCTGCAGCGGCACGTTGATGCCCGCCATCGCGCCGACCTGGCGCGCCCATTGCCCGGCGCAGTTGACGACCTTTTCACAGGCGACATCGCCGTCGCTGGTCTTCACGGCGGTGATGCGCCCGTCCTTCATCTCGAAACCGGTGACGCGCACGTTCTCGACGATCCTGGCGCCATGCATGCGCGCACCTTTGGCAAGCGACTGGGTGATGTCGGAGGGGCTTGCCTGTCCGTCGGTGGGCAGCCAGCTGGCGCCGACGAGATCCTCGACATTCATCAGCGGCCACATCCGCTTCACTTCTTCCGGTGAGACAAGATGCATCTCCATGCCGAAACTGCCGGCCGTCGTGGCCAGCCGCTTGAACTCGGTCCAGCGGTCCTGGTTGGTGGCAAGCCGTAGGCAGCCGGTCATCTTCCAGCCGGTTGCCAGCCCGGTCTCGGCCTCAAGACCCTTGTAGAGCTCGACGGAGTATTTCAGGACGCGCGTGATGGAGGCCGAGGAGCGCAGCTGGCCGACAAGGCCGGCTGCGTGCCAGGTCGAGCCGGAGGTTAGCGTGCCCTGTTCGATCAGCAGCACATCGGCCTTGTGATCCCTGGCCAGGTGATAGGCCGTGGAGCAGCCGATGATGCCGCCGCCGATGACGACGATCTGGGCATGGGAGGGCAGGGTCATGAGACGTGTTTCCCGTAGACTGAGTGATAGTGATCGAGCGCTTCTTGCAGGCGCTTTAGGTTTTCGGCCGTGTAGCCGACGTAATCGGCACCGGGCGCATTGAGGTAGAGTTCGGAGGTCATGCTCCACATTGCCTCGCGCAACAGCGAGGCACATTGCATCGCCGCAAGCGAGCGGCGGATATCGAGCGACGGAGCGCCGCCGAAATAGGCGACGAGGAAATCCTCGGACTGGTCGGGCGTGAGGCCGGCATTCGAGGTCGCGCCGGCCAGATCGAACATGGCGGTCGAGAAGCCGGCATATTCGAAATCGATCAGCCAGAGCTTCTCGCCATCATCCAGGAGGTTCGACGGAAGAAGATCGTTATGGGCAAAGACGATTGGGAGAGGCACCTGGACCGCCTCCAACTCCTCAGCGAGGACGAGGTAGCGCGCGAGTTCCGGGATCATCCGGCTGCCGCCGGCCTGAAGCGTTCGGGCATAATCGCGCACCACATGAAACGGCCAGAACATGAAGCCGGGGCCGGAGACATGGCGCGGCATTTCCTTGTGGAAGCGGCGCAGGAGCAGGGCGATCCGCTCGCGTTCGGTGGCGACATCTTCGGCAGAGAAGGTCTTCGCATCCAGGAAGGCAGATACCATCACGCCAGGTTCTGCATATTCCACCTGCGGCGCGAAGCCGGCTTCGTGGGCGGCCTGCGCCGTCATCAGTTCGCGATCGCGATAGACCTGGTGAAACGGAAAATCGATGCCGAAGCGCACGACATGGCGGCCGGAGGCATCGCGGACAACGAAGCTCTCATTGCTGAGGCCGCCCTTGAGGACGGAGATTTCAATCGCACCGTTCCAGCAAGGGAGGGCGGCGATGCGGTCTTCAAGGGTCGGGCTGACGGACACAGCGCTCATGCGATGCGCTCCCTGATGCGCGCCGCGCCGGCCGATATCATCCGGTCGGCGATGATGGCGATGAAAGCCACGGCAAGCCCGGCGACGAGACCACGCCCGGTATCGGCCTTGGTGAGCGCGATATAGACCTCCTGGCCGAGGTCACGGGTGCCGACAAGCGCCGTGATCACCAGCATGGAGAGGGCGAACATGATGGTCTGGTTGAGACCGAGCAGCATTTCCGGAAGGGCGAGCTTCAGCTTGATCTTGGTGAGGATCTGCCAGGGCGTGCAGCCCATGGCGCGACCTGCTTCGACCACCCGGGGATCGACGCGCTGCAGTCCCAGCACGGTGTATCGGATAGCCGGTGCCACGGCGTAGGCGACGATGGCAATGAGCGCGGTGAAATCACCCACCCGGAACAGCATGACCGCCGGCATGAGATAGACGAAGGAGGGCAGCGTCTGCAGCGTGTCGATCACCACCTGCAGCCAGCGCCATAGCCGATCGCGTTCCGAAGCGATGATGCCCAAGGGTATGCCGATCAGGCTGGCGATCACCACCGCTATGCTGCAGAGATAGACCGTCACCATGGCCTTTTCCCACTGGCCTGTTGCGGCAATGAGAAAGGAGAGCAGCCCTGCCAGGAGCCCCAGTCGCAGGCCGCCCAGCCGGTAGCCGGCGATGGCCAGCAGCGCGACGACCCCGACCCATGGCAGTTCCGCAAGGAAGCGTTTGAACGGCACCAGCAGATGCAGCAGCAGGGTCGTGCGGATGGCCTCGAGCGCGTCGAAGAAGTTGATATTGATCCATCCGACGACCTCGTTCCAGAAGGTTCCGGTCGACAGCGTCCAACTGTCCGGCATAGCGGCAAGCGCGGGCGACAGCCAGCTTGCCAGCAGGCTGAGAAGGATGACGGCAAGGGCGGCCGACAGATAGGGATGGCGCTGCACCAGGTTTCGCCCTTCCGCGGCGCCGACCGCGGGAACACCGGATTTCCGGGCAAAGGCCTGGCTTAGCCGATCGAGCGCGACGGCGAGCGCCACGATGGCAAAGCCCGCCTCAAAACCGGCGCCGATATCGAGCCGGCGCAGGGCGGCGAGCACATCGAAGCCGAGACCTCCGGCCCCGATCATCGAGGCTATGATTACCATGTTCAGCGACAGCATGATGACCTGGTTGACGCCGACCATCAAGGCGTCGGCCGCAGAGGGCACCATGACGTTCCAGGTCATCTGGCGGCGGGAGCAGCCGACCATGTGCCCGAGATCCCGGATCTCGGAGGGTACTGCGCGCAATCCGAGGATCGTAATCCGGACCATCGGCGGCATGGCATAGATCAGGGTGCCGACGATCGCCGCCGTCGGCCCGAAGCCGAAGAGGAACAGGATGGGCACCAGATAGGCAAAGATCGGTATGGTCTGCATCAGGTCGAGAAGCGGCGTAATCGCCCGCTCGACCAGCGGCCAGCGATAGCCGGCGAGACCGAGCAGCAGGCCCAGGACGACGCCGATCGGCACGGCAACCAGGATCGATGCCAGCGTGACCATGGCGCTTGTCCATTGGCCGAAAACGGCGAGAAAACCAAAGCACACCACGACAAGGGCCGCCAGGCGCCGCCCGCCCGCATGATATCCCATCAGGCCGACCAGGATGATGACGCCGAGATAGGAGAGCGGCGGCACCACCTGCACCGCCGCCGAGCCCTGGCCGGAGAGGAAGCCGGTAGAAAGCAGGCTGAGCGCCAGCGTGTAGGGAATGTCGATCAGCCCGGCGATGAACCGCGTGAGGTCGGTGAAGGAGAAGAGGCCGAGGCTTGCCTCGTTGACCAGCCATTTCATCCATTGGCTGATATGGCGGGCTGCGGGTATCTGCCAGCCGCGAGGATAATCGAACGCCCATTTGCCGAGGGATGGGCCGAGCCACCAGGCCAGAAGCACCAGGGCGCCGACGACGGTCAGGGCCAAGGTGGCGAAGCGGGTCGAAGGCGCCGGAGCGGTGGTCGCAACAGAGCTGAACGGTGATGCGGAAACCTCGCTCATCGCGTCACCCCTGCATCATCACATCGACGACATCGCTGCGCCGCAAAATTCCGACCGTCTGGCCAGTGCAATCCATGACAGCGAGCGTTTCTCCCGCTGCTGCAAACAACGGCGCCGCTTCCGCAACCGATGCCGTGTCGCGGATCGTGATCGGCGGAAGCGAGCCGCCCAAGGCCTGCTTCAGCGAGGCAACCTTGATCACCTTGGCGCGTGCGACGTTGCGGGTGAATTCGGCGACGTAGTCCGTCGCCGGCGCTAGCACCAGTTCTTCCGGCGTGCCGGCCTGGACGATCTCCCCGTCCTTCATGATGGCGATACGATCGGCCAGCCGGATCGCTTCGTCGAAATCATGGGTAATGAAGACGATGGTCTTCTTCAGCACGGATTGCAGACGCATGAATTCGTCCTGCATTTCCCGCCTGATCAACGGGTCGAGCGCCGAGAAAGGTTCGTCCAGGAACCACAGTTCCGGCTCGACGGCGAGCGAGCGGGCAATGCCGACGCGCTGCTGCTGGCCGCCCGAAAGCTGGCGCGGAAAGACACTCTCCTTGCCGGCAAGCCCGACCAGTTCGATCATGCGCCGCGCCCGTTCGTCGCGTCTTGCTCGGTCGATGCCCTGCACCTCCAGCGGGAAGGCGACATTGTCGAGCACCGTCAGATGCGGCAGCAGGGCAAAATGCTGAAACACCATGCCCATCTGGTGGCGGCGGATCTCGATCATCCGCGCCTCGCTGGCGGATAGCAGATTTTCGCCATTGAACAGGATTTCGCCCGAGGTGGGCTCGATCAGCCGGGAGAGGCAGCGCACCAGTGTGGATTTGCCGGAGCCAGACAGGCCCATGATCACGAAGATCTCGCCGGTTCGAACCTCCAGATTGACATCCCTGACGGCGCCGACGAGACCCGCACGAAGGAAGTCCTGCGGCGCCGGCGTTCCCCCCGCGGCGAGCAAGGCTTCCCGTGCGCCTGTACCGAATATCTTCCAGACATTGCGGCAGACGAGTTTGGCTTCAGTCGACATGGCAGTTCCGCAGGGCACTTCCGCTGATGACAGGACGAATGACGGCCGGTCCGTTTCCAGGGGCCGGCCTGTCCGGGGAACGGTCACCCGCGCAGCAGCGCAACGCGGGAGACCTCAGCCAGGCTTGTTACTTCTTGATCCAGCCGGACCAGCGGGCCTCGTTGGCGCTGACCCATTCGGCCGCGACCTCGTCAACCTTCTTGCCCTCAAGGTCGACCTTGGTGATCATCGCCCCCATCTCGTCATTGTTGAGATTGAAGGCCTTGATGGCCTGGTAGGCACCCGGCCACTTGTCCTTCACGCCGGACCAGCCGACTTTCCAGATCGGTCCGAAAGGCTTGCCGCAATCATAGGCCATGTCGGGATTGGAACCCCAGGCAGGTTCGTTGTAGCATTCCTTGGTATAGGTCGGGAATTCGACCCATTCGCCCTTGTACTTTGCCGGCGCCCAATGCGGCGCGTAGATCCACAGCATGATCGGCGCCTTGCGCTGATAGGCGCTTTCCAGCTCTGCGAAGAGTGCTGCATCCGTGCCGGCGTGAACCACTTCGAACGGCAGTTCCAAGGCTTCGACACGCTCGTCGTCGAAGCCGCCCCAGGTCACCGGGCCGCCGAGATAGCGACCCTTCGGTGCCGTTTCCGCTGTCGAGAAGGCTTCGGCGCAAGCCTCTTCCTTCAGCGCTTCCCATTTGGGCAGGCCGGGGCACTTCTCCTTCATGTATTCGGGGAACCACCACTCTTCCTTGGCCTGCATCCCGGTTTCGCCAAGGTTTTCCACCTTGCCGGTTGCGGTCGCGGCATCCATGGCCTCGCGCCCTGTCGTTTCCCAGATTTCCATGGCGACATGCAGGTCGCCGGATTCCAGGCCTGCAAATTGTGCGAGATAATCGGCCTGTACGTATTCGATGGAGTAACCGGCCTTCTTGAGCACTTCTCCCATGATCTGGGTGGTGATCAACTGGCCCGTCCAGTCATGCAGCGTCAGCTTGATCGGATCCTTAGATTCCTGCGCCGAAACCGGTGTGGCGAGCCAGGAGGCGGTGATCAGCAGCGTTGCGGCGATTGTCCTCGGCATGCGGTCAAGATAAGGCATTCGAGTTCTCCCAGTAGAGCCCGTTGAAAATCCACAGAACTGGCAAGGCACCCGGTCGTCGTTCCCCGTACTTTTCGTATCTGATGACGAACGTGTGTATGGCCACAGTGTCGGGTCAAGGGAGAGGACTTGTCAATCTCGTTTTGTGGTATTTTGTGATTATCTGACCGATTATGTGGTAATCGGTTGCGGGCGCGGTCGTCATGCTGGACAGGCCGACCTTGGGAGACTGGAGAGTTAGATGCCCCCTTCTAAGCGGCAGAGAGAGATCTTGCGGGTGCTGGAGCACGAGGGAACGGTGGCCCTTTCGACGCTCGCGCGCAAGCTCGACGTCTCGCTGGAAACGATCAGACGGGACATCAAGCCGCTGGCCGATAGCGGCAGCCTGATCAAGATGCACGGCGCGATCGGCCTGGCTTCCACGATCGGCGAGGCGCCGTTCGAGCGGCGGATGCGCGAGAATAGCGAGGCGAAGCGGGCTATCGCGGCGGCGGTTGCCGCGACGATCCGGGATGGTGATTCGATCATGATGGATACCGGCACCACCACGAGCTTTTTGGCGCGGGAACTGATCGGCCATCGGCGCCTCACCGTCGTCACCAATTCCTCCGACATCGCCCGTACGCTCGCCACGTTGAACGACAATAAGGTCTACATGGCCGGCGGCGAATTGCGCAGCGACAATGGTGCGGCCTTCGGCAGCACGGCGATTGATTTCATCAACCGCTTCTCCGTCACCCATGCCATCATCTCGACCGGTGCGGTCAATGCGCAGGGCATGATGGATTACGACCTGGAAGAAGCGGAATTCGCCCGCACGGTGCTCATGCGCGGACGCCGCACATTGGTGGTGACCGACCACAGCAAGTTCGGACGGGAGGGGCTGGTGCGCGTCTGCGGATTCGACGCTATCACCGAACTCGCGACCGACAAGGCCCCACCAACCGAAATTGCTGAGGCCATCGAAACGGCCGGAGCACGCTTGTTGCTAGTTTAGGAAGATTGCTCTGCCGGCTACATCCGCCTGACATTGCTCATCATGATGCGCATGGCGCGGATCGCGGCCTCGAGATCCTGGGGATCAACGCCCTCGATCAGGGCTTTCTCACGGGCCAGCGCGATTTCGATGATGGTCGCGTGCAGTTCGTAGCCCTTGTCATTCAGCCACCAGGTGCGCTTGCGCGGGTCCGTCTCGGCCGAGACCGAGCCGAGATAGCCCATCTCGTCCAGGGTTGCCAGCGCCCGGCTGGCGGCGGCCTTGTCGAGGTTGACGACTTCGCAAATGCGGGCCGCGGTGATTTCCGGCTCGATGGCCAGCATGGAAATCGTGCGCCACTCGCTGATGCCAATCCCGAACCGTTCGCGATAGATCGCCGACGCGCCGCGGGACAGCGCGTTGTTGATGCTGGACAGGAAGAAGGGGATGTAGTTGCTGATGTCGAGGATCTCGACGCCGTCCCGCGTCGTGATGGAGCTCGAAATCCGGCCTTCCGGGCATGTTTCGGCTGCCGTGGCGTCGCCGCCTTTGCTTGGCCCGTTGGATGGGGTCATCAACTCAACTCTTTCAGCGCCTTTGCCAGACCGCCAAGATCGAACTTCCACTCCTCCAACATGGCGCGCGTTATCGGTTGCGATCGTCGCAGAAGCTGTCGGGCGGCCATGTGTTCGCCAGCGGAATTGATCGTTTCCACGGCCAACAACTGGCCCATTTTGAAGCGAAACACAAGCTTGCGGGCGCCGATCTGCTCCACGGCGACATCCTCGTCGGCACCGGTGCCCAGCCCTGCGATCTGCAATTTCCAGTCCGCCTGATCGCTCCAGAACCAGGGGACGGCATCATAGGATGTGTGTTTGCCGGTCAGCCGCCGGGCAATGAGGCGTGCCTGGTCGCTGGCGGCCTGCACGGATTCGAGCCTGATCAGACTGCCGCCGACCGGATCGGGAAAGGCCGCGCAATCGCCTAGCGCCGAGATCGCCGGATCGTCCGTCAGAAGCGTGGAATCGACCACGATGCCGTTGTCGACGGTCAATCCCGCGGTCTGCGCCAGTTCGACATTGGGCCGCACGCCTGCCGCTAAGAGGATCATGTCGCAGGGCAGTTCCGTTCCATCAGTGAGCCTAACGCCATGGGCCGCCCCGTCCGACCCAAGGATCACCTCCGCAACGCCGGTGCCGAGAACAATCCGTGTGCCAAGCGCTTCGTGGAACCGCCGGAAATGCTCGGACATCGCCGGAGAGATGGCGCGGGCCATCAGCCGGGAGGCGGCCTCCACCACCGTCACGTCATGACTGCCCGAAATCGCGACGGCTGCGAATTCCAGTCCGATGAAGCCGCCACCGATGACGACAATCCGACGCCTGACGGCCAGCCGATCGCGCAGCCGGTCGGCATCGACCGATGTGCGCAAGCCGAAGATATTGGCGGCGTCCAGCCCTGGTATCGGCGGCACGGCGTTGCGAGCGCCGGTCGCCAGGACCAGGTGATCGTAGTCGACAAGGCCTCCTGTCAGCGTTTCCACCAGGCCTTGCTCGCGGTCTATGCGGATCGCGCGCTCCGGCACCATCATCCGGATCGCGTTACGTTCGTAGAAACTTCCGGGTCTCAGCTGGATCGTCTCGACGCGGCCGTCCTTGAGATAAGCCTTGGACAGGGGCGGGCGTTGATAGGGCAGGCCCGGCTCGTCGCCGATCATGGTGATCGGGCCCTCAAAGCCTTCCTGGCGTAGGCATGCGGCCAGTTGAAAGCCGCCCTGGCCCGTGCCGATAATGACGACCCCGTTGCTGCTATCCGGCGTCATGTCTGGCTCTCCGGCAGATGGATGACCAGGCCATCCAGGTCGGCGGCAATACGGATCTGGCAGGATAGCCGGCTTGTCGGCCTGACCTCGCAGACCGCGCTTTCCAGCATGTCGTCCTCGCCATCGGCACGCGGCCCGACCTTGTCCGCCCAGGCATCATCGACATAGCAGTGACAGGTGGCGCACATCATCGAGCCGCCGCATTCGCCGATGATGCCGTCGACGTCATTGGCCAGCGCCGCGCGCATGACGTTGTCGCCGTCGTCCGCCTCAACTTCGGTCCTTGCGCCATCATGGGCGACGAAAACAATCCGTGTCATGGGAGCTCCTACTTTCCGACAAACCGCAGCGGCATGCGATCGAGCGCGCGGATGGCATTGTTCGGCCGCCAGACCGCCTCTCCGGCGAACTCGATTCGATCCACTTTCTCCGTGAGCACCGTCAGAACCGTTTCCAGTTCCAGCCGGGCGAGGTTCTGCCCCACGCAGCCATGCACGCCCGCGCCAAACGCCATGTGCCCTACAGGTTTTCGATCGATGCGGAAGACTTCAGGTTCACCCCATTTGTTCGGATCGAGATTGGCGGAGGCCAGGGCACACAGGATCTTGGTTCCCTCGGCAATGCCGAGACCGCCCACTTCAGTGTCCTGGTTCGCGGTCCGGGCGAAGGTGTGGACCGGGGAGGTGAAGCGAAGCACTTCTTCGAAGCACGGGCGCGCCAGCGTCGGATCGGCCTTCAGCCGTTCGTATTCGCCAGGGTTTGATGCCAGGCACCACAGCGCGCTGCCAATGCCGGTCACGGTCGTATCCACACCAGCCGACAGGAAGGAGCGAACCAGCATGGCGGCCTCTTCCGGCGTCACCTCGCCATCATCTGCGGCCCCGTAGATCAGCGCTCCCAGGCCATCGGTAGTCAGACGCTCGCGGGCGCAGGCTGCGGTGATCCAGGGAACGATGTCGGCTGCCTGGTCCATGGCGGCGCGGCGGAACTTGTTGTCCGGACCGAGGGCGTTGAACACCATGGCACCGTAGTCCACCAGTCGGCGACGGTCGCTATCCACCATGCCGACGGCCTTTGGAAAGACCGCGACCGGGAAGGCTTCCGCCAGATCCACCACGGCCTCGAAGGTGCCGCGCTCGATCAACTGGTCGATGATCTCTTCCGCCGCTGCCCGAAAATCCTCCTTCAGCCCCGCGATCGCCTTCGGTGAAAGGGCGCGAGCCATCACCTTGCGGGTCTTGGTGTGATCCGGCGGATCGACCTCGAGGATAATCGATGGCGGGCGCCAGGGTTTTCCGTATTTGAAGTCGTTGAGGCCGACACCGCGAGACGACACGAACCGGGCATGGTCGGAAAAGATTTCCCGCGTCTCGTCATAGCGACCCGACGCCAGCACCGACCATTTCGGGATATAGACCAGCGGGCCGCGGGCGCGCAGTTCGGCGTAATAAGCCTGGGGGTCGAGGAGGATTTCCTCGGCATAGGGATCGATATCCCATACAGGGATGCCTGATGCGGGCTCGAATACCTTGTGGCCTTCAATCATAGTGATATTCATGGGCTTGTCTCTCCTCGCCGGTCAGCCGTGGGCCACGCCGATATGGCGCTCCAGCAAGTCCGGTTGTTGTTTGAGGGCGTCGGCGCTGCCGTCATAGACGATGGCGCCGTTGGTGATGACGATCGCGCGTGTGGCGAAGGCGAGGGCTGCAGCGGCATGCTGCTCCACCAGCACCACGGTGCGTCGTCCGTCGGCGGCAAGCTGCTCGAAAGCGCGCATCAATTGCTCGCAGATGACTGGGGCCAGGCCTTCCAGTGGCTCGTCCAGCAGGATCACCTCGGGCTCGGTCATCAGGGTGCGGGCGATTGTCAGCATCTGCTGTTCGCCGCCCGAGAGCTGGGTGCCGCCGTTTTTGCGGCGTTCCTTCAGGCGCGGGAAAAGCGCATAGGCCTCGTCGAGCGAGGCGCTGCCGCGCATGACGGCGGTGAGATTTTCCTCGACGGTCAGCGACGGGAAGATGTCACGGGTCTGGGGAACGAGACCCAACCCGCGCATGGAGCGCTGATGCGGCGAAAGCCGGGAAATGTCTTCCTCGCCAAGGCGAATACGCCCCTCATGCAGCCGGGACAGGCCCATGATGGTGGACAGCATGGTGGTCTTGCCCGCGCCATTGCGCCCGATCACGGCAATCCGTTCGCCGCGGGTGATCGCCAG
The DNA here is from genome assembly GCF_900176345.1 of Rhizobium sp. RU36D. Lineage (GTDB taxonomy): Bacteria > Pseudomonadota > Alphaproteobacteria > Rhizobiales > Rhizobiaceae > Allorhizobium. The sequence continues at coordinate 58,547 of NZ_FWXU01000006.1, forward strand.
CGAAAGGCCGCGCAGGATATGGGTCTGGCCATAGCCGGCAGTGACATTCTCCAGTGTCAGGGCCATCGGGGTTGCGGCTTCAACCATGGTGCGCCTCCCCGAGATAGAGTTGGCGTACGCGCGGATCGCCACTGATCTCCTGGGGGCTGCCTTCCATCAGGATGCGCCCATTGACCAGGACAACGATGGAGCGGGCGACGCGGAAGACGAGATCCATGTCGTGCTCGATGATCAGCACCGCCAACTCGGCCGGCAGTCGCTCGATGGCTTGAAGGATGAGATGGCTCTCACTGGAGGGCACGCCGGCCGCCGGCTCGTCCAGGATGACGACACGCGGCCTGAGCGCCAGCGTCAGGGCTAGTTCCACGAGCCGCTGCTGCCCGTAGGCCAACAGATGGATCGGCCTGTCCGCCAAGGACATCAGCGCGAACTGATCGAGAAGGGCCTCGATCTCGGCCTCGACCGAGGGATCACCGGCCGCCCGGCCGAAGATCCGCCCGCCGCGTCCCAGCCGCTCCAGAATCGGCAGGCGGATGTTCTCGCGCACGGTCAGTGTGCGGAACAGGGTTGTGATCTGGAATGTCTTGGCGATGCCTCGCTTCACCCGTTCGGCTTCACCGAGATTGCCGATATCGACGCCATCGAAGCGGATGGCGCCGGAACTGGGGGTGAGTTTCCCCGTCACCAGATTGGCAAAGGTGGTCTTGCCTGCCCCGTTCGGCCCAATCAGCGCCTTTCGTGCGCCGGGCGGCAGATCGAAATCGATATTCTCCGCCACTGTCAGGCCGCCGAAGGATTTTTTGAGCCCGCGAACTTCAAGACCTTGCATTGTTGTTCCTCCTGATCAGCGAGGAAAGTGCCTTTGGCAGGTCCAGGATGCCCGTGGGCACGAAGAAGACGATGGCGAGTACCATGGCGCCGATCACGAATAGCCAATTGAAGGGGTCGACGGCCGCGGCCACGTGATGGACCGTCATGAAGATGACGACGCCGATCACGGCCCCATGAAGCCGCCCGGCACCGCCGAGGATGAGCATGATCAGCGCCTCTGCCGAGAGATTGAAGGCATAGGCTTCCAGGCTGACGAGCTGGGTGACCTGCGCCGCGAGCGCCCCTGCAATACCGGCGATGGCGCCGCCGATTGTATAGACCGTGACCAGCCGCCAATAGACCGGGCTTCCGATCGCGACCATGCGGGCGGCGCTGTCTCTCACCCCGCGGATCGACAGGCCGAGCGGCGAGGCGGTGACGATCTTCAAGACGACATAGCAGAGACAGACGACGACCAGCGCATACCAGTAGCCGGTGCGGCCGACGAAATCGAACTTGAAGAGCCCGAGCACCGGCTCCATGCGGATGCCGCGCAAACCATCGGCGCCACCGGTCAGGTCGCGGGCCTTGTTGGCAATCTCCTGGCAAATGAGCGTGATGGCGATGGATAGCATCAGCAAGGTAAGCCCATGGGTGCGCATCAAAAGCAGCCCCGAGACGAAGGCGAGAGCCGCGCCTGCTGCCGCACCCACGGCAAGACCGATGATCGGATCGCCTGAGACATGGACCGCGAAAAGGCCGGCTGCATAAGCCCCCGTTCCATAGAGGGCGGCATGTCCCAGCGTGGCGATGCCGGCATAGCCAAGGACCAGATCGAGCGAGAGCACGAACAGGATCATGATCAGGAAGCGGGTGACCAGCGCCAGATCGTAGGGGAAGGCAAAATAGGCCGCGATCGCCAGTGTCAGCATGACAATTTCTGGAAGCAGCGGCAGGCGGCGACCAAAACGGCTTGGCTTGGCGGCGGTGAGGTCGTGAAGGGTCATGTCACGCCTTTCCCAACAGGCCGGCGGGGCGCACGGCGAGAAGCGCCATCACGGCGGCGAAGAAGATGATGGTGCCAAAATCCGGGATCAGGTAGCGCGAGGCGGTCTCAAGGATGCCGAGCGCGATCGCGGCGGCAAAGGAGCCGGAGATCGACCCCAGGCCGCCGACTGCGACGACAATCAGGAACAGCATCATGTAGCGCAGCGGGTAATAGGCATCGACCGGCAGAAGCTCTGATCCCAGGATGCCGCCAAGGGCAGCCAATGCCGCACCCAGGCAGAAGGTGGCGGCATAGATGGTGTCTGTGTTGATGCCGAGCGCGCTGGCGATGTTGCGATTGTCGACGGCGGCGCGGAGCCGCGTGCCGAACCGGCTGCGCTCCAGCATGAGATAGAGCCCGACGATGACGGCAAGGCCGATGGCTATGACGATGAGCCGGTGCGCCGGCAAAACCCGGAAGCCAAGATCAACCGATTGCTGCAGGAATGCCGGCAGCGGAATGGCGAGGAGACTGGACCCGAGCAGCTTGTTGACGATGGCTATGACCATAAAGGTGATGCCGATGGTCGCCAGGACCTGCTGCAACTCGCCCAGGCCATAGATGCGGCGAAACAGCAATCGCTCGCTGACGAAGGCAAGTGTGATCACGCCTGCGATGGCAAGTGGCACGGCCATGAGGTAGCCAAGGCCGATCTTCAGAATGAGAACATGGGCCAGCGCGCCGCCGATCAGGGCAAAGGCACCATGGGCTAGGTTGATCACGCGCATCAGGCCCATGGTGACGGACAGGCCGACGGAGATCATGAACAGGATCATGCCGTAAGCGATGCCGTCGATGGCGATGTTGAGAATGAGGGACATCGTCTGCTCCGGGAAGGCGAGGGGAGCCGTCCATCCGCGCCGTTGCGCGGATGGGGCATGCCTCGTGACGAAGTGGGTGCTTACTGGGTCCAGCCGAGATCGCCGACGGTGGCGATCACGCCTTTTTCGCGGTTGACGAGCAAGCCCGTTTCCTTGTCGCGCTCGACCTCGCGGATATAGACATTCTGCTTGACCGTGTGGGTTTCCGGATCCATCTCCAGCGGACCGCGCGGGCTATCCCATTTCAGGCCCTGCACCGCTTCCAGGGCTTTTGGACCATCGCTGCCGGCGGCCTTCACCATTTCGTAGATCAGATGCGTGCCGTCATAGGCGCCGACCGAGGCCCAGTTGGCGACCGCCCCGGGAAATTTCGCGGCGAGAGCCTTGGTGAATTCGCGGTTGAGGTCGGACTCATGGGCGCCGGAATAGTGATAGGCCGTGGTCAGCCCGATCGCGGCATCGCCCAGTGCCTGCAAATTGGATTCCTCGGTTTCGGCCGTCCCGAGAAAGCGGATGCCGGCCGCGGCGAGGCCATTTTCGTTATAGGTCTTGGTGAAGCCGAAGGTCGGCGGCCCGCCCGGCAGGAATGCAAAGACCGCATTGGGTGACTGGCCGCGCACACGCTGGATGAAGGGGGTGAAATCCGTCGTGGCGACCGGCATGCGGATGGTGTCCACAACGGTGCCGCCCTTCTTCTCAAAGGCCGACTTGAAGGCCTTCTCGGCATCGATACCGGGGCCATAGTCTGAAACGGCCGTCACGACAGTCTTTATGCCCTGGTCAAAGGCCCAGTCTGCCAGCGGCACGGAAACCTGCCACAGCGTGTAGCTCGACCGCAGGAAGTACCGCGATCCCTTGTTGATCGCCGATGTCGCGGCGTTGAAAATCACGGTTGGGGTTTCGGACTGGTCGATTAGGGGTGCCACGGCGAGTGCGTTGGGCGTGAAGGTGAATCCAGCGAGATAGTCCACCTCTTCGCGGATCAGCAGTTCCTGCGCCAGGGTCTTCGCCAGATCCGGATTGGCGCCGCCCACATCCTTGTAGATGAACTCGATCGTATGTTCGCCGGCCTTGTTGCCGTGCTTGGCGACATAGACCTCGATCGCTTCCTTGTATTGCTTGCCATAGATGGCAAACGGACCGGAAAACTCGGCAATGACACCCACCTTGATGGTGTCGGCCCAACTGACGCCGGCGCACAGCATCGCCATCGCTGCACCGAGGACAGCGCTCTTCAAATTCGGCATGTGATCCTCCCAAACCACTGTTGCGCATGGTCCGCTCCTCCGGACCACCTGCACGAGTTGATATCACAACTCGATCGCTATAATGAGCAAACGAGTTGCGATGTCAACTGACTTTCTCAGCTGCGCCTTTTGGGGGGTAGAAGGAAGGACCGTTGCGCCTCCGTGCACATACGTTGACGTGCAGGACCTGAATATATCCAGTCACATGTATTTCGTGGGAAGCGCTGTGGTAAACTTCATCTCTTCCATCGCAATCGATGAACTCAAGTCGGAGAACTCCACGCGGCTGATCAGGTTCTTGTAGACCTGGTCATAGACATCGATATCGGGCACCACGGTTCGCAGGAGGTAATCGGTATCCCCGGTCAGGCGATAGGCCTCAAGGATCTCCGGAATGTCTCGGATTTCCTTGCGGAAGGTATCGAGCCAAGCAGTGGTGTGGCGCGGCACCTTGACGGAGATGAAGATCGTCATGGGCACATTGGCCATGCGCCGATCGACAAGGGCCACTCGGCTGCGGATCAGCCCCATGTCCTCCATGCGCTTGATGCGGCGCCAGCATGGCGTATGCGACAGGCCGACGGCCTCGGCGATCTCAACGACGGATTTCTCCGCGTTGACCTGGAGGATTTCGATGATCTTTCGGTCGATGTGGTCGAACATGGATGCTCCGGAATGGTTCTTCAGGTTTTGATTGGCGGGCTGGGCGCTGGTCGAGGGCAAGGTACCGCTGCGAATCGAAGGACCGTGTGTTGTCGAAGATGTCCCCGACCGGCGTAACCATATTTTATTCACTAGACAATTTTTGTAAATTCATCCTAGCATTAATCCATAGTGCAGGATGATTATGCGACATCTGGCGCATATCTGTAGAAAAAAGCACAGCGATTGTTCCGTTGGTTCCCTATGGTTTTGACAGTCAAAAATTGCCTGATGGGGTTGGAACATGAAGAGGATTGGAATGATCGGCGGCATGAGCTGGGAAAGCACTGCTGTCTATTACAAGCGGCTGAATGAGCAGGTCCGCGACGCGCTTGGCGGATTGAATTCTGCCGACATCGTGCTGCGTTCTGTCAATTTCAACGATATCGTCGCCCATCAAAAGGCCGGGGCCTGGGATGACGCGGCCCGGGAACTGAGCAAGGTTGCGATCGATCTGGAGAATGCCGGGGCCGAGATGATCCTGATCTGCACCAACACCATGCATCTGCTGGCACCGCAGGTGCAGGCGGCGGTGGGCATTCCGCTTGTCCACATTGCCGATGTCACGGGCGAGGCTGTCGCCGGTGCCGGTTGCCGCCGGCCCTTGCTGCTCGCCACGCGCTACACGATGGAGCAGGATTTTTATCGCAAGCATATCGAGTCGAGCTTCGGGATCGAAGTGCTCGTGCCGGATGCCGCCGATCGTCAGGACGTACACGACATCATTTTCAGCGAATTGTGCTGTGGGATCGTCAAGGGCAGTTCGCAGCAGCGCTACAAGGACGTGGTTGCGAAGGGCAAGGCCGCTGGCGCCGATAGCGTGATCCTGGGCTGCACCGAAATCGGGCTGCTGGTGAGCGCGGCTGACTTCGACATTCCGACCTTTGATTCGACGCTGCTGCATGCCGATGCGGCGGTCAGGATGTCGCTGGCACCGGCCATGCCGGTCTCGGGCGAAACGGGCTTTGCGTCGCCCATGCACTGATCTTCCCAAACGAGGCGCTTGCCACGCTGGCGCTGGAGGTTGTCGCGGCTTGCGAATACGAATGGCTTGCCGTCTCAGAAGCGACGGCAAGCCTGAGACGTTTCCGGAGTGAACCGGCTGCGATGCTGGGTCACTCCGGTCGTCGTTTATGGCAGGGTGACGATTTCGATCCAGTTTGCGCCGGCATCGACGGGTGCCTCGGCGACCGGCTTCAGGGTGCCGTCATTGGAATCGATCGAATAGACCCTGAGCTTGTCCGATTTTTCGCCTGAGGCGATCAGAAATCGGCCCGTGGGATCGATGCGGATACCCCTTGGCTGCTTTTCCGTCTCGTAGTTGGCAACATAGGTCAGCTTGCCATCGCCCTGGGCCACTTTGAACAGCGCGATCCGGCTTGTGGTCCGCTCCGTGGTGTAGAGATAGCGGCCGTCGGGTGTGATGGCGATGTCGGCGGCCCAGATCTTCGGCTTGCCATTGTCTGCGGGCTTGGCCGGCGCAGTCGTCGCATTGAAGGCGGGCGGAGGCGGAGGAGCCACGCCTGGCTCCAGACCGGCGGCTGCTTGAACGGAGCCGACGACGTCCACTTCGCTCAGCGTGCCCTTTTCCGGGTCCAGCCGGTAGTGAATGACTTCGCCGGTGAGTTCCGTCAGGACATAGACCGAGCTGTTGTCTGGAGACAGCACGAGATGGCGCGGGCCGGAGCCTGCTTTTGTGTTGATCGCCGCTGGATCATTCGCTTCCAGCAGGCCGGTTTCCCCGTTCAGCCGGAATTGAAGGACGAGATCGGAACCAAGATTGGTGGCGAACACGAACTTGCCGCTACGATCGCTAACGATCGCGTGGGCATTCCGCCCCGTTGCCAGCACCTGTCGGGCACCTTCGGTGACGAGGCCGTCCTTGCCGATCGGCAGCACGGCGATCTTGTTGCCGCCATAGGAGGCGGTGAACAGCAGGCGCCCGGATGGATCGGTCGAGACATAGGGCATGCTGTCCGGCAGCGCCGCGACGGCGGACTGTTTCAGGCTGCCGGTCTGCGGATCGATGTCCAGGGACAGAACGCGAAACGGCTGCGAGCGGATGACGGCGTAGAGATGCGCCTTGTCCGGGCTGACCGTCATCGGCATGACCTTGCCGTCGGCCTTGAATGGCTCAAGCGGTGACAGCGCTCCGGTTGTCTCATCCATGCTATAGGCGTTGATGGTCGCAGCGTCGGCCGCCGAGACATAGACGAAGGTTCGCGCCTTGGCCAAGGACGGTGTGCCGCCGATGGCCATTGCCGCAAGGGGTGCGACAACCGTTGCGATCAGTTTCTTCACGCTGGTTTCTCCTCATCCCAGATTATGCGCTCTCCCTCCCGGAGAGCGCGGTAGCAATGTCGATCAGCCGCTTCAGCTGATCGGTTTCATCGGTCGTCAGGTTGACCAGCGGCGGGCGCACCGGCCCGGCCGAGCCGCCGCGGGCATTGACACCGGCCTTGATGATGGACACGGCATAGCCCTTGCGCCGGTTGCGCAATTCGGTGAGCGGGAAAAAAAACTCCTTGAGGATGCGGTCCGTCACATCCTTGCGGCCGGCCTTCAGCGCGGAGTAGAAGGTCTGGGCGAGTTCCGGGACGAAGTTGAAGACCGCTGACGAATAGGTCGTAACACCAGCGGCGAAATAGGCCGTGGCATAGAGTTCGTGGGTCGGCATGCCGCCGATATAGGTCAGGCGGTCGCCAAGCCGCGTGGTGATCTCGATCACGCGATCGACTTCACCATGGCCGTCCTTGAAGCCGATCAGATTGGGGCACTGCTCGCAGAGCCGCATCAGGCTTTCGGCGCTCAGCACGATGTTGTCCCGGTTATAGACCACCACGCCGATGCTGACGGCATTACAGATCGCCTTGACATGGGCGACCAGTCCTTCCTGCTCGCAGAACATGAGATAGGGCGGCAGAAGCAGGATGCCGTCGGCGCCCGCCTCTTTCGCGGCCTTGGCCATTTCGATGGCGAGCGCCGTGCCATAGGCGGCTCCGCCGAGGATCGGGGTGTTGCGCGAACTCTGCTTGGCCGCCCGGGTCACCCTTGCGGCCTCGGCCGGTGTCAGCGAGAAGAGCTCGCCCGTGCCGCCGGGCGCAAACAGGGCCGAGGCGCCGAACCCATCCAGCCAGTCGATATGGGCCCTGTAGCCGTCTTCGTCGAAGCTCAAGTCGGATTTGAAGGCGGTCGTCGGAAAGGAAAGCAAACCGCTGCCAAGGGCGGCCTTGAGTTCGTCGGGAGTCATCGTGTCATCCTGAAATGTAGAGAAATGCAATAGGGATCAAGCGTCGAGCGACTGCAGGAGCGCGGCGATGTAGCCGTAGCAGAAGGCGAAGGCGACGCCGGTCGGATCACGGCCGCTGATGGTCGGCACGTGATCGGGCATGACCATGTATTTGTAGCCGATTTCCTTGTAGATCTTCAGCGAACGCACCATGTCCATGTCGCCTTCCTCAGGGAAGGTTTCCATGAAGGACAGCTTGCCGCCGCGGATATTGCGGAAATGCAGGTTGAAGATCTTGTTGCGGCTGCCGAACCAGCGAATGATGTCGTCGATTTCTTCGCGCGGATTGTCGAGCATTTCGCCGACCGATCCCTGGCAGAAGTTCAGCCCGTGATAGGGGCTTTCGCGCATCAGCACGAATTTCTTCAAGCCCTCGACGGTGCCCAATACGCGGGTGACGCCACGATAGCCTGGCGGCGTATAGGGGTCATGGGGGTGGCAGGCGAGGCGGACCTTGGCACTTTCCGCCACGGGCACCACACGCTCCAGGAAGTAATCGATCCGCTCCCAGTTCTCGTCTTCCGACAATACACCGGCCAAACCGGGTGCGGCGCCCTGATCGGCCTTGTCCCAGCGGAAGGCCTCGTTGAGCGAGCCGCCGCGGCCGGGCTCCATCTCCGTGCGGGGAATGCCAATCAGGTTGAGATTATACTTGGCGGCGGGGATGCCGGCGCGGGCGCAGTTCTCGATCATCCGGCAGACGGCATCGATCTGGCGGTCACGTTCCGGTCCTGCCAGCAGGATATCGGGGTAGGAGGCCTGCTCGACGGGCCGCGAGGGAAGCGGCAGCTGGATCATGTCCAGCACCAGGCCGAAACTCTCGACGTGATCGCGATGCCGCTCCAGGTCATCAAGCGTCCAGCTGGCAGGCGGACCTGGCGGGTCCGCCGAGATATTCTTCACGCCAAGCTGCGCGAACACCCTGTAGTCGTCATCGTCGCGGGCAGCGACTTGCGTTCCCAGATACACGATAGGCTCCTCACCCTTCCAAACTCATCTATATCATATGACATAATATGAATTTTGGAGGGTGTCGAGAGCTTTATTGTTCTGCGAGTTGCCGGTATCGGCGCTGGCTGCCCAAGATATGCTTTCGCATGGCCTGGCGCGCGGCCTCCGGGTTCTGGTCGGCAATGGCGGCGAGGATATCGCCATGCTCGGTATGGACGCCCAGCAAATAGGTCTTGTCGGTGGCGTCTGGCAGGGTGGGAAACTGGCTGCGCGGTATGGCGCGCGAGCCGAACTGGCGCATTACATCTAGGTAGAACCGGTTGTTGGTGGCGGCGGCAATGGCCATGTGGAATTCGAAATCCGCCTCCACCGTCGGTTTGCCCGCTTCGATCATCTGCGCCATCTTGCGGTTGGCCGCGGAGATCGCCGCTTCCTGCTCTGCCGTGCGGCGATAGGCGGCAATGGCGGCTGCCTCGCTTTCCGTCGCCAGACGAAACTCAAGTAATTCAAGGGTTTCCGGTATGCTTTTGATTTCAACGGGGGTCAACGCCAGTCGCTGCGTTGCGCTGGGATCGCTGACGAAAACACCCTTGCCCTGCACGGGCCGCACGAAGCCGGCGGCGCGCAGATCGGCAATCGCCTCGCGCACTACAGTGCGGCTCACGCCAAAGCTCGCCTCCAGTTGCGGCTCGGTCGGCAGTTGGTCGCCTTCCTTCAGCTTGCCTGATTCGATCTGGTGGCGCAGTTCGTCGATCACCTGTTGCGCCAGTCTTTGTCTGCCCCTTGTCATCTTCCCCTCATTCACTCGCTCGCTTTTTTCGCGCGCCTTTAAATGCACTTGCCAAGGTCCCCGGATTTCGATAATTCATAATACGACATACGGACGACATAATACGTTTCCTATGATAGACCAGGGAGGAGTTACAATGAAGCATTTTTCGAAAACTTTGCTCGCCGGCGTCGCCGCGAGCTTTCTCGCCTTTGGTGCCTTGCAGGCGGTGGCGGCCACGCCCAAGGACCAGCTCGTTATTGGAACCTCGCTGGCCCAGGTCCTGTCGCTTGATCCACAGCAGGCGACGGAAGCCAAGGCGCTGGAGATCATGTCCAATCTCTATGACCGGCTCGTCATGACAGACAATTCCGGCAAGCTGCAGCCGCATCTGGCGGAACGTTGGGAGGAGGACGAAAAAGGCATCACCTTCCATCTGCGCGAGGCGAAGTTCGCCTCCGGCAATCCCGTGACGGCCGATGACGTCGTCTATTCGCTCGCTCGCCTGCTGAAGCTCGATCAGGCCGCGGCGGCCAATTTCAAGCGCATCGGCTATACCGCTGAGAATGTCGACACCCTGGTCAAGGCGGTCGATCCCAAGACGGTAAGAATCGAGCTCTCCGACCAGACGACCGGCGAACTGCTGCTCTATCGCCTGGCTATGGTTGTCGCCAGCGTCGTGGATAGCGTCGAGGTGAAGAAGCATGTGACCGCCGACGATTTCGGCAATGGCTGGCTGCGCACCAATTCCGCCGGCTCCGGCCCCTTCTCGCTCAATCGCTGGACGCCCAATGAAATGGTGATCCTGGAGGCGAATGGCGACTATGTCTCGGGTGCGCCGACCATGCGCCGCGTGATCCTGCGCCACGTGCCGGAAAGCCAGGTGCAGCGGCTGATGCTGGAGCGCGGCGATATCGACATCGCCAGCGCGCTGTCGGCCGCTGATCTCAAGGTGTTCGAGGGGAACCAGAAGTTCGAGGTCCAGCGCGTGCCAACAGGCGGTTTCTATGTGCTGGCCATGAATGCCGGCAACCAATATCTCGCCAGCCCCAAGGTGCGCGAGGCGATCGCCTACGGCATCGACTACAAGGGCATCGAGCAGACGATCATGGGGCCCTATGGACGTGTGCGCAATGTACCGGTGCCGGAGAATTTCGACTACGCCATTCCTAATCCCGATTGGCAGTTCGATGCGGCAAAGGCGAAAGCCTTGCTGGCCGAGGCCGGGTTTGCCGATGGTTTCTCGCTGACGCTCAAGACCATCGCCCAGACGCCGCGCATCGACCTCGCGACCGCCATCCAGGCCTCGCTCGGCCAGATCGGCATCAAGGTCGAAATCCAGCAGGGCAATGGTTCCGATATCATCGCCGATCACCGCGCCCGCAATTTCGACCTGCTGATGCCGCAGACCGGCTCCTACATGCCGAATGTCCTCGGTTCCATGGAGCAGTTCGCCTCCAATCCCGACAATTCGAAGGAAGCCAACAATGCCGGAAACTTCGTATGGCGTTCGGCCTGGGACATTCCCGAGCTGACGCAATTGACGGCCAAGGCCTCGCTGGAGCGGGATCCGGCCAAGCGCGGTGAGATGTTCAAGCAAATGCAGGAGATGTTCGTCTCGCTCAAGCCTGCGGTGCTGCCACTGTTCGAACGGTTCGAGCCGATCGTTCTCAACGCCAATGTCGAGGGCTATCTTGGTCACCCCAACCAGGTGACGCGCCTTGAAGGCGTCACCAAGACTGCAGATTAACGGTATCCGGACACGGTCATGAAGGAACTTTCCGCAGGCGAACTGGCAAGACGCGTCTTGCAGCTGTTCGTCAGTTTGTTCATCCTGCTATGCGTCACGTTCCTTATCGGCCGTGTCCTGCCGACCGATCCGGTCGGCGCGATCGTCGGCGAGCTGGCTGACCCCGCCGCCTACAAGGCGATGCGGGAGAAGCTGGGTCTCGACCTGCCGCTTTACGAGCAGTTCTTCATCTATCTGAAAGGCCTGCTGCAGGGCGATTTCGGTCAGGCGATCCTGACCGGCAATTCCGTCGTCCAGGACATGTGGCAGGCCTTTCCGGCCACCTTCGAACTGGCGACGCTGGCCGTCATCATATCCACCTTCGTCGGCGTGCCGCTGGGACTTGCAGCCGCCCTGTTCCGCGACAGCTTCATCGACAAGTTCGCCCGCGTGGTGGCGCTGGTCGGCCATTCCATTCCGGTCTTCTGGTTTGGCATCGTCGGACTGGTGGTCTTCTATGCCATGCTGGACTGGGTCGGTGGCCCGGGCCGCATCGATGTCTTCTACGAGGGCATGGTCGATCCCGTGACCGGCATGTTGCTGATCGACAGCCTCATTGCGGGCGAGACCGATATCTTCTGGAATGCGCTGTCCCACATCATCCTGCCGGCGAGCATCCTGGCCTACATGGCCATGGCCTATATCACCCGCATGACTCGCAGCTTCACGCTGGAGCAATTGAGCCAGGACTATGTGATCGCCGCGCGGGCCAAAGGCGCGGGGCCGGCCCGCACCGTCATCCATCATGTCCTGCCCAATATCGCCGTGCAGCTCATCACGGTGCTCGCCATTTCTTACGGCAACCTGCTGGAGGGTGCGGTGGTGACAGAGATCGTGTTTTCCTGGCCGGGGATCGGCCAATACATGACAAACGCGCTGATGATCGGCGACATGAATGCCGTGCTGGCGGCCACGATCGTTGTCGGCTTCGTCTTCATGCTGCTCAATTTCATTGCGGATATCGCCTATGCCCTGCTTGATCCGCGCACCCGGGAGGCCACCCGATGAACAATGTCCTTCCGTCAGACGCAGCGACGCTCGTTGCTCCGCCGCTCGCCACGCGTTTCTGGCTCTCGCTGCGCCGGACGCTTGCCAAGCTGGCTGAAGAGCCGCTCGGCCTCGTCGGCTTCATCATCATCGGCATCCTGCTGGTGGTCGCGCTTTTCGCGCCGCTGATCGCGCCTTTCGATCCGGCGGCCCAGACGCTTTCCAATGCGCTGCAGCCACCGAGCTGGACGCATCTTGCTGGGACGGACGAGTTCGGCCGCGACATCTTCAGCCGCCTCATCCATGGCTCGCGCATCACCATCCAGACGATCTTCTCCGTGTCGATCATCGTCGGACCTATCGGGCTTGCGATCGGTGTCGTGGCCGGCTTTTTCGGCGGACGCATCGACGCGATCCTGATGCGGGCCACGGATATCGTGCTGTCCTTCCCCTCGCTGATCCTGGCTCTGGCCTTTGCCGCAGCGCTCGGCGCCAGCCTGTCGACTGCGATCATCGCCATTTCGCTCACCGCCTGGCCGCCGATTGCACGGCTGGCGCGTGCCGAGGCGCTTGTGGTGCGCAATGCCGATTATGTGGCGGCGGCGCAGCTCTATGGCGCAAGCCCGATGCGCATCCTGTTCTTCTATATCGCGCCGATGTGCATTCCCTCCGTCATCGTGCGGCTGACGCTGAACATGGCTGGTATCATCCTGACCGCGGCCTCCCTCGGCTTCCTCGGGCTTGGCGCCCAGCCGCCGGCGCCCGAATGGGGCGCGATGATCTCCAGCGGCCGCAAGTTCATGCTCGATTACTGGTGGGTTGCGGTCATGCCCGGCATCGCCATCCTGCTCACCAGCCTCGCCTTCAATATCGTTGGAGATACGCTCCGCGACATCCTGGATCCGCGACATGCAAGATCGTGACACTTCCCCGATTCTCTCCGTCCGCAATCTCGATGTCCGCTTTGGACGCAATGCGATTGCCGCTGTCTCCGGCGTGAGCTTCGACGTGGGACGCGAACGTGTCGGCATCGTCGGCGAATCCGGTTCCGGCAAGTCGACGACCGGCCGCGCCGTCATGCGGCTCCTGCCGCCCAAGGCCGTCGTCACGGCCGACAGGCTGGATTTCCTCGGGCAGGACATGCTGGCAAAGACCGGCCGCCAGATGGATGCGCTGCGGGGCAAGGATATGGCCCTGATCATGCAGGACCCGCGCTATTCGCTCAATCCCGTGCTGACGATCGGCAAGCAGATTGCCGAATCGGCGATGCTGCATCTCGGGCTTGGTGGCAAAGCCGCCCTGGATGCCGCCCGCGCCATGCTGACGAGGGTGCGCATCGCTGATCCCGACCGGGTGATGGCCCAGTATCCGCACCAGATTTCCGGCGGCATGGGTCAGCGCGTGATGATCGCCATGATGCTGATTGCCAAGCCGAAGCTGGTGATCGCCGACGAGCCGACCTCGGCGCTCGATGTCAGCGTGCGCAAGGACGTCCTCGTGTTGCTCGATGAATTGGTCCGGGAAAACAGTTCCGGCCTGATCCTGATCAGCCACGATATCCGCATGGTCGCGGCATTCTGCCAGCGCATCATCGTCATGTATCGCGGCAAGGCTGTCGAGGAACTAGTGAGCCTTGAAGCGGCGCAGCACCCTTATACGCGGGCGCTGATCGCAGCCATGCCTGATCCCCGCCACCCGGTCCGCCGTCTTGCCGTCATGGATCGGGCTGCTCTCGACGCGGCGGCGGAGGTGACACGATGATCAAGGTTGAAAAGCTGCGCGTCACCTTCGGCAGGGATGCCGCCATGCATACTGTCGTTCGCGACGTCGATCTTGAGGTGCGGCGAGGTGAAACGCTTGGCATCGTCGGCGAATCCGGCTGCGGCAAGTCCACGCTGTTGCGATCGCTGGCCGGGCTGGAACGCGGCTGGACCGGCCGCATCTCGTTTGACGGCAGGGAGGTCGGCCGGCAGCGCAGCCGCGAGGAGTTGAAACTGGCGCAGATGGTGTTCCAGGACCCCTATGGCTCCCTGCACCCGCGCCACCGCATCGGCACGGCGCTTGCCGAACCGCTGCGCGCCATGGGTCTGGGCGACGACCAAGCCCGTGTGCTGCAGGCGCTGAGGCAGGTGGGCCTGCCGCTGGAATTCGCCCATCGTTTCCCGCATGAGCTTTCCGGCGGGCAGCGCCAGCGCGTGGCGATTGCCCGTGCGCTGATCCTTGCGCCACCTATCCTGTTGCTCGACGAGCCGACATCCGCGCTCGATGTCTCCATCCAGGCGGAGGTGCTGAACCTGCTGGCCGACCAGCGCGAAGAGCGAAACCTGACACTGGTGCTTGTCAGTCATGACCTGGCGGTGATTGCCCATATGTGCGATCGCGTTCTGGTCATGAAGGATGGCGTGTTCGTGGACGAGCTGACAAAGGAAGACCTGCGGCAGGGCATAACCCATCACGCCTATGCCAGGGAATTGTTCGAGGCGACGGTTATGTAGATATCCCGGAAGGGTCAGCGTGCCTGAGGCGGCCATGCCGGCTCCTGCAGCGGTGCCATCGGCGATAGGGCGTTGATCACAAAGGCGATCCGGTGGCCGGTGCCATGACACAATTGTCGTGTGCAAGTATGGCCTAACGGTCAAAAACATGCGATGCGTGTCGCCGAAAGGTTGGCGATGAAACAAATCCGGTCGAGACAAGGTCAGTGCACATGGTACGCCCGATGGGTCGATGCCTTCGTTTTGACTGTCTTCGTCTCCATATTGTCGCTTGTTGGCGGCACTATTGGCCGCGATATCGGTTTGGCCGCCGCGAACCCATCTTCCATTGCAGGCCCTGAAAGCGGCAAGATTCACGCGTCGGCGCAGACCGACAGTCGGATGCTCATGGCGTCCGATCAGTCCAACCGGCACAAGGCGCGGCCCCAGCCGCCGCTGGACGACTGTCTGCTGCCTGATGATTTTGCTCTTGTCTTGTGCCGGCACGGACAGGTTCGGCAACAGGCGCCATCGTTCGTATGGGTCCAATACCCGGCCCTGGCCTACCGGTCGCGCGCGCCGCCACTTTTCAGCATCTGATATCTCTGCCGGCCATCCCTGATGGCTCCGATGAATGGCGCCGTGGTTTTTCTCCGCGCGTGCCGATTGCTGGAATCCTTTGATGAAAAACTCTCCGTTCAAGATCGCGAGCTACCTGTTCGTGATCCTCCTGGGGCTGCTGATAGCCCTGCCAAACATTTTGCCGGATGGCGCTCTTTCCAAGCTGCCAAGCTGGTTGCCCCATCAAAGAGTGTCGCTCGGTCTCGACCTGCGCGGTGGCTCTCACCTCGTGCTTGAGGTCGATCAGCAATCCCTCGAAGACGAATGGCTGCAAAGCCTGGTGCAGGAGGCGCGTACCGGCCTGCGCGAGGCGCAGGTTGATACAAAATCTGTTCGCCGTGACGGAAAAGCCGTGGTGATCGTGCTGGCCGATGGCGCGGCTCTCGATACCGCGCGCGAGGCCATGGCGAAGCTGAACAGCCCGATCAGCACCGGGCTTGGCGCCGGTCGGCAGGAACTCGACATCACCACCTCAGGCGGCAACACCCTGCGGATGGCGCCCAACGAGAGCGGTATTGCCGCGCGCATGAGCAATGCCGTCGACCAGAGCCTGGAGGTCATCCGCCAGCGTGTCGACCAGGTCGGCGTTGCCGAACCCACCATCCAGCGTGTCGGCACGGACCGGGTGCTGGTTCAGCTTCCGGGCGAGCAGGATCCGTCCAATCTGCGCGCGCTTCTGGGTTCCACCGCCAAGATGAGCTTCCACCTGCTTGGCCAGGAAGGCGAGCCGGGCGTGCGCGTCATGGAAGACGAGGAGGGGCAGCGCTATCCGGTGCAGGCACAGGTGCTCTTGTCGGGGGACCGGCTGACCGATGCGCGCGTGGCCTTTGACCCGCAAAACAACCAGCCGGTGGTGTCCTTCCGCTTCGACCAGGCCGGCGCCAGCCGCTTTGCCCAGGTGACGCAGCAGAATGTCGGCCGGCCGTTTGCCATCGTGCTTGATGACAAGGTGCTGAGCGCGCCTGTCATCCGTGAACCGATTACGGGTGGCTCCGGACAGATTTCCGGCTCGTTCAGCGTCGAGCAGGCCAATACGCTGGCCGCGCTGCTGCGGGCAGGGGCGCTACCGGCAAAGCTCACTGTAATCGAGGAGCGGACCGTCGGCGCCGATCTCGGTGGAGACGCCATTGAGATGGGCATCGTCTCGGGTCTTGCAGGCTTTGGCCTTGTGGTGGCCTTCATCCTGGCGCTCTACGGCACCTGGGGCCTGCTCGCGGTACTGGCACTGACGCTCAACGTGATCCTCACCTTTGCCGGCCTCACCCTTCTCGGGGCGACGCTGACGCTTCCCGGCATCGCCGGCATCGTGCTCGGCATCGGCTTGGCGGTGGATGCGAACGTCCTGATCAATGAACGTATCCGGGAAGAGGTCGGCAAGGGTCGGGGTGCCTTCGCCGCCATCGACCAGGGTTTCAACAAGGCCTATTCGACCATCATCGATAGCAACGTGACGGCGCTGATCGCAACCGTGCTTCTGTTCTACTTCGGCTCGGGTCCCGTCCGCGGCTTTGCCGTCACCATGGGTCTCGGCATTGCGATCTCCATGTTCACGGCCGTTTCCGTCGTTCGGGTCGCGATGGTCGCGATTGCCGGACGCTACCGGCTGAAGAGCATCAACATCAGGCCGTTGTTGCCGTTCAAGCTGATCAAGGACGGCACGAAAATCGACTTCATGAAGGCGCGGCTGTTCGGCATCGGCGTCTCCGCCGTGCTGTCGATCTCGTCCATTGTGTTGTTCATCACCCCCGGCCTGAATTACGGCGTCGATTTCAAGGGCGGCATCCAGCTTGAAGTCGTGACGCAAGGCCCGGCGGATCTCGGCGGATTGCGTTCGGGTCTGGAAACGCTGGGGCTGGGCGAGGTCGCCTTGCAGGAGTTTGGCGATTCCAACCACGTCATGCTGCGTCTTGAGCGTCAGCCAGGCGGCGAAGAGGCCCAGACGGCTGCCGTGACCAAGGTGCGGGAGACCATCCAGACTATTGATGCTTCCGCCAAGATCGAAAAGACCGAAGTGGTCGGACCGAAGGTGAGCGGGGAACTGGCGCAGGCCGGCTTCATGTCCGTCGTGCTCGCGTCGCTTGCCATGCTGGTCTATATCTGGGTGCGGTTCGACTGGCCGTTTGCGGTGGGAGCAATCGCGACCCTGGTTCTCGACGTGACGAAGACAATCGGCTTCTTTGCCCTGACCGGCCTCGACTTCAACCTGACGGCCATTGCCGCCTTGCTGACCCTGGTCGGATATTCGGTCAACGACAAGGTCGTCGTTTACGACCGCATGCGCGAGAACATGCGGCTCTACAAGGCGATGCCGTTCCGCGACCTGATCAACCTCTCGATCAACGAGACCTTGGCGCGAAGCCTCTACACATCGGCGACGGCGCTTCTGGCGATGGTGCCGATGGCGATCTGGGGCGGCAGCGCAGTGGAGAGCTTTGCTGTTCCCATGGTGTTCGGCATCATCATCGCGGCGTCCTCGTCGGTGTTCATCGCCGCTCCGATCCTGCTGTTCCTTGGCGATTGGCGTACGAGGCGGCAGAAGAGTCGCGAGGAACAGGCGGCTGAGGTGCTGCCCGCGCAGTGATGCGATAAGATCCTTGAAGACAAGAACCACGCCGTTGCAAAGCGGCGTGGTCAGACGTGCGGTCACTCGATATCGCCGAGTTCCTCGTGGATCCCTGCGATGATCTCCGCCCGCTGCTCGGCCGATTTGCCCACCTGCGCGGCGAACGTCAGCGCCAGCAGGCGGATCGCGCTCATGACCGTGGTATGAGAGGCTCCAAGCGCGAAGCTCGCAACGTGGCAGGGTAGCACGACACGGGAATAGCGTTGTGCCTCCAGCATGGAGGTCCGATCCGTCACCGTGATCACCGACAGCCGGCTGGTGGCGGCATAGCTCAGTATCGGCTTCAGAATGGGCTGATGGGGCGGAAGCGTCACCAGCAGCAACACGTCCTTCGGCCCGGTCATGGCCAGATCCTCGGCCCAGGAACCCTGGTTGATGCCCAGGATCATCACGCTATGCCGCAGCCGTGAGAACATCAGGCGCGTGTATCGCGCGACGCCCTCTTCCGTGCCGAGCCCCAGCACCCAGACCCGGGGAGCGGCGGCCAGAAGCTCGGCCGCCTCGCGCACCTTGTCGGAGCGCATCTCCTCAAATGTTTTGGTGAGGTTGCGCAATTCGAGTTCGAGATGCGCGCCGATGGTGCGTCCCAGCGCCACCTGTTCCGATTTCGCCAGGGAATATTCGTAGGGTTCGGTCCGGTTCCGCTCCTCGCGGGCCTGAAGCTTGACCTCGTTGAAATCGGCGTAACCAAGATGCTGGAAGAACCGCGCTGCCGTCGCCTTGGAAACACCGGCCATTTCCGCGATTTCCGTCGCCGAATGGGTGAGGATGTCGTCCTGGCGGTCGAGGATCAGCTGGGCAAGCTTCTGCTCCCCGGCTGTCAGCCGGGCATAGCGTTCCTGGATGCGCAACACGAGACGCGATGCCATTTTCCCTCCCGTTTCCGGTTCAGCATAAAAAAGATTAGCAGCCCTCTTGCAATAATGAAACTGCTGTTTCACAGTTATGAAACGTTGAAACGAAGGGGCGGCAGTTGTCACAATCGCGTATCATCCGGCAGCGCATCTGGGATCGCCTGAAAGAGGTGGCCCGGCCGGACACGCGGTTTCACCTGCGTTTCAGCGAATTCATTCCGGACTTCGAGGGGGTGGAAGCGGCCACCGATCGGCTGACGCAATTGCCGGCCTATCGAGACAGCAAGCTGGTATTCGTCACGCCCGACAATTCGATGACCGAACTGCGTCGTCGACTGATTGTCGAGGGCAAGCCGCTCGTCATGTCCACCTACAACATGCAGCGAGGTTTTCTCTATCTTGCGCCCGGCATAGTGCCGCCGAAGGCCGCGGTTTTTGCCGCGTGGCTGGATGGCATGGAGCATTTCGCAAGACCGGTCGACCTGGCGGAACTCACCCGAATCGGCCGTTTCGATTTCCTGGCAACCGGTGCATCGGCGGTCACGCTGGATGGCATCCGCTTCGGCAAGGGCCACACCTATTTCGACATGGAATGGGGCATGTTCACCGATCTCGGCCTGGTTGACGAGGCGACGCCGGTGGCTGCCGTGGTCCATGACGTTCAGGTGGTTGACGACCAGCTCAGCCCGAGCGCCACCGATATCCAGGTGAACTATATCGCGACGCCACAATGCCTGCACCGGGTCGAACGGACCGGCCGGAGACCCCGGGGGATCCGCTGGGACCTGATGAGCGAGCGGGAAATATCAGAAACGCCACCCCTGAAAGAACTTGCACGCATGCGAGGCCTTCTCTGAGGGGCGGTGACAGCGCCTTGAACTTCCAACCCAAGACCAAGACCAGCAAAACCAACAATAGGGAACAGCGACCGATGAACCTTACCCTTCACAGACGCAAATTTCTGGGCCTCATGGGGGCGGCTGCCAGCCTGCCCCTGATCTCAGGCCGGGCCAGCGCGGCGACCCCGTTCAACTTCCAGGCATCCTGGATCAACGATGCCGAATTCATGGGCTATTTCCTGGCCGCCGACAAAGGCTACTACACGGAAGAGGGTCTGGATCTGACCTATCTTTCCGGCGGTCCCGACGTCATCCCCGAAAGCACCATTGTCGCCGGCAAGGCCGACCTGACCTTGACCACACCGGACACCACGATCAAGGCAATCGTGGAGCAGGGCGCTCCCTTCAAGATCATCGGCGCCCAGTACCAGAAGAATCCGATCGGCATTGTTTCCCTGGCGAAGAACCCGATCAAGGAGCCGAAGGACCTGATCGGCAAGACGCTCGCGGTGCCGCCGGTCAATGTGATCTCGGTCGAGGCCATGCTGAAGATCTCCGGGGTCGACCGGTCGAAGGTCAACATCGTGCCCTATGCCTATGATCCGACGCCGCTGATCAAGGGTGAGATCGATGCCTCGCTCGATTTCACCACCAACGTGCCCTACACGATCAAGCAGTCCGGCGGCGAGGAGGCGGTTTCGTTCCTGCTCTATGACTTTGGCTTCACGATCTTCAACGACACCGTCGTCGTGACCGAAGAGGCTCTCAAGACCAAGCGCAAGGAAATCGTCTCCTTCCTCAGGGCGAGCCGCAAGGGCTGGGTCGACAATTTCAAGGATCCGGCCGCCTATCCGCCGAAGCTCGCCGACACCTGGTTCAAGGGGACGGGCCGCTCCATCGAAAACGAGGTCTATTTCAACACCGCCCAAAAACCGCTGATCGAGACTACGGATGGAATCTTCTCGATGAGCGAAGCCGCAATCGCCGCCAATATCGAAGCCCTGGCTTCGGTCGGCATCGCGGCCAAGCGGGAGCATTTCGACACCACGGTTCTCCAGGAAATCTGATGGGTTCGGTCTCCGGCATCAAGCTCGATAGCGTGTCGCGCGTCTTCAAGGGGCGCGGCGCGACGGTTCAGGCACTGCAACAGGTCTCGCTGGACTGCCCGGCCGGATCGTTTACGGCGCTGATCGGTCCGTCCGGCTGTGGCAAGTCCACCATGCTGCGGCTGGCGCTCGGGCTCGATACCGCGGATTCGGGGGTCGTGTCGATTTCCGGCATGACCCCCGGTGATGCGGCCAAGGCCGGGATAACCGGCGTCGCCTTCCAGGATGCGGCCCTAATGCCCTGGCGGACGGTGGAGGACAATATTGCCCTGCCGCTTGACGTGCTGGGCCGATCTCGCGGTGAAGCGGGCGGCAAGATCGCCGAGTTGATCAAGCTGGTTGGGCTCTCCGGTTTCGAGAAGGCCTTGCCCGGCGAACTCTCCGGCGGCATGCGGCAGCGCGTGGCGATTGCCCGCTCGCTGGTGACCAATCCGCAAGTTCTCTTCCTCGACGAACCCTTCGGCGCGCTCGATCAGATCCTGCGCCGGCAGATGAATATCGAGCTGCAGCGCATCTGGATCGCCAGCCGGGCGACCACGCTGCTGGTGACGCATGGCATCGACGAGGCCGTGTTCCTGGCGGATCGGGTCGTGGTCATGCAGAGCCGGCCTGGGCGCATCTCCCGGATCATCGATGTTGACCTGCCGCGACCGCGAAAGCCTGACATCTTCACCAGTCCGGAATTCCACGCCCTTGAGGATGCCGTGGCGGAGGCGCTCGATGGGCACTGAGACCCGCATCGGCAACAATGTGACCGCTTGGTTTGATTGCTTGCCGCTGCAACAATGGGCGGGGCTGTCAGCGAGGCCGAACCCGTGAACGGCAGCATCCGCCTTGCGACCCTGCGCAACTGGTTCATCGCCCTGGCCGTCTGGGAGATCTGCGGCCGGCTGAGACTGATTGCCGATGGCGCCCTGCCGGCGCCGAGCCTGGTGCTGGCGCGGTTCTGGCGGGACCGGGCCGATTATCCCGATCATATCCTGGCAACACTTCAGGGCGCGGGCACCGGCTTCCTGATCGGAAACCTGATGGCCATCATCGCGGGAACGCTGTTTGCGCTGTTTCCGATTGCCGCTCGGCTTTTCCGTGGGCTGAACGTTGCGATCTTCGCCTTGCCGCCGATTGCCATCTCGCCCATCCTGGTGCTCACTTTTTCCGGCATGACGCCGCGCGTGCTTCTGGCGGCAATCGGCTGCTACTTCGTGACCATGACGGCCACGGTCATCGGAATTTCCCAGACCGACCGGCGGATGATCGATGTCGTCCAAGCCTGTGGGGGAAATCGCTGGACCGTGCTTCGGCTGGTTCAGATGCGGTCGGCGGTGCCGCCGATTCTATCAGGCCTTCGCGTCGCAGCGCCCAATGCCGTGCTGGGCTCCATCCTCGCGGAATTCGGTGGCGGTGGCCGCTTCGGCCTCGGCGCCTACCTGATCGGCTCGCTTGGGCGTGCCGAGCCTGAGCGGCTTTGGGGCATCGGGCTTGCGGCCACAGCCCTGGCGCTTGCGGCCTATGGCCTGTTTTCCTGGATTTCCAATCGGTTGCTGGGCGCCAGCCGTGCCATCAGCATGGCGACAAGCCCGCCGCCGGCGCCTGATCTACCCTCCGGCCTCTCGCGCATCCTGGTCCTCATCGGATCCGTGGCTCTGCCGTTTGTCTGCTGGTGGGTGGTCCTGAAGGCCATGGGCACGCCGTCCATGATTGCCAAGACGCCCGCCGGCGTGTTCGACTATCTGTTCATGGCACCTTCTGCCGCTGCGGCGCAGGGAAAGCTCCTGGCGGCGCTGGCGCAGACGCTGCCGATGACGCTGTTCGGCATGGCGGCGGGCCTGGCATTTGCTTTTGCGCTGGCGCTGCTTTCCGTTCTGCGTCCCGCCTTCATCCGCGGCTTCATGCCGATTGCGGTGGTCACCCAGACTATGCCGCTGGTGGCGCTGACCCCGCTTCTGGTGTTGATGCTGGGGCGAGGTCCCCAGGTCATTATCTGGATCACGGTCTCGGTCACGTTCTTTCCAGCCTTCGTGACGCTGGCGCAGGGGCTGGCGCTGGTCTCGCGCAGCGGGCTGGACGTGGTGCGCGCCTATGGTGCTGGCCCGATGACGCAGTTGCGGCTCGTCTCGATCCCCGCCTCGCTGCCCTATCTGTTTGCCGCCATCAAGCTTGCCGCGCCGCGTGCCTTGCTCGGCGTCATGATCGCGGAATGGCTGGCAACCGGCACCGGGCTCGGCAATCTGCTCAACCAGTCACGAGGCTATCTCGACTACGGGATGATCTGGTCGATCGCGCTCGTCTCGGTGCTGGTTTCCGTCGCCTTCTATCAATCCGTCGTCTTCATCGAGCGGCTCGTGCTGGCAAAGCGCGGCTTGCGGCCCACCGAATAGCAAAGGAGTTGCCATGTCCACTGATCACTCGATCGCCGATCACAAGGCTTCCGTACGCGAGCGCGTCTGGAGCGAATTGCGCAAGGTGGCGGTGCCAGACAGCCGCTTCCACTATGATTTCGGCGAGTTCATCGCCGATTTCGAGGGCGGGGAAGATGCCGTTGCCCGGCTGACCGCGCATGCCTTCTACCGCGACGCTCAATTCATCTTCATCACGCCGGACAATTGCCTGGACCGCCTGCGGCTACAGGCGCTCAAGGATGGCAAGACCGTGCTGATGACCACCTATTCGATCAAGCGCGGGTTCTGGGTGCTGGATCCCAAGACCATCTCGCCGGAGCTTTATCTCTACGCTTCGACGCTGGATGGCATGGAGCGCGTGGGGCGGCCCGTGGATTTGAACGATATCGCCGGCATGCCAGCCGTCGATTACATGGTCACGGGCACGGGGGCGATCAATCACGAAGGCGTTCGCTTCGGCAAGGGCCACGGCTTCTTCGATGCGGAATGGGGCATGCTCTACCAGTTGCAGCGCATTTCCACGCAGACGCCCTGCGCGGCCGTTGTGCATGACTGCCAGGTGCTGAGCGAGACTCTGACGCCCGACGTTTACGACACCGTTGTCGATGTGATTTTCACCCCGACCCGGACCATTTCCGTCAAGGATCCGCATAAGCCGACCTGCGGCATCATCTGGGATCGGCTGGATCAGCACATGTACGACACCATTCCGCCGCTGCAGGAACTCAAGGCCATGGGGCTGTAGGAATGGCGGCGTGATCAATGTGTCTGCTCCCGGATGTGCCGCGCCGGCGCATCCGGGATCAGGTTCTCATTATACAGAACTAAGCAAACAGCGCCCAGTGGCGAGGCTTGAACGAGAGGGCGGTCCCAATGGTTGCGGGATGTTCGAGCGGCAGGTCGATTTCCACGCGGTGGTGACCGCCGGCCAGTTCAAGCTCGGTCCTGCGAACACCGGCAAGACGACGGCTGCCGACGATGACGCCGGCAATACCGCCTTCGCTATCGCTGACCAGGTCCAGGTCATGGGGTCGGAAGAACAGGGAGCCGTTTCCGTCCTTGTCCGATTTCAGACCGATCGGGCGGTCGTCGAGCCACATGTCGCCGTTCTTCACCACTACCTGCAGTTCGGAGGCCTCGCCGATGAATCGGTGCACGAAGGGCGTACCGGGTCGGTCATAGACATCATCGGCCGAACCCACCTGCTCAATGCGGCCCTGGCTCATGATGACCACGCGGTCGGCCAGTTCCAGCGCCTCTTCCTGGTCGTGGGTCACGAAGACGGTGGTGTGACCGGTGCGGTCGTGGAACTCCCTCAGCCAGCGGCGCAGTTCCTTGCGCACCTTGGCGTCCAATGCGCCGAACGGTTCGTCCAGGAGCAGGACCTTGGGCTCGATGGCCATGGCGCGTGCCAGTGCGACGCGCTGCCGCTGACCGCCGGAAAGCTGATTCGGATATCTCTTTTCGAGCCCCGATAGCTGCACCATTTCAAGCAGTTCGCTGACACGGCGGTTTATCTCATGCTTCGGCGGTCTCGTGGCGGCAGGCCGAACCTTCAATCCGAAGCCGATATTCTCGGCAACCGTCATATGGCGGAACAAAGCATAGTGCTGGAACACGAAGCCGATATTGCGGTCCTGCACGCTCTTATGAGAGGCATCTTCGTCTCCGAAGAAGATCTGCCCGTCGCTCGGCTCGTCCAGCCCGGCAATCAGCCGCAACAGCGTCGTTTTGCCCGAGCCGGAGGGGCCCAAGAGGGCGATCAGTTCGCCGGAGCGGATATCGAGCGACACGTTGTCCAAAGCGGGAAAACGGCCGAACTCCTTGCGAACATTGGTAATCGAAACATCCATGGAGTTGGCCTTTCAGTGACGGCGGCCGCCGGCGCTGCCCGCACCGAACCGCATTTCCAGAATAGTCTTGAGAACGAGCGTGACCAGGGCAAGGGCCGCCAGCAGCGAGGCCACGGCAAAGGCGGCCAGCATGTTGTACTCGTTGTAGAGGATCTCCACGTGGAGCGGCATCGTGTTCGTCAGCCCGCGGATATGGCCCGACACCACCGAAACGGCGCCGAATTCACCCATGGCACGGGCATTGCAGAGCAGGACGCCATAGAGCAGGCCCCACTTGATATTGGGCAGCGTGACATACCGAAAGGTCTGCCAGCCCGATGCGCCGAGAGACAGGGCTGCCTCCTCGTCGCCGGTGCCCTGGTCCTGCATCAGCGGAATCAGCTCCCGGGCGACGAAGGGAAAGGTCACGAAGATGGTGGCGAGCACGATACCCGGAACCGCAAACAGGATCTCGATCCCATAGCTTTTCAGCCAGGGGCCGAGCACGCTCTGGCTGCCGAAGAGAAGCACATAGACGAGGCCGGAAATGACCGGCGAGATCGAAAACGGCAGGTCGATCAGGGTGATCAGGAAAGCCTTGCCCTTGAATTCGAACTTGGCGATGGCCCAGGCGGCGGCAATGCCGAAGACAAGGTTCAAGGGAACGGCAATTGCCGCAACCGTCAGCGTCAGCCGGATCGCTGCCAGCGCATCCGGTTCCGCTAGGGCGTCCCAATAGGCTGAGGCGCCCTCGCGGAACGCCTCGATAAAGACGGCCACGAGCGGCAGGAACAGGAAAAAGACCAAGAACAAGAAGGCTATTGCAGTGAGCAGCAGCTTCGTCAGCCGAGTTTCGTCGGCGGGATTGCGGAACCGCGACTTGGCGAGGGAATGATCAGACAAGGCCGTACCTCCGTCGGCTCCAGGCCTGGATCAGATTGATGACCAGCAGCATCGCAAAGGAGATGACCAGCATGATCGTCGCGATCGCGGTTGCGCCTGCATAGTTGAACTCTTCCAGCCTGATGACGATCAGCAGTGGCGCGATTTCAGACACATAGGGAATGTTGCCGGCGATGAATACGACCGAACCATATTCCCCCACCCCGCGGGCAAAGGCGAGCGCAAAGCCTGTCAGCACCGCAGGCGTCAGGCTTGGCAGCAGGACCCGAAAGACGGTCTGGAACCGGTTGGCGCCGAGGGTCGCGGCAGCCTCCTCGACCTCCCGATCGATTTCTTCCATCACCGGCTGCACCGTGCGCACCACGAAGGGCAGACCGATGAAGATCAGCGCGATGACGATCCCGATCGGTGAGTAGGCAATGCGGATACCGAGGGGGGTGAACCAGGAGCCGATCCATCCCTGCGGCGCATAAAGCGCCGTCAACGCAATGCCTGCGACCGCCGTCGGCAGGGCAAAGGGCAGATCCACCATGGCATCGATGATCCTGCGACCGGGGAATTCATACCGGACCAGCACCCAGCAGATCAGAACGCCGAAAACGGCATTGATGCAAGCTGCAATCAGAGCTGTGCCGAAACTGATCCTCAGGGCCGCGAGGGTGCGCTCATCCAGCAGAATGTTGATGAACTCAATCCAGGTGAGCGAACTGGCGCGCCATATCAGGCCCGCAATCGGGATCAGGATGATAAGCGATAGGTAGACGATCGAGAAGCCGAGCGTCAACCCAAAGCCTGGGATGATGCTCGGCTGCTTCAATCGCCTTCCGGATGGAATGGCGGATGTTATCATTCAGGCGGGCCCCCTCAGCGCGCAGGCTTGTAGATCTGGTCGAAGATGCCGCCGTCACCGAAATGCTCGGGCTGGGCCTTCTTCCAGCCGCCGAAAATCGGATCGTCAATCGTCACCAGCTTGATATCCGGCAGGGCCTTCAACAGGTCTGGCTGCACCAGTTCGCGCTTGGCGGGGCGGTAAAAATGCTTGGCTGCAAGGTTCTGCCCCTCTTCGGAATAGAGATAGGCGAGATATGCCTCGGCAGCCTTCCTCGTGCCCTTGGCATCGACATTGGCATCAACAACGGCAACCGGCGGCTCTGCCAGAATGGAGATCGGCGGTACGACGATTTCGAAGGCATCCTGGCCGAATTCCTTGCCGGCCAGATAGGCCTCGTTCTCCCAGGCTAGCAGGACGTCGCCAATCTGTCGCTGGGCGAAGGTGATGGTGGAGCCGCGGGCGCCGCTATCCAGCACCGGGGCGCGCTTGTACAATTCGGATACGTAGGCTTTGATCTTCTCCTGATCGCCAGCGAATTCTTCGTTGGCCCAGGCCCAGGCTGCGAGATAGTTCCAGCGGGCGCCGCCGGAGGTCTTGGGGTTCGGCGTGACGATCTGCACATCGTCCTTCACCAGGTCGCCCCAGTTCTTGATGTTCTTGGGGTTGCCCTTGCGCACCAGGAAGACGATCGTCGAGGTGTATGGCGAGGAGTTGTTGCCCAGGCGTGAGCGCCAGTCAGGCTTGATCTTGCCGCCATTGTCGACGATCGCGTTGATGTCGCTTTCAAGCGCCAAGGTCACGACATCGGCTTCAAGTCCGTCGATGACTGAACGGGCCTGCTTGCCGGAACCGCCATGGGACTGCTGGATCGTGACGGTTTCGCCGGCCTCGGCCTGGTAGTGCTTGATAAAGGCTGCGTTGAAGTCCTTGTAGAATTCGCGCGTGGGGTCGTAGGAAACATTGAGGAGTGTGGTGTCGGCCATTGCTGCCGGCGTAGAGGCAAACGCGGCAAGCAGACTGATCGTGGCAATACCGAGTAGTCGAGCGGATCGGGACATCTTGGCTTCCTCCGTTGGGTACGATCAGACTACCGTTCAAGTAGACTAAGTCAACGAACCCAGGCGCAGGAAGAAAAGTGTTTCACTTTGGGTGGATGCGCACGCAAAGCCCGCGTTGCGCAACTCGCTATTGCCGCAATGGGAGTGATGCGCTCACCGTCATTGACGCAAGAACCATCCCCGACGATTAACCATTTCTGGCTGCGACACAGCTAAAAATGCGCCCCCGTCGTCCCGAAAAAACAAAAGTACGTACACTCTTTAAACTGGATTGAGGCCGTTCCGGGTCACCACATCGGATAGACTGGCATTGGTCGAAGGCGCCCGCTATATGGGGAAGCACTCTCTCTGCATGTCGCCCAAAGGAATTCAATTTTATGCTGTCCATGAAGGGCAAATACGGCCTGAAAGCGCTCTGCCATCTGGCCGGGTTGCCTCCGGGGCGGATGGCCCAGTCCATCGAGATCTCCGAGAAATATGGAATCTCCAAGAAATTCCTGGATGCCATTCTCGGCGATCTTCGTCACAGCGGTTTCGTGCATGCCCGCAAGGGCCGCGGTGGTGGCTATTGTCTGGCCCGCTCTCCCGACACCATCATGGTCGGCCAGGTGATGCGGGTCCTGGATGGACCGCTTGCCCCGATTCACTGCGCCAGTCGCACGGCCTATGACCGCTGCCGCGATTGCCCAGATGAGAATGCCTGCGTTGTCCGGCTGACGATGCTGGAAGTCCGGGAGGCGATTGCCGATGTGCTTGATAACAAGTCCCTGACGGCGATGCGCCAGATGGTGGACGATGAGCGGGATGATATCGCGGAAGCGCTGCTAACAAGCTGACGCTCGGGCCCATTCCGGCATGCCGTCACGCTTCATTTCGCTGACGCGGCAATGTCTCCGACTGATCCTACCATGCGCCGCTGCCTTCGCAGCATCGTAACAGCTTGGGCTATTTTTCTTTGCCGACCGCCATATATGGCGTTTTATGCCCGGACGGATGTGCTGGTCCGTGGGACAAATCGATCATCGTTTCAAGGAGAACTCAGCCGTGCGTCTCGACAGATTTATCATCGGAACCGCCTTTGCCGTTATCGTTTCGGCTGCCTCGGCCTCTGCCCAGGTGGTCGTCTCGTCCAAGATCGATACCGAGGGTGGTGTTCTCGGCAATATCATCCTCTCGATCCTGAACGCGAACAACATCCAGACCACCGATCGCGTGCAACTGGGTGCCACGCCTGTCGTTCGCCAGGCGATCACGGCGGGCGAGATCGACATCTATCCGGAATACACCGGCAATGCCGCCTTCTTCTTCCAGAAGGCCGATGACCCGTTGTGGAAGGATGCAGCCAAGGCTTATGAGGAAGCCAAGAAGCTGGATTATGAGGCCAACAAGATCGTCTGGCTCACCCCATCGCCCGCCAACAACACCTGGGCCGTGGCGCTTCGCAAGGACGTGGCCGAGGCCAACAAGATCGCAACCTTTAGCGACTTCGGCAAATACGTGGCCGGCGGCGGACAGGTCGTGCTGGCGGCTTCCTCGGAATTCGTCAACTCGGCGGCTGCCCTTCCCGCCTTCCAGACGACCTATGGTTTCCAGCTGAAACCGGAGCAACTGATCACGCTGTCGGGCGGTGATACGGCCGCAACGATCGCCGCGGCGGCCAATCAGACCAACGGTGCCAATGCCGCGATGGTCTACGGCACGGATGGCGGGATCGCCCCGTCAGGACTTGTGGTGCTGGAAGACGACAAGGGCGTGCAGCCGGTCTATCAGCCCGCGCCGATCATCCGCGAGGCGGTTTTGAAGGAACATCCGGAAATCGAGAGCCTGCTGAAGCCCGTCTTCGAGAAGCTGGATCTTGTCACGCTTCAGGATCTCAACGGCCGGGTGCAGGTTGGCGGTGAGCCGGCAAAGGCTGTGGCCGAGGACTTTTTGAAGAAGAACGGCTTCCTGAAGTAAGTCTGGTGCGGCGGGCTTCCATCCCTGGAAGTCCGCCCATCGCTCGATAGAAGAGGCGCGGGGGATCGCGGTGCGGACTGGCATTGACAAACTGGGCCTGGTCATTGGCCTCCTGGTTGCCTATGGCGCGCTGGTCGCGCCTTTTGCCCTGTTCCGTGCCAACCGCATCGTAGCCGGTGAGCCGCGGCCGACCTGGGAAGCGCTGCCGGTGGTGCCCGCCACGGTTCTGCTGGCGCTTTTGGCTTTGGCCAGCGTGGTGATCGTTTTTCGGACCTCGACATGGTGGCGGCTTGGCCTCGCCGCAGCGACCTTGGCGATACTCGCCATCTCGATTGGAATCTCCGGCCGCTTTCTCTCACCCGAAGGCAATAGCTATGCCCGCGTTTCGCCGGCCTCCGGCTTCTGGATCCTGACGGTGGCATTCGCGCTGGTCGCCGCTGACGCCATCACACGGCTGCGACCAAGGCCTGCGGTCCGGGTCGTGTTGCTGGCCGGCGCGCTTGGCGGGCTTGCAGCGATCCTGATGTCCGGCTGGTGGGATGATCTGTCTCTGCTCAAGGAATATGCCAATCGCGCCGATGTGTTCTGGCAGGAGGCGGGCCAGCATGTGTCGCTGGCGCTCGGCTCGCTTGTCGCCGCCGTGCTCATCGGTTTGCCGCTCGGCATCCTCTGCCATCGGGTGGAGCCGTTGCGCGCCGGTGTTCTGAACACGCTGAACCTGATCCAGACCATCCCCTCCATTGCGCTTTTTGGCATCCTGATCGCCCCGCTCGGCTGGATCGCGGTGCATGTGCCGGGGGCTGCGGCGCTCGGCATTCGCGGCATCGGAGCCGCACCGGCCTTCGTGGCGCTGTTCCTCTATTCGCTGCTTCCCGTGGTGGCCAACACGGTCGTGGGGCTGGCCGGGGTGCCGCGCGAGACCAACGAGGCAGCGCTGGGCGTGGGCATGACCGGCGCCCAACGTCTTCTCGGCATCGAATTGCCGCTGGCCATGCCAGTGATCCTCACCGGTATTCGTATCGTCCTGGTGCAGAATATCGGGCTTGCCACCATCGCAGCGCTGATCGGTGGCGGGGGCTTCGGTGTCTTTGTCTTCCAGGGCATCGGGCAGACGGCCATGGACCTGGCGCTTCTCGGCGCCGTTCCAACGGTGATACTGGCCTTCGCCGCCGCCACGGTTCTCGATGCCCTTATCGAAATGAACGCTCCAGCACGCCAGCGAGGCCGGACAGCATGATCGAGATCGACGCCATCACCAAGCGCTATGACGGCAATACCGTCGTCGACAATGTCTCGATGGTCATCGAGCCGCATACCGTCACTGTCATTGTCGGCACATCCGGTTCGGGCAAGACGACGCTGCTGCGCATGATCAACCGGCTGGTGGAGCCGAGCTCAGGCCGGATCAGGATCGACGGCGAGGCCAATGACGCCATCCCAGGCTTCGAGCTCCGGCGGCGCATCGGATATGCGATCCAGGGGCACGGACTTTTCCCCCACCGGACGGTCGCCCAGAATATTGCCACCGTCCCGACGCTGCTTGGCTGGGACCGGCGGCGGATCGATGCCAAGGTGGAGGAACTGCTGACCTTGTTCCAGCTCGATCCCGGCACCTTTGCCAAGCGCTTCCCGCATGAATTGTCCGGTGGGCAGCAGCAGCGGGTGGGCGTTGCCCGCGCGCTTGCCGCCGAGCCGAACATCCTGCTGATGGACGAGCCCTTCGGCGCGCTCGATCCCATCATCCGCATGAAGGCCCAGGCCGATCTTCTCGCCATCCAGAAACTGCTCGGCACCACGATCGTCCTCGTCACCCACGACATGGACGAGGCCTTCCATCTGGCCCATCGCATCGCCGTCATGGATAAAGGGGCACTGGTGCAATATGGCGCGCCGGCAGAGCTGGTGAACCAGCCCGCCACGGAATTTGTGCAGACGCTGATCGGCGAAAGCGAGCGTCCGTTCCGGCTGCTGTCAATCGAAACAGTCCGGCAGGCGGTCGAGCCCGGTACGGCTGAGGGTCAACCCTTGCCCGATAGCATCAGCCAGCGGGAAGCATTGGCACAACTGCTCTGGAGCGGTCGCACCGCCTTGCCGGTGGTAGGGGCGGATGGCAGCGTGATCGGCAGGGTGACGCTGGAAGGGCTGTCCAGACGCGCGGCGGGATCACCATGAAGGGCTGGATACCGCTGATCTTGCGCGGGTCTTTGCTCGCACTGCTTCTTGCCTTCCTCGCTTTCCCCGGCTGGTTCGAGCCGGTTTTTCGGCCGCTGGTCCAGGCAAATGCGCCTGCTATCTACGCCCAGGGAAGCCTGCTCAGCCTGACGCTCCTGCATCTGCGGACCGTGGCCATCGCGACCGCGGGCGCAATCGTGGTCGCAGTCTCCATGGCGATTGTTGTGACACGGCCGTTTGGCGCGGAATTCCTGCCTTTGTCGCGAACCCTGGTGAATATCGGCCAGACCTTTCCGCCTGTTGCCGTTCTGGCGCTTGCCGTTCCGATCCTGGGCTTTGGAGAAAAGCCGACGCTGGTTGCCCTGTTTCTCTATGGGCTCTTGCCGATCTTCGAGAATACGCTGACGGGGCTGACGACGCTCCCGCCCGCCGTGCTGGAGGCGGCGCGCGGCACAGGAATGACGGCAAGCCAGCGGCTGTTTCGAGTGGAATTGCCGCTTGCGATGCCGGTGATCCTGGCCGGTATTCGCCTCTCCCTGGTCATCGGCCTTGCCACGGCGACGATCGGTTCAACCGTGGCGGCCAAGACGCTGGGCGAGGTGATCATTGCCGGCCTGCAATCGAACAACCTTGCCTTTGTGTTGCAGGGGGGGGTGATCGTCGGCGTCTTGGCGATCCTGATCTATGACGGCCTGTCGGCCGTCGAACGGATGGCGGCGCGGCGCGTGGGGCGTGCATAGAAAAGCAGGCCTGCCCAGGCTATTCGCTGCCGCAGCGTTAGGGCGTCTCCTCGATCATCGCCCGACCACTGGTCATGTCGGTCACAAGGCGACGAATGTCCCTTGACCCCTCAAGCGGCAGCCGGACCTCCAGAACAGCACCTGTCGCGGTGAAACGCTCGTTGGCGATGTCGACGTCGGGCGTGGCGAGCAGCCTGGATTTCACCAGGGCGAGGTCGGAAAACTGTAGCTGCAGGAATACCGTTTCCGTCGGGATGATCCGGACTTTTGTGCCGGATTGAAGACATTGCGCGGCGGTGCCGCCATAGGCCCGCATCAGTCCGCCACTTCCCAAAAGGATGCCGCCAAAGTGGCGGGTTACGACCACCACGACCTTGTCCAGATCCTGGCCGTCTATCGCTTGGAGGATCGGTTTGCCAGCCGTGCCGCTCGGTTCGCCATCGTCGCTGAAGCGATACGCCTGCCCGTCACGCCATGCCCAGCAGTTGTGATTGGCGTCGGGCGAACTGTGCAGGGCAATGAAATCCCGCGCCGATTGTTCGTCTACTATCGGCCCGGCGTGAGCGATGAATTGGCTGCGCTTGATGTCCTGGGCGAATGTGCAAGGAGCGGAAAGGGTGAACATGGAGCCTGCTGGAGAAGCGCGGAGGCGGCAAAATTGACCTGGAGCGGAGACCTTATCGATCCCCGGAATGGGTGGCCAGCCACTTTTCCAGGGCTTCGATGATCACAAGTCGCAAGCCGTAGCTGCGGGTCATGGCGCGGTGCAATGACGGATCCTCGGGGTCGAAACCGAGTTCACCCATGACATCACCCGGGTTCAAGCGGCGTGCGACCATGACCTCGCGGATCCGCCTGACGGCATCGGGACGCAGGTAGCGACCCGATGAGACCGGGACAAAAGAGGCGTTGGTGCTGTCGATGGCGCCGCTTTCGGTCAGCCATTCAAGAAACTCCGCCCGTTCTGACGCATCGGCCCGTTTCCAGGCTTTGCGCAGCTTCTGCAGCGGGGTCTTCTTTCCGGTCTCGCTCACCGCCACCTCGTTGTTGTCTGCCGGTTTTTCTCGGCAATCTATTTGCCAGCGCAATGGATGTCGCATCGAGAAACGTCCCGGCTGTTTAGAGCCTTTCAGGGTTAAATAGAAGCGTTCTGCTGGCTCAAACGGAGTCGGTCGGTCGACCAGGCGGCCCGTTTCAGCCAGCCCGAAGGGCCGGGCATCTTTCCGCCAGGGTCAGAGGCGATCGGCTCGGACGTACCCTGGGTATGCCCGTCGCCAATCGCCTCTGCCCTGACGAAAACCTGCTCCGGCAGAACGCTCCTAGTTAACCCTGAAAGGCTCTAGCGCCGGGACATCAATTAATTAATCCGCCTTGGGCTTGGGTTGAGGACCCTGCTGCAGATTGGCGAGCAGAGAGGAAACCGCATTGTCCCCCTCGAAGCCTGCTTCCTTGAGCAGCTGGTCGAGGATCGGCTTGTTGGCCTGATAGGCAAGCAACTGGCCGGCCAGGCCTTCACCCATGCCGATGCCACCGCCCGAGCCATCTCCGCCGCCCCGACCGAGCATGCCGCCGGTATCGAAGATGCGGATGTCGGAAATCTTCTCGATCGGCTTGACTGCCTCGGCCAGCGCCTGCGGGATGATGCGGATGCGCTCGCGCAGGATTTCGAACTCGATGATGGCAGGGCTCAGCTTGTTGCGCGCTTCGTTGAGCAGGGCCTCGCTCTCGGCTGCTGCCTTGCCGGTTTCCAGCACGCCCTTGGCCTTGATGATGGCCGCCTCCGCCTCGGCTGTCGCCAGGGTCTTGATCGCATCTGCCTGGTCGAGTGCGGCCTGCTTTTCCGCTTCCGCACCCACGGTCACCGCAGTCGCCTCGGTTTCGGCCTTCTTGCGTGCATCGATCACGGCGATCTGGCGGTCGCGTTCCGCTATTTCAACGGCCTTGGCGGTGCCTACCTTTTCTTCCGCTGCGATGGCCAGGGCGCGGGCGTTTTCGGCCTGGGCCTTGGCTTCCGATTCCTCGCGGCTCTTGTTGGCCACCGCGATCGCGCTTTCC
This sequence comes from Rhizobium sp. RU36D, assembly GCF_900176345.1. Taxonomy (GTDB): domain Bacteria; phylum Pseudomonadota; class Alphaproteobacteria; order Rhizobiales; family Rhizobiaceae; genus Allorhizobium. Next base: position 93,424 of record NZ_FWXU01000006.1, read on the forward strand.
TGGGAGACGATCTGCAGGTCTCGCTTGGCTTCCGTGTCGCGTTGCTGCACGGCGCGCGACGCATCGATATTGGCGCTTTCGCGGGCCTGCTTGGCTGCCGCTTCGCGCTCGGCGATTGCCTGTTCGGCGGCGATACGGGCCTCCTCCTCCGCCCGCTTGGCGGCTTGCTCCTGCTGGGCAGTTTCGGCGCGGGTGGCGGCCGATTTGTTGGCGATATCGCGTTCCTGGTTCAGTTCCGCCTCACGCTTGGTGCGCTCGATCGAAAGCGACTGCTGCCGGGCCTCAAGGTCTTTCTGCGCAATGGCAACTTCCGTATCGCGGACGATCTCGTTGCGCTCCTTCTTGCGAGCTTCCGTAATACGGGTCAGCGTCGCCAAGCCCTGGGCATCGAAGAAATTGTTGGCGTTGAAGTGCTTGATGTCAGTCTGGTCGAGGCGGGTGAGCGAGACGGATTCCAGCTCCAGACCGTTGGACTGGAGATCGGCACCAACAGCTTCCTGCACCGCCTTGACGAAATCCATGCGCTGCTCCTGCAGGGCATCGAGATTCATCGTCGCGGCGACGGAGCGCAAGCCGTCCACGAATTTGGCCTCGATCAGCATGCGCAGCTGTTCGGCATCATTGGTGCGATCGCCCAGCGTCTGGGCGGCCAGGGCAATGGAAGAGGCGTCGGGCTTCACCCGGACATAAAATTCAGCGCCGATATCGACACGCATGCGATCCTTGGTGATCAGCGCATCGCCCTCGCCGCGGCGAACTTCAAGCCTGAGCGTCTTGAGATTGACGCGGGCGATGGAGTGAAAGATCGGCAGCACGAGCGAGCCACCGTCCAGCACCACCTTCTGGCCGCCGAGGCCGGTTCGGACATAGGCTTCGTCGCGGCTGGAGCGGGTATAAAGCGAGGCAAGAACAAAGCCGATGCCAAGTATCAGCACCACGCCGATGCCGGCGGGCAAGAGAAGATCATATATCATGGGTTGCTCCCTGGCGTTATGGATTGGGCGGCGTCAGCAGATCCGACGGCGCTGATATGGCAATGAAGACGTTGGAAACATGATCGACGAGAAGCACCTGGGCGCCGATGGGGATCGGAGCCTCGTTGCGGGCGGCACGGGCACGCAGAATATGCCAGTTGCCATGCTGGTCCTTGAGCCTCACCCGTCCGGGAAGCCCCTGATCAAGGGGACCAACGGTGACCTCACCACTGCGACCGATAAATTCCGTCGTCTCGACGGCATAGCTCTCGTCGCGCGGGACGATCCGTGCCACCCACCGGCTCGACATGCGCATCGTGGGCACGGTCAGAACGGCAGCCGGGATCGCGGCGACCGCCGCAGGCAGCGGTGACCACAGCGACGCGGCGACCGCCTGGATGACAAAACCTGATATGGCGAAGAGGCCAAGCCCAAGCATCAGCAGCACCAATAGCGGTACGCCACCGATATTGAGCCAGGACATCAGCCCGGCCATGCCGCCGTGATCACCGGCCCAAGCCTTGTCGATCGTCTCGCTCAAGGAGAAGCCGAGCAGAAGGCAGAGCATCTCGATGGCCGTCAGCACGATCAGCATGACGGAGGCTATGGCGAAGGGCAGGCATTCCGGGGCGAGGAACAGCTGCATGGCGATCAGTTCTGCTGATTCTTGAACTTGGCGAGACGGGCCTCGATCGCCTGTTCACGATGCAGGCGGTCAAGCTCATCGAGTTCCCCATTTGCAGCCCTGTCACCGGAGGGAACGCCCGTGACCCTGGACACTGCCGCCGCCGCACGGGCGGCGCCATCAACGGGATTGGCACGCGCACCCGGCGAACCCGGCTGGTCGGGAAACTGGATCATGCTGCGCTTGAGATCCGCCAAACGCGCGTCTGCCTCGCGCCGGGTGGCCAGCACTGCCTGCAAGGCCTGCTGGCCTTCTTCGAGGTGCAGCCGGGCATCGGCCAGCGCCTTGTCGAGCGCTGCAAGTTGCGATTCCAGATCGATCTGGCGGGCCACGCCGGCCTTTGCAAGATCATCCCGACCCGCCGAGACAGCCATGCGGATCTTGTCATCAAGGGCGGCGAGATCGGCCGAGATCTCGTCACGTCGACTGAGAATGCGGTATTCCTCCGCCTTGGCCTTGCCGATGTCGGCGCGCGCCTCATCGGCGGCGGTATCGATTTCGCGCAGCGCCTGTTCGACAACCGCAATCTTGTTGCTTCCTTCCGCCTTGTCGACGGCAGCATTGGCGAGGCCAGCGATCAGGCGGCCCATGCGGGACAATATGCCTTCGTTCATCATCATGCTCTCCTCCGTGCGTTCGGCATGCGGATTGACGCCGATATGGATCTGATATCCGCCGTTGCTGGCAACCAGTTGGGCGGAGAATATGTTGAGCGTACCCTTGCTGTAGCCGGCAACGTCATAGGGAATGGCGACGCGACCGCGAAGGGTGGCGATCGTCAGGTCCGTCGGGCCCTTTATGGCAAACAGTTTGTCGTCCAGCGGCAGGCGGTCCGGCGCGACCTTGCGGCCGCGATTGGCGGCAAAATCCCTCAGCCCCAGCGTTACCAGGCGCGCGGGCAGGCCGGTGCGCTCCCGCACTGTTTCATAGGCGATATCGTGAAGCGCCACGAGATTTGCGCCGCCTTTGTCTCCCGTCAGCTCCTCCAGGATCGAAATCATGTCGGCATAGGCGGCAAAGGTTTCCTCCAAAGCCTGCCGCGCCTCCAGGTCCGGCGCGAGTTGATACCGCAATATCGATGTGTGCGTCGTCTGAGCCATGGAATAAATTAAAGCACCACTTTCGTGCTTTTCAAGATGCAACATGGTGATTTTTCAATTTTACGATGAATGCGCTGCGGGAGACGATACTGCTTTGCATCCACATCCGGGCACCAGCCCGTCTTTTCGGATGTTGGAACGGGCGCGTGTTAACGTCTCGATCAAAGGCTGAACAAAGCAGCGACGAATCGCTATCGACGACATCTTCCGCCTTTGTTCACGGCAGTATCTGGTATAAAAACAAATTGTTAACCATAGGAAACAGAAGAAGCCGCCTTGGTTGGCGGCCTCTCTGTCTGCGGATCTTAACGATTGTCGAACCGGTAGCGGTCAGACGAAGAACTGGCCACCATTGGCGGAGATGGTCGAGCCGGTGATGAAGCCGGCATCGTCGGAGGCGAGGAACACCACGCAGCGGGCCACTTCTTCCGGCTCGCCCAAGCGGCCAACCGGGATCTGCGGCAGGATACGATCCTTCAAAACATTTTCCGGGATGGCGCGGACCATTTCCGTGCCGATATAGCCGGGGCAAATGGCGTTGACGGTGATGCCCTTGGCTGCGCCTTCCTGAGCAAGCGCCTTGGTGAAGCCGAGGTCGCCGGCCTTGGCGGCGGAATAGTTCGCCTGGCCCATCTGGCCCTTCTGGCCATTGATCGAGGAGATGTTGATGACCCGACCGAAATTGCGCTCGCGCATGCCGTTCCAGATCGGATGGGTCATGTTGAAGACGCCATTCAGATTGGTGTTGATCACCTCGTTCCACTGCTCCGGCGTCATCTTGTGGAACATGCCATCGCGGGTGATGCCGGCATTGTTGACGAGAACCTCGATCGGTCCGAGCGCGGCCTCCACCTTGGCAATGCCTTCAGCGCAGGACTGGTAGTTCGACACATCCCATTTGAAGACCGGAATGCCGGTTTCGGCCTCGAAGGCCTTTGCCTTCTCGTCATTGCCGGCATAGTTGGCGGCTACTTTGTAGCCTGCTGCTTTCAGCGCCGTGCTGATCGCTGCCCCAATCCCACGGGTTCCCCCGGTCACCAATGCCACCCTGCTCATACTGTTCTCCCCTTGGGTTATGGAATGTGATGGGGCTTTTCTGTTGAAGCCCTAAAGCGAAAAGCCCCGCGCAACGGAGTTGAGCGGGGCATTGGTCGATCACATGGCTTCCAGGCACATGGCGACGCCCATGCCGCCGCCGATGCAGAGGGTTGCCAGACCCTTCTTGGCGCCACGACGCCGCATTTCGAACAGCAGCGTGTTGAGGATGCGTGCGCCCGATGCGCCGACCGGATGGCCGATGGCAATCGCACCGCCATTGACATTGACGATCGAGGTATCCCAGCCGAGATCCTTGTTGACGGCGCAGGCCTGGGCAGCGAAGGCCTCGTTGGCCTCGACCAGTTCCAGATCGTTGACCGACCAGCCGGCCTTCTGCAGCGCCTTGCGGGACGCCGGGATGGGGCCGGTGCCCATGATCTGCGGATCGACGCCGGCGGTTGCCCAGGAGGCAATGCGGGCGAGCGGCCGGATGCCACGGCGAACGGCTTCCGCCTCGGTCATCAGAAGCGCTGCAGCAGCGCCGTCATTGATGCCCGACGCGTTGCCGGCGGTAACCGTGCCTTCCTTGTCGAAGGCCGGCTTGAGCTTTGTCATGGATTCGAGCGTGGCGCCCAGACGAATGTATTCGTCCTGTTCGACGATCACGTCGCCCTTGCGGCCCGGCACCACGACGGAGACGATCTCGTCCTTGAAGCGGCCTTCCTTCTGGGCAGCTTCGGCCTTGTTCTGCGAGGCGAGCGCGAAGGCGTCCTGGTCGTCGCGAGAGAGCTGCCACTGACGCGCGACGTTTTCTGCCGTCGTGCCCATGTGATAACCGTAGAATGCGTCGGTGAGACCATCCTTGATCATGGTGTCGACCATCTTCATGTCGCCCATCTTGGTTCCCGAACGCAGGTGGGCGGCATGGGGCGCCATGGACATGGATTCCTGTCCGCCGGCGACGATGATGGTGGCATCGCCGGTTGCGATCTGCTGCATGCCGAGGGCGACCGCACGAAGGCCGGAACCGCAGAGCTGGTTGAGGCCCCAGGCGGTTGCTTCCTGCGGAATGCCGGCCTTCATGGCGGCCTGGCGGGCAGGGTTCTGGCCCTGGCCAGCGGTCAGGATCTGGCCGAGAATCACTTCATCGACTTCCTTGGCATCCACGCCGGCCCGCTCCAGCACAGCCTTGATTGCGACTGCGCCCAGTTCATGCGCCGGCAGGTTGGCAAAAGCCCCATTGAAGGAGCCGACGGGTGTGCGCGCTGCACTGGCGATGACGATGGACGAACTGCTCATGGATGTCTCCTCGTGTTTTGCTTTGCAGCGAATCTGGCAAAGCTTGGCGCTGGAGTCAAACACGAAGACGCTGCTATCTCTCGTTCCTTGGTTGCGCGACAAAGGTCGCAGCATCGCAGGGTGCCGCATCGCACAAAGAGATTGTCACCGCCCTTCCTTTGCGATTACACTCCTGATGGGAAGAGCAAAAACAACGATATGACGGGGTCAGGAGACAATCATGGCAAAAGCCGATGGCGAAATCGTGATAAAGAAATATGCCAATCGCCGCCTCTACAATACCGGGACCAGCACCTATGTGACGCTGGAGGACCTGGCCAAGATGGTGAAGAAGGGAGAGGAATTCACCGTCCAGGATGCCAAGTCCGGAGAAGATATCACCCATTCCGTCCTGACGCAGATCATCTTCGAGCAGGAGTCTAAGACCGGCAACACGCTGCTGCCGATTTCCTTCCTGCGCCAGCTCATCGGATATTACGGCGACCAGATGCAGATGGTGGTGCCGAGTTTCCTCGAGCACTCCATGAAGGCCTTCACCGAGCAGCAGGTTCAGATGCGCGAGCAGATGACACGCGCCTTTGGCGAGACGCCGCTGACCAAGAACCTGCAGGCGCCGATCCAGTTGATGGAAGAGCAGGTGAAGCGCAACACCGAGATGTTCCACCAGGCCATGCAGATGTTCTCGCCCTTCATGGGCCAGCAGGCTCCGAAGGAGCCTCGCAAGGCCGAGGCCAAGGACATCGAGGAGCTGAAAGAGCAGCTGCGGACGCTGCAGAACAAGCTCGACAATCTCTGAGCTCGTCCTCGGGCCAGTGTGCCCGTTTTTATTCCTGACCTGACCAGATGCCGCCCCTGAAGGCGGCATTTTTCGTCGTGGCGGATCAGAGCCCGATGGAGACGTCGCGGTTCGCCGCCTTGATCGAGATGGTAAAGCCGCTGATCACATCGATGAACGCCACCACCATCAGGATGAAGAAGATGTGGGTCGCAGCATCGCGCACCAGCAGGAACTCGACCAGGAAGGCGATGAAGACCAGCATGGACAGCATGTGATTGATCAGCGCGCTATTGCCGCGCCAGGCCGACTTGATGATTTCGAAGAACAGCAGCAGCAGGCTGATGAGAATGAAGAGGTCGCCCAGCGACAGGGTCCAGCGCGCCCCTGACAGCATGGACAAAGCGAAGATTTCGCCATCAAGGGCCGGAATGCCGCCCTGGCCAAATAGCCCCAGCATGGCGAGGTTATAGAGGACGAAGGGAATGATCATCAGCGGTATGGCAGCAAGCATGACTGTCTCCGGCTAGGTCCGGAAGCGCCGATGACGCTTCCCATCAGTGTGGTCGATCAACCGACCGTCATTGCCATTAACGCATGTTGCGCGGCGACAAAATGACCAGCAAAAAAGAAAAAGCCCGGCGAACCGGGCTTTTTCAGGGATAATGCAGAAAAACGCTTATGCGCTTTCCTTCGGGGTCAGAACCTGACGGCCGCGATACATACCGGTCTTCAGATCGATATGGTGCGGACGGCGCAGTTCGCCGGAGTTCTTGTCTTCGACATAGGTCGGAGCCTTGAGACCGTCAGCCGAGCGGCGCATACCGCGCTTGGACGGGCTTGTTTTTCTTTTCGGTACAGCCATTTCAACTACTCCACATGACGGGCAAAACCTGCACGTCGGCCACCTGAGAGGCCGGTCCGTACATGTCTCGATCTCGGAATTTGGCGCGCTTATACATGTCCGTCAGGGGTTTGACCAGTCCCCATTACGTTTTTTTGACATGGGGGCCGTGTCAGGCCTCATCGGCAGCGACGATCCAGGTTTCGGCAAGCGCCGCGTCGCGCCATTTGATCCAGGCGGGGTCGGTCTTCATCGCTGCCATATAGTCCAGCGTTTCCGGGTCGTCCGTCAGTTCGTAGGTGTCGAAGCGGTTGACCACAGGCGCAAACATGGCGTCTGCGCCGGAGAAAGCGCCGAACAGGAACGGGCCGCCAGAACGCTGCCGCATCTCCCGCCAGATCGTGGAGATGCGCGCAACATCGTCCATGACACCCTCGGGGAGCGCGATGGAGCGCCGGTGCCGGCGGATGTTCATCGGGCAGGCGCCGCGCAAGGCACGAAAGCCCGACAGCATTTCCATGGAGATGGAGCGCGCCAGGGATCGGCTTTCCCTGTCAGCAGGCCAGATCCCGGCGTCAGGGAAAAGCTCGGCCGCATATTCGATGATCGCAAGGGATTCCCAGACCCGGAACTCGCCGTGCTGCAGCAGGGGAACGCGGCCCGTCGGCGAAAACTCCCGGAACAGCGGATTGCCGCCGGTGTCATCGAAGGGAATGAGCTTCTCGTTGAAGGCGATGCCGCAGGCGGTCAGCGCGATCCAGGGTCGCATGGACCAGGACGAATAGTTCTTGTTGCCGATGTAAAGGGTAAGATCGCTCATGTCTGGCCCGCTCCGTACAAGTGATGGTTCGAAGATTTACGAGAAGGCGTCAGTCCGCACCAACGAATTTTGCGAACCTCAGTCATAAAGACATGTGATGTAATCGCCGGCACCACGGGCGCGGCGCTCCACGACGGCAGCCAGACGATTGAGGCCACGACCGGGCTTGCTGGCAACCCGCGTGATGGGATTGGGCAGGGAGACGGCGAGCAAGGCGGACTGGCGCGGCGTCAGCTTCGATGCGGGCACCTTGAAATGATGGCGGGCGGCCGCTTCGATGCCGTAGATGCCGGGGCCCCATTCGGCGATGTTGAGATAGATCTCCATCATCCGCTGCTTTGACCAGACGAAATCGGCGGCGATTGCCAATGGCAACTCCAGGCCTTTGCGAATGAAGGACCGGCCATTCCACAAAAACAGGTTCTTGGCGGTCTGCATGGGGATAGTGCTGGCGCCGCGGGTGGCCTCGCCCGCAAGCGCGTCGTCCACCACACCCTTCATCTGTTCCCAATCGACCCCGCCATGGGCGCAGAACTGACCGTCCTCGGACATCATCACCGCGATCACGACATTCTTGGAGATGTCGTCGAAGGCCACCCATTGCCGGTCATAGCCACCGGTAACGAGATCGGCCAGCATCAGCGTCGAGACGGGCCGGAGCACCGGCGGCGCATAGAGAAGAATAAGCACATAGGGCAGCAGCAGAAATGCCAGGATCAGCAGAACGATCCGCCGGATCAAGGGCCAGCGCCGCTTCTTCTCGGCAGGGGGCGTCGCCTCCTCGCTTTCGTCCTGCTGCTGCTCCTCGTCGATCGACACGCTGCCCCGTCCCTGGTTGGTCTTGAGGCTTTCATAGCGCCGGTTGCCGGCCATGGCCAGAGGCTGTCGCAACGCCAATTTCGTGGGATTGCCCCGTTGCCACCCGGTTCGGCCCGTGCCACACAGCGTGCATGACTGTCACGACCCCTGATTTCGACCTTCGTCTCCGACAGGTAGCCGCCGATTTGGAGGCTCTCCTGACGGACCTGCTCTCCGATAGCCCGCGCGCGGGAGAGATCGCCCGTCCCGTGCCGCTTCTGTCTGCCATGCGCCATGCTGCGCTTGATGGCGGCAAGCGGCTGAGGCCGTTCCTGGTGGTGGAAACTGCGGCTCTGTTTGGCGGCAATGAAAAGGCAGCGCTCAGGGTGGGGGCCGCCCTGGAATGCCTGCATTGCTATTCGCTCGTGCATGACGACCTGCCGGCCATGGACGACGATGATCTGCGGCGCGGCAAGCCGACGGTGCATATCGCCTTCGATGAAGCGACCGCCATCCTCGCCGGTGATAGTCTTCTCACCTATGCCTTCGATATCATTGCCGCAGCGGAGACCGAACTGCCGGATCACGCCAAGGTGGCGCTGACGCTGGAACTGGCGCGCGCTGCCGGGGTAGGCGGCATGGCCGGCGGCCAGGCGCTTGATCTTGCTGCGGAAAAGCAGACACCGGATGAAGCCGGCATCATCACGCTGCAATCGATGAAGACGGGTGCCCTAATCCGCTATGCCTGCGAGGCCGGCGCCGTCATCGGCGGGGCATCTGCAGAGGAGCGGGGCCGGCTGCGGCAGTTTGGGGCGCTGATCGGGCGTGCGTTTCAATTGGCGGATGATCTGCTGGACCTGACCAGCGATGCTGCAACCCTCGGCAAGGCCGCCGGCAAGGATGCCGCCCGTGGCAAGGGCACGCTGGTGGGGCTTAAGGGACAGGCCTGGGCCGAGGCGGAGCTGACGCGGCTCGTTTCGGAGGCGGGTGCAATTCTTGCGCCCCACGGAGAAAAAGCCGCTGTCCTGCTTGAGACAGCCGCCTTCGTTGCCAACAGGAAGAGTTGAGATGAGCAAGTTCTGGTCTCCGATGGTCGCCGGCCTGAAACCCTATGTGGCGGGCGAGCAGCCGCGCATGGCGAACCTGGTGAAGCTCAACACCAACGAGAATCCTCGCGGTCCTTCGCCCAAAGTCCTGCAAGCCATTCGCGCTGCTGCGACCGATGATCTCAGGCGCTATCCCGACCCTTCGGCGCTGGCGCTGCGGGAAACGATTGCCCGCTATTGTTCTGTTGGTGCTTACGAAGTCTTCGTCGGAAATGGCTCGGATGAGGTGCTGGCCTTTGTGTTCGCAGCTTTGCTTCGGCATGACCGGCCGCTGCTTTATCCCGACATAACCTACAGCTTCTATCCAACATATAGTCAGCTATTTGAGATCGAGACGGTGCAAATCCCGCTGGCGGATGATTTCACCGTCCGTCCTAAAGATTATCGCATAGCCTGCGGTGGCATTATCATTGCCAATCCCAATGCGCCGACCGGCATTGCCATGCCGCTTGCCCAGATCGAACAGCTGCTGCTTGATCATCCGGAACAGGTTGTCGTGATCGATGAGGCCTATGTGGATTTCGGCGCCGATAGCGCCGTATCGCTCGTGCCGCGCCATGACAATCTGCTTGTCGTGCAGACCTTCTCGAAATCCCGCTCGCTGGCTGGCATGCGGATCGGCTTTGCCATCGGCCAGCGCCCGCTGATCGAGGCGCTGGAGCGGATGAAGGACAGTTTCAATTCATATCCGCTCGACATGCTGGCGCAGGCGGCCGGGGTGGCTGCGATCGAGGATGAGGCGTGGTTCCAGTCCTGCCGTCGCGAGGTGATGGACAATCGGACGATGCTGACATCCGAACTTGTCAGTCGTGGTTTCGAGGTGCTGCCCTCCAGCGCCAACTTCGTGTTTGCCCGTCATCGCGACAGGGATGGAGCCGATCTGGCCAAAGGTTTGCGCGATCATGCCGTCATCGTGCGGCACTTCGCCAAGCCCAGGATTTCACAGTTCCTGCGGATCACCATCGGCACATCGGAAGAAAGTCGGAGGCTTCTGGAGGCACTGGATCAGATCCTCTGAGCGCTCTGTGTGGCCTCTTTACTTCCGGATGGCCGGGCTTAGGATGGCGCTGACTTACCGCCAATCAGCCGAGACCTCCATGCAGGACGTATTAAACAATCTGCCGCAGATCATGGCGGCCTACATGGTGTATCTGGTTGCGGTGCTGAGCCCAGGACCTGCCAATCTGGCGATCATCGGCACCTCGATCAGTCAGGGGCGCCGCGCCGGCATGACGATTGCCGCAGGTGTCTTCGCCGGTTCCTTTACATGGGCCATGTCTGCAGCGCTGGGGCTTGCGGCTCTGTTGAACACCTATGCCTCCTTGCTCGAAATCCTGAAGATCGTCGGCGCGCTCTATCTCATGTATCTCGGCTACAAGGCGCTGCGTTCGGCCATGCGCAAGGACGAAACCAGCATCGGTTTCGGTCCGGCAGCCCCGCAGACAGCCTGGCAGACATTTCTGCGTGGCTATGGCATCCACCTGACGAACCCCAAGGCCATCTTCGGATGGGTCTCCTTCATCTCGCTCGGCCTGCCGACTGGCGCCTCGCTTGAGGCCGTGGCCATTCTCGTCGGGGGCTGCCTGCTGACGGGCTTCACCACCTTCATGACCTATGCGATCCTGTTTTCAACGCCGGCCGCCTTGAAAGGCTACAAGGCGGCACGGCGTTGGATCGATGGCATAATGGCGCTTCTGTTCGGCGCTGCCGCTTTCAAGCTGATGACGGCCCGTCTCTAACCTAACAATAAAAAAGCGCCCGGTCGTTCGACCGGACGCTGTTTTCAGGCCATTTCATACGGCTTAGCGGCAACGCGCTTCGTAGGTGCGGCCGTAGCGGTCACGGTAGAGGCAGTAGCCTGAACGTTCCTGCGACTGGCCGATCAATGCCCCTGCCGCACCGCCGACGACCGCGCCAACAGCAGCACCGCCGACCGAATTGGTGGCCACGCCACCGATGACCGCACCCGAAGCTGCGCCGATCGAGGCGCCGCGTTCTGTGGCGGTGCAGGAGGCCAGGGAACCGGCCGAAGCGATCAGGAGAAGCGAGATCAGAACCTTTTTCATGACGATTAATCCTTGGAAGTTGAGGTTTTAGATACGGCCCATCAGAAGCAGGATGATGAGGATCAGGACGACGAGGCCGAGACCGCCGGAAGGACCGTAACCCCATGCGCGGCTATGACCCCAGGTCGGCAAGGCGCCGATCAGAAGCAATATGACGATGATAAGCAGTACTGTGCCGAGCATGTGGACCTCTCCTTGGCTTAACCAGGCTTTATTGTCGGACTAGAAACGCCAAGTGGGCGATTTTGTTCCATCTTCTTGACAATGCGGTTTTCAGAGCCCCCGCTCCGGCCGTTTCGCCCGCCATCTTTGGCTCCTTTCCCGTATGTGCCATGGTCGCCTTTGCAGCCGGGCGCATGGCCAAAAAGCGGGTTGCGGATGAAGCGGGAGAAGAGGCGGTCGACTTCCGCCTGCTGCTCGACCATGACGAGATGGCCTGCCTTGCCGAACAGCACCGTCTGTACATTCGGAATGAGACGGGACAGGCGCAACTGATGCGATGGCGGGACAATGGCGTCGCGTGCGCCGACCATATTGAGGACTGGCGCCTGGATATGGCGCAGTCGGTCGATATGCGAATTCTGCTGGATCCAGTTCACCAGGGCGCCGATGTCCTGCGGCCGCGCACGCTGCAGATGGTTGCGGACGTCTTCCATCATCGCGATGGCCTCGGGATTTTCCCAGGGGCAGGTCTTGTCGTAGACGCAATCGATCGAACCCCAGCGGAATTGTTCCGAGGTCGATATCCAACGCCGGAAGAGATAGACGAACAATTGCGGGCCGATGCGCGGCATGCGCAAGAGGCGTGCGGCTACCCGCTCGCGGCCTTCGAAACGTCCACAGGCAAAGGCGCCCATCAGAACGACGGCACGCACGAGATCCGGACGATGGGCGGCGAGCAACAGAGAGATGAATCCGCCGGTGGAATGCCCGACGAGCGTCACCGGGCGTCCGGAAAAATCCTGTTCGATGGCGGTCGCATAGGCATCGACGATCGCTTCGGTCGTCAGCGGCAGTGCTTCCGGGGTCAGAGGCCAGGGATGATGACCGGGGAGGGGATAGGCGACCGTATTGTGCTGAAACACTTCTGAAGGCGCATAAAGGCGCCAGAAAACCGGTGCCATGGCCAGGCCGTGGATGGCGACGAAGTTCTGACCTGATTTGCGAGAGAGCCATTCGGCCGGGGGACGGGTCAGCATGTTGATTGTACCTCGGCCCGATCAACGCGGTCCGCGAGGACAAGTTCCTTTGACGCGTGGGAGCAGTGACAAAATTCAGGACGCATTGAGGTGCTGCATGCTCACGACAGGCATTAATCTGTCGCTCGGTTGCTTGCCCGATGTGCTACTAGATATAGTAGGGAACAGATCGGGAAAGCCTCGGAGTCAGCGATTCGTCCGTGATTCGTTCTGGCTTTGACCACAGGAATTTCAGGCGCAGCGTTTAACGCTATCAAACGGATAATATTAAATTTCATTAATATTTACATATTGTTAATCGCGTGCGGGATTTCTCTCTGGCGTTCGTGTTTGGGGCAGAGCCCGGGCTCAACGCGTTGCAAAACCGTCGAGTTGGCGATTCAGCATCTCGTGGGCGAGATTAACGTATCAATCTATATATAGCGGCGAACAAATGCGGAATCAGAGCGAGTCAGTGATTCGTCTCTGATTCGTTCGCTTGGTGTTCTGACTCATAACGGGTGCTGGCCGAGGGCGGCAGTTTTGAGTTGAAATAACCCCATCGACCAACAAAATCGGGACCTTCGCCGGCTTATGCTTGCCTTTGGGGCAGATCATCGCCATGTGTTCGCTAGGCCGTTGGGTACCGGTCGCCCATCCGGCGCAGTTGCGCACCGGATGGGCGACCGGCACAGGTCCGCATCGCGGAAACGTCCTTGTGCTGTCTGGAGCGGGAATTTGAATTCGCAACCCATGATCTTGAGCGGCCGCGGCGTCATCGCTGTGCTGGGGCCGACCAACACCGGCAAGACCCACTATGCGATCGATCGCATGGTGTCACACGGCTCCGGCATTATCGGACTGCCGCTTCGCCTGCTGGCGCGCGAAGTTTATACGCGGGTTGTCGAGCGGGTGGGTGCCGCGCATGTGGCGCTGGTGACCGGCGAGGAAAAGATCTCTCCACCCAATGCGCGCTTTTCCGTCTGCACGGTCGAGGCCATGCCGCGGGAAACCAAGGCTGCCTTTGTTGCGATCGACGAAATCCAGTTGGCGGGCGATCTGGAGCGCGGGCATATCTTCACCGACCGGCTAATGCATCTTCGGGGACGCGAGGAGACGCTGCTTCTCGGGTCGGCCACCATGAAGCCGATCCTGCAGCACATCCTGCCGGGTATTACGGTCATTGAGCGGCCACGCCTCTCGCAGCTGTTCTATGCTGGGCAGAAGAAGATCACCCGCCTGCCGCAGCGCACGGCGATCGTCGCCTTTTCCGCCGACGAGGTCTATGCCATTGCCGAGCTTATTCGCCGCCAGCGCGGTGGGGCAGCCGTGGTTCTCGGGGCGCTGAGCCCGCGCACGCGCAATGCGCAGGTCGGTCTCTACCAATCTGGAGACGTTGAATATCTTGTCGCGACCGATGCAATCGGCATGGGGCTCAATCTCGACGTCGATCACGTGGCCTTTGCCCAGGACCGGAAGTTCGACGGCTATCAGTTCCGCAATCTCAATCCAGGTGAACTGGGGCAGATCGCTGGCCGGGCCGGGCGGCACCTCAAGGACGGCACCTTCGGCGTCACGGGTCGGGTCGATCCGATGGACGAGGAGCTTGTCGAACGGCTGCAGTCGCACGAGTTCGACCCGGTGAAAGTCCTGCAGTGGCGCACGGCGCGATTCGATTTTTCCTCGATCGATGCGCTGCGGCGAAGCCTCGATGCCGCTCCGAAAGTCCAGGGGCTGGCCCGTGCCTTGCCGGCTATCGATCAGCAATCCCTGGATTATCTGGCGCGCTATCCTGAAATCATCGACATCACCACGACGCCGCAGCGTGTCGAAAAGCTCTGGGAAGCCTGCGCGCTTCCCGACTATCGCCGCATTGCGCCGGCCCAGCATGCCGACCTGATCTCGAGCCTTTATTCCGATCTCGTGCGTTATGGCACCGTGAATGAGGATTTCATGGCCGAGCAGGTGCGTCGGGCGGATCGGACCGATGGCGAGATCGACACACTCTCGGCGCGAATCGCTCAGATAAGAACATGGACTTATGTGTCGAATCGCCCCGGCTGGCTTGCCGATCCGACACACTGGCAAGAAAAGACGCGGGAAATCGAAGATCGATTGTCCGATGCGTTACATGAAAGGTTGACGAAACGCTTTGTTGATCGCAGGACATCTGTGCTCATGAAGCGCTTGAGAGAGAATGCGATGCTGGAAGCTGAAATCAGTGTGAATGGCGATGTCTTCGTGGAAGGACATCAGATGGGGCAACTGGCCGGTTTCCGGTTTACGCCTATCTCGGGCACAGAGGGGCCCGACGCCAAGGCGATCCAGGCTGCGGCCCAGAAGGCGCTTGGTCTGGAGTTCGAGGCCCGCGCCGCGCGTCTTCACGCCTCCGGCAACAACGACCTTGCGTTGTCGTCTGACGGTCTGGTGCGTTGGCTCGGCGATCCCGTCGCACGGCTGACCGGCAGCGACCACGTGCTGCATCCCCGGGTGATCCTGCTGGCTGACGAGCAGCTGACCGGAAATGCCCGCGATCATGTCGCGGCCCGCATCGAGCGCTATGTCAATCATCACATCTCCACCGTGCTGAAGCCGCTGGACGATCTGTCGCGCGCCGAAGACCTGCAGGGCCTTGCCAAGGGCCTGGCCTTCCAGCTCGTCGAGAATCTGGGCGTGCTGTTCCGTCGCGATGTTGCCGATGACGTGAAGTCGCTGGACCAGGAGGCCCGCGCCTCGATCCGCCGCTATGGCATCCGCTTCGGCGCCTATCACATCTTCCTGCCGGCCCTGCTGAAGCCGGCGCCGGCTGAGCTGATCACCATGCTCTGGGCGCTGAAAAATGACGGCCTGGACAAATCAGGCTATTGCGACCTGATCCCGATCCTGGCTGCCGGGCGCACCTCCGTGGTCACTGACCCGACCTATGAGCGCACCTTCTACAAGCTGGCTGGTTTCCGTTTCCTCGGAAAGCGCGCCGTGCGCATCGATATCCTCGAGCGTCTGGCCGATCTCATCCGTCCGCTGCTGCAGTGGAAGCCCGGGCAGAGCGCTCGTCCTGATGGCGCTTATGACGGTCGGCGTTTTGTCACAACGACGGCCATGCTCTCCATTCTCGGCGCAACGCCCGACGACATGGAAGAAATCCTCAAGGGTCTCGGCTATCGCGCCGACAGCGTCACGGCCGAGGAGGCGCAGGCTTTCCTGGCTGGGCAGGCCGCGAGCGCCCCGACGACCGCACCGGCCGAAGGTGTGGCTGCCGAGCCGGCTGAAAAGGCTGATCACGACGATGCGGATGCATCGGGTGAAGAGACATCGTCCGATGCTGTAACCGAAAACGCTGCTGATGCCTCCGTTTCCGTGGAAGCGCCCGAAGCTGCCCCTGTGGCTGCCGAAGCCGCTGCTGCGGATGCCGCGCCGGTCGAGGCAAAGCCGGTGCTTCTGTGGCGTCCGGGTGGCGGACGCAGCGAAAACCAGCGTCATGGTCGTCCGCAGGGCGATCGCAACAATCGTGGTCAGGGCCAGGCCCGCAATCGTGGCGGCGAAGCTGCAAGCGGTGAACCGCGTCGCGACGACCGCCGCCGTGATGGCGGTGCTGGAAGGCCCGCGCATGCCGGTCAGCCCGGCAAGCCGCGCCGTGACGAGGAGCAAGGGCAGGGCGCACGTCGCCCTGACAAGGGCGGGTCGGAGCATCGTGGCGAACGCCAGGATCGCGGCGACCGCAAGGATAATCGTCCCGGCCGCAACGATCGCAATGACCGGGGTGGCAAGTCGCAGCCCATGCAGTTTGAGGCGCGTCCGCCGCGCAAGGAAAAGGCAATCGATCCGGATTCGCCCTTTGCCAAGCTGGCCGCTCTCAAGGAGCAGATGAAGAAGTAACGCGATGGTCGAAAAACAGCCAGAGAACGGTTCGCGCCAGCGCATCGACAAATGGCTGTTTTTCGCCCGCTTCTTCAAGTCACGCTCGATTGCCCAGGAACAGGTCAGCCAAGGCCGTATTCTTGTCAACGATACCAAGGTCACCCAACCAAGCCATCTTCTTAAATCCGGCGACCGGCTGATCATTTCCCAGGAACGCCGAGATCTGATCATCGTGGTGCGGCAAGCCGGGACGCGCCGTGGGCCGTATGAAGAGGCCAAGCTTCTCTACGAGGATCTGACACCGCCCGAGACGCCGGAAGACAAACTCTCGCGCTTCGATCAGGCGACGCGAGAGCCGGGTGCCGGTCGGCCGACCAAGAAAGAACGCCGCGCGATCGATCGCTTGATGAGCGACGAGTGAAAGGCTGGACGTTCAGCCTCAGATCAGGCTCTTTTCCAATCCGCTGTCATAGGCTGTCATGCCGCCTGAGCCGGGACGCTCGTGCAGGGAAAAGACTTCTTCCGTCAGATATGGTCCGCCACCCACCGACTCCCGCGACGACAGAAGCACGAAGCGGCTGACGGTGAAGGGCGTGGTGTGGAAATCGCTCCGGCCTGAGAGATAATGGACCACCTCATCGACGCGGGAGGATTTCAGCCGGGCAAGGGTCACATGCGGCGTGAACTTGCGCGGGTCGGACGGCAGGCCGATACGTTGGCAGATCCGCTCGATTTCCCCCTGCAGGGCGAACATCTCGGGTGATGGCGTCACGCCGGCCCAGATGGAATGGGGCTTTTTCGATCCGAAGGAGCCGACGCCGTTGAGGCTGATCTGGAATTCCGGTCGGTCGATCCGGTCAAGCCGGTCAACGATTTCATCTGCGGTGCGGCCATCGACATCGCCGATGAAGCGCAGGGTGATGTGGTAGTTCTCCACATCGATCCATCGGGCCCCGGGGAGGCCTCCGCGCAATAAGGACAGGCTCAAGGCCGCATTGCGCGGAATTTCGAGGGCGGTAAACAGTCTCGGCATCGCGAGCTCCCCGAATCTTTTGCAGATGCTAGCAGCGAATCATGCAATGCACATCCGCGCAAGCTGTTATTTCATTTGCGCTGGATCGACTCCACGAACTCTCTGGCGAGAGGCAGCATGCGCTCCGCCATGACGCCGACGCCCTTGGCATTGGGATGCATGCCATCTTCGAGCTGCAGCCCCGCCTGGGTCACCACCCCATCCAGCACAAAGGGGTAGAGCAGCAGGCCATGCTTTTCCGCCAGGCGCTTGTAGAGCGGGTTGAAGCGCTCGGCATAATCGCCACCCATATTCGGCGGCGCGAGCATGCCGACCAGCAGCACGGAAATGCCGCGCGCCTTCAGCCTGGTGATGATGTCATCCAGGTTTTTCTCCGTCTGCTCCGGCTGTATGCCGCGCAGGGCGTCATTGGCGCCCAGTTCCAGGATGACGCCATCGGTGCCATCCGGAACGGACCAGTCGATGCGGGCAAGGCCGCCCTGGGTCGTGTCGCCGGAGACGCCGGCATTGTCGATTTTCACGTTCACGCCCGCCTCACGCAATTTTGACTGGAGCTGTGCTGGAAGGCCCTCATTCTCGGCCAACTGGTAGCCGGCCATGAGACTGTCGCCGAATCCAACCAGGTTCACGGTCTTTTCCTGGGCGGATGCAGGGATGGTGATCGCGAGGAAAGCGGCGAGGCCGACAGCAAATCGCATGAGTACCGGTTTAAATCGCATGGGACCTTCCCTAAATTGTGCCGCAGCTAAACGACCGGGGCGTCTCTCCCCGTGAACCATAGATATAGGGCGATCGGGCTTGAGAAACACCATCATCGAATTGAAGAAAGCGGATTTGACCCTCGGGAACCAAGCCGCGACCGTCCATGTGCTCAAGGGAATAGACCTTGAGATCGGCAAGGGTGAGGCGGTCGGTATCGTCGGACCCTCCGGCTCGGGCAAGTCGACCCTCTTGATGGTGCTGGCCGGTCTGGAACGCCTCGATAGCGGCGAGATCTGGATCAACGGCGCACCGCTGCATACGCTTTCGGAAGACAAGCTCGCGGATTTCCGCGGCCGGAACATCGGCATCGTCTTCCAGTCCTTCCATCTCATCGCCAACATGACGGCTCTGGAAAACGTGGCCGTTCCGCTTGAGCTTGCCAATGCGAAGAACCCGTTCGAGACGGCCCGCCGAGAACTCGAAGCGGTGGGCTTGGGCGAGCGGCTAAACCACTATCCCGGCCAGCTTTCTGGCGGCGAGCAGCAGCGCGTAGCAATCGCCCGGGCGCTTGCGCCCTCTCCCTCTGTTCTGATCGCGGACGAGCCAACCGGCAACCTGGACAGCGATACCGGCCGGCAGATCGCCGATCTCCTGTTCTCCAAGCAGGCAGAGCGCGGAACGACGCTGGTGCTCGTGACCCATGATCCGTCGCTTGCAGCGCGATGCACGCGGCAGGTGAAAGTGCGATCCGGCATGCTGGAAGCCAACACTGTTTCGGCGGCCTCCGTGGCGGATGTCGTGCCCGCATGAGCTCTTTTGCCACCCGCTTCTCCACCGCCCTGACCATTGCCCTTCGCGAATTGCGCGGCGGTTTGCAGGGCTTCTACATCTTCCTGGCCTGCATCGCGCTTGGCACCGGCGCCATTGCTGCCGTCAATTCCGTGTCGTCCTCCATCGTGGAAGCGATTGCGACGCAGGGCCAGTCACTGCTGGCAGGCGACATCCGGTTCGAGCTTAATAATCGCGAGGTGACCGAAGAGGAGCGGCAGTTCCTGGAAGGTGCCGGCACGCTGTCTCGTTCCACCGAGCTTCGGTCCATGGCACGACTGCCAGATGGCTCCGACCAGTCCCTGGTCGAGGTGAAGGGTGCTGACGACCGTTATCCGCTCTATGGCACCGTCGACACGGAACCGCAGGCGCCGCTCTCGCAGCTGTTTGCGCGTGAGGGAGACGTGTTCGGCGCCATCGCGGCACCGCTGCTTCTGGATCGGCTGGGTCTATCGGTCGGCGACGAGATCCTGCTCGGCAATGCGAGGCTCAAGATTACCGCCCGACTCGTCAAAGAGCCAGATGCGATTTCTGATGGTATCGGCTTTGCCCCGCGGTTGCTGACAAGCCGGGACGCCCTGCAGGCTTCTGGCCTTGTCCAGACGGGCAGCCTTGTGGAGCATGTCTACAAGCTTCGGCTTGCTGATCCGGACTCGGCTGCCACCTTGGCAACGACTGCGCGGGAAAAGCTGCCGAATGCTGGCTGGTCTATCCGCACCAGCCGTCAGGCCGCACCGTCTCTCACCGAAAACGTCAATCGCTTCTCGCAATTCCTGACCCTGGTGGGTTTGACCGCGCTGATCGTTGGCGGTGTCGGCGTTGCCAATGCCGTGCGCGCCTTCCTGGATTCGAAGCGCACTGTCATCGCGACGCTGAAATGCCTGGGAGCGCCGGCGTCGATCGTGGTGATGGTCTATCTGATCCAGATCTCGCTGATCGCCTCCGTCGGCATATTGGCTGGCCTCGTCATCGGTGCCGTTTCGCCGATGATTGCCGCGCAATACCTGGCGCAGGTGCTACCGATTTCGGCTGCGCCGACATTGCATCCCGGTGCCCTAGCGCTGGCGGCATTCTTCGGCGCGCTGACGACCCTTGCCTTCGCCGTCATGCCACTTGGCCACGCAAGGGAAGTTCCGGCAACCGCGCTGTTTCGCGAGCAGGGTTTCGAGGCGCGGCGCCTGCCTTCCTGGCCTTACGTGCTGGCGGCCGGACTGGCGCTTTCGCTTCTGGCCGGTGTCGCGATCTGGACCGCCTTCGACCGGCGTCTGGCGATGATCTTTATCGTCGCGATGGCTGCGGCCTTTGCCATTCTCCGGGTGGTCGCCGTCGTCGTGGCGGCCTTGGCGCGGCGCAGTCCGCGTCCGCCGTCTGCCGCCTTGCGGCTGGCCGTGGGCAATATCCATCGGCCGGGTGCGCTCACACCATCCGTCATCCTGTCGCTCGGCCTTGGGCTTGCCCTGCTGGTGACGTTGTCGCTGATCGACGGCAATCTCCGGCGCGAGCTGACGGGTAGCATTCCCGACAGGGCACCGAATTTCTTCTTTGTCGACATCCAGTCGGCGGAGGTGGAAGGTTTCCGCACGCTGCTTCGGTCGAAATCGCCTGAGGGCAAGATTTTTGAAGTGCCGATGTTGCGCGGCCGCATCCTTGCCTTCAACGGCGCGGATGTCACCAAGATGGACGTGCCGCCGGAGGGCCGTTGGGTGCTTCGGGGCGATCGTGGCATCACCTATGCCAAGAACAAGCCCGAGAACTCCACTGTGACCGCGGGCGAATGGTGGCCTGCTGACTATAGCGGCGAGCCGCTGGTCTCCTTCTCTGACGAGGAGGCACGGGAACTCGGCCTGAAAATCGGTGACACGGTGACGGTCAACGTGCTCGGCCGCAACATCACCGCCAAGATTTCCAATTTCCGCAAGGTGGAATGGGAATCGCTGTCGATCAACTTCGTCATGGTGTTTTCACCCAACACATTTGCCGGCGCGCCGCATGCCTGGCTTGCCACGCTGACGGATCCCGCCGCGACACCACAGCTCGAAGGCGACATCCTCAAAACGGTGACCAACACCTATCCGACGATCACCAGCGTTCGCGTCAAGGATGCGCTCGATGTGGTGAACGACCTCGTGGGGCAGTTGGCAACCGCCATCCGTGCGGCCGCCGCCATCGCGCTGATCGCCTCGGTGCTGGTGCTTTCCGGAGCGCTTGCCGCGGGCAACAGGGCGCGCACCCATGATGCCGTGATCCTGAAGACGCTCGGGGCAACGCGTGCAACGCTGATCCGCGCCTTCACATACGAGTATCTCTTGCTGGGCGTGACGACGGCACTGTTTGCGCTGTTGGCGGGTTCTGCCGCCGCCTGGTTTGTGGTCTCCCAGATCATGAAGATACCCTCCGTCTTCCTGCCGGAAATCGCGCTGGGCACGCTCGTGGTTTCGCTTGTCCTGACGATTGGAATAGGACTTGCCGGTACATGGCGGGTGCTTGGCCAGAAGGCAGCGCCGGTTCTGCGAGAACTCTGACAGGTTGACAGCTGTCACCGGATTAAATCTTTGTAAGAAGGCACGCCAAACGGCCTTCTGACGGACAACCCGCCGCTTTTTGCGCGGGTTGCTCTTGTTCCCCGTGCATTAAAGCATCATATTCGCTTCAGGCATGCTGGAGCTCCGCAGCGGCGCCTGACGATCGATCGTCCTCGCACCGTCAACACCTCGGAGCTTGTAAAGAGGAAATTATGTCTGATCTTCGTAACTACCAGAACCGGATGACGCCCGCTGGCGCTCAGTCGGCGACGATGATTGATGAAGGTCTGCGCGCCTATATGCTGAAGGTTTACAACCTGATGGCGCTCGGCCTTGCAATCACCGGCGTGGCCGCTTTCCTGAGCTTCCAGCTCGCCTTTGCTGACGGCCAGCTGACCGCCTTCGGTCAGGCCATCTATGTGAGCCCGTTGAAATGGGTCGTGATGCTGGCGCCGATCGCGCTGGTATTCTTCATGAGCTTCCGCATTAACTCCATGAGCGTCTCTGCCGCGCAGACCACGTTCTGGGCCTATGCGGCTCTGATGGGCCTGTCGCTGTCGTCGATCTTCCTGATCTATACGGGTCAGAGCATCGTCCAGACCTTCTTCGTCACGGCGGCTTCGTTCGGCGCTCTGTCGCTCTACGGCTACACCACGAAGCGTAACCTGTCGGCCATGGGCTCATTCCTGATCATGGGCCTGTTCGGCCTGATCATTGCCTCGCTGGTAAACCTGTTCCTGGCATCGTCGGCGCTTGATTTCGCGATCTCCGTGATCGGTGTGCTGATCTTTGCCGGCTTGACGGCGTGGGATACGCAGAAGATCAAGGAATCCTACTTTGAAGCCGATAGCGGCGACGTCGCAGGCCGCAAGGCTATCATGGGCGCCCTGCAGCTCTACCTCGACTTCATCAACCTCTTCCTGTTCCTCCTGCGCTTCCTTGGCAACCGCGAGTAACGGGCAAGGTCGGTAGGACCAGAGTTTTCGGGCCGCATCGCTTCGATGCGGCCTTTTTCATGCACTAGACATGTACGCCCATCGGTCCGATGGCACAGCGAGGAGCCCAGATGAAGCAGCCGAGACTGACTGAGCAGACGATCGCCGAAAGACTTGCCGAGGTGCAGGACTGGCAATTGACTGAAGATGGCAAGGCTATCACCCGCAGCTTATCCTTCGGGAACTTCATTGAGGCTTTCGGCTTCATGACCCAATGTGCATTGGTGGCCGAGAAGATGAACCATCATCCGGAATGGTCGAACGTCTATCGACGGGTCGATATCCTGCTGACGACCCATGATGCCGGTGGGTTGACGGAACTCGACTTCAAGCTGGCGGCGGCGATGGACAAGGCAGCCGCGCGTCGCGGCTGACAGGACAGGATTGTGGTCCCGCGATTGAAATGGGCAGGACCTGGGACCATATGATTCAATGGTACTTGAGGAAGCCACGATGGATGATGTGAAGATCGGTGAAATTCTGCTGCCCGGCGACGAAGACACGCAACGGGACCAGGAGCAGCAGGTCAAGGCAAAGTTCTGGCCGACGATGAAGCGGGCCATCCGTCGCATTCCGTTTTCACGCGATGTGGTCGCGGCCTTCTACTGCGCCACGGATTCCCAGACACCTCTGAGGGTCCGCGGCGTCTTGCTGGCGGCGCTCGGCTATTTTGTGCTGCCGATGGATGCCTTGCCGGATATCTTCGCCGTGATCGGTTTTACCGATGATATCGCTGTCTTGACCGCAGCCTTTGCTCTGGTCAACAGGCACATCCACGAGCGCCATTACGAAGCGGCGGATCGGGCGCTGGCGGAGAACGATCTCAAGGATTGAGCTCCTGTCTTGGTCGTGACTTCACGCCTGCGTGACTCGCCCGTTGTGCGGACGCTTTTGTCATGGGGGCCTAACTCTCGCCCGATTCCTTGTGTTTCAACTTGAACACATGTTCGGCGCCGGCACCTGCTTTCCAAAATGGTCGAATTCGTCGCGGCAGACACAAAATGAGGCGTTCCAGGCGCTCATTTGCTGTCTCGTTGACGGTTTGGTAACCAAAATTAAGTCAAACTGAATGCGGTTATGATTTGGAAAGCTCGGCTCACCCGGTTCGGGCGGAGGACGGCAATACAAACGGCAGGAAATCATGTTCGCACGCACTATCGCCATCGCACTTTCTCTCACGCTGGCCGGCGCGACGGGCGTCTTCGCCCAATCACCTAGCCTCATCAA
The DNA here is from genome assembly GCF_900176345.1 of Rhizobium sp. RU36D. Taxonomy (GTDB): domain Bacteria; phylum Pseudomonadota; class Alphaproteobacteria; order Rhizobiales; family Rhizobiaceae; genus Allorhizobium. Next base: position 117,272 of record NZ_FWXU01000006.1, read on the forward strand.
GCAGTTCAGTGCTTGGGGCGCCTATTCCTACAAGGCGGGCAACGGGACGGTCTGCTATGTCCTGTCGGTGCCCAAGACCAAGGAGCCGGCGTCGGTCAATCATGGTGATATCTTCTTCATCGTGTCGCAGCGCCCGGGACAGAACATCGCCTACGAACCGCAGGCTATGATGGGCTATCCCCTGAAAGAAACATCCAAGGTCAACGTCACAATCGATTCCAAGAATTTCGTCATGTTCGTCAAGGACACGGCGGCCTGGGTGGAAAATGCCGCCGAGGAACCGGCCCTGGTGGCGGCCATGAAGAACGGCAAGGAAATGTCGGTCAAGGCGACATCGTCGCGTGGCACGGCAACCAACTACACCTACAGCCTTTCCGGGATCTCGGCTGCCTTGAAGCAGATCGAAGGCTGCAAGTAACTCCCAGGGCCATGACAGAAAATTTGAAGGCCGGCACATCGCATTGCCGGCTTTTGCATTTGCGGCGCATGCCATTGTAGCGCTTGCCGTGATGCACCATATTCCAGGTGACGCCGGGGCAAAGAGATGCTAAAGCGCCGGCCTTGGATGCGATATGCCGGGCGACGGGATAATCAGAGCGAGCCGATGCTCCTCGAGAATGCCCAGGTTCCGTGAATAGCTCAGTGTTTCTTTTTCCGCGACTGCTGCTTCTCCCAGGGCTTCCACCGTGGGAACGCGAAGGTCGTGCCGAAGGGTTTTGATGATATGGCAGTCATGGATGCGACGGTAGAAAAGCAGACGGCAAAGCCCGTCCTGCCGCAGAAATCGGGGATGACCGAGAAGCCCGTTCTGATCGGCCTGTCGCGCGAGGATCTTGCAGCGGCGCTCAAGGAACGCGGCGTGCCGGAGCGCCAGATCAAGATGCGGGTCAGCCAGCTATGGAACTGGCTTTATGTGCGCGGCGTATCCGATTTCGATGCCATGGCCAACGTCTCCAAGGACATGCGGGAGATGCTGAAGGCGCATTTCACCATCGCGCGTCCTGAGATCGTCGAGGAGCAGATCTCCAATGACGGTACGCGCAAATGGCTGTTGCGCTTTCCCGCGCGCGGTGCCGGCCGGCCTGTCGAGGTCGAGACCGTCTATATTCCCGAAGAAGGACGCGGGACGCTCTGCATTTCCAGCCAGGTCGGCTGCACGCTGACCTGTTCCTTCTGCCATACCGGCACGCAGCGCCTGGTGCGAAACCTCACGGCCGAGGAGATCCTGTCTCAGCTTCTTCTGGCGCGCGACCGTCTCGGCGACTTCCCCGACCGTGACGTGCCGCAGGGCGGCATGATCCCTTCGAGTGATCGCAAGATCACCAACATCGTGATGATGGGCATGGGAGAGCCGCTCTACAATTTCGAAGAGGTCAAGAAGGCGCTGCTGATCGCCTCAGATGGCGATGGCCTCTCGCTGTCCAAGCGCCGCATCACGCTTTCCACCTCCGGTGTGGTTCCGGAGATTTACCGGACCGGTGAAGAGATCGGCGTTATGCTCGCGATTTCGCTGCATGCCGTTCGCGATGACCTGCGCGACATGCTGGTTCCGATCAATAAGAAGTATCCACTGGCTGAGCTGATCGAAGCCTGCCGTGCCTATCCGGGTCTTTCGAATGCGCGTCGCATCACCTTTGAATATGTGATGCTGAAGGACGTCAATGACAGCCTTGAAGATGCCAAGCGGCTGGTGCAATTGCTGAAGGGCATTCCGGCCAAGATCAACCTGATCCCGTTCAATCCGTGGCCGGGCACCAACTACCAGTGTTCCGACTGGTCGCAGATCGAGAAGTTTGCGGATTTCATCAATGCGGCTGGCTATGCCTCGCCCATCCGTACGCCCCGAGGCCGGGATATCCTGGCGGCTTGCGGCCAGCTCAAGTCCGACTCCGAGCGCATGCGCAAGACCGAGCGGCTCGCCTTTGAGGCGATGATGATTGTCGGCCACGGCGAAGACGATTGAGCTGATAGGGCTGCCCTACCGCGCCTGCGTCAACAGTATCTTTGCGGCGAAGATCGAGAAGACTCCGGCAAAGGTGTAGTCGATACCGCGCAGGACCCGTCGGTTCGCCTGCAGCCAGCCCGACAGGAAGTCGGCGCCGAAGATGATCGCCACGCCGAGCGGCAGCGACAGGATGATCGACCAGATCCCGAGGAACAGCAGCTTGCCCTGCACATGGGGGTCTGAAGCGCTGACGAATTGCGGCAGGAAGGTCATGAAGAACAAAATGACCTTCGGGTTGAGCAGATTGACCCACAGCCCGTTCAGAAACGCCTTTGTTGCAGAGGTTTCGCTAGCGCCCTCGGCGCGCACGACGAAGGCGGAACCATGCCGGACCGCCTGGATTGCCAGCCAGAGCAGATAGGCGGCGCCCCCTGTCTTCAACAGCGTGAAAGCGGTTGGCGATGCGACGATCAGCGCCGAGATGCCGAAGGCCACCAGTACGGTGTGAACGCAGATGCCCAGGCTCGTGCCGGCCAGCGTCATGAGGCCGATCGACCTGCCATCCCTCAGCGAACGGCTGATCCACAGAGTCATGTCGGGACCCGGCGTAATCGCGAGGGCAAAGATGGCGGCGCTGAAGGCCATAGTCGTGGCAAGATCGGGAACGAAGTCCATGGGGCATCCGCGGGAATGGAGTTTGTTACCGCTTCCTTACCGACCTTCACGCGCCTTGCCAATCACTCCTTGCCGGCTTGCAGGTAGCTCGCGAATTTTTCCTTGTAATCGTCATGCCAGCGCGACAAGGGCGGACGGTTTTCAACGATGTCGCCGATGGCCCATTGCATGCGCAACTCATCAGTCCGGCGGTCGACGTCATTATCCGGGCAGAGAATGTAGAAATCGCCGCGCGCGAGGCTTTCCAACATGAATTCCACCGTCTGTTCGGGCGTCCAGGCGGCTGCGGGCTTTTCGGTCCGTCCGTTTGCGGTCAGCCCGGTATAGACGAAGCCGGGGATCAGCAGATGGGCCGTCACCTTGCTATCCCTGGTGTTGCGCAACTCATGCTGCAGGGCTTCGGTGAAGGTCTTAACGCCCGACTTGGAGACGTTGTAGGCGGGGTCGCCGGGCGGCGTCGTAATGCCCTGCTTGGAGCCGGTGTTGATGATCAATGCCGGTTCGCCATGGGCGATCATGCCAGGGCCGAAGATGCGGCTACCATGGATCACGCCCATGAGGTTGACGGCGAGCACGTTTTCCCAATTGGCGTCCGGTCCAAAAAGCGCGCTGCCTGGCTGGATGCCGGCATTGTTCATAAGAACATGCACGCGGCCGAAACGCTGGATGACGGCCCTTTCCAGGGCTTCCAGTTCGTCCTTGCGGCTTACGTCAGTGGGAATGCCAACCACGTCGGTCGCTCCATTGGGGGCGAGCGCGGCCACTTCCTTCTCAGCCTCTGCGAGCCTGTCGCCGACGAGATCGGCAATCACGACGCTCATGCCGCGGGCAGCAAAGACCTTGGCGGCGGCAAGCCCGATACCGGATGCTCCGCCCGTGACGACGGCGACATTCGATCTGGCAATAGCAGGATGAATACTGACCATATAGCGCATCTCCTTTGGGCCGTTTGGTGTTCGCACCGGTTTTGATATGGTAAGGTGCAAAGCGAAGTCAAACAGCGGAGTGGTTCGGGATGGGCAAGGTAACCTCGGTCACTATCGACGAGCAGCTCGATATGTTCATTGGCGAGCAGGTCACCCAGGGTCGTTTCAAGACGGCGGACGCTGTCGTTGAAGCAGGCCTGCGATTGCTGCAGAAACGTGAAGCGGAGATAGAGGCCATCCGCGCTGCCATCATCGAGGGAGAGGAATCCGGCGAGCCGGTGGAGTTTGATTTTGATAAGTTTTTGGAAGAAATGAACCTACGATACGTCAGAGCTCAATAAGCTTGGCGTATCGGACTTGCGCATGAACATTGCCGCGCATCTCTAACCCGAAGGGGCCTTGCGAGGCGCCCGATCCCCTTGCACGGCGCGTCAATCTCGCTAAAAGTGCGGCAAACCAACGGGCTTGGGTTCCGAGCCTCCCGCACACGAACGGACTTCTCATCATGGCATCCAGAAAAGACGTGAAGAAAGTCGTCCTCGCCTATTCCGGCGGGCTCGACACCTCGATCATCCTGAAGTGGCTTCAGACCGAACTCGGCGCTGAAGTCGTCACCTTCACGGCCGATCTCGGTCAGGGCGAAGAGCTTGAGCCTGCCCGCAAGAAGGCCGAGATGCTGGGGATCAAGGAGATCTTCATCGAAGATGTGCGCGAAGAATTCGTGCGCGACTTCGTCTTCCCGATGTTCCGCGCCAATGCCGTCTATGAAGGCGTGTACCTGCTCGGCACCTCGATTGCGCGGCCGCTGATTTCCAAGCACCTGATCGAGATCGCCAAGAAAACCGGCGCCGACGCAATTGCCCACGGCGCGACCGGCAAGGGCAATGACCAGGTTCGCTTCGAGCTTTCAGCCTATGCGCTGAACCCCGACATCAAGATCATCGCCCCTTGGCGCGACTGGTCTTTCAAGAGCCGCACGGATCTCCTGAACTTCGCCGAACAGCACCAGATCCCGGTGGCCAAGGACAAGAAGGGCGAGGCGCCGTTCTCGGTCGACGCCAACCTGCTGCACTCCTCGTCCGAGGGCAAGGTTCTGGAAGATCCGAGCCAGGAAGCGCCGGAATATGTGCATATGCGCACGATTTCCCCGGAAGCGGCTCCGGACAAGGCGACCGTCATCAAGGTCGGCTTCCGTAGGGGTGATGCCGTCTCGATCAACGGCGTCGAGATGAGCCCTGCGACGCTGCTCGCCGAACTCAACAATTACGGTCGTGACAATGGCATCGGCCGTCTTGATCTCGTTGAAAACCGGTTCGTCGGCATGAAGTCCCGTGGCGTCTATGAGACCCCCGGCGGCACGATCCTGCTCGCCGCCCACCGTGCGATCGAGTCGATCACGCTCGACCGCGGTGCTGCGCATCTCAAGGACGAGTTGATGCCGCGCTATGCCGAGCTGATCTATTACGGCTTCTGGTTCTCGCCGGAACGCGAGATGCTGCAGGCGCTGATCGACAAGAGCCAGGAGCATGTCGAAGGCGAAGTGACGCTGAAGCTCTACAAGGGCAATGTCATGGTCACGGGCCGCGAGTCCTCCAAGTCGCTCTATTCCGACAAGCTCGTCACCTTCGAGGACGACCAGGGCGCTTATGACCAGAAGGACGCCGCAGGCTTCATCAAGCTCAACGCGCTGCGCCTTCGCACGCTCGCCAAGCGCAACCTGTCCAAGTAAGCCAGTTTCGCAGATCCGTTTTCGTGGCCCGTCGCATCTCTGGTGCGGCGGGTTTTTATTTGCGGATCGGATTGGTGGCTGTCAGTGCGATATAGGCGATCAGCGCCACGAGTTGCATGGCCGGGATAATGGTGCCAAAGGCGGCCAGGGGATCCCCCATCATTGCCGCCACCACGCCGCCCATGAAGCCCGCGCTCATCTGGATGAAGCCGATCAGCGCGGCCGCAGAGCCGGCAATCTCCGGATGGGGGGCCAGTCCCGCCGTGGTGATCTGGGGCGAGATGAAGGCAAAGCCGAAGGTGGAAAAGGCAATCGGTCCCATGATCGACAGGAAGTTGGGCTCCAAAAGTGCGACCGATAGGGCAACAAGCGTGCCGCCAATCGCGATGAGGCCGAAGCCCGCATGCACCGATCCCTGGGGCCCGAGGCGTTTCGAGAGCACCCGCAGCAACAGGGAACCGAGAAAGAACGAGCCCGATTGCATCAGCATGCCGATCCCGAACTGGGTCGGCGTTAGCCCGATCCTGTCGATCATGATGAAGGGCAGCATGGCGGCCTGGGCATAGAGGCTGCCGATGGTGCCGGCCATGATGATGGCTGGCAACATGACGCGCGGATCCCGAAGCAGCCGGCCATAGGCCCCGAACAGTTGGCGCGGCTGGATCAACCGGCGGTCCGGAACGGCCGTTTCCGGCATGAACAGCATGGTGACCACGCTCGCGACGATGCCGAAGACGACCATCAGCGCAAACACCGCCTGCCAGCCGGATAGCGATAGCGCCAGGCCACCAATGGAGGGGGCGGCGGCAGGGCCGACGGCGAGGAATATCCCGATCAGGTTCAGGATGCGCGCGGCCTGTTCTCCGAGGAACTGGTCGCGGACGATGGCGCGTGAAATGGTAATGCCGACGGAGGCGCCGATGCCCTGGATCAGCCGCCCTGCAAGGAGAAAATCGATTGTCGGCGCAAAGGCCGCAACCAGGCTTCCCAGGAGATAGATCAACAGAAAGCCCGTGGTCGCCGGTCGACGCCCGAACGCATCGGACATCGGCCCAGCCAGCAGTTGCGCACAGGCAAAGCCCGCGAAATAGAGCGACAGGCTTAACTTGATCGCGGAATCCGTGGTTGCGAATGCATGGACCAGTTCCGGCATTGCTGGCGTGTAGACGGCCATGGAGACGGGACCGATGGTGGTCAGAAGCGCGCCGATCAATGCGGTGCGACGTTCACTCATGCGCGGATTGGTCATTTCGGTGGCATTACTCGGCAGCAGGGACAGGGGCAAGGAGCCTGGCCATGGCCAAGTTCAACGCGCTGATCCTAAACCGACACGGCTGTTATGGAAACCATCGTGTTGATCAACAGTGAGTATTCTTATCGACTGGCTATGAAAAACAGGCGCTTACGTATCGAGAAAATTCACCGCGGCGCGCAATACGCCGATATTGTCCTGATCGCCCACATTGAGTGCGATCTCAAGCTGGTCCTGATAAAAATCACGGAAGTTGAAGGGCGTATCGTCTGTCACGGCGGAGAGGTCGACTATCCGACCCTGCTGATCAATCGCCTGCATCGGCAGTTCGGCAGATAGCTGGCGATAGGTATCCTGATCGATCGCCCCGTTTTCGAAGCCGTGCAAGGCGCGTTCGCGCAATTGACGTGGTGTAATGGCACCGTATCCGGTGACCACTTCCTCGAACTTTTCGGTCGCGCTATCATTTCCGACAAGGGAAGACGTCTGGGAATAGGACGTCTGGTCGCGCTGGCTCTTGTTTTCGTTTTTGTATAAGAAATTCCCAATGGAACGCAGAGAATATATTTCCATGAAGGATATCCTCCGATTGATCGGCAGTTGAGAAAGCCTATCTTTGGCCGGAGATTAGCGTCAATCGTTAACGAAACGTCAAAGTTCAAATATTGGTGTTATCCACCAGTTTTGTTGGAATTAACGAGGCTCAGCTACACCGCTTGATAACTAACTTTCAGTCTATCTCCGCCTGACACATAACAGTTTTACAATAAGGAATGCCGATGTCGTCGAATTCACATGTCAATCCCGCTTTGGTCGAGTGGAGTGGCGTCCATGGTCTGCCGCGATTTGAGGCCGTTCACGATGACGATTTCGCGGCGGCCTTCGATGCAGCGCTGGCCGAGCATGATCGGGAGATCGATGCCATCGCCGGTGATTCGCAGGCGCCAAGCTTCAGCAACACGATCATTGCTCTGGAGATAGCCGGTGACAGCCTGTCGCGGGTATCGTCCTTGTTCTGGAACCGGGCGGGCGCCCATACCAACGAGACTATCCAGGCGCTGGAGCGGGACATCGCGCCCAAGATGTCGCGTCACTACTCGAAGATCGGCATGAATGCCGCACTGTTTGCGCGGATCGATGCGCTTTGGGAAAAGCGCGACACCCTGGGCCTGACCGGCGAGGAAATGCGGGTCCTGGAGCGGCATTGGAAGGGTTTCGTCAAATCGGGCGCGAAACTGCCGCGCGAACAGCAGGAGCGGCTGGCTGGCATCAATGAGCGTCTGGCGAGTCTTGGTGCGAAGTTCGGCCAGAACGTACTGGCCGACGAAAAGTCCTGGACGCTGCCGCTGGCGACCGAAGCCGATCTTGAGGGTATCCCCGCGTTTCTGCGCGATGCCATGGCATCGGCGGCGGCCGAACGAAAGGTCCATGCGCCTTACGCCGTCACGCTGTCGCGGTCGATCATCGAGCCTTTCCTGACATTCTCAAGCCGCAGGGACCTGCGCGAGCAGGCGTTCCGCGCCTGGGTGGCGCGCGGTGCCAATGGCGGGGAGACGGATAATCGCGACATCGTCAAGGAGACGCTGGCGCTGCGTGCGGAGAAGGCTGCGTTGCTGGGTTATGCCAATTATGCTGCCTACAAGCTCGACAATACCATGGCCAAGACGCCAGAGGCGGTGAATGGCCTTCTGCGAAAGGTCTGGGACAAGGCTCTTGCTCGCGCCCAAGACGAGGAGCAGGAACTGGCGCAATTGATCGCCGAGGAAGGCCGTAACCATGAGGTTCTGCCCTGGGATTGGCGTCACTATGCGGAAAAGCTGCGCAGCCGGAAGTTCAACTTCTCCGAGGCGGAGTTGAAGCCCTATCTCCAGTTGGAGAAGATCATTGCCGCCTGCTTCGATGTGGCATCGCGCTTGTTCGGCATCACGGCCGTGGAACTGCCTGATGTGGCGGCTTATCATCCCGATGCGCGGGTATTCGAGATCCGGGATCGCGACGGGCGGCTGGTGGCGATGTTCATCGGCGATTACTTCGCCCGGGCGTCCAAGCGGTCTGGCGCCTGGATGAGTTCGTTCCAGTCGCAGCACAAGCTCAAGCTGAAGAATGGCGCGGATGGCGAAATCCCCTTTGTCTACAATGTCTGCAACTTCGCCAAGCCCGAGGAGGGCAAGCCCGCGCTGCTGTCGCTCGATGATGCCCGCACCCTGTTCCACGAATTCGGACACGCGCTGCATGGCATGCTGTCCAACGTGACCTACCCGTCGGTCTCGGGAACCGGCGTATCGCGCGATTTCGTGGAGTTGCCGTCCCAGCTCTACGAGCACTGGCTGACGGTGCCCGAGATTCTGAAGCAGTATGCCGTTCATTTCGAAACCGGCGAGCCGATCCCGCAGGCGCTGCTGGACAAGGTTCTCGCCGCGCGAAACTTCAATTCCGGTTTTGCCACGGTCGAGTTTACCGCCTCGGCGCTGGTGGACATGGCCTTCCATACCGCCGATGCAGTGGAAGACCCGATGGCCGTGCAGGACAAGGTGCTGGCCGAGATCGGCCTGCCGCAGTCCATCGTCATGCGTCATGCAACGCCGCACTTCCAGCATGTCTTTGCCGGCGACGGCTACTCCGCAGGCTACTACTCCTACATGTGGTCTGAAGTGCTGGATGCCGACGCGTTCGCTGCTTTCCAGGAAAAGGGCAGCGCCTTCGACGGCGAGACGGCCCGGAAGCTGCGCGACAATATCTATTCGGTGGGCGGCTCCATCGATCCGGAAGAGGCTTACCTGGCGTTTCGCGGCAAGATGCCGAGCCCGGATGCCATGCTGGCCAAGAAGGGTCTCGCAGCCTGAAAGCGCGTGCAATGCGATAAATTCGGCGCCGCCGGTAACCATTGATTGGTTGCCGGCGGTTTGCCCTCTTTCGCAAATGCAAAAAACAAGGTATGAGCGCCGCAAAGTAAATCGGCGCCTCCTCCCATGTGCGCCCCAGCTATCAGAGATCATTGTCATGAAAATGCGCAACATCGCGATTATCGCGCACGTCGACCATGGAAAAACGACCCTAGTGGACGAGCTTCTCAAGCAGTCCGGTTCTTTCCGTGAAAACCAGCGTACCGCTGAACGCATGATGGATAGCAACGATCTCGAAAAGGAACGTGGCATCACCATTCTCGCCAAGGCGACGTCGATCGAGTGGAAGGGTCATCGTATCAACATCGTCGATACGCCCGGCCACGCCGACTTCGGTGGCGAAGTCGAGCGTATCCTGTCGATGGTGGATGGCGCGATCGTTCTGGTCGATAGCTCGGAAGGCCCAATGCCGCAGACCAAGTTCGTGGTCGGCAAGGCGCTGAAGGTTGGCCTTCGCCCGATCGTGGCGATCAACAAGATCGACCGTCCCGATGGCCGTCATGAAGAAGTCATCAACGAAGTCTTCGACCTCTTCGCCAATCTCGACGCAACCGACGAGCAGCTCGACTTCCCGATCCTCTACGGTTCGGGCCGTGATGGCTGGATGAACGTCAATCCGGAAGGTCCGAAGGAACAGGGCCTTGCCCCGCTTCTCGACCTGGTTCTCGAGCACGTGCCGGCACCCACCGTTGAAGAAGGTCCGTTCCGCATGATCGGGACGATCCTCGAGGCAAACCCCTTCCTCGGCCGCATTATCACTGGTCGTATTGCCTCCGGCTCGATCAAGCCGAACCAGTCGGTCAAGGTGCTTGGCCAGGACGGCAAGACCATCGAAACCGGCCGTATCTCCAAGATCCTCGCTTTCCGCGGCATCGAGCGCACGGCCATTGAAGAGGCGCATGCAGGCGACATCGTCGCCATCGCCGGCCTTTCCAAGGGCACTGTTGCCGACACCTTCTGCGATCCCTCCGTTACCGAGGCGATGAAGGCCCAGCCGATCGACCCGCCGACCGTCACCATGTCGTTCATCGTCAATGACAGCCCGTTGGCCGGCACCGAAGGCGACAAGGTCACGAGCCGCGTTATCCGCGACCGCCTGCTGAAGGAAGCCGAAGGCAATGTTGCGCTGAAGATCGAGGAAGCAGAAGGCAAGGATTCGTTCTTCGTTTCCGGCCGTGGCGAATTGCAGCTCGCCGTGCTGATCGAAACCATGCGCCGCGAAGGCTTCGAGCTGGCCGTGTCCCGTCCGCGCGTCGTCATGCACAATGACGAGAACGGCAACCTGATGGAGCCGATCGAAGAAGTCGTGATCGACGTCGATGAGGAACATTCCGGCGTGGTCGTTCAGAAGATGTCCGAGCGCAAGGCTGAGATGACGGAACTGCGTCCTTCGGGCGGCAACCGCGTTCGCCTCAAGTTCCTGGCCCCGACCCGTGGCCTGATCGGCTACCAGTCTGAACTGCTGACGGATACGCGCGGCACGGCGATCATGAACCGCCTGTTCCACGACTACCAGCCCTACAAGGGCCCGATCAACGGCCGCGTCAACGGCGTGCTGCTGTCGAACGGCTCGGGCGAGGCCGTTGCCTATGCCATGTTCAACCTCGAAGACCGCGGCCCGATGATCATCGAGCCGGGCGAAAAGGTCTATCAGGGCATGATCATCGGTATCCATACCCGTGACAACGACCTCGAAGTCAACGTTCTCAAGGGCAAGCAGCTGACCAACATCCGGGCTGCCGGCAAGGATGAAGCCGTGAAGCTGACCCCGCCGATCCGCATGACGCTGGACCGCGCGCTGTCTTGGATCCAGGATGACGAGCTGATGGAAGTCACGCCGAAGTCGATCCGGCTGCGCAAGATGTTCCTCGATGCCAACGACCGCAAGCGGTTCGAGAAGCAGCGGGCCGCGCAGGGATAAGCCCTGGGAATTTCGCTTGATACCTATTCAATGCCCCGGTCTTGCGATCGGGGCATTTTTGTTGTGGCCCATGTGCCGCGCGGCCTTGCGGCAAACCTTAAAGATGCGTTAAATTTCTTGCCAAGGTCCAGCGGATGGATCGAGGACGGAGCAGCTTTTGGCATGATGCCTGGGGCTAGCCCGCGCCGACGGGGCAAGAGAAGCGTTATGAAGACGTTGTCAATCGATGTCCGCCCTGCGGAACAGCAGGACGCGCGGGCTATTTCAGAGGCGCATCGCCTATCCTGGCAATCGGCCTATGCCGGTCTCATTCCGCACAAGCCTTTGACGAAGATGATCGAGCGTCGCGGAGAAACCTGGTGGCGCAAGGCGACCGTTGGACCTGCGACGGTGATGGTTGTCGATGTGGCCGGCGTCATCGCGGGTTACGCAACCATGGGCCTGAACCGGGCCCGTGCCCTGCCGCAGGAAGGCGAGATCTACGAGATTTATCTGCGGCCGGAATATCAGGGCATTGGCCTTGGCTATGTTCTCTTTGGTGAAGCGCGGCGTCTGCTGAAGTCGCTCGGCTGCAATGGACTGGCCGTTTGGTGCCTTGAGGACAGCGAGCACGCTGCACAGTTCTTCCGGTCTAATGGCGGCATCGATGCCGTCGAGGGCATGGAGGATTTCGGCGACGTGAAGCTCAAGAAGCTTGGTTTCATCTGGGAGCAATAAGGTTTGGCGCGGGCATGCCGTTTGGCGCCCGCGCCCTCTTTTTCCTACTGCTCTACCTCGGTCTCTGTCTCTTCACCCGGCCAGGAATGGGTTGCATCCGCAGCCTTGTCGCCGCGGCGACCGTGCCATAGCGCTTCTTGCTCCATGCATGCAAAGCTGGTTGCGTATTTGTCCGCCACCGCGCGGGCCAGTTCGTTGGATTGCGGGTTCGCAAGAGCATCGACATAGCCCACCACGCACCCCATTCTGTCATTCGGCTGGGCGACGCGGGAAATCACCAGGACCTGACCCAAGGACTTTTCGTCCGGCACGCCATTCTCACCGACATTCTCGATGAACCAGCGCAAGATGGCGGCATAGGGTTTGCCGGTGCCATCGACGCGCCATTCGATGCGGTTGTTGACGCGATTGAAGGGTTCGAAGGATTCAAATCCCTGCTCCAGGATGTCCTTGCGAATGGGCCCGTAGAAAACGCTTTGCCGCAGGTCGCCCTCGGAAAAGTGAACCTGATAGCTGCGATAGCCAGTACATGTCAGGACCGCCCCCATGTCGTCCGATGTCACGGTCTTGCAGCGGTCCAAATCTAGGTCCGTATAAACGCTATCGGCTGCGGATGCAGGCACGGTCATCATCGCTTGCAAAGCAATGACCGACAAAACCAAACTTACATGTTCTCGCCGCAAGCTCATCCCAACTCCCTCGATCCGCTTCGCGCCTTTTCATAGCACAGCCAAATAACAATTTCTGCCGGGGTTCGATCACCAAATATAGCGGCCTGTCACAGTAACCAAATGCTGCGATTCTATCGGGCTAGCCGAAAGCCGTGTTGCAATGCGCAAGAAATCCCATTACCAAGCGCCAGAAATCAAACCTCATGGGGTAGAACATGCGTATCGATGCAATTGCCATTGGTAAAAATCCGCCTGAAGACGTGAATGTCATCGTCGAAGTTCCGGTAGGCGGCCACCCCATCAAGTACGAGATGGACAAGGATGCCGGCGCACTGGTCGTCGACCGCTTCCTCTATACGCCGATGACCTATCCGGGGAACTACGGCTTCGTGCCCCACACGCTGTCGGAAGATGGCGATCCGGTCGATGTGCTGATCTGCAACACCCGTCCGCTGGTGCCCGGTTGCGTCATCGCCGTCCGTCCGATCGGCGTCATGATCATGGAAGACGATGGCGGCAAGGACGAGAAGATCCTGGCCGTGCCGGTTCCGAAGCTCACCCAGCGCTACGACAAGATCCACAACTACACCGACCTGCCTGAGATCACGTTGAAGCAGATCGAGCACTTCTTCGAGCACTACAAGGATCTCGAGCCCGGCAAGTGGGTCAAGATCGGCGGATGGCAGGATGTCACCGTCGCCAAGCGCCTGATCGTTGAAGCCATCGAGCGCTACAAGGCCAAGAAGTAACGCTAGCCGCCGGCCAAGACATCAAGTCTATTTGACAAATCCTCCGGGTCGCCAGCGATCCGGAGGATTTTTTGTCTCGAGGTGTCGCCCGAAATTATCTGTATCGAGGATTTTGGCGTGCCGAGGGTCTTGGCGAGAAGCTCGATCAGAGCCTTGTTGGCCTTGCCCTTTTCGGGAACGGCGGAGACACGCACCTTGAGGTGGATCTCCCCCGCGGCATTGGTTTCAACGCCGTCAATAGCATTGCGTCCGCCTGAAGGCGTCAGGCGGACGGCCAGTCTGATGTGATCGCGATGGACGATGAAGGCCTTGCTCAAGACACCAGTGACAGCAGTGCCGGCTGAATCGGGTTCGAGATGATCATCTGCAGGAAATAGATGATCAGAATCAGGACGATCGGCGAAATATCGATGCCGCCCAGATCGGGGAGAATACGACGGATCGGGCGCAGGACGGGTTCGGTTACGTTGTACACGAACGAGCCGACCGAGTTGACGAAGCGGTTGCTGGAATTGATGACATTGAAGGCATAGAGCCAGGAGAAAATGGCGCTGGCAATCAGGATATAGACAAACAGCGATAGCGCCATCTGAATGACTTGGATAAAGGCAAAGACTATTCCGGCCATTGAGCACTCCATTTCTCGGTTGACAGACATGTAGACATTGGCAACTAAGCGGGCAAGTACTGCGGGCCGGCGGATAACGAATCATGTTTAACGGGCGGCGCGGCCGCACGTTTTTTGTCATCGCCCCTGTAGGAAAGACCCTCGATGATCATCGCGGCCTCAGGCGATCGGTTTGCCGCATTCCGGCATGCGTCGTATACTAAATTCTTCATCGCGCGATTTCTTGGCGGTTTTGCCACGCAGATCCTCAGCGTCTCTGTCGGCTGGCAGATGTATGACGAAACCAAGAGCGCCTTTTATCTGGGCCTGATCGGCCTAGTGCAGTTCCTTCCATCGCTTCTGCTGATCCTTGTCACAGGCTCGGTTGCGGACCGCTACAATCGCCGCGCCATCGTCACGATCTGCATGGCGGTCAGTGCCGGCTGCGCCGGCGCCATGCTGTTCATCACGCAGACGGACAGCTTCGACCCCACGCTGGTGTTTATCATTCTCACCGTGTTCGGCATCGAGCGGGCTTTCAATGCGCCGGCCGTGCAATCCTTGGCGCCAAACCTGGTGCCGCCCGCCGACCTGCCCAATGCCGTGGCGTGGAACTCGTCGTCGTGGCAGATCGCCTCCATCCTGGGTCCTGTCGCTGGTGGCCTTCTCTATGGTTTCAGCCCCGTCATGGCCTATACGGTGTCGTTGGTCTTCTTTGCGGGCGCTGCCATCCTGGTGCTGCTGGTGAAGAAGCCGCATCAGCGGTCGTCGTCGAAGGCGGTGAGCTGGGGGACGATCCTTGCGGGGTTCCGATTCATCTTCGGCGAAAAGGTGGTGCTGGGCGCCATTTCGCTCGATCTCTTTGCGGTCTTGCTTGGCGGTGCCGTCGCGCTGATGCCGGTTTTCGCCAGCGATATCCTGACCCTCGGCCCTTGGGGTCTCGGCCTGCTTCGGGCAGCGCCGGGCATCGGTGCGATCGTGGTGGCGGTCGCGCTAGCGAGCTTCCCCATCCGTCACAATGCCGGCCTGTTCATGTTCATCGGCGTTGCCCTGTTTGGCGCGGGAACCATCATGTTCGGCCTGTCCGAGACCGCCTGGATCTCGATTGCTGCGCTTATGCTGATGGGGGCTGCCGACATGGCGTCGGTCTATGTGCGCGAGACCCTGATCGCGCTCTGGACGCCTGACGAGGTGCGCGGCCGGGTGAATGCCGTCAACATGGTGTTTATCGGCGCCTCCAACGAACTGGGCGAGTTCCGCGCCGGCACCATGGCCCACCTCATCGGGCCTGTCCCGGCTGTGGTGTTTGGCGGAGCGGGAACGCTGGCCGTGGCTTTGATCTGGGCGCTCGGTTTCCCGCAATTGCGCAAGATCGACAATCTTGACCTGCCGACGAGCCAGAGCAAGGGCTGAGCGGCTTATTGCGCCGCCTGTTCTTGCTTTTCGAACACCAGATCCAGGAAATCCGATAGCCATGCCTTGAGCGGGGCGTCGAACAGCATTCGCCCTTCGAGATGAACGCGCCCGACCTGGGCATTGGGCATGACGAAGCGGTGCGCGCCATGCACGACCCAACGCTGCATCATCGCGCGGGTCAGTTCCGCATGGAACTGCAGCCCCCAGGCGTTCTCGCCGTAGCGAAAGGCCTGGTTGGGGTAGGTATCGCCGGTGGCCAGAAGTTTGCTTCCGTGCGGCAGGTCAAAGCCTTCGCGGTGAAAGTGGTAGACCATCCTAGGCCAGTGCATCAGCAGACGGCCATGCTCCGTGGGATGGAGCGGATACCAGCCGATCTCCACCTGACCATCCGGCCTTGGGGCCACCATGCCGCCGAGATGACGGACGAGCATCTGCGCGCCGAGACAGATGCCGAGATAGGGGCGGTTCTCCTTGAGCGGCACGTCGAGCCAGTCGATTTCCGTGCGCACGAAAGCATCGGGATCATTGGCGCTCATCGGACCGCCGAAGACCACGGCGCCGGCATGCTGCTGCAAAGTATCGGGCAAGGATTGGCCGAGCACCGGCCGTCGGATGTCGAGCGGAAAGCCCTTTGCCTCCAATAGCTGTCCGACGCGACCCGGACTTGACCGTTCCTGATGCAGGACGATCAGGACAGGCCGTTTCCGACTAGGTCGCGACGGGTTATGGAGCATCGTCTTCTCGGGGATTGTCGGCACGGGCGGCTGCGTCGATGCGCTGCTGCACGCGCTCCCGGTCGGACACACCAAGGAGATCGGCGACGCGCCAGACAACATGGTCTTCCAGCTCGTTGCGCTGGCCGTCCGCATAGACGATATCCCAGAGCACACCGATCAACTGGTGGCGCTGGTCCTCGTCCAGCGTGCGCTTCAGGTCCGAGGTAAAGCGATAATAGTCGACCGCCTCGCTTTCGGCCTGGTGGCCGGCCTGGAGAACGGCATCCAGTTTCGCTTTGTCGAGACCATATTGTTCGCTGAGCAGCTCGCGAAGGCGCTTTGTCTCGACATCCAGCACGATGCCATCGGCCTCCATCACCTGGATGCACAGGGCAGCCACGGCAATCAGGGGATCATCGGGCGCAATTTCTCCTGCAGGACGGCTGGAAGCAAGGTTCTGGAAAAAGGATTGGAGGCGTTCAAGCATGAGCGGGTCGCGGTCACCTAAAAAAGTTTCAATCGGTTCTGGCCATCTGCGGGCTGGCTGCCGGCACGAACGCCGGGATCGTCAGGCGGGCGGCCGAAGAAAGGGTCGGCTGGACCCAATTTTTGTGATGGCGAGGCCTCCGCCGGCTTGGCGACGGGCGCAGACGACCCTTCTGGCATCACGATGGTCTCTGCGGCAGGTTCTGTCTTCGCGGGCTGCTCGACCACGATCTCGGTCCGCGATTGCAGCGGCGGCAGGGTGCTGAGCGCTCGGTCCACATTCGCTGACCGGCCATTTTCAAGCGCACCTTCCAGCTGACCGAAAGGCATCTTCCATTCGAATGCGTCGAGACGGCCCGAGACCGGCGACAGCGGAAGCCATTTGTCCGAGACGATGCCATCCGCCACCCAGGCCGGATCACCCGGCGCCTTCAGGGCCTGGCCCATCCAATGGCGCACGCGGCCCTGGTCGCCGGTTTCCGCTTCTTCGATATCGGCCAGCAGCAGGTAGACCCGCTCGCTCTGCTCCATACGGGCGGCGGCTTCCGCCTTGGCGCGAGCCTTGGCAAAATCCTGGGCGCTCAGTGCCGCCTCGGCCACGGCGAGCAAAGCCTCGGGATTGTTGGGTTTCAAGGATTCCAGCCGCTCGGCCCGCTTGACGCGGTCGACGGCTGCATCGCCGCTGCGCAGACGCAGATAGACGGTGGCGAGTTCCGGATGTGGGGCGAGCTTCCAGGACTGTTCGATCACGGAGGCAGCCTTCTTCAGATTGTCCTCGCGGATATAGGCCTTTGCCGCGACGACGGCGGCCGGCACCAGATCCTTGGCAAGCTTGAGCGCCTGCACGGCATTGTCGCGCGCGACGGCCGGATCGCCCTCCAGGGCATCCTGTGCCTTGGCGGTCAGCAGCACGGCCTTGAGGCGGTCGGCCTCCTTGCGATCCAGCACATGGGCGATGCGCTGCTGGTCGAGAAGGCGGATGGCGTCGTCCCATTGGCCGGACTGGCAGCGATATTCCAGTGCCGCCTTGGCAGCCCAAGGGAGATAAGGTGCCTGATCGGCTGCCTTTTCGGCATATTGCCGCGCGGCTTCATAAGCGCCGAGCCGTGTTGCTTCGGCATAAAGCCCACGCAGGCCTAGTTCGCGGGTTTCCGGGTCATTGGCCATCTGCTCAAAGAGCCGGCGGGCCTCTTCATGCTTACCCTCCGCTATCGCGGCCTGGGCCTCCAGCACCAGGATCAGCGGCTCCTGGTCGGCGCGCAGCAGACCACGGGCGCGGGCGCTCATCTTGCGCGCCATGACCGCATTGCCGGCGCCAGCCGCAATCAGCCCTGTCGAAAGCGCCTGATAGCCGCGGTCGCGGGTGCGTGCGCGGAAATAGCGACGGACGGAATGCGGCGAGGTCCAGAGCGTGCGAAGCAGCCACCAGGAGATCATGACGACCGCGACGATGGTGACGACCAGCGTTGCGGCGACCGTCAGGCTCATTTCGATGAGCTGACCTTCCCAGAGAACCGAAAGCTGTCCGGGACGATCGGCAAGCCAGGCAAAGCCGAAGCCAAGCGCGAGGACGACGAGGATGAATGCGAGAATCTTGATCACGTGTTCGCCCTCAACCCTTGCCGTTGACCGCATCCGTCAGCGCGGTGCTGACGATGGTCTCGACCTCAAGCCGCGTCTGGAGCGCGGAATGGAAATCCGTCGATGCCGCCTTGCCGGCCTCCGGCAGGGTCTGCCATTCGAGTTCGGCCCCCTTCAGGTCGCCGTTTCGCAACTTGTCTTCCATGCGGGCGACAATGGCTTCGGGTGCATCGCCTTCGATATTGCCGACAGGGCGGACCTTGACGACGGACATGGCGCTGGAGAGCAGGCGGTCGGTCCAGCCTTCGCCTTGAACCGGCTGGTTGATGGCATTGAGGATGGCGTCTGCCGTGGCCGGCATGCGCCGCACAAGTTCCGCGCGAGACAGGATGCCGACGGATGCATGGGGCTGGAGGGCAGCCACAGCCGGATCATCCGAGCGGATGCCGGCGAGTGTGTTGAGTTCGCCCAGGAAGGGGCCGCCGCGATCAATCGCGGTTTTCAAGGCCGCGACGGCAATGGCATGGGCCATGCTGACATCCTGGCGCGGCTCGTCCAGCTTGGTTTCCGCCTGGGTCAGGCGGGTTTCGACGGCGGCGGCGTTGTCAGACTGGGATTGCTTGACCGTGGCAAGCTCGGCCTTCAGGGCCGCGATATCCTGGGTGGATTGGGCGAGGGCCGCCTTCAACGCATCGATGGCCGCTTGTGCTTCACCGGACTGTCCAGCGGATCCCTGAGCGGCTTCGAGATCGGCGATGCGTTTTTCCAGCGCGCCATCCGCGACAACAGGAGTGCCGGTCGACAGACGCGCGACCTCGGCCTTCAGCGCCGCGATGTCGGAAGAGAGGCCTGATGTATCGGACGAGGATCTTTGCTCCGGCCCGATGCCCGGCAGGATGCCGCCATATTGGAGGGCTCCAGCACCGGCTAGCGCGATCAGGCCCCCGAGAATGCCGACCGCCGCAAGGCTCGCAAAGGCCGGCGATTTCTGCACGGGTGCGGGACGTGTCGCGGCGACCTCCTCCTTGGGAGCTTCGGTAGCCGGGGTCGCCGTCTCTGCACGGTCGGCATCCGGCTGCGCGGCGTCTTCGGTCTGTACGGTTTCCGATTCGGGCGCTGGCGTGCCGGCCGTGTTGATATCGGCGATGCTGTCTGCTGGTGCGGCGGCTGCCATGCCTTCCGGCACGGGCGATGCTTCCGGTTCGCCGGGTTTTGTGATCTCGGGATCGGATGCCCCGGTTGGGGTTGCCCCGGTGTCGATGGGCGCGTCCACCGCTTCCCGTGGCGTCTCGTCCCGCGCCTCAAGGTCAATGGTGACCGGATCGTTCTTGGGCCTGGAGTGGCGTGGCGGCTTTCCCGAAACCATGTCAACCTCTTATGCTTGCAGTATCCTGAAAGTAGTCAGATGCGTTCGCGAAGGAAAGGGGCGAGATCAATTTTGGCCCCCGACCTCAAAGCATTTCCGCATTCCCCCGAAACGCGAAAACGCTCCATGCCAGTGTCTCGTCGCAATGCCCGAGGCAAAGCCGCTAGGCGATTTTGCCGGGATTGCTTGAGATCAGCGCCAAGAGAGATGCCTCCTCCGGTGTCGCCGATGCCTCGGCTCTAGCGACAAAAGGTGAAGGGATCGCGGCAAGAACATTGGGACTGAGACAGAAAAATCGCATGTCCCGCAAAATGACATCGAATGCCGGGTTGGTGACGAGAGCAAAGAAGCGGCGAGCGGCTTCGGCGGAATAAAACAGCGCCGCCTCCGGTCGCTCCCGCCGCAATCGCTCCGCGAGATCATCTGCATCGTAGACGATGCTTTCCATTCGGTAACATTCGCAGACGACCAGCGGCACCCGTTGCGACGCCAGCCGCGCTTCAAAGCGCGGCGAGCGGGGAGAGCCGGCGAGATAGAGCAGGGGGTTTTCCGCGCTTGCGTCCGCCAAGGTCAGGGCGACCAGATCGGCAAGGGATTCCCCTTCGCCTGCTGCGATCCGGATATCGCGGAAACCGAGACCGCGCGCTGCCTTGGCGGAGGCTGCACCCACGGCGAACAAGGGTCGGGACAGATAGGGCGCGAGAGCGTCACCCAAGGGCGCGATTGCCCTCGTCGCCTCGGCGCTGGTCAGCACCAGTGCGGCATGGGGTCTCTGCATTGCTTGTTCGGCGGCGGCGGTGTCATGCACCGGCCTGCTGAGTGGCACGAGCAGGGGCTGATGACCCAGTTCGACAAGGCGGCTGGCCGTTTCACGCCCGGCATGGTCCGGCCGTGTCACCAGAACCCGCACCGTCTCAGCTCCAGGCCTCGAAAAAGCCGCTGCCGGCCTTGGCCCTGACATCCTGGCCGGCCTTCAGGCCCAGCGCCTTTGCCTCTTCCCGTCGACCTTCGACGGTGATGCTGTGGTGCTGGCTGC
The DNA here is from genome assembly GCF_900176345.1 of Rhizobium sp. RU36D. Taxonomy (GTDB): domain Bacteria; phylum Pseudomonadota; class Alphaproteobacteria; order Rhizobiales; family Rhizobiaceae; genus Allorhizobium. The sequence goes on from NZ_FWXU01000006.1 coordinate 137,968, forward strand.
CATCAGGGGTCAGGATCATGCCGGAAAAGCGGAGATGATCACCCTCTGCTACAGCATAGCCGGCTATCGGCGTGCGGCAGGACCCGTCGAGCGCTGCCAGGAAGGCCCGTTCACAGGATACGGCATCGTGCGTTGGGCGGTCATCGATCGCGGCGAGCAGATCGGCAACGCGCTTGTCGCCAACGCGGCTTTCAATGCCGATGGCGCCTTGCGCGGGCGCGGGCGGAAAATCGGCCGGGTCCAACAGTTCGGTCACGACCTCTGGTTTTCCAAGGCGCCGGAGCCCGGCATATGCCAGCAATGTGGCATCCACCTGGCCCTCCGCCAGCTTGCGCAGACGTGTATCGACAAGGCCGCGATAGACCACCACGTTGAGATCAGGCCGAAGCCTGCGAATCAAGGCCTGGCGTCGCAGCGATGACGAACCGACCGTCGCGCCATGGGGCAGCTCCACCAGACGAGGAGCGGCGGCGCCGATGAAAGCGTCGCGCACGTCCTCGCGTGGAAGAAAGGCAGACAAATGCAAACCGTCGGGCAGCGCCGTCGGCATGTCCTTCGACGAGTGCACGGCAATATCAAGATCGCCAGACAGAAGCTGCTGCTCCAGCTCCTCCGTGAAAAGACCCTTGCCGCCGATCTCCGACAGCGATCGGTCGGTGATCCGGTCGCCTTTGGTCGACAGGACCACGATCTCGAACATGTCTTCTGGCATGCCGTGGGCGGCGGCCAGGCGGTCGCGGGTTTCATAGGCCTGGGCGAGGGCGAGCGGGCTGCCGCGCGTACCAATCCGGAAAGGTTTTGTTTGCATCCGAACTTATCCGTTGTTACCGACAGTCGTCGTAACCGGCTTTCGGCCCTATCGCAATCAATGAACTGATCAGATGGATTCCTTTCTGCGTATTCTCGGCATCGAGACCAGCTGCGACGAGACCGCTGCCGCCGTGGTCGTGCGACATGCGGATGGTCGCGGCGAGACCCTGTCGGACGTGGTGTTGAGCCAGCTGGACGAACACAGCCCGTTTGGCGGCGTCGTGCCAGAGATTGCGGCTCGCGCCCATGTGGAAGCGCTGGACGGTCTGATCGCCGAGGCGCTGGCCCGGGCCAACACGAAGCTTTCGGACATCGACGCCGTCGCCGCCACGTCAGGTCCCGGCCTGATCGGCGGCCTGATTGTCGGGCTGATGACCGGCAAGGCCATCGCGCGCGTCGCCGGCAAGCCGCTTTACGCCATCAACCATCTCGAAGGCCACGCGCTGACGGCGCGGCTGACCGACGAACTGACTTTTCCCTATCTCATGCTGCTGGTCTCCGGCGGGCATACCCAGCTCGTGTTGGTGCGGGGCGTCGGCGACTATCAGCGCTGGGGCACGACGATCGATGATGCGCTGGGCGAAGCCTTCGACAAGACGGCCAAGCTGCTCGGGCTGCCTTATCCCGGTGGTCCGGCCGTGGAAAAGGCGGCGAGGAACGGAGACCCCAAGCGGTTCACGTTTCCGCGACCCCTTGTTGGCGAAGCCCGGCTCGATTTTTCCTTTTCCGGGCTGAAGACGGCGGTGCGCCAGACGGCGGAATCGATAGCGCCTGTCGGCGAGCAGGCCATCGCCGATATCTGCGCCTCCTTCCAGCGCGCCATCGGGCGTACGCTGGAGGATCGTATTGGCCGGGGCCTTGCGCGGTTTCGGCAGGAGTTTCCAGATTATGATGGTATGCCGGCGCTGGTCGTGGCGGGAGGCGTGGCGGCGAACCAGGAGATCCGCCGTGTGCTGCAGGGTCTTTGCGACAAACATGGCTTCCGCTTCGTGGCGCCGCCCCTGCAGCTTTGCACCGACAATGCCGTGATGATTGCCTGGGCCGGACTTGAACGGATGGCGGCGGGCATGCCGGCCGATGATCTCGATGTGGCACCGCGCTCCCGCTGGCCGCTTGATGGCGAGGCGAAGGCCGTGATCGGTTATGGCAAGCGGGGAGCCAAGTCTTGAGCCAGCGCGAGAAGATCGTCGTCATTGGCGCCGGCGCATTCGGCACCGCGCTCGCCTCGGTGATGGCTCTTGAAGACAAGGCGGATGTGACCTTGCTGGGGCGTGACCCTGCGCTGATGGCCGACTTGAGAAATGACGGGTTCCACGATGCGGTGCTGCCGGGCATAAGACTGCCTGATCCGCTGACTTATGCCTTCGAGCCGGAGGTGTTGACGGATGCCGGAACCGTGCTGTTCGCCATGCCTTCTCAGGCGCAGGCGGATGCGGCCATGACCTACGCTCCCTATCTCTCTCCCGCGGCGACCATCGTCACCTGCGCCAAGGGGATCGATCGCAACTCGACCCGGCTTTTGACCGACGTGCTGGAGACGGAGCTGCCAAATCACGGCATCGCCGTGCTGTCCGGTCCCGGTTTTGCCGCGGATATCGCCAAGGGCCTGCCGACCGCCATGGTGATAGCGGCGGCTTCCCTGCCGGAGGCGGAACGGTTGGCTCACAGCATTTCCGGCCGCAGCTTCAGGCTTTATGCATCGGCGGATCGCACGGGCGTCCAGCTGGGCGGCGCCCTGAAGAATGTCCTGGCGATTGCCTGCGGTATTGTTGAGGGCATGGGGCTGGGGGATTCCGCCCGGGCGGCCCTGATTTCGCGGGGTCTCGCCGAGATGTCGCGCTTTGTTGCGGCGATGGGTGGCAGGGGAGAGACGGTACAGGGCTTGTCCGGCCTGGGCGATCTCGTTTTGACCGCCACCAGCCACCAATCACGCAACCTGCGCTTCGGTATCTCGCTTGGAAAAGGCGAGCCGATGGACCATGCGCGCGGGGGCCTGGTGGAAGGTGCCTTTGCCGCGGCCGTTGCCGCACGCCTGGCCGAGAGCCATGGCGTTGACATGCCCATCACCCAGGCGGTGGCGGCGATTGTCGATGGCAAGCTCGATATCCGCACGGCACTCGAGCAATTGATGACCAGGCCGATCACGACAGAATAACCGATCAATCAAGGAGACAAGACCATGCTATTTGCCGTCATCTGCGCCGACAAACCCGAAAGCCTTGATCTGCGCATGGCAACGCGGCCGCCCCATGTGGAATGGCTCAACGGCCTGAACGCCGCGGGAACGCTGAAGATTGCCGGCCCCTTCCTCGACGCCAACGGCAAGCCGAACGGCTCGCTGCTGATCATCGCGGCTGACGACATCGACGCCGCCAAGGCCATCGCATCCCAGGATCCCTATGCCAAGGCCGGCTTGTTCGCCAATGTCGAGATCAAGCCTTACAACTGGGTCTTCAACAATCCCGAGGCGTGATCCATGGCGCATTGGCTCTACAAGTCGGAACCCTTCAAGTGGTCCTGGCAGATGCAGAAGGATGCCGGCGAGAAAGGCACCGAATGGACCGGCGTGCGGAATTATCTCGCCCGCAACAACATGCGGGCGATGAAGATCGGCGACAAGGGGTTCTTCTACCACTCCAACGAGGGGCTGGAGATCGTCGGCATCGTCGAAGTCTGCGCCTTGTCCCACCCGGACTCGACGGCTGAAGGCGATCCCAAATGGGACTGCGTCGATATCCGGGCGGTCTGCGATATGCCGAAGCCGGTGTCCCTGAAGGATATCAAGGTCAATCCCGCGCTTGCCAAGATGTCGCTCGTCACCTCCATGCGCCTGTCGGTGCAGCCGGTCACGGATGAGGAATATCTGGAGGTGTGCCGGATGGGCGGCCTGGACAACCCGCCGCGCTGAGGGAAAACCTTGAAGACCGATGCCGAGCGCTTCATCCTCGACAACACCGCGCTGATCGCCCCGCCGCATGTCCCGGAAATCCGGCTGCGGCTGGCGAGCGAGGTGCATGATCTCTGGCTGAAGACCGAGGAAGACCTGGAGCAGATCGGCCTGCCGCCGCCCTTCTGGGCCTTTGCCTGGGCCGGCGGGCAGGGGCTTGCCCGCTATGTGCTCGATCACCCCGAGACGGTTTCCGGCAAGCGCGTGGTGGATTTCGCCAGCGGTTCCGGCCTCGTCGCCATCGCGGCAAAGCTTGCCGGGGCGGAGCATGTCTTGGCTGCCGATATCGATCCGTGGACCGAGACGGCGATCGGGCTCAATGCCGCCGAAAACGGCGTTGCGGTTGAATTTGTGGGTGCTGACATTGTCGGGCGCGACCTCGATGCGGACATTCTGCTGGCGGGCGATGTGTTCTACGATCGCGATTTCGCCAATGCGCTCATTCCCTGGTTCGACAGGCTCAATGCAGGCGGCGTCCGCGTGCTGGTCGGCGATCCCGGGCGCAGCTATTGCCCTAGGGATCGCATGGAGCCGCTCGCGACCTATGAAGTGCCGGTGACGCGGGTGCTGGAAGACAGCGAAGTCAAGAAGACCACGGTCTGGCGCTTCCGGTGATCAGAGCGTGTCAGGGGCGGATGACGCAGACGCCGACCTCGTAGCTGCAGGCGTTATTGCCCTGGATTTCGATGATCCTCGCCTTGGGCGCGAGGATGGGGCCATCGGCCGGACCGAGATTGCCGCTCACCATGAAATAGTTGCCGACGCCCTTGATGCGAACCGCGGAAATCGCCCCGGAATAGGTGCCAATGCCCGGAACGACCGAGGGCAGTCCGTTGGGCGAGGTCACGCCGGCGTTGTGATCCTTGCGATCATGGCGATGGTGCTTGCGATAGTCGGCTGATTCGCTGCCATGGCGGCGATCACCATGCCGTTCGTAGCCACCGGCCACGGCACTGCCTGCACAAAGGGCGAGGCTGAGGACGACAAGCGAGCAGGCGGAACGACGAAAAAACATGGGACACCTTTTCACTAAAAACCATCATTAACGCATCGTTAACGACAGCTTGATAGTTTTTGCTCCCGTTGTCATCCGATTGGACCGAGATTTCGTAAAATCCTTTGGGCTGCTGGCGCTTAGACCTTCGTAGGCAGGCGTTTCTCACCCGAATCGATTAAATTGGAACTCTAAAGCAATAGTGCTTGTCGTTCCTCAATTGGGCGATTAAACGTCGCGAATGATGCAATGCACCCTGTCTATTGCGCGTGCAGTGCACGGAGGAATTCCGAGTTCCTCGGAACGCATAGGAACGCCGCGAGGTAGTGATGGCGAATGTGAATAGCAACCGGCCGTTGTCGCCGCATCTTCAAGTCTACAAGCTCATTCCGACGATGGCGATGTCGATCATTCATCGCATCACCGGGGCTGCGCTGTATTTCGGCACCATCCTGGTCGCATGGTGGCTGGTGGCGGCCTCGACGGGCGCGGCCTATTTCGACTGGGTCAGCTGGTTCATGGGCACCATCATCGGGCGCCTGATCCTGTTCGGCTATACCTGGGCGCTGTTGCACCACATGCTCGGCGGCCTGCGGCATCTCATGTGGGACCTGGGCTATGGTTTCGAGAAGGAATTCTCGACCAAGCTCGCCAAGGCCAACATCATTGGGTCGATCGTGCTGACCATCCTGGTCTGGGTGATTGCCTACGCCGTTCGTTTCTGAAGGATTGACATCATGGACATGCGCACTCCCCTGGGCAAGGTTCGCGGGCTGGGCTCGGCGAAAGAGGGAACCGAGCATTTCTGGCGCCAGCGGCTGACTGCCGTTGCCAACATTCCCCTTCTGCTCTTCTTCGTCGGCTTCCTGGTGATGTATGGCAGTGCACCCTATGCCGAGGTGGTGGGCGCTTTGTCGCACCCGCTGGTCGCGGTGGTCATGGGTCTCGTCATCATCTCCGGCCTGATCCATATGAAGCTGGGCATGCAGGTGATCATCGAGGATTACGTGCATCACGAGGGTGGCAAGATCATTCTGCTGATGCTCAATACATTCTTTGCGATCCTGATGGGCGGACTCTGTCTTTTCGCCATCTTGAAGATCGCATTCGTAGGATAGTTCATCATGGCAACTCCCAGTTCTCCCGCTCAAAACGGCAAGGCCTACAAGTTCGTCGATCACTCCTATGACGTCGTCGTTGTCGGTGCGGGCGGCGCCGGTCTTCGCGCGACGCTCGGCATGGCCGAGCAGGGCTTCAAGACGGCCTGCATCACCAAGGTGTTTCCGACGCGCTCGCATACGGTCGCGGCCCAGGGCGGCATCGCCGCATCGCTGACCAACATGACGCCCGATTGCTGGCAATGGCATCTCTACGACACCGTCAAGGGCTCCGACTGGCTCGGCGACGTCGATGCCATGCAGTATCTGGCCATGGAAGCGCCAAAGGCGGTCTATGAGCTGGAGCATTACGGCGTGCCGTTCTCGCGCAACGAGGAAGGCAAGATCTATCAGCGGCCCTTCGGCGGCCATATGCAGAACTACGGCGAAGGCCCTCCGGTACAGCGCACATGTGCTGCCGCCGACCGCACCGGCCACGCCATCCTGCATACGCTCTACGGCCAGTCGCTGAAGAACAATGCCGAGTTCTTCATCGAATATTTCGCGCTCGACCTGATCATGTCCGAGGACGGCAGCCGTTGCGTCGGCGTGGTGGCCTGGAACCTTGATGACGGTACGATCCATCGCTTTGCCGCCAAGATGGTGGTGCTGGCGACCGGCGGTTACGGCCGTGCCTATTTCTCCGCGACCTCGGCCCATACCTGCACCGGCGACGGTGGCGGCATGGTGGCGCGCGCTGGCCTGCCGCTGCAGGACATGGAATTCGTTCAGTTCCATCCGACCGGCATTTATGGTGCCGGCTGCCTGATCACCGAAGGTGCGCGTGGCGAAGGCGGCTATCTGGTGAACTCGGAAGGCGAGCGCTTCATGGAGCGTTATGCCCCTTCGGCCAAGGACCTCGCATCGCGCGACGTCGTGTCCCGCTGCATGACGATGGAAATCCGCGAAGGCCGCGGCGTCGGCAAGAACAAGGACCATATCTTCCTGCATCTGGATCACCTGGATCCTGCAGTTCTGCATGAGCGCCTGCCCGGCATTTCCGAAAGCGCCAAGATCTTCGCCGGCGTCGATGTGACCCGCGAGCCGATCCCGGTCCTGCCGACGGTGCATTACAACATGGGCGGCATCCCCACCAATTACTGGGGCGAGGTGCTGAATGCCGATGGCAACAATCCCGAACGCATCCTGCCCGGGTTGATGGCCGTAGGCGAAGCGGGCTGCGCCTCGGTGCATGGCGCGAACCGCTTGGGCTCCAACTCGCTGATCGACCTGGTCGTGTTCGGCCGCGCGGCGGCCATCCGCGCCGCAGAGGTCATCGACCGCGCCTCGCCGGTGCCCTCGCTCAATGTCGCCGCCTGCGATCGCATCATGGACCGCTTCGACAAGACGCGTCATGCCAGCGGCTCGACGCCGACCGCGGTCCTGCGCGACAAGATGCAGCGCGCCATGCAGGAAGACGCCGCCGTGTTCCGCACTCAGGAAGCGCTGGAAAGCGGCTGCCGTCGTATCTCGGCCATCTGGAAGGAACTGCCTGACATCAAGGTCACCGACCGTTCGATGATCTGGAACTCGGATCTGGTCGAGACGCTTGAGCTGCATAACCTGATGGCCAATGCGATCACCACCGTCTACAGCGCCGAGGCCCGCAAGGAGAGCCGCGGTTCGCACGCCCGCGAAGACTACACGTCCGGCCCGTTTGGCGGTCGCGACGACGAGAACTGGCGCAAGCACACGCTGGCCTGGGTAAGCGAGGCTGGCGACATTAAGCTCGACTATCGCCCTGTTCACACCGAACTGATTGCCGACGGCATCGATCCCAAGAAGATCGCGCCAAAGGCACGCGTGTACTGATCCATGGCGACGGCAACTCTCCCCAATGCAGTGAAACGCGTCCCCGGGGGGAGTTCTCTTGGCCTGTTTGCGATCAATCTCGACCGGTCGCCAGACCGGTGGCGGCAGATCGAGGCAGGCTTCGGGTCATTGCCGTGGCCGCTTCATCGCGTCGCCGGTGTCGATGCGCGGAAGGATCCCCAAGCCGTGCTTGCCGTGCGGGGGTCCGAGCTGAAATTTCCTCCCGACGCCGTTGGTTGGAATGCCCATCGCAACCGGCTGTTCATGTTGGTGGAGGAAGCCTGTCTTTCCGGCCATGTGCTGGCATGGCGGCAGTTTCTTGCGAGCGGGCTGGATCATGCGCTGGTGCTTGAGGACGACGCGGTGCCGCAGCCGGGCTTCGAGACTGTGATACGCGATTTGCTGGCCGAGGGGTTCGAGGCTGATATCGTGAAGCTTGAAGGCATACCGCGTCCCGGAGGACGCAAGGCGTTGTGCGTGGCAAAGCTTGGAAGCCATCGGCTGGTGCGGTCCTTGCGTCCGTGCTCGGGGTCCGCGGCCTATCTGGTGACGCGCCATGGCGCGCGCGAATTGCTGGCGCGGGTCGGAACCTTGTGCCTGCCGGCCGACGACTTCCTCTGGACGCCATCCTGGCACGGGCTGAAGATTGCAGACGTGGCGCCATGGCCGATCATGCAATCCGGTGCAGATAGCGTGATTGCGACCGGGCGCTCGGCCAAGAAGTTGCGGCAGCGGCCGCCCTTCGGGCGCGCTGCCGCCGTGTTCATGCGCCGGGCTGCCGAGCGTATTTCTCTGTTGTGGGCGGCGGTCGATGGTCGCCCTCACGCATTCTTGACTGCGACAATGGCGCAATGGGCGCCGGATGTTTATAACCTAGGTAACAGAACGGCGGCTGCCGCCGAGGATCGAAGGTCCAGCAATGGTTGAACTCGCTCTCCCAAAGAACTCCCAGATCACCGAAGGCAAGGTTTGGCCGAAGCCCGCCGGCGCCAAGAATGTGCGCGAATACCGCATCTATCGCTGGAATCCGGATGACGGCAAAAACCCGCGGCTGGATACCTTCTACGTGGATGTGGACGATTGCGGTCCGATGGTTCTCGATGGCCTGCTGTACATCAAGAATAATATCGACCCGACGCTGACGCTGCGCCGCTCCTGCCGCGAGGGCATTTGCGGTTCCTGCGCGATGAACATCGACGGCACCAATACGCTGGCCTGCACCAAGGGCATGGACGACATCAACGGCACGGTAAAGGTATATCCGCTACCGCATATGCCGGTGGTCAAGGACCTCGTGCCCGACCTTACCAACTTCTACGCCCAGCACCGCTCCATCGAGCCCTGGCTGAAGACGGTGTCGCCGACGCCTGCCAAGGAGTGGAAGCAGAGCCACGAAGACCGTCTCAAGCTGGACGGACTTTACGAATGCATTCTCTGTGCCTGCTGCTCGACCTCGTGTCCGAGCTATTGGTGGAACGGCGACCGTTATCTCGGACCGGCCGTGCTGCTGCAGGCCTATCGCTGGCTGATCGATTCCCGTGACGAAGCCACTGGCGAGCGGCTCGATAATCTCGAAGATCCGTTCCGGCTTTATCGTTGCCACACGATCATGAACTGCGCGCAGACCTGTCCCAAGGGGCTGAACCCGGCCAAGGCGATTGCCGAGATCAAGAAGATGATGGTCGAGCGTCGCGTCTGATTGACCTGATGGCCGTGGCAGGTGTCGCGGCCATTTTTCGGAACGGAAGCCTCGACATCTTCGCGAGGGCGCTTATCTCTTGGAGGCGAGCGACGCAATCGTGGCGAAAGCTCGCAAGATTATAGTTTCGCTTTGTCCAGGCGATTGGCCTTCAAGATGCATTAACCCTATGTATGCTTGATTAAGCTAAGGCTTTGGCGATAATTTCGCCGCGTTTGTTAGCAACAAACCGGATGAAGGCGGATAACCGGGAGTTTAACGATGAAACTTAAATACGCCGCGACTGGTCTTGCGGTTGTTCTCGCCCTCGCTGGCTGCCAGCGGACCTCCTATAATCCGTATCAAAACTCGGCGCAGCAGCTTCCGCCGCTGCAGGCGCAACCGGTGCCGACGGTGCAGTCCGGCCAGCTTCCTGATCCGACGACTACGGCCCCTGGCCAGTTCCCCGCCGCCCCGGCCAGCGCCCCGGTGGCTGCGACCGATGCCGTTCCGGCAACGGCTCAGGACGTGACGAAGGAATCCATGGTCGGTAACTGGCGTGTTGCCAGCGGCGGCTCCAACTGTGACATGTTCCTGACGCTGACCAATCTCGGCTCGGGATCGCGCGGCGGTACGCGTGGCTGCGCCGGCGAACTGACCGGCATGGGCTCCTGGGAAGTGGCAGGCAAGCAGGTGCTGCTCAAGGACCGCAATGGCAATACGATCGGTCGGGTCTACAAGACGGCCGAAGCCCGCTTCGACGGAACCACGAATGGTGGCCAGCCGATCAGCCTGAGCCGCTGAGACGCCAGGGCGGTCCTCGTGACCGCCCTTTTTGCAGGCATTCCCATGTTTTCTTTCATCCCTGATCCAGGACGTCGACCTTTCACCGCCCGCCACCGTTGGGCCGTCAGCGGCGCCTGAGACGCGGAGTCCCCCTGATGAAGCCTATTCCCGACTATGCGATGAGTGTCAGCGAGCAGTTGCGGTCGCTGACTGTCGCCGGGACACTCACGGCCGATCCCGCGCAGATGCAGGTGGTAGCGAAGCTCGATCGCATCCTCGCCGAACTGAAACAGAAGCGACCCGCGACCAAATCCAGTGCGCTTGGCTGGCTGTTCGCCAAGCGGCCAAAGCCCGGACCGCAGGTGAACGGTCTTTACGTCTATGGCAGTGTCGGTCGCGGCAAGACCATGCTGATGGACCTCTTCTTCAAGATGGCTCCGATCGAGAAAAAGCGGCGGGCCCATTTTCATGAATTCATGGCCGATGTGCATGCGCGGATCCATGTCCATCGGCAGAAGCTGAAGGCCGGCGAGACACGGCAGGCCGATCCGGTTCCTCCGGTTGCCGCAGCACTTCTGGCCGAGGCGCAGCTGCTCTGCTTCGACGAATTCACCGTGACCGATATCGCCGATGCCATGATCCTGGCGCGGCTGTTTTCGGAACTGTTCTCCAAAGGCTGCGTGCTGGTTGCCACGTCGAATGTCGAGCCTGACAATCTCTACCGGGACGGTCTCAATCGCGGGCTATTCCTACCCTTCGTGGATCTTCTGAAGAAGCATGTCGAGGTTGTCTCCCTGGACTCACCCACAGACTATCGATTGGCCAAGCTCGATCGGCAGCCGGTCTACATTACCCCGCTGGACCGGAAAGCCGAAACGGCCATGAATTCGGCTTGGCGCGACGAGACCTCCGGGCTGGATGAGCGGCCCATCTCCATCGACCGCATGGGGCGTAGCATCGAGGTGCCACGCGCTGTTGACCGGGCGGCCCGCTTTACCTTCGCGGAGCTCTGCGAAAGGCCTCTTGGTGCGGCGGATTACCTCGCCATTGCCGACAGGTTCGACACGATCTTCATCGACGGGATACCCAAGCTGCCCGCCGAGCGCCGCAACGAGGTCAAGCGTTTCATCATCTTGGTTGACGCGCTTTATGACCATGGCGTCCGACTTTTTGCCTCCGCCGAGGGCTTGCCTGAGGAATTATTGACGGAACGCAAGGGCACCGAAGGTTTCGAGTTCGATAGAACAGTTTCTCGCCTGTTTGAGATGCGCAGCGCAGAATATCTTAACCGTCACGTGCGACGCTCCGCCGATTCATGACGCGATGATGACGGAAAAGCTTACGTTTACGTAAGAAATTATCATTATAACCGATTGAAATCTTTGGCTCCGAAATTATCGGTTGCCATTATTAGCAGTAACGGCTAAGCGAAGTGCCGCAATGGCGGTTATTCTTCGCGATGCCTGCCGTGGTTATGGATCTCAAAGGAAGCACTTCAATGGCGCGCAACAAGATCGCACTTATCGGTTCCGGAATGATTGGTGGTACGCTGGCGCATCTCGCCGGTCTCAAGGAACTGGGCGACATCGTCCTGTTCGACATTGCTGATGGCATTCCCCAGGGCAAGGGTCTCGACATTGCCCAGTCTTCGCCGGTCGAAGGCTTCAATGCGAAGCTGACGGGCGCCAGCGACTATTCCGCCATCGAAGGCGCTGACGTCTGCATCGTCACCGCCGGTGTCGCCCGCAAGCCGGGCATGAGCCGCGACGACCTGCTCGGCATCAACCTCAAGGTCATGGAGCAGGTCGGTGCCGGCATCAAGAAGTATGCCCCGAATGCTTTCGTGATCTGCATCACCAACCCGCTCGACGCGATGGTCTGGGCGCTGCAGAAGTTCTCCGGCCTGCCGAAGAACATGGTCGTCGGCATGGCCGGCGTTCTCGACTCTGCTCGCTTCCGCCTGTTCCTGTCGGAAGAATTCAAGGTGTCCGTCCAGGACGTCACCGCCTTTGTTCTCGGCGGTCATGGCGACACCATGGTGCCGCTCGCTCGCTACTCGACCGTCGGGGGCATTCCGCTGACCGACCTCGTCAAGATGGGCTGGTGCACCAAGGAACGCCTCGAAGAGATCATCCAGCGCACCCGTGACGGTGGTGCGGAGATCGTGGGTCTCTTGAAGACCGGTTCGGCTTATTACGCACCGGCCGCATCTGCCATCGAAATGGCTGAGTCCTACCTCAAGGATAAGAAGCGCGTTCTGCCCTGCGCCGCCTATCTCTCGGGCCAGTACGGCGTGAAGGACATGTATGTCGGCGTTCCCGTCGTCATCGGTGCCGGCGGTGTCGAGCGTATCATCGAAGTCGAGTTCAACAAGGCTGAGGAAGAGGCCTTCCAGAAGTCTGTCGGCGCCGTTGCCGGCCTCTGCGAAGCCTGCACCAACATTGCTCCCGCGCTGAAGTAATCGAAACAGGGATAGACCCATGAACATTCATGAATACCAGGCCAAGGCTTTGCTGAAGGGCTTTGGTGCACCGGTTGCGGAAGGCGTGGCCATCCTCAAGGTCGAGGAAGCAGAGGCTGCTGCGAAGTCGCTTCCAGGTCCGCTCTATGTGGTCAAGAGCCAGATCCATGCTGGCGGTCGCGGCAAGGGCAAGTTCAAGGAACTCGGCCCCGACGCCAAGGGCGGCGTTCGCCTGGCCAAGTCGATCGAGGAAGTCGTGGCTCACGCCAAGGACATGTTCGGCAACACGCTGGTGACCGCGCAGACCGGCGAAGCTGGCAAGCAGGTCAACCGCCTCTATATCGAAGACGGCGCCGACATCGCCCGCGAACTCTACTGCTCGCTGCTGGTCGATCGTTCGGTCGGCAAGGTTGCCTTCGTCGTCTCGACGGAAGGCGGCATGGACATCGAGGCCGTCGCCCACGACACGCCGGAGAAGATCCACACGATCGCGATCGATCCGGAAGCCGGCGTAACTGCTGACGATGTTGCGAAGATTTCCAAGGCGCTGGCGCTGGACGGCGCTGCCGCTGAAGATGCAAAGGCGCTGTTCCCGGCGCTCTACAAGGCCTTCAACGAGAAGGACATGTCCCTTCTCGAAGTGAATCCGCTGATCGTCATGAAGGACGGTCACCTGCGTGTTCTCGATGCCAAGATGTCCTTCGACGGCAACGCGATCTTCCGCCACGACGACGTCAAGGCGCTGCGTGACGAGACCGAAGAAGACGCCAAGGAAATCGAAGCCTCCAAGTGGGACCTCGCTTACGTGGCGCTCGACGGCAATATCGGCTGCATGGTCAATGGCGCCGGTCTCGCCATGGCAACGATGGACATCATCAAGCTCTACGGCAAGGAGCCTGCAAACTTCTGCGACGTCGGCGGTGGCGCCGGCAAGGAGAAGGTCGCGGCAGCCTTCAAGATCATCACGGCCGACCCGAAGGTCGAGGGCATCCTCGTCAACATCTTCGGCGGCATCATGAAGTGCGACGTCATCGCCGAAGGCGTCATCGCCGCGGTGAAGGAAGTGGGTCTCAAGGTTCCGCTCGTCGTGCGCCTGGAAGGCACCAATGTCGAACTTGGCAAGAAGCTCCTGAACGAATCGGGCCTCGCCATCACGGCGGCCGACGACCTGGACGACGCTGCCAAGAAGATCGTCGCGGCGATCAACGGCTAATCTGAGGGACCTATCCGATGTCTATTCTTGTAAACAAGAACACCAAGGTCCTCGTTCAGGGCCTGACCGGCAAGACCGGCACCTTCCACACCGAGCAGGCGCTGGCCTATTACGGCACGCAGATGGTCGGCGGTATCCACCCGAAGAAGGGTGGCGAAAACTGGACCGGCTCCAAGGGTGAAACCCTGCCGATCTTCGCGACCGTTGCCGAAGCCAAGGAAAAGACCGGTGCAGACGCATCCGTGATCTATGTTCCGCCGGCCGGTGCAGCCGACGCCATCATCGAGGCGATCGACGCCGAGATCCCGTTCATCACCTGCATCACCGAGGGTATTCCGGTCATGGACATGGTGCGGGTCAAGGCCAAGCTCGACAAGTCGAAGTCGCGCCTTCTAGGCCCGAACTGCCCGGGCATCCTGACGCCGGAAGAGTGCAAGATCGGCATCATGCCCGGTTCGATCTTCCGCAAGGGTTCGGTCGGCATTGTTTCCCGCTCCGGCACGCTTACATATGAAGCAGTCTTCCAGACGTCGAACGAAGGCCTTGGCCAGACCACGGCTGTCGGCATCGGCGGCGACCCGGTCAAGGGCACCGAATTCATCGACGTGCTCGAGATGTTCCTGGCGGATCCGGCCACGACCTCGATCATCATGATCGGCGAAATCGGCGGTTCTGCCGAAGAGGACGCTGCGCAGTTCCTCAAGGACGAAGCCAAGAAGGGCCGTAGCAAGCCCATGGCAGGCTTCATCGCCGGCCGTACGGCACCGAAGGGCCGCACCATGGGCCATGCCGGCGCTGTCGTTTCCGGCGGCAAGGGCGATGCCGAATCCAAGATCGCAGCCATGGAATCGGCTGGCATCAAGGTTTCGCCTTCCCCGGCACGCCTGGGCAAGACGCTGGTCGAAGTCCTCAAGGGCTGAGCCATCTGACGCATGCGCCAGGCAAGGTGGAGCCGATAACGCTCCCCTGCCTGGATTAGCATTTTAGAACGAACGAAATCGATTCGCCTGAGGGCGAGAAAAAGCGGCAGGCCGGCTCTCCGGCCATCAACTCAAAGCGGGAGGCGAACGGCGACGTTCGCAGGACACCATGGGTAGGCAAGAAGCCAATGAGCAGTTCCAGATCACGTCGTTCCTCGACGGATCCAACGCTGCCTATATCGAACAGCTTTATGCACGCTATGAAGAGGATGCATCCTCGGTTCCGGCCGAGTGGCAATCCTTCTTCCGGGCGCTGGCAGAAAACCCGTCCGATGTGAAGAAGGCCGCCGCCGGTGCCTCCTGGCAGCGCAAGAACTGGCCGATTCCCGCTGGTGGCGATCTGGTGTCGGCGCTTGATGGCAATTGGGGTCTCGTCGAAAAGGCGATCGAGACCAAGGTCAAGGGCAAGGCCGAAGCGGCTGCGGTTTCCGCTGGCAAGCCGGTCAACGAAGCCGATGTCCTGCAGGCGACCCGTGACAGCGTTCGCGCCATCATGATGATCCGTGCCTACCGCATGCGCGGCCACCTGCACGCCAATCTCGATCCCCTAGGCATCGCCGCCCCGGTGGACGACTATAACGAATTGTCCCCGGCCGCCTATGGCTTCACGGAAGCCGATTACGGCCGCAAGATCTTCATCGACAACGTGCTGGGCCTCGAATACGCGACCATCCCCGAGATGCTCGATATTCTGAAGCGCACCTATTGCTCGACCATCGGCGTCGAGTTCATGCACATCTCCAATCCCGAGGAGAAGCACTGGATCCAGGAGCGCATCGAGGGTCCCGGCAAGGGCGTGGAATTCACCGCCAATGGCAAGAAGGCGATCCTGTCCAAGCTGATCGAGGCCGAAGGCTTCGAGCAGTTCATCGACGTCAAGTACAAGGGCACCAAGCGCTTTGGTCTTGATGGCGGCGAATCGCTGATCCCGGCGCTCGAGCAGATCATCAAGCGTGGCGGCCAGGACGGCCTGGAAGAAATCGTGCTCGGTATGGCCCATCGCGGCCGCCT
The DNA here is from genome assembly GCF_900176345.1 of Rhizobium sp. RU36D. Classification (GTDB taxonomy): domain Bacteria; phylum Pseudomonadota; class Alphaproteobacteria; order Rhizobiales; family Rhizobiaceae; genus Allorhizobium. The sequence goes on from NZ_FWXU01000006.1 coordinate 153,817, forward strand.
GAACGTGCTGACCAACGTCATGGGCAAGCCGCACCGCGCCGTGTTCCATGAGTTCAAGGGTGGTTCGTTCAAGCCCGATGAAGTCGAAGGCTCCGGCGACGTCAAGTACCATCTTGGTGCCTCGTCTGACCGTGAGTTCGACGGCAACAAGGTACACCTGTCGCTGACGGCCAACCCCTCGCATCTGGAAATCGTCAATCCTGTCGTGATGGGCAAGGCCCGCGCCAAGCAGGACCAGATCGCCAAGACCTGGGATGGCGACATTATTCCGCTCAAGGAGCGTGCCAAGGTTCTGCCGCTGCTGCTGCATGGCGATGCCGCCTTTGCCGGCCAGGGCGTGGTTGCCGAAATCCTCGGCCTGTCCGGCCTGCGCGGTCATCGCGTAGCCGGCACCATGCATTTCATCATCAACAACCAGATCGGCTTCACCACCAATCCGGCCTTCTCGCGCTCGTCGCCTTATCCGTCCGACGTTGCCAAGATGATCGAAGCGCCGATCTTCCACGTCAATGGCGACGATCCGGAAGCGGTGACATATGCCGCTAAGATCGCCACCGAATATCGCATGAAGTTCCACAAGCCCGTTGTGGTCGATATGTTCTGCTATCGCCGCTTCGGCCATAACGAGGGTGACGAGCCTGCGTTCACGCAGCCGAAGATGTACAAGGTCATCCGCGCGCACAAGACGGTCACGCAGCTCTATGCAGAGCGCCTGATCGCCGAGGGCCTGCTGACCGAAGGCGAATTCGAGAAGATGAAGGCCGATTGGCGCGCCCATCTGGAACAGGAATTCGAGGCCGGCCAGAGCTACAAGCCGAACAAGGCTGACTGGCTCGACGGTCAGTGGTCGGGTCTGAGGACCGCCGACAATGCCGATGAGCAGCGTCGCGGCAAGACTGCCGTGCCGATGAAGCAGTTGAAGGAGATCGGTCGCAAGCTGTCGACCGTTCCCGAAGGCTTCCGCGCCCATCGCACCATCCAGCGCTTCATGGACGGACGCGCCCAGATGGTGGAGACGGGCGAGGGCATCGACTGGGCCATGGCCGAGGCCTTGGCCTTCGGAACGCTTGCCGTCGAGGGTCACAAGATCCGTCTGTCAGGCCAGGATTGCGAGCGCGGCACGTTCTCGCAACGCCATTCGGTTCTCTACGATCAGGAAACCGAAGAACGTTATATCCCGCTGGCAAACCTTGCCCCCAACCAGGCCAAGTATGAAGTCATCAACTCCATGCTGTCGGAAGAAGCCGTGCTCGGCTTCGAATACGGCTACTCGCTGGCCCGTCCGAACGCGCTGACGCTCTGGGAAGCCCAGTTCGGCGATTTCGCCAACGGCGCCCAGGTGGTGTTCGACCAGTTCGTCTCCTCGGGCGAACGCAAGTGGCTGCGCATGTCCGGCCTCGTCTGCCTTCTGCCGCATGGCTATGAAGGCCAGGGACCGGAGCACTCGTCCGCCCGCCTGGAGCGCTTCCTGCAGCTCTGTGCGGAAGACAATATGCAGGTGGCCTATTGCACGACGCCGGCCAACTACTTCCACATACTGCGCCGTCAGATGAAGCGCGACTTCCGCAAGCCGCTGATCCTGATGACGCCGAAGTCGCTGCTGCGCCACAAGCGTGCGCAGTCGAGCCTGTCGGAAATGGCCGGCGAAAGCTCGTTCCACCGTCTGTTGTGGGATGATGCGGAGGTCATCAAGGACGGCCCGATCAAGCTGCAGAAGGACAATAAGATCCGCCGCGTGGTGATGTGCTCGGGCAAGGTCTATTACGACCTGTTGGAAGAGCGCGAGAAGCGCGGCATTGATGACGTCTACCTGCTTCGTATCGAGCAGCTCTATCCGTTCCCGGCCAAGGCGCTGATCAACGAACTCAGCCGCTTCCGCAATGCGGAGATGGTCTGGTGCCAGGAAGAGCCGAAGAACATGGGCGCCTGGTCGTTCATCGACCCCTATCTGGAATGGGTGCTTGCCCATATCGATGCCAAGTACCAGCGCGTCCGTTACACGGGCCGCCCGGCAGCAGCGTCTCCGGCAACGGGCTTGATGTCGAAGCATCTGGCGCAGTTGGAAGCCTTCCTCGAGGACGCACTCGGCGGCTGACCGGCCGCCCTGCGAGACGAAACTCAGCCACCGAAACCGCTATCTGATCAACGGAACTGAAATCATGGCCACTGAAATCCGCGTCCCGACCCTCGGGGAATCCGTCAGCGAAGCCACTGTCGGCACCTGGTTCAAGAAGGTTGGCGACACCGTAAAGGCAGACGAGCCGATCGTCGAACTGGAAACCGACAAGGTGACCGTCGAGGTACCGGCTCCGGCCGCCGGCGTGCTGGTCGAGATCGTTGCCGCCAATGGCGAAACGGTTGGTCTCGGCGCGCTGCTGGGCAATATCGATGCCGCCGGCGCGGGCACTGCCGCCGCTGCACCTGCCGCTCCGGCCAAGGCTGAGGCGCCTGCCGCCGCCGCCCCGGCTGCTCCGGCACCTGTCGCCGCTCCGGCCGCCTCGTCCATGCCGGCTGCTCCTGCTGCCGCCAAGGTCGCTGCGGACAACAACATCTCCACCTCCGACATCGAAGGCTCCGGCAAGCGTGGCCAGGTGCTGAAGGGTGACGTTCTCGCCGCCATCGCCAAGGGTCCGGTCGCTGCTGCCGCTCCGGCGGCACCGGCTGCTCCTCGCGCGCCTTCGGCAACGGACGACGTTGCACGCGAAGAACGCGTGAAGATGACGCGCCTGCGCCAGACCATCGCCAAGCGCCTGAAGGATGCCCAGAACACGGCGGCCATGCTGACCACCTATAACGAGGTGGACATGACGGCGGTGATGAGCCTGCGCAACAAGTACAAGGACATCTTCGAGAAGAAGCATGGCGTGAAGCTCGGCTTCATGGGGTTCTTCACCAAGGCCGTGACCCACGCCCTGAAGGAGTTGCCGGCTGTCAACGCCGAGATCGACGGCACCGACATCATCTACAAGAACTACTGCCATATCGGCGTCGCCGTCGGCACCGACAAGGGTCTCGTCGTGCCGATCGTGCGCGATGCCGACCAGATGTCGATCGCAGAGATCGAGAAGGATATCGGTCGCCTGGGCAAGCTCGCCCGTGACGGCGCGCTGTCGATGGCCGACATGCAGGGCGGCACCTTCACTATCTCCAATGGGGGTGTTTACGGCTCGCTGATGTCGTCTCCGATCCTCAATGCGCCGCAGTCCGGCATCCTCGGCATGCACAAGATCCAGGATCGTCCCGTCGCCATCGGCGGCCAGGTGGTTATCCGTCCGATGATGTATCTGGCGCTGTCCTATGACCACCGCATCGTTGACGGCAAGGAAGCGGTTACGTTCCTTGTCCGCGTCAAGGAAAGCCTTGAGGATCCGGAACGTCTGGTCCTCGACCTCTGATCGGGACGGAGAAGGCGGATGGAAGCGCTATCGGCACAGGCACAGCCCTATGTCCTGCTGCTCGTCTCGAGCGTGGCGCTTCTGTTCCTTCATGTCTTTCTGCAGGGGGGCATTGCCACCCTTGACCGGGGGCTTGCCTGGAATGCCGGGCCGCGTGACCAGGAAAAAAAGGCCGGCGGCGTTCTTGCCGGACGGGCCGAGCGGTGCTCTGCCAATTTTCGCGAAACCTATCCGGCCTTTGTCGGGCTGGTTCTGGCAGCGATGATCGTGCCCACCTCCGGTCTGGCATTAGCGGGCGGGTGGCTCTGGTTTGCCGCCCGGATAGTCTATGTCCCGCTCTATCTTGCGGGTGTGCCGTATGTCCGCTCGATGGTCTGGCTGGTCAGCCTGGGCGGTCTCGCCGCCATGGCGATCTCGCTGGTCTGGTGACGACATGCTGCGCGCCGCTTTCCCTTCCATACTGGCTATCCTGATAGTGCCGACCGTGGCGGCCGCAGCAGAACGCTGTGGCATCGAGCACGCGGTCTATGAGGAAGCGGATGCGGGAAGCCGGCTGGCGTTTCGTCCCGTGGGAGAGGATGCCGCGGCGGTCTCCCATCTGTTTGCCGTGACGGGCGGAACGCTCAAGCTTGATGGCCACATCATGTATGACGAGGATGGCCGTCGTCCCTCCGGCATGATCATGAACAACTGTCCCGAGGGCGATGTGACGGGCGACGATATCAGGGCATGCACGGTCTGGACCGGCATTCCCTATGCGGTGGCGGCTGCAACCGGGCAGATCGACATCCTCGGGCCGGCGGGCAGCCAGGCGCCTGACGCCATCCTGATGCCGGGCCTCGGACCGGCGATCCGGCATTCTGCCTTATGGGACAAGAGTGGTCTCAAGGATGTGCCGTGGGACCTCTATGAATTTCGGGAATGCAAGGCGCAATGAGCCCTCGGGAGCCAGCGCCAAAATAAAGAGAAGGATCTGTCATGGCTTATGATCTCGTCTTAATCGGAAGCGGCCCCGGCGGTTATGTCTGCGCCGTCAAGGCGGCCCAGCTTGGCCTGAAGGTCGCGGTCGTCGAGAAGCGCGCGACCTATGGCGGGACGTGCCTCAATATCGGCTGCATACCCTCCAAGGCTCTGCTGCATGCATCCGAGATGTTCCATCACGTCGCGCATGGCATGGATGCCCTTGGCGTGGAAGTCGCCACGCCCAAGCTGAACCTCGACAAGATGATGGCGCACAAGGAAGCCACCATCAAGTCGAACGTCGATGGCGTGGCTTTCCTGTTCAAGAAGAACAAGATCGACGGCTTCATCGGCACCGGCAAGATCGTTTCCGCCGGCAAGGTCTCGGTCACGGCCGAAGACGGCAAGGTGCAGGAACTGGAAACCAAGAACATCGTCATCGCCACCGGCTCCGACGTCGCGGGCATTCCCGGCGTCAATGTTGAGATCGATGAAAAGGTCATCGTTTCCTCCACCGGCGGCCTGTCGCTGTCCAAGGTTCCGGAAAAGATGATCGTGGTCGGCGGCGGCGTCATCGGCCTGGAGCTCGGCTCGGTCTGGCTGCGGCTCGGCGCCAAGGTGACCGTTGTCGAATATCTCGACACGATTCTTGGCGGCATGGACGGCGAAATCTCCAAGCAGTTCCAGCGCATCCTGGCCAAGCAAGGCATGGAATTCAACCTGAGCGCCAAGGTGACCGGCGTTGAAAAGAGCGGCTCGGGCGCCAAGGTGACCTTCGAGCCGGTCAAGGGCGGTGCCGCCACTTCACTGGATGCCGATGTCGTTCTGGTCGCAACCGGCCGTAAGCCATACACGGCTGGCCTTGGCCTCGAAGCCGTTGGCGTGGCGCTGGACAATCGCGGTCGCGTCGAAATCGACGGTCACTACAAGACCAATGTGCCCGGCATCTATGCCATCGGCGATGTCGTCAAGGGCCCAATGCTGGCGCACAAGGCCGAAGACGAAGGCGTGGCGCTCGCCGAAATCATTGCCGGCCAGCATGGCCATGTGAACTACGAGGTCATCCCGGGTGTCGTCTATACCCAGCCGGAAGTGGCCTCTGTCGGCAAGACCGAGGAAGAGCTTAAGGCCGCGGGCGTCGCCTACAAGGTTGGCAAGTTCCCGTTCATGGCCAATGGCCGTGCGCGTGCCATGCTGGCGACCGATGGTCTGGTCAAGGTTCTGGCCGACAAGGAGACCGACCGCGTTCTCGGCGTTCACATCCTCGGCACGGGAGCCGGCGAGATGATTCACGAGGCGGCCGTTCTAATGGAGTTCGGCGGCTCGTCGGAAGACCTGGGCCGCACCTGCCATGCGCACCCGACGATGTCGGAAGCCGTGAAGGAAGCCGCGCTGGCGACGTTCTTCAAGCCGATCCATATGTAATCAATCCCTAAAGATTAATTCTTCTCCATTTGGAAGGCCGCGTCTTGCAAGGCAGGACGCGGCCTTTATGCTGTTGCTGCACGTCGGTCTAACCCTTTGACAAAAGGCAAAAAAATGGTAGCGGCAGTTCCTACTTCCTACAGTATTCCGCAAAAGGCGCTGCATTGGCTGATGGCGGCGCTGATTTTCTTCAATCTCATCTTCACCGAGGGCATGGAGACCTATAGCCGGGCGCTCGGACGGGGCGAAACGCCAACGCCCGACCAGATCGGTTCGGCCAATATCCATGCCTATGTCGGGATTGCCGTTCTCTGTCTGGGGATCTTGAGACTGATCCTGCGGCTGGTGCAGGGGGCTCCGGCGGCACCTGTAGGCGAGCCGCCGCTCGGCAAGCTCGCCGCCAAGATCGCGCATGGTAGCTTCTATCTGCTGTTCGTGGCGCTGCCGCTGAGTGGCATCGGCTTCTACTACTTCGGCAACGAAACCGCCGGCGATGTTCATGGCGGGCCGCTGAAGCTCCTGATGTGGCTCCTGATTGTCGTCCACCTTGCGGCGGTGCTGGTCCACCAGTTCTATTGGAAGACCGGATTGGCCCAGCGCATGACCAAGGGGTAGACCGGGCGAACGGCCTTCGAGCAGGTGTTCAACCCTCGACGGCCGTCACCTGAAAGCCTTGGGCGCGCAGCAGTTCGACGAGACCCTGGTCGCCGGGCAGATGCAGTGCGCCGACGGCGATGAAGGCATTGCCCTCCGCGAGAATGGGGGCACTGCGCTCCGCCATCACCTTGTTGCGGTCAATGACCATCCGCGTTTCAAATGCCGCATAGCCGTCCTCGGGGTCTCCGCCTAGGTCCTTGGTGACCGCCTTCAGCATCGGCATGGTCATGCCCGTCTCGCCGGCGAGGTAAAGGGCTGTCATGGTTTCCATGATGTCCTTCATGCTGTCGCCGATCTGCAATGTCTCGATCAGCGCCTTCAGGTGAAATTCCACCGGCAGGTCGGCCATGGCCTGCAGCTGTTCGGCAAGCGTTTCCAGTCCCACGAGCTTCTTGCCGGCGGCAACGGCGTCCTCGGCAATCTTCTTGTCGAGGAAGGAGGCGCCCTTGCTCTTGCGCGATAGTTCGCAGGCGGGCAGGGCAATGAAGCTTGAGAGTATCCAGGGCTTCATGCGCGATACGGAAGCAAGGGAGACGCCGCGCGATTTCAAACCGTTCTCCAGAGTCTTGGCATCCTCGGGCGACAGATGGTCCGATAGTGTGGTGCCGTCTGTGAACATGGTCAGATCGGGCCGCGTCAGCATCGCCATGCTGGCTTTTTTCTCGTCCAGGATTTCATCGGATTCGATGACCACTGTGGATGCACCGGCGGCCGCGACGCGGGCTGCCGGCGGCATGCTCACCACCCGGGGGTCGGTGATATGCATGGTCCCCAGAAGATAGGATGCGGGAATGCCGATCTTTTCGACCTTCCAAAGCAGCCCTTTTCCATTGGGGACTTTCCGTGCCTCGGCTTCGAGGGCCGCATAACGGGCAGGATCGGATGCGCGCATCTCCGCAAGAAGATCGCGACCCCCGCATTCAGCGGCCGCATCCTCGGCATAGGCCGGCGCGGCGAAGGTCAGGATGACGACGATCGAAGCCAGCAATGCTACGTGGAAAGCGCCAAGCAGCCACAGCAGGGCCTCGCCAGGGCGGCGGTCGAGAGCGTCACGGGCGATCTGGGCGATATCAGGTGTCATTAGCAGGTTCCGTGGCAGCTTCCGTTGCATCGCCTCCAGCCTAGCCGCCTCACCCTCATGTTTGTTTAACATGCTTGGTTAACGACGCACGGTCAGGCCCTTGGATGGGCCTTCTCGTAGACATCAAGCAGTCTGGCGGTGTCGACGCCGGTATAGACCTGCGTTGTCGAGAGGCTGGCATGGCCCAGCAGTTCCTGGATCGTGCGCAGATCTCCGCCGCTGCCCAGAAGATGGGTGGCGAAGGAATGGCGCAGGGCATGAGGCGTGGCCGTTTCGGGCAGGCCGAGCGCTCCCCTCAGTTTCTGCATCTGCCGCTGAATGATGGCCGGTTGCAGCCTGCCGCCCTTTGCGCCGCAAAACAGTGGTTCGTCCTGCTCTAGATGCCAGGGGCAGAGGGCCTTGTAGGCCGCCACGGCGTCCGTCACCGCGGCAAGCAGCGGTACCAGTCTTGTCTTGCCGCCCTTTCCCTTGATGCGCAGCGTCTGAGCGCCCGAAGGGAAAGCCGCCGGCGTGAGGTCCAGCGCCTCGGATATGCGCAGCCCGCAGCCATAAAGCAGCGCGAGCACGGCGGCGTCCCTTGCTGCGATCCATGGCTCGTCGCGCATCTGCGCATCCTGCTCCATCAACGAGAGAGCCTGTGTGCCCGAAAGCGGTTTCGGAAGGGATTTCGGCTGTCGCGGCGAGCGAACAGCACCGGCGGCGGCCGCATTGACGAGCCCCTTGCGTTCCATGTGGTGCAGGAAGGACCTGATGCCGGCCATGAAGCGGCCAAGGGACCGGGCGCCCGCGCCATGGCGCCGCCGAGCCGCCATGAAGGCGCGCAGATCAGCGGGCTTTAGCGTCGCAACGTCTGCGATCGAAGGGGGCGCGCCCAGATGGGCGGTCAGGAAGGAGAGGAATTGCCGGGAGTCGCGTTCATATGCCTCCAGGGTGTTTCCCGCCAGGCGCCTTTCGCCGGCAAGTGAGTGCAGCCAGGTCTCGCGTTCCGACATCAGATCGGGTGCTGCAATCGTCAGAATTTCCGTCATACCGAAGCCTCGGACGCAATTGATTTGAGCATGACCATGACCCATTTCCTGTTAGGGAAAAGCTAAGGTGCCGTCGGATTTGTCATTCTTCGATCACAATAGCCTGCGATAGAAATCTGGTGTCAAAGACGGGGAAATCCATGGCGCGGCGCGAATCCATGACAATGCTCGGACAGTTCGCTGAGGCTTTGGCACTGGTTTCCCACGGGCAGCCCGGTCATATCGTCGATACCCTGATCGCCGAGCGCGGTCAGAAGATCGTTCATCATCCTCTCTGGCCCATCATGCGGCCTTTCCTGTACAGCCTGCTGCGTTACGACAAGGCGATCGAATTTGCCGATGCCGTTGCCAATATGCCCGGCTTCCAGGCCTTCGAATATCTGAGCAATGTGTTGAAGCTCGATATCAAGGTCAACAATCCCGAGCGTATTCCCGAAACCGGCGGCTTCATCATGGTCAGCAACCATCCGACCGGTATTGCCGATGGCGTTGCCGTGTTCGACTTGCTGAAGCACCGCCGGCCCGACATGACCTTCTTTGCCAACCGGGATGCCGTTCGCGTCAATCCGCGCTTTGCGGATGTCATCATTCCCGTGGAATGGCGGGAGGAATACAAGAGCAAGCTCAAGGCCCGAGAGACGCTGCAACTGACCAACCGGGCGGTAGAGGAGCAGAAGGCCACGGTGCTGTTTCCGTCCGGCCGCATCGCCTATTGGGCTGATGGCAAGCTGAACGAGCGGCCGTGGAAAACCTCTGCCGTGGGCCTGTCGCGCAAATACGGACTGCCGATTCTTCCTGTGCATATGAAGGCGCGCAATTCCGGCCTGTTCTATTGGTTTGCCAAATGGTCGACCGAACTCCGGGACATGACGGTCTTCTATGAACTGCTGAACAAGAAGGGCGACCTGTTCGAGTTCACGGTCGGCAACCTGATCATGCCGGAAGCACTGGAGGGGGACCCGGTGACGGTCACGTCGGCACTGGAGCATTACACGGTGCATAGGCTGAAGACCGATGGCGATGCGGCATTTTCGGTGCCGCCGCATGTTGTTTCTGACGAGGCAGCGGACAGTCACTAGCCCCAGCCCGGGGTTTTCGCCGCCGCTCCCTTCTTTCCGGTTTCCTTTTGTTCCGCCTTTGGGCATGGTCCGCGCCATGGGCAAAGATTCGTCCGACCTCTTTGGTCCCCTAGATAGCAAGCCAGCCAGTCTCCGCGCAGTTCCCGTCATGGTGCCTCTGCCGGCGCCGACGGCCTATTCCTATGCGGTGCCGGAGGGCATGGCCGTTCAGCCGGGGTCTGTCGTCCAGGTGCCGCTGGGTCCGCGGCAGGTGATTGGCGTGGTGTGGGACGAGGCGACGGCCGATCCCGTCGATCCGAAGAAGCTCAGGCCACTGACGCTCGTGTTCGATTGCCCGCCGCTGTCTCCCGATATGCGAACTTTCCTGGATTGGGTGGCGAGCTATACGCTCTCGCCGCCGGGCTATGTCGCGCGGATGGCTCTGCGCGCGCCGGCCGCGCTGGAGCCGGAGCCCATGGTGGAAGGCCTGCGCTATTGCGGGGTGAGGCCCGAAAGAGTGACGCCCGCCCGTCAGAAGGTGCTCGAACTTGCCGAGGATGGGCTGGCATGGACGCGTTCGGGCCTTGCCCATGCGGCCGGTGTCTCGCTGAGCGTCGTTGATGGGCTGATTGCCCAGGGCACGTTCGAAACCGTCTTCCTGCCGCCGCCGCCGATCGTGGCCTTGCCCGACCCCGAGTATCGGCCGCCGGCACTGGAGGTGGCCCAGAAGGAGGCAGCCGACGAGCTGTTCGAAGCCGTCGAAGCGGGTGGCTTCAGCGTCTCGCTGATCGATGGCGTCACTGGTTCCGGCAAGACGGAGGTCTATTTCGAGGCGATCGCCGAAACCCTTCGCAAGGGAAAACAGGTGCTGATCCTGTTGCCGGAAATCGCGCTGACGGCGGATTTCCTGGAGCGCTTCCAGGATCGCTTCGGCTCCAAGCCGGGAGAGTGGCATTCGGATCTCTCCAGCCGCATGCGGGAAAAGGTGTGGCGCCAGGCGACGACGGGCGAAATCCGCGTCGTGGCAGGTGCGCGCTCGGCCCTGTTCCTGCCGTTCGACAATCTGGGACTGATCATCGTCGACGAAGAACACGATCCGGCTTTCAAGCAGGAGGATCGGGTGTTCTACAATGCCCGGGATATGGCCGTCGTCCGAGCGCGGATATCCGATATTCCCGTGGTGCTGGCGTCGGCAACACCCTCGGTCGAAAGCCAGGTGAATTGCCTGCAAGGCCGTTATCGGCGCATCCATTTGCCGACGCGCTTCGCCGGTGCGGCCCTGCCGGACCTGCATCTCGTCGACATGCGCCGGCATCCGCCGGAGCGCGGCGGCTTCCTCTCGCCTGTCATGCTGCGCGGGATGAAGAAGACGCTGGAGCGCGGCGAGCAATCTCTGCTGTTCCTCAATCGTCGCGGCTATGCGCCGCTGACGCTCTGCCGCGTGTGCGGCCATCGCTTCCAGTGTCCGCAATGTTCCAGTTGGCTGGTGGAGCATCGGTTTCGCGGGCAAATTCAGTGCCACCAATGCGGCTACAGCGAGCCGACGCCGAATGCCTGCCCGGAATGCGGCACGTTGGACCATCTCGTGGCTTGCGGGCCGGGGGTGGAGCGGATCGCCGAGGAGGTGGAGAAGCATTTTCCCGATGCGCGCACACTGGTGCTGTCGTCGGATCTCGGTGGGGTCAAGCGTCTCAGGCTGGAATTCGAGGCCGTGGCCAAGGGTGAGGCCGATATCGTCATCGGTACGCAACTGGTGGCCAAGGGGCATAACTTCCCGCTCATGACGCTGGTCGGCATTATCGACGCGGATATCGGGCTTTCCAACGGCGACCCGCGGGCGGCCGAGCGTACCTTCCAGCTCCTGAGCCAGGTGACTGGCCGCGCCGGTCGCAGCGGGCGCAAGAGCCATGGGCTGGTGCAGACATTCCAGCCGCAGCATCCTGTCATGCAGGCGCTGGTCTCCGGCGATGCGGCGGCCTTCTATGAGCGGGAAATCGCCGAGCGTGAACGGGCTCTCCTGCCGCCCTTCGGCAGGCTCGCATCGATCATCGTTTCGGCCGATAACCGGGCCGAGGCCGAAACCCATGCGCGGCAATTGCGGCAGGCAGCGCCCGTGACCGATGGCATCAGCATCATGGGACCGGCAGAGGCGCCGCTTGCGCTGATCCGCGGCCGGCATCGATTTCGACTGCTGGTGCATGGACGCCGCGGCAGCGACATGCAGGCCTTCCTCCGCCAAATGGCGATCAATGGCCCGAAGGAGCGCAAGACCATTCAGGTGCAGGTGGATGTCGATCCGCAGAGCTTTCTCTGATCTCGCCTGGTTATTGAAATCGCTGAACATCTGCGGCGTGGCATTTCACCGGATTCAAGCCTGTGGCATAAGGTGCGAAGCAGGCCCGGAAGCATATGGGGGACATCATGGAGTTTTATTTTCCAACCGAGTTCGGCGAGCGGCTGGCCTTCTTTGCCGCGGCCTTTACCGCGCTGCTGGGTCTCGTCGTGATGCTGGCCCCCGGCATGGCCTTTGCCTTTCTTGGACTGCAGACCAAGGATGGGCGGCCGGAAGGCCTGGCGGAAGGCCGGTCTGCCGGCGGATTCCTGCTCGGCATATCGCTCGCCGCCCTGCTCTTGGCCCAGCCCATGATCTATCTGGCCTTTGGCAGCGCCGTGGGATTGGCGGCATTCGGGCGCCTGCTCTCGATAATGTCTGATCGGGGGAGCGTGATGGGCAATATTCTATTTTTGGTTGTGCAGATTTGCGTTGCCGCCCTGCCGCTCGGATATGTGTTCGGCTTTCTGTAGCCGTAGCTAAAGGCCTCGCTCCGGACGCCTTTTCGACAATATGACGCAGTATGACGGAAAAACGCCCTGGGGTGCTTGCCCTATTGGCGTATTCCGTTAATACGCGTGTTGCGAGTCCAGAGTTCCTATGCTAGACGGACCGCGAATTTCGGAAAGCAGGGGCCACACTGTCTCCTGTTTCTGGGGGAAAACGTAACAATTCCAAGATTGTATCGCCAGCGTTCTGTTCTGGTCGGTATCATGGAATAAAACCAGGGAAGATTTTGCTTTGGCAGACACATCCCAGCTCATTTCCGGAGTGGCTGAGCGCTATGCTTCGTCGCTCTTCGAGCTAGCCCTCGAGCAGGGTGCCATCGATGCCGTGGCCGCCGATCTCGGCCGTTTCCAGGCGATGATCGATGACAGCGCTGATCTGAAGCGGCTGGTCGCAAGCCCGGTTTTCTCCGCTGAAGACCAGTTGAAGGCCATTGTCGCGATCTGCGAAAAGGCCGGCATCTCGGGTCTCGTGGCTAACTTCCTCAAGGTCGTGACGTCAAATCGGCGGCTGTTTGCCGTGCCTGGCATGATCGCGGCCTATCGCCAGATCGTAGCCCGTCATCGTGGCGAAGTTACTGCCGACGTCACGTCGGCCCATGCGCTCTCCGCAGCGCAGGAAAATGAACTGAAGGCGGCGCTCCAGGGCGTTACCGGCAAGACCGTGGCGGTTAACGTCACTGTCGATCCCTCCATTCTTGGCGGTCTCGTCGTGAAGGTTGGATCCCGCCAGATCGACACGTCCCTTCGCACCAAACTTTCTACCCTTAAGCTTGCACTGAAAGAGGTTGGCTGATGGATATCCGCGCCGCGGAAATTTCCGCAATTCTTAAAGACCAGATCAAAAATTTCGGCCAGGAAGCCGAGGTATCCGAAGTTGGCCAGGTGCTTTCCGTCGGTGACGGTATTGCCCGCGTATACGGTCTGGACAATGTCCAGGCCGGCGAAATGGTCGAGTTCCCCGGCGGCATCCGTGGTATGGCGCTGAACCTTGAAGCCGACAACGTCGGTGTCGTTATCTTCGGTTCCGACCGTGACATCAAGGAAGGCGACATCGTCAAGCGGACCGGCGCCATCGTCGACGTTCCGGTTGGTCCCGAACTGCTTGGCCGCGTTGTTGACGCGCTTGGCAACCCGATCGACGGCAAGGGCCCGATCAACGCGACCCGCCGTTCGCGCGTCGACGTCAAGGCTCCCGGCATCATTCCGCGCAAGTCGGTCCATGAGCCGATGTCGACCGGCCTCAAGGCCATCGACGCCCTCATCCCGGTTGGCCGCGGCCAGCGCGAACTGGTTATCGGCGACCGCCAGACCGGCAAGACCGCCATCATTCTCGACACGATCCTGAACCAGAAGGCCATTCACGAAAATGGTCCTGATGGCGACAAGCTGTTCTGCGTCTACGTGGCTATCGGCCAGAAGCGCTCGACCGTTGCGCAGTTCGTAAAGGTGCTCGAAGAGCGCGGCGCACTGAAGTACTCCATCATCATTGCCGCGACCGCTTCCGATCCGGCTCCGATGCAGTATCTCGCACCCTTCGCAGGCGCTGCGATGGGCGAATACTTCCGTGACAACGGTATGCATGCGCTGATCGGCTACGACGACCTTTCCAAGCAGGCCGTTGCTTACCGTCAGATGTCCCTGCTGCTGCGTCGTCCTCCGGGCCGCGAAGCTTATCCCGGCGACGTTTTCTATCTGCATTCCCGTCTGCTGGAGCGCGCTGCAAAGCTCTCCGACGAAAAGGGTGCAGGCTCGCTGACGGCTCTGCCGGTCATCGAAACCCAGGGTAACGACGTGTCGGCCTTCATTCCGACCAACGTTATCTCGATCACCGACGGCCAGATCTTCCTTGAAACCGACCTGTTCTACCAGGGTATCCGTCCGGCCGTTAACGTCGGTCTGTCGGTTTCGCGCGTCGGTTCTGCCGCACAGATCAAGGCGATGAAGCAGGTTGCCGGCTCGATCAAGGGCGAACTCGCCCAGTATCGTGAAATGGCCGCCTTCGCCCAGTTCGGTTCGGACCTTGACGCTGCAACCCAGCGCCTGCTGAACCGCGGTGCCCGCCTGACCGAACTCCTGAAGCAGCCGCAGTTCTCGCCGCTGAAGACGGAAGAGCAGGTTGCGGTGATCTTCGCCGGCGTCAACGGTTACCTCGACAAGATCGCGGTCAACCAGGTCGGCAAGTTCGAGCAGGGCCTGCTGTCCTACATGCGTTCGGAAGGCAAGGGCGTTCTGGATACCATCCGCACGGAGAAAGCCATCAGCGACGACACCAAGGCAAAGCTCAAGGCTGCCCTGGACGCCTTCGCCAAGTCTTTCGCGTAATCGGGCTCGAGCCAAGGACGGATAACGGATGCCTTCACTTAAGGATCTGAAGAACCGGATCGCCTCCGTCAAGGCGACGCAGAAGATCACCAAGGCGATGAAAATGGTCGCCGCGGCGAAACTGCGTCGTGCCCAGGAGGCGGCCGAGGCCGCCAGGCCTTACTCGCAGCGCATGAGCGCCGTCCTTGCCAATATCGCCCAGGCGGTCGGTACGGACGACAGTGCGCCGCGCCTGATGACCGGCACCGGCAAGGACGACGTGCATCTGCTCGTCGTCTGCACCGCCGAGCGCGGCCTTTGCGGTGGCTTCAACAGCCAGATCTCGCGTTTCGCCCGCGACCACGCACGCAAGCTGCTGGCCCAGGGCAAGACCGTGAAGATCTTCTGCGTCGGCAAGAAGGGCTACGACAGCCTGCGTCGCGAATTTGGTCCGCTGATCGTTGAGCGTACCGACCTTCGCGAGGTCAAGCGGGTCGGTTTCGAAAATGCCGATGCGATCGCCCGCAAGATCATCGCGATGTTCGACAAGGGTGAGTTCGACGTCTGCACTCTGTTCTATTCGGAGTTCAAGTCGGTCATCAGCCAGGTTCCGACCGCGCTGCAGCTGATTCCGGCTTCCGCCGGCGATGTGCCGCCGGCTTCCGGTGCCACCGCGGTTTACGAATATGAACCCGATGCAGGTGCGATCCTGAGCGATCTCATTCCGCGCAACATTTCGGTCCAGGTGTTCCGGGCTCTGCTCGAAAACGTCGCCGGCGAAATGGGTGCCAAGATGAGCGCCATGGACAATGCGACGCGCAATGCTGGTGAGATGATCAACAAGCTGACGCTGAACTACAACCGTCAGCGTCAGGCGCAGATCACCAAGGAACTCATTGAAATCATTTCGGGCGCGGAAGCGCTCTGAGGTTAAGGAAAGAGGGTAAGAATCATGGCTAAGGCAGCTACCCCACAATCTACGGCCGGCAAGGTGACGCAGGTCATCGGCGCCGTTGTCGACGTTGCATTCGAAGGCAAACTGCCGGCGATCCTGAACGCGCTGGAAACCGATAACGGCGGCAACCGCCTCGTTCTCGAAGTGGCCCAGCACCTCGGCGAAAACCAGGTTCGTACGATCGCCATGGACTCGACCGAAGGTCTCGTCCGCGGTCAGCCGGTCACCGATACCGGTGCTCCGATCTCGGTTCCGGTTGGTAAGGAAACCCTCGGCCGCATCATGAACGTTATCGGCGAGCCGGTTGACGAAGCTGGTCCGCTGGTGACCTCCGGCAAGCGCGCCATCCACCAGGAAGCTCCGGCTTACGTCGAGCAGTCGACCGAAGCGCAGATCCTGGTCACCGGCATCAAGGTTGTCGACCTTCTCGCGCCTTACGCTAAGGGCGGCAAGATCGGCCTGTTCGGCGGCGCCGGCGTTGGCAAGACCGTTCTGATCATGGAACTGATCAACAACGTTGCAAAGGCACACGGCGGTTACTCGGTATTCGCCGGTGTTGGCGAGCGGACCCGCGAAGGTAACGACCTCTATCACGAAATGATCGAGTCGGGCGTTAACAAGCATGGCGGCGGCGAAGGCTCCAAGGCTGCGCTGGTTTACGGCCAGATGAACGAACCGCCGGGCGCCCGCGCTCGCGTCGCTCTGACCGGTCTGACGATCGCCGAGCAGTTCCGTGACGAAGGCCAGGACGTTCTGTTCTTCGTGGACAACATCTTCCGCTTCACCCAGGCAGGTTCCGAAGTGTCGGCTCTTCTCGGCCGTATTCCTTCGGCCGTTGGTTATCAGCCGACGCTCGCCACCGACATGGGTCAGATGCAGGAACGCATCACCACCACGACCAAGGGCTCGATCACCTCGGTTCAGGCCATCTACGTTCCCGCCGACGACTTGACCGACCCTGCGCCGGCAACCTCGTTCGCCCACCTGGACGCCACGACCGTTCTGTCGCGTTCGATCGCCGAAAAGGGCATCTATCCGGCCGTTGACCCGCTCGACTCCACGTCGCGCATGCTCGACCCGATGGTTGTTGGCGAAGAGCACTACGAAGTTGCTCGTAAGGTCCAGTCGACCCTGCAGCGCTACAAGGCTCTCCAGGACATCATTGCCATCCTTGGCATGGACGAACTGTCGGAAGACGACCGTCTGGCCGTTGCTCGCGCCCGCAAGATCGAGCGCTTCCTGAGCCAACCGTTCTTCGTGGCCGAAGTCTTCACCGGTTCGCCGGGCAAGCTGGTCGCCCTCGAAGACACGATCAAGGGCTTCAAGGGCCTGGTCAACGGCGAATACGACCATCTTCCGGAAGCCGCCTTCTACATGGTTGGTTCCATGGACGAAGCGATCGCCAAGGCCAAGAAGCTGGCTGCTGAAGCTGCCTGATAACGGATCGGCGGCGCGGATTCGTCCGCGCCCTCTTCCCCAAGCAATTGAAGAAGTGAACCGTCATGGCCGACAATTTTGATTTCGAACTGGTTTCGCCCGAGCGCCTGCTTCTGTCCGAGAAGGTGAGCGAAGTCGTCATTCCGGCGACCGAAGGCGAAATGACCGTGATGGCCAATCACGCGCCGACCATGACCACGATCAAGCCGGGCGTCGTTACGGTTAAAACGTCGTCGGGTCAGGTCACCAAGTATGTCGTGTTCGGCGGCTTTGCCGACATCGTTCCGACCGGCTGCACGCTGCTTGCTGAATCGGCCGTTCCGATGAACGAACTGAACCGCGATGTGCTGGCACGTCGTATCGAAGCGGCCAAGGCCGAACTCGATAAGTCCGACAGCCACGAGCACAAGACCAAGCTTGAGCAGTATCTGATGGAATTGACGCACCTAAACGGTATCGTCGTTCCTGCCTGATCTTCAGGGAATTCGTAAGTTCAAGGCGGCCCCAGTGGCCGCCTTTTGCGTTCTGGGTCAGTCGCTCCCCAGGAGATGCTGATAGAGTTGCAGCGCCTGGGGCTGCAGCGTTCGATATCTCGGGAAACCGAGATAGTAGCCGTAGCCGGTTTCGACCTGTTGGTCTCCGAGGACGACAAGCGATCCGGATGCGATGTGTTCGGAAATGAGGCCGAGGCTGCCGAGCGCCACGCCTTCGCCATCGACCGCCGCCTCCACCGCCATGACATAGGTTGAAAACGACAAGCGCGGCGCTGCGGGTTTGCGCTTCGGTGGCGTTGCGATCCGCGCGAACCACTGTCGGTAGGATATCCAGTTGGCATTGAACCGCTCATAGTCGATGAGGTCGAGCCCGGCGATCTCGTCGACATCAAGACTGGCGAATGGGATGCCCTTATGCGCCAGATAGGTCGGTGAGGCGACGGGAACCAGGACTTCCTTCATCAGCAGGCTCAGATGCCATCGGGGATGTTCGCCCGTGGAATAGAGGATGACCAGGTCGTTGGTTTCTGCCGCGAGTTCGGCTGGTGCATCTGTCGTCAGCAGGCGCACCGACATGCCGCTACTCTGCTTGGCGAAATCCTTGAGCTTGCGCCCCAGCCAGAGATGCGACACCGAACCGCTCGCGGCAATCGAGATGATCTGCGACGCACCGGCGCGAAACGGCTCCAGGCTTTCCTCCAGATACTCCAGCGTAGCCCGAACCCTCTGGAACAGCCGTTCGCCCTCCGACGTCAGCGCGAGATTGCGGCCGCGGCGGGTGAAAAGCCGTGCGCCGAGTTGATCTTCCAGCCCTTTGATCCGCCGGCTCACCGCGGCCTGGGTGATGTGCAGCTCCCGCCCCGCGCGGGAAAAATTCATGAAGCGAGCCGAGGCATCGAAGACCCTGAAGGCTTCCAAGGGAATTTTGTCGAGCATGCCCTCTCCATAACTTCAAGTCATCAAAATACCTGACAATTCCCCGTATTTGAAGCTTTGATGTTGTGTTGCAGACTGTGTCAAACGCTTTGCAGGAAAGAAGCCGCACGTGCCCTATACCCTTTCGCCTATACCGGAGATCAGATTTGGAGCCGGCACCATTGCCGGGCTCGCCACTGCCGCCAGCGCCTTCGGGGCGCAGCGCGCGCTTATTGTGATTGACAGTTTTCTCGCCACAAGCGGGCTCGGCGAAACGATAGCGGAGGAATTGCGCGCCGCGGGCGTCGAGCCGGTCTTGTTTCATGATTTTGCCGGCGAGCCAAAGATAGCCCATCTGCGCGCAGCCGCATTGGCGGGGAAGGGGGCTGATCTCGTGGTCGGCATCGGCGGAGGCTCGGCGCTGGATATCGCCAAGATCACAGCCTGCACCGTCGCATCGGGCGAGGATCCGATGCATTACGCGCTGGCAGCCAATCCGCTCCCCAAGGCGCCGCTCAAAAAGATCATGGTGCCAACCACGGCCGGCACCGGTTCCGAGACCTCGGCAACGAATATCTTCACCGGTCCGGAAGGCAAGAAGCTCTGGATCTGGGGTGCCGAGACCAAGGCTGACCTGGTGATCCTGGACCCGCAGCTGACGGCGAGCCTGCCCGCCAACCTCACCGCCTGGTGCGGGCTCGATGCCTTCATTCATGCCTTCGAGGCCTCCACCAACCGCAATTCCCATGCCGGCGCTCGCTTCTACGGTCATGAAGCGCTGCGAAAGATCGTTGCCAGCCTCGAAACGGCGGTCAGGGAGCCGCAAAATCTTGAGGCCCGAGGCGATGTGCTCCTGGGTTCATGCCTCGCCGGCATTGCCATCGACAATTGCGGAACTGCGATCGCCCATAACATCAGCCACGCCCTGGCCGGCCTTGCTCCGGTTCATCACGGGCTTGCCACCGCGCTCGGCTTCGAAGCCACGCTTGCTTGGCTCTGCGATGCGGATACGCCAGAGCTTGCCGCTGCTGCCAAGGCATGCGGCGTGGCCAGTGCTGCCGAGTTGCCCGCCTTTTTCAGCGAGTTCATGAGCCGATGCGGCGTCAATCGGGTTCTCCCCGCCGCCTTCGGGGCATATACGGCCGCCGATCTGGCGCGGGAAATGCGGGCATCCGAGAACCAGCCGATGCGTCGCTCGACCATTCGCGAGGTTGGCGATGCCGAAATCGATCAGTTCGCGGCCATCATGATGGCTCTGCCGAGGGAATGAGACCATGACCAAGGACTATACCCGCCAATACTGGGAAGACCTGCTGGCCAAAGCCCGGCCGGAAGGCCGCCATTTCATCGATGGAGCCTACACGGCTGCGGCAACCGGGAAGACCTTCCTCCGCCCGCGACCGATGGATGGCCAGCCCGGCACGGAGATCGCCCGCGGTGATGCGGAGGATATCAATCTGGCTGTTGCAGCGGCCAGGGCCGCCTTCGCCCGCGGGGTCTGGCGGACTAAGGAGCCGCTGGAAAAGAAAAAGATCATGCTGAAATGGGCCGATCTGATCCGTCAGCATGCCGAGGAATTGGCGCTTCTGGAAACGCTTGACGTGGGCAAGCCGATCATGGCCTCGCTGAATGTCGATGTGCGGCTCTGTGCCGACGGCATCCAGTATTATGCCGAGATGATCGACAAGCTGTATGACGAGATCGCGCCGACGGGGCCGAATGCCCGTGCACTGGTGCGCAAGGTACCGATCGGTGTGATCGGCGCGATCACGCCGTGGAATTATCCGCTGATCATCGATGCGTGGAAGCTGGGGCCGGCGATTGCAGCGGGCAATTCCGTGGTGCTCAAGCCCGCGGAACAATCGTCCCTATCGGCGCTGCGGCTCGCGGCACTCGGGCACGAGGCGGGACTGCCGGCTGGGGTGCTGAATGTCGTCACCGGGTATGGCGAGGAGACCGGCAAGCCGCTCGCGCTGCACATGGATGTCGACATGATCGCCTTTACCGGCTCGACGGAGGTCGGCAAGCTGATCATGGGTTATGCAGCGCAGTCGAACATCAAGCGCGTGGCGCTGGAACTCGGCGGCAAGTCGCCGATCGTCGTCTTTGCCGATAGCGATCTGGACGCCGCCGCATCGGCTGCCGCCTGGGGCTGTTTCTACAATTCCGGCGAGACATGCCATGCGTCCACCCGCCTTATCGTTGAACGTAGCGTGCAGGACACGCTCGTTGAGAAGATCAAGGCGGTGACGGCGCGGGAGATCACGCTCGCCCATCCCTTCGACATGAGCGCCCAGATTGGCGCCTTGATCGAGGAAAGCCATCTGCAAAAGGTGCTTGGCATGATCTCGGACGGCTTGGCCTCCGGCGGCCGACGGGCCTTCGGTGCTGAGCGGGTCCTTGATGATACCGGCGGCTATTACGTTTCGCCAGGTGTGATCGCCGATGTCAGCAACGACATGCCGATAGCGCGCAATGAAATCTTCGGGCCGGTGCTGGTGTCCATCCCCTTCGATACCGAGCAGGAGGCACTCTCCATAGCCAACGATACGATCTACGGCCTGGCGGGCGCGGTCTTCACATCCGACATGAACCGGGCGCATCGCTTCTCGGAGGCCATCCACGCGGGCACGGTCTGGGTCAACACCTATGACATGTCAAATTTCGCAACACCCTTCGGTGGCTTCAAGCAGTCCGGCTTCGGCCGTGACCGTTCGGTGCATGCGATCGACAAGTATTGCGACTACAAGACGATCTGGCAGCAGTTCGGGTGAGGCGGCTGGTCGGTGACATGGATCCTCGGGTCAAGCCCGAGGATGACGTGCGTGGTGAGAGGTTCGTCTAAAACGAATCGTTGAGAGATATAAAGCATTGAATTCGGACATTGCGGCACATCCCGTGGTTGGTCATCCTCGGGCTTGACCCGAGGATCCACAGCCGAGGATGCCGGCGCGGATAGGGAGAGAAACCCCATGAGCAAGATAACTGCCATCGAGATCAGCCATCATCGCCTGCCGCTCGATCCGCCGTTCAAGGCGAGCTGGGACGGGCGTGCGCGGCGGCATTTTGATGCGACCATCGTCCGCGTTCGCGATGACGAGGGGCGGGAGGGCATCGGATCCGGTGACCTGATGAAGGGCTTCGAAGGCCATGAAGACCTGTTCATTGGCCACGATCCGCGCCACCTGGAACGGCATTATGAGGTGCTCTCCCATATCAACTTCCACTATGGGCGTTGCTGGCCGCTGGATCTGGCGCTGTGGGATCTCTCGGGCAAGATCACCGGCGAGCCTGTCTGGCGCATGCTCGGCGGTCGGGCGGACAAGGTCAGGCTTTACGCGTCTTCTGGCGTGCTGCGCGATCCCGGTGCCATGGCAGAACAGGCCGAGCGCTACATCGAAGAAGGCTTTCCAGCCATGAAGGTGCGCTTCTCGTCCTCCTCGGGCGGACGCGGCAGCTGGCATGACGATGTTGCCGCGCTTGAGGCCATCCGCGAGCGGGTTGGCGACCGGCTGGAACTGATGGTGGACTGCAATCAGGGCTGGCGCATGCCGTGGGATACGACGCTGCCCTGGACCTTCAAGGATGCCCTGGCCGTTGCGCGCGAACTTGAGATGCTCGACGTCTACTGGATGGAGGAGCCGCTGCATCGTTCCGACCGAAAGGGCATGCGCGAGTTGAAGCTCTCGACGCCCGTGCGGATCGCCGGCGGCGAGATGACCCGGGAAGTCTATGAATTTCGCGACATCATCGAGGAGCGTGCCTTTGATGTGATCCAGCCTGACGTTGCCCTGGTGGGGGGCATCACCGGTTGCCGGCGCCTGGTCTATCAAGCCCGTGAAGCCGGGGTGATGTTCACGCCCCATAGCTGGACGAACGGGATCGGCGTGCTTGGCAATGCTCATCTGAGTGCCGGCGTCGGCGACGTGCCCTGGCTCGAATATCCCTATGACAATCCCGAATGGAGCGTGGAGCGCCGCGACTATCCGCTGGCGCAGCCGCTTGCCCACCGCGATGGATGGCTTGAGCTCGGCGAGCGACCGGGACTGGGGATCGTGCTGGACGAAGATCGCTTAAAGGCGACCCGGATAGGCTGACGACCAGCGCTTTGGCCTTGACGGGGTCACCACCCATGGGCGAGCCTGTGGCGGATCAAATCCGCATGGCCACGGTCAACACACAGGAGCGCACGCATGAAGGTCGGTATTGTCGGGGCAGGGATGGTGGGAAGCTCTGCGGGTTACGCCCTCGTCCTCATGGATATCGCCAGCGAAATCGTCCTGGTTGACATGAACGAGGCGCTGGCGATTGCCCAGGCGGAAGACATTTCCCATGCCGTTCCCTTCGTGTCTGCCACCGTGGTCCGGGCGGGCCATTACGACGATCTCGCGGGCTGCGGCGTGGTCATTCTGGCCGCAGGCGTCAGCCAGAAGCCAGGCGAGACACGGCTTGAGCTTCTCAGCCGCAATGCGGCGGTTTTCCGGGATGTGGTGGGTCAGGTCTTGCGGTTCGCGCCCGATGCCATCCTTCTTGTCGCCTCCAATCCCGTTGACATCATGACACAGGTGGCGACGCGCCTGTCGGGTCTGCCGCCGCACAAAGTGATCGGTTCAGGCACGATCCTGGATACCGCGCGCTTCCGCAGCCTGCTTGGCCGCCATCTCGAGATTTCGCCTCAGTCGGTGCATGCCTATGTGCTGGGCGAGCATGGAGACAGCGAAGTGCTTGGCTGGTCAAATGCGCGGGCCGGTTCGGTGTCGCTTACCTCCTTTGCCGAGCAGGTCGGCAGGCCGATCACCGAGCAGGTTCGCGCGCACATCGATGATGGCGTTCGCAACGCCGCCTACAAGATCATCAACGGCAAAGGCTCCACCTATTATGGTATCGGCGCCGGCCTGGCGCGAATCGTAAGGGCCATCGCACACGACCAGCGAGACGTTCTCTCGGTTTCCATCGTCACGGCGCGCGTGGAAGACGTCGAGGATGTGGCCCTTTCCGTGCCTCGGGTGGTGGGAGCGGAGGGCGTGCTGGCCGATCTCTTTCCTGATCTCGATACAGGCGAGCATGCTGCCCTTCAGCGCAGCGCGGCGATCCTGAAAGAGCGGGCCGAGTCGATCAAATTTTGATATTCGTCAAAATTGTTGTCCGTTGCGGTAACACACGTTGGACTTTTCTGTAACGATACCGTAGATCAAGATGGCGTTCTTACGCATATCTTGATCAGCGACCGGACCGCCGATGAACCTGCCGAAACTGGACAAAGATACTCCGCCTGACCAGCTGCACAGCTTCATGTCGAAGGCGAGAGAGGCGAGCGAATTGCTCAAAGCTCTGTCCCACGAAACGCGTCTTCTGATCTTGTGTATCTTGACCCGTGGCGAAAAAACTGTTGGCGAGATCGAAACAATACTTGGGCTGCAGCAGGCCGTCGTGTCGCAGCAGCTTGCTCGCCTCCGGATGGAGCACCTGGTCAAGACGCGTCGCGAAGGCCGGCTGATCTATTACAGCATCGACAATCCCGGGCTCAACGATCTCATCTCGGTGCTCTATTCCATGTATTGTGAGCCTGCCGGCACGCCCAAGGACAGCGCCTGATTACCAACGGGCCCGCGAATATTGGCGCAATCGCCTGTTCGCCTTGGCACCGGCCTCGCGCATCGATAGGATTTGCGGCGAGGTAGGGTGCGGATGATCGACAAGCTTGAATTCTTCATGGCGCTTGCGCGGGAACGGCATTTCGGGCGGGCCGCGGAAGAATGCGGCATCTCGCAACCGACGCTGTCCGCTGCCATTCGGCAGCTGGAAGACCAGTTGGGTGTCGTGCTGGTGCAGCGGGGTTCGCGGTTCCAGGGCCTGACCCCGGAAGGCCAGCGGGTGCTGGAATGGGCGCGGCGCATCGTCGGCGATAGCAGGACGATGCGGGAAGAGATGCGCGCGACCCGACATGGGCTGGCCGGGCATATTCGCATCGCGGCGATCCCCACAGCGCTTGCGATGGTGCACAAGATCACTGAGCCGTTTCAGGCAAAACACCCCGCGGTGACGTTCGAGGTCAGTTCAAGGAACTCCTTGCAGGTACTCGGTCTCCTTGAGAATTTCGAGATCGACGCGGGGATCACCTATCTCGACAATGAACCGCTGGGGCGGGTGACGAGCGTGCCGCTCTATGCGGAGCGCTACCACCTTGTCACGGTCGAAGGGGCGCCGCTTGCGGATCGCGAGGCGGTGACCTGGAGGGAGGCTGCTGATCTTCGGCTTTGTCTATTGACACCTGACATGCAGAACCGCCGCATCATCAACCAGCACATGGCCGAAGCGGGGGTGTCGATCACCGCCACGCTGGAGTCAAACTCGATGATCGTC
Organism: Rhizobium sp. RU36D; assembly: GCF_900176345.1. Lineage (GTDB taxonomy): Bacteria > Pseudomonadota > Alphaproteobacteria > Rhizobiales > Rhizobiaceae > Allorhizobium. The sequence continues at coordinate 178,727 of NZ_FWXU01000006.1, forward strand.
CTGCTGTCTCATATCAATACCGGCAAATGGGCCTCTATCATGCCGCGAAATGTGGCGGAATCCTACGGATTTGCCAGGGGCATTCGCATCATCCCGATCGTCGAACCTGAGGCGCAACATCTGGTGGGACTGGTGGCAACCTATCGCGAGCCCTATACGCCACTGGTATCCGCCTTGTTGCATGAAGCCCGGCGGATGGCTGAGTCCGATATGTTTTGATAGAAATTTTCTATCGTCTGACGAAACAGCCTTATTGACGCTTTTGCGGGGAAAGGGCCATCGTATCCGCATGGTGACGCTGCATTTACATGCATGCTTCTATGATGGTGGCGGCTCGGCAAACACATCAGGTTGTTGCCGGCGGCTGGCGGGGAGGACTGACAATGAATGTGCGGCTGACGCCCGAGGATATCGCCAAGCGCACCCTCGACATCGTGGGTGACATGCGATGTCTTGACGGGCCGCTATTGCCCATTTTGCACGCCATCCAGGACGAGTTCGGCTATGTGCCCGACGAGGCAAAGCCTGTGATCGCGCGTGAGCTCAATCTGTCGCGCGCGGAAGTCCATGGCGTAGTCAGTTTCTATCACGATTACAGGGCGCATCCGGCGGGCGAGCATGTGCTGAAACTCTGTCGCGCCGAGGCCTGCCAGGCCATGGGTGGCGATGAGGTGGCAGCACACGTCAAGAGCCGGCTCGGTATCGACTGGCACGGCACGACGCCTGATGGTCGGGTGACATTGGAGCCGGTCTACTGTCTTGGGCTCTGTGCCTGCGCGCCGGCGGCGATGCTGGACGGCGAGGTTCATGGCAGGGTGAGTGCGGACGGCCTGGCGATACTGCTGGCGGAGGCCGGACAATGAGCATCACCATTTTCGTGCCGCGCGACGCGGCCGCTTTGGCTCTTGGCGCCGACAAGGTGGCTGACGCCATCGAGCAGGAACTGACAACCCGTGGGCTGGAAGCTATCATCGTGCGCAATGGGTCGCGCGGCATGTTCTGGTTGGAGCCGCTGGTGGAAGTGCGCAATGCCCATGGGCGCGTGGCTTATGGGCCCGTGACCCCGGCTGACGTGCCCGGACTGTTCGATGCCAATTTCCTGCATGGTGGGATGCATCCGCTCTGTCATGGGCAGACGAAGGACATTCCCTTCCTTCGCAACCAGACGCGGCTGACTTTCTCCCGCTGCGGCATAACCGATCCGCTATCCCTCGGGGATTACCGGCATTACCGCGGGTTGACGGGATTGGCCAAGGCCGTGGCCATGACACCGGCGGAGATCGTGGCAGAGGTGACCGCCAGCGGGTTGCGCGGGCGGGGTGGGGCCGGCTTCCCGACCGGCATAAAGTGGAAGACGGTGCTGGAGGCCGAGGCGCCGCAGAAATACATCGTCTGCAATGCGGATGAGGGCGATAGCGGCACCTTTGCCGACCGCATGATCATGGAAGGCGATCCCTTCGTCCTGATCGAAGGCATGGCCATTGCCGGAATCGCGACGGGCGCTACCAAGGGTTTCGTCTATATCCGTTCCGAATATCCGCACGCTATCCAGACCATGCGGGAGGCGATCGAGATTGCCCGGGCTGACGGTATTCTTGGCGCTTCGGTGCTGGGTTCATCGCATGCTTTCGATATGGAGGTGCGGGCCGGGGCGGGCGCCTATGTCTGTGGCGAAGAGACATCGCTGCTCAACAGTCTGGAGGGCAAGCGCGGGGTGGTGCGGGCGAAGCCGCCGCTGCCGGCCTTGCAAGGCCTGTTCGGTCTGCCGACGGTCGTCAACAACGTGCTGTCGCTCGCCTCCGTGCCTGTGATCCTCGACCAGGGTGCGGCCTTCTACCGGGATTACGGCATGGGCCGATCGCGAGGGACGATCCCGATCCAGATTGCCGGCAATGTAAAATATGGCGGGCTTTATGAGACCGCCTTTGGCCTGTCTCTTGGCGAAATTGTTGATCATATCGGCGGGGGCACGGCGAGTGGTCGACCCGTCAAGGCGGTGCAGGTCGGCGGGCCGCTTGGGGCCTATTTCCCGCGCAAGCTGTTCGATACCCCATTCGACTACGAGGCCTTTGCGGCGCGTGACGGTTTGATCGGCCATGCCGGGATCGTGGTGTTCGACGACCGCGCCGACATGCTGAAACAGGCCCGGTTCGCGATGGAATTCTGCGCGGTGGAAAGCTGTGGCAAGTGCACGCCCTGCCGCATCGGTTCGACCCGTGGGGTCGAGGTGGTAGATCGGATCGCGAAGGGGATCGAGCCTGACAAGAACAAGGCGCTGCTCACCGATCTCTGCAACACCATGAAGTTCGGTTCGCTCTGTGCGCTGGGCGGCTTCACGCCCTATCCGGTCATGAGTGCCATGAACCATTTCCCTGAGGATTTCGGCCCGGCCGAGATCGTGGAGGCTGCGGAATGAGCGAGACAGAAAAAGTGAAGGGGCCGGCCTCCTACTTCCCGTCTATCGAGAAGAAGTATGGTCAACCGATCGCGCACTGGCTTGAGATTGCCCGCGCCGAAATCGGAAAGCCGCATATGCAGATCGTCGCCTTGCTGAAGGATGTCCATGGGCTCGGTCATGGTCATGCGAATGCCGTTGTTGCCCATGTGCTGGCTGAACACGCGTCAAAAGGAAAAGCCTGATGAGCCTCGTTCATGAAATCGATTTTGGTACGCCGGCGTCCCGCTCCGAAAAGCTGGTGACGCTCACCATCGACGGGCGGCAGGTTACGGTGCCGGAGGGCACGTCGATCATGCGAGCCTCCATGGAGGCGGGCATACAGGTGCCAAAGCTCTGTGCGACCGACATGGTCGACGCGTTTGGTTCCTGCCGACTCTGTCTTGTCGAGGTCGAGGGCCGCAACGGCACGCCGGCCTCCTGCACCACGCCGGCCATGAATGGACTGGTTGTGCACACCCAGACCGAGCGGCTGAAGCAGATCCGCAAAGGGGTGATGGAGCTTTACATTTCCGACCACCCGCTGGACTGCCTGACCTGCGCGGCCAATGGCGATTGCGAATTGCAGGACATGGCCGGTGCCGTTGGCCTGCGTGACGTGCGCTATGGCTATGACGGTGACAACCATGTGCGCGCTCGCAATGGCGGCGACATCAACATGAAGTGGATGCCGAAGGACGAGAGCAATCCGTACTTCACCTATGATCCCTCCAAATGCATTGTCTGTTCGCGCTGCGTGCGGGCCTGCGAGGAGGTGCAAGGCACGTTCGCGCTGACGATCGAGGGGCGCGGGTTCGAGAGCCGGGTATCGCCCGGCATGCATGAACAGTTCCTGGCATCCGAATGCGTCTCCTGCGGCGCCTGCGTCCAGGCCTGTCCGACGGCGACGCTGACGGAAAAGTCCGTCATCGAGATTGGTCAGCCGGAACATTCCGAAGTTACCACCTGCGCCTATTGCGGCGTTGGCTGTTCCTTCAAGGCGGAGATGCGTGGCGAGGAACTGGTGCGCATGGTGCCGTGGAAGGATGGCAAAGCCAATCGCGGCCATTCCTGCGTCAAGGGGCGGTTCGCCTATGGCTATGCCAGCCACAAGGATCGCATCCTCAACCCGATGGTGCGCGAGAAAATCACCGATCCCTGGCGGGAAGTGACCTGGGAGGAAGCATTCGCCCATGTCGCCTCCGAGTTTCGGCGTATCCAGTATCAATACGGCAAGGATTCGATCGGCGGCATTACCTCCTCGCGCTGCACCAATGAGGAGACCTTCCTAGTGCAGAAGCTGATCCGCGCAGGCTTCGGCAACAACAATGTCGATACCTGCGCCCGCGTCTGCCATTCGCCGACCGGCTATGGCCTCGGCCAGGCCTTCGGTACGTCCGCCGGCACCCAGGACTTCGATTCCGTCGAACATACCGATGTCGTGATCGTCATTGGCGCCAACCCGACCGATGGACACCCGGTCTTCGGCTCGCGGCTGAAGAAGCGGCTGCGGCAGGGTGCCAAGCTGGTCGTCATCGACCCCCGGCGCATCGATCTCGTCAAGACGCCCCATGTGGAGGCGGCCTATCACCTGCCGCTGAAGCCCGGCACCAATGTCGCCGTGATGACGGCTCTCGCCCATGTCATCGTCACCGAAGGCTTGTTCAACGAAGCCTTCATTCGCGAGCGCTGCGACTGGTCGGAATTCGAGGACTGGGCGGCCTTCGTTGCCGAGCCGCAGCATAGCCCGGAAGAGATCGAGCAGTTCACCGGTGTGAAGGCCGACCTGATCCGCGGTGCGGCAAGGCTTTATGCCAAGGGCGGCAACGGCGCGATCTATTACGGTCTTGGCGTCACCGAGCACAGCCAGGGCTCGACGACGGTCATGGCGATCGCCAATCTGGCCATGGCGACCGGCAATATCGGTCGTCCGGGCGTCGGCGTGAACCCGCTGCGGGGCCAGAACAATGTCCAGGGTTCCTGCGACATGGGTTCTTTCCCGCACGAACTGCCGGGCTATCGCCACGTTTCCGATGATGCGACGCGCGAGACATTCGAGAAGCTCTGGGGTGTGAAGCTGGACAACGAGCCGGGCCTGCGCATTCCCAACATGCTGGATGCGGCGGTCGACGGATCGTTCAAGGGTATCTACATCCAGGGCGAGGACATTCTGCAGTCCGATCCCGATACCAAGCATGTATCGGCGGGTCTGGCGGCGATGGAATGTGTCGTGGTGCACGACCTCTTCCTCAATGAAACGGCGAACTACGCCCATGTCTTCCTGCCGGGTTCCACCTTCCTGGAAAAGGACGGCACCTTCACCAATGCCGAGCGCCGCATCAACCGGGTTCGCAAGGTGATGAGCCCGCGCAACGGCTATGCCGACTGGGAGGTGACGCAGAAGCTGGCGCAGGCCATGGGTCTGGCGTGGACCTATGCCCATCCCTCAGAGATCATGGACGAGATCGCGCTGACAACGCCAAGCTTCGCCGGTGTGTCCTACGACTATCTCGAGAAGATGGGCTCCGTGCAGTGGCCTTGCAACGAGGCCAATCCGGTGGGATCGCCGATCATGCATGTGAACGGCTTCGTTCGCGGCAAGGGTAAGTTCATCCGCACGGAATATGTGGCGACGGACGAGCGGACCGGTCCGCGCTTCCCGCTGCTGCTGACCACAGGCCGCATCCTCTCGCAATACAATGTCGGCGCCCAGACACGCCGCACCGCCAATGTGACATGGCATGCGGAGGACTTACTGGAAATCCATCCGCATGACGCGGAGCAGCGCGGCATTAAGGAAGGGGACTGGATCAAGCTTGCCAGCCGCTCGGGCGATACGACGCTCAGGGCGCTGATCACGGATCGGGTTGCGCCGGGCGTGGTCTATACCACCTTCCACCATCCCGATACGCAGGCCAACGTCATCACGACAGATTATTCCGACTGGGCAACGAACTGCCCGGAATACAAGGTGACGGCCGTTCAGGTATCGCCGTCCAATGGCCCATCGGAATGGCAGCAGGAGTATGACGACCTGTCGAAGCGCTCGCGGCGGATTGCGGGTAAGTTGGAGGCGGCGGAGTAGTGGATGTCGGTTGCAGAGGGGATGCCGATGGTTCGGCCACGCGTGCCAAGTATTTTTTGGCCGGTGGGCGGGCATCTCTGCGCATGAGGTCCACCCCCCTCTGGTGTGCCGACCATCTCCCCCTCAAGGGGGGAGATCGACTCGCGGTTACGTCTCGCGTCCTATCCCCGTGGCAATGCTTGGCTAGAGGCTGCAAAGGTCGGCGCGTCTATCCGATCTCCCCCCTTGAGGGGGAGATGGTCGGCAGACCAGAGGGGGGTTCCCGGTGACCCCCTTCAAGACCACATCGACCGTCGCCGAAATTGCAAGCCGTAACGGTGTCACCCGCGCCGGCTCCCGCATCGTGCCGGAAGAAGTGCCCATTGCCTTTTCCTATGGCGGTTCCACCCATGCCGTGATGATGGCGACGCCTGATGATCTGCAGGATTTCGCGGTCGGGTTTTCCCTAGCCGAGGGTATCATCACCAAGCTCAGCGATATCATCGAGATAGAGCCAGTCGAGGCGGGTGATGGCATCGACCTGCAGGTGACGCTTGCGGACCAGACTGCAGAGGCGCTGACATCCCGCCGCCGGCGGATGGCAGGACCTGTCGGCTGCGGTCTCTGCGGCGTCGAGTCGATCGAGCAGGCGACGCGGGCGGTCCCCACTGTCGATGGCGCCGATCTGGTGCTGACGCCCGCCGATGTCATGGAAGCTGTGAGCTTGCTTAGCGATGGCCAGGTGCTCAATCGCCAAACCCATGCGGTTCATGCGGCAGGCTTTTACATTCCCGGCCGCGGCATGCTGGCGGTTCGGGAAGATGTCGGGCGCCACAACGCCCTGGACAAGCTCGCCGGCGCGGTGCTGCGGTCCGGGACTTCAGGTGCTAACGGCGCTGTGGTCGTGACCAGCCGGCTGTCGGTGGAGATGGTGCAGAAAGCGGCCGTCCTGGGCAGCCCGGTACTCATCGCCATTTCGGCACCGACGGCACTTGCCATCCGCACGGCAGACCAGGCCGGGCTCACGCTTGTCGGAATTGCCCGTGGCGCCGATTTTGAAATCTTCACCCGGGCAGACCGGGTCCAGTCAGGAGTTTCCGCTGATGTCGCCTAGTCACACGGACGAAAAACTGGTTCGCATGGCCAACCAGATCGCGACCTTTTTTTTGTCCCAGCCGGAAGCCGTGCGGGCCGAAGGTGTTGCCACCCATATCAACAAATTCTGGGAGCCGCGGATGCGCGGCCGTTTCTTCGAGATGATCGATTCAAGCGTCGATGGCTTTCTGCCGCTGGTGGTCGAAGCCTCACCTCTGATCAGGAGGCCTGACGCGAAGGCCGGAGCCGGTGTCGGCGTTGGAGCCGATGCGGCTGCGGGCGCTTCGCAGGGCAAGGGACCGGCGGCCGGGGAATCGCTTTCGGAACCGAGCATTCCCGGCTGACCCTCAATTGAGGCGATCGCCAAAACGAAAATGCCCGCCGGTATGGCGGGCATTTTCGTTGGGCTCAATATCGGAAGCGCTCAGGCGGCGAGGTCGTCTGCCTCGGTGCCCTTGAACATCTTGGCAAGGTTCAGGAAGCAGATCATGCCGTTTTCGTTGGCGATGATGCCTTCGGAGAAGGACTTGTCGAACGAGGCGGAGATTTCCGGCACCGGCTGAACCTGGCTCGAGGGGATGGTCAGGATGTCGGAGACGCGATCGACCAGCATGCCGATCACCATGTTGTGGACTTCGGCGACAACGATGGCGCTGCGTTCGTTGGCGACGGTGCTCTTCATGCCGAGCTTGAAGGCGAGGTCGATGATCGGGATCACCGAGCCACGGAGGTTCATCACACCGATGACGTCAGCCGGCGCATGCGGGATTGGCGTCGATGGAGCCCAGCCGCGGATTTCGCGGATCGTCGTCGTCTTGACGCAGAATTCCTGGTCGTGAAGACGGAAGGCGATGATTTCGAGGGTGTCGCCGCCGAAACTTGTAGAGCTGATCGGTGTTGCCATTAGAATTCTTCCCAACTTTCCTGAGCCTGAGCAGTAGCGACTGCGCCTGTCGTCGCACGGGCGACCTTTGCCAAAAGAGCCCGCGCCGGCGATGCGACTGGCCGGGCGGCAGGTTTGGTGTCTACTCGCGCTAACTTCACTGTAGCGGAAGAGTGTTGCTCAAACCTAAACTGAGAAACAAGGTTTCGCAGGGTTTCTGCTTCCCGCGCCAAGCTGTGGCTGGCGGCCGTTGTTTCCTCGACCATGGCCGCGTTCTGCTGCGTATTCTGGTCCATGGCGTTGACCGCCTTGTTGATCTCTGCAAGACCTGTTGCCTGTTCTCGCGATGCCTCGACAATAGCCGAGACATTGCGATTGATATCCTGCACCTCGACGACAATTTGCTGCAGCGCCTTGCCGGTTTCGCCGACCAAGGCCACGCCATTGCGGACATGCTCGCTAGACGTCGTGATGAGGGTCTTGATTTCCTTGGCGGCGCTGGCAGATCGCTGCGCCAGTTCGCGGACCTCTTGCGCCACGACGGCGAAGCCTTTGCCGGCTTCACCCGCACGAGCGGCTTCGACACCGGCATTCAAGGCCAAAAGGTTGGTCTGGAAGGCAATGTCATCGATCACACCGATGATGTTGCTGATTTCCTTCGAGGAGTTCTCGATCTGGCCCATGGCGCCAATGGCCTTGGTGACCACTTCTCCGGAGCGTTCCGCGCCCGTCTTCGTCTTGGCGACAAGGCTTCCGGCTTCGGCTGCGCGTTTTGAACTGTCGCTGACAGTCTGGGTTATCTCCTCCAGGGCTGCCGCGGTCTGCTCGATGGCGGCGGCCTGCTGTTCGGTGCGCTTGGCGAGTTGGTCCGACGCCGATTGTATTTGCGTCGAGCCGGAAGCGATGGCGCCGGTGTTTTCGCCGACAACGCTCATCGCACGACAGAGCTTTTCCGCCGCATTGTTGAAGTCAGTGCGGATCCGCTCCAGTGAGGGGATGAATGGCTTATCCAGGCTGACCATGAGATTGCCGCCGGAAAGCTGCTCCAGCCCGACAGCGATGTCTTCTACGGCGCGCACCCGCTCGGTGATGTCGGTTGCGTATTTGACGACCTTGAACACCTTGCCGTTCATGTCGAAGATCGGATTGTAGGAGGCCTGGATCCAGACCACCTTGCCGCCTTTGCCGATACGCTTGAATTCTTCTGCGACGTATTCCCCGCCTGACAGCTTGCGCCAGAAGGCGCGATAGTCTTCGCTCTTGATATAGTCTTGATCGCAGAACATCGCGTGGCTCTTGCCCTTGATCTCGGGCAGGGTGTAACCCAGCGTGGTCAGGAAGTTTTCGTTGGCGGTCAGGATCTCGCCTGATGGCGTGAACTCGATGGAAGCCTGGACGCGACAGATGGCTTCGAGCTTGCCGGCATCTTCGGCACATCTAAGCTTTGCCGCGGTAATGTCAGTGGCGAATTTGACGACCTTGTAGGGTTTGCCGCCGCGCGAGACCGGATTGTAGGAGGCCTGTATCCAGACTTCCTTGCCATCCCTGGTGATGCGCTTGTATTCGCGTGCATCGAAGGTACCACGCGCCAGTTGCGCCCAGAAATCTCTGTACTCCTGGCGCTGCGTGTAAGCCTGATCGCAAAAGATGCGGTGATGCTTGCCGATGATGTCCGAGGCCTTGTAGCCAAGGAGGGAACAGAAATTCTCGTTGGCCGCAAGGATGTTGCCCTGAAGGTCGAATTCGATAATGGCCTGTGACTTGCTGACGGCAGCAAGGATCGCCTGCGCGTCCGGAGCGAACGCGGATAAAATGGACATGGATACCTCTTTCTCAGATACCGCAGCGCTGTGGTCTTCGGGTGCAGCATCCACTCTCAAGCGAGAGTGACAATTTTTCTTGACACAAGTCTCAGCAAAAATTGTTAAGCCAGAGTTTACAACGTGAAGCCTTGGCGCCTAAATATATAATAAAACTATTCCGTACTAATATATCGATCCCAGCATCTTCGCGTCTTCTAAGATACTGAAACTTTTGATTGTTTATGTGTGCGATCCAAGCGCAAAAGCCGCAGCTTCGTTTTACTTGAGATGGCTAGGCTGGTCTGGTCAGGCGGTCCAGAACCCGGCGACCGAATAGGCTGGCTGTCAACTCCACGAGAATGCGCGCACTTTTTCCGCGATCATCGAGAAACGGGTTGAGTTCGACCAGGTCGAGCGAAGAGACCAATCCGCTGTCGTGCAGCATCTCCATGATGAGATGCGCTTCACGAAAGGTGGCGCCGCCCGGCACAGTCGTGCCGACGCCGGGTGCGATATCGGGATCCATGAAATCGACGTCGAGGCTGACATGCAGGAGCCCGTTTTCGGCTTCCACCTTAGCCAGGATGGATCGCATGATGGCCGCCATGCCCAACTCGTCCACGGCGCGCATGTCGAAGACCACCACGCCGGATGCCTGGATCTGCTCGCGTTCATGGTCGTCCACGGAGCGTATCCCGACCTGGTAAACACGTCGTGGGTCTACGAAGGGCCTGTTTGCCGGCAGGATGGGCGCGAATTCGGCCTGGCCGCAAAAGAATGCCACGGGCATGCCATGCAGGTTGCCGGAGGGGGAGGTGTCGGGTGTATTGAAGTCCGCATGGGCGTCGAGCCAAACCACAAAAAGCGGTCGACCAAGTACCGCCGCATGGCGCGCCATTCCCGAAACACTGCCCATGGACAGGCTGTGATCCCCTCCCAGGATGACTGGAACGGAGCCAGAGGCGGCGGCCTCAAAGGTCGCCTGCTCCAGCGCACGCACCATCGCGCCGACGGTGGAAAGATTATGGGCATTTTCGTGGGTGGGCAGATCCGTTGCCGGCTGCGGCTTCAAGTCCCCCTGGTCGCTCACCCCATAGCCGAGGCTGGACAAGGCCTTCCACACACCGGCAATACGCAGCGCTGCTGGCCCCATGGCGGCACCCTGCTGGCCGGAACCCTCTTCCAGCGGCACACCGATCAAGGTTACGGCTTTCGACATATTGCTCATCGGTAAGTCTCCTGTCCGGTGGGGCCGCATAATTCCGCCATGGCCTGTCCTGGAAAAGAGGCAATGCTGGCAGAATCGACTGATGTTTGATCAGTTTGTCAGGTCCTCATGAAAAAATGTTCGGCCGACCCCTGGCGATCGACCGATCAGTATTCCTTTTCATAGAAGATGCCGCCGCCACCACCACCGGCGCCAGCCTCACCTTTCAGCTTCAGGCCGCGGCCAATGTCCAGATTGATGACGGCTTTTGCACCGCTGGTGCTGTCCTGCTGCACTTCGAGATAGGTGCGGTCGTTGAGATACTTGCCCGCCGTTACCCGTGCATTGCCTCTCTCATCGGTGCCGACATCGAGATCATCGACGCCAAGGCCGCTTCGCAGGCTTTGGAACAGCGAGGTCGAGCGCCCGCCGGCCAGTTGGCTGACGCTATCGGCCAGCTGGGCGATCTGCAGGGGGGACAGTTTCGCCATGGATTGGCCGAAAATCAGCTGCGCAAGAATCTCGTCCTGGGGCAGGGCCGGCGATGAGGAGAAGCTGATTTCCGGATCGTTGGCGGGGCCGGAAACACCCACCGTGATGGTGGTCGCACCCGAGGTCGTGGTCGCTGTCATCTCCAGGATCGGGATCAGCGCCCCGCCGAAGGTGATCGTCGCGCTGGTGAATTCGAGCCGCTTGGTCAGGATCGACAGCCGTCCGCGGCGCAGCGTGAAGGCGCCCGATACCTCTGGCGCTGCGGCGGTGCCGCGGATTGTCAGCGCTCCGCCCAGTTCGGCGTCGACCCCGCGTCCGCGGACATAGATCTGCGAATTGGCGTCGATGCGCAGATCGAGGCCGATCTGGCTGCCGCTGCCGTTGCTTTCCTTGCGTGTCACGTCTGCCAGCTGCGCCTTCACCTTTGCCGGCGCGTTGCGGTGGGTCACATCCAGCTGGGCCAGGGATGGCGGAAGCCGTTCCGGAATGGTGATCGATGTCTTGTCGAGCGTTACCGCTCCCGAGAGCACCGGTGAGGACAACAGCGGTCCCTGCAGGCGCAAAGTACCGCTGGCCGTTGTGGCGAGCATGGTGCCGTCGACATAGCTCGCCTTGTCCAGGATGAGCGAGATGTCTGCGGGAAAGCCCGCGGCCCTGATATCGATCGTGCCGCTGCCGCTGATGCCGCCGCCACTGGCGAGCGATCCGCTGAGGCCAGAGATCGTCACGCGGTCGCCTTCGAGCCGAGCGTTGAAGCCCAGTCCTTCGATCGCCAGGTTTCGCCTGACATCGACAAGCCTGATGCCGTTAGCGCTGATGCTGGCTGCGATCGCTGGCGCGGGCAGGTTGCCGGAAATGCTGGCCGTCAGATTGCCCGAGCCTTCCGCCGTCAGGCCTTGGGCGGCAAGCTGGGATGCAACGAGGGCGAAGGGAACGGAACCATTGAAGTTCATCTGGATGGCGCGCGCGCCCGTGAGCGACAGGTTCCCGCCGCCCCGGACGGACAGCCCGCTTGCGCCCGACAGCGTTAGATCGACCTGCAGCCGGTCACCGGCAAAGGTTCCATTCGCGGCTACGTCGACAGGCGGCAGTCCTGCGGACCGAAGTTGGGTGACGGAGCCGGCGCTCCAGTTGAAGCGATAGTCGACATTGGGACTGGTCAGGCTGCCGCGTGCGGAAACCTCGCCTGATATCGTGCCCGTGGCGCCGAGTCCCGGGGAAAAGGTATCGGCAATCGCGGCTGGTAAGCCTGAGAGGGTGCCCGTCAGGTCAAGCGTTTCGCCGGCTTTGCCACTGAGCCTGATCTGGCCGCCACCGGCGGACAAGGCCAGTTCGGCGATTTCGGCCGTGCCATCGGCGATCCGAACGGAGGTCGGTTTCGTGAGCGAAATCGCAATGCCGCGCGGTGCTGCCTGGAAAGAGGCGATATTGGCCAGGATCGCTGTTCCCTGCTGTTCCACCGATGCCTTGGCGGTCACCGGTGCGTTGTCGTAGCGCGCCGAAAGGTCGAGATCGGTTGTCGAGCCGCGACGGGTGAAGGCAAGCGTTGGCGCGTCCACACGATTGGCGCCGACGGACAGGGCCGAGGCTTTGACGGTTCCGTTCGCGGCAAGTGCGGCCAGATCCGAGATCGCGAGCGAGATCTCCGGCTGCGTTAGACTTATGTTATCCCGTCGCAGGCTGGTGCCGGCCGCCGAGATGGAGACGGCCATGGCATTGCCCGAGCTATCGACACGGACATTGCCCTTGAGGTCGCCCTCGGCGCGTTGCCCCGCCAGGGCGGCCAGCAGGCTGATATCGGGGAAGTCAAAGGTGACGGCGCCATCCGGCCGGAAGTTGGCATCCAGCCGAAGGGCGCCGCTCAGCTTGTTGGGGCCGACGGAAAGCGAGAGATCGGGGATGACGGTGCCACCATTTTCCGGGCGCAGCGTTGCCGCAGCATCGATCGGCTTGCCGTCGATCTGGCCCGAGGCGGCGATCGTGGCGGCAAGCGCGTTGGGGTCAGCCGTACCGCTGGCGTCGAGCGTCAGCCCATCCACCTGATAGCCGGCCATGCGAATCGTATCGGTGGTGGCCTTGGCCGTCACGTCCAGCGACTGCAAGGGACCCTCGGCCGAAACCGTGACGTTGGCGGCGCCTTGTGCGTCGGGCAGAAGCTGGCCGAGTTCGGGGACGGTGCCCTGCAATTCCGTCTTGAGAATGCCTTCGCCAAGGGTCGCGCTACCCGTGGCATCAAACAGGCTGGATCGGATGACGACATCGGAAAGGGCGACGGTGTCCGGGCGCTGGAAGCTGACGGCACTTGAAAGCGCGATGGTCCCGGTGAACTTTTCTGCGATGGTGGGTGGCAAGACACCCGGCAGGGCGAACAGTTTCACGGTGGCGTCTACGCTGCCATTCACGAGATCATATTCGCCGGTGCCGGAGCCGCCGATGCTTGCGCTTTCGATGGTCGCTTCGGCAAAAGCGATGCGCTCGGGCGAAACGGTCAGGGGCGCCTTGATCCGCGCCGGAGCCTTGATCGCACGGTCCACAGCTTCCTCGGTAAAGCGGCTGCGGGCAATCGCGGCATCGACCATCACCTCGCCGCTGCGGGTCGAGAGGTTGAAAGCCGCGCTTGTGGCGGAGAGGGAGACGCCTTCAAGACGGCCTTGCGGGTGTTCCGCAAAATCAAGGTCCGCCTTGAGGTCAAGCGCCACGGCGTCTGCCGGGCCGATAACGGAGAGGCGCAGATCGGATATCGCGGTCTTGAGCGCGCCTTCGGCCAGCGGCCATTCGAATGGCACCGCGCCATTCAACCCCTTGGCATCGATTCTGAGATCGTTGGTGCCTGTGGGGTCGTAGCGGCCGGTCGCGGCAAGGCTGAGGCTTGCTGTCGTCAGTATTCCCCGCTCGATGTCGAGTTGGCCTGTATTGCTTATGGATGCGGCGAAATCGATGCCAGTATCGCCCTCAAAAAGGGCTCGTACAGTGGGCGGCAGCAAGGCATCGAAACGACCGTTGCCATTTGCCGTGACCTGCCGCAAGCCGGGACCGAGGATCTTGTGGGTCGCCGCCAACGACAGCGTCGGTCCGTCCGTAATGGAGGCTGTGAAGGTTGCCTTCCAGTCCGACAACGGGCCTTCGCCCTTCAGTGTCATGCCGAAAGCAGGCTGGCCGGGCAGGCGCAATAAGCCGGACAGTGTGCCGCCCTGCGGTTCCTGCAGGGCCAGATCGAGATCCAGCCGGTTGGCGGCGGGTACATAGGCGAGATCGGCGTTCAACCGCGCGCCCACTGCTGCAAGCTCGGTTGCCGCGATGCTTGAGATGACGGAACTCTCGTCGATTGCGACGGATCCCTTGAGCGACAGCTCCATCCGCCGTCCTGCAAGCGCCTGGCCCACGATTGCCCTTCCGATCTCGACACGGTCGATGTCCACCCGGATCGGCAGGAGTGAACCTTGGTTATCGGTAGTGCTTGCGGCTTCATCCGCCCTTGGCGCGCGCGTCACCTCGACCGTGGCGGCGGTTATCGCGCTGGCCTTGAAAACGCCGCTCAGCAGCGCTTGCGGCGACCAATCAATCACGACCTCCGTCGCTTCGGCATAGATGCTGTCCGCATCGCCGATCTGGATGGAGGGTAGGCGCAGGTGCCCTGTCAGCAGCGGGCCGGGCGGCGCCAGCGCAATGGTGCGGTTCTCATTGGATAGCAGCTTCACGGCCAGCGAAGCGACGATATTGCCGCCGGCCGTGGTATAGCCGCCCAGCAGGAAGATCGCGCCGGTAAGCACAACCACAGTCAGCACCAGAAACGCGATGATGCGGAAGATGTGCCTGAAGATGCGCGTGAGAATTTTCATGCTAGCTGCTGCATTCCCTTTATGGCCCTGATGCCATTGGTGTCCGAGAGCCGATCCCCGGACCTAGAAACTCTGACCGATGCCAGCGTAAATCCCGTATTGGCTGCCACCGGGATAGCGATCCAGGGGAACGGCGAAATCGAGGCGGATCGGCCCGAACGGCGTCGCGTAACGCAAACCTATGCCGGCACCCATCCTGATATCCGAGAAATCGGGATAATTCGCGGCAGCGACCGTTCCCGCATCGATAAAGGGCACGATCCCGATCGAATCCGTTACCTTGATACGCGCTTCCAGCGAGCCCAAGGCATAGGAGCGTCCGCCGGTGGCGTCTCCCTTGGAATCATAGGGCGAGATTTCTTCATAGGCGTAACCACGCACCGACCCGCCGCCGCCGGCGAAGAAGCGGCTGGTCGCGGGAATGTCGGCCAGGCTGCCGGTGTCGAACAGGCTGCCTGCGGCCACCCGGCCCGCGAAAACGACCCGGTCTTCCGCTCCGATGCCATAATAGGCAGAGGCCGAGCCTTCGAACGAGGCGAAAAAGGTGGATCCGTATATGTCATAGCTCGGCGTGGCATTGGCGCTCAGCCGATAGCCTTCCGTGGCATCCAGGGTATTGTCTCTGGTGTCCCTGATGTAGTCGAACGGTGCGGAAAACGTGAGGTAGCGTCGCCGTCCAAACGCATCTTCGATGTCGGCCCATTGCAAGGAGACACCGCCCGAGACGGTGTCCACATCCGTGATCTCGTATGACAACGAGGTCAGGCCGGTGATCGAGGCCACGTCGTAGGAGGTCGTGTCCTGCGTGGCTGCCTTTATGCTGGCATTCAGGGTGGCTTCCGGAAAGAAAGCGCCCGGCTTGCTGAAAATGATGCCGGCCGCATAATCCAGCTCTTTCAAGTCGCGCGTATCGCCAAGCCGGCCGACAGAGCCCTCGATCCGCAGGGATTCGGCATTGCCGAAGAGGTTACGGTGGCCCCAATAGCCCTCAAGCCCCAGCCCATCGATGCTGGAGACCGTAGCACCGACGCCGAAATAGCGATGTTTGCCCTCGGAGACCTCGATCTGAAGCGGCAGCGAGCCGTCTGCGGCCAGCTCTTCGGCTTCCCGGATGGTGACGCTGGAAAAGACCCCGAGCTTGCGCAGACGCTCTGCACTCTTGCGGATCTGCTCCGGCGCGTAACGCTCGCCCGGACGAAGGCGTGAATACCGTTGGACGAAGCCGGAATTGACCTTTTGCGTGCCCGTAACGGAAACGTCGCCAAGATTTGCAACCGGGCCGGATTTGGCAACGATGGTGACATCAAGGGTTCGCGTCTCGTGATCCGCGACGACATCGCGGGAGGTGACGCGCGCCATGGGGCGGCCTTCCGCCTTCAGATCGGCAACGATTCGGTCGCCTGCTTTCAGGATATTCAGGGAGCCAGCATCGCCGCCTGGCACCAGGTCGTAATCGGCGGGATCAAGACGTGCCGCATCTTCCTTCAAGGCGATATTGCCCAGCGTGAAGACAGGCCCGGGCTGGACTCTGATTTCAACCGGGATCGGGCCTGAGCGGGTAAATTCGGGATCGGGGGGCAGGTCGTTGATATCGGTACCATTGACGGTCACCGTGACGGTGCCGCCGTAGCGCGCGTTCTCATAGAGTGCGGCCACCAGCCTGTCGCGGTCGTCGCGGGCCTTGATGACAAGACCGAGATCGCCCGATGCCGGCGTTCCTTCGTCGCGCTTCAACAGCGAGCTATTGTTCAAAGCTTCGGTGAGCTTTGTATCCGCATCGCTGGTATCCAGACGAATGGAATATGGAACGGGATCGATGACCTCGACATCGGTCTCATTCTTGTCGCCGAAGAGCGTGATGCCAAAAATGGTGAGCGCATGCGCTGGACTGGCCCAGCCGATCGGTAGGGCAAGGCACAGCAAGGCGGACAGAAGCAGACCTGTCTTAGAAAACGCAATACAATCGTTCGGTCTCGTCGTCATATCCGGCATGCACAGCTTTTCGTTTGCCGACATTGATGGCGCCTGATGTGCCACCCTGTGGTCCGAACCTAACCGCAAACGCGCGGCAAAGGAAATTGTTCAAACAAAAAAGCTAAAATTGCAGCGACGATGCGGCCGGTTAAGGCCGCATCGATAAGCAAGCCCGCTATCAGCAGCGGTCGATGTAGCGACGGCCATAACGGTCACGATAGTAGCACTGGCCGGGCTGGTCGGCGACATTGCCGATGACGGCGCCGGAAACACCGCCGATGGCCGCGCCAACGGCTGCGCCGCGTACGTCGCCCGTGATTGCTCCGCCGATGATCGCGCCGGCGCCGGCGCCGATTGCGGCGCCCTTTTCAGTCTGGGTGCAGCTTGTGATCGCCAGTGCGACCAATACCAACACGAGGGCTTTCTTCATGTTTTCTCTCCACTGATTTTCTTTGTCAGACAGCGTCCGCGTCCAGTGCCCCGATGAATCGGAAAGCGCCCTTCATGCCTTCGGCTGTCCCCGCGATTGGGGAGAATATATTTCGTCGCGCGAATGTCCACGGCCCCCATCTGAAATTGCCTAATGGTTTCGCCTCTGTGTGCGTGAAGTCACAAGACATGCCCGCCGTTGCTGCATTGCAGCATGCAAAAATCGCAGAGCGCACCGAAAGTAGTTGTTGATCCCTTGCTTAAAAAGACAAATGATATCGCCGTGTCAGGGAGAGACACGAGGAGGATCAACATGGCAAAAGTGACGCTGACGGTGAATGGCCGGGCGGTGAGCGGCGAATGCGAGGACCGCACGTTGCTCGTGAATTTCTTGCGCGAAAAGCTCGCTCTGACGGGAACGCATGTGGGATGTGACACCACGCAATGCGGTGCTTGCGTCGTCCATATGGATGGCAAGTCCGTGAAGAGCTGTTCTGTCCTGGCTGTCCAAGCGTCCGGGTCGACGGTCACGACCATCGAAGGACTTGCGTCGGGCGGGGAGCTTCATCCCGTGCAGGCGGCCTTCAAGGAGCATCACGGTCTACAATGCGGCTTCTGCACGCCCGGCATGGTGATGACCGCGGTGGACATGATCAACCGCCATGGCGGTGCGCTGGATGAAGCGACCGTGCGGCACGAACTGGAAGGCAATATCTGTCGTTGCACCGGCTATCACAACATCGTGAAAGCCGTTCTCGCTGCCAATGCGGAGATGCATGCAGGTCGCCAGGCCGCTGAGTGAGGCAATAGCCAGTAGGCAGTAGGCATTAGTTCACGCGACATCGCGGCCACATTGCCTCAAATCCTACTGCCTACTGCCCATTGGCTACTGCCTAATCCTGTCCCCTATCCCTATTCTCTGGAGGAGATGAACATGGGTATTGAAGGAATTGGCGCGCGTGTGGCGCGCAAGGAAGACAAGCGCTTCCTGACCGGCAAAGGCCGGTATACTGACGACATGATCGCTCCCGGCATGAAATATGCCTATTTCGTGCGTTCGCCGCACGCCCATGCCAAGATCAGGAGCGTTGATGCCAGTGCCGCGAAGGCCATGCCCGGCGTCATCGATGTTCTCGATGGCAAGCAACTGCTGGCTGACGGCATCGGAAACCTGATCTGCGGCTGGATGATCCACTCCAAGGATGGATCGCCGATGAAGATGGGAGCCTGGCGGCCCCTGGCCCACGAGACCGTTCGCTATGTCGGCGATGCCGTGGCAATCGTCGTGGCGGATAGTCTGGGCGAGGCACGTGATGCGGCGGAAGCCGTGGTCGTGGAATATGAGGAGTTGCCCGTCGTTACCAGCGCGGTTGCAGCGCTTGAAGCTGGCGCGCCAAAGCTGCATCCGGAAGCGCCTGGCAACCTGATCTACGACTGGGAGATCGGCGACAGCGCGGCGGCCGACCAGGCGATCGCCGCTGCCGCTCACGTGACGGAAATCGAGATCCACAACAACCGCCTGTCGCCCAACCCCATGGAGCCGCGCGCGACGCTTGGCATCTATGATTCGGCCGAGGATCACTACACCTGCTACACAACAAGCCAGAATCCGCATGTGGCCCGGCTCGTGATGAGCGCCTTCTACAATGTCGCGCCCGAAAACAAGCTCCGCGTGATTGCGCCCGATGTCGGCGGCGGCTTCGGGTCGAAGATCTATATCTATCCCGAAGAAATCGTCTGTCTCTGGGCGTCGAAGAAGACCGGCGTACCGGTCAAGTGGACCTCCGACCGCACGGAAGCCTTCCTGACGGACGCCCATGGGCGTGACCATGTATCCAAGGTCAAGATGGCCTTCGACAAGGACAACAAGGTCATCGGCCTGAAGGTCGACACGATCGCCAATCTCGGCGCCTATATGTCGCTATTCTCGTCGTCGGTGCCGACCTATCTCTACGCAACCCTGCTGTCGGGCCAGTATGCGATCCCGGCGATCCATTGCAATGTGCGGACCGTCTATACCAATACGGCGCCGGTCGATGCCTATCGCGGGGCAGGGCGGCCGGAGGCCACCTATCTGCTCGAACGGACGATGGAAACGGCGGCACGCGAGCTTGGCGTGTCACCTGCAGAACTTCGCCGGCAGAATTTCATCCGCACCTTCCCCTACCAGACACCCGTGATCATGAATTACGACGCGGGTGACTATGAGGCCTCGCTGGAGGCTGCGATGGCCGCCGCCGATTGGAACAGCTTTGCCGCCCGCAAGGCCGAAGCGGCCGGACGCGGCAAGAAGCGCGGCATCGGCATGAGCTGCTATATCGAGGCCTGCGGCATTGCGCCTTCGGCCGCCGTTGGTTCGCTTGGTGCGGGTGTGGGCCTCTGGGAATCGGCCGAGGTCCGCGTCAATGCCGTGGGAACTGTCGAGGTGCTGACCGGTTCGCATAGCCATGGCCAGGGTCACGAGACGACCTTCGCGCAGCTGGTCAGCGAGCGGCTCGGCATGCCCTTGGAAAACATCAACATCGTGCACGGCGATACCGACAAGGTGCAGATGGGGATGGGCACATACGGGTCGCGCTCGGGCGCGGTCGGCATGTCGGCCATCGTCAAGGCGCTCGACAAGGTCGAGGCGAAGGCCAAGAAGATCGCCGCCCACCTCATGGAGGCGGACGAAAGCGATATCGTCATCGAAAATGGCGAGCTGAAGGTGGCGGGCACGGACAAGTCGCTGCCGTGGTTCCAGGTGGCGCTGGCGGCCTATACGGCCCACAACCTGCCGGCCGGCATGGAGCCGGGTCTGAAGGAAGGGGCGTTCTACGACCCCTCAAACTTCACCTTCCCGGCGGGCTGCTATATCTGCGAGGTGGAGGTCGATCCGGAGACCGGCAAGACCGATATCATCCAGTTCGTGGCTGCCGATGACTTTGGCAATATCATCAACCCGATGATCGTCGAGGGACAGGTCCATGGCGGTATCGCCCAGGGGATCGGCCAGGCGCTGTTGGAAGGGGTCCACTACGACCCTAAAACGGGACAGCTCCTGACGGCCAGCTACATGGACTATGCCATGCCGCGCGCCGACGACCTGCCGTCGTTCCAGGTGTCGCACCAGAACACGCCATGCCCGGGCAATCCGCTCGGCATCAAGGGCTGCGGGGAGGCCGGCGCCATCGGCTCGCCGCCGGCGCTGATGAATGCCATCACCGATGCCATCGGCAACAACCAGCTCAACATGCCGGCCACCCCGCTTGCGGTGTGGAACGCCATGCAGGCCAGTCACTGAACGGGAGGGACGACCATGTATTCAACAAGTTACCATCGTGCGTCCTCGCTGGAGGATGCAGCAAAGATGATTGCCGGCGCCGAAGACGGAAAATTCGTCTCCGGCGGTCAGACGCTGATTTCGACATTGAAGCAGCGGCTGGCGCAGCCGAGCGACCTGATTGACCTGCGCCATGTCAGTTCCTTGAAGGGCATTTCGGTCGATGGCCGCAGTGTGCGAATCGGTGCGGGGGTCACCCATGCCGAAGTAGCCTCGTCCACGGCAATTGCGGCTGTCTGTCCGGCACTCTGCCATCTCGCCGGCTTGATCGGTGACCCGCATGTTCGACACATGGGCACGATTGGCGGGTCGATCGCCAACAATGATCCGGCCGCCGATTATCCTGCGGCCATGCTGGGTCTCGGGGCAACCATCATCACCGACCGGCGGGAGATCGCCGCCGATGACTTCTTCACCGGTCTGTTTGAAACGGCGCTGGAGGAAGGCGAGATCATCACCGCCGTTGCGTTCACGGCGCCTGACAAGGCGGGCTATGCCAAGTTTCCCAATCCCGCGTCCCGCTATGCCATGACCGGCGTATTCGTGGCACAGGTCGGGAGTGGCGCGCGTGTCGCAGTCACCGGTGCGGGTTCCGACGGTGTGTTCCGGCATGGGGGCTTGGAAGCGGCGCTGGCTTCCGGTTTTAACCCGGATGCCCTGGCCGGCGTTACGGTCGAGACGTCGGGCTTGATGGAAGACATGCATTGCAGCGCCGCCTATCGTGCGAACCTCATCAAGGTGATGGCGAAACGGGCGGTCGCGGCCGCCTGATCTCCAGAATCACTTGCCTTGATACAAGGGGCGATTTCGGTCGCCCCTTGGTATTTCCAAGGCATTTTCAGCTTGCTTGACGCAGATCAATTTTTGACCGGAAGGGATCGGTTAGCTATTTTCTGGAAAGATTCAAAAACGCGCGCCATTTGTCGCAGTTTAGAACGAATTTACATTCCTGGGGTTGACCGCATGCGCCGGTGGCCACAATAAGGAAACAAAAGGCTGGAGTGCGGCGATGGATTTCGAGAGTTTCTTCAAAAGCGAGTTGGCGGGGCTCCACGAGGAAGGCCGCTACCGCGTTTTTGCTGACATCGAGCGCCAGAATGGCAATTTCCCAAAAGCGACCCGCTACACCAATAACGGCACGCAGGATGTGACGGTCTGGTGTTCCAACGACTATCTCGGCATGGGCCAGAACCCGATCGTGACCGAGGCGATGAAGCAGGCGATCGATCACTGTGGCGCGGGTGCGGGAGGCACCCGGAATATTTCTGGCACCAACCACTACCATGTTCTGCTGGAGCGCGAACTTGCCGATTTGCATGGCAAGGAATCGGCGCTTATCTTCACCTCCGGTTACGTATCGAACTGGGCGGCGTTGGGCACGCTGGGCCAGAAGATTCCGGGCCTGATCATTTTCTCCGACGCGCTGAACCACGCCTCGATGATCGAGGGCATTCGCTATGCGAAATGCGATCGCGTGATCTGGAAGCACAATGACCTGAAGGATCTGGAAGCCAAGCTGGCTGCCGCCGATCCCAAGGCGCCGAAGATGATTGCCTTCGAATCGGTCTATTCTATGGATGGCGACATCGCGCCGATCAAGGAAATCTGTGATCTGGCCGACAAATACGGCGCCATGACCTATCTGGACGAGGTGCATGCGGTTGGCATGTATGGCGCGCATGGCGGCGGTATCGCGGAGCGCGAAGGCCTGATGCATCGCCTGACAGTCATTGAAGGCACGCTCGGCAAGGCCTTTGGTGTCATGGGCGGCTATATCGCAGCTTCGGCCGCGCTTTGCGACTTCGTCCGCTCGTTTGCGTCGGGTTTCATCTTCACGACCGCGCTGCCGCCGGCGCTTGCGGCTGGTGCGCTGGCTTCCATTCGTCATCTGAAGTCGAGCCAGATCGAACGCTTCGCCCATCAGGAGCGTGTGCGGCGGCTGCGGTCCATGCTGGATGCCCGCGGCATTCCGCACATGGTCAATCCGAGCCATATCGTGCCTGTCATGGTTGGCGATGCGGCCAAGTGCAAGTGGATCTCGGACCTGTTGCTCGACAATTGCGGCATCTATGTCCAGCCGATCAACTACCCGACGGTGCCGAAGAAGACCGAGCGCTTGCGCATCACGCCAACGCCGCTGCACAGCGATGCCGATATCGACCACCTGGTCGGCTCGCTGCACCAGCTCTGGTCGCGTTGCGCCCTGGCGCGCGCTGTCGCCTGACACCAGTCGACGATTTCTTGGAAGACGAAGCCGCCCTTGTCAGGCGGCTTTTTCGATTCGGCTGACCACGTCGGTTGCCCGCTGGCGGGCTTCCGCATCGGCGTGAAAGACATCCTCGATAGTCAAAGCCGCGCCGTGGCCGACCATTTCGTCCATGACCGCCTCGGCCACATCCGCCATCGCAAGGAAGCCGATGCGGCTATCGCAGAAGGCCTGGAATGCGGTCTCTTCGGCGGCATTCATGACGGCGCCTTGCAGGCCGCCGCGCTCCAGCGCGGTGCGCGCCAGCCGCAAGGCCGGGAACCTGACGGCATCGGGCGCCTCGAAATCGAGCCGGGCGAGCTTGGCGAAGTCGAGCCGCTCGACATTGAGGGCAGGACGACGGGGATGGGTAAGCGCGTAGCCGATCGCCGTGCGCATGTCAGGGCTGCCGAGCTGGGCGATGACCGAGCCATCGGAATAGCCCACCATCGAATGCACGATGGACTGGGGGTGGACGATCACCTCAATCTGGTCGGGACGAACATCAAAGAGATGCTTGGCCTCGATCATCTCCAGCGCCTTGTTGAACATCGAAGCACTGCCGACGGAGATCTTCAGCCCCATGGACCAGTTGGGATGGCTGCGCGCCGTTTCCACCGTCACATTGGCCATCTGTTCGCGACTGTATGTGCGGAAGGGACCGCCCGAGGCCGTCAGCACAATGCGCTCCAGCGCATGGCGTTGATCGGCCTCTAGGCATTGGAAGATCGCGCTATGCTCGCTATCGACTGGGATGAGCCGGCCACCGCCCTGCCGGACGGCGGAGACGAAAAGGTCGCCGGCGGAAACCAGGCATTCCTTGTTGGCGAGCGCAATATCGGCGCCCCGGGCTGCGGCGGCAAGGGTGGGCGCCAGGCCCGCTGTGCCGACGATGGCAGCCATGACCGTATCGGCGTCACGGGTTGCGGCCTCCAGAAGGCCAGACCGTCCGGCTGCCACCTCGATGCCGCTGCCGGCCAGTGCGTCTTTCAGCGCCTGATAGTGCCGTTCGTCTGACGTGACGGCCAACTGGGCGCGATGCTGCCGGGCTTGGTTCGCCAGCAGCGCGATATTGCCGTGGCCGGTGAGCGCCACCACTTCGAAATTTTCGTCTGCACGAAGCTGCTCGACGACATCGAGCGTGTTGCACCCGATGGAGCCGGTTGAGCCGAGGATCGTCAACCGACGCGGCGCCTTGCTGTCAGAGGTCATGGAAAATCCAGAGATGTCTGCCTTTCCCCTAGCGTCTACAAGGGAATAGCCGGGGCAGCAAGCTCAAGCTTAAATAAGGGCGTTTCAGACGCCGCCAGACTGCTGACAAACCCGTCGATTTTCTCGGCGGGTTTTTTGCGTTTCTTGGAGCTCACGCTCAGGTGGTGTTTTGAGCGATGTTGCGGTGCAGTTGGAAGGGGGGTGAGAGCCTTTATCCGCAGGCTGTCTTTGGGGCTTTGGTCATCGCGGTGGCGATCTTCTTGATGTTTTGGGCGCTCGCTGCCAGCAGGCATTGCCACCTGACCTTGATGAGACCGCGGAAGCGGGCGTAGCGGTGGCCGTGTAGCTGTTTGGCATCGGCGAAGGAGCGTTCGACCGTCTCCTTTCGTCTTTTGTAGATCGCCTTGCCCCAGGGCGTCTTGCGATTGGCGTCGGTGCGATCGCGGGCGTCTTGCCAGACATGGCGGGTGATGGTCCGCTCGGCTTTGGCGTTTGAGGTGCACGACGCCAGAAGCGGGCAGTCGCGGCACAGGGATGGGTCAGAGCGGTAGTGCTTGTAGCCGTTACGGTCTGTGGTGGCGTAGGTGAGCAACTGGCCTTCAGGACAGCGGTAGCCGTCGGTATCGGGTTCGTAGACGAACTTCGATTGGCGCATCATCCCGTCCTTGGGCGGGGTCGGGTTGCGATAGCCGGTTACGCCCAGGATGCCTCTGTCCTCCAGCCCCTTGGCGATGCCTGATGTGGCATAGCCTGCATCGAGCCCCACAGCTGCGACATCCAAGTCGAAGCGCTCACGCTGCCGGTCGAGCCGATCCAGATAGACGATACTGTCATGCACATTGGCCGGCGTCACATGGGTGTCGGTGATGATGGCATGGCTGCCATCAACCGTGCGATGATCGAGATAAAAGAAGCCCTTGGGCTTGCCGTCGCGCACCATATAGCCGCTGTCCGGGTCTGTGCGGCTGACCTTGGTTTCCTTGACCTCCGGCTCGCGCTCCTTGTCCTTCAACGGCGTCTGGCCATGGGCGGCGCGTTCGGCCTCAATCGCCCGGTCGAGATCAGCCCAGTAGTCGGCCCGCGACTTCTGGAGCATCTCAAGATCATATTTGCCCTTGTTGGCATTGGCCTTCAGATGCGTGGAATCCGTATAGAGCACGGTGCCATCCACCAAGCCGTGGCCGATCGCCTGCTCCACGATCGCATCGAAGATGTCCTGGGCGACGGACGTGTCGTTGAAGCGGCGGCGGCGGTTCTGGGAAAGCGTCGAGGCATCGAAGACTGGGTCGGTCAGCTTCATCCGCAAGAACCAGCGATAGGCGACATTCACCTCGATCTCGCGCACCAACTGCCGCTCGGAACGCACGCCGAACAGGTAGCCCAGAAACAGCGCCTTGAACATCAGCGTCGGGTCGAGCGGCGGGCGGCCATTGTCGGCGCAGTAAAGGCCGGCAACGCGATCATGGATGAAGGAAAAGTCGATCACTGCATCGATCTTGCGAAGCAGATGATCTCTAGGCACCAGGCTGTCGAGCGTCACCATCTCGACAGCCGTCTGTTCGGGAGCAGGTTTCTTCAACATGTCCCAGTGAATCATAAACCCCTGGATGTGGCCAGGGGTTTGTCAGCAGTCTGAGGGCGTTTCAGACGCCCCTAATGCTATTATCGGTGCGCAACTCGGAAGATGACGCTCTGCCTATCCCTAGAGATAGGCGCGAGCCTCCATGTACCAGTCGACGAAGGCCTTCACGCCCACGTCAAGCGTGGTTTCCGGCTTCGATCCGGTCAGTGCAACCAGCAGATCGGGGCTGGCATAGGTGCGTGGCACGTCGCCCTTCTGCATCGGCAGCATTTTCCGACGGGCTGGCCTGCCGATGATCTTCTCGACCGTTTCCACGAAATCGAGCAGGCCTACGGGCTGGCCGCCGCCGATATTGACGACGCGATACGGCGCCTCATGGGAGAGCGTGTCGATCACCCCTGACTTTTCAACCCGCGTCTCCGGCAAGGGCACCACGTGGGACAGCTGGATGATGGAATCCACGAGGTCTTCCACGTATGTGAAATCCCGGCTCATCTTGCCTTCGCCGTAGATTTCGATCTCGTCGCCGTCAACGATCGCCTTCACGAACTTGAACAGAGCCATATCCGGCCGGCCCCAGGGTCCGTAGACCGTGAAGAAGCGGAATGCGGTCGTCGGGATCTTGTGCAGATGGGCATAGCTATGCGCCATCAGTTCCGTGGCCTTCTTCGTTGCGGCGTAGAAGGTAAGTGGTTCATCGGTCTTGTCGGATTCGCGGAACGGGATCGACGGGTTCGCACCATAGACGGACGAGGTCGATGCCAGCATCAGATGCTTGACGCCGACATCCTTGGACAGTTCAAGAATGTTCCAGGTGCCGGACAGATTGGAATCCAGGTAGGCCTTAGGATTTTCAAGGCTGTAGCGAACACCGGCCTGAGCAGCCAGGTGCACGATCACATCAGGTGCGTCGCCCGCAATGGCCTTGTCGAGGGCTGCGCGCTCCTCCAGCATCCCGATGCTCGGCTTGAATGCGGGGAACTGATTGAGGGCGGCGTGCCGCGCCTCCTTCAGCTTGAGGCTGTAGTAAGGGGTCATGCCATCGAAACCGATGACCTCATGACCCTCCTGCAGGAGCTTGCGGGCCAGATGGAATCCGATGAAGCCAGCCGTGCCCGTGATGAGATACCGCATCAGGCATCGCCTCCGGCGCGACCGACGCCATGATATTCGAAGCCGTGGCGGGTGACTTCGGTCTTCGGATAGACATTGCGCAGGTCAACCAGCAGCGGATTGTTCATCGTGGCCTTCAGGCGACGGAAGTCCAGTGCACGGAAGGCATCCCATTCGGTGACAAGAACCAGCGCATCGGCCTTCTCGGAAATGCTGTAGGCATCCTGGCCATAGTTGACCGGACCGAGCAGATCGCGTGCCGCTTCCATGCCTTCCGGATCGTAAGCATGGACTTCCGCACCATTGTCCTGCAGGGCCTGGATGATGGAGATCGACGGCGCTTCGCGCATGTCATCCGTGTTCGGCTTGAATGTCAGTCCGAGGATCGCGATCTTCTTGCCGCGCACGGACCCGCCGCAGGCGGCAATCACCTTGCGCGCCATGGCACGCTTGCGATTGTCATTGATCGCGACGGTGGTTTCGATCAGACGCATCGGGCTTTCGAAGTCCTGCGCGGTCTTGACCAGAGCCAAAGTGTCCTTGGGGAAGCAGGAGCCGCCGTAACCGGGACCGGCATGAAGAAATTTCTCGCCGATGCGCTTGTCCATGCCAATGCCCTTGGCCACCTTCTGTACGTCGGCACCGACGCGTTCGCACAGATCGGCGATCTCGTTGATAAAGGTGATCTTCATCGCCAGGAAGGCATTGCCGGCATACTTGATAAGCTCCGATGTCCGGCGCTCGCAGAAGAACAGCGGTGCTGCGTTGAGCGACAGCGGACGATAGACCTCCTTCATCACCTCGATGGCGCGCTCGTCCGTCGTTCCGATGACGATGCGGTCCGGGCGCTTGAAGTCGTCGATGGCCGCGCCTTCGCGCAGGAATTCCGGGTTGGACACGACAGCGATGTCGGCCTCGGGATTGGCTTCGCGGATCACGCGCTCCACTTCGTCACCGGTGCCGACAGGAACAGTCGACTTCGTTACGACAACTGTGAAGCCGGTGGAGGCCTGTGCAATCTCGCGGGCTGCAGCATGGACATAGCTCAGGTCGGCATGGCCATCGCCGCGACGGGACGGCGTGCCGACTGCGATGAACACCACATCGGCATCCTTGACGGCGGCGGCAAGATCCGTCGAGAAGGAGAGGCGGCCAGCCTTGTAGTTAGACTCGACCAAGGCATCGAGGCCCGGCTCATAGATCGGGATCACGCCATTCTTCAGGGCCTCGATCTTGGCTTCGACCTTGTCGACGCAGATCACGTCGTGCCCGAAGTCTGCAAAGCAAACTCCCGATACAAGACCAACATAGCCGGACCCAACCATCGTTATACGCATAGCTTCTCTCAAAAAATACTTGCGGAGGATAGAAGCGGAGGAAGCCCCACGCTCCGTGGCGTTGTATGTCCCGTTTCACGTCGCATATTTTCAGCTTGAAAAAAAGCGAATATTGCAGGTGCGAATAGCCGGACGCCAAATGTCGTTAATTCGAAGGTCTGGAAAAATTGCCCTGCTACCTGTTCGGCAGATGGCATGCGCAGGCCATCTTGAACCGCGCGGCAGTCAGGTGGAATGGCGGCCGTCGTTCCAGGCAGAACCTGCCGTCCAAACCACGCCCAATCGGATGGTGCCGCGCCTTGCCTGCGGATAGACTGTCATCACACCGCTCAGTCGAAGTGACCGGAGACCGGGTCGTAACGCTTGCCGTCTGCAAGCATGGCCAACTCGACGAGCTCGTCCTCGTCGCAAATGCCGTTTTCGAACAGATAGACAACGAGATCAGCTGCGTTCTCCCGCCGGATATCTTCCGATCCCAAGGCTCCGCGCAGTTGTATGCGGCGGATCGCTCTTTCAACCGCGTCGGCCTTTCCGATCGCAATTGTAGGGGGTGACGAACCCATGATGGTGTCCTCCCGTCAACTCGACCGCATCAGTTGCGGTCGTCGATGCAAGTCTATCACACGATCTGGTTTTTTTAAGACGATGCCGGCCCGGTAAGGAAACAAACATTTCCTGGGCTGCGGAATATGACCTTGAAGTGGTGATCCCGGCGCGATTCGAACGCGCGACCCCCAGATTAGGAATCTGGTGCTCTATCCTGCTGAGCTACGGGACCAGCGGCCACATCCATACAAAAGGTGAGGCCGCAAGCCAAGCCTTTTCTCGGCTGTGCCGTATCGCCGGTTATTCCGTCAGGCGTTGTTCCGCCAGCCTCACCCAATAGGAAATGCCATAGCCGAGGGCCTCGTCGTTGAAGTCGTAGGCCGGGTTGTGCAGGCCTGCAGTGTCGCCATTGCCGATCATGATATAGGCGCCGGGCCGGGCCTGCAGCATGAAGGCAAAGTCCTCGCCGGCCATGGAGGGATCGACGTCGTCGTTGACCAGCTGCTCGCCCACCACGTCGATGGCCGCCTTGGCGGCATGCCGGGTTTCCGTTGGATGGTTCGAGGTCACGGGACAGGCCCGCTCATACTCTACCGTCACCTCGGCGCCATGAGCGGCTGCAATTCCGGCTGCGATCTGGCGGATCCGAGCTTCCGCCATGTTCCGCACGCTTTCATCATGGGTGCGCACCGTGCCGGAGAGATGCGCGATCTCCGGGATGATGTTGTGCGTGGTGCCCGCATGAAACTGGGTGACCGAGACCACCACCGAGCGCACGGGATTGGCGTTGCGCGAGGCAATCAGCTGCAGGCCGCCGACGATTTCTGCGCCGATCGCAATCGTGTCGATGGTCATGTGCGGCTCTGCCGCATGGCCGCCGCGGCCGTTGATGGTCACGAAGAACTTGTCGGGAGCGGCCATGATGCCGCCGTTGCGGATGCCGAAACTGCCGAGCGGCATGCCGGGCATGTTGTGCATGCCATAGACTTCCTCGATGCCGAATCGCTCCATCAGCCCGTCTTCGACCATCGCCCGGGCGCCAGCGCCACCTTCTTCCGCCGGCTGGAAGATCACGACGGCCCGCCCATTGAAGTTACGGGTCTCGCAGAGATGTTTGGCCGCGCCGAGCAGCATGGCGGTGTGGCCGTCATGGCCGCAGGCATGCATCTTGCCCGGCGACTTCGATGCCCAGGGCTTACCGGTGATTTCCTCCAGCGGCAGGGCGTCCATGTCGGCCCGGAGCCCGATGGCCCTGTCGCTCTCTCCGCGGCCCTTGATTACGCCGACGACGCCGGTGCGGCCGATGCCGGTCACGATCTCGTCGACACCGAATTCCTTGAGCTTTTCTGCCACGAAGGCTGCCGTGTTGTGCACCTCGTAGAGAATCTCCGGATGGGCATGCAGGTGGTGTCGCCACTCGCGGGCCTCGTTCTGGAGTTCGGCTGCGCGGTTCAGTAAGGGCATAGGTCGTTCCTGTGATGAATTGCGGGACTTGGACCGGTCGCGCGAAAGTGACTTGAGTAATCGGTGCGATCAGTCCGCTTTGCCATTGCAAGGCTATATAGGGTAAATATAAAACCCTTACGAGCCTTTATCAGACCGTCGGAGGTCCAGACTTGACCAGAAAGATTTCACGTTCGCTTCTCAAGGCGTCCAGATTTGCGCGGCTTGGCGCAATTATGGTCGCTGCGCTGGTTGCGTTGCCGATGGTTGCTTCAGCAAATCCGGTCATGGTTGTGGATGTTGCGACGGGACGGGTGGTCGAGCATCGCGATGCCTTCCGCAAATGGTATCCGGCATCGCTGACGAAACTGATGACGGCCTATACCACGTTCAAGGCGATCCGGCGTGGAGAAGTCACCTTGCAGACGCCGGTGACCATGACTAAACGTGCGGCGTCGGAGCCGCCAAGCCGGATCGGTTTCAAGGTCGGCTCGCAGATGACGCTGGACAGTGCCCTCAAGATCATGCTGGTCAAATCGGCAAACGATGTTTCGGTCGCGGTGGCGGAAACGGTCGGCGGCTCGCTTGAGAATTTCATGGTGCGGATGAATGCGGAAGCGGCGGGCCTCGGCATGACCTCGTCGCGATTCATCAATCCGCACGGGCTACCGGGTGCCGGGCAATACACCACGGCACGCGACCTCGCGATCCTGTCTCTGGCGATCCGCCGCGAGTTTCCGGAATATGCCGGATATTTCTCGCTGGAAGGCATCGATACCGGCAAAAAAGTCTATGCCAATTACAACCTGCTGATCGGCCGGTTCGACGGGGCTGACGGCATGAAGACGGGGTATATCTGCGCCTCGGGTTTCAACCAGATATCATCTGCAACCCGCAACGGGCGCACGGTCATCACCGTGGTGCTAGGCGCCGATAGCCTGGGTGCGCGCGCCGACATGTCCGCGGATCTCCTGCAGAAGGCGCTGGTCAGCCGGCCGGAAGGACCCAAGATCGAAACTCTTGCGCCCTATGGCGAAGGCCGCGACGTGGTGACCGATATCAGCGCCGAGATTTGTAACCCGAAGGCACGGCAGGTGCGCAGCGAAGGCCGCGACGATGCCGGGCGCATGAAGATGCTGTCGCCCTACATCCATGAATTGGCGCATCCGCCGCGCCCTGTGTTTGCCGGCGTTATTCCGGGCACGGAGCCGGTCGACGCGAAGCCGGAAAAGGGTGGGGCTAACAAGATTGCCAACGTGCCGATCCCGATTCCTCGCCCGACATTCTGAGTGCCAAGACCATGACAATGTTCCAGGGGCGTGACCGCGTTGCCGTTTCCGTTCTCACGGGGTTTCTAGGCGCGGGTAAGTCCACGCTTCTGAACCGGATCCTCAAGGATTCCGCCATGAAGGACGCGGCTGTCATCATCAACGAGTTCGGCGAGGTCGGGATAGACCATCTGCTAGTCGAGTCCTCTGGTGATGGCTTGATCGAGCTATCTGACGGATGCCTCTGCTGCACGGTTCGCGGCGAACTGGTCGATACACTGGCATCGCTGATGGACGGCATGCAGACCGGTCGCATCAAGCCCTTGTCGCGCATCGTCATCGAGACGACGGGACTTGCCGATCCAGCGCCGGTACTCCAGTCCGTTATCGGCAATCCGGTGATCGCGTCGAATTTCGAGATCGAGGGCGTCGTCACGGTGGTGGACGCCGTGAACGGCCTGTCCACGCTCGATCGCTTTGAAGAGGCGGTCAAGCAGGTCGCTGTCGCAGACAGGCTGGTCCTGTCGAAAGCCGCGCTTGTTGCGGACGAAGAGGGCCTCGTTGCTCTCAAGGGGCGCTTAGCGCAACTCAATCCGCGCGCGCCGCTGATGGATGGCGACGCAGATGAGACTGGCCGTGCCAGCATCTTCGAAAACGGGTTGTACGATCCGGCCACGAAGATTGCCGATGTCGATCGGTGGCTGAAGGACGAGGCGACGTCGGATCACCATCACCATCATCATCACGATCATCATGACGTGAACCGGCATGGCGAGAGTATCCGGTCCCATTCCATCATCCATGACAGGCCGATCGATCCGGCCGCGATCGAGATGTTTGTGGATCTGCTCCGCTCTGCCCATGGAGAGCGGCTGCTGCGCATGAAGGCGATCGTTGCCTTGGCGGACAATCCGGATCGGCCGCTGGTGCTGCACGGCGTGCAGTCCGTCTTTCATCCGCCCGTGCGGTTGCCTGCCTGGCCGGATCCCGCGGACCGCCGCACGCGCCTTGTGCTGATCACGCAGGATATGCCCGAGTCCTACGTTGAAGATCTGTTCGCGGCCTTCATCGGCGCGCCTCGGATCGACCGGCCGGATCGTGAGGCCCTTGAGAACAATCCGCTGGCGGTGTCGGGGATGACGTTCCGCTGACGTGAAGCGGATCAGTGCTGAGTCAGCCCTTGCGGATCAGGAAACTGTGCCCGCTTTCGGTGCGGTTGTTCTCGAGCAGTTCGTGGCCCTCTTCCCGACAGAAATGCGGGATGTCGATTCCTGCCAGAGGATCCGTCGTCTCGACCGAAAGCAGATTGCCTGACGACAAGGTCGCCAGGCGTTTGCGGGTTTTCAGCACCGGCAGCGGACACTTCAGCCCTTTGAGGTCCAGCGCGACCGTCTCAGGCGACTCCACCCTGCTTACCAGATCTTCCAGAATGGCTTCTTGGCTTCAGCTGATGGTGCCACCTGTGCCTGCTCCCTTGGATCAGGCGTCGGGATCGGAGTGCTGCCTGCCGCTGCCGCCACCTGCGGAGCGGGCTGTGCCGGCGTCGCAACTGGCTGGGATTGCGGTGCAACGGGCTGCGACTGAGCTGCTGCTGCGGCCGGGCGACCAGATGCCGTGGAAAGCGACGGCGCCACGGACATCAGGGCCTGCTGGCTGTTTTGTGCGGTGGCCGTTTCGATGTCGAGGAAACGGCCGGCTTTCAGCGCCGAACCGGTCGGTGCATAGGCCAGGTCGCGACCCTTGCGCTGATTGGCCACAAGTGCCTTGCGCTCGGCTTCGGTCGGGTCATACCAAATTTTGCCGTCGTATTTCTTTGCCGCCTTTTCGAAGTCGCGGGCATAGGCGACCTCGTAGGTTTTCAGTGCTGAGGCGAGCGCCGGTGGCGTCGACATCGGCGGGCAGGCTGCACCGGCATTGAAGGACGCATTGCCTTCGACGGATTGGTTGAAAACGTATTTGCGCTCACAGACATTCACGTCCGGCGGGCGTTTGGTCACCTCGAAATTGTCGTAGCCAACCTTCAGCATCTTCCAGAATTCGAAGTGCGGGCTGTGTTGGTGACGCGCCATGTTTTCCGCCGTCATGCGGAAGGGGAATGCCTGGAGCTGGATCGTCTTTTGGCCGCCCTTAAAGGCGTCGCGCGCAAAGGCATAGATTTCCAGCATCTGGCCGTCTGTCATCGAGTAGCAGCCCGATGACGAGCAGGCTCCGTGGATCATCAGGTTGCTGCCGGTGCGGCTGTTGGCCTGGTCGAAGCGGTTGGGAAAGCCGGTGTTGATGGCGAGGTAATATTTGGAATAGGGGTTAAGATGCGCGGGCGAGAGCGGGTAGAAACCCTCCGGCGCCTGCCGGTCTCCCTCCTTGACCTTCGGACCGAGACGGCCGGACCAGGCACAGATCTGGTATTCCGTGATCTTCTCGAAGCGATTGTCGGTCTTGGCCTTCCAGACCTCCAGGACACCCTCTTCCTTGAAGATGCGGATCGCGATCGGCGAGTTGCGATCCATACCCTTGGCCTTCATCTGCTGAAGGATGCGAGGCGGCAGGGGATGCTCAACCTTGTTGGCAATGGTCTTGGGGTCGAAGGCTTCATCCATGGTGTCGTTGCAGCCGACCAGAACGGCAGCTGCAAGGAACAGAACGGCGGCTGATGTCAAACGCATTGCGAAGGGCTCATCTCAAACTTTTTGCGGCGATTCGATAGCTCGCCGAGCACGATCATAGGCCTTGCGGTTTTTCAAAAGGTAAATGCAATCTTTCCATCGGGACTTCAATTTATCGTGTATACCAGCACCTGAGCAGGATTATGGCATCCACGATACCCAAGCATCAAAGATGCCGACCGATTTCCAGGAACTTCTGACGCCGCGCGGAACGAACCTGATCGCCTTGCATATCCGCAAATTCGGCAAGTGCAGAGGCAATCACGTCACCGGTGCGATCGATCACCGATTCCGGATCGCGATGGGCGCCGCCCACCGGCTCGGTAATGATGCCGTCGATAACGCCGAGTGCCTTCAGATCATCTGACGTAATCTTCATGTTGGTCGCGGCTTCCTTGGCGCGGGCAGAATCGCGCCAGAGGATCGAGGCTGCACCCTCCGGCGAAATGACCGAATAGATCGCATGCTCCAGCATATAGACCCGATTGCCGGTCGCAATCGCGATGGCGCCACCCGAGCCCCCTTCGCCGATGACGACGGAGATAATCGGCACCTTCACATTGAGACACATTTCGGTGGAACGTGCGATGGCTTCCGCCTGGCCGCGCTCTTCCGCACCGATGCCCGGATAGGCGCCAGCCGTGTCGATCAGCGAGACGATGGGCAGCCCGAACCGGTCCGCCATTTCCATGACGCGGATGGCCTTGCGATAGCCTTCGGGACGGGCGCTGCCGAAATTGTGTTTCAGCCTCGTCTTGGTATCGTTGCCCTTTTCCTGGCCGATCACGGCCACGGGCTGGCCACGAAAGCGCGCGAGCCCGGCCTGGATTGCGGCATCCTCGGCGAACTTGCGATCACCAGCGAGCGGGGTAAAATCCGTCAGCAGGCGCGTGGCATAATCGACAAAATGCGGCCGCTGCGGGTGGCGCGCGACCTGGGTTTTCTGCCATGCGTTCAGCTTGGAATAAATCTCTTCCATAGCCTCGCGGACACGCGTCTCAAGGCGGCCGATTTCTTCCGAGGTGTCGATACTCTCGTCTTCGCCGGCCAGCTTCTTAAGCTCGTGAATCTTGCCTTCGAGGTCTGAGATAGGTTTTTCGAAGTCGAGATAATTGTGCATCAAATCCGTTTCCGATCGTTTCGCCCTGCGGATTTTCATCCTCAGGTACCGGCGCTGCCGGTCCTAATCCCGTTTTTTGCCCTGTTTGGCAAGGGGGTGATGGTTTTGAACCAGTTGGTGCAGGCGTTCTTCCAGTACATGGGTATAGATTTGTGTCGTTGAAATGTCGGAATGGCCGAGCAGTTCCTGGACGACGCGCAGGTCCGCGCCGTTCTGCAGCAGATGACTGGCGAAGGCGTGGCGCAAGACATGGGGTGAGACCGCTTCGGGATCAAGCCCGGCCCTGATGGCAAGCCCCTTGAGGTCGCGGGCAAAGACCTGGCGGGGAAGATAGCCCTCCTTGCTGGCGGCGGGAAACAGCCAGGGGCTCTGCTGCTTCTGGTTCGCTTCAAGCTCGGCGCGGATCTCCCCATAGGTCTTCAAGGCTGCGATGGCGGTCCGCGACAGGGGCACCATGCGCTCCTTGTTTCCCTTCCCGCGGATGACGAGAAAGCGGCCCTCCTGGCCCAGGACCCGCGCCGGCAGTGAGACCAGTTCGCTGACGCGCATACCCGTCGCATAGAGCAGTTCCAGAAGGGCCAGCAGGCGCACCGCCCCCAGCCGATCTGGCCCCGGCATCGCCGCCTCCTGTTCTGCCAGTGTCAGAAGCCGCCCCACGTCGTCCACGCTCAGGATCTTTGGCAGCGCGCGTCCCTTCTTTGGTGCGTCGAGGGTGGAGGTGGGATCATCCTGTCGCAACCCCTCCGCATAGAGGAACTTGTAGAACTGGCGCATGGACGAGAGGTGCCGCGCCTGTGTCGTCGCCTCGAAGCCGCGGGAGGCCAGGTCGGCGAGATGGGCGGCAAGATCCGTCGCCTCGGCCGTCATCGGGGTCGTTCCCCGCCTGGTCAGGAAATCGTGGAGATCGTCCAGGTCGCGCTGATAGGACTGCAGCGTGTTGATGGCCGCGCCCCGTTCGGCGCTCATCATTTCCAGGAAAGCCTCGATGCGGGCACGGCTGAGATCGGACACTCTATCTGCCAGCTTAAGGGCGCGTGGGATTGACGCGTTCGGAGGGGACGCGGACGGTGACTTCCCGCTCACGAGGCTCCACGAACGTCACCAGAGACCACATCACGCCATAGACCATGGCCGCGAGGGTCGCGAGCACGAAGAGAAATCGGAACAGGGTCGGCATTGTTGTCACGCCCTTCGGTCAGGATACCGGGTTCTTTATGATCGCGGATGGCTGAAAGTGCAAGAAGTCAGCGCCGGATGCGCAGTTTCCCCGCGCATGGCTTGACGCCTCGGGTTCATTTGTCAATACCGTTGGAAAACATGTGCGAAAAGGCCGATGACCGACTTGATCCTATCTCCAGCCCCCAAGCTGAGCGAGCAGGCGCTTAAGGCGCTGGGGCGACGAAATCTTGTGCTGGTGGGCCTCATGGGCGCCGGCAAGTCGGCGATCGGCCGCATGGTAGCAGGCTATCTTGGACTTCCCTTTATCGATACCGACCATGAGATCGAGCGTGTGTCGCGCATGTCGATCAGCGAACTGTTCGCCGCCTATGGCGAAGAGGAATTCCGGGCGCTGGAAACCCGAGTGATCAAGCGCTTGCTGAAATCCTGCCCCCGGGTCATTTCGACGGGCGGCGGCGCCTTTATTAACGAGCGCACCCGCAAGCAGATCGAACGGGGCGGCGTTTCCCTGTGGCTGAAGGCGGATCTCGATGTATTGTGGGAGCGGGTCAACAAGCGCGATCATCGGCCATTGCTGAAGACCGAAAATCCGAAGCAGACGCTCGAAAACCTCATGCGTCAGCGCTATCCCATCTACGAGCTTGCAGATCTGTGCGTGCATTCGCGCGATGTCCGCAAGGAAGTTATTGCCGAAGAAGTTCTTGCCGCCATTGCCGGCTTGACGAGTGAGAGTGCCCGAAATGTCCGACATGATTGACTCCGCGACGACCGAACGCCTTGTTCACGTACCCCTTGGCGACCGTGCCTATGATATTCTGATCGGCCCCGGGATGCTGGAGCGGGCAGGCGGAGAAATCTCGACCCGGATCAAGGGTCGCCGCGCCGCTATCGTCACCGACGAAAACGTGGCTGGCCACTATCTGGAAAACCTGATCGACAATCTTGGCTCCGATGGCATCGAGGCGATTTCGCTGATCCTGCCGCCGGGCGAAAAGACCAAGAGCTTCGAGCACCTGACACGGGTCTGCGACGCTCTGCTGGAAGCCCGTATCGAGCGCAATGACGCCGTCATCGCGCTTGGCGGCGGGGTGATCGGCGATCTTACCGGTTTTGCGGCCGGCATCGTCAGGCGCGGTGTGCGCTTCGTGCAGATCCCGACGACACTTCTATCTCAGGTCGATTCGTCGGTTGGCGGCAAGACGGGCATCAACACGCGCCACGGCAAGAACCTCGTCGGCGTGTTCAACCAGCCGGATCTAGTGCTCGCCGACACATCTGTATTGGACACTTTGACAGCGCGGGAATTCAGGGCCGGCTATGCCGAAGTCGCCAAATACGGTCTGATCGACCAGCCGGACTTCTTTGCCTGGCTGGAAACCAACTGGCAGGATGTGTTCTCCGGCGGTCCCTCCCGCATCGAGGCCATTGCCAGGAGTTGCCAGGCCAAGGCCGATGTCGTCGTGGCCGACGAACGGGAGACCGGCCGCCGCGCGCTGCTGAACCTGGGGCACACTTTTGGACATGCTCTGGAGGCAGCGACCGAATATGACAGCAGCCGTCTCGTGCATGGCGAGGGTGTGGCGATCGGCATGGTGCTGGCGCATCAGTTTTCCGCGCGCATGAACCTTGCCAGCCCCGATGATGCGCTGCGGGTCGAGGCGCATCTGAAGGCTGTGGGCCTGCCGACGCGGATGGATGACATTCCCGGAGATTTGCCGCCGCCCGACGTGCTGATGAAGGCGATCGGCCAGGACAAGAAGGTCAATAGCGGCAAGCTGACCTTTATCCTGACGCGCGGCATTGGCCAGTCCTTCGTCGCCGATGACGTGCCGTCGTCCGAAGTCGTCAGCTTCCTGACGGAAAAAAGGAAAAAATGACCTTGGAATACCTGCTCTCGATCCTGTCCGAATACTGGCACCTGTTGCTGGCAATCCTGGGATTGATCGCGGCTTCGGCCTTCTTTTCCGGGTCGGAAACGGCGCTGACGGCAACGTCCCGGGCGCGCATGCACACGATGGAGGTCAATGGCGATCCGCGCGCGGCCATCGTCAACGCCTTGATTGTCCGCAGGGATCGCCTGATCGGGGCGCTGCTGATCGGCAACAACCTGGTCAATATCCTTGCCTCCTCGCTGACGACAAGCCTGTTCCTGGGTCTGTTCGGGGATACGGGTGTCGCTCTGGCCACAATCGTGATGACTGTCCTGCTGGTCATCTTTTCTGAGGTGCTTCCCAAGAGCTGGGCGATATCTGCGCCGGATCGTTTTGCGCTGACGGTGGCGCGCGTTGTTCGCGTCTTCGTTCTCGTCGTCGGCCCGTTGTCGTCCGGTGTAAACCTGATCGTGCGCGGGCTTTTATCATTGTTCGGACTGACGCTGTCCAAGGAAGTGTCCATGCTCTCGGCCCATGAAGAACTCCGAGGCGCGGTGAATCTGCTGCACCGAGAGGGCTCCGTGATCAAGGCCGATCGCGACCGTCTCGGGGGCGTGCTGGATCTCGGCGAGCTCGAGGTTTCCGACGTGATGATCCATCGCACGCGCATGCGGGCCGTGAATGCCGACGACCCGCCGGAGGTGGCCGTTCG
This sequence comes from Rhizobium sp. RU36D, assembly GCF_900176345.1. Lineage (GTDB taxonomy): Bacteria > Pseudomonadota > Alphaproteobacteria > Rhizobiales > Rhizobiaceae > Allorhizobium. The sequence goes on from NZ_FWXU01000006.1 coordinate 217,559, forward strand.
TGCCGTGCTGGAAAGCCCCTATACGCGCATGCCGGTCTGGCGCGGAACCACCGAAAACATCATCGGCGTCGTGCATGCCAAGGATCTGCTGCGCGCGCTGGCGGAGCCGAATGTCGAGCCGACCAATCTCGATATCGTCAGGATCGCACAAAAGCCCTGGTTCGTGCCGGATACCACCAACCTCAAGGACCAGCTCAATGCCTTTCTCCGTCGCAAGGTGCATTTCGCTGTCGTCGTGGACGAGTATGGCGAGGTTCAGGGCATCGTGACGCTTGAGGATATCCTTGAGGAAATTGTGGGCGATATCGCTGACGAGCATGATCTGGAAATTCAGGGCGTGCGGCAGGAGGCCGATGGATCGATCGTCGTCGATGGCGGCGTGCCGATCCGCGACCTCAACCGTGCCATGGACTGGCAGTTACCGGATGAAGAGGCGACGACCATTGCGGGTCTCGTGATCCATGAATCCAAGAGCATACCCGAGGAACGCCAGGCATTTACCTTCTACGGCAAGCGCTTCATCGTCATGAAGCGGGAGCGCAACCGCATTACGAAACTGCGCATCCGACCGTTGGAAGAGGCTGCCAAGGCGGGTTGAAAACCGTCGGAGCCAGGGCCATCTAGGCCCAGGGGAATTACCAGCGCGTCGGTTCTCCGGGGGCGGCGGCATCGATGGCCAGCGCATGCAGACCCGCATCGAATTCGCTCTTCAACAGATCGGTGATGGCGCGATGGCGCGAGAGCCGCGTCAGGCCTGAAAACTTTGCCGAGACGATGCGAACCCGCATATGCGTTTCGCCATCCTCCGTCATGCCGGGCTGATGGCCTGCATGATGGTGGCTTTCATTGAGGACATCGAGCCGTTCCGGCGCGAATGCCTCCACCAGCTTCGTTTCAATCGCTGATCTGATCGACATGGCGCGAATGCCTCCGGAAAAAGCCCTCACAAAGCCCAGAACAATCTGATTTGTCAATTCTTGTCGTGCCCGGACCAAAGGACCATAATTACCGGATGAAACTCGATTCAAAATATTTCGACCGGATTCGTACCCGCCGCAAGCGGCCCCAGGAGAGCGAACCGACCAACCCGGTTTGCCAGTGGGACGGGTGCGAGAAGCCGGGGGTGCACAAGGCACCGGTCGGGCGCAATGCCGAGGGCCAGTTCTTCCTGTTCTGCTTTGAGCATGTGAAGGAATACAACAAGGGCTACAACTATTTTTCCGGTCTCTCGGATACGGAGATTGCCCGCTACCAGAAGGAGGCGATCACCGGTCATCGCCCGACCTGGACCGTTGGCGTCAACAAATCGGCGAAGTCCAGCCCGCTGCATTCCACCGCCCGCTCCGGCAGCGCCGGTGCCCAGGCGCGGATGAAGGACCCGTTCGGCTTCGTGTCCCAAGGGCGCGGCAATGGGCCGCGGCTGCAGCCGCAACTGCGAAAACTGAAGACTTTGGAGGCGAAAGCCTTCGATACCCTCGGCCTCGGCGGCAATTCCACGGCCTCGGAAATCAAGAGCCGCTACAAGGAACTGGTAAAAAAACATCATCCGGATGCAAATGGCGGAGATCGGGGCTCTGAAGAGCGCTTTCGCGCTGTCATACAAGCATATCAATTGTTAAAGCAGGCTGGTTTCTGTTAATCGAAAACGCTACGGAAAAAGCCTTGATTATGCGGCCGGCGGGACCCGACCGGCATGGAGTCACGATGAGCAAGATTGAACTCGATATTACCAATCTCCCGGATACGACCGTTTCGGTCAGGGATGTCTTCGGGATTGACACCGATATCCGCGTCCCGGCCTATAGCAAGGGCGATGCCTATGTGCCCGACCTCGATCCGGATTACCTTTTCGACCGCGACACCACGCTCGCCATCCTCGCGGGCTTTGCTCATAATCGCCGCGTCATGGTGTCGGGCTTCCATGGTACCGGCAAGTCCACCCATATCGAGCAGGTCGCAGCCCGGCTGAACTGGCCTTGCGTGCGCGTCAACCTCGACAGTCATGTCAGCCGTATCGATCTCGTCGGCAAGGACGCCATCGTGCTCAAGGATGGCAAGCAGATCACCGAATTCAAGGACGGCATTCTGCCTTGGGCCTATCAGCACAATGTTGCGCTCGTCTTCGACGAATATGATGCCGGCCGTCCGGATGTCATGTTCGTCATCCAGCGCGTGCTGGAATCGTCGGGCCGCCTGACACTGCTGGACCAGAGCCGTGTCATCCGTCCTCACCCTGCCTTCCGCCTGTTCGCGACCGCCAACACGGTTGGCCTCGGCGACACGACCGGCCTCTATCACGGCACGCAGCAGATCAACCAGGCGCAGATGGACCGTTGGTCGATCGTGACGACGTTGAACTACCTGCCGCACCAGAAGGAAGTCGATATCGTCCTGGCGAAGGTCAAGAGCTTTGCCGGCAGTGAGTCCGGCCGCGAAACCATCTCGAAGATGGTTCGGCTGGCCGATCTCACACGCTCGGCCTTCATCAATGGTGATCTCTCCACGGTCATGAGCCCGCGTACCGTGATCACCTGGGCTGAAAATGCCGAGATCTTCGGCGACGTCGCCTTCGCCTTCCGCATCACCTTCCTCAACAAGTGCGATGAACTGGAGCGGACACTCGTGGCCGAACAGTATCAGCGTGCCTTCGGCGTCGAGCTGAAGGAAAGTGCTGCGAACATCGTATTGGGTGCCTGAGGAGAGGCTGCATGGCCGGACGCGGCGATAATTCCAAGGCCAAGCCAGGCGCCCCGGCGGACACGGAGCCGTTCCGCCGGGCTGTTGCCGGCTGCGTGCGCTCGATTGCGGCCAGCAGCGAGGTAGAAGTCGTTTTCGCCAATGAGCGTCCGGGACTGGCCGGCGAACGGGTTCGCCTGCCCGAACTGTCCAAGCGACCGACGGCGCAGGAGCTTGCGGTTACGCGCGGCCTGGGTGACTCCATGGCGCTGAGGCTCGCCTGCCATGATGCCAAGGTCCACGCGACAATGGCGCCGGCGGCGCCCGATGCCCGTGCGGTCTTCGACGCCGTGGAGCAGGCTCGTGTCGAATCAATCGGTGCGCTCAGGATGGCGGGCATGGCATCGAACCTGAGTTCGATGAATGCGGAGAAATATGCCAAGGCGAATTTCGCCGGCATCGCCAAGCAGGAAGACGCGCCTTTGCCGGAGGCGGTCGCAATGCTCGTGCGGGAGACGCTGACGGGCGAGCCAGCGCCGGCCAGCGCCGGCAAGGTGCTGGACCTCTGGCGTCCCTATATTGAGGAAAAGGCAGGCGGCGATCTCGCCAACCTCAAGACGGCGATCAACGATCAGGAATCCTTTGCCAGGGTCATCCGCCACATGCTCTCGTCGATGGAGATGTCGGAAGATCTGGGCGACGATACCGAACAGAGCCAGGACGAGGACAATACCGACGAGGAGCAGCCGCGCTCCAACGAGGAGGAGCAGAACAGCTCCGAAGACGAGGCCGGGTCCGATCAGGCACCTGCGGAGGAAAGCGAAGCCTCCCAGGAGCAGATGGATGACGGCGAGATGGACGGCGCCGAAATCTCCGACGAAGACATGATGGAGGACGGCGACGAGGATTCCGAGACGCCGGGCGAAATGCGCCGGCCGGCGAGCCCGTTCGACGACTTCAACGAGAAGGTCGACTACAAGATCTTCACGCAGGAATTCGACGAGATCACCACGGCGGAAGAACTGTGCGACGAGACGGAACTCGACCGGCTTCGGGCCTTTCTCGATAAGCAGTTGGCCCATCTCCAGGGTGCCGTTGGTCGGCTGGCGAACCGGATGCAGCGCCGCCTGATGGCGCAGCAGAATCGCTCCTGGGACTTCGACCTGGAAGAGGGTTATCTCGACAGCGCCCGACTGGTGCGGCTCGTCATCGACCCGATGCAGCCGCTGTCCTTCAAGATGGAGCGCGATACCAAGTTCCGCGATACCGTCGTCACCCTGGTTATCGACAATTCCGGCTCCATGCGCGGTCGCCCGATCACGGTTGCCGCGACCTGCGCCGACATCCTGGCCCGCACGCTCGAGCGTTGCGGCGTCAAGGTCGAGATCCTCGGCTTCACCACGAAGGCCTGGAAGGGCGGCGCGTCTCGTGAGAAGTGGCTGGCGGGCGGCAAGCCGCCGACACCTGGCCGACTCAACGATCTGCGCCACATCATCTACAAATCCGCCGATGCGCCGTGGCGCCGGGCGCGGCGCAATCTCGGCCTGATGATGCGGGAAGGCCTGCTCAAGGAAAACATCGACGGCGAAGCCCTGATGTGGGCCCACCAGCGGCTGATCGCGCGCCCTGAGCAGCGCAAGATCCTGATGATGATTTCCGATGGCGCGCCGGTCGATGATTCCACGCTTTCGGTCAATCCGGGCAACTATCTGGAACGGCATCTGAGGGCCGTCATCGATCAGATCGAGACCCGCTCTCCGGTGGAATTGCTGGCGATCGGTATCGGTCATGACGTGACCCGCTATTATCGCCGGGCCGTGACCATCGTCGACGCCGACGAACTGGCGGGCGCCATGACCGAGCAGCTTGCCGCCTTGTTCGAAGATCAGGCTGTGAGCCCGCGTCGCGGCCGCGGACGCCGGGCTGGCTGACAGTGATATCGGGAGCCGGACAGCGGCTCCCGGTTGAGACCTGGCCGGTTTGGTGGCCCTGAGATCACTGGCCGTAACATCGCACTTTGCGGCTATGCAAGATCGATGGCATAACGGAAACCAGATTCGAACCCGCAGGCATCACCTTTGCACCTTCGCTCCATCAGCCTTCTCGCCGCCCTCTTGCTCGCCACCTCCAGCCTGACGGCAAGTGCCGAGCAGGCGGTTGTCGAGAGTCGGCAGATCACGCAGTTTCGAAACGGTTCGGAAGAAACCCGTTTCGGTCCCTTCGAATTCCTTGGCGGCATCGAGATGAATTCGCCTGATGAGCGCTTGTTCGGCGCCTGGTCGGGCCTGCGCACGCGTGGAGACGGGCGCAATTTCGTCGGCGTTCTCGATACCGGTCACTGGATATGGGGCGCTCTGGAACGTGACGCATCCGGCCGCATCAGCGGCCTTTCCGGCGTTTCCATGGAGAAGATGCTGAACGCTTCCGGCGGGACGGATCCCGGCAAATCCCGCATGGACGCCGAGAGCCTGGCGCTGAGGCAGAACGATATTCTTGTCGGCTTCGAGCAATGGCACCGTGTCGATGTCTATTCCGGCAGTGAGCTTTCCACATCGCGTCCGCGTCGATCTCTGCCGTTGCCATTTCCCACCTCGCGGCTGCGTGGCAATGGCGGGCTGGAAGCGCTCGCCGTTGCGCCATCCGGCAGTCCGCTGAAGGGGGCTGCCGTGGCCATCGCCGAGAAGAGCGTGGACAAGAATGGGCGCCTCTATGCCGGGATCCTAGACGGTCCGTTGAAGGGCGCGTTTTCGGTCGTGCGACGGGACGACTATGACGTGACGGACGGCGCCTTTCTGGCCAATGGCGACATGCTGCTGCTGCAACGCCGGTTTTCCCTCGCCACTGGTGTTGCCATGCGGATTGCGCGGATCCCGGCGGGGGATATTCGCCCCGGGGCAGTAATCGAGCCGCAAATCCTGCTGGAGGCTGGCTCCGGCTACCAGATCGACAACATGGAGGGGCTCGATGTCTTCACCGGCCCTGATGGCTCCACGCGTATCATCCTTGTGTCGGATGACAATCACTCGATCCTGCAGCGCAACCTGATGCTGGAGTTCAGGTTGCTGCAGTAAGCTATCAGGCGGTCCGGGCAGCGTTGACCGGCTTCAGCACGTTCATCAGCGCGCCATAGGGCAGCAGCATGGCAAGGCCCACCAGCATCTTCACCGCGAAATCGCCGAGCGCCCAGGAGATCCAACGCGGGGCTTCCGTTGCGAGCACGCCCAGGATCGGTGCCGAGCCGATCGCGAACTCGTCGTTCGCACCGAGTAACACGAAGGCGGGCGCGAAGGAGAGCGAAAAGAAGATCGCGGTATCCAGCACCGAACCCAGCAGCGAGCCGACCAATGGAGCCTTCCACCAGGACTGCTGGCGCAGGCGATTGAAGAGGGTGATGTCGAGCAACTGGCCCGCCAGGAAGGCAGAGCCGGAGGCAATCGCAATGCGAGGCTGCGAGGTGATGAAGGACAGGGCCACGCCGACCACGAAGCCCAGGAAAACCACCTTACGCGCAGCCGATGGTCCGAACTGCCGGTTGGTCAGGTCTGTGATCAGGAAGGCGACGGGATAGGTGAAGGCGCCGTAGGTGAGCAGGTCGCCCAGGCTGATGCCGGCCAGTGTGCCGGAAAGCGGGAACTGCACGAGGAAGTTCGAGGCGACCACGATCGCGGTCATCAAAAGGCTGTAGACAGCAATATGCTTCATGTTCAGCATTTTTTTATCCTGGGTGATGCCACCAGTTGGAGGGATGATGATGTCAAATGAAAAGGCCTGGCCGACGAATGCCGGTCAAGCCTTCAAGACTTATAGAAGATATCAGTGCAGCTTACGCGGCTTCTGCAGTCTTCTTGACGATCTGGCGGCGCAGCAGGCGAGCGCGCATGCTCAGTTCGTTCTCGCTGGCCTTCAGCAGGAAGGCGTCGAGGCCGCCACGATGCTCGACCGAGCGCAGGGCTGCTGCCGAAACGCGCAGACGATAACGCTGGCCAAGCGCATCAGAGATCAACGTGACGTCGCACAGGTTCGGCAGGAAGCGGCGCTTGGTCTTGTTGTTGGCGTGGCTGACGTTATTGCCCGTCTGGACGCCCTTGCCGGTCAATTCACAACTACGGGACATGGTACACCTATTCTCTCGGTCATCGGGTGTGCAAGCCAGCAAACGCACGGCGGCAATCCCAATGAGCATGATTGGAAAGTTGCGGTTCTATAGTCAGACTGGTCGGCGCCGTCAAGCCAAACCTTGGAATTTCTCGCATTGCGATCGAAGAACATGCTATTTTATTGCCACAGTCTCGGCCATAAATGACGTCTGCACGCCAAAGTCACCGCTTCCTGTCCCAACTCTTGCTGGATTTGAACCCATGCTGCGCCATGCGCTTGCTCTTGTCGCGTCGATATCACTGACCCTCACTGCCGGCGCCGTCAAGGCGGACGATATCCGCTACCAGACCGATTACAGCGTGACGCTGGCAGGCATGACGGTAGCGAAGGCTTCCTTCGTGACGGAGGTCTCGAAGAAAAACTACACCATCTCCGGCAGCTTCAATGCCGCTGGCCTTGTCGATGTCTTCACTGACATATCTGCGCAGACCAGTGTTTCGGGACGGCTTGCGCGAAACCGGATGGAGGCGCGCCGCTATTCCCTGGTCTACAAGTCCGGGCGTGTCGTCAGGACCTATGACGTGCGCTACCAGAACGGCAATGTGACCGAGACCACACTGGAACCCAAGCCCAATGGTCGGCCCGATACCTGGATACCGGTGAGCGACAACGATCTGAAGGCGGTGTTTGATCCGATCACCGGGCTGATCCTGCCGCAAAGCGGCGCACTGTGCCCGCGCACCGTGCCCGTCTATGACGGTGAAAGCCGCATGGACCTCGTGCTGGCCCCCAAGGGCACGAAAAAGGTCAAGCTCGACAAGGTCGAGACAGAGGTGGTCGTTTGCGGGGTCCGCTACGTTCCCAAGTCGGGTTATCGCAAGGGCCGCGATGACATCGAGTATATGAGCAAGGCGACCGGCATGGAAATCTGGTTTGCCAAGAATGACATCCTGAAGGTATACGCTCCGGTCTATGCACGCGTGCCGACACGGGTCGGTCCGTTGCATATCAAGGCCGTCGCATTGGGCGGCTGACGGAGGCGCGGGCCGTTTCCCGCCGGGAAAAGGCCATGAAACTGAAAGCCACGCTGATTGGATTTACCGCGATCCTGATGTGGGCCTTTCTTGCGCTCTTCACCGCTGCCTCCGGCAAGATGCCGCCGTTCCAGTTGACCGCGATTACGTTTTTCATCGGCGCCCTTCCGGGCATCGTGATCTTTGCGGTGCGTCCCGAGAGGCTGTCGCACCTGAAGCAGCCTGCCAAGGTCTGGATCACCGGCATTGCTGGCTTGTTCGGCTATCACTTCCTGTATTTTACCGCCTTGAGAAACGCGCCGGCCGTTGAGGCCAGCCTGATTGCCTATCTCTGGCCCTTGTTTATCGTCGTCGGCTCAGCCTTGCTGCCCGGTGAGAGGCTGCGATGGTATCATGTGGCCGGCACCGTTTTTGGCCTTGCCGGCACGGCGCTTATCGTGGCCGGCAAAGGCGTGTCCTTCGAGGGAGCCTATGCACTCGGCTATGGTGCGGCACTGGCCTGCGCATTCACTTGGTCAGCCTATTCGCTGATGTCGCGGAAGTTTGCGGCTGTGTCCACCGATGTTGTCACCGCGTTTTGTCTGGCGACATCGGTGCTATCGCTGGTTTGCCACCTCGGGCTTGAGACGACCGTCTGGCCGGAAAGCACGGGCGAGTGGATTGCCGTGATCGGGCTCGGCCTGCTTCCCGTCGGGGCCGCCTTCTATGCCTGGGACTACGGTGTGAAGAACGGCGATATCCAGGTGCTGGGCGCGGCAAGCTATGCCGCTCCGCTCCTGTCCACGCTTGTCCTGATAGGTTTTGGATTTGGCGAGCCCAGCCTGCGGGTCTTGATCGCCTGCATCCTGATCACCGGAGGCGCCGTGCTGGCGGCAAAGGACATGCTGCTTCGGCGCGGCGGATAAAGCACGGCGAGACCTTCGGCATGTTTTTGTCCGGAAAACGGTGGCGGCTTTCGGGAGACTTGCCCTTGTCGCCGGCTTGACGACGAAGCGACAAGGCATCACACTGTTGCCATGATATTTCTTTATTTAGCCATAATCTGTGGCGCCGCTTATTTCTTCATCCTGACGCGCCCGGAAAGCAATTTCCGCGCTGCGGCGAAGGCATCGGCGAATGTCCTGTTCGCGGTCTACCTGCTCTCAACCAACGGGCCTCTGCTGCTGATCGCCACCATGCTGATTGCCGCCATTGGCGATGTCGTGCTCGCCTTCAAGGGCGAGCGGCGGTTCGTGATCGGTCTGTGGTGCTTTCTCTTTGTCCTGATCCTGTATTCCATCCAGTTCTATCAGGCGGGAAATTACGCGGTGGTGCAGGACGATCCATGGCGTTGGGTTGGCGCCGTGCTCATCGTGCTGTCAACGATCGTGCTGCTGAAAAACCTCTGGAAGCCCGCGGGCACGCTTGCTCCGGCGGTCGCGGCCTATAGCGCGGCCATGCTGGTCATGGGCCTGTTATCGCTGATCGTGCCGTCGCCCATGGTGTTCATCGGAGCGGCGCTGTTTCTCACCTCGGATGCCGTGCTGGCCATGGAAACCTTCACCTTGTCCGATGACCAGCCGCTGCGGCGGGTTACGGGTTTCATCGTCTGGGGGAGCTATTTCATCGCGCAATGGGTTCTGGTGCTGGCCCTGACTGGCGCATTTTAATTCTTACCTGGTTCCCACTCCGGCGATGCCATTTCGAAGCTGGCATAGTCGAAGCCCGGGGCGACGGTGCAACCCACCAATGTGAACTCGCCCAGGCTTTCCGCCGCCTGCCAGCCATTGGCCGGAATGACAGCTTGCGGACGCTCGCCGCGCAATATATCTGCGCCCAAGACGATGGTCTCTACCGTCAAGCCATCCTCCGAACTGTAGAGCGCAAGCGGCGCCCCGGCATAGTAGTGCCAAACCTCTGCGGCATCCCGAACCCGGTGCCAGTGAGACCGTTCGCCTGACTTCAACAGGTAGTAGATCGCGGTCGAGTGGCCACGCCTGCCGCCGGCCGGATCGCGATAGGTCTCGACAAACCAGCCACCTTCCGGATGGGGCTGCATGGCAAGGGCTGTGATGATATCCTCGGCTTTCATCAGAAATTGTCCTTGCGCTTGCGGATTTCGGCGAACACCTCTTCATTGGTGCGGCTTTCCATGAGGAGGCCGCGCCTGATGGACGGGTCGGCTGCGCGCAGGAAGGGGTTGGTTTCCTTTTCGAGACCAATCGTTGTGGGAATTGTGAATTTTCCCTCGGCACGCAGGGCTTCGATCTCGGCGGCCCGCTGCCGCAGCCTGGCATTGTCGGGATCGATGGTCAGTGCGAAGCGGGCATTGGACAGGGTATATTCGTGGCCGAAATATACGGCAGTCTCATCGGGCAGAACGGCCAGCTTCTGAAGCGAATGCCACATGTCGGACGCGGGGCGCTCGAACAGGCGCCCACAGCCCAGGGCAAACAGCGTATCGGCGGCAAACAGCAGCTTGCTGTCGGGCAGGTGATAGCAAATATGGCCCGCTGTATGACCTGGAGTTTCGATGACGTTGACGCGATGGCTGCCCCACTCGAAGCTGTCCCCGTCGCCCATCGCACGGTCGAGGCCGGGTATCGCGACGGCCTCGTCGCGCGGGCCGATGATCTCACAGCCAAAGCGTTCCTTCAGGGCCAGGTTTGCTTCGACATGGTCGCCATGATGGTGCGTGGTGAAGATATGGGTGAGGCTCCAGCCGCGACGTTCTGCGGCGCTGAGGATCGGTTCCAGCTCGGGCGCGTCGATCGCGGCCGTCAGATTGCTGTCAGGACAATGAAGGAGCACGCCGAAGTTGTCGCTCCGGCACATGAAAATTTCCAGTTCGAGCGATTTCATGCTGAAAATCCGATTGATGGCAGATGCGGCGAATGTAGCGTCTTCATGCTTGAAGTCCAACGGGCGCCTGATATCAATTAAGCCATGCAAGTCGATATCGTCGATCTCCGGGAATTCTATCATTCGACGCTCGGCCGCCTGGCGGAGCATTCCATATCGATGGCGCTGAGTACACTGTGGCCGCGATTGCCGCAGGAGCGGCTCGTTGGTTTGGGATATGCCGTGCCGTTTCTGGATCGCCTGCGTGGTGATACCGAGCGCACGTTCGCGTTCATGCCCGCCGGGCAGGGGGCGGTGAACTGGCCGGTGGGCGAGCTTTCCTCCACCGCCCTCGTCTTTGACGAAGAACTGCCTCTGCCGGATGCCAGCATCGATCGGGTGTTGATGGTGCATTCGCTGGAATTTGCGGAGAACCCGCGCGAGACCTTGAAGGAGATCTGGCGCATTCTGGCGCCGGGGGGACGGCTCGTCATCGTCGTGCCCAACCGGCGCGGCGTCTGGGCGCGGCTGGAGCACACGCCTTTCGGATCGGGCCGGCCATATTCGCGCGGTCAGCTTACCGGGCTGCTGCGGGAAACCAATTTCACGCCCAGTGCCAGCGCGGAGGCGCTTTTCTTTCCGCCCTCGAAGATCCGCACGATCCTCAAGCTCCGGCGCGGGTTCGAACGCATGGGACGGATCGTCTGGCCAGCCTTTTCCGGCGTCATCCTGGTAGAGGCGCAGAAGCGTCTCTATCAGGGGCTGCCGGTTGCGGCGCGGGCATCGCGGCGTGTCTTTGCCCCAGTCCTGGCGCCGCAGGGCGTGCCGACGACGCGTAGCGGCCTCGACAAATCCAGCATTCAGCTTTAATCCACACGGCGTCCTTTAAGGCGTCGTGATCGGGCTTCGGCCTGTCCCGTTTCTAGAAAGAGCCATTGCGATGAGCAGCGAGTTGAACCAGCCCGTCCCCCGTCCGGGAATTCTTGATATTGCCGCCTATGTGCCGGGCAAGGAGCATGCCCCTGGAGTTGCACGGGTGTTCAAACTGTCATCCAACGAGACGCCGATGGGCCCGAGCCCGCGCGCGATCGAAGCCTTCCGCCAGGGCGCCGGCCATCTGGAGCTTTATCCCGATGGCCAGGCCATGGCGCTGCGCGAGGCAATCGCGGAAAAATATGGGTTGAACCTCTCCAATATCCTGTGTGGAAATGGCTCGGACGAGCTGCTTGGCCTGCTTTGCCACGTCTACCTCTCCCCCGGGGATGAGGCTGTTATCACCGAGCATGGCTTCCTGGTCTACAAGATCCAGATCATGGGCGCGGGTGCCACGCCCGTGGTTGCCAAGGAAAAGGATTGCACCGTCGACGTGGACGCTGTGCTGGCTGCGGTGACGCCGAAGACCAAGATCGTGTTCATTGCCAATCCCGGCAATCCCACCGGTACCTATGTGGCGGCCAGCGAAATTCGCCGGCTGCATGCCGGTCTGCCGAAGCATGTGCTGCTGGTCCTGGATGCGGCCTATGCCGAATATGTTCGTCGCAACGACTATGAGGCCGGGATCGAGCTCGTTTCCTCGGCGCGCAACGTGGTCATGACCCGTACCTTCTCCAAGGTCTATGGTCTTGCTGCCCTACGCATCGGCTGGATCTATGCGCCGGCTGCTATCATCGATGCGATGAACCGTGTGCGCGGGCCGTTCAATCTCAATGCTCCGGCAATTGCTGCCGGTGCCGCCGCGATCCGTGACCAGGACTTCGTCGACAAGGCCGTGGAGCACAACCTGCTGTGGATCGACAAGCTGACTCATGCGCTGACAGACCTTGGGTTGAAGGTCACGCCGTCGGTTGCGAATTTCGTGCTGATGCATTTCCCCGATGTCGATGGCAAGCGCGCTGCCGACGCCGATGCCTTCCTGACCAGCCGCGGCTATATCCTGCGGGCGGTGAAGGGCTATGGCTTTGCGAACTCGCTGCGCATGACCATTGGCAGCGAAGAAGCCAATCGGGGCGTGATCGAGACGCTTGGCGAGTTCATGGGGCGCAAGGCATGAAGACGGTTCTGTTCAACAAGATTGCCCTGATCGGCATCGGGCTCATCGGCTCATCCATTGCCCGCGACATCAAGGCGCTGGGCCTCGCGAACGAGGTGATCATCTCAAGCCGCAGCCGCGAGACATTGCGACGGGCCGAACAGCTCAAGCTTGGCCACACCTATGTGACGTCTGCCACCGAGGCGGTTGTCGATGCGGACCTGACGATTGTCAGCGTCCCGGTCGGCGCTTCCGAGACAATTGCCAAGCAGATTTCCGAAACGTTGAAGCCCGGCTCGATCGTCACCGATGTCGGTTCCACCAAGGCCTCCGTCATCTCCCAGATGCTGCCGCATATTCCGGCTGACGTTCACTTCATTCCCGGCCATCCGCTGGCCGGCACGGAAAAGTCCGGTCCCGATGCCGGATTTGAGGGTCTGTTCAAGGGCCGCTGGTGCATCCTGACGCCGGTTGAAGGCACCGATCCGGATGCCCTTTCCAAGCTCAAGGTCTTCTGGTGGGCGCTGGGGTCCAAGGTCGACGAGATGGATCCGGAGCATCACGACAAGGTGCTGGCGATCGTCTCGCATCTGCCGCATATCATCGCCTACAACATCGTCGGCACGGCTGATGACCTGGAGACGGTGACCGAATCCGAAGTCATCAAGTATTCGGCCTCTGGTTTCCGCGATTTCACCCGCCTTGCCGCGTCCGACCCCACCATGTGGCGGGATGTGTGCCTGCACAACAAGGATGCCATCCTGGAGATGCTGGCGCGCTTCTCGGAGGACCTTGCCTATCTGCAGCGTGCGATCCGTTGGGGCGAGGGCGACAAGCTGTTCGAGCTTTTCACCCGCACGCGTGCGATCCGCCATTCGATCATCGAAGCCGGCCAGGACGTGAATGTGCCTGATTTCGGTCGCCACGCCTTCGACCCCAAGGCTCCGAAGGCTTAAGGCTGACCCTGCCGCCTCAAAGCGGCGGCAGGGTGCCGATCGGAATGAAGCTCAGCATCACGACGCCGTTTTGCACCACGATGCGGGCGCTTGATGTATCGGCGCCCTTGGCAAGCGAGCGCAAGATGGAGGTCGCGGCGTTGGCGAGGGGCTGCATCTCGGGCAAGGCGGCTGCAATCGTCGTATTCCAGGCAGAGAGTTTCTCGATCGTCAGGTTGAATTCTCCTGAGATCAGGCCATCGTCTCCAATCGAGTAGGGTCCGCTGAAGGTGATCACCCGACCCTCGCCGAGATCCGCGACGAAGCGGCGCAGTTCTCCCGAGGCGCCGTAGAGCGCCGTACGGTAATCACTCGTGCCGTTCAGCAGCGTGGCCCGGTCGGTAACGACAAGATCGACGCTGGCGGAAATGGGGGGCAGTGCTTGCGCGAGGCCGCGGGCCGTGCCTGTAACATTTTCCAGCAGCGAGGCGATTTCCAGATTGGCCTCATTGCGGCGCACATGGGTTTCGCCACGGGCTGCAACCACATCGAATGTCTGGCCACTCACGGTTTCCGTCAGGCTGGCCTTCAGGTCCTTCACCTCGAGAGAGCTTGCCTGCAGCCCGCCATCCCCGGTTCTCGTGCTGGCATGCAGCATTGACCATTCGGCGGAGCCGGTGAGGCCGAGGGCAGAGCGGATCTGGCCGGGGCCATCGAGTTCCCAGACGATGTGCGAGGGATTATAGACTTGGGCCGCAGAGCGGAACGCTCCGAAGGTGGCGGACACGCCATTTTGCAGGTCGTCTATCTGCAGGCTGCTGCAGAAAACGCCGATGCGAAAGGGATAGCCGTGGCTGGCCGGATCGGCGCAGGCGATTTTCGGCGCTGTCGTCGTGTCGTTCTCGATCGAGGCCAGGATGCCTGTTTTCAGTTGATCGGCTGCAATATACCAACCGATCGTGTAGACAGCGATGGCAGCGACAATGGTCAGCCCCAGCTTCAGGAATTTCCGGCTCGTTGTCGACCGGGGCGCGCCGCTTGACGTTGGCATGTGCCGCTCCAATGTTGTGCGAATAGCGAAGGGTGAGGCTTTGAACTCGGATATGGACGAATTTTGGGTATTTGGCTATGGCTCGCTCATGTGGAATCCGGGCTTTGCCTATGAGCAGAGGATCGAGGCCCGGGCCAATGGCTATCGTCGATCCCTCTGTGTCCGCTCTTTCGTGCATCGTGGAACGCCTGAAAATCCGGGGCTGGTGCTGGGACTGGATCGCGGTGGATCTTGCCGCGGCATTGCCTTTCGCGTCGCTGATGCGGTGCGCGAGGAGGTCATCGCCTATCTGCGCGAACGCGAACTTGTAACAAATGTCTATCTGGAGCGCCGGCTGCCGGTGACCCTGAAAGACGGGCGACGCGTCCCGGCGCTGACCTATGTCGTCGACAGGGCGCATCAGCAATATGCCGGTGCGCTTGACGTCAGAGAAGCTGCGGCGGTCGTCAGCCAGGCCTCGGGGAAATCAGGGCCCAATCACCTCTATGTCGCCAATACGCTGTCGCACATGCAGGAGATGGGCATTCGCGATCAATGGCTGGAGCAGGTTGCCGCCATGGTCATGCCGGCTGCATAAGTCTTTTGGAGCCTAGATGGCCTCGCTGCCATGCTGATGCGGATGGCCCTTGGTCGCGCCGGATTTGAGGGCGGCTATGCGGGCAGCAGCGGTGGGCGGTATTGGCAGGTTCGGGTTTTCCTCTGCCGTCTTCACCAGAAGTTCGTCACTGGCATCCTCCAGCGTATCGATCAGGTGATCGAAGAAGGCATCGGGATCCATTCCCGGCTGGATGGGCGGCAGGATCCTGACCGTGAAATGGCCGGGATAGCGGAAGAACTTGCGCCGCGGCCAAAACAGGCCGGGATGCATGGCAACGGGAACCACGGGCAGTTGCAGGTCGCGGTAGAGGCGGGCGATGCCATATTTGTAGACGGGTTCCGCGCCTGGTGCGCGACGGGTGCCTTCAGGATAGATGATCAGTTGCCGGCCGTGCTTCAGCTCTTCCTTGGTGCGGACCATGACCTCGGCCATGACCTTGCCCCGCGCGCCCCGATCGACGGGGATCATGCGCTGCTTCCAGGCATACCAGCCAAACAGCGGTATCCACATCAGCTCACGCTTGAGAATGTAGACCGGATCATCCAGCCAGGGCAGCAAGGCATAGGTATCCCAGAAGGACTGGTGTTTCGGCGCGAGAATGTAGGCTCCCTGGGGAATGTTCTCGAGCCCTTCGATGGTGAAGGTCGTGCCGACGATCTTACGCATCAGCCAGTGGCAGGACTTCGCCCAGTTCTTCGGAATTTCGAACGCCATCTTCCGGGGGATGATGAAGTAGATCGGCGACAGAACGATCATGCGGATGATCAGGTTCGCATAGAATGCCGTGTTGAAAAGGATCGATCGAAACGCAATCATAGAGCCGCTACCCCGAAATGAAGCGCTTTGCCTACACGATATCGGATCGCAGCGGAAGCATGCGCGAACGCATCAACAGCGTGCGGACGCCCGACTGGGTCGATCCGCCGGTTCTCAATCCCGGACTGGTGCCCCAGCCGGCAAGCTGGCGGGCATAGACAATAAGCGTCTTGCCATACTCGATGATCAGGGTCCTGAGCAGGTCGGGATCGGCATACCAATCCGTCGATTTCATATCGGTATTCACGACGGGATATGGGATGAACTGGGTGGCGTGATCGACACGGCGCAGTTCCATCAGGCTGCGCTGCATGTGGTAATTGTTGGTCACGACCAGAACGCTGCGATAGCCCTTGTCGTGAATCCAGCGCGTGATTTCATTGGCATTGCCGATGGTATCAAGCGCATCGTAGCCGATGTCGACGCAGCAGTTGAAAAGGTCGGTGGAGCTCTGCGTCATCTTGCGGATGCGGGCCGGTGAGGTCGAGGGATGAGCGCCCGAGATCAGCAGGCGCTTGCCGGAACCGGCGCGCAACAGTTCCACGGCCTGGTCGATCCGTTGATAGCCGCCGGTCAGGACGACGATCGCGTCGGCCCTTGGGCTTTCGGGTGGGGCAAGGGTTGCAACGGAATCGGCAAATCGCAGGAAGCCGCCGATGAAGATCGCAAGAGAGAGCACGGCCAGAATTCCGCCGATGCGGAGCATTCTCCGGAACCGGCCGCGACGGTCGAAGAACCCGCGGTCGCCGTTGCCCGGCGGGTGCGCCGACAATGGTTCCTCTTCAGTCATTTGCCCCTTCATATCACGTGAATAGCGTCAAACTACGTTTGCGAACAGGCTGATTTGTGGCAATTCAACAGGGTTTGTGCCAGCCTCCGGTTCGTAAGGTTCATGGATATTGGCGCGCTCGCGCCTGTTGCCCTCAATCATTGAACAACCCGTCGGTGCGCGCGGGATCGGACCGGATCGCGTCGATTTCGTAGATCGTTCGCATGACGGTGATTCGTGCCGTCACCGTGGTCAGCAAGGCAATGACGATCATGGTGGCGAAAATGCCGAGATAGCCTAGCAAGCCGACGCTGAAGGTGCCGAACAGGGCGGCCGCCTGGTCGCTCTCCGGGGTCGCGATCGTCTGGTTCTGCCAGAAGCCCGCGACGGCAAACAGTCCTGCCGCCAGCAGACCGCCGGCACCGGCGCCCTTGAGGCTGATCTTGAGGAAATGCCGCTGAAACTCCCGGGCGACGAACGCGCTTTCCGCGCCGACGAAATGCAGCACCTCGATGATGTGCCGGTTGCCCGACAGTGCGCCGCGGGTGGCGAAGACGACGGTCAGGATCATCGCGGTAAACACCAGGAACAGGATGCCGAAGCCGATCATGACCGTGGTTCTGGCCATCGACACCAGCCGGTTCACCCAGGTCCTGTGATCGTCAAGGAAGGCTTGCGGCACCTCGGCCTTCAGGAGATCCCGCATGGCGGCAAAGTCGGGCGGATTGGCCTCGTCGATGGTCACGACGACAAGGCGTGGAACGGGCAGGTCGTTGATATCGAGACCCGTGCCGAGCCAGGGCTCCAAGAGGCGAGTGGTGGCCTGGTCGTCCATGATTTGGCCGCTGCGAGTGCCGACGAAGGTCATGGCGAGATCGCGCGCGCGATTGAGTGCCTGTTCCATATCCAGCCCTTCCTGGGGCTTGATCTGGATGGTGATCTCGCGGGCAATCTGGCTCTGCCAGCCAGCGGCCGTCGCACGCACCATGCTGACGGCGCCGAGCGTGAGGCAGGCCAGGAACGCCATGATGGCGATCACCACCATCAGGGCGTTGCCCTGGATGTTTGCGGGCGGCAGAATGGGGCCGGTCGGCCGCACCTGCATCGGTGGGCGCCGCGGCTGGGTCGGCGCGGGCTGACCCGTCACTGCCTTGTCGATCTTATTCATAAATGTCCAACCGCCCTTCGGTCAGAATCATCCGGCGGGCCTCCACCTGATCCATCAGCGCCAGATCATGGGTGGCGATAATGACGGCGGTTCCAAGGCGGTTGAGCTCCAGGAACAGGCTGAGTAGGCGCCGCGCCATCGGCGGGTCGACATTGCCCGTGGGCTCATCGGCCAGCAGCAGCTCCGGACGGTCGATCAGGGCGCGGGCGATGGCGACGCGCTGCTTCTCCCCGCCAGACAGGACGGCAGGCAGAACATTGATGCGCTCGCCCAATCCGACCCATTTCAAGAGTTCCAGCACGTCCTGGCGATAGGAGCTTTCTTCCTTGCCGCGCACGCGCAGCGGCAGCGCGACATTCTCATAGGTGGTGAGATGATCAAGCAGCTGGAAATCCTGGAAGACGATGCCGACCCTGCGGCGCAGCATCGGCAATTCGTTTCGCGGAATCCGGGATATGTCGCGGCCAAAGCTGCGGATGAGGCCACGCGTCGGCTGCAGCGACATGAAGAGCAGGCGCAGCAGGGTCGTCTTCCCGGCGCCAGAGGGGCCGGTCAGGAATTGGAACGACCGTTTGGGCACGTCGAAGGTCAGGTCCCGCAACACTTCCGGACCCATCCCATAGCGCAAGCCGACGTTTTCGAAATGGATCAACGGGCAACCAGCCTATCAAGATTTGAGAACAGGGACTTGTTAACACAAAGGGTTAACAACCGGTAAGCGCCTTTGCCCGCAGGCTTCCGCGGCATGGCTTTAGCGAAGCATTAACCATTTGAATTTACGACTGGGAAGGATTCGTTTCAATGCCCAGATTTTGCTGGGCGCAACAGGCTGGGCCGGAGGCGAAAACCCATGGGCGCATTCCGTATGCGGCGCGAGCCGCAGCATCAGGACTTCGATGTGTTGCCACCTTCGCACCGCCAGCGGACGGCATCGCAACTTGCAGCCGGTTTTGAAGACGACGTCAGCGATGCGCATTTCGTCGTGATTGACGACAGGCCGCATACCGCTTCTTGGCATCAGGGCAACGACAACAAGCCCTCTCAGGCGGGCCGTCAAGGCCATTCCCGGTATGAGGTCATGTTCGCCCACCTTGCCTTGCAGGGAGAGGCTTTTCTGGAGCGCTTTTCCGAGCGCGCTTTTGCCGTCATGGTGGCACTGATATTCGGTGTCGTCTTCATGCTGGCCAGCGGGCTGGCGGCGACGCAGACATCAAGTCCATCGGCTGGCGCGCCGAGGCTGGATATAACCCATGCCACGCTGACGCCGCAGGACAGGAACGGCATGCGCGTGTTGCTCATCAACGGCATCGTTGAAAACCGCAGCGAGACGTCTCAAGCCGTCCCGCGGATCCGGGCCGATATTCTGAACGGCGGTCGGCTGGTCGCCAGTACCTTTATCGACACCGATATTGCGATGCTGGAAGAAGGGCATAGTCGCGGATTTGCCGCGCGGATCCAGCATCCCGGTGGAAAATCACCGGACTTGCGCCTTTCCTTCGTTGAACAGGATGTCTTGGCGCGTTGATCATGCTATCGCGCAGCCTTCAAATGTCGGCGGCAGCGCTCAAGCATCATTCCGCCGGCTGGCCTACAGGAGCGATATCATGATCACAGTGCGCGGAAAGACCATCGAGCCCCTGTTCACCGCCGAACAAATTGCCGAGCGCAATGAAGCGCTGGCGGCGCAGATTGCTGCCGGGCCGAGCGAAGACCTGCTGGTCATCTCAGTTTTGAAGGGATCCTTCATCTTCGCGGCAGACCTGATCCGCGCGCTGCATCACGCCGGACTTGCACCCGAGGTGGAATTCATCACCCTGTCCAGCTACGGCACGGGCACGGTCTCTAAGGGCGTGCGCATCATCAGGGACATCGACAGCGATGTGAAAGGCCGCAATGTGCTGCTGATCGATGATATCCTGGAATCCGGCCGCACGCTGCTGTTTGCCAAGGAACTGATGTATGAGCGCGGCGCGGCCAATGTCAGCCTTGCCGTGCTGCTGGACAAGCGGGTGAAGCGCCAGGAGGTGCTGGAAGCCGATTATGTCGGTTTCGAATGCCCAGACTATTTCGTCGTCGGCTATGGCATGGACGTTGCCTATGCCTTCCGCGAGCTTCCCTTTGTCGGCGTCGTCACCGGCGACGCGTGACGTCAAGGCGTGGGGCGATCCAGGCCTCATGCCCCCACGCGAGATGGTTTAGCACATCCGGATAAGCCAACGGCTCATTAACCACCTGTGCCACCTCAGGTCAGTTGTTTACCGATCGCAAACACATAACTGGTGATTTGCGTCCCGGGACAGTTCACTGACGGGATAGCAGAATGGCCAAGATCTTGATCACCGAAGACGAGGATTCCCTCCGCTCCTTCGTCGCCCGTGCGCTGCGGTTGGACGGTCACGAGACCCATGAAGCGGCCGATGGCGCGGAAGGACTGGAAAAGCTCGACGGTGCCGGCTTCGACCTCATTCTCTCGGATATTCGTATGCCGGTCATGGACGGCATCGCCTTCGCGCACCAGGCGGCATCGCGCTATCCCGGAATCAAGATCCTGCTGATGACGGGCTATGCCGATCAGCGCGAGCGCGCCGACGACCTGATGGAAAAGATCATCGATGTCGTGGAGAAGCCGTTCGCCCTGCCTGATATCCGCAAGGCGGTGGCGCGGGCACTCGCCGCCTGACGCTTTCGAGCTGCTATGCCTGCGGGATCAGAGATCCAGCAGGCGTTCCAGGTAACGACGCTCGTTTTCCTGCGTTCCGCCCTGGCCCAGCTTTTCGCGGATCGCTTCCAGAATTTCACGGGCGCGCTGAACGTCGATAACGTCAGGCACCTTCACGCCGCCGTCGTAATCGGGGCCGGCCAACTGCCGCTGTCTGCCAAGGGGATCCCGGCCGTTCTGGCCGCCCTGACCCTGCTGGCCCGGACCCTGACCCTGGCTTTCGCCCGGCTGACCCTGCTGCATGGCCTGCATCATCTGGTTCATCATGTTGCGGGCACCCTGGCGCAACGCTTCCATCGCCCGGCCCTGGCCTTCGACAGCTTCGCCTCCGCGTGATTCGCCCAGGGCTTCGCCGGCGCCGCGCATCTCGCGGCCGGCCTCGCCGAACTGTTCGCCCGGCTCCATGCCCATGCCTTTGAGGCCTTCCTGAAGTTCCTTCAGCTTGTCGCCCAGCCCATCCTGTTGCGCCCGCAATTGCTTCAGGGCTTCACGCAGCTGTTCTGCCGTCATCCTGTCCGTCGGGGACTGCTGGCCGTCCTGCGGCTGGTCCAGGAACTCTCCATCCTCGCCTTCGCCAGGATCGCCCCGCTGCATGCGGTCGCGCAATGCCTGGTCCAGCCTGAACGTTTCGTCCATCAGCCGTTGCTGTTCCTGCATCAACTCGCCCAGCTTGTCGATCTGCTGGCGCATCTGGCTGTTCTGCTGTTGCTGTTGGCCCTGCTGGGGTCGTCCGGCCTGCAGATTGTTCATCATCCGCTGGAGTTCCGAGAGCATCTGCATGGCCTGATCGCGATTGCCCGAGCGGGCCAGGTTCTCGATCTGGTTCAGCATGTTCTCCAGGTCCTGCTGCCGCAGCACGTTCTGGGCCTGTTGCTGGTTCTGGGGCTGGTTTGCGTTGGGTGCGCGCTCCATCAGCGCCTGCAGGAATTCCTGCATCGCCACGCGCAACTCGTCCATCAGCTTGGCGATTTCCTCATCCGGCGCGTTTCGCTCGAGTGCTTCGCTCAGCGCCTTCTGTGCATCCCGCAGCCGCTGCTCGGCCAGCGACAGATCGCCGTCCTCGATGCCCAGCGCGATTTCCCAGAGATAATCGGCCGTGTTCTTCAGGTCCTCTTCCGTGCGCGCGAGCGTCATGCGCGCCCTAGCCGACTCGATCAACAGGTAGTGACCGAGATTTGGAATGGTTTCGTCCGGGCGTAGCGTCAACGCCTCGTTCAGCGCGATCGCGCGCGGCATGGCCCTGGTATCGAGGGCGAAAACCTGGCGCTGCTCGGCCACGGCGCCCGCCAAAGGCTCGAAGAAATTGCGGGCCGGCATGGTCATTACATGCGGTGGGCTGCGGCCGATCTGACCGGCGCCATCCCGCGCCACCAGTACGATGCTCACCTTCTTGCCCGACAGCGGATGCTCCGACAGATTGCGGCTGGACAGCCCCTTGGCTTCTCGTGCGTTCATGCGCGGCAGGTCAAGCTTGTATTCCGGCAGCGGGTAAAGCGGCGTCGCGCCTTCGGCCGCATCGACCGGCGTGATCTCCGCATGGGCGGCCTGAAGGCCATAATCATCCCTCGCGGTGAAGCCTATTTCCAGCGCGCCGTTCACGCTTCGCTTCGGCTGCCCGTCGAAGGCGATCTCGGGCACCTTGTCGGCAATAATCCCGATTTTCCATGCCTGGTCGTTTATCGATAGCGTACCGCTGTCGGCGATCTGAAACTCATGGGACCGCGCAACAGACGCAGCAGGCAAGGAGGCGGCAGGTTGTGCCGCGGCGGCGGCATCAGGCTCAGCGGCGGCGATCTCGATCGCCTCGCCTTCCTCAGGCTTGAACAGCACCTTTTCTTCACCGATGCCGCCACTGATGCGCACGGTGACCGTCGAGTTCTGCGGAACCGAGACTTCCGGTGCCAGCGCGCCATCGCGGCTGGTCAGGAATACGGGGGCGCGGCCCGTATAGGATGGCGGGGTGATCCAGGCATCCAGGCGAAGACCCGGAGCCTGTGTCTGTGACGCAGTTCGGAAAAACGCGTCCGTGATGCTGCCGGCGCCATTGGAACCGGAATAGGCAAAGGCGATCACCACGGTCAGGGCTGGGACGGCGCGCAGCGCAAACCGGTCATAGCGCGAGATATCAGGTCGCGGCAGCCCTGCATCCAGATCGGCAATGCGCTTGGCCATGCGGCGCTGATGCTCTTCCCACAAAGCGCGGCTGACCGGGTTGTCGAAGGCAGGAACATCGGCCTGAACAGCGACGGGCTGGTGAGGAAGGTTGTTGCGCTCCTCCAGCAACCGATCTGCATCGGAGGCCTGTGGCCATCTGACCTTCAGTAGCGGCAGCAGTGACGCCAGCGCCAGGAAAATGAGGATGAAGACAAGCGGGAATCGGACCCAATCCGGCATCATCCGGAATAGTCCGAACCAGGCGATGGACACGAAGATTGCTGCAATGCCCAGGGCCGGGAGGAACAGCGGGATAAGCCGCTCGGCAAACAGCACGAGCCGTGCGAAGAAACGCTTCACCGCGACGCGGCGCGCGAGCGACGGGTCGGTGCGGAAGGCGCCTTGCTTGCTGCTGCCCCGATCGAGAGCATTCATCCATCAGGTCTCCCGTTGGCCTTTGCACATCAGGGGCGATCCCCCAGCGCGAAAGATGATGCAGCAACGATAGCACCGTTTGTGGCGAAGACGAGGGCGCAGCAGAGCACCCCCGGCATTTTCATCGCAATTCCCTGAAATGTGATCGCAATTCAGTCGAGCCAGGCAGGCACGGAATCGAGGCCGATCAGTTCTTCATAGGTGGAGCGGGGGCGAATCACGTGGAATTCGCCATCCTTGACCAGCACTTCGGGAATCAGCCGCCGGGTGTTGTAGGTCCCGGCCTGGACAGCGCCATAGGCGCCGGCTGAGCCCACCGCCAAAAGATCGCCAGGCTTGGGCATGGACATTTCGCGGTCCAAAGCCAGGTAGTCACCGGTCTCGCAGACAGGGCCGACGACGTCGGCGCGGATGCGCGGTGCGTTGGCCGCAGACAGCACCACGGGCTTGATCTCGTGGTGCGCCTCGTAAAGGGTCGGCCGGATCAGGTCGTTCATCGCCGCATCGACGATCACGAAGGTCTTGTCCCCGCCATCCTTCACATAGATGACCTCAGTGACCAGGATGCCGGCATTGCCGACGATCAGGCGGCCCGGTTCCGTAACGATCTTGCAGTTCAAGCCGGCCAGCTGATCCTTGACGATCCGGGCATAGGCATCGGGTTCCGGAGGTGGATTGTTGTCGTCCTTGTAGGGAATGCCCAGGCCTCCGCCGACATCGACATGGTCGATCTGATGGCCATCGGAGCGCAAGGTCTCGACCAGTTCGCGCAACAGGCGGAATGCGTCTTCAAACGGCTGCAACTCGGTGATCTGGCTGCCGATATGCATGTCGATGCCGGAAACCTGGATGCCAGGCAGTTCTGCGGCCCGTGCGTAGACCGCGCGGGCGCGCTCGTAGGAGATCCCGAACTTGTTTTCCTTCTTGCCGGTCGAGATCTTCGAATGGGTCTTGGCATCCACATCAGGATTGATGCGGAACGACACATGCGCCTTTTTCCCGGCCTTGACGGTACGCTGGTTCAGGACTTCGAGTTCCGGCTCTGACTCGACATTGAAGCAGTAGATGCCAGCCTCGAGCGCAAGATCCATCTCGCTCGGCGTCTTGCCGACGCCTGAGAACATGATGCGGTTGGCCGGAATGCCGGCGGCCAGAGCCCGACGCAACTCGCCTTCGGAGACGACATCGACGCCGGCGCCAAGGCGGCCGAGCGTCTTGAGGACTGCCTGGTTCGAATTGGCCTTCATGGCATAGCAAACCAGCGCGTCCACGCCTTCGAAAGCCCTGGAGAAGACTTTGTAGTGGCGTTCCAGCGTGGCCGTCGAATAGCAATAGAAGGGCGTGCCGACGGCTTCCGCGATGGTGGGAACGGCCACGTTTTCGGCGTAGTAGACGCCGTCACGATATTCGAAATGGTTCACGGAGATTGCGCCTTGTCAGAGAAGTCGATCGAGCACGAAGGGCCGGTCTTCGACCGTATTCTTCGGGTTCGAGGTGCGCTGGTTCTGCTGCTCAATCGGCATGTCAGGCGGATCGAGATCGGCCTTGCGGCCGCAGCCTGACAGAATGACCAGCAGGCTCGCAATCAATCCGGTTGTCACCACAATGCTTTTAAGTGTCTTCACCTTGACCTCATCGAGCGCCGAGCCATTCATATGAAAGCCTGTAGCGAAAAATCCGCGCCTTGTGCACCCACATTCTTTTGATGGGCCTGTCAGGCGCGTTGATCAGTTTCGGCTGCGCCACCAGGCAATCTGGCGGCGAACCTCCTGAGGTGCCGTGCCGCCGAAGCTGACGCGGCTCGCCACGGAAGCCTCGACGGTCAGGACGTCGAAGACGCCTGATGTGATGGCGGGATTGATCGCCTGCAGGTCTTCGAGCTTCAGTTCCGCAAGATCGCATCCCCTGGATTCGGCCAGTGCCACGGCTTTGCCGGTGGCATGATGGGCGTCGCGGAAGGGAAGCCCTGCCTCGCGCACCAGCCAGTCGGCCAGATCGGTCGCCGTGGAATAGCCCGAGCCTGCGGCCTGCTTCATCTTGTCGGCGCGAATGGTCATGTCTGAGACCATGCCGGTCATGGCGGCAAGCGCCAGTTCCAGGCTTTCGGCGGCATCGAAGACCTGTTCCTTGTCTTCCTGCATGTCCTTGGAATAGGCGAGCGGCAGACCCTTCATCACGGTCAAAAGGGCGATCAGCGAGCCGTTGATGCGGCCGGTCTTGGCGCGCACCAGTTCTGCCGCGTCGGGGTTCTTCTTTTGCGGCATGATTGAGGAGCCGGTCGAGAAGGCATCCGAGAGCCGGATAAAGCCGAATTGCGGCGTCGACCAGATGACGATTTCTTCCGCCAGCCGGGAGAGATGGGTCGCGCAGATCGCGGCGATCGACAGGAATTCGAGCGCGAAATCGCGGTCGGAGACCGTGTCGATCGAGTTGCGGGTCGGCTCGCGGAAGCCGAGCGCCTTGGCCGTCATATGGCGGTCGATCGGGTAGGGCGTGCCGGCCAATGCGGCGGCGCCAATCGGGCTTTCATCCATATGCTCGATCGCGTGGCGCACGCGGGCGCGATCGCGGCCGAACATCTCGACATAGGCCATGCAGTGGTGGCCGAAGGTCACGGGCTGCGCCGTCTGCAGATGGGTGAAGCCGGGCATGACGGTGTCCGCATGTTCCTCGGCGCGAGTGAGGAAGGCGCTGATCAGTGCCGTCAGCGCGATTTCGACCTTTTGCAGCTCTTCCTTGACCCATAGCCGGAAATCGAGCGCCACCTGGTCGTTACGCGAGCGAGCGGTGTGCAGTCGGCCCGCTGCCGGACCGATCAGGGTCGCAAGGCGCGCCTCCACATTCATATGAATGTCTTCAAGCTTGCGGGAGAACTCGAAGCGGCCTTCCTTGATCTCTGACAGAATCGTGTTCAGGCCGTCGATGATTTTGATTTTGTCTTCGTCGCTGATGATGCCTTGATGCGCCAGCATGGTCGCATGCGCTATAGAGCCGCGGATATCCTGGGCGTAAAGCTTCTTGTCGAAACCGATCGAGGCATTTATCTCCTCCATGATCGCAGCCGGACCTGAGGCGAAGCGGCCGCCCCACATTGCGTTGGAGGTTCCTTCGTCCTTGGTGCCTTCGGCCATGCTTGCTGATCCTGGAGAATTGAATGACTCAGAAGAGACCCTTAGGCCTTCCCTCGGTCAAGCTGATTGCGATTGCGGCGTTCGCCGGGATCGTTGCCGGCGCGGTGGCGGTATACGTGAAGGAGACCGGGTCTGGCAAGGTTGAGAGTGCTGCTGTCGGCCAGTGTGAGGGCGAGGTGGCGACGGCCGAGGCGCTGAAGGCCTTCACGAGGGGCGAAGTGGCCGCCATGGTTCCTGCCAATCCGCCGCGCAAGCTGGCGGGCCTGTCCTTCGTGGATGCAGAGGACAAGGCAAAATCCCTTGATGATTTTGCCGGCAAGACCGTCCTGCTCAATCTCTGGGCCACCTGGTGCGTGCCTTGCCGCGAGGAAATGCCGGCGCTGAATGCGCTGCAGAAGGAAAAGGGCAGCGATGCCTTTCAGGTGCTGGCCATCAATATCGACACCGGGGATGCGACCAAGCCCAGGGGATTTCTGGAGGAGACCGGTGTCGACAGTCTTGGCCTCTATCGCGACAGCTCCATGGGCGTCTTCAACATCATGAAGAAGGAAGGCCTCGCTTTTGGCCTGCCGGCAACGCTTCTGATCGATGAAAAGGGTTGCCTGCTCGGCGCCATGAACGGCCCAGCCGTCTGGGACAGTGCTGATGCCAAGGCGCTGATCGACGCCGCTGTCGGAGGCTGATGGCGGCTGATCCCCCTATCAGCGGGTTGCCATCGACCGAATGGCACGTTAATAGGCCCCTATCCACAAGGACCCGGTGAAAATCCGGGTGGCTCTTCCGGCCGCCGATCCGCCGGACAACCCTCATCCATAGAAGCCTAACTCGCCGCTGCATCAGCCGCGCTGCTTCTTTCTTGCGGGATTTCATGCTCTATAAAAATTTCGACATCGCCCGATACCGCCATGAGTGGTTCGGCAACATTCGCGCCGACCTGTTGTCCGGCCTGCTCGTCGCGCTCGCGCTGATCCCGGAAGCGATCGCCTTCTCGCTGATCGCCGGAGTCGACCCAAGAGTCGGGCTCTATGCATCCTTCTCGATTGCCGTCATCATTGCCTTCGTGGGCGGACGTTCGGGGATGATCTCGGCGGCAACGGCCGCCACGGCCGTCCTGATGACACCGTTGGTCAAGGATCACGGGCTTGAATACCTGCTGGCTGCCAGCGTTCTGGCGGGGCTGTTGCAGATCCTCGCAGGTTTCCTGAGGCTCGGAACGGTCATGCGCTTCGTGTCGAAGTCTGTCATGACAGGCTTCGTCAACGCACTAGCTATTTTGATCTTCATGGCGCAGTTGCCGGAGCTCATTGGGGTGACGCCGATGACCTATGTCCTTGTGGCAGCGGCGTTGGCGATCATCTACCTGTTTCCGCTTGTCACGCGCGCAGTTCCATCGCCGCTGGTCGGCATCGTGGTGCTGACCGCGCTCAGTCTCTATTTCGGATTCGATGTGCGCACTGTAGGAGACATGGGAGAGCTGCCGTCGGCACTGCCAAGCTTCCATCTGCCAGTGGTGCCGCTGACGCTCGAGACGTTTTGGATCATTCTCCCCTATTCAACGGCGGTTGCCGTGGTCGGCCTGCTGGAATCGCTGATGACCGCCCAGTTGATTGATGAAGTGACGGATACGCCGAGCGACCGGCATCAGGAATGTATCGGTCAGGGCATTGCCAATTCGATTACCGGCTTCATCGGTGGCATGGCGGGATGCGCCATGATCGGTCAGTCCATGATCAATGTTAAAGCGGGCGGACGGGGACGCTTGTCCACCTTCGCTGCCGGGATCCTGCTGCTGATCCTCTGCGTTGCGTTGGGAGACTGGGTCAGCCTGATCCCCATGCCCGCGCTGGTGGCCATCATGATCATGGTGTCGGTCGGTACCTTCTCCTGGGCCTCGATCCGAAATCTCCGGCATCATCCGCGCTCGTCATCGATCGTGATGCTCGCCACAGTCGTCGCGGTTGTCGGCACGCATAATCTGGCGATCGGTGTTCTGGTCGGCGTGCTGTTGTCCGGGATCTTCTTTGCGTGGAAGATCGCGCAGATCTTCGGCCTATCGTCTCAATTGTCGGATGACGGCCGCACGCGCGTCTATACGATCGTCGGCCAGTTGTTCTTCGCTTCCGTGGAGCACTTCAACCGGTCATTTGACTTCAAGGAACGGCCTGAAAAGGTCGTGATTGATGTCAGCGGTGCTCACATCTGGGACATTTCCAGCGTCGCGGCCCTGGATCTCGTTGTTCTGAAGTTCCGGCGCCAGGGTGCGGACGTCGAGGTCATTGGACTGAACGCTGCCAGCGAGACGATCGTTGACAGACTTGCCATCCACGACAAGCCGGGCGCCCTTGAATTGCCGGCCGCCGCCCACTGACGACGGCTTAAGGGCTCTTGCCGATCCGCCTCAGCGGGTCGGCACCGGGTGCTCGCCGCGATAGTCGTAGAAGCCGCGGCCGGATTTTCGGCCGAGCCAGCCAGCCTCGACATATTTGACCAGCAGCGGGCACGGGCGATACTTGCTGTCAGCCAGGCCGTCATGCAGCACCTGCATGATAGACAGGCAGGTGTCGAGGCCGATGAAGTCGGCGAGCTGCAGCGGGCCCATCGGGTGGTTGGCGCCGAGACGCATGGCCGTATCGATGGCTTCAACTGAGCCGACGCCTTCATAAAGCGTGTAGATCGCCTCGTTGATCATCGGCAGCAGAATGCGGTTGACGATGAAGGCCGGAAAATCCTCAGCGACGGTGATCGTCTTGTCGAGCGATTTTACGAAGTCACGCGCCGTCGAGAAGGTCACTTCGTCCGTTGCTATGCCCCTGACAAGCTCGACGAGCTTCATCACCGGCACAGGGTTCATGAAGTGGATGCCCATGAACCGCTCCGGGCGATCCGTCGATGCAGCGAGCCGGGTTATCGAGAGCGACGACGTGTTGGTGGCGAGCAGCGCCTCGGGCTTCAGCACCGGGCACAACTGGGCGAAGATCTTGCGCTTGACGGATTCGTCTTCCGTCGCAGCCTCGATGACGAGGTCCATGCCGGCCATATCATTGATGTCGGCGGTGCCGGAAATACGGGCGAGCGTCGCCTTGCGATCATCCTCGGCAAGCTTTCCGTTGGAAACCTGCCGTGCGAGATTGCCGTTGATGGTGGCAAGGCCGGCTTCGATGCGGTCCTTGGAGAGATCGTAGATGGTGACTTTATAGCCTGCCTGGGCCGAGACATGGGCGATGCCGCAGCCCATCTGTCCGGCTCCGACGATCCCGATGTTCTTCAATGCCGTGTCCATCGCCTGGTTCTCTCCCTTGATCGGTCGGGTACTTCTGCCCGCTCACGAAATTCGCCGGACTGCTGAAGCAGCCCGGCGAATTGATAGCCCCGTACGCGATGTTTTTCCAGCTTTTTCGCAAGTGCGAAGGGGCTGGCGTTAGAGCGACTTTTCGAGTTCCGGCAGGGCTTCGAAGAGATCGGCCACCAGTCCGTAGTCCGCGACCTGGAAGATCGGTGCTTCCTCGTCCTTGTTTATGGCGACGATAACCTTCGAATCCTTCATGCCGGCGAGATGCTGGATGGCGCCCGAGATGCCGCAGGCGATGTAGAGGTCAGGAGCGACCACCTTGCCGGTCTGGCCGACCTGCCAGTCGTTCGGAGCGTAGCCCGCATCGACGGCAGCGCGCGATGCGCCGACGGCGGCACCGAGCTTGTCAGCGAGCGGCAGGATGACCTCCTGGAACTTCTCGGAAGAGCCAAGCGCACGGCCGCCCGAGACGATGATCTTCGCCGAGGTCAGCTCCGGACGGTCCGACGACGACAGCGCGTCGGAGACATGGCTGGACAGGCCGGGGTTCGCCGCTGCTGCAACCGTCTCCACCGCTGCAGATCCGCCTTCGGCGGCTGCCGAGAAGGAGGCCGTGCGAACGGTGATCACCTTCTTGGCATCGGTCGACTGTACGGTCTGGATGGCGTTGCCGGCATAGATCGGGCGCTTGAAGGTATCGGCCGAAACCACCTCGATGATTTCGGAAACCTGCATCACGTCAAGCAAAGCGGCGACGCGCGGCATGACATTCTTGCCAGTTGCCGTTGCGGCCGCGATGATCGTGTCATAGCTGCCGGCGAGCGAAACCACGAGTGCCGCGAGCGGTTCTGCCAGGTTGTTGGCATAGTCGGCGCTGTCGGCGAGAAGGACCTTGGAGACGCCGGTGAGCTTGGCAGCCGCATCGGCCGCCGCCTTGGCATTGATGCCGGCGACAAGCACATGCACGTCGCCGCCGATCTTGGAGGCGGCAGTCAAGGCCTTGGCGGTCTGGTCGGACAGGGTTGCGTTGTCGTGTTCTGCCAGGAGAAGAATAGCCATGGTAAAATCCTTTCTATCCGATCAAAGCACACCAGCGGTCTTCAGGCTGGACACCAGCTCGGCGACGTTCTTGACCTTGACGCCGGCCTGACGGCCACCCGGTTCCTCGGTCTTCAGCACCTTGAGGCGTGCTGCGGTATCCACGCCGAAATCCGCCGGGTTCTTCTTGTCGAGCGGCTTCTTCTTGGCCTTCATGATGTTCGGCAGCGAGGCATAGCGCGGTTCGTTCAGGCGCAGGTCCGTGGTCACCACGGCCGGCAGCTTGACATTGATGGTCTGCAGGCCGCCATCGACTTCGCGTGTGACATCGGCGGAGCCATCCTTGATCTCCAGCTTGGAGGCGAAGGTCGCCTGCGGCCAGCCGAGCAGTGCAGACAGCATCTGGCCTGTCTGGTTGCTGTCGTCATCGATCGCCTGCTTGCCGGTGATCACAAGGCCCGGCTGTTCGGCTTCGATGACGCCCTTGAGGATCTTGGCGACGGCGAGCGGCTCAACCGCGTCCTCGGTCTCGACGAGGATCGCACGGTCGGCACCCATGGCAAGACCGGTGCGCAGGGTTTCCTCGGCCTTGGCCGGACCGATGGAAACGACCACCACTTCGGACGCCTTGCCGGCTTCCTTCAGCCGCAGCGCTTCCTCAACCGAGATCTCGTCGAAGGGGTTCATCGACATCTTCACATTGGCAAGTTCGACACCTGAACCATCCGACTTCACACGGATCTTGACGTTGTAATCAACAACCCGCTTTACCGTGACTAGGACCTTCATCGCTTCCTTCCTTATTTGCTGTTCGACCCCGAAAATGCGCCCTCAGTGCCGCCGCCGATGGTCGATTGGCGACATCGATACGCATTTTTCGTCCAAACACAACGTCAAGCCGATGCCGCGTACCAATTTGTCTCAGCAATATCTGCCGTTTACGTTCACGTCAATAAAAATGCCGACTGCTGCAGTCATCTGCCCCAATGGATGGGCTTGCGGTTTTGTGGCGGAGGTGCCGGCGGTGCGGTTACAACGGGAGCTTCGTGCTCGACAGCCTTCGGCGTGACGATCGTCCGGTCGAAGAGTGGGACGCCACGACGTCGCAGAATGACCACCAGAACCGCGCCTGCGAGGATGCCGCCCACATGAGCGCCCCACGACACGTTGCTTTCATGATCGGTGGCCAGCATGAAGAACTGCTGGCCGATCCATAGGATCAACGGCAGGAAGGCGGGCAGGGGCAGGGGGAAGCGGAAGAGCACCAGCACCCAGACCCGGACCTTGGGGTGCAGCATGATATAGGCGGCCACCACGCCGGCAACCGCGCCTGACGCGCCGATCAGCGGATTCTGTGACAGCGGCGCGATCATGCCATGAAACAGCGCACCGGCCGCCGCGCATGCCATATAGAAGATCAGAAACTTCACATGGCCCAGCGCGTCTTCGACATTATCGCCGAACACCCAGAGGAAAAGCATGTTCGAGGCAAGGTGCCAGACGTCGCCATGCAGGAAAGAGTAGGTCAGCAGCGTGGCGTTTTCGGGAACGAGCACGAGGGCCGGATCAAGCGTGGCGCTGCCGAACATGACCGCAGGAATGAAGCCAAGGCTCAAGACCCCGGAATCGGCAAATGCGGCAGGAAGCAGGAGGCCGGTGAATAGCCAGACCAGCGTGTTCAACGCAATCAGCGTTATCGTGACGTATTGAAGCCTGATGTGCTTGAGGGCATTGCGATCATGAAGCGGAATGAACACGGCGCTTGCCCTTGCTGTGGTGTGCTGTCTATCGATTCTTTCCCGGAATCCAGAGAATATCAGCCTTCCCACCGTCATTGGCATGGCGGGCGGCGACAAAGAGGAAGTCCGACAGCCGATTTACATATTTGAGGGCCGGTTCGGCAACCGTTTCTCCGTCATAGCGCGACAACTCGACCATGATTCGCTCGGCGCGGCGCGCGATGGTGCGCGCGAGGTGAAGATGGGCGGCTGCGGCCGATCCGCCCGGCAGAATGAAGGAGCGCAGCGGATCGAGATCGGCATTCAACTGGTCGATCTCGCCTTCCAGCCGGACCACCTGGGCCTCAATGATCCGCAGCGGCTCATAGGACAGAACCTCTCCTGTTTCCGGTGCTGCCAGATCCGCGCCAAGGTCGAAGAGATCGTTCTGGATGCGCATGAGCATCGCATCGAGCTCCGCCATGTCAGCCGTATGCAGCCGCGCGACACCGATCACGGAATTCGTCTCGTCGATCGTGCCATAGGCATCGACCCGCAGGTCGTGTTTCAACCGCCGCGGTCCGGTCACCAGCGCGGTGGTTCCGTCGTCTCCGGTGCGGGTATAGATCTTGTTGAGTTTCACCATGGAAGGGAATCCTATCGTCCGCCGCCGGTCAGCCAGAGCGTCAGCATCATCAGGCCGACCGCCACCGCCTGCAGGACGATGCGCATGCGCATCAGCTTGTTGGAGAGATTGCCGTCGCCGCCCTTCATCATGTTGAACAGGCCGCGCACGAGCACGAGCACGACCAGTCCCATGACCAGGAGCGTCGCAACGGTGGTAAAGCTGGACATGCCTTGTATTGCCTTTGTCTTGATTATTCAGTCCAGCGCACGCATGAACCGGTAGAAGAGATCAGCCGGCAGTAGCCGCTTCAGAAGCGCTCCCTGCTTGGCGGGTCTCGTGACGAGATAATGTGGGCGCGGTCGCTTGGCGGTCAAGGCGTGGCACAACACTTTGTAGACTGCCTCGGGCCCAAGTTTGTGGCGATTGATCGGACCTGTGCCATTCAGTCGCGCCAACTGGCGACGGTAGTCCTCGGCATGCACAGAGTTTTCCAGGTCGATGTTGCGCTGGATATGAGCAAGGGCATTTGCGGTAAAGCGGGATTCGATCGGGCCGGGTTCGATGAGGCTCACATGGACGCCGCTTCCCTCAAGCTCCATCCGCAGGGTGACGCTCAGGCCCTCCAGCGCGTATTTTGATGCGGTGTATGCGCCGCGCCAGCGATAGGGCAAGAGGCCCAGAATGGACGAGCATTGCACGATGCGCCCATGCCCCTGCCGACGCATGGTGGGAATGACGCGACGTGTCAGGTCGTGCCAGCCGAAGAAATTGGTTTCGAATTGCTGACGCAGGACGTCGGTTGAGAGGTCCTCGACCGCGCCCGGCTGGCCATAGGCGCCGTTGTTGAACAGGGCGTCCAACTGGCCGCCCGTGCGCTCCAGAACGTCTTTGACAAGCGCCTCGATCGTCAACGCATCGGTATAGTCCATCAGGAAGGTTTCTATTCCGCTCTCCTGGAGCGGGGCGCGGTCTTCCTCCGTCCTGACGGTCGCGAAGACACGCCAGCCATCGGCGTGAAGCGCGCGTGCCGAATAGGCGCCAATGCCGGAGGAGCAGCCAGTCATGATGATGCTTCGGCGGTTGTCCATCGAATGTTTCCTGTACAAAGCGGCCCCGGTTTCCCATATTCGGCGCTCGGAAACAATCGGCACGCCGATGACCAGGAGATGGAATGCCCGCCATTGTGCGTATGATCTACAAGGCTTGCTACGACGCCGTGATGCATTTTACTGATGACGACGGCTGGGCGATGGCCAGTCATGTGGCGTTGTCGGCCTTGCTGGCGGTGTTTCCGTTTCTGATTTTCGGCACGGCCCTGGCGAGTTTCCTGGGGGCGGATCAGTTTTCCGAAACGGCAATTCACATCATCTTCGATACCTGGCCGGAGGCCATTGCAAAGCCGCTGGCCGAACAGGTCGTTCAGGTGCTCACCATCCAGCGCGGCGGCCTGCTGACGATCTCGGTGCTTGCCGCCGCCTATTTCGCTTCGAATGGTGTCGAGGCTCTGCGCGTCTCGCTCAACCGTGCCTACCGGGTCACCGAGACGCGTCCATGGTACATCACGCGCCTGATCAGCCTCGGCTTTGTCCTTGCCGCCGTCGTCATCTTTGCGGCGCTCAGCGTGCTGCTCGTGGCGGTGCCCGTGGCGCTGGCCTATGCCGAGACCTGGTTCCCATGGATGAAGAACCTGCTCTCCACCGTTGCCAATTGGCGCGTCATCGGCACGCTCGTGGTTCTTGCAGTCGCGCTGATCGTCTCGCATCTCGGGCTGCCGGCCGGCCGGCGGCGAATGCTCGATATCTTGCCGGGCGTGCTTCTGACACTGGTGCTCTGGGCAATCGGGGCGCTTGTCTTCACATCCTATCTCGCGACATTCGCAAATTACGCCGCGACCTATGCCGGTCTCGCCTCCGTCATGGTAGTGCTGGTGTTTCTCTACATGGTTGCCGTGATTTTCATTATCGGCGGCGAGTTCAATGCAGCCCTGGCAAAGTTCAACGTGATGCCGGTTTCAATATCCGAAGCGACGCCGTCAGAGGCCAACGAGTCGGCGAATATCCGCTGAGGAAAACCCCTGTGCGCGCAGTTCGGCGAGACCGGTATCGCCGTTGCTTTTCGAAAGCTTGTGACCGTCTGCACCGGTGATCAGCCTGTGGTGGTGATAGACCGGCGCCGGAAGCCCGAGCAGTTCCTGCAGCAGCCGGTGAATGCCGGTGGCGGCGAATAGATCGAGACCGCGCACCACATGCGTGACGCCTTGAAGGGCATCGTCGACCGTGACCGAGAGATGATAGCTTGATGGGGCGTCCGACCGCCATAGCACGACATCGCCCCAGGCAAGCGGATCCGCCTTGATCACTCCGGTGGGCCCATCGCCGGTTTCCTGAAAATCCAGGTCCGCGCCGATGGCCGCAACCGCCGCCTCCACATCCAGCCGCCATGCATGCTTGTCTCCCCTCGCTATGCGTGTCTCCCGCTCGTCGGATGCTAGATGCCGGTCATCAGGCGGGTAGTGGGGTGCGCCATCAGGGTCGCGTGGCCAAGATCGGCCGGCTTTTTCACTGGCTGAGACCCGCGCCTTTACCTCGCCGCGACTCATGAAGGCTGGATAGGCGAGACCTCTTGCAATCAAGCCATCAAGCGCTTGGCGATAGGCGCTTAAATGCTCCGACTGACGGCGCACCGGCTGCTGCCAGGTGAGACCCAGCCATAGAAGATCCTCCACAATGGCGGTTTCGAATTCCGGCTTGCAGCGGGCTATGTCGATATCTTCCATCCGCAGCAGGAGGTGCCCACCCAAGGCCTCGGCCATGTCGGCGTTTAGCAGGGCAGACAGGGCATGGCCCAGATGCAGCGACCCGTTGGGGCTTGGTGCAAAGCGAAAGGTGGGGTTTTGACGGCCTGTCGGGATCATGCTTTCTTCTGCCACAAAAGATGCGGCAGAGCCAAGGCGCCTGCACAGAGGGCTCACGGCAGTGCTGATACGCGGACAGGGGGATGTGGACGAGGGGCTCCAGGTGCTTCTTGCGCTTGATCCAAGACTGGAGCCGATCGCCGCGATTGCCGGCCCCTTGCCGCTGCGGCTGGGTTCTCCGGGATTTGCAGGCCTTGCCCATATCATCGTATCGCAGATGATCTCGCGGCAAAGTGCACAGGCGATCTGGTCTCGCATGCTTTCCGCGATGGAAACCGTCGATTCCGACCGTTTCCTCGCCCTGGACGTGGCCGCCGTAAGCCAGCTTGGCCTGTCCCGAGCGAAGGCCGCTTGCCTGCGGACTTTGGCCGAGACCGTGATGTCCGGGAAGCTGGATCTCGTTGCCGCGGCAAACCTTCCGGCTGAAGAGGCCATGGCTTTGCTGACTGCCCTGCCTGGCATCGGCCCCTGGACGGCCGAGGTCTATCTGATGTTCTCGGGTGGTCACGCGGATATTTTCCCGGCCGGTGACGTGGCGCTGCGGGCTGCCGTGGGAGATGCCTTTTCGCTGACCACACGGCCCGATATCGCCACTGTCGCTGAAATCGCGCTTGCCTGGCGGCCTTGGCGCTCCGTCGCCGCCCGCCTGTTCTGGGCCTATTATGCTGCCAAAAGCGGGCGAAATGCGCTGCCGGCAGCGCAATAGGCATGCGTTTGTGCATGCGACAATTTAATGGGCTTCACAATCCTGTAACATCAGACCTAATATAGAAGGGCAGATGCCGAATCGATCAGGAGACGCCCTTGACGATTGCAGTCTCTCCCCAGTCCTTGCCGGCGCTCGTCCTGAATGCCGACTACAGGCCGCTGAGTTATTATCCCTTGTCGCTATGGTCCTGGCAGGACGCGATCAAGGCCGTCTTCCTTGACCGCGTGAATATCATCGCGGAATATGACCATTCGGTCTGCTCGCCGAGCTTTTCCATGCGCCTGCCGAGCGTGGTGAGCCTCAAGACCTATGTCCAGCCGACACGCAACCCCGCCTTCACGCGGTTCAACGTGTTCCTGCGGGACAAGTTCGAGTGCCAGTATTGCGGGTCCGAGGACGACCTGACCTTCGACCACGTCATTCCGCGCGCTCATGGCGGCGAAACGACTTGGGAAAATGTCGTTGCGGCCTGCTCGCCCTGCAATCTGCGCAAGGGAAGCAAGCTGCCGCGCCAGGCAAACATGTTCCCGGCGCAAAAGCCGTATCGGCCGACGGTGCAGGACCTGCATAACAACGGCCGACTGTTCCCGCCGAACTACCTGCATGAAAGCTGGGTCGACTATCTCTACTGGGATTCCGAGCTTCAGCCGTAAGCAGGCGCGCCGATCGCGGTCAGGCCTTGGCGCGCACGCCGATGATGGCGAGCGTCGCCAGTACGGCACTGGCCAGCACATTCCAGCCGGCGAAGGAAAGCCCAAGCACACGCAGCGTGGCCTCGGTGCAGGAGGGGCCCTTGACGCTGTTCAGCTGCGCCAGGATATCGCCGCCGCCGGCGCTGACCCCTGATGCGCTGATGCTGCAGCTCGCCGGACCTTCCCAGAACTGCCATTCAACGCCAGAGTGGTAGACGCCAAGGCCACCACTCCAGATCATCAGCAGGGCGATCGCCAGCAACAGCAGCCGGCTGACCCAGGCGGGCAGCTTCAGGGCGGCGGCCAAGATGGCCAGGATGCCGACGGGGATGCCGATGTAGTAGGGCGTGCGCTGCATGAGGCACAGGGCGCAAGGGATGTAGCCGCCGATATGCTCAAAGCCGAGCGCCGAGCCGACCGTCACGGCCATGCCGAGGGTCGTCAAAAGAGACATGTTGAGGCGATTAAAGACTGTCTGCGTCTGCATGTGCGAACTCCGTCGCGTCTTGAAAGCCCGTCGTGATCTTCCGGATTCGCGCTCGGTGCTTCAGGTTCTTGTTTTCGTGCATGTCCTTATTCCGAAACCGACGATCCCTTTCGGCGGACATGTTCTAATGAAGGAGGAAACGATAGGCCACATAAAGGACAATCAGCAAGGCTGCGCCGGCAAGCGCAATCTGTCCAAGCCGCTTCTCGATGAAATCTCGGATCGGCTCGCCGTAGCGCCGCAGCAGCCAGGCGAGCAACAGGAAGCGTCCGCCGCGGGTGATGATCGCGGAGACGATGAATAGCCAGATGTTCACATGCGCCACGCCCGACAGGATCGTCACGATCTTGATCGGTGGCAGATGGGCGAAACCCGATGTTATCAGCAGCAGGATGATGGTCTGGTAATCGACCGACTTGCGCAACTCGTCGAAGGCCTCGTACTTCCCGTAGAATTCCAGGATCGGGCGGGCTACCGTTTCGAACGCGTAGTAGCCAAGAAACCAGCCTGCGATGCCGCCAAGAACGGATGCGACGCTGGCGATCATGGCATAACGCCATGCCCGTGCGGGCCGGGCCAAGGCCATCGGAAGATAGAGCACGTCGGCGGGAACCAGGAAGATCGAGCTTTCGACAAAGGCGATGACGGCAAGCCAGGTTTCCGCAGACTTGCGAGCGGCAAGCGACATCGTCCAGTCGTAAAGTCTGCGCAGCATGCCAATGATCCCCAGGGTTTCAAGCTGCGACGCTTTTATTGAAGCGGCTCTGGCGTGTAAATGGCCTGATACTGCGGTGCAGCGCGCGGCGTGAAACTTTGTCGTGATGGTAAATCCGCGAAAGAATCCTGTTGACCCCGCAATTTTGCTTCGTATATTCCGCCACACTTCGCACCATGCGAAGCGCATGCCCCTTTGGCGGAATTGGTAGACGCGCCTGACTCAAAATCAGGTTCCGAGAGGAGTGCTGGTTCGATTCCGGCAAGGGGCACCATCGACTTTTTCGACATGTTTAAGTCTCCTAACATCTTGAATGGTGTTGATATTTGCGCGGTTCGATAGCCCTCATTTCGCGCATAGGTCAGGCGTTCGGCGAACACCAGCTTGAGCACCGCGCGGCGGTCCTCAAGACGAGGCGAAAGCCATAGTTTGCAAGGGTTTTCGAGGAAGGAAAAAGCGGTTCGATAAGTTTCGCCAAAACTTTTGAGCGGCTTGCCGCAATTGGCGATCTTTTCGCGCATCACCATCTTCTGCGACTCCAGTTCCTTGATCTTGCGCTCATAGGCTTTGACCACGGAATCGCTGGACGCATCGACAATGCGTTCAAGCAGAGCGTCGATTTTCTTATCCATCGCGCGGATTTCGGTTTCGAGTGTTTTGCCTTGCATTCCAGCGTTGGCAAGCTTTGCATCCCACAGGTCGCGGAACATCGCGAACGCTAAATGAAACAGTCCCTCGGACGGTTTCAGCGTTTGCAGCAGCGCTTCAAAATCGCCTTCCAGCTTTTCCTTGCGGATCGACTTTCGGCTGAGCGCACATTTGGGCGTGTCGCAGAGATAGTAAGGATAATGAGCGCTGCGTCCTTTCGACCAGCACGCCGTCAGCGGCTCCCCGCACGATGCACAGCAAACAAAACCACGGAGCGGGAAAGCCTCATTGAGGTCTTTGCGGGCGGGTGCTTTCGCCTTGCCGTCACGGCGTTCCTGCACGGCAAGCCAAGTCTCGAAACTCACCAGCCCTTCATGCTTGCCCTTGAGCGGCTCCACCCCCCAATCGTCACAGGATACATATCCCGCATAGACCGGACGCGAAAACAATTCGAAGACGCGCTCGGAATGAACCTCGCCTTTGCGATCCTTCGGCCACGCAGGCTGCGCGGCGAGATAGCGAGCGACTTCGGCAACTCCTTCGAAACGACCGGATGCAAATCCTTCCAGCACATCGGCGATGATGGTGGCGTAAGGCTCGTCACGCTCAAGCACCTTGCCGTGGCCCGATTTACGGACGGTCTTAAATCCTATTGGACTCTTGAACGGCCAGTACCCATTCTGCAAACGCGCCTTCATGCGGTTGCGTGTCTGCTCCGCATTCTTTTGCCTCTGGTGCTGCGATACGGACGCCAGCAGGTTTTCCACGAGGATGGAGTCGGAATCGTCCCCGAACTCGATGGTGGGGCTTTCCAGCTTGCCGCCCGCTTCGCGCAGCAGGTCGCGCAAATCCCAATGGCCGCGAATGTCACGGCTAAAACGCGAGATATCGTCGATAATGCAGACATAGCCTTCCTTGCGGTGGGCTTTCAAAAACTTGATCATCGCCATCATGGCGGGGCGGCTGGCATGGCCGCCGCTCACATCGTCGCGGAACACATCCACGACCTCATAGCCTTTCATGGCCGCATAGTCGCGGCAGCGGCGCTCTTGGCTTGCAAGGCCATCGCCTTCGATCCGCTGCTTGACCGAACTGACCCTGCAATACAGGACGGCTTTTTGTGTCGGGGATGGTTTCATGGTCTATCGCTTTCTCCGCCCGCGCGTTCCGGCATCATGGAACGTATCGGACAGGTCTTCTTTGTCTGGTGTTGTAGGGTCTTCGGCAAACTGTACCACGGGAAGAATCCCCGTTTCATCTTTTGCCCGCGTTTCATCCACATGGCTGCGGGCTTGCTGGACGGGATCGTCCCCAAAGGCACGGTCCACAAAACTGCGCATGATGGTGTAGAGCGACAGCAGCAGTTCCGTCTTGCGATCTTCCGGCATATCGAGATGATCGACATGACGGCGGTATTTTTCCAGATCGACGGATAGCGGGACAGCGAGGGGCCGCACGTTTTTGGCGGCGGACAGGGCGGCGGAAGAGTGAGCAAAGATGTCTCCAACGCCGCTTTCCATAGTCTTGCTGTTCTGCCGTCTCCTCTTCTTCTTTGCCGTCATCTGCCAACCCCATCGGTCAGGCATTAAAAGAACAATACAGGAACATTATCCTAGATTGCAAGAGAATTAATTCCTACATTTTCTGTCTGAACTTCTTGTCGAGGACAGTAGACTTGTCGTGAAAGATCAGGTGCAGCGGATCGACCTGTTTGTGACCGCCGAGATAACGGGCAATGCGAATGTCGCCCAGCGTCTTCATTTTTGAGGTCAGCCGCTCTTTCAGCAGGGTCGCGGCATAATCGCGGGCATCCCTGACCGTGTCGCGGGGCGCGGCCCAGTTTGGGGCAGGATGGCTGGCCTGCGGCACGTTCCAGCGTTTGAGAATGGCCTTGGTTTCATTGTTGTGCCAGCGCGGCGCGTGTTTGCGCATATGGTCGATCATGCGGCGTTCCAGATCGTTGATATAGCGGGCCAGAGCTTCGCCGGAGAGATCGCCGTTTGCCCGTTCGGGCACCGGCGGGCGTCGGATGCTCGCGCCAGTGTCGTTGGACGGGCTTTGCAAAAGTTTGGATGTATCGGCGGATGCGCCGAACACACGGGTGAGCGAGGCATGGGGAGCACGAACCATGGCATGAATCCCTTCATGGCTTGGAGAACAGTAAGACCACGGGGCATTCGCCCCGTTCGGGAATGATGGTGCGAGAGTGCGGGCCGACATAGGTGCAGCGGCGGTAATACGGATGGCTGTAAGGGCCTGTATATTCATACGCATAGCGAAGATGGGGCAGCGGCACATCGAGCGGCCCGATGGTCCACAAGGCCAGCACGGGCGGCACCCACAGCAGATGACGCAGGCGCACGGGGGCCACGAAACGGCGTGCCTTCCGCGCCCGTCTTACCCGATAGCGAACGCCCTCGATGACGGGCTTGCCGTCTGTGCCTTTGTCGGGATAGCGGATCGTGAAGACCGCATCGCCATAGAGCTTCGAGCCTTCCAGCGGATTGTCCGCCACTTCGTCACGGAACGGCGCAATCCGTCCATAGTCGATCATGGTCAGCCGCAGGGGCCGAAGGCCGCGCGTGAACACCCATGCTCGATTGCGCGGCATGGCGAGGATTTCATCGGGCGTCATGAGGCGGCGGCCCTGTTCGCGGCTGGAGACGCCGATATCCTTCACATCCGCCTGATAGGAATAATCCTGCCGTTTGATCGTGGCTTCCGCCAGCATGTCGGAGATATGCCGCGCACGGTCGAACGAGTTGATGCCCGCATAGACTTTCACATCGGAATAGGCCTCAATCGCGGCGGCGGCTTCACGCCCGTATTTCTTGATAAGGCCGTTGAAGGACTGGATATAAAAATCGGCGGAGATTTTGAGGCCGCGCATCGTCTCCATATCGGAGACGATATCCGCGAAGCGGTAGTTCAAGGCTTCCTCACCGACGATATGAATGGGATGTCCGGCGGGGTCGCGCTTCGCCACTTCCAGAAGCGTATGATTGAGAAGCGAGACAACGGGCGCGAAATCACGCGCATGGGAGAGTGGCGACATCACGAAGACGATGATTTGCCGCTTGCGGATTTCGGCAATGTTGGCGGTGGCGGTGCGGCCATAGCCCGCCATGCGTCCACCCTGATTGAACGAGATGAGCGGCTGCGTCGCGCCTTCCATGAACGAGGCCGCGTGTTCGGCGTTGTTCTCGAACTTATCGAGAAGGTTCGCGGCTTCCGTTTGCAGGAATTCGGCAATCGGATCGTTCGGGAACATCCGCACCGCTTCATGGCGGAGTTTTATCAGCCGTTCGCGAAACTTCTTGGGATCATTCAGCAGCGCAAACACATCGGCGGGCGTGCAGAGCGCGGGCGACATCAAGGCATTGCTCAAGATCGCGATGGAGATGCAGCGGCGCTGACCGTTGCGGAAGAACAGGTTCTTCGTGTCCCCGTCCTTGGGTTCGGGCAGGTGCAAATCCGCCAGATCAAGGCCGAGCTTGATCGTGTCTTTCCGAAACTCGCCCTTGTCATGGCAGGCGTCGATGACAGGCTGATACAGGTTCAGCTCGACCGCGCCGCAGATATCCAGATGCGCTTTGGCAGGATTGAT
This sequence comes from Rhizobium sp. RU36D, assembly GCF_900176345.1. GTDB lineage: Bacteria > Pseudomonadota > Alphaproteobacteria > Rhizobiales > Rhizobiaceae > Allorhizobium. The sequence continues at coordinate 260,437 of NZ_FWXU01000006.1, forward strand.
GCACCACACATCAAGCCCCATCGCCCGCAGCGCCGGAACCATCATCGGGGCGAGTTCGGTTTTGACATCGGGAATGAACAGGGATTTTCCCAGCCGCGCCTGATGCAGAACGCTTTGCATGACGAGGAAGATCGTTTTGCCGACACCTGGCGGCATTTCGATGAGGGAAAACGGGGTTTTGGGCGGGGAGAAGACGGGATATTTTCCGGCATACATGCCCAGGAAATTGCCGCTGGCGGGATCGTGCATATGGCGGGCGACGAGTTCGGCCCATTCCGCCTCGCGGCCCGTACCGTGATCCGTCGAGGCTTGCGCCGTCTTCACCAGATCGCGGCGCAGCCTGTAGTCTTTCCAGCCGAGACGGAGGCCTTTAAACGCGGTGGGGATTGCCATGGCGGAGCAAAGCCCCGCCATAGCCATGGAGCCGCCGGACTCGGACGGCCAGAATTGCCATGCGGCACTGGCGCAAAGTGCAGCCAGCAGCGTGTTGCCGTTGACAGGGCCGCTTTTGGGGCGAACGGGAATGCTCATCGCGCATCCTCCCGATGATCGCGAAACGCCATGGCCTGTTCGACAGCGGCCCGCACGGCGCGAAGCCGCCCGATAGGGCCGAAGTTCATGGCCACGTCGTCATCCCGAAGGGCCATCGAATGGACCCGCAACACGCCGAAGCGCAAGGAGACGATGATGGCGGCGACGGACAGAGCCGTGAGCGTCACGGCTTCCACCGCCAGCAGATACCGCCAGAAGCCAATCGAAAATCCGATAAGGCCAGCGGCGGGCAGGCCGACGAATAGCACCAGCGGCCGTTGCACCGAGACATATTCGATCTGGCCGAGGGCATAGGTTTTGCGCGGCGTGCGCAGGAGGGTTTCGGAGACATGAAACCCGCCGCCTTGATAGAAGACAGGCCGTTCCATCACGCACCCGCCTTCGCGGTGCAGGCACCCGCGCTGAAGGTTTGCACCATGCGTTCATCGAACGCCTTGATGGGCGCGGGACGGATCAAACCGAGCGTGCCGGAGAAAATCGCCCACTCGGTGCGCGTGTCCGCAATGGCGGTATCCGCTACACAGCCGCAAACATCGCCCGCCTTGCCGAGCGTGGTGGCGGTCTCGGTCTTGATACGCTCTACCGAGCGATTATAGGCGTCAACGGCGGCGCGTTTTTGTTCTTCGTACTGGCGCAGGGACATATTGAGCGTTTGGTCGATCCCGAACGCCTGACCCAGCCCCATCCGGTTCAGTTCCTGCATCATGGGATTGTTTTGAAACTGGCGAAGCTGGGAGGCAGCCATTTCTTTCGAGGCATCGACGGCGGGCGGCGGAAGTTCTTCCGCCTTTCGTTTGGCAGCATTCAGCGTCAACTCGCTGAAATTGCGCTGGCACATCGGAAGATGGTCGGCGCGAACGACGCGGGTCGCGACTTCGGGGCCGATGACGAGGTAGTTGGCACCAGCCCACAAAACGGCAGCCGCGACGGCGGCTTTCGGGGCGATATCGGAGAGTAGTTTGAGCATGGAATTCTCCAGTCATGTTGGAAAAAGACAAGGGGGAATCCATCGGGCGGCGGGGTTTCCGCCGCCCGTGGCTGGGTCAAACTTTCAAGAAGGGTGACGGGCTGCTATTCGCCGCGCAGGATTCCTAAGCGCTTCCGCCGTCGGCGTAGGGAGGACGATCCGCACTTTGCGCGGCTGGTCGAATCGGTTGGACGGCCCGACTGGCTTGCCTTGCATTCGTTGCAGAGAATGGAAACGAGCTTCATGTCATTCTCCTTCTATTCGTAGGCTGAAAGGGAGGTCGGGCGGAAATCCAGCCTGTTGGATATTGCGGATTTTGCCGATGAAAGCATGAAAGGGACCGGCGGGCGGCGGCAGAACCGCCGCCCGTGGCAGTGTGCAGATTTCCGAAAACAAGTGTTAGGGGGTGGTTTTCGGCGGCGTCCGCTTCAAACATTCCGCGCAAGGTGCGAAGCGGGGGTTCCTGATCCGACCCGGAAGCCGGGTGGTCCCGACGGCATCGTGCACCTTCATGCAGCGATCCCAGAAAATGCAGTCGTATTTCATGCACTTTCTCCTCAAAAACACATCAGGTGAGAGAGCCACTTGATGTGTTTTTGAGAGTACGACGGATTTTATTATAGTCAATCAAAAATGATGCGAATTGATTGATCTATTTTTTGTTATTTAATCGTGACGATTGAATCCTACCTTTGGCTAGGCGCTCATGGGGTGTCAAAACTGTTAACGGCTTTTCCAAAAGCCTGTCATTCAGTTCCTTCTTCGTGGGAAGGTTAATATCTGCTCGCTGGCGGTGGTGACTCTCCCAGTTTCGCAGGGCCATTTCGGCTTTTGGGTCGATACGGCGCAGGTCGGCGCGGGTAAAATTTCCGTCGAGATATTCCGCGTAAACTTCCCGGATAAAATCCGGGGCGGATTGTGACCTGTCCGGGCGGTTCTCATAAAGCCTGCCGTCGGGGGCGGTGGTCGGAATTTGCTTTGCCTTCGGCGAAGTCACAATGGCCCATATCTGGCCGAGCGTTTCTCCCGGCAGCGATCCGATTTTGGCATGGATATTGGCCTTAAGCTCTTCTGCTTCCGACTTCGGAGAAACCGTGTCCCCCAACAGTGCCCGCGCCACATCCTCCAGTTGTCGCCATTGCTCGTCGTTCATTTCCTCGGCGGCTCGCGCTATGAACGTGCCGCTCAACCGCTTGTTCGGGAGGCTGTCCCCGTCTTCCCTGTCTTTCGGCACTCCACCATCATCTTTGCCGAATTCGGCCTCCGTTAGAGGCTCGGCAAAATACTCCTCACCATTATATTTAACACGAAAATGGTGATTTTTCACGTTTATAATATATTCAGGAGAGTATTTAGAATTTTTACTAAAATCTAATAAGTTTAATCCGTCACGAGAAAAAACTTCCGTGGAGGCATATGCGCCAATTACGCTAAAAAATCCAAAATATACGCTACCTTCCTCGATAAGAAGGTGTATTTCTTTATTGAAATCTATAGATTCGCCTATATTGGCGCGGGACAAAAGCGCAGATAGCCCACTTTCCAAAAGCCATACGGCGATGGAATAATGCTTTTCGCCCAAGCGATCCGGGAGATTGAGGAGTCCCGAAAATTTATCTATGGTTGCAGCCGTATCATTGGTGCGGGCGGGCGATATGCCTGTATCACGGGGGCTATTTACCGAGGGCGTTTTCATATGTGCGTCTCGACCGTTTCGGAATTTCGCTTCCGTCAACGCCTGTCATACTCATTGAGAGTACGAATGAAGATAAGGCGGCGCAAACGTGTCTCAATATCATAATATCGCAGATATTAACCCCCGAAAGATTGCCTTGTTCCTCGATCTTGATGGAACGCTCCTAGAAATCGCGCAGCGGCCCGAAGACGTCGAGGTTCCCCACGCGCTTCTTGACGGCCTGTATCGAGCGCACAATACACTTGCTGGGGCTGTCGCGATTATTTCCGGGCGGAAGCTTGATGACATCGATAAGCTCCTCTCTCCCCTAAAATTGTCGGCGGCAGGAAGCCACGGCCTTCAGCAGCGTATCGGCGATGACTTCCTGGAATGGCTGACCCCGCAACATCAAGCCATGGCCGAACAGATTGCTATGCGTTTGCAGGATTTCGCGTCCGGCGATCATCGGCTTTTGCTGGAACGAAAGCCAGGAACCGTTGCGCTTCATTACAGGCTTGCGCCCGGCCGCGAGAAGGACTGCCGCGACGCAATCCTTGGCGCGGTTTGCAAAAATCCTCTGTTTCAAGTCATGCACGGCAAGATGGTTTTTGAAGCACGTCCAGCCGGTATGAATAAGGGAGGAGCCATTGTTTCGTTTATGGATAGAGGCCCTTTTCATGGACGGATACCTGTATTCATAGGGGATGATGTAACCGACGAAGATGGTTTTAGGAGGGTGAACCTACTGGGCGGTATCTCCATCAAGGTAGGCGCGGGCGCAACCCTAGCCGATTATCGCGTGCTAACTGTCGTGGACGCGCGTGAAATCGTGTTCCGGATAGCGTCGGGAGAGCCAATCACCACGCCCGCCTTGTTTGTCGCTACGAAGGAGAAAGGCCGGTGAACAATACCACGCAAACCGATACCATGACCGTCATTGGTGCTTATTTTGAAAGGGACAAAGCTCAACTTGCCCGTATTTCAATAGATGCCGGGCTTGTCATAAAGGATAAAGTGAACAGGATAGTTCATCCTGATCTTTCGCTTGGAGGGATAAAAGCTGTTTTCGGTGCCCGGCAGGACTATCAGGAAATAGAATTGCTGGACCGTGAACACGGATATTCATCCTCCCTCGTGAATGTGAGGGATTGGATACTGGACGGTCCCAAACCGGATTTTGTTTGCTTGGCAGCGTTTGGTCCTTTGCCAGCCTATAGAGGTTATGAAAGTACGCCGTTGCTGCCGCCGCGAATAAATGAATATCCGCTCTCGGCTCCGCCCTTGAAGATTTTTGAGAATTTTCACGCATCTCTTAAGAAAATCGGCATAAAACACTCGATAACAAAAGATACGTTCGCTCTGGCAGCGTATGAATTCTTCAATAGAAGATTGCAGCAGATCGAACCGCATGGCGTGCTGCCGCAGGATCTTATTTGCTACGTCAATGTCGGACACGGCATCGGGATTGGCTATTGCTGCGAAGGTTCGCCTTGGGAGCCGAGAACCTTTCCTGAAGTGGGGCACATGCATATTCGGAAATCGGACTTCGAAAATATCGCGTCCGTCTGCAAAGCGCACACCTCCTGTCTAGCAGGCTTTGCTACCGTTCGCGCCATCAATAAGCGGCTCGGGAAATATTCAGATGCTCGGCCGGAGACAGCATTCCAAGCACTGCCTCCCAATCTTCCTGATGATATAATTCAGGTCGAAGCTCATTATCTAGCGCAGCTCTGCGCGAGCATAAACCAGTTAATAGCGCCCGATCTCATAATACTAGGCGGGCCGGTCGCCGATATTCCCGGCATTGTGGAGGCCACTCGCCAACAGTATCTTGACCAGCTCCACATTGCGAGTTCCTTTGACCCGCACCCAAGATTGCCTCGCACCAACTACATCCGGGGCGCTTCCAATGATCACGATGGAAGGGCTGGCGTATGGGGAGCGCTCTTATTAGGGGCCAGACACCTCGGTCCCCGTTTGCGATAAGAACCGTTAATTGGTTCGCATCCCATCGCGCTTGACTTGAATATGTCAGTAACCGCCCCGTCGCGGACCTTTGGTCCACTCGCAAGCTGTGTTTTGCTATGCAAAACGGCTTGGCAAGGGAAACCCGCTGGCGCGTTTCCCGTTGCATCCCTTCCGGCTGTGGCGTTCATCGGCCTTGAACCTCTTCACGCCATCCAATCGTATCGCGATTGACCCCTCGCACCGGCTGGCCGTTGCATCACCAATCAGGGAGCGTTCCTGCTGCCCCGATACCCCATGACCAACCCTGCGCGGATTGGATGCCGTCAGCGTCTTTCCGCTGAATCACGCGCAAGGAGATTTCCGCTCTCCCTGCACCCATCGGCCAAAGAGCATTCTGCGCCCCTTGGAACCCTGACCGCCGTTCCGCCTGCGGCATCCGGCACGGGCGAGATTGCAGCTCTCCCCGTGACCCCATCGCCGTTACGTTGCAGCCGAATTCAATTGTCTGCGCAACGAACCGCTTAACGTCCACTTGAAACGAAACAGCGGTGTTTCAGCATCACCTGCCGGACCGTAAGACATCCTTTCTGCCACCTAAATTAGCCTATCATGCCACGGGCAACCGGCTTGCCCCGTTGGGGCATTTTCCGCGAAGCGGAAAACCGCCTATTGCAACGCGTCCCGCTTATGCAATTTCGCCGCTTGCATGATAGACCGGAGCCATCGGGGCGGGGAACAATCAGGTTCCGCCCTTCGGGCGTTCGATCCTGCCTCCGGCGCGGATCGAACAGGGAACATGGAATATGCGCGTGTGGCCAAATGTGTCGAGAGGCAGTCAAATGCTGCAATCGATAACGCCTTAATTTTCTAAAATTGCTTGAGAAATAGCAATTTGTCGTGTTAATGTTAGTCAATTGATCTTAACTTTACGCGTGGCTGAGCATGCTCGAAATTGCTGAAAAAGATATTCTTCAAAGTTTGGAACGCGACAATCCCTGGTGGGGCGCTTCAGATTCGCATTTAAATAGCGATTTTCCCCATCGCCGCGCATATTTTAATGGCTTTCGTGAGCTTGCCTTCAACTGGAAAATTCGACGTTCAGTCATTTTAATGGGGCCGAGGCGCGTTGGAAAAACCGTCATGCTTCAGCAACTTGTTTCTGATGCCATAAATGAGGGAGTCGCGCCCGCCGCGATATTGTTCGCGTCAATTGATACGCCCCTTTACAGCGGCATGCCTCTTCAACGATTGCTTGATCTATTCCAGAAGCAAACAGGATGTGATCCATATGGCCGGCGGTTGGTGATTTTTGATGAAATCCAGTATCTGAAAGATTGGGAAGTTCATCTAAAGGTTTTGACGGACCAGTTTCCGAACACACGGTTTATTGCTTCTGGTTCGGCCGCAGCAGCTTTGCGTCTCAAGAGCCAAGAATCTGGAGCAGGGCGTTTTACAGATTATTTTCTACCACCTCTAACATTCTCCGAGTTCCTTGATTTTTCTGGTCTTGAGAAGAAGCTTATCGTTGAAACAGACTACGGTCGGACGAAGCGATATCAAGCAAAAGACATCCTGGCGTTGAACGAAGCTTTCATCGACTACCTTAATTTCGGGGGGTATCCAGAAGCTGTTTTGAATGCGGAAGTGAGGACTGATGTGCAGCGATATCTTGGTAGAGATATTGTAGATAAAGTCTTGCTCAGAGATTTGCCAAGCCTTTATGGAATTCAGGACATTCAGGAGCTAAATAGACTATTTTCGACGATTGCTTATCATACAGGGCAAGAAATCAGCCTTGAAGGGCTTTCTTCAAGTTCAGGGGTAGCAAAAAATACGATCACACGTTATTTGGAGTACTTGGAGGCTGCTTTTCTTATAGTCAGGGTTACGCGCGTAGATGATGCTGGTCAGACCTTTCAGCGCATGCGTAATTTCAAAGTATATTTGACAAATCCATCAATGAGATCCGCATTGTTTGCCTCTGTCGGAGCCGACGATGAGGCAATGGGTAGCCTTGCGGAAACGGCGATATTTAGTCAATGGTTCCACTCTGATGAGTTGCGACAACTTCACTATGCTCGTTGGAAGTCAGGAAGAAAGGATTTGGAAGTCGATCTTGTAAAGGTCGACCCTGCAACATTGCGCCCCTCGTGGGCTTACGAAATCAAGTGGTCGGATCGGTATGTGGAACACCCCGGAGAATTAAGAGGGCTGATCGAGCTTGCAGGAAAGAAACCGAAGTTTCCCGTTCAGGTGGGAGCGACAACCAGAACATTGAGTGCTGAAACCACTGTAGATGGTGTAACAATTAAGCACTTTCCGTGCGCATTGCACTGCTACCAGATTGGGAAGAATTTGACCGCGGGGCGCCCCGCATAAAGTTACGCCTTAAATTATTGAAAAATAATTACATTTTTCACGTTGTCGGAATAGCGTCAGTTTGGTTACGTTAGTTTGACGCCCGCGTTTTTGGGGCCGCTAAAGACGCAAATGGTGGGGCTGGCTGAACCGCTGGTGGGCCTCCTCTGCCTTAGCCGCCATCCCAAACTTTTGCGTGGGCGATAGCTCCCTGTAAATCTTCGTCAGCTCATATGTATGGACACGACGAGCGGCCAGAATTTCCCGCTGCAATCGTTGGCGCTCTTCAAGCTGGAGTTCGATAAGCACCTGCTTTTCCTTGGCGTCCCGTTCGGCGGCATTGGCGACCTCTTGCGCGTTCTGGTCCCGCAATTTGCCATGCTTGCCAATCACGCGGTCCCACAGGCCGCGAATGCCCTTGCGGAATCTGGCGTTGCGTTCAATAGCCTCCTGCGTCCAGCGGTCATCCTGCGCGGTTTGTAGGGCCTTTCTATCGGCGCGGTGGCGTTCCACCATGACAATACGCTTGGCCTCGACTGCTTGCGACGCCTTGGCAAAATCTTCCTTCGCAGAATTGGCGAAGCTTTGCAGTTTCTCCCGCTTCAATGCCGCAACGCGGCTTTGCGCATCGTCCAACGAGGGGAGCGCGGCGATATCGCCCATGCGGGCAACGACATCCTTTGTCTTGACGTTCGCCCACCGCGCCACGGCATAGACCTCACCGTGAACATCAACGGCGACCACGGCGCGACGATCACCACGGGCGAGGAAGTAGCCGCGTTGTTCCAATGCCTGTTTGAACGCTTTCCCTGAATCTGAAGAGGCCCAGCATTGCTGGAACAGTTGCTTGATGGAACGCGGGTCCTGTCCCGTGCGCTTCGCCTGAAACCATTCCTTTCGGTCAAAGTTCAAGGGATTGCGCAAAGCCGGATCGATCATACCTTCCGGCATTTTCCAGCCATGCTCAATGTAAAGCTCGCGGGAAATGTCCATGAGCTTGCGTTTGGTATGGGCGAGGTTGATGGCCGTCATGCTTTCGGCGTTGATGCGCGACCAGACGCAATGGGCGTGTCTTCGGCCTTCCTTTTCATGAAAGACCAAAACACGCGGCTGGCCTTCCAGCCCGAGCCTCGTTTCGATCCTGTGCACGGCATCTTCGAAGACATGCACGGGCACGGATTCATCTTCCGGCGGATTGAGCAAGCAGGAGAACAGGAATTGTTTGCATTTCGTGCCGCGACTGACCGCATAGGCTTCCTTGAAGGCACCTGCCACGGTGTCCGCGACAAAGCCTTGGATGTCGTGAATCTCGACGTGCTCGTTTTCGGGTTTCATCAAATGGCGGGCCAGATCGTCATGGCCCGCCCGCTGGCTTGCTTTGAGGATCATGGACGTTCGCTTCCGGTTAGGCCGAGCGCAAGAAGCAGATCGCGGCGCATGCCGACCACGGACTTGCAGGCATCGGCAATCTCGCGCTCGGTTTCCGGTGTGACGGGAAGAGCGCCTATATTCACGGCCTTGGCAAGTTGATTGAGATTGCTGGACAGGCGGGAGCCGCCCAGCGCGGCCAGAACCCGCGCCAGCGCGGTTTCGTCTACGGCAGGTTTACGGGAAGTCCTGCGCTTGGTCTGGACCTCCGTCCCAAGCAGGGCATTGCGGATAAAGGTGCCAAGCGGCACCTTTCCGGCGCGTTCCAACAGAAGGCGTTTTTCGTCGTCCGTCAGGCGCAGACAGAAATTCTTGGTTTCCGGCTTCCGCCGTTTCGGGCGGGCCGTTTGAGGTTTGGAAATGTCAGCCATCGGCCCGCCCTCAAGGTGAAGGCGAGGCCGGACGTGCCAGCGACGTATCCTTTAAAACTTGCTCCCAATGAGCCAATTCTGTAAAAATCTGGTTTGACGCTTCTCCGGTGAAGCGCACCACTCTACACCTCCTCACATCTCAAGCCGTTGTTGTTAATTACGCTCTATTGCGCAAATGCGAAGCAGTTTGCTTTTTCGTTGTGCAATTGCGAGATGGATGCTAGCTTCACGAAATTGTCATTTCCGTGGATCTGATTGATGCGCCTGCCCGATCGCGGCTCCTATGAGGCTCTGTATCGCGACTTCCGATGGGATATCCCGGAGCGCTTCAACATCGGCGTCGAGACCAGCGATGTCTGGGCCGCGCGCGATCCAGAGCGGGTTTGTCTTCAGCATTTCTCCCCCGAGGGTGCGCATCTGGCGATGACCTATGGTCAGTTGGCCGACCAGTCCTCGCGCTTTGCCACCGGACTTCGACAGTTGGGCGTCGGCAGAGGCGATCGCGTGGCGTTGCTGCTGCCGCAGTGTTTCGAAACGGTGATTGCCCATCTGGCCATCTACAAGCTTGGGGCTATAGCGGTGCCGCTGGCGTTGTTGTTCGGCGTCGAGGCGCTGGAATACAGGCTTATGACGGCGGAAGCCTCCGTCGTGGTCACCAATGGTTTCGGGCTGTCTCGCCTTCAGGGCATCAGGGACAAGCTGCCGGCGCTGCGTCATATCGTGTCCATCGATGCCGATGCCGCGGGACAAGCGATCGCCTTCCGGGACCTGCTGTCGGCGCCGGCTTTGACCGATATCGCCGATACCGGTCCCGATGATGCTGCATTGATGATCTTCACATCGGGAACAACAGGGCCGCCGAAAGGCGCCCTGCATGGCCATCGGGTTCTGCCGGGGCATATTCCGGGCTTCCAGTTTGCCCATGGCTTCCTGCCGCAGCCGGGCGACCGCATCTGGACGCCCTCCGACTGGGCCTGGGCGGGCGGGTTGCTGAATGCCTTGCTGCCGGCGCTGATGCTTGGGGTTCCCGTGGTGTCGTCGCCGGCGCAGAAGTTCGATCCTGACATGGCCTATCGCATCATGTCGGAGATGCAGGTGCGCAATGCCTTCATTCCGCCGACGGCGCTGCGCCTGCTGAAATCCGTTGAGAGACCGCGGGAGACCTATGATTTGGTCCTGCGTAGCATCGGGTCGGCGGGTGAGTCCCTGGGTCGCGAGACCTATGAGTGGGTGAAATCGACGCTTGGCATCGTCCCGAATGAATTTTACGGGCAGACGGAATGCAATTTCGTGCTGTCCTCTGCCGCCAATCTCGGCGTGTCCAAGGCGGGCGCCATCGGTTGCCAGGTACCGGGGCATCGTGTGGCCATCATCGACAACAAGGGCCGCGAATTGCCGAGGGGTGAACTCGGCCAGGTGGCCATTCGCCGGCCGGATCCGGTGATGTTTCTGGAATATTGGCGCGACCCGGAAGCGACGGCAGCGAAATTCGTCGGCGACTGGATGTTGACCGGTGACATGGGTCGCAGCGACAGCGAAGGGTACATCACTTTCTTCGGTCGCGATGACGATGTGATTACGTCGTCAGGCTATCGCATCGGGCCGGCGGAAATCGAGGACTGCCTGCTTGGTCATCCCGCCGTTCGGCTGGCGGCGGCAATCGGCAAGCCGGATCCGCTGCGCACGGAGATCGTGAAGGCCTATGTCGTGCTGGTGGACGGCCATGAGCCGTCCGACGATCTGCGCCGGGACATCAGCGACTGGGTCAAGCAACGGCTATCGATGCATGAATATCCGCGCGAGGTGGCCTTTGTCGACAGCCTGCCGCTGACCACTAGCGGCAAGGTCATCCGCCGGATGTTGCGCGATAGCGAGTTGGCCACCGCGGCCGAGTGAGTTTCTCGTCCTTCAGGCTCCGGTGCGCCGCGACATGATCTTGTCACGCAGGATGCGGGCAACGTTGCGGGTGTTGCGGTAGAGGTGCAGTTGAGCCGCAGCCTGGCGAACGTCGCGGTCGCTGTTGCGCTTAAGACCGATCACCAGGGTTCCCATCTCCTCGCGCTCCTGCCAGAAGCGGCTCATGATCGGATGGTCTGGCACGGCGCAGGAATCCGTGCGCACGATGTTGGCGTCATCCAGATGCCATTCCGTCAGTTCGGCCATCAGCAGCTTGCCGGGGGAGTAGCGAGCGAAATTTTCGTTGAAGGCGGTCTTCCACGTATAGGCTTCGCCGCCCATCAGCAGCACGACGAGGGAGGCGATGGCGCTGCCGTTGAAATCCAGCGTGTGGATGCGGACGGCATCCGCTTCCGCCAGGTTGGTGATGGCTTCACGGGCAAAGGCGGCGCGGAAACGATCCATGACCATGGCGCTGCGCTTTCTGCCCTTCCAGCCGCTTGCCTCCAGTGCCAGGAACTCCTCGAGCCGGTGCCGTATCTCGTTCGGCTGGCGAGCGACGTTGTAGACGAGATTGCCTTCTCCGGCCAAACGGCGGAACTGCCGCCTGACCTCGCGCAGATGCTCTTTGGAGATCGTTTTCCGGAGATAGGTATCCCCGTCGTCATAGCTTTCCAGGAAGGGGCGCGTCGTCAGGTTGGCGGTCGTCAGCGGCAGGTCGCGGCTCAGCGCAACAGCCTTGGCCAGTTGGGTAAAGCGGCCGTTCAGCCGGAGGTCCGGGATCACCAGGATCTCAGGCAGTTTTGCCGTTGGTGACATCAGGGCCTCGAACAGGTTGTCGAGTGTTTCCGCTGCCTCTTCCGCATCAACTAGCGGCGTCCCCAGTGGACCAAACGGATTGGACCAGACGCGCATGATCGAGGGGCCGAGCGCGAAGCCGGGCTTTTCGATGGAATAGGGCATCAGCAGGCGGCTGCGCGATTTGGTGCTTGTCTCATCCCGCATCAGGGCGATGCGCACCTGCCGTTCGTCCAGCCGGGGTATGGCCGGGGCCAGGAAGCGACCGGAAAAGAAGACATTGGGTTCCATGGCCCGGTTGCTGAGGAAGTCGAGTTCCTCCTGCAGGTCATAACCTAACTGGCCGGGATAAAGGCAAAGCCGCCGGCCCGGACGACCAACGGGAAGGACCGTATCCGCGGCAGGTCTTGGCACATGGCTTGGCGGCACGGTGCCGACCATGCGGCTGGTGCCGCTGTTCAGGTTCTCATCGTAGACCGGAGGGTTAACCATGGTCAGTTCGCTCTCGTTTTGTCCATCAATGAAAGGGGATTGGCGAATGCAAATAGAAGTATTCCCAGCGATCGTCGGACGGCCACATGCAGAAGGACAGCTTCAACCAGGGTGGCGCTTGCGGTTGCCAGGGCCGCGCCTGTGAGGCCGAAAAGCGGGATCAGCGTGACGTTCAAAGTGATGTTGGTCGCGAGCGCGCCGACATAGAGCCATACGCAGAGTGTCTGCTTGCCGGCCATGGTCAGGAGGACTTCGCCTGGGCCGACCAGCGCCTTGGCGAGGCTGCCGGCAAAGAGGATGACCATCAGCCCATAGCCGACGGTAAAGGCCGGTCCGAAAAGCGACAGCAGCAGTTCGCCCGCCAGCAGGACGCAAAGTCCAACCGTGAGTGACGGCCAGAAGCTCCAGCGGGCCGTGGTGCCGGCGAAGGAGGCAAGGGCTCGCATATCGTTTTCGGCCATCATTGCCGAGAAGCGCGGCGCCGCGGCCGCTTTGACGGCAAAATAGACGAACTGCACCAGGGCCATGGTCTTGGCCGCCGCGAAGTAGATCGCGACCTGATCCGGATCGAGATAGAGACCGACGACCAGCACGTCGGAATTGGTCAGCAGGAAGCCGAAGCCTTCGATCAGGAAGATCGGAATGGCGACCCGGAACCAGGCGAGGAAATCGATCTTCAGCGGCCCGCGGACGAAATGCCGGCGCAGGCGCCAGGTGATGGCGATGAACTGGCTGAGCGTGGTGACATAGGTCGCCGCCAGCGCCGCCTGCATGGCTGTCGTCGCCGTATGGGGCGCATCAAACACCGTCACAGCCGCCAGCATGAAGCCAAGGATCAGCAGGGGGCGGATGATATAGGTGGGGCTCAAGGCCGCTACTGGCCAGCTGTTTGCACGGGCCGTGCCATCCAGCACGTCGCCAAGGGCGATCATCGGCAATGCGAACAGGCCCAGAAACAAGGGAATGATGTAATAGGCTTCGATACGGTCGCCCAGGAAGTGTAGCGCCAGTAGACCGGTGCCGGCCAGCGCGCTGGCTGATACCATGGCGAAGATGCGCGCGGTGACCGTTAGGCCGCGGATCTCGTCATGTTCTTCCCGCGCCGCGTATTGCGGCAGGAAGCGGATGATCGCAGTGTGGAAGCCGAGGCAGGACAGGTTGCCGAAGACGACCACGAGCACCCAGACGAAGACGAAGATGCCGTATTCGAATTCTCCCATCAGCCGCGCCTGGATGATCTGCGAGGCAAAGGCGATCGCGGCACTGAAGACGCGGATGGCAAAGGCGATGAATGCCATGCGTTGGGCACGGGCGGTGGCATCGTCACGCGTCAATGCAGCCAGCAGCTTGCGCCACATCGGCCTGAGGCCCGACGGCAGCATTTTTTCCGCTGAATGGACGACTGCCATCATCGACGCGCATTGCTCACTGAAACAGGCAAAAACAATGCTTCAGTCTTGGCAGAGCACGGTTAAGAAAGGGTTCGCTGCCTCTGTGTCAGCCCCTTCATTGATGTGCAAAACCCCGCCACCGGGTTGCGGTGACGGGGTTGAATTTGACGCGATTTCAGATCAGGCCTGCTCGAAAGCGCCGTGGCAGTGCTTATATTTCTTGCCGGAACCGCAAGGGCAGGCCTCGTTGCGGCCAACCTTGCCCCAGGTGGTGGGGTCCTGCGGATCGCGATCGGCCGGATCGACATAACCAACGTCATCCGCCTGACCTTCGGCCTGCTCGATTTCATCGGTGCCGGTCGTTGCATCGAGGTGATGCATTTCCATGTCGGCTGGCGGCTGCGGGGCCTGAGCTTCGCGCACCAGTTCCACGCGCATCATCTGCGAGGTGACGGCTTCGCGCAGGTTGGCAAGCAGGGCCTGGAACAGCTCGAAGGCTTCGGACTTGTATTCCTGCAGTGGATCGCGCTGGGCATAGCCGCGGAAGCCGACGACCGAACGGAGATGGTCGAGATTGACGATGTGCTCGCGCCAGAGATGATCGATGGTCTGAAGAACGACGGAGCGTTCGACATAGGCCGTCAGCTCAGGTCCGAAACGCTCAGCCTTGGCAGCGACGGCCTTGTCGGCGGCGTCCTTGATGCGGGCCAGCATTTCATCATCGGCGATGCCTTCCTCGGCAGCCCATTCCTCGATCGGAAGATCGAGATTGAGCGTCTGGCGCACGGCGTTCTTGAGGCCGGCAACATCCCATTGTTCGGCATAGGCGCGCTCGGGGATATGCAGCCGAACCATGCCTTCGATCACTTCATGGCGCATGTCGGTGATGGTTTCGCTGACGTCAGCCATGTCCATCAGCTCGATGCGCTGTTCGAAGATCACCTTGCGCTGGTCGTTCAGCACGTCGTCATACTTCAGAAGGTTCTTGCGGATGTCGAAGTTGCGGGCTTCGACCTTCTTCTGGGCGCGCTCAAGGGCCTTGTTGATCCAGGGATGGACGATTGCCTCGCCTTCCTTCAGGCCGAGCTTCTGCAGCATCGAATCCATGCGGTCCGAGCCGAAGATACGCATCAGGTCGTCCTGGAGCGACAGGTAGAATTTCGAGCGGCCCGGGTCGCCCTGACGGCCGGAACGGCCGCGGAGCTGGTTGTCGATGCGGCGGCTTTCGTGACGTTCGGTCGCGATGACATAAAGACCGCCGGCGGCAAGCGCCTTTTCCTTGAGCTGCTTGACCTCCTCGCGGATGGCCGCCTCCTTGGCGTCCCGCTCGGCGCCCGGCTCCATCTCGGCCAGTTCCCGCTCCAGCCGCATATCGACATTGCCGCCGAGCTGAATGTCGGTACCGCGGCCTGCCATGTTCGTGGCGATGGTGACGGCACCCGGCACGCCGGCCTGGGAGACGATATAGGCTTCCTGCTCGTGATAGCGGGCGTTCAGCACCTGGAAGTTTTCAAAGCCGGACTGGCGCAACATGGTGGCCAGGATCTCAGACTTTTCGATCGAGGTGGTGCCGACCAGCACCGGCTGGTTGCGCGAGTGCGCATCCTTGATCTCGGTGATGATCGCCTTGAACTTTTCCTCGAAGGTCCGGTAGACCTCGTCATCTTCGTCGATACGCTTGATCGGCAGGTTGGTCGGAACCTCAACGACATCAAGGCCGTAGATGTTGCCGAATTCCTCGGCTTCCGTGGAGGCCGTGCCGGTCATGCCGGCCAGCTTTTCATACATGCGGAAGTAGTTCTGGAAGGTGATGGAGGCCAGCGTCTGGTTTTCAGGCTGGATCTGCACCTTTTCCTTGGCTTCCAGGGCCTGATGCTGGCCTTCGGAATAGCGGCGGCCCGGCATCATACGGCCGGTGAATTCGTCGATGATGACGATTTCGCCGTTGCGGACGATGTAGTCCTTGTCGCGCTGGAACAGCTTGTGCGCCTTCAGGGCGTTGTTGATGTGATGGACGATCGCGACGTTCTCGACATCGTAAAGGGATTCGCCCTTCAGGAGGTTTGCCTGGCGCAGGAGGTTTTCAAGCTTTTCCGTGCCGACTTCCGAGAAGTTCGCCGAGCGCTGCTTTTCGTCGATCTCATAATCTTCCGGCGTCAGGGCCGGAATGAAGGCGTCGATGGTGTTGTAGAGATCCGAACGATCATCCAGCGGACCTGAAATGATCAGCGGCGTGCGGGCCTCGTCGACCAGGATCGAGTCCACTTCGTCGACGATCGCGTAGTTATGGCCGCGCTGGACCATCTGGCCGCGCTCATACTTCATGTTGTCGCGCAGGTAGTCGAAGCCGAGTTCGTTGTTGGTCGCGTAGGTGATGTCGCAGGCATAGGCCGCGCGGCGCTCGTCGTCGGAGAGGCCGTGGACAATGACGCCGGTCGTCAGGCCGAGGAATCCGTAGAGCTTGCCCATGTGGCCGGAGTCACGCGAGGCCAGGTAGTCGTTGACGGTAACGACATGAACACCCTTGCCCGTCAGCGCGTTCAGGTAGACCGCAAGCGTCGCGACGAGCGTCTTGCCTTCGCCGGTCTTCATTTCGGCGATGGCATTGTCGTTCAGGATCATCGCACCGATCAACTGCACGTCGAAGGGGCGCATGCCGAGCACGCGGCGGGAGGCTTCTCGCACCACGGCGAAGGCCGGCACCAGCAGATCGTCCAGTGTCTTGCCATTGGCCAGTTGTTGGCGGAATTCAACCGTCTTGGCGGCGAGGGCCGCGTCGTCCAGGGCCTTCATGCTGTCTTCCAGCGCCTTGATCGCTGCAACGCGAGGCTGGTAGCCGCGAACCCGCCGATCGTTCGAAGAGCCGAAGATCTTGCGGGCAATTACACCAAGACTGACCATTCCAATGGTCCTTTCTGACTGACGTCACTGTTTTGCGCCGAGCCAAAATCGAGACGGGTATCGAAAAATTGACACGGTGCGCCAGGAAACTGCTCTGGACGCGAAGTTGCGTGACAGATAAGAGGGGGGTCGAATGATGTCAACGGGACAGGTTGATACAGACCACGATAGACGCGGCCGTTGCGGGCTTTTTTAGCACTCGGGCGACCTCGTTTCAAACATGCTATTCTTCCGAAAGGCAAAGCAATGTTGCGTTCCCATAAGCTGGTTCTTTTCGCTTGCGCCGCAATTCTCGGTGCGCAGGTCAGTGCTTTCGCGGCAGACGAAGACAAGGTCGTCGCGACGGTCGGTAATCTCGAGATCCGCCAGTCGGAGCTCGACATGGCGGTTGGCAACCTCGATCCGCAGCTGGCCCAGCTGCCTGACGAGCAGAAGCGCGTCGCGGCCCTGTCGGGTGCGATCGACGTCAAGCTGCTGGCCAACAATGCAGTTGGTGAAGGCATTGAAAAGTCGGACGAATACAAGCGCCGCATGCAGTTCATCGGCGACCGCGAACTGCATAACCTCTACTTCAAGAAATATGTCGTCGATGCCGTCACCGACGCCGACGTGAAGGCGCGTTACGACAAGGAAGTCGCAGCCCTGCCGAAGCAGGAAGAGCTGCGCGCTCGGCATATCCTCGTGAAGACCGAGGAAGAGGCAAAGGCTATCATCGCCGACCTCGATGCCGGCAAGGACTTCATCGAACTTGCCAAGGAAAAGTCGACCGATCCGAACAAGTCGGAAGGTGGCGACCTCGGATTCTTCAGCAAGGGCCGCATGGTTCCGGAATTTGAAGAAGCAGCCTTCGCCATGCCGGTCGGCAGCTATTCCAAGACCCCGGTGCAGACCCAGTTCGGTTTCCATGTGATCAAGGTCGAGGAAAAGCGCGACGTTGCTCCGCCGACTTTCGAGGAAGTCCAGCAGCAGGTTCGTCAGCTCGTCATGCGCGACAAGTATCTTGAGCTGATCACCAAGGCGAAGGAAGCCTCGAAGATCGATATCAAGGACGAAGCCTTGAAGGCCGGTTACGACGCGGTCAACGCGCAGCAGCCTTGACCTGACAATGCTCCTGGGCTGGCCCGGGGGCATATCCATGTGAGACGAGCCCGCCGCCCGGCGGGCTGATAGACTGGTAGAGACGATGTCCGGATCCATTTCTCCTCTCGCCCCGAAGAGCTATGTCGACATGCCGGCCATTCGCGGATTGCGGATGGCGACGGCTGCGGCCGGCATCAAATACAAGAACCGCACCGACGTGTTGCTGATGGCCTTTGACCAGCCAGCGTCCGTCGCAGGCGTCTTCACCCGTTCCAAATGCCCGTCCGCACCGGTTGATTTCTGCCGCGCCAATCTCGGCGGCGGCGTGGCGCGCGGCGTTGTCGTGAATTCCGGCAATGCCAATGCCTTTACCGGCGTCAAGGGCAAGGCGGCGACCGAACTGACGGCCAAGTCAGCTGCCGAGGCGCTCGGTTGCTCGACGGGCGAAATCTTCCTCGCTTCGACCGGCGTGATTGGCGAGCCGCTCGACGCCAGCAAGTTTGCCGGTGTCCTCGGTGACATGGTCGGGCAGGCCACGGGTGATTTCTGGCTTGAGGCTGCCAAGGCCATCATGACGACGGATACCTATCCGAAGGTTGCCACGCGTACCGCCGAGATCGATGGCGTGACCGTCACAATCAACGGCATTGCCAAGGGTGCCGGCATGATCGCGCCCGACATGGCGACCATGCTGTCTTTCGTCGTGACCGATGCCGATATTGCGCCTGCAGCACTTCAGGACTTGCTGTCTAGGGGCGTTGAGCCGTCCTTCAATTCGATCACTGTCGATAGCGACACATCGACCTCGGACACGCTGCTCGTGTTTGCCACCGGGGCCGCCGCAGCGGATGGACAGAAGCGGGTGGAAGATGCGGGCGATGCCCGTCTGGCGAGCTTCCGCGCCGCCCTCAACGATCTCCTGAAAGACTTGGCGCTGCAGGTCGTGCGCGATGGCGAAGGCGCACGCAAGATGGTCGAGATCACGGTGATGGGCGCCGAAAACGACGTTGCTGCCAAACGCATCGCCCTGTCGATTGCTAACTCTCCCCTAGTCAAGACGGCTATTGCCGGCGAAGACGCCAATTGGGGCCGCGTCGTCATGGCGGTTGGCAAGTCCGGCGAGATGGCGGACCGCGATCGTCTGGCGATCTGGTTCGGTGGGATCCGGGTTGCGGTCAATGGCGAACGCGATCCTGACTATTCGGAGGCCGCGACGTCAGCCGCGATGAAGCAGGAGGATATCGCCGTCCGGGTCGATATCGGGCTTGGCGCCGGCACCGCGACCGTCTGGACCTGCGACCTCACGAAGGAATATGTCGCAATCAACGGTGACTACCGGAGTTGACGGTAAAGATGCAGATGACGACCTCCGACGGCAACCTGCCGCTGGTTCGGCGGCTTGAAGCGGTCGGATTCCGGGCATGGCCGGCTGCCTCGGTTCAGTATGATGGCAGCTGGCAGGTGCGGCTCACGGGCGGGCATCCTTCCAAGCGATTGAACTGCGTCGTTGCGCTGGATCCCTCTGACAGCCGGGACATCGCGATTCGGCTGGAGAAGGCGGAACGCAAGTTCGTATCCTATGGGCGGCCGATGATTGTGCGGGAAACGCCGCTGACGCCCAAGCCGATGCTGGAATTCCTGAAGTCTGACGGCTGGACCTGTTTCGAAGAGGTTGTGACCATGACCGTCGACCTCGGCGGACTGGCGTTGCCGGACACGCTGGACCATCTGCCAAGCCATGATGTCGGGCGTTTTGTCGATGCCGACCTTGTCGTCAATGGCAGTGATGTGGCGTTGAAGCCAGCGCTTGCGGAAGTCGTGAGCGCGATCAAGCCTCCGACCGGGCTTTTTGTGATCGAGGATCCCGAGACGGGGCCGGAGGCCGTCGTCTTGTGCGTGCAGGACAACGATCTCGCGGGCATCATGTCGCTTGCTGTCGTCGAACGTGCCCGCCGCCAGGGGTTGGGCGTGGAGATCTTGTCCGCCGCCCTGCGTTGGGCGCGGATGCGCGGCGCGCGAACCGCCTGGCTTCAGGTCGAGACGGGCAATGTCGCAGCACTCTCCCTTTATGCCAAGCTTGGCTTCAAGGAGGCCTATCGATACCGCTACTGGCGCAAGGGGACGCAGTCGTGACCGGAAAGCCCATCCTGCTCGTTGCTGCTTGCGCCCTCGTCGATGCCGATGGTCGCATCCTGCTGGCACAACGCCCTGAGGGCAAGTCGCTGGCGGGGCTTTGGGAATTTCCCGGCGGCAAGGTGGAGCCGGGCGAAACGCCGGAGCAGACGCTGGTGCGCGAGCTTGACGAGGAACTCGGCATCGCAACCAAGGAAGCCTGTCTCGCTCCGCTGACC
Source organism: Rhizobium sp. RU36D (assembly GCF_900176345.1). Classification (GTDB taxonomy): domain Bacteria; phylum Pseudomonadota; class Alphaproteobacteria; order Rhizobiales; family Rhizobiaceae; genus Allorhizobium. Next base: position 280,665 of record NZ_FWXU01000006.1, read on the forward strand.
TTTGCCAGCCACAGCTATGAGACTTTTCATCTGTTGATGCCGCTGTTCATCTGCCGGCGCTATGAAGGCATTGCGCAGGGGCGGGAGGGGCAGGCGCTCAAATGGGTGCGCCCGATGGCGCTTAGGGACTATCCGATGCCACCGGCAGATGAGCCTCTGATCCCGTTTTTGCAGGATCTGCTGTAGAAATTCTCCCCGCTTTTTGTGGAAACGGACAGCCCAAAGCGCTTCGCCATCCATTCTTAACTGAAAGTTAAGTACATTGGGACAATTGTCGTTCCATGCATGCGTGTGTGTGGAGCGTTTGATATGGACGAGGACTTCTGGGAATCCGTTCAGGAGCGGGAATATACTCCGCGATCGGCTAGAACAGGCGTGTTCAATATCGCCCTCCTGTTCGGTACGGCTGCGATTGCATTGTCCTTGATCTTGCCGCCGATGTTGAGTGAGAATCCGGACAAGAAGCGTCTGGCCTTCGAGCCCGATCAGTATGACAACATCACGACCGGCTCGATCAACAAACCCGATGGCGAGAACAAGCGCTATACGATCCGGCGCAGCGTCCTGCAGGAGACGCCGGGTTCGATTTGCATCGTGGACGGTTACGAGGGTGGCGCGGGCTGCTGATGGCGGTTCGCTCCACGCTTTAGAAGATCAATGGGCGGTCATTGAGTGCTGCCGGGGAGACGACGGAAATGCGCCTGCTGAATCGCCTTCTCGCAGACACGTCAGGTGCGACCGCGATTGAATATGGATTGATCGCCGCCTTGATCTCCCTGGCGCTGGTCACCGGCTTCACCGCTTTCACCGGTAGCCTCGCCAATATCTTCACCGATGTGAACACCTCGATCAACAGCGCCGGCCAGTAAGCCAGCGCTTTGCCGTCTACGGTCGTTTAGGACTGATCGGTCCGCGGCGGTGCCAGTGCATCGGCAAGCCGCATCTTGGCGGAGCCGGGCTTCAAGGGCTTCTGCTGGCTTTCGTGCGGCGCCCAGCCTGATACGTAGACAAACGAAAACGTCGCCCGGATACGTCCGTCAGGATCGGCGTGACGCTCGGCATAGATTTCGGCGGCGCGCAGGAAAAAGCCGCGCGTCACTGGCTTGCGGCTGCGCGCCCGCAGGGGATTGCCCATGCCCATGGCTCGGAGGTCGCGCATCAGTGGAAACAGCGAATCGTAACGAACGGTATAGTGCTGGCTGTCGATGACCGGCAGGGCAAAGCCCGCCCGCTGCATCAAACCGCCGATATCCCTGATATCCGCAAAGGGAATGACCCTGGGGCTCGCGCCCCCCGACATTTCGGCCTCGGCTGCCAGCAGGACATCGCGCAATTCCGCCAGGGTTCCCGCACCGGGAATGGCGGCCAGGAACAGGCCGTCGGGTTTCAGCGCGCGGCGGATCTGGGTGAGCACGCCGGGCAGGTCATCGACCATATGCAGGGCAAGCGGCGACACGATCAGGTTGACCGACTGCGGCGCGAGCGGCAGGGTCTCAAAATCGGCCTTGATGACCGTCTCGCCAGGTGCAGCAAATGCTTGGTCGGTCTCTACGCGTTCGATCCGATCGATCTTTCCGGTCTCCGACAGCGCCTGGGCGGCGATGCCGGTGGCGCCATGCAGTTCAACCGCGTGCTCGAACCGGCGTTCCACCAAAGCAAGGCGATCCGCAAGCTCCGAAGCGGCGAGCTTCAAGAGGAAGTCTGCGGGCGGCTGTGATGCGGAAAGCGCACGCAGCCGGTTTGCAGTAACGAGTTCCTGATCGAAAATCCTGTCCATTGCCTGCTCAGTCAAATTCTATGCGGTTGATGCCAAATGGGGCGACGAATCTCCGCCGACAAGACCGCTATAGCCGGTTGATTAAAGGTCGGATCGACCGGAAAGCGGAATCCGCATTGCCCTATGGCAAAGGCACCCTGACGCCTTTATTGTCAATGGCATGAACCAGCATTTGGCCGGCAGTGTTATGGGTTTCGGCTTGCGCGGCCTGGCCGGTGCGGGTCGGCTGCTGCGCGACCTGGTCTATCCGCCCGCCTGCGCGGCCTGCGGTATCGGCACCCATAAGAGTGGCGGCCTCTGTTCGGCCTGCTGGGGCAGCGTGGAGTTCATCGAGCGCCCCTATTGCGAAGTGCTCGGACTGCCGTTCTCCCATGATCTCGGGCCGGGCATCCTCTCGCCGGAGGCCATAGCGAACCCGCCGGAGTTTGATCGGCTGCGCTCGGTGGCGCGCCATGAGGGCATCGCGCGCGATCTCGTGCATGCGCTGAAGTATCGCGATCGTCTGGACCTGGCGCCGATGATGGCCACCTGGATGATGCGGGCCGGCGGCGAGGCGCTGCGTGAGAGCGATGTGGTGATGCCGGTGCCTCTGCATCGATGGCGCCTGTTGTCGCGCAAGTTCAACCAATCGGCCGAATTGGCCCGTCATCTGGCACGCCTTGCGGGCAAGCCCTATCTGCCGGCGACGCTGCTGCGTCGCAAGCGCACCCACCAGCAGGTCGGTCTGAGCGCAACGGCGCGTCAGGAGAATGTGCGCGGGGCTTTCGCCATCGCGGAGGGCCGGGAGGCGGACGTGTTTGGCAGGCGCGTCGTGCTGGTCGACGATGTCTACACAACAGGCGCCACCGTCGCCGCGGCCACCCGCGTTCTCAAGCGTGCGGGAGCGTCGGAAGTGACAGTTTTAACCTTTGCAAGGGCATTGTAGGTGCCTATATGACAGAGATAGCGTTGCGTCCGTCCGGGCGTGCGAAGGTGATCTAGCTTATTGATGGAGCATGGGGATACCCGAAGGCCGTTGTGCGCCTTTCGGCCGCGTGCTCTCGGGTCTGGCTGCCGGCCGCGGGCCGGTATGGTCGATAGGAATGGAACAGGCGAATGGCATCCGTAACCATCTATACACGACAGTTTTGCGGCTATTGCGCACGCGCCAAGGCGCTGCTTGACGACAAAGGCGTGGCCTATGTGGAACATGATGCCACTGGAAATGCAGAGCTACGCCAGGAGATGATCGGCAAGGCCAATGGCCGGACGACGTTCCCGCAGATATTCATCAACGATACCCATGTCGGGGGCTGCGACGACCTCGTGGCGCTTGATCGCGCCGGCAAGCTCGACCCGATGCTGGCGAACTGAGGGATACTGTCATGACGTTCAAGGCTGCCGCCATTCAAATGTGTTCCGGCGTGGATCCGGAGAAGAACGCTTCGGATTTGTCGAGGCTGGTGCGTGAGGCGGCCGGCCAGGGCGCCGTCTATGTGCAGTCGCCGGAAATGACCGGCGCCGTGCAGAAGGACCGCAAGGGTCTGATGGCGGTTCTGAAATATGAGCGCGACGATATCATCGTCAAGACCGCGTCGGAACTTGCGCTCAGCCTCGGTATCCACGTCCATGTGGGATCGACCGCCATTGCGTTGCCGGATGGCAAGATTGCCAATCGTGGCTTCCTGTTTGGTCCCGATGGCGGCAAGATCTGCAGCTACGACAAGATCCACATGTTCGATGTGGACCTGGATAACGGAGAAAGCTGGCGCGAAAGCTCTGTTTATCGTCCAGGCTCCGAGGCGCGCGTGGTCGATCTGCCCTTCGCCAAGCTGGGTTTTGCCATCTGCTATGACGTCCGCTTCCCGTCGCTGTTCCGCACCGAGGCCATGGCCGGTGCCGAAGTGCTGACCGTGCCGGCGGCATTTACCCGCCAGACCGGCGAAGCGCATTGGGAAATCCTGCTGCGCGCCCGCGCCATCGAAAATGGCGCGTTCCTGATTGCCGCGGCCCAGGCTGGTCTGCACGAAGACGGTCGGGAAACCTTCGGTCACTCGATGATCATCGATCCCTGGGGCAAGGTCATGGCATCTGCCGGTGGCAGTGGCGAGGCTGTGGTGCTGGCAGAGATCGATCGGTCTGCCGTTGCCGCTGCCCGCGGCAAGATACCGAATCTCAAGAACGGCCGCGACTTTAACCTCGACATGGTGCCGGCCCTTGCCAAAGGGGGTGTCACGGTTTGATCCGCTACGCGCTTTCCTGCGAAAACAGTCACGAGTTTGAAGGCTGGTTTGCCGAAAGTGCCGATTTCGACCGGCAAAAGGGGCTTGGCCTTCTCACTTGTCCCGTCTGCGGTTCGGAGTCGGTCTCCAAGCTTCTGATGGCGCCATCGGTTGCGACCTCACGCAAGAAAGAGGCGACCCATGCGCTTGCGGTGGACGAGGCGCAGAAGGCGAGCTTCGTAAAGCTCAAGGAGGCAGTCGCCGCGATCCGAGCGAACAGCGAGGATGTCGGCGAACGCTTCCCGGAGGAGGCTCGCAAGATCCATTATGGTGAAGCCGATGCTCGCGGCATCGTCGGCCAGGCCTCGCCGACCGAGGCCAAGGCCTTGATCGAGGAGGGCATCGCCATCGCACCGCTTCCGGTGCTGCCTGACGATGTCAATTGACGGTCTGGCTCAGCCCTTGAAGCCGTCGGCGTCCAGATAGGCCTGTTCCTCAGGGGTCGTATCACGGCCCAGTGCATCATTGCGATGGGGGAAGCGACCGAACCGCTCGATGATGTCGCGGTGAACAACCGCCCATTTCAGCGTTTCCTCGTCCCCAGTTTCATCGCGATGGAACTCGAACAGACGCACGCATTTATGCTGGTCTTCGATATCTTCCGAATGCTCGAACGGAAGGTAGAAGAAGGGACGCAGGATCGGCTCGACCTGCCGATCGTGACCCTTGGCCAGCGCTCGCCGCGCAATGGCGCGCGCCAGCCCGTCCGTGGCATAGGAATGGGCGCTGCCGCGATAAAGGTTTCGGGGAAACTGGTCGAGCAACAACAGCAGAGCCAGCGAACCCTCGGGCGTTTCCTCCCAGGTCGATAGCTCCCGCTTGCAGGCATCGATATGAAGATCGGCGTATTTTTCCGCAATCTGTCGGTCGAGTTCCGCATTGGCGGAGAACCAGGCCTCGGGGCCGTGGCTCAGCCAGAAGTCGATGATCTCCTGAGGCGCGGCCATCAGGCGAGATCCGTTGCAGCAGGTCGCCGCGACAAGATCATATAGTTCACATCCGTATCCGGCGACAGGTTCCATTGGTTCTGGAGCGGATTGAAGAACACGCCGATGCGCTCCTCCACCGTCATGCCACTGGCGGCGAGTGGCGCTTCCAACTCCTGCGGACGGACGAGCTTTTCATATTGATGCGTGCCTTTCGGCAGCCACCGCAACACATATTCCGCGCCGATGATGGCGAGCGCCGCCGCCTTGAAGGTGCGGTTGATGGTAGAGATCAGCATCAGCCCGCCAGGGCGGACCATGGACGCACAGGTGGAAATGAAGAAATCGACATCGGCGACGTGTTCAACGACTTCCATGTTCAAGACGACATCGAAGGTCTCGCCATCCGCGGCCAGGCTCTCGGCGGTAACGGCGCGATAATCCACTGTCACGCCCGACTGGGCCGCATGGGTGCGGGCAATGCCGATATTCCGCTCCGAGGCGTCGGCGCCCAGGACATCAGCCCCCATGCGCGCCACCGGTTCCGAGAGCAAGCCGCCGCCGCAACCGATGTCGAGGACGCGCAAGCCCGCCAGGGGATTGTGTGACTTCGGATCGCGGCCGTAGTTGGCCGAGACCTTGTCGCGGATGTAGGAGAGCCTGACCGGATTGATCTTGTGTAGCGGGCGGAATTTTCCCGTGGGATCCCACCACTCCGCGGCCATTGCGGAAAAGCGGTCCACTTCCGTCTGGTCGATCGTCGTGCGTGCGGCGTCGCTCATGCGGTCATCTCCTAAAAACCCACCTGCTATTCAAGTCGGACGATAAGGCCCGGTTGTCAAGCGCGCACGCCGTCGCAGCCATGTTGGCCGCCTCTCGGTATTTCGATGCGGCCAGGGAGCCAAGACGCAGATGAATGCGTTGTTCACAAGCGGTTCACGCGGGAAACGCTATATCCCAGCCCGTAAGTCCAGGAGAAGTTTGATGTTACCATTCAGAATTTCAGCACTAGCGGCGGTGGCTGTCGCGGCATTGCCATTGGTGGCCAATGCCGCGCCGGCCGTATCCACCGCAAACGTCAACCTGCGATCGGGACCCAGCACAAGCTATCCTCCGGTGCTCGTCGTTCCCGCGGGCAGCCGGTTGGAAATCTTCGGATGCATGCAGAGCGCGAACTGGTGCGACGTGTCGTATCGTGGGTATCGTGGCTGGATGTCGGGTAGCTATTTGCAGGCCACCTACTCCCAGCGACGCGTCTATGTCGATCCGCAGTATTACCGCCCGCTGGGCATTCCAAGCGTGACCTTCAGCGTCGGGACTTATTGGGATCGCCATTATCGCAACCGCGATTTCTACAGGGATCGTGATCGCTGGGGTCAGGACGATCGTCGTCCGCCGCCGCCCCGCTATGACCGCCGGGACGATTTTCGCGCCGATGAGCGCCGCCGGGACGATGACCGCCGGGGCGACTGGCGTCGTGATTCCGATCGATCGGGCGGATTTGATCGCCGACAGGACAGTGGCGTCGCGCCTGGTTCCGGAGATCGGCGGATTGATCGAGGCCCCCCGCCATGCATGTTCAATCCGGGCGGCTGCAACTGATCGCCTGAGATCTGCCAGTTCGTTAACGGCCGGGATGCGTTCCGGCCGTTTTCTTTGCGCGCATTTCCGCCTGATCAGTTTTCCCAGTCCGTAGGTCAATTCGCGCGATCCCCAGCCATTGAACATCCGTTGTATTTTGGATAAGAGACCGCAACTTCGTTGCCGGCATGCCCGGTTGCGCGTCTCCCCTTGCGGCGTCATCCTGACCCCGCAGTTGCATCGGTAAGGCCCATGGCTCGCATCGTCATGAAATTCGGCGGAACCTCCGTCGCCAATCTCGAACGCATCTATAATGTCGCCCGTCATGTGAAACGTGAAGTGAATGCCGGGCACGAAGTGGCCGTGGTTGTTTCCGCCATGTCCGGCAAGACCAATGAGCTGGTGGACTGGGTGCAGAATATGCCGAAGGTCACCGGCGCCAGCTCTCCCTTTTATGACGCGCGAGAATATGACGCCGTTGTTGCCTCCGGCGAGCAGGTCACGGCCGGTCTGCTGGCGATTGCGCTGCAGTCGATGGATATTAATGCGCGCTCCTGGCAGGGCTGGCAGATCGCCATCCAGACAGACAATGCCCATGGAGCAGCGCGCATTCAGGAAATCGATGGTTCCGAGATCATCCGGCGCATGGGCGAAGGACAGGTTGCTGTCATCGCCGGCTTCCAGGGCATCGGGCCTGACAATCGCATTGCCACGCTCGGCCGCGGCGGCTCGGATACCTCGGCAGTGGCGATTGCAGCAGCGGTCAAGGCGGATCGCTGCGACATCTATACGGATGTCGACGGTGTCTACACCACGGACCCGCGCGTCGAACCAAAGGCGCGCCGTCTGAAGAAGGTCGCCTTCGAGGAGATGCTGGAAATGGCATCGCTCGGCGCCAAGGTTCTGCAGGTTCGCTCGGTCGAACTTGCCATGGTACACAAGGTGCGCACCTTCGTTCGCTCCAGTTTCGAAGACCCCGATGCGCCTGGCATGGGGGACCTCTTGAATCCGCCAGGTACGTTGATTTGCGATGAGGATGAGATCGTGGAACAGGAAGTCGTAACGGGCATTGCCTTTGCCAAGGATGAAGCGCAGGTCTCGCTGCGCCGGCTCGCGGACCGCCCGGGCGTTTCGGCCGCGATCTTCGGGCCGCTGGCGGAATCCCATATCAATGTCGATATGATCGTGCAGAACATCTCGGAAGACGGTACTCGCACCGACATGACCTTCACGGTCCCCTCCGGCGATGCCGCCAAGGCGCTGAAGGTGCTCGAGGACAACAAGGACAAGATCGGCTACGACGTCGTCCAGAGCGAATCGGGGCTGGTCAAGGTGTCTGTCATCGGCATCGGCATGCGCAGCCACGCGGGCGTTGCCGCGACAGCCTTCAAGGCACTTGCCGAAAAAGGCATCAACATCAAGGCAATCACCACCTCGGAAATCAAGATTTCCATCCTTATCGACGGTCCCTATGCGGAGCTGGCGGTTAGGACTTTGCATTCGTGCTACGGTCTCGATAAGAATTGAACTGAAAGCAGGAAGAGGGCCTGCTTCGTGGTCCATGGCCACGGGGGACAAACTCCTGCCGATACTCGAATTCGGGGAGCACCAGCGCGATGAGAGATCTGTCAGCCGGTCCGCGTGTCCTGCTCAAGCGGCTGCGCGAACTCATGGCGGAGCCGCTGGAGCCCCAGGAGCGGTTGGACCGCATCGTCCGGCAGATCGCCAGCAACATGGTAGCCGAGGTGTGCTCGGTCTACGTTTTGCGCTCGGATGGCGTGCTGGAGCTTTACGCCACCGAAGGTCTCAACAAGGATGCCGTGCATCTGGCCCAGTTGAAGATGGGCCAGGGCCTTGTCGGCACCATTGCCGCCTCGGCGCAATCGCTCAATCTTTCCGACGCTCAGGCGCATCCCGCCTTCCGCTATCTCCCTGAAACGGGTGAAGAAATCTATCACTCCTTCCTCGGCGTTCCGATTTTGCGGGCCGGTCGCAGTTTGGGCGTTCTTGTCGTTCAGAACAAGGCGCAGCGAAACTACCGGGAGGACGAGCTTGAAGCGCTCGAAACGACCGCCATGGTGCTGGCGGAAATGATCGCGACCGGCGAACTCAAGAAAATTACCCGCCCTGGCCTGGAACTCGACCTGACACGCGCCGTCACCATCGAGGGTGACAGCTATAGCGAAGGGATAGGGCTGGGCTATGTGGTGCTGCATGAGCCGCGCATCGTTGTCACAAACCTCCTGAACGAGGATACCGAGACCGAAATCCGGCGTCTGGCCGAAGCGCTGGGCTCTCTGCGCATCTCGATCGACGACATGCTGTCGCGTCGCGAAATATCCATGGAGGGTGAGCACCGGGATGTGCTCGAGACCTACCGCATGTTTGCCCATGACCAGGGCTGGGTGCGGCGCATGGAAGAGGCGATCCACAACGGCCTGACCGCAGAAGCCGCCGTGGAAAAGGTGCAGAGCGACACCAAGGCGCGGATGATTCGCCTGACGGACCCCTATCTGCGCGAACGGATGCATGATTTTGACGATCTCGCGAATCGCCTGCTGCGTCAGCTGACCGGCTTTTCTCCGAGCAGCAGCACCGAGGGCTTTCCGTCCGATGCCGTGATCTTCGCCCGCGCCATGGGTGCTGCCGAACTTCTGGACTATCCCCGCGCCAATGTTCGCGGGTTGGTGCTGGAAGAAGGCGCTGTAACCAGCCATGTGGTGATCGTCGCGCGGGCCATGGGTATTGCCGTTGTCGGCCAGGCCGCGGGCGCCGTGGCACTGGCGGAAAATGGCGATGCCGTCATCATCGATGGTGACGACGGCAAGGTGCATATCCGCCCGATGGCCGACCTGCAGAAGGCTTATGAAGAAAAGGTGCGGCTGCGGGCCCGCCGGCAGGAACAGTTCAAGGCGCTGCGCGATGTCGAGCCCGTCACTAGGGATGGCAAGCATATCAATCTGCAGATGAATGCCGGCCTCTTGGTCGATCTGCCGCAGCTGACGGAATCGGGCGCATCAGGCATCGGCCTTTTCCGCACCGAGCTGCAGTTCATGATCGCTTCGACCATGCCCAAGGCCGAGGAGCAGGAAAGCTTCTACCGTAGTGTGCTGAAGCAGGCGGCCGGCCGCCCGGTCACGTTCCGCACGCTCGATATCGGTGGCGACAAGGTTCTCTCCTATTTCCGCGGCCAGGACGAGGAAAACCCGGCCTTGGGATGGCGTGCCATCCGGCTATCGCTCGACCGGCCGGGCCTGCTGCGCACCCAGCTTCGTGCGCTTTTGAAGGCGGCTGCCGGCGCAGAGCTGAAGATGATGCTGCCGATGGTGACGGAAGTCGGCGAGATCAGGGCCGTGCGCGACCTGATGCAAAAAGAGGTCCAGCATCTCTCGAAATTCGGCCATCAACTGCCCAAGCGCTTGAGCTTCGGTGCGATGCTCGAAGTCCCGGCTCTGCTGTGGCAGCTCGACGAGTTGATGGAGGAGGTGGACTTCGTCTCCGTCGGCTCCAACGATCTTTTCCAGTTCTCGATGGCCGTGGATCGCGGAAATGCCCGCGTTTCCGATCGCTTCGATGTGCTGGGGCGTCCCTTCCTGCGGATCCTGCGCGATATCGTGCGCGCGGCCGATCGCAACATGACCCCGGTCACCCTTTGCGGCGAGATTGCCGGCAAGCCGCTCTCGGCGATGGCCTTGCTCGGGATCGGCTTCCGCTCCATTTCCATGTCGCCGACGGCCATCGGGCCTATCAAGGCCATGCTGCTTGGGCTTGACGTCGACCGGCTTGCGCAAGAACTGAATGACGCACTGGACGATCACAAGTCGCCAGAACCGGTGCGGGCGCTGCTGACGCGGTTTGCCGAAGACAACAACATTCCTCTTTAGACATTGTAGTGCGGGGTAAAGGGTGGCGAAGCTTCCTGTGGAGAAAATGCGCGAACTCGAACGCCGGTTTGGCGAGATTGAGGCGCGCATGTCTGCCGGCCCGGCCGCTGACGTCTATGTCAAACTGGCCTCCGAATATGCGGAACTGCAGCCTGTGGTTCGCAAGATCCGCGAATACGAGGCCGCAGTGAGCGAGCTGGCCGGTCTGCGGGCGCTTCTGGGCGACAAATCCACGGATCGCGAGATGCGCGAACTGGCAGAAATGGAACTGCCTGATGTCGAGGCCCGTATCGGCGGCCTCGAAAACGACATGCAGATTCTGCTGTTGCCCAAGGATGCGGCGGATGAGAAGAGCGCCATCCTGGAAATCCGTGCGGGTACCGGCGGATCCGAGGCGGCGCTGTTCGCCGGCGACCTGTTTCGCATGTATGAGCGCTTTGCCAGCACCAAGGGCTGGAAGGTGGAGGTGCTCTCGTCCAGCGAGGGTGAAGCCGGGGGCTACAAGGAAATCATCGCGACCGTTACCGGGCGCGGCGTCTTCTCCAAGCTGAAGTTCGAATCGGGCGTGCACCGCGTTCAGCGTGTGCCGGATACTGAAACGCAGGGACGCATCCACACATCCGCGGCGACCGTAGCCGTGTTGCCGGAAGCGGAAGACATCGACATCGAAATTCGCCCGGAAGACATCCGCATCGACACGATGCGGTCGTCGGGAGCCGGTGGCCAGCACGTCAACACGACCGACTCGGCGGTGCGGATCACGCATTTGCCGACAGGAATCGTCGTGACGTCTTCAGAGAAATCGCAGCATCAGAACCGCGCCAAGGCAATGCAGGTATTGCGCTCTCGGCTGTTCGATATGGAGCGGCAACGGGCCGAGAGCGAGCGATCTGCGGATCGCAAAAGCCAGGTCGGCTCTGGCGATCGGTCCGAGCGCATCAGGACTTACAACTTTCCGCAGGGCCGGGTGACCGACCATCGCATCAACCTGACGCTCTACAAGCTGGACAAGATGATCGAGGGTGATATCGATGAGATGGTCGATGCCCTGATCGCCGACTATCAGGCTGGCCAATTGGCGCAACTTGGCGCGAATCCATGACGTTCGAGGCGCGTAGTGTCGCCGAATGGGTCAAGGCGGCGCGACAGGCTTTTGCCGCGGCTGGCATTGATGATCCGCCGACCGATGCGCGTGTGCTGGTGGCCGGAGTGCTCGGCCTTTCCCCCACTGATATGATCCTGCAGGGTGATCGCGTCCCGGATGGGACACAGGCAGAAAGACTGGCTGCATCCATTGAGCGCCGGTGCAATCGTGAGCCGGTCCATCGTATCCTCGGCCGCAGGGAGTTCTATGGAATGGACCTAGCGGTTTCGGCCGGTACGTTGGAGCCGCGTCCGGATACTGAGATTCTGGTGGATCGCGCCTTGCCCATCATTGAGGACATCGTGAAGGCCAGGGGCGCCGCGCGGGTGCTGGATATTGGCACGGGAACCGGCGCAATCGCGCTCGCCATCCTGAAACACTGCCCTGAGGTTTTGGTGGTGGGGTCGGATATCTCACCCGATGCCCTTGCAACGGCGCAGTCCAACGCCAATATGCATGATGTCGCGGATCGCTTCACGCCTCTGGAGAGCCACTGGTTCGATGCCGTCACGGGCACATTTGACGTGATCCTGTCAAATCCTCCGTATATAAGGACTGGGGTGATCGAGGAACTATCCCCCGAGGTTCGTCTCTTCGATCCAATGGCCGCCCTTGATGGTGGCGCGGATGGTCTTGACGCCTATCGCGCAATTGCCGGCAAGGCGGGTGATCATCTGGCTGAGGACGGATGGATCGGTCTTGAGATCGGCTTCGACCAAAGAGTGGATGTTACCAATATTTTCACCGGCGCGGGCTTTACATTGGTCGACAAGGCCAGTGATTATGGTGGTCAGGACCGGGTCCTGATGTTCCGCCGCGCGGCGGAGCGATAATGTTGCAGATGCTCACGATTTTAACTGCAGTAAAGAAAAGGCTTGGTTTTAAAGTAGAAGCGGGATAGGTTGCGCCACGCATCGGGCAGCGGGGAACGATCCTAGAGATTCGTTCGGGTCTGGATCGGTTTCGAATTCCGCTCTCAATACGAGAGTTTCGCGGCGCGACAAATCCTGATGCGTGATCAGTAAACTTTAACATTCACCAGCGGCAAGTGAAGCAATGGCGCAGTATGCCCGCGGCACGCGAAGGCTTGGTTCGGCTTGATGCCTAACCACCAGCCGTTTTCCAATCCAGCAAACAAGAGAATTCAGGTGATCCATCGATGAGGCCAGGACAGCAGAACAAGCGGGGTCGGGGGCGCAATAACAACAATGGCGGCGGCGGCGGTGGCGGAAATTTCAACCGCAAGGGCGCCAATCCGCTGACCCGGACCTACGACAGTTCCGGCCCTGACGTGAAGATTCGCGGTACTGCGCAGCATATCGCAGAGAAATACAGTGCACTGGCCCGTGATGCCCAGAGTTCCGGCGACCGCGTGATGGCGGAAAACTATCTCCAGCACGCCGAGCACTATAACCGCATCATTGCCGCCGCGCAGGCGCAGATGCAGGACCGCTTCCAGCGTGACGACCGCGAAGAGCGAAATGACTTCAGCGATCGGGATTACAACGACCGCGACGACGATATGGATGGTGCCGACGAGGTTCATTCGAACCACCAGCCCAGCCCGCAGCCGGCACCTGCTCCGGTTCAGGCAGCGAATAATCCAGTCCGCGAGCCGCGCCCTCAAAGGGAGCCGCGTGAGCCCCGCGAGCCGAGGGAACATCGTGAGCCACGGGAGCCCAGAGTGGCGCAAGAGCAGCGCCCGGCGCCTGTAATTGCCGGTACCGGTCCGCAGCCCGTGATCGAAGATGTTCCGGTTGCCGCTGCTGTTGCTGCTCCTGAGAGCACTGAAGAGCAGCCGGCCGAGCGCCAGCCGCGTCGCCGTAATGCCACACCACGTCCGCGTCGCCAACCGCGTCGCGCCGCGGGCTCTGCCGAGGCAGGCGAAGATGGCGCCAAGGGCGGTGACGGCGATGGCGATCAGGCACCCGCGGAAGCCGCGGTCCTGGCCACCGTCTCGGAATAATAGAGCCGCAACTTCCATTGCGCGACGATCTCCAGAACTCCGGCTCCGGCCGGAGTTTTTTCGTTTAAATGCCTCTTTAAACGGCAAAAAATTCACACCATATCTGCCTTGAAGGGACGACTTACCGCTTTGCGCGGAGGTGTCGTCCAGGGCCCGCCTCATGGGGGCCTTTCCTCAACCGCCGCTCTGTGCCGAAGCGGGCAGGGCGGTTCATGGAGATAGGCGATGAACATCGAAAAATATTCCGAGCGGGTGCGCGGCTTTCTGCAGTCGGCCCAAACCTATGCATTATCGGAGAATCACCAGCAGTTTGCGGCCGAGCATGTGCTGAAGGTCCTGCTTGACGACGACCAGGGCATGGCGTCCTCGCTGATTTCCCGGGCGGGCGGCGATGCGCGCGAGGCGCGGATCGCCAATGACGCGGCACTTGCCAAGCTGCCCAAGGTGAGTGGCGGCAATGGACAGGTCTATCTGTCCCAGCCGCTCGCAAAGGTCTTTTCGACGGCAGAAGATGCGGCCAAGAAGGCGGGCGATAGCTTCGTCACCGTCGAGCGCCTGTTGCTGGCGCTTGCGATCGAGACGTCCGCCTCGACCGCCCAGACCCTGAAGAAGGCGGGCGTCACGGCCAACGCCCTGAACCAGGTGATCAATGATATCCGCAAGGGTCGCACCGCAGATGGCGCCAATGCCGAGGCCGGTTTCGACGCATTGAAGAAATATGCACGCGATCTGACGGCTGAGGCCCGTGACGGCAGGTTGGACCCTGTTATTGGCCGGGACGACGAGATCCGCCGGACAATCCAGGTCCTGTCGCGCCGCACCAAGAACAATCCTGTCCTGATCGGTGAGCCGGGTGTCGGCAAGACGGCGATTGCCGAGGGTCTGGCCCTGCGCATCATCAATGGCGACGTTCCGGAAAGCCTGAAAGAGAAGAAGCTGATGGCGCTCGACATGGGCGCGCTGATCGCAGGTGCTAAGTATCGCGGCGAATTCGAAGAGCGGCTGAAGGCCGTGCTCAACGAGGTGCAGTCGGAAAACGGCGAGATCATCCTGTTCATTGATGAGATGCACACGCTTGTCGGTGCCGGCAAGGCAGACGGCGCGATGGATGCTTCCAACCTGCTGAAGCCGGCCTTGGCGCGCGGGGAACTGCATTGCGTTGGTGCCACCACGCTCGACGAATATCGCAAGCACGTGGAAAAGGATCCGGCACTTGCCCGCCGCTTCCAGCCTGTCGTTGTTGACGAGCCGACGGTCGAAGACACCGTATCCATTCTGCGTGGGCTGAAGGAGAAGTACGAGCAGCACCACAAGGTGCGGATTTCAGACTCGGCGATCGTTGCCGCCGCAACCCTGTCGAATCGCTATATCACCGACCGTTTCCTGCCGGACAAGGCGATCGACCTGATGGACGAGGCGGCCTCGCGGTTGCGCATGCAGGTGGACTCCAAGCCGGAAGAACTCGATGAACTGGATCGTAAGATCATCCAGCTCAAGATCGAGCGCGAAGCCTTGAAGAAGGAGACCGACGTGTCATCCGCTGATCGGCTGAAGCGGCTGGAGGCTGATCTTGCGTCTTTCGAGGAGCAGGCTGACGCGCTGACCGCGCGCTGGCAGGCGGAAAAGCAGAAGCTGGGTCTGGCTGCCGACCTGAAACGGCAGTTGGACGAGGCACGCAACGATCTGGCGATTGCCCAGCGAAAAGGTGAGTTCCAGCGTGCGGGCGAACTGGCCTATGGCAAGATCCCGGAGCTTGAAAAGCAGCTTCAGGCTGCCGAAGCGCAGGATGGAAGTGGCCGTGACTCCATGGTTCAGGAGGTC
Organism: Rhizobium sp. RU36D; assembly: GCF_900176345.1. Taxonomy (GTDB): domain Bacteria; phylum Pseudomonadota; class Alphaproteobacteria; order Rhizobiales; family Rhizobiaceae; genus Allorhizobium. The sequence goes on from NZ_FWXU01000006.1 coordinate 296,025, forward strand.
GTGACCCCGGACAACATCGCCCATATCGTTTCCCGCTGGACCGGTATTCCGGTCGACAAGATGCTGGAAGGCGAGCGGGAAAAGCTGTTGCGGATGGAGGACGAACTGGCCAAGTCCGTCGTCGGGCAGGGCGATGCGGTTCAGGCTGTTTCGCGCGCGGTTCGCCGTGCACGTGCCGGGCTGCAGGATCCCAACCGGCCGATCGGCTCGTTCATCTTCCTGGGGCCCACCGGCGTCGGCAAGACCGAGCTGACCAAGTCTCTGGCCCGGTTCCTGTTTGACGACGAGACCGCCATCGTGCGCATGGATATGTCGGAATACATGGAGAAACACTCCGTGGCCCGGCTGATCGGTGCCCCTCCCGGCTATGTCGGCTATGAGGATGGCGGTGCTCTGACGGAAGCCGTGCGCCGCAAGCCCTATCAGGTCGTGCTGTTCGACGAGATCGAGAAGGCGCATCCCGATGTCTTCAACGTGCTGCTCCAGGTTCTGGACGACGGACGCCTGACCGACGGACAGGGCCGGACGGTCGACTTCAAGAACACGATCATCATCATGACGTCGAACCTGGGTGCGGAATATCTGACGGCCCTTGGTGAGAACGAAGACAGCGATAGCGTGCGCAATCAGGTGATGGATGTGGTGAAGAGCGCGTTCCGTCCCGAATTCCTCAACCGTGTCGATGAAATTATCCTGTTCCATCGGTTGCGGCGCCAGGAAATGGGCACGATCGTCGATATCCAGTTGAAGCGGCTGATGTCTCTTCTGAGCGAGCGCAAGATCGCCATCACGCTGCATGCCGATGCGCGAAGCTGGCTGGCCGACAAGGGATACGATCCGGTCTACGGCGCGCGTCCCTTGAAGCGGGTGATCCAGAAGTTCGTCCAGGATCCGCTTGCCGAGCAGATCCTGTCGGGCGCCATTCCCGATGGGTCTGTCGTGGATGTCTCGGCGGGTTCGGATCGGCTGTTGTTTTCGACCGCATCCAGTGTCGAAAAGGCGGCTTAAACGTTAGATCGTCGACAAATGGCAATGGCGGCTCTCGGGCCGCCATTTTTCGTTCCGGCCATTAGAGCCTTTCAGGGTTAACTAGAAGCGTTCTGCCGGAGCAGGTTTTCGTCAGGGCAGAGGCGATTGGCGACGGGCATACCCAGGGTACGTCCGAGCTGATCGCCTCTGATCCTGGCGGAAAGATGCCCGGCCCTTCGGGCTGGCTGAAACGGGCCGCCTGGTCGACCGACCGGCTTGGACGTAGAGCCTGGCTACGACGCGCGCCGGTTGGTCGACCATCCGACTCCGTTTGAGCCAGCAGAACGCTTCTATTTAACCCTGAAAGGCTCTAACGGCTGGCAACCTCGTTTGGCTGGCGCGGGTTGCCCAGAAGCGCATCGATGCGGTCGCGCTCTGCCATGAAGCTGGCAAGTGCCGGTCCCTCCAGAGATTTGCCACCGGGCAAGCGAACCTTCATGGCATCGACCTTGGTGCCGTTGATGATCAGCTCATAATGTAAGTGGGACCCTGTGGAGGATCCCGTCGATCCGACAAAGCCGATGACCTGGCCCTGGGTGATCCGCGCGCCCTCGCGCACGCCCTTGGCGATTGCGCTCTGGTGATTGTAGGACGTGACATAGCCATTGGCATGCCGGATCAATGTCTGGTTACCGTAGCCCGACTCCCAACCCGCTGATATGACGACCCCATTGCCCGAGGCGATAATCGGTGTGCCGCGCGGTGCGGCCCAGTCCGTGCCGGTATGCATGCGCGAATAGCCGAGAATCGGATGGCGACGCATGCCGAAGCCGGAGGTCAGGCGTCCGTTGGGTACGGGATTGCGCAACAGGAACTGGCGGATGCTCTTGCCGTTTTCGTCGAAGTAATCGACCGAATTGTCCGAGGGGTCCTGGAAGCGATAGAAAGTCGTGATGGTGTCGCCGAAGCGTGCCCTGACATAAAGAAGTTCTGATTCTTCCGTGGCCTGGCCGCTTTCGTCCTCCACGGAGAAAAAGGCTTCCAGCGTATCCGTCGGTTTCAACTGCGCCTGGAAATCCACATTGCTGGCGAGAAGCTTGATGACCAGGGCGGTCATCTCCTTGCTCATGCCATAAGAGAGCGCAGCCCTGTAGATTCCGTCATAGACTCTGGGCAGGTCGCGGCCGGTGACAACCTGGTTGCTGTTGCCGTCGAAAGCGCTCGCGACCGCATCAAGCATAGCGGGCGCTTCTCCCGGAACCAGACGCCCGGAGTCATTGATGGCCATGGTCACCAGATGCTTGGTACCGCGATAGATCGAAATCCTGACAATCCGCACTTCCTCACCGCGCTGGATCATGCCGACGCGAATAACGTCGCCTTCTTCCACTTCCTCAGTGCCCAATTGCGGCGCGAGCACACGGCTGGAATCCTCGGCTTCGGCCGATGGATAGCCCGCACCCTTCATGGCTGCCGCGATGGTCTGGCTGCGGCGAACGGGAATGATGTCGTCCGCATATTCAGGCGTCTGCGGCGTTAGCGGCTGCAGCACCGAGACACTCATGTTCTGTTCAAGCACGCGCGCGGCAAGACCGGATCCCAGGCCTATGTTTTCGTCGTCATCCGCAAATCTGCGGGGGTCGACATAGGACAGAGCCGCCAGTTGCGTATCGCCATCGGTCAAAACCGATCCGTTGGAGCGGACATTCTCCTCCACTTCCTCCAGCGTCATGTTGCCGGCGAATGGTACCGATGCGCTGGCGACAGGAAAATCTGTCGTCTTGAGGCTGACTTCGGATTCAACTTCAGAACCGTAGATCGTTGCGGCACGGTTTGCCGCTGCCGAACGCTCGTCGGCCGAGAAGATCTTCAGCGGATCAAACGCTGGATAATCCTCGGGCGCGGCATTGTTGGCGGCCAGCATCATCTTCACATGCGAGAATGGCTGGCGACGAACCACATCCTTGTCGCCTTCGCGCAAGACCGTGGAGACTTCCATAATGCTGCGATCGGCGGGCTTGGCCGCGATGATCGGCGCGACAAGCCGCCCGCCCCTTGTAGTCTTCTCGACATCCTTGGGTTCGGCGCTTGCCGTTGCATAGGCTTCCGCCGGGATGGCAAGCTGTTGTCGACCATCAAGGGCCGCAAACAATGCCACGCCCATCAGAACGCTTGACGTAATACCTGTCAGGAAGGTGCCGGAAAGCCAGCGCAGAGAAATTTCACGGCGATCGGGTGCGCGATGCCCGTCAGCCATGATGGGCGGCTCGCTACCAAGGGAACGCACCATGTTCCGGTCAGTCAGCATGCGATGTCTACCCGCAATACCAAGATATCGATCCCGTCATTTCCGTTGCGATACATCTGCATGTTTGGCGGAGATGTGTCAAACATCGCCCACTGCCGAAGCTGGAGCCCTCTATAAAGGGGCTACGAAACCGGTAGACCTCTCAAATGTGATTTTCCGATGGCATCCGTGTGTCCACGGGCTGGCCCCACGGCATCATTGGCCCGGTTTATAGGGGGTGTTGCGTCACTTGAGCGATCCCCAATCGAAATCCTCTCACCTTTCCAATCACTTGTATCTTTCTCGGGAAATTTTAGAAATGAGAGTTGACTGTAAAAAGGTGTGTGTCTATAAGTCCGCTCACTGACGAGGGCGGCGGCGCTGCTGGCGACGATGACCTTCGTTCTAGAGAAAACCTCTTCGAGTTGGCTGAGACGCTGAT
>NZ_FWXU01000009.1 GCF_900176345.1 Rhizobium sp. RU36D
GTCCTGACCGGGACGACGTGGCAAGGGTGGCGTTGTTCTGGTTGATCCGCAGGGCCGTGGACAAGGGCCAGGAGGCCGAGCTTGAGACGTTCCAGCGCGTGATCGTCTCCATGCTCACCGAGCAGGGCTTCGATGAGCGCGAAAGCGATGCCGTCTTCGATGACCTCGTCGCCAAGTACCGGTCCGGTGGCCTTCCCTTCCGCAGGAAGCTCCATCTGCTCTTTCCGGACCGAAACGAACGGGAGACGTGAGCCGTCACTCTATCGGGCCCGGCTCTTTCCTCCACTATCGTCTTCCCACGCTCCTCGCGCCAAACGGCGTTTGCTCAGTGGATACCTGTTCCCCCCATTACTTCTTAAAACGCCGTTTGATTCTGAATCGATTTTCCAGAGTGCGACAACGAGGTAGGGCAGCGAAGCGCGCACGTTTCCTGCTCATGACGAGGTCGGCACCTAAGCCTTCAAGACACAGTCACCGGCTTCGACCGCAGCATGCTGGCCGTCGCCGGATCGGCACGCCGGCAAAGGCGCGGCGGTAATCCCTTCATGATCAGTTCTGCATCGGCAACGGCCATGGATCCCAAGGCATAGAACGCGTCGCGTGTGCCGCCCGTCCTATGGGCAGAAAGAAGAATGCCGGAGACTTTGCGAACAGGATCGTCTGCAGCGACAGGTTCTTCCGGGAAAACGTCCGTTGCGACTTTGATGTGGCCCGATTCGGCTGCCTCTATCATCGCCGAGAAGTCAACGAGAGCGGCCCGGCTCATCAGCAGGAAGGCGGCCCCCGGCCTCATCATGGCGAATTCGTTCTTGCCGATGAACCCTTGGTTCTGAAGAGTGACGCTTGCAAAGACAAAGACGACCTGGCTTTCGCGCAGGACCTCTTCAAGCGTCGATGGCTGACAGTCCAGTCGTTCGACGATCTCATTGGGAAGCCATGGATCTAATACGCGGACCTTATTCTTAAACGGGCGGATGAGTTCGCGAAGTTCACGGCCAAGATCTCCGAAGCCGATGATCCCCACGGGTGCTCCGGCAAAGCGAAAGGTGTTCGCGTTGCCCTCAAGGCCGTAGCGCTCGGTGCCCTGACGAAAGTCCCGATCCGCTGCGGTAATGCCACGCGCGAGGTCAAGCGCCATTGCCAGTGACGCTTCCGCCACCGGGGACGCAAATGCCGAGGCAGGCGTAATCACCCATATCCCGCGCTCAACGCAGGCCTGGTAGTCGATGTTCGGCAGAAAGTTCGACTCGACATTGATGATGGCCTTCAGCCCGGGAGCTTTGTCGAGCCGCTCCTTTGGCATATCTGTCTGGCCGAATATCAGCACCGTATTGGGAAGATACCGCTCCACCTCGTCAGCGGACATCGGACGATGTTCTGACACGATGACGTCCCCCAGAGCCTCAAGTCGAGCCTTGACGGCGGGTTCCATGATCAGTTCGAGTGTCCTCGGTAGCGGATCGACAAGAATAATGCTGCGGCTCATTGCTTCCTCCCACGAGAATCGCAGTTTGCCAGAAGACTAGCCGGAAAAGGCCTTCACGGGACCCCTGCTCCGTGGGGCCTGACAAGATAACCGCGTTACCCTTCATTGAGGCGGAAATCATTTCCGCTTTGGCGGACCCGCAACACGTTTGCGCTTGGCAATCGCGTCGAAGTCCAGTCCCCTGAAGATCGAGTAGTCGATCTCCGGATCGAGCGGCAGGGTTTTCAGCTTGCGCGCTTCCTTTTCCGTGGCGACTTCGAAACCGTAGAGATCATGCTCGTCGCTTCCCGCGCTGTGTCCAGCCTGCACCCGCCGCTCGCGGGCATCGACGCCCGATTCACGCATGTCCTGAATATTGCCGCTTCGAAGCGAGTGGAACACCTCGCGTCGACCAGTGCTTTTTTCACCCTTCTTCGGCTTGATGCCCGCCTTCGTGAACAGGCGCTGCATGTAGGATGAGCCGCTCTTGCTGGGGTCCGCGAGTTTCATGATGTTGGGAAATAGAAAGTTCGATCCCTGGCGGGTTGCCCATTCGATGAAGCCAATTTCATACAGGAAGTCGTGCAAAACGAAGTAGCGTTCGCTATCCTGCGTCTTGACAGGGACGGTGGTCCAGACGCCGTTGATCTGCGAAAGACGGGTCACTTGCCCCACCCATACCTCCGGGAACTGTTCGCGGATATCGTTTCCGCGCAGATGGATCAGCAACCCCAGACGTCGAGAGGTGAGATGCCCGAGGAGAGGCAGCATGATGTCCTCCATCAGCCCGGACTCAACACCCGTTCGGAACAGGGTATTCATCTTTGATGTGCCGATAGGGGTTGCCTTGCGCGGGCTGGCGGCCGTCTTCGGGATCTTGATTTCTACCCCGGCGAACGGATCGCGGAAGCCACCTGCGGTGATCGAGGAACGGATCGCTGCCTTGATAACAGCCAGATAGCCTTCTTGAAGCGTCTTTTCGGCCAGGGGCCTCAGGTGAAGATCCTTGTTGTTCTCGATGACCTGCCAGGTCGTGTGATCCGGATCACGCTTGTTATTATCTGCAGGCCAGTACTGCATATAATTGACGAAGGCCTGAAGGTCAGCCGGAAGATAGGTGTCGACAGGATGATCGCCGATCAACTCGATGAAAAGAGCGAGGCGGCTCTCTGCCGTCGAAAGATCGCGTGCGATGTTGGCTCCGCCAGCAATACGTCGCGCGGCGATGTAGGTCGGGATCACGTCGCTGAGTTTTGGCTGAATTGATTTTGGCCGCCTGACGGTGCGCCGGTCCAGTTCGAAGGCTGGAATCAGTTTGCCGTCGGCATCGCGCGGCATGTCACGCTCGTGCCAGGGTACGTCAGTGGCTGTTTGACGATCAACCATGTCGGCCTGTGACATGACCGATACATGGGCTGCCGACTGTGGTGCGCCCGGGGTCAGCGGCGGGGCGGGATCCGAGAGCGCGGAGGAGGCTGAAAGTTTCGCGATAGCGGACTGTTTCAGCATCTCCGCATGGCCCACCACAAGTTCGTTGAAGGACTCGCCACGGGCCTGCCGCTCCAGTTCCCGGTTGAGGCTGACGAGGTCACGGATGCCAGCAGCCTTTTGCATCTCCTCGACGGGAATCGGTGCGTCCGAGCGGTCGATCATCCGGAGATAGGCCTTCAGCTCGCCCTTCATCTCGATGACGGCTTCCACTGCCCGCATCTCGCTGTCGTCGTCGTCCTGCATGCCTCTGCCGTGCCTCATCTCATCGAACATCAATCTGGCCTTCGCCGCCAGAAGGTCGGCCAGGAGTCTTGCGCGCCTGTGGGAACAGGCGCCGAGACTGAGCCGCAAGGGCGGGATGGCACGCGTGCCGCCGCTCGTCTTCGGCATCTTAATCTGGAAGATGTAAACGGACCCTGATTTGGCGAGGTAGGGACCAGGCCCCCGGCCCTTGGGCTTTGCAGACGGTGTCTGATTCGACGGCTCGGGCGATACCCCGACGTGTACCGGAAGGTGTACCGGGCGCGATACCTGCATGATTTTCACTCCTCAAGGGCCGCTGGCGAGCAGAGGTTTTGCGAGGAAATCCAAGGTCTTGCAGGTAACTGGCGGAGAGTGAACACAACCTGGCGGAGAGGGTGGGATTCGAACCCACGATACGGTTGCCCGTATGCCGCATTTCGAGTGCGGTGCTTTCGACCACTCAGCCACCTCTCCGGTCACATTGGTCGGCGCATGTGTTGCGCGGGCTGTCTCATAGCGATGAAAGATCGGGCTGACAAGGGCGAATATCAAAACAGCCTAAGCTTTTATCTTGACAGTTTTTTGCGCCTCACGTATGCGGGCGGTGAATTAGGCATGGGCTAACTGTGTCTTGATTTCTCTGCCTCGCATGGCAGGGCTTCACCGGCGGATATCTCGGGCTCTTTGGAACCTTCTTTATCCGCTCCATCCGACTGGCAAAAAGACGGCCGTCCCAAGGGATAAGAGCCGGAACGAACATGAAAGGATAAAAAATGTTCGCAGTCATCAAGACCGGCGGTAAGCAGTACCGCGTAAGCGCCAACGACGTTCTGACCATCGAAAAGCTGGAAGCAGACGCAGGCGCATCCATCGAATTCACCGAAGTTCTCGTTGTCGGCGTCGGCGCCGATGCCAAGTTCGGCGCCCCCTTCGTGGCTGGCGCGTCGGTCAAGGCTGAAGTCGTCGAGCACAATCGCGGCAAGAAGGTCATCGCCTTCAAGAAGCGTCGTCGCCAGAACTCCAAGCGGTCGCGCGGCCATCGCCAGCACCACACGGTCGTCCGTATCACGGACATCGTGGCAGCTTGAACGGTTAACGAGAAACAAGGTTTAAAGGAGAAATCCCATGGCACATAAAAAAGCTGGCGGTTCCTCGCGTAACGGTCGCGATTCCAACTCCAAGCGTCTTGGCGTGAAGAAGTTCGGCGGCGAAGTCGTCGTTGCGGGCAACATCATCGTGCGTCAGCGCGGCACCCAGTGGCATCCAGGCGCCAATGTCGGCCTTGGCAAGGACCATACCCTTTTTGCTCTGTCCGCCGGCAATGTTGCGTACCGTACCAAGGCCAATGGCCGAGTATACGTGTCCGTAATGCCGAAAGCGGCAGAAGCAGCGGAATAAGCCGGTAGCGCTTTAAAACAGCCGGCGTCACATCGACCCGGCTGGCCGTATCAGGTTCAGACAAGACAAAAGGGGAGATGGGGCGCCACCCAACTCCCTTTTTTCTTTGCCTTTTTTCCAACAGAGGAGCTGAACCATGCAAAGCGAACTATTAAGGGCAGACCAACAACGGTCTCCCGAAAGCCGGTTGAGGCCGGATCGGTTAAGGAGCGATTGCCCCGTCTTATTGTCACAAAGGCTCGTCCTGCGCGCGCCTCATGAAGACGACATCGACGCCCTTGCCCATCTCGCCAATAATGCCGCCATTGCGACCATGGTGTCGCGCATGCCGCATCCCTACACCGCCAAGGACGCCGCCGATTTCGTGCGACGTTCCGCAATTGGCGAGATTGGCAAATGCGTCTATGCCATCACCAAAGGTGACAACGGCGCCTTTCTCGGTTGCTGCGCGCTTGAGCCCCATCCCGGCGGCGATACGCTGGAACTGGGCTATTGGCTGGGTCAGCCCTTCTGGAACCAGGGCTATGCCACGGAAGCCGCCCATGCCCTGATCGACATGGCCTTCCGCACGCGGCAGATCGCCCATATCGATGCCCGGTGCCGGGTCACCAACATCCCCTCGCGGCGGGTGATCCAGAAATGCGGCTTCCAGTTCCAGGGCTCCGGTATGGTCGGCAACATCGCCATGGGCGGCATGATGCCGGTCGAATGGTACCGGCTCGACCGCAAGACCTGGATGTCCCTGAAGAGCTGGGGGGACATGCGATGACGGTCGATCTCCTGCGACGTCCGGCCCAGCAGCTTGGCCCCTGCCCGGTCATCCGCACGGCACGTCTCGTGCTGAGGCCCCATCGGCTTGAGGATGCGGATGCGATCGCGCATTCCCTTGGCGACTTCGCGGTCACGCGCATGCTATCGCGCGTGCCGCAACCCTATCATCGCCAGGATGCGGTGGACTGGCTCACGTCGGAGCCGGCAGGGCCGAAACCATGGAACCTCGCCATCACATCAGATGGCAATGACCATATCGGCATGGTGGGGCTGGAGCTTCGCCACGGTCGGTGGCACATCGGCTATTGGCTCGGCCGTCCCCATTGGGGCAAGGGTTTGATGACGGAGGCGGCGGCCGCGGCCATCGATCGCTTCTTCGATGCCCTGCCGGAAGCGACCCTCTATTCCGGCGCATTTGCCGATAATGGAGCCTCGCTCCGGATCCAGGAAAAGCTCGGTTTCCGTGTCACTCACAGCAACCAGGTCTATAGCCTGTCACGCAATGCCATGGCACCGCATATCGAGACGAAACTGACCAGGGCCGAATTTCGCCGGCCCTGATCCCGCGCTTGGCCGGGCGGCGCTTGTCACCCGGCCAGGCGGAAAAACCCGTGATTATTCTTTGACGCCGGGCTGAAGCAGGGATATCGATGCCCTCTCATGACAGCACAGTCCGGCCCTGACCGATGGTAGAACGATGAAATTTCTCGACGAGGCAAAAGTCTATATCCGCTCCGGCGACGGTGGTGCCGGCGCGGTATCCTTCCGCCGCGAGAAATTCATCGAATTCGGCGGGCCCGATGGCGGCGATGGCGGCCGGGGCGGCGATGTCTGGGTGGAAGCCGTCAATGGCCTCAACACGCTGATCGACTTCCGCTATCAGCAGCATTTCAAGGCAAAGACCGGCACCCACGGCATGGGCCGCAACCGCACGGGTGCCAATGGCACTGACGTGACGCTGAAGGTGCCGGTCGGCACCCAGATCTTCGAGGAAGACAATGAAACGCTGATCGTCGACATGACGGTCGAGGGGCAGCGTTTCAGGCTGGCCGCCGGCGGCAATGGCGGCTTTGGCAATGCCTATTTCAAATCCTCGACAAACCAGGCGCCGGACTGGGCCAATCCAGGGCTCGCAGGCGAGGAAAAGACCATCTGGCTCAGGCTGAAGCTGATCGCCGATGCCGGCCTGGTCGGCCTGCCCAATGCCGGCAAGTCCACCTTCCTGGCCTCTGTGACCCGCGCGCGACCCAAAATCGCTAACTATCCTTTCACCACCTTGCACCCCAATCTCGGCGTTGCCACGGTTGACGGTCGAGAATTCATCCTTGCCGACATTCCCGGCCTGATCGAGGGTGCCCATGAGGGCATCGGCATTGGCGACCGCTTCCTCGGCCATGTCGAGCGCACCCGCGTCCTGCTGCATCTGGTCTCTGCGGTCGAGGAACATGCCGGCAAGGCCTACAAGACGGTGCGCAACGAACTCATCGCCTATGGCGGCGGGTTGGAAGACAAGCCGGAGATCGTCGCCCTGTCGCAGATCGATGTGCTGGATGAGGCGGATCTCAAGAAGAAGGCCCAGCAGCTCAAGCGTGCCTCGGGCAAGACACCGATGCTGATCTCAGCGATCACCGGATCCGGCATGACCGATGTGCTCAGGGCGCTGCGCGACATCATCGTCGCGGATGGCGGCGGATCGGCCGACGAGCTGCCGGAGCGGACCCGCAAGGCGCGCCATCACGAGCGCCCCGTGGAAGACGACAATGCGGAAGACGACAATGCCGATGAGGACGGTGAAGAATGACACGGGGCCTGAAATCACTCGATGATTGCAAGCGCATCGTCGTCAAGATCGGCTCCGCTCTCCTGGTGGATCGCCAAACGGGGCTGAAAAAGGCCTGGCTTGACGCGATCTGCGCCGATATTGCGGAGCTGAAAGCCAGGGGTGTCGAAGTGCTCGTCGTCTCTTCGGGCGCGATCGCGCTCGGCCGCACCGTGCTCGGCCTGCCCTCCGGCGCCTTGAAGCTGGAAGAAAGCCAGGCGGCCGCAGCGGTCGGCCAGATCGCGCTGGCACGTGACTGGTCGCAGAGCCTGTCGCAGCACGACATCGTCGCCGGGCAGATCCTGCTGACGCTCGGCGATACGGAAGAACGCCGCCGCTATCTCAATGCCCGCGCCACTCTCCAGCAGTTGTTGAAGCTCGGTGCCATCCCGATCATCAACGAGAATGACACGGTCGCCACGACCGAAATCCGCTATGGCGACAATGACCGGCTGGCCGCGCGCGTCGCCACCATGGCCGGCGCCGAACTGCTCGTCCTGCTGTCGGATATCGATGGTTTGTACACCGCGCCGCCGCATCTCGACCCCGACGCACGCTTTCTGGCGCGGATCGAGGAAATCACACCAGAGATCGAAGCCATGGCGGGCGGTGCCGCGTCTGAGCTGTCGCGCGGCGGCATGCGCACCAAGATCGACGCCGGCAAGATCGCAACCGGCGCCGGCTGCGCCATGATCATTGCCTCTGGCAAGCCGCTTCATCCTCTCAAGGCCATACGCGAAGGCGCGCACCACTCCTGGTTCGCCCCCTCAGGCACACCGGTGACGGCGCGCAAGACCTGGATTGCCGGCCAATTGCAGCCCGCGGGCGAATTGCATGTCGATGCCGGCGCGCAGACGGCCTTGCGCAGCGGCAAGAGCCTGCTTCCGGCGGGCGTGCGCCAGGTGATTGGCCACTTCTCACGCGGCGACACCGTGGCCGTCATCGGCACAGAAGGTCGGGAGATCGCGCGCGGTCTCGCCGGCTACGATGCCGATGAGGCCGGCCGCATTGCCGGCCGCAAGTCGGGCGAGATCGAGGCGATCCTGGGCTATGCCGGACGCGCCGCCATGGTTCACCGGGACGACCTGGTCCTGACCGAAATTACCCGCAAGACAGACAGTGAGCTACGCCAGCAGAAGGACGCTACCCATGCTTGAACGTGTCGCCCAGGAAGCAGCCAGCATTGAAGAGCTGATGCTTCAGATCGGACGCAATGCCAAGGCAGCGGCGCGACCACTGGCGACCGCATCGACGGAGCAGAAGAACCGTGCGCTTGAAGCCATGGCCTCTGCCATTCTCGCCTCCGAGGCGGACATCCTGGCCGCCAATGCCAAGGATCTGGAGAAGGTCCGCGACAGCGGCCTGCAAGCCTCCTTCATCGACCGGCTGACACTGAGCAAGGATCGCATCGCCGCCATGGCGCAGGGTCTTCGCGAGGTAGCCGAGCTGAAGGATCCGGTGGGCGAGGTCATCGCCGCCTGGGACCGGCCCAATGGATTGCATATCGAGCGCGTGCGCACGCCGCTCGGCGTCATCGGCGTCATCTATGAGAGCCGGCCCAATGTGACGGCCGATGCCGGCGCGCTGTGCCTGAAGGCCGGCAATGCCGTGATCCTGCGCGGCGGGTCGGATTCGGCGCTGTCCTCGCGGGCAATCCATGCCTGCCTGGTCAAAGGGTTGGTCGAGGCCGGATTGCCGGAAGCGGCCATTCAATTGGTCCCTGTGACGGATCGCGCCGCCGTCGGCGCCATGCTGACGGGCCTTGACGGCGCCATCGACGTGATCGTGCCCCGCGGCGGAAAAAGCCTCGTCGCCCGCGTCCAGTCGGAGGCGCGCGTACCGGTCTTCGCCCATCTCGAAGGCCTCTGCCATATCTATGTGGATGCCTCGGCCGATCTCGACATGGCAAAGCGTATCGTGGTCAATGCCAAGATGCGGCGCACCGGCATCTGCGGCGCCGCCGAGACGCTGTTGATCGACAGCGCCGCCATGAACAGCCATCTTCAACCCCTTATCGAGGCGCTGCTGGCAGCCGGCTGCGAAGTGCGGGCCTCGCCGATCGTGCTGAAGGTCATTCCCGGCCTCAAGCCCGCGACGGAAGAGGATTGGCGCACAGAATATCTCGATGCGATCATTTCGGTCGCCGTGGTCGATGGCATCTCCGGCGCCATCGACCACATAGCCCGCTATTCGTCCAACCACACCGAGGCTGTCATTGCCGAGGATCCCGAGGTGGTCGAGCGCTTCTTCAACGAGATCGATTCAGCAATCCTCCTGCACAATGCCTCGACGCAATTCGCCGATGGCGGCGAATTTGGCATGGGTGGCGAGATCGGCATCGCTACGGGCAAGATGCATGCGCGCGGCCCCGTGGGCGTGGAGCAATTGACCTCGTTTAAGTACCGCGTTCACGGCACCGGCCAGATCAGGCCCTGACGTGAGCGGACAGGAAGTCGCCTATCGTTACCGCGTCATGCCGCATACGGAACGCGGCATGGTCGTCGGCCTGTTCGGCGGCTCCTTCAATCCGCCGCACGAGGGCCACAAGCTGGTGGCGGAAATCGCATTGCGCCGGCTTGGCCTGAAGCAGCTCTGGTGGATGGTGACGCCCGGCAATCCCCTGAAGAGTCATAAAGAATTGGCACCGCTGGCCGACCGGCTGGCGATGAGCGAGGCGATGGCGGACGACCCGCGAATCAAGGTCACCGCCTTCGAGCAGGCGCTTGGTACCTCCTATACCGCACGGACGCTGGATCATGTGAAGGCGCGCAATCCCCATGCCCGATTCATCTGGATCATGGGTGCCGACAACCTGAAGAGCTTTCACCACTGGCAGCAATGGCAGAGGATCGTGACGACCTTTCCGATCGCGGTGATCGACCGTCCCGGCTCCACGCTGTCCTACCTGTCATCGAAGATGGCGCGCACCTTTGACTATGCGCGGATCGATGAGGATGATGCCGGCGTGCTCTGGAAGAAGAAGGCCCCGGCATGGACCTTCATCCATGGCCCGCGATCGACCTTGAGTTCCACCGCGCTGCGCGCCGCCCGCCCTTGAAAGATTAACCATTTGATGCCACCTTTTAGGGGTGACGTGTGCCCATGGGCACGAGTCGCGCATGTGTTGTTCTGTTACTGCAAGGAAAGGAAGCACTCTGCCAACAGTACACACCAAGGGCAAGACGGCCACCGTCCTTCCCAAAAGCCCGGAACGTGGCGTCGATGCCGCAGCCCGCGCGCTTGAACTGGTCCTCGCGAGCCTTGAGGACTCCAAAGCTGAAGATATCGTCTCCATCAACATCATGGGTAAATCGGCGCTGGGCGACCACATGGTTGTCGTCTCTGGCCGTTCGAACCGTCATGTGACCGCGATCAGCGAACACCTGGTCAGCGATCTGAAAGACGAGGGTTTCGGCGCCCCGCGCGTCGAGGGACTGGAAACCGGCGACTGGGTGCTCATCGATACCGGTGACATCATCGTCCATGTTTTCCGTCCGGAGGTCCGAGCCTTCTACAACATCGAAAAGATGTGGGCGGCGCCGGACATGGAAGAAAACCGGCTGCACTGAGCCTGGGCGCAAATAGCCAAGGTCAGGAACCGTCAAAGCCACAGGGCTCCGTGAGCATTGCCACGGGGAAGTGGCGCTTGATATCCGGTTCGGATATGGCGATAGGACTTCCACGACCGGCCAATACGGCCGGGCAGTGAAGGACTGGGCCTGAAGGATTGAGGTGCAGCGATGCGCGTGACGATCATTGCAGTGGGTCGGCTGAAGGCCGGCCCCGAGAAGGAACTTGCCGCGCGCTATCTCGACCGCTTCGCCAAGACCGGACCAGCCTCCGGCCTGGAATTCGTGCGCACCATCGAGCTTGCGGAAAGCCGCGCCAGCAATCCGGAAACCCGCAAGCGCGAAGAAGCAGCCCAGATAGAGAAATCCCTGCCGGATAACGCGCTGGTGGTTGCGCTGGATGAGCGCGGCAAGGCGCTCGACAGCCCCGCCTTCGCTTCCCTGCTGGGCGACGCGCGGGACATGGGCCAGCGCGACCTCGTCTTCGTCATCGGCGGGGCCGATGGCATCGACGCGGACTTTCGGCAAAAGGCGCAGCAGGCGATCAATCTGGGCCGCATGACATGGCCCCATCAGCTGGTCCGCATCTTGATCGCCGAACAACTCTATCGTGCCGTGACCATCCTGTCGGGCCATCCCTATCATCGGGTTTGAGGCGACACCGGGCAGGTGGAAGAAGGTTGATTTGCGGTGCCGAGCAAATCAGCTTAATTTGCGCCGATCGATCACAGGAATCACCCACGCTCAATGGCCAGACCGCGGACGACAGCCATAGCCGGCCGACCACGCCTCGCCATTGCCTTCGTGGCCGTTTGCGCGACTGCGCTTGCCCTCGCCAGCGGCTGGGATGATTCGCGGCAGGCCCTGGCCCAGGATCAGCCGCCGGCAGACCCTCCCACTGCTTCCGTTCCGCCAACGATCCCGCCCGAGCCTGTCGTCGCCGATCCTGCCGCAGCCCTGCAGGACAAGCGCAACCAGATCGGCCGCGAATTGCAGACGCTCTCTGCCTCCATCAAGGTCTCGGAGGAAAAGGCTCGCGAGCTCTCCGAGACGATCGCGTCAATCGAAAAGACTTCGGCCAGCCTGCGCCAGGCCCTGATCGAATCCGCCTCCCGGCGCAAGGAGCTGGAGCGCAGCATTTCCGAAAGCGAGAAGACGCTCGCCGGCTTCGGTGTGCGCGAGGACGCGATCCGCCAGTCCTTCCGGGAGCGGCGGGCGATCCTGGCGGAAGTCCTGGCCGCCCTGCAGCGCATGGGGCGCAATCCGCCGCCCGCCCTGCTGGTCAGCCCGGAGGATGCGCTGGGCTCGGTTCGCTCGGCCATCCTGCTGGGTGCGGTCGTGCCGGGGATTAGGGGCGAAACCGAAAAGTTGGCAAAGGATCTGGCCGAACTCGCCAGCCTGCGCCAGGCGGGCCAGAAGGAGCGTGATTCGCTTCTGGTAACCATGCAAAGCCGGCAGGAAGAAGAGCGGCGCATGGATATGCTGCTGGTCGAAAACGACAAGCTCGTGCGCCAGAATGCCGGGCAGTTGCAGGAGGAGCGCGCCCGCTCGGAGGAACTGGCGGGCAAGGCCTCCAGCCTGGAAGGCCTGATCGGTTCGCTGGAAAAGGAGATCACCTCGGTGCGCGAAGCCATGGAACAGGCCCGCGCAGAGGAAGAGCGGCAGCGCCAGTTGACCGAGGAGCAGCGTCAACGAATCCGTGATCAGGCGGAAAATACCCTGCCCGATAAAAACCGCATTGCGCCAGCAAGCTTGTTTTCCGAGCTGAAAGGCAAGCTGGAGCTTCCAGCCGCTGGTGATGTCTTGCGCGTATTCGGCGATCCTGATGGGACGGGACATCAGGCGAAAGGTGTGGTTCTTGCCGCCTCCCCCGGCGCATTGGTGACGGCACCTGCGGACGGACTGGTGGTTTTTGCCGGCCAGTTCCGCAGCTACGGGCAGATGATCATTCTGAACATGGGCGATGGTTATCACGTCGTTCTGTCAGGCATGGACAAGGTCGATACGCGACAAGGCAAGTTCGTTCTGTCTGGCGAACCCTTGGCGACAATGGGTGAGAAAAGAGTGGCAAGTGCCACCGCATTGGCGCTGGAAACCGAACGTCCAACGCTTTACATTGAATTCAGGAAAGATGGTGCGCCGATTGATTCCGCGCCATGGTGGGTTGAAAGAGACTCGGGAAAGGCTAGCAATGATACGTAGGGCTTCATTTGTTCTCGTCGGCGCACTGATGGGCGCGACCGCGATGAGCGTCATCTATTCGGCGGGAGTGCCTGCCGTGGCCGCCGGCGCCTCGACCTACAAGGAGCTGTCGATCTTCGGCGATGTGTTCGAGCGGGTGCGCGCGCAATATGTGACGCCGCCGGATGAAGAAAAGCTGGTCGAAAATGCCATCAATGGCATGCTGAGCTCGCTGGACCCGCATTCGAGCTACATGAATGCCAAGGACGCCTCCGACATGCAGACCCAGACGCGGGGCGAGTTCGGCGGCATCGGCATCGAAGTCACCATGGAAGACGAGCTCGTTAAGGTCATCACCCCGATCGACGACACGCCCGGCTCGCGCGCCGGCATTCTCGCCGGCGACCTGATCTCGGAGATCAACGGTGAAGCCGTTCGTGGCCTCAAGCTCGAAGAAGCCGTCGACAAGATGCGCGGCGCGGTCAACACGCCGATCAAGCTGACCATCCTGCGCAAGGGCGCCGACCAGCCGATCGACATCACCGTCGTTCGTGAAATCATTGCGATCCGCGCCGTGAAGTCCCGCGTGGAAGGCGACGTCGGCTATCTCCGCGTGATCTCATTCACCGAAAAGACCTATGACGACCTGGAAAAGGCGATCGAGAAGATCAAGAAGGACGTGCCGGCCGACAAGCTGAAGGGCTATGTTCTTGACCTGCGCCTGAACCCCGGCGGCTTGCTCGACCAGGCCATCTACGTTTCCGACGCCTTCCTGGAACGCGGCGAAGTGGTTTCGACCCGCAGCCGCAATGCCGACGACACGCGCCGCTTCAACGCCTCGGCCGGTGACCTCACGGATGGCAAGCCTGTCATCGTGCTGGTCAATGGCGGCTCCGCCTCCGCGTCGGAAATCGTTGCCGGCGCTCTTCAGGACCTGAAGCGCGCGACGGTTCTCGGAACCCGCTCCTTCGGCAAGGGCTCCGTCCAGACCATCATCCCGATGGGCGACAAGGGTGCGCTGCGCCTCACGACGGCGCTCTATTACACGCCCTCGGGCAAGTCGATCCAAGGCACCGGTATCCAGCCTGACATCCAGGTCGAGCAGCCGCTGCCCGAGGAGTTCAAGGGCAAGGTGCGTGCCGAGGGTGAATCTGCCCTGCCGGGCCACATCAAGGGTCAGAACGAGAACGAGGAAGGCTCGGGCTCCATTGCCTATGTCCCGCCGGAAGCCAAGGATGACGTTCAGCTGAACTACGCTCTTGACCTGTTGCGCGGCAACAAGACCGATCCGGCCTTCCCGGCGGATCCGCAGAAGGCGGCCGTGGTCAAGTAAGGCACAGCGACACTATTGAACATATGGAATGACCATGCTCCAGCGGGCATGGTCATTCGTTTGATCGGCGCCGAAGTTTTCGGCTCTGGTTCTTGATCCGGTAGGCTTTCGCGCCATCGGATGAGGCAGAATGGCGTTGCGTCAGCGATATCTGCAAGGTTGGCGGAAACGGAAGCGAATTTGAGCGGCAATCTGCATACCCCCCTTGGCAAAGACCGGCCCTCTGCGCCGGCGCCCAGGATGCGTCTGTCCAGCACGCGATCCGCAGGGGTTGTCGCAACCATCCTTGCGCTAGGATTGTCAGCCTATACCGCGGTCACACCGCTTCCCCTCAGCTATACCCCCGCGCCAGAGGCCGCTGATGCCAGTGCCTCAAACGGTGAAAGCGCTCTTCTCACCCAATCAGCGGCGCCTCGAGATGGCCTTGCGGCCGAACGTCCGCGCTCCGGCGCAAATGTGGAAACGACCCTGAACGCGGACGGTTCTGTGGTCACCAAATACAGCCCGCGTCCGCGCGATGGTGCCGGCCCGGTTCTGATCGACACGCCGCGTCTGGGCCAGGATCCGCGCCTCGCGGCCGTTCCCAATCCCGACCTGCTGGAAGACAGTGCCTATGGGCCGATCCCGGTGATCGCATCAGATGGATTGCGGCCAGTCGAGGAATATGCCCGGCCATGGTCTGGCGCGCGTGGCACACGGATAGCCATTGTGGTCGGCGGTTTGGGCCTCAGCCAGACCGGGACGCAGCGCGCCATCCGCCAGCTTCCCGATACCGTGACGCTCGCCTTTGCGGCCACGGGCAACAGCCTGCAGCGCTGGATGCAGGAAGCACGCCAGCAGGGCCATGAAATTCTGCTGCAAGTGCCGTTCGAGCCGTTTGATTATCCGGCGAATGATCCAGGCCGCGGCACGCTTTTGGTGGAGAACAGTCCGGGAGACAATCTCGACAATCTCCACCAGGCGATGGCGCGTATCACGAATTATACCGGCGTGATGAATTACATGGGCGGTCGCTTCCTATCTGATAGCGCGGCTTTCGAACCCGTGGTGCGCGACATCGCCGCCCGCGGCCTGCTCTTCCTGGATGACGGCTCTTCCGCCCGATCGCTGACCGGCAATTATGCCAAGGCCCTTGGTATGCCCCATGCCTTCGGTGACCTGCAATTGGATGCTCAGTTGCAGGAGCAGGCGATCCTGCAGAAACTCGACGAGTTGGAACGCATCGCACGCCGCAAGGGCAGCGCGATCGGCATCGCCTCGGCATTCGATGAAACCATCGCCGCCATCTCCAAATGGAGCGACGAGGCTGCGTCTCGCGGCGTGGAAATCGTCGGCGTCGCGTCGCTCGCCATGGATGAAGCGCCTTAGAGCCCGCGACGGACACACAACCTCGTCAGTCACGACCGGGTCCTTGGCGGGTCGCAAGCCCTGATGTATTGGAGGAGGCCGAATAGCCATCTTCTGGCGCCCCAGACGCCATTCCCATGATCAGGACCACGCCATGACCAGCCACCGTCCAAGCGATATCAAGGCCGAAGATCTCCCCTATCGCCCCTGTGTCGGCGTGATGGTGCTCAACCGTGACGGCCTGGTCTGGGCGGGTCGCCGGATCGCGATCGGCAATTCCGAATATGACGGCTCCCCGCAACTGTGGCAGATGCCCCAGGGCGGCATCGACCCAGGCGAGGATCCCCTGGCAGCGGCATACCGGGAACTCTACGAGGAAACCGGCATGAAAACAGTGAGCCTGTTGGCGGAAGCGTCCCGTTGGATCAATTACGACCTGCCGCCACATCTGATCGGCATCGGGCTGAAGGGCAAGTTTCGCGGGCAGACCCAGCGCTGGTTCGCATTTCGCTTCGAGGGGGACGAGAGCGAGATTGCCATCGATCCGCCTCCGGGTGGGCACGAGGCGGAATTTGATCAATGGGCATGGAAGCCGATGGAGGAGCTTCCCGGCCTGATCGTTGAATTCAAGCGGAAGGTCTATGAGGATGTGGTCGCCGAATTCCGCCACCTGATCGCCTGAGACACGATCATCGCCCTCCGCGCCTAGAATGCAGCGCGGAGGGCGGTTGGATTATTCCGCTTCGTCGGCGGATGCGGCGTTCAGCAGGCCGTAGCGTTCTTCGCCGAGCTTGCCGAGCAGTTCCAGCTGGGTTTCGAGGAAGTCGATATGGCCTTCCTCATCCGCCAGCAGTTCTTCGAAAAGCTTCATCGTCACATAGTCGCCAGCGGCGTGACAGATATCGCGGGACGCCTTGTAGGAGGTGCGGGCGTCATATTCGCCGGCGAGATCGGCTTCCAGCACTTCCTTCACGGTCTGGCCAATGCGCAGCGCGCCGACCTGCTGCAGGTTCGGGTGACCTTCCAGGAAGATGATGCGCGCAACGAGCTTGTCGGCATGCTGCATCTCCTCGATCGATTCGGCGCGCTCCTTCTTGGCGAGCTTGATATAGCCCCAGTCTTCGAGCAGGCGATAATGCAGCCAGTACTGGTTGACGGCACCGAGCTCCAGAAAAAGGGCCTCGTTCAGCCGTTCGATTACCTTGGGATCACCCTTCATGACGATTCGTCCTTTGCGCGTGTTTTTCTACGCGAGATAAAATCAGCTTTGCGCACGGATGTCTAGAAGTTTTAGAACGATTCCAAATTGTGTTTCATGGGAAACGGTACTGAACCATCCACCGAGTCACCGTTCAAGGGATGAGCTCGATCATGGATACGCCGCAGGTTTACCGGCGGTTTTTGCCTGTTAGGCGGATCCGGCCAACAGCAATAGCGATAGCGACCGTGCGCACGACCTGACAGCGCAAAAGTAAGGCGATGAGCTGCGGCAGTCATCGACATTTGGCCGGAAGACCGGACTTTGCTTGAGCCCTGGTATGCTCGACTTTCGCTTTTTCGCTACTGAGGCGCCGAAAGTGTGTTTAGCTGGAATTGGTTTTGGAACAGCAGCGGTCTGCGCATACTTCAACGCCAGCACTGCATCAGCCATCAGTGCAAGATGGAATGACGAAGTTCGGGAAGAACGAAAGCCAGATGCGAATTGTCAGGCCGTCTTTGCCATTCTCTGACGACGTTCCTGGATGGCGGCCCGCTGCTCTTCGTGAAAACGACGCAGGCGCTCCATGAAGTCAACGACCTTCTCGTCTTCGGAACGGCGATTGGCGTGATAGGCTTCCGTGGTCTGGATGATCAGGTCAACAACCGTCGGGAAGCAGCCGCAGCAACGGCCACGCTTGGCCATGGCATGATAGACCTTGGCAGGCACGATCAGCTGCCAACAGTCCTCGTCAAGGAGCTCATTGATCGTCGAGACGATCTCCTTGTCGGTGATGTAGTTGCAGCTGCAGACCAGCATCGCGGCATTCATCCATCTAACATGATAGTTTATGTCGTCTTTTTTGCTAAAGAAGACATGGATTGTCAAGATACCAATAGGGCGTTGGCAGTCGGGCCACCCGAGATTCATGCCTCTTCAATGAAAATTGCGTCCTTTCGGCATCACATCATGGACCGTGGCCGCCTCGGACGCATTGCGCCCTACCGGAACGACACGGCGTCGGCGTTCGCCCTCGTCTCGCCTGATGTCTCTGACGGGTCGCCGCACCTCGTCTGCCGGGGCCAGATGGGAGAATTGCGGCACGTCGCGCACCAGTTCGGCAAGCGATGGAGTGAGGTCATCAAGCCTCTCGGCAACCACATGGATGACACCATTGACTTTCTGTAGCTTGCCGAAGACCTGCACCAGCCGGGCACCCATCACAACCGGCCGGTATTTCTGGAATATCCCGTTCCAGACGATGATGTTGGCGACACCGGTTTCATCCTCAAGCGTCATGAAAATCACGCCCTTCGCCGATCCTGGCCGCTGGCGGACCAGAACCAGTCCGGCGACGGAGACGCGGCGACCATTGTTCGTGGTTTCAAGCTCAGCGCTGCTGAGGATGCGACGGCGTCGGAAATTCTCCCGCAGGAAGGAAACCGGATGCGCCTTCAACGAGAGCGACAGGGTCCTGTAATCCTCGATGACCTCCTCCCCCTGGGGCATGAGCGGCAAGGCGATGCTCTCTTCCTGTTGCAAGCCATCAAGGTCGTTGGCGGCAAACAGCGGCAAGGTCTCGGCCGCGGCCGCTCGGTCAAGCGCCTGGGCCAGCCATAGGGCTTCCCGACGCCGCACGCCGATCGAGGAAAAGGCATCGGCTTCCGCCAGTTTTTCGATGACCGAACGTGAAAGCCCCGTTCGAAGCCATAGATCCCGAACGGACAGATAGCCGGCACCGCGACGCTCGACCACGAGCGTCATCTCCTCCTCGCTCAAACCCTTGACCTGGCGAAATCCGAGCCGGACCGCCTTGTCGGTTCGGATCACGCCGCGCATGCTGGCATGCCGGATCGCAATCCGGTCACGATCGAAATCCCCATCCTCCAGCAGGTTGTCCCAACCCGAATGGTTGATATCGACAGGGCGGACATCCACCCCATGTTCTCGCGCATCGCGCACAAGCTGGGCCGGCGGATAAAAACCCATGGGCTGCGAATTGAGCAAGGCCACGAGGAACACATCAGGATACCGGGCCTTGAACCAGCAGGAGACATAGACCAGCAGGGCGAACGAGGCGGCATGGCTTTCCGGAAAGCCATATTCGCCAAACCCCTCGATCTGGCTGAAGCAGCGCTCCGCAAAATCCGCATCATAGCCGTTTTGCACCATGCCGCTGATAAAACGGGCCTTGAATTCCGTCACCTGACCTGTGCGCCGGAATGTTGCCATGGACCGGCGCAGACGGTCGGCCTCCGCTGGCGAAAAGTCGGCTCCGGTAATCGCGATCTGCATGGCCTGTTCCTGGAACAGGGGAACCCCCAGTGTTCGCTCGAGCACGGATTTGAGCGCCTCGCTCGGATAGTCGATCTCCCGGCCGGCGCGCTTGTCCTCCCGACGCTTGAGATAGGGATGCACCATATTGCCCTGGATCGGCCCAGGCCGCACAATCGCAACCTCGATGACGAGATCGTAGAATTCACGCGGACGAAGCCTGGGCAGCATGCTCATCTGCGCCCGGCTCTCGATCTGGAACACGCCGATCGTATCGGCACGACAGATCATGTCATAAACTTCAGGTTCCGGCTCGTCGAGCAAACCGGCCAACGTCTTCTCGATTCCGTAATGGCGGTGCAGCAGCGCAAGCGCCTTGGCGAGGCAGGTGAGCATGCCAAGCGCCAGCACGTCGATCTTGAGGATCTTGACGTCATCCAGATCGTCCTTGTTCCACTCGATCATGTAGCGGCCATCCGCCGTGTTCATGATCGGAACCACCTCGTCAAGGCGATCGCGGGTGATGACAAAACCGCCGACATGCTGCGACAGATGCCGCGGGAAATCCTGCAGCATGCTGGAATAGCTCATGACACGTCGCGTGGTCGGATCCTTGAGATCGAGCCCGGCCGCCCTCGCCTGCTCCTCGTCGAATGTCTTGGTCCACCAGCCCCAGATGGAGCCGGAGATCGCCGACTGCACATCCTCCGAAAGCCCGAAGGCCTTCGACACCTCCCGTCCAGCCGACCGCGCGCGATAGCTGATCACGGTCGCCGTCAACGCCGCATGCTCCTTGCCATAGGCATCGTAGATAAAGCGGATGACCTCATCGCGCCGGTTATGCTCGAAATCCACGTCGATGTCGGGCGGCTCATCCCGTTCCGTTGAAATGAAGCGGTCGAACAGCAGCTTGAACTTCTGCGGATTGACCTCCGTGATGCCAAGGCAGAAGCAGACCGCGGAATTGGCGGCCGATCCGCGCCCCTGGCAAAGAATGTGCTGGCTGCGCGCATAATTGATGATGCGATGGACCGTGAGAAAATAGGCCTCGTATTTCTTCTCGGCGATCAAGGTCAGCTCATATTCCAGGAGCTCAATGACGTCTGGCGGTATATTCCCCTTGAAGCGGTGCATGGCGCCCTCATAAGCCAGTCGCCGCAGCGCGCTACTGGCCGGCTCGCCATCAATCGTCTCATCAGGATATTGATGGCCCAGCTCCCGAATCGAGAACTTTAGCCGGCGAAAGAAATTCTTCGTCGCGCCGACCGCCTCGGGATAGTCCTTCAGCAGGCGCGCCATCTCGGCAGGCGCCTTCAGATGCCGCTCGGCATTGGGCGCCAGACGCAAGCCTGCCTCCGCGACCGTAACATGCTCGCGGATCGCGGTGACCACATTGGCCAGCGGCAGCCGCTCCGGCCGATGATAGAAGGGATCGTTGCTGGCAATCAGCGGCAGGCCGAGGCGACGGGACATGGCCGCGATTTCCGCATGGGCAAGACGGTCGAGACCGTCATGGCGCGGCACCAGAAGGAGATAAAGCCTTTCGCTAAAACAGGCCTTCAGCCTGCCGGCGCGCTCCTCGAAATCGGTGACCTCAGGGGAATTGCGGAAAGCCGGTGGCACCACCGCGGCCATCATGTCCTCGGACCATTCCACGATATCGGCCTCGTAAAGGGTGCAGATGCCCTTTTGCGAGCGCAGATTTCCAGCGCTCAGCAACCGGCACAGATGCCCCCAGCCCCGCCGGTTCATCGGATAGACCAGCAGATCAGGCGTCCCGTCGGCAAAGACCAGCCGCGCACCGGGCTGGAAACGCAAACCCGCCGCTTCCGCCTGCATATGCATGCGCACTACGCCTGCCACCGTGTTTCGGTCGGCAAGCCCGATGCCGGAAAGGCCGATCTGCTGGGCAGCCTCCACAAGTTCGGCAGGACTGGAGGCGCCCTCCAAAAAGGAGAAGTTGCTCCGCGTGCCGATCTCGAAGAACAGAGGCTCACTCACGCGAATATCCCCTGCATGTACCACTGCGGCGACACTGTTCCACGCTCGTAAAGCCCTTGCCGGTAGAGCCAGAACCGGCGGCCGGTCAAATCCTCGATGCGGAAGTAATCCCGCGGCAAGGCATCCTCTCCATCAAGCCACCATTCGGCGGTGAGCCGCTCGGGCCCTTCTGCCCGGGCAACCCGATGATGGGTGCGCCGCCAGCGGAAGCTGGCGGGCGGACCATCGGGAACCTCGGCGGTGACATCGACGAGTTCGGGATAGCTGAACAGCCGGATCGGTCTCGGACCGCGCATCGGTGGAAGAGCCTCTGGCGGCGGCTCCGGCAGGCCATCGAGCAAAGGCACCAGGATGGAAGCTCTGTCGGGCCAATGGCTCGGAGCAGCCAGGGGTGTGCGCAGACATTGCGCACCGAGCCGAGCCGCCGCCTGGTCGAAGAACACCGCCAGCCGCTCCTGTTTTCCATCGCCGCCCTCCAGGTGCCCTTGGCTCTCGCGCAAGATCTCTCCACGCAGCACGTTGAGACGCGCCAGCTCGAAGCCATAGCCGGCATCGATATCGTCCTGCAGCACCCGCAGCCTCTCGGTGAACAGGGAGCGGATCCGGCGGGCGGCGCGCAAGGGAGAGGCCGTTCCCACCTCGATGCGAAACACCCGTCCATCGACCCGAAACAGCAGCAATTCGAACAACCGCCCGCCTTCCCCTCTCGCTTCAAGGCCTCCGACCAGCCCTTCCGCCAGATGACCCGTCAGTTCAAGGATTTCCTCTTCTTCACGGATCGGCTCGACGAGCTGCCGCTCGACCGAAATCACCGCCAGCGGTCGGCGCGGCGAAATCGCCTCGCCTTCGCGTCCGAGCGCCTGGTCAAGCCGCAGGAGGAGGTCGCCGCCGAAACGACGGGCAAGCGGTGCGCGCGGAGCGGCGATGATGTCCCCGATCCGTTTCAGCCCCACCCGTTTCAGCAAGGCCACGGTTTCCGCCGCAATGCGCAACGCCTGCACGGGCAAGGGAGACAGAAGCGCCTCAGCCTCCTCGTCGGCCACGACAAGTCCGCCACCGGTGAAGCGGGCCGCCGCCCAGGAAAGACCCGGATTGGAGGAAATGGCCCCCTTCACCTTCAGCCCCAGGCCGGAAAGCCGCTCCACCACCTGGCGGAGCATGGCGTCCTCCCCGCCAAAGAGATGGGCGCAGCCCGATATGTCGAGCATCAGCCCGTCCTCGCCATCGATCGCGACAAGCGGCGTATAGCGGTCGCACCAATCGGCCAGCGCTTCGAGAAACCGGAAATCGGCGGCGGGATCGGCCGGCACCACGTCGAGGCCGGGATGCATGGCGCGCGCCTCCGCCACCCCCTGGCCCTTCTTCAGGCCGACGGCACTGGCCACCTCGTCCAGCGCTGAAAGCCGCATGGCATTGCTGGAAAGCGCGGCACAGACAACAGGCGGATGATCAGGACGCCCGCTCGAACGCCAGGACATGCCCCAGCGCTTGCGCGCCAGCCGATCGGTCGCCAGCCGCGGGAAGTAGAGCGCCAGGATGCGGCGGTCTCCCAGGGAAAGGCTGGGCTGCAACAGAGGCAAGGACGGGTGAGAGGCGACGCTCATGGGGGTTCCACTCCAGGAAAAATTCGCAAGAGGCCGGAAATCGGCTCTTCTCGCTGAGGACACGAAAGACGGGATTGCCGATGCTGCCGCCAAGCATCGACCCGTCGGTGAGGCGCCGCGCCGCCGCCGGCGCGGGTTCCACCTTCAGACGAAGCGAGGCACTGGAGGCCTCTTCCTCGCCTGCATGGCGAATGAGCAGGAGCAGGCCATCCGTAGCCCGTGTCTTGAGGCCCAGGCGACGGCTCTCCGTCAGGCCGAACTTGCGGGGATTGCCGTGGATCTCGAGCAGGATGGTGGTGAAGGCCCTGGAGGCAAGCGCGGCATCGGCCAGCCACAGGGCATCTTCCAGGCGCCTCGGCAGCGCGTGGATGAACTGCTGCGGCCTGAAGCCGAAATCGCCAAGTCCAGGCGCATAAGGCAGTCCCGCCTCGCGCGCGACCTGGGGATCACCGATAACAAGATGGCGACCCTCTGACACAGCCGGCCTCGACAAGGCCAGTGCCAGGGCAAAGCCGCTTGCCGCCCCCGCCTCGCCGAGCCGCGTGCTGCGGATCTCGGTCATGGCACCGGGCTGCAACGCCTCCTGCAGGAGCGCCTCTGCGTCTAGCCTTTCAGGCCCTGGCGCCGCAGCGTCGGCCGTCGCGCTCTCCAGCCTTTCCTGGTCCTCCGCCGCCATGCGCGCGGCATGGACGGACTTCCCCTCGATACGGGCAATCGCCTGTCTCAAGGCAAAAATCTCCTGCCGCGGCATGGCATGTCCGGCCATCGCGTTCACTCCTGTCGATATGTTCTCTATATGTTCTTATGGATTCCAGAGCCCGAAGAAAGAGTCAACCACGATTTCTATGAAAATATTCCTCACCCGGATTCCCACTCGAAAAGCCTGGTCAAAATCTCTATATGATGAAGGAAAAAGGAGCTCCCATGGCCCGTATCGACCAGACCGAAGATTGGCGCGAAAGACACGCGCCGACGATCAGCACATTCGAATCGCTGGCAATCGAGGCTTATGGTCACCTGCCGGAGGAATTCCGTGCGCTCACGGGCAACCTGATCATCGAGATCGTGGATTTTCCCACCGACGAGGTTTTCGAGGACATGGCGCTCGAGACGCCGTTCGACCTGCTGGGCCTGTTCGAAGGCCGCGGCATCTCAGAGCGCTTCACCATGGAAACCGGGGAGATGCCCAACCGCATCACCCTCTATCGCCGTCCGATCCTCGATTATTGGGCTGAAAACGAGGAGACGCTGGGCGACATCATCACCCATGTGCTGATCCACGAAATCGGCCATCACTTCGGCCTGTCGGACGACGACATGGAGCGGATCGAAGAAAGCGCCGAGGATGCGGCCTCGGCGGAGCGTTGAGACCTATTACGCCTTGAGGCTTTCGATGAAGTGATCGATGCCCGCCTGGGCGCA
Source organism: Rhizobium sp. RU36D (assembly GCF_900176345.1). Taxonomy (GTDB): domain Bacteria; phylum Pseudomonadota; class Alphaproteobacteria; order Rhizobiales; family Rhizobiaceae; genus Allorhizobium. The sequence goes on from NZ_FWXU01000009.1 coordinate 24,117, forward strand.
GTCGAGATCCTGCATCGGCGTGCCGGAACTGATGCCGATGCCGCCGACAACATCGCCGTCGACCACGACCGGCAGCCCGCCGCCGACCACCATCAACCGCCCGCCGATGGCCGAGTGAATGCCGAAGGTCGGCTTGCCCGGCTGGCTGGCCTCGCCATATTCATGGGTGGCCTTGCGCGCACCGGCCGCCGTGAAGGCCTTGTCGATGGCGATGGTGATGCTGGTCACCTTGCCGCCATCCATGCGCTCAAACGCAATCAGGTGCCCGCTTTCGTCCGTAATGGCGATGCACATCGGCACACCGATGGCCTGCGCCTTCCGCCGCGCGCCCTCAATCAACACCCGCGCATCGGCCTGATCCAGCCGCTTGATGGTGAGCATTCTCGATCCTTCCCTTGAATTGCAACGATGCGCGCAATGTCGATCAAGGGGCGGCAAAGACAAGGATCACGGCTGGAGAAACACTTGTTCCAAACAGCCGTCCAGTACGGGACAGGATTACATCACTGCTCGCCGAGCTTCATGGAGGGGTCGTAATCCTTGCCATGCACTGTTTTCACGACCGCTTGGCCGCAATGCATCTGGTTGGTGGCCGCATTGAAGGAAAGACTCGGCGAGCCATGCAGTTCCCATCCCTTGTTCAGCGCGTCGGTGACGCGGTGACAAAAGGCGGAATCATCGGGCCCGGTGAGGAAACGGTAGACTTTCATGGTTGATCTTTCCTGTTTTGGTCAGCGAGCGACGCCTTGGCCATCAGCCGCTCGGCCTGTTCGAGATGCAGCCGCTCGATCATGCGGCCATTGACATTGATGACGTTGAGATCCGAAGCCCCAGGCGCCGAAAAGGCCGATATCACCATGCGCGCCTCGGCAATCGCCTCGTCTGAAAATCCGAACTGCCGGTTGGCGCCCTCGATCTGGGCGGGATGGATCAACATCTTGCCGTCAAAACCCATGGCGCGGCCCTGGCCGCATTCCGCCTCGAAGGCCGTCAGATCCTTGAAGTCGTTCGAAACACTGTCGATCACATCAAGCCCGAAGGCGCGGGCAGCCAGCACCACCTGCATCAGCCAGGGCACGAGATAGGTTCGCCCCGGCTCCGCCGGCACGCCCGTGTCCTTGCGCAGGTCGTTGAGGCCCACCACGAAACAATCGAGCCGCGCACCGGCGGTCCGGCCATATTCGGCGATTGCCGCTGCGTTGAGGATAGCCTTGGGCGTCTCGATCATCGCCCAGATCCGAAGCGTCTCGGCCGCGTCGGCCTCATCCAGCATCTCGCCCGCCAACTGCACATCATGCGGCGTATTGACCTTGGGGATGAGCACGGCATCCGGCCAGCAGGAAAGCACCAATGCCATATCCTCGTGAGCTTCAGCCGTCTGCAGCCCGTTGATCCTGATGATCCGCTCGCGGGAGCCGAAATTCTCCGTCGCAAACAAACGCCTGAGATTGTCGCGGGCCTCTGCCTTGCGTTCCGGAGCAACCGAATCTTCCAGATCGAAGATGATGGCATCGCAGGCCAGCGAAGAGGCTTTTTCGAGCGCGCGCTGATTGATCGCCGGCACGCTGAGCACGGATCGGCGCAACCGTGCGGGATGGCTGAAACCGGTCATGGATCCTGATGACGTGGCTGATGAAATCATTGTGATCCCTTTTGCCAAGCTTTGCCGCGCGAAGCAAGCAAACAGGCGGTCGCGGACCCTTGCAATCTCGATGGGACATGCCCAATTCTGTGCAAAGAAAGGAACTTCGACCATGAACAATCTTCGTTCCCTCGGGCTTGCAGTCGCCGGTGTCGCAATCATCGCATCTGCTGCGGTCTTCACCCTGTCGCTGACCGTACTGCTCGGCGGCCTCCTCACCATCTCGCTTCTGACGCGCATGGTCACCGGACGGCTGAAGGGAAACATGGTCCATGCCCGTGCGCCCAAAGCCAGCCAGCAGGACATGCGCATCTGGAACGACGGTCGCGGAACGATCATCGATCTGTGACAGCCACCTGCCGACGTCGCGAGCCTCGGCAGCCAAGATTCCACTTCTTTTTTGCCCTGTTTTCCTCTATGGGCAGGATCATCAAGACGTAAAATCGAAGGCAGGACCTGATGGACAAGTTCACCAAGCTTACCGGCGTCGCCGCTCCGCTTCCGGTCGTCAATATCGACACCGACATGATCATCCCCAAGGATTATCTGAAGACGATCAAGCGCACCGGTCTGGGATCCGGCCTGTTCGCCGAAGCCCGCTTCCACCAGGATGGAACGGAAAACCCTGACTTCGTGCTGAACAAGCCGGCCTATCGCAATGCCAAGATCCTCGTGGCCGGCGACAATTTCGGCTGCGGCTCCTCGCGCGAGCATGCGCCCTGGGCGCTTCTGGACTTCGGCATCCGCTGCGTGATTTCCACGTCCTTCGCCGATATCTTCTACAACAACTGTTTCAAGAACGGCATCCTGCCGATCATCGTCAGCCCCGAAGATCTGGACAAGTTGATGGACGATGCCGGCCGTGGCTCCAACGCCGTGCTGACGGTCGACCTGGAAGAGCAGAAGATCACCGGCCCCGATGGCGGCACGATCAGCTTCGAGATCGACGCATTCAAGCGCCACTGCCTGTTGAACGGCCTCGATGACATCGGCCTGACGCTCGAAAAAGCCACGTCGATCGCTTCCTTCGAAAAGACCAACGCCGTTTCGCGTCCCTGGGCGTAAAAAAACGCGTATCCGGCCGCTTGTCGTTGTACGCCCCGGGTTTTGAATTATCTCCGGACACGATCATTCGATTCGTGTCCGGTATGATGCGCGATGGACTTCGAAGGCCGGATATGAGCGCCTACGTCCAACACGTCTCTCGCCAGCGGCAATCGAACGCCTTCATGCCGTACCAATCTGTCTCTTGCCGTCCTTGAAATACCCCGGCTTGCCCGATAAAACGCGGCAACTCTTTCATAAGCTAGGGAGGCTTCTCCATGACAGTTCGCAATCTTTTCCTTCTGCCCGGTGACGGCATCGGCCCCGAGGCCATGGCGGAAGTCCGCAAGATCATCACCTATATGAACGAGGCGATGGGCTCGGGCTTCAAGACCGAGGAAGGCCTGGTGGGCGGATGCGCCTACGACGCCCATGGAGCGGCGATTTCGGAAGACGACATGGCGAAGGCCGTTGCCGCCGATGCCGTGCTGTTCGGCGCCGTGGGCGGCCCGAAGTGGGACGATGTCCCCTATGAAGTCCGCCCCGAAGCCGGCCTGCTGCGCCTGCGCAAGGATCTGGAGCTCTTCGCCAACCTGCGTCCTGCCATCTGCTACCCGGCGCTTGCCAATGCCTCTTCGCTGAAGCCGGAACTCGTCGAAGGCCTCGATATCCTCATCATCCGCGAGCTGACCGGTGGCGTCTATTTCGGCGAGCCGAAGACCATCACCGATCTCGGCAACGGCCAGAAGCGCGCCGTCGATACCCAGGTCTACGACACCTACGAGATCGAGCGCATCGCCTCGGTCGCCTTTGAAATGGCCCGCACCCGGCAGAACCGCGTCTGCTCCATGGAAAAGCGCAACGTCATGAAGTCGGGCGTGCTCTGGAACCAGGTCGTCACCGCGACCCACAAGGAAAAATATTCCGACGTGAAGCTTGAGCACATGCTGGCCGATGCCGGCGGCATGCAGCTGGTGCGCGCGCCCAAGCAGTTCGACGTCATCGTCACGGACAACCTGTTCGGCGACATGCTGTCGGACGTCGCCGCCATGCTGACCGGTTCGCTCGGCATGTTGCCGTCCGCCTCGCTCGGCGCGCCGGATGCCAAGACGGGCAAGCGCAAGGCCCTGTATGAGCCGGTGCATGGTTCGGCCCCCGACATCGCCGGCAAGGGCATTGCCAACCCGATCGCCATGATCGCCTCTTTCGCCATGTGCCTTCGCTACTCCTTCAACATGGTCAAGGAAGCCGACAACCTGGAAAAGGCCATCGCCAACGTGCTCGAAAAGGGCATTCGCACCGGCGATATCATGGCAGACGGCTGCCGCCAGGTCGGTACGGTCGAGATGGGCGATACCATTCTCTCAGAGTTCAAGGCGCTCTCGGCCTGATCTCACCGGGAGGCCCGACCACGGGCCTCCCATCCTCTCACGGACAGGCTGAGTGAGACGTGAAGCCGATGAAAGCACATGTCGCATGGCTGAAAGCGCGCCGCGATCGCAATCGCAGCACGCCACCGGCCATTCGCTGGAAATCCTTTCTGTTCGCCATGGCGACGCTCGTGCCGCTTGCCATGCTGGTGCTGGACGCTCCCTTGGGCGCCGGGGCGGCGCAAATCGCGCCGTTTGCCCGCACGCTCGGCGAAAGGATCACCGATTTCGGCAAGTCGGACTGGATCCTGCTCGTCTCCGTCCTGCTGTTCTTCCAGGCGCTCGCCGCATCCCGCATCCTTGCCACGCCGCGCGCCCGGGTGCATGCCTGGTTCGTCAGCCATGCCGCCTTCTTCCTGTTCACCACGATTGCCCTTTCGGGCCTCTCGGTCAACCTGATGAAGCGCATCATCGGCCGCGCCCGGCCGGTCTATTATGAGGAATGGGGCATATTCGGCTTCTCGCCCTTTTCCGGCTCCCGCTTCGAGAGCTTCCCTTCAGGCCATGCGACGACGGTCGGCGCGCTGTTCATGACGCTGGCGCTTCTGATGCCCCGTCACCGATTGCTCTTCCTCATCCTCGCCATCTGGTTTTCCATGACCCGCGTCATGGTCTCGGCCCATTATCCAAGCGATATCATTGCCGGCACCGTCTATGGCGCCTGGTTCACCCTGATGATGGCCATCGTCTTCTCCCGCTACCGGATCCTCTTCAAGATCGCGCCGGATGGCTCTCCAATTCCCCGCCAGCCGCTCCTGGTATCGGGATCACGGACCTTGGCGAAATCCTGACCGCGCCCTAGATAACCTCCTATCGAACTCATCACGCACGCCTCGCACCGCTTCACAAGCGCGTGATCGGGTCCTCGTGTCTCCATCTTGTCATTGCCGGCATGGAACAATCGGCGGAGATTGCTGTTGTAATCTCCGAATTGGGCTGACGCTTTCTGCCCTTATCTGGTCGTTGCGTTCCTTTTCGTGTCGGAAAACGCTCCCTGTGATCCGGCTGCCATGTTTGGGCGTAGACTTCCTTAGTCCGCGAATGCCGTTTTCGCTTCATGGAGACCCCGATGAAAACCATGTCTGCAGATCGCCAGTTGATTCGCTTCGCAATGGCAGCCCCCTATCTCGACCGCGACAAGGAACATGACCTGGCGGTGCGATGGAAAGACTCGCAAGATCAGGACGCGCGCAATCAGATTGCCCACGCGCATATGCGTCTCGTCATCGCCATGGCATCGAAATTCCGCGGCTTCGGCCTCCCCCTGGCCGACCTGATCCAGGAAGGCTATATCGGCCTGCTCGAGGCCGCCGCCCGCTTCGAACCCGCCCGCGAAGTTCGCTTCTCCACTTATGCCGGCTGGTGGATCCGGGCTTCGATGCAGGATTATATCCTGCGCAACTGGTCGATCGTTCGCGGCGGCACCAGTTCCTCCCAGAAGGCGCTGTTCTTCAACCTGCGCCGTCTTCGCGCCAAGCTGGCCCAGGGCGATCAGCGCCTGACCGACCAGGCCATCCACCAGGAAATCGCTTCCGCGCTCGGTGTCAGTCTGGCCGACGTGCAGACCATGGATGCCCGGCTCGCCGGCAACGACGCCTCGCTCCAGGCGCCCGCCTTCAACGGCAATGGCAATGGCGGCGAGGGCGAAAAGCTCGACATGCTGGTGAGCGATGCCCCGCAGCCGGATGAGCTGGTGACCGGTATCATCGATGGCGAACGCCGCCTGAAATGGCTGAATTCCGCCATGGGCCGCCTCAATCCGCGCGAAAGCCGCATCATCAAGGCCCGCCGCCTCAGCGAAAACGGCGCGACACTGGAAGAACTCGGCACGGAACTCGGAATCTCCAAGGAACGCGTCCGCCAGATCGAGAGCCGCGCCATGGAGAAGCTGAAGGAAGCACTGACCCAGTGCGACCCGATGATCGGCGAAATGGCCTGAATCCTCGGGTCATATACAGTTGCGGACTATCTGGCGCCGGCAAGCTTTAGCCGCGATCATTCACACACGTTCGTGCTTTGGAGACTGATGTCGTAAACAACCGGTGCGTCGTCCATAAGTTTGACTTTCCATGTCGCCCACCAGTCAATACGACACCAGAAGTTCTCGTAAGCGGTTGCACCCTGTTGCCCCGGCTCGTAGCTCCATGCAGGGCTGTAGCCAAGCTGGCGTAACATATCATAGAACGACCCAGGATCCTTGCCTTCGAAGGCTACTGGATTGAATTCATATCGCGATCTCGATGAACCCGTTGCATCCGTTGGCCTCCAAAAGCTTATGTCTATCGCCGCAAGCAGGAGAACGCCGGCTGCTGTCCAGACCAGAACCAGTTGAAGAGTGAGAGCCCGCATGCATCGCCTCTTTCTGAGAATATAGTCCACGGGAGCAATTCAGACGAACTTGCCCGGCGAGTTCCCCCTAAGGACCCAAAGCATATCTCGCGAAAGGGTGCAGCGGTTTTGCGAGATATGCGCAACCAAATGATTGGGCAGGGCACTTGCATACGAAACAATTCGACCTGCTGTAGCAGTTCTGGCGTCTCGAACAGAACGGAACGCTGCAGCGCCGACGCTTTCACTCCGAGATGATCTTGACCCTGCTGCCGGGCGCCAGCGTTGACGTCGCCGTCAGTGCATTGATCAGCTTGAACAGTTCCAGCTTGCGCTCTGTGCCCATCATCCGCGCGGCAAGCGAGCCGATGGTCTCACCGGCTTTCACCGTCACCACGCGCACGCGCAGCGGCTTCAATGAAGCGGCTTCCGCGGGGCTGATCTGGCGGAAACTGGTGCGCAGTTTCTCCGCCGTCGGTTCCAATGCCGGGCTGCCCTTCGGCACCGCCGTCAGGAAGCGGAAGATTTGGCCACCGATGCGAATGACGGTAATGTCGAAATCCCAGCGCTCTGCCGAGGCCTTCGCCGTGGCCGCTTCAAGCCCGTTCACCGTGATCGGCCGGATGGTTTCCGGCAGAAGCCCCGTCACCCAGCCGCTGGAGATGTAATTCGTCAGGCTGCGCTTGTCGCTGTCGGCCACGCCGTCGAACCGGATGGCGATATCGCCAGGGCCGGTCGCCAGCACGGCTTCCACCTTGTTGTCGATCTGGAACCCGTCGGGCACTTCAAAGCGAATGCCGAGGCTGCCATGTAGGAAGGTCTGCCCCCGCACATAGCCTTCCTGCGGGCTGTCGCCATAAAGCAACCCGTCGATGCCGTTCAGGAAATACTCGCGACCGGTTTCCCCGTGGGTGCCCGGCGGACCAAAGGCGCGGGCATGGCGACGCGCCAGTTCCACGCGCTGCGGCGCATTGGGGTGGCTGGACAGGAAGTCGAGGCTCTGGTCCGCTTCCGGATCAACCGAGCTGTAATGGGCATAAGCCGCCATGGATTCCAGGAAGCGCGCAGCGGCATAGGGATCATAACCCGCCTCGCCCAGCGTGCGCACGCCGATCACGTCGGCCTGCAATTCCTGCTGGCGCGAAAAGGCAGCGAGCCTTAGCTTGCCGCGGGCCAGCGCCTGCTTGCCTGCGAGGTCGCTGGACAACACCTCGGCGACGACCCGGCTGGCGATCACTTCCGCCTCCTCGCGCCGCTGCCGCTCGATGCCGTGATTGGCCGTCACATGCGCCATCTCGTGGGACAAGACGGCCGCGACCTCCGAGGCGTCATTGGCCAGCGCCAGCAGGCCGCGGGTCACATAGAGATAGCCGCCCGGCAGCGCAAAGGCATTGATTGCAGGCGAATTCAGGATGGTGATTCGATAGGACTGGTTCGGATTTTCCGAAACCGCCGTTAGCGCGCCGGCAATGCGGGCCACCAGCCGCTCGGTCTTGGCATCCTTGTATTCGCCCCCATAGCTCGCAACGATGCGCGGATGCTCCCGCGCGCCCATCTGCGCCCTGGGATCGCTCTTCTGCACTTCGTCGACGATCTGCGGATTGCTGGAGGGGCCGACATTGGCTTCGTAGCCCGGATCCAGAATCGACTGGCACCCCGACAGAACCAGGCTGGCACCGACAAGGCTCGCCATCGCACGCAGATGCACGCGCGACATCGGCCTCGCCCCCTGTCTGGTGTTCTTGGCTGCCATAGCGTTCATGCTGCCTGTCAATGTTCCCAATGCCCGCCGCTGCATCCCGCCATCACGACGCCGACCGCGTCGCCGAACCCTGCCCATGATTTGCTTATATAACAAGACGTCGAAGAATGAAAAAAGCGCATCGCTCAGGGGCTTGTCGTTGTTACAGAAAGTCTTGAAAGAGAATATGAAAGCATGGTTTCGCCCGCCTTCGCACCGGCGGACGACCAAAATAAGGCGCTCCAGGTAAAAAAGTCTTTACCTTTTTAAAAAACGGTTCAGTGCGGAATTGCCCTGGAAATCGGCAAGCTTTCCAACGGATCCCGCAACTGCGATACGGCCATTGTCCACGAACAGCAGATCATCCGCCAGGCTCTCGACCTCATCGGGATCGTGGCTGACCAAGACGACGGTATTTCCGGTTTCCCGGTGCAGTTCCATCAACAGCGCCGCCATGTCGCCCCGCAGGCCCGGATCAAGCGCGGCAAAGGGCTCATCCAGCAGCAACACAGGCTTGTTGCGGACGAGCGCCCGGGCAAAGGCCGCCCTCTGGCGTTCACCGCCGGAGAGCGTGCCGGGCTTGCGCCGCTCGAAGCCGGAAAGCCCGACCCGCGCCAGGGCCGCTGAAACTCTTGCCCGGTCCTCCTGCGACAGCTTCAGCGCCGGATGGATGCCAAGCCCGATATTGGTGAAGAGATCGAGATGGGCAAACAGGTTGTTGTCCTGGAACACCAGGGAAACCGGTCGCTCCGCCGGGTGCAGCGAGGAAACGTCCTTGCCGGCGATCAGCACCCGCCCGCGCAACGGTCGTTCGAAACCGGCGATGAGATTAAGAAGCGTCGATTTCCCTGACCCTGAAGGGCCGGCAATCGCTGTCACGGCGCCGGAGCGGATCGCGCAATCGAAATGAAAATCCTGGGTGCCGAGCCTCAGCTCGACCCCATCCAGCACAACGGCGCTTGCATTGGGATCAGGCGCCATCTTGATATCTCCGCGCCGGTATGCGCCCGGTGCCAAACAGGGTCAGCGCCAGGCAGGTCAGGCCCAGCAACAGCGCCAGCCCGTCTGCGTCGTCACTGCGATAATTGCCAAGCCGGCTATAGATCAGCCAGGGCAGCGTCGTCAGGTTTTCCGTGCCGAACAAGGCGGCGGCTCCGAGATCGCCAAGCGAAAGCGCCATGGCAAAGGACAGGGCCATCAGCACGGGCCATTTCAGCACCGGCCAATCCACCAGCCGCAGCTTTGCCAGGCCTGTCAGCCCGAGGCTGGCCGCAAGCCGCGCCGTCTGCGCCCGGTGGTCGGCAAAGGCCGGGACCAGCACGCGCATGACGAAGGGCAGCGCCATCAGCATGTTGATGCCGGCCACAATGACAGGTGCGAAGCGGCCCACCTCGCCCAGCGGACGCAGCAGCAGAAACCAGCCCGTCGCCAGCACCATCGCCGGCACCAGCAGCACGAGCGACGAGGAGGCCGATAGCAGCGCCTGAAAGATCACCACAAACATCCCGCCCCCCGCCCCGGTCAGCGCCGCCTGGGCCCTGATCATCGCAATCGCCACCGTCACGGCCATCAGGCCTGCCGCCAGCGCAATAACAAGGCTGGTCGCCGTCGCCTTCAGGAAAGCCGGTTCTCCCACCAGACCCAACAGATCAGCGCGCAGCCCCGCAATCACGATCGCCGCCAGCGGCAGCGCCAGAAACAGCCCTCCCAGCAGCAGCATGGCCGCATCGATGAGCCGCACGGCAGTCGCCTGCCCATCCATTCGTCGCACCGGCCGGCCAGCTGTCTGGGCCGCAGTCTCCGGTGCCGGAAACATGGCCATCGCCAAAAGCAATGCCGCCGTCACTGCGATCTGCAGCAGCGCCAGCGTGATGGCCCGTGGCGGATCAAAATCGAATCTGAGCGCCTGGTAGATCGCCACCTCGATCGTTGTCGCCGCCGGGCCGCCGCCCAGCACCAGCACCAGGGTGAAGCTGGTGGCGCAGAGCATGAAGATCAGGCTTGCCACGCCCGGCAGCAATTGCCGGATCACCGGCCATTCCACGAAACGAAACTGAGACCGGGGCGTCATGCCGAGCCCCGCCGACACAAGCCAGTATTCGTCGGGAATGCGCTCCAGCCCGGCCAGAAACAGACGCGCGGCGAGCGGCAGGTTGAAAAACACATGGGCTAGCAGGATGCCCTGGAGGCCATAGATGCTGAAGCGCGACATGCCCATCGCCGCAAGCAGGTCGTTGATCACCCCGTTGCGTCCCCAGACGCCGATCAGCCCCAGCGCCCCGATGAGGACCGGCAGGCCCATCGGCACGGCCATCAGCCGCAAGGCCCAGGACCGCCCGGGAAATCGCGGCTGTCGCGCCAGCGCCCGGGCCAGCGGAATGGCGAGCAGCACCGAGAGAACGGTCGAAAGCCCCGCCTGCAGCATGGTGAATTTTAGCACCGACAGCACGACGGGATCGGCGACCACCTGCCTGACAGAACTGCCGCCGCCGAGCGCCAGAAGCGCTGCGACCGAGACGCCGATGAACAGGCCGATGCCGGCAAGCGCGATCACGCCGCCGGCAAGACCCTGAAACCTCTGGCGCTCGGTCAGCATGCCGCTCAGTTCAGCGTCATGGCCTTAAGCCACTCGTCGATCCAGGCTTTGCGATTGGCCGCAACCTCCTCAGGCGACATCAGGAATGTCTTTTCCGGCGCCACCAGCTTGCCGAAGGCCTCCGGCAACGGTTCTGAGGTGGCAGCTGCCGGCATCATCCAGTTGTTGGTCGGGATCGTGTCCTGGAATGCGGGGCTGATCATGAAGGCGAGGAAATCCTTGGCCAGGTCCTTCTGGGGCGCATTCTTGGTCAGGCCCGCCACCTCGATCTGGATGTAATGGCCCTCGGAAAAGCTTGCCGCCTGGTAGCGCTCGGTATTCTCGGCCACCATGTGATAGGCGGGCGAGGTGGTGTAGGAAAACACCATCGGCGCTTCCCCCTTGGTGAAGAGACCATAGGCCTCCGACCAGCCCGGCGTCACGGTCAGCACCCGGTCCTTCAGCTTTGCCCAGGCCGCCGGCGCCTCGTCGCCATAGACCGCCCGCATCCAGAGTAGCAGGCCAAGGCCCGGCGTGGACGTCCGCGGATCCTGAATCGCGATCTTCTGCGAGGGATCGCCCTCCACCAGCTCCTTCAGGCTTTTCGGTGGGGTCTTGATCGTCTCGGTGTCGTAGATCACGGCAAAATGGCCGTAATCATAGGGAATGAAGGTATCGTCGCTATAGCCGCCGGGCACTTTCACCGCCGATGCGTCGATGCCGTGGGCCTCGAACAGGCCGGTCGCCTTGGCCTCGGCGACGAGATTGGTATCGAGCCCCAGCACCACATCGGCCTTGGTGGTTTCTCCCTCGAGCTTCAGCCGGGTCAGCAGCGCCACGCCATCGGCCACGCCGACGAAGTCCACCGTGCAGCCGCAGGTCTTTTCGAAAGCTTCCTTCACCTTCGGCCCTGGCCCCCATTCGGAAACGAAGCTCTCATAGGTATAGACCGTCAGCACCTTGTCCGCAGCCGATGCGGCCCCGGCAGCAAGTGCAAGGACTGACGCGGCAAGGCCGCGGATCAGGAATTTGGAATAGCAGGCAGGCATGATCACCCCTCCATCAATTGCAACAATACGGGAAAAGGGCGTCGTCTCGACACGCGTCTAATCCCTCCGCCGGTCTTAACCGGATCAGGTTCCGCGGGTTGGCTTTCAAAAGCCTCTCAGCCCCCGGCATCACGCAGGAGCACCCCGTTAGAGCAGATGGAGACATATAGCGGGCGTGTGCGGGTTGCAAGAGGCACGCCGGCGGCAGACGTCAGCGCCTGAGCGGCATCCCATCGATGGCCGCGGCAAGCTTGACGAGATCGGCCGCATAGAATCCGGCGGCGTTGATCCCGTTCGTTTCGAGAATCCTGAGGCCATCCTGCGTCCGGCAGACATCGAGCACATAGGCACGGGAATAGTCCGGATTGAGCGCAACCATCCGCCGTGCGAAGTCCAGCGCGTCCTCATCGATGTCGGGGCGATAGACCACGCGCGTGCCCTCCTTGTAGAGCGACCAGGTGATCACGTCTCCATCAACGATCCAGCAACGCCATTCCTTCAGGATCTTGACCGGCGGCGCCAGCATCAGCAGGGTGTCGTGGGCAAGCGATCCGCGCGGTATCTCGTCTTCCGCAAGCGACAACACGCTGCGGGCAATCGAGACCAGTTCCGCCCCGGTCATGACGGTGCCGGCAATCTCCTTGCTGTCCTCGATGGGGCGAATGAAATGGAGCGTCTCGTCTGCTTCCATGTCAGCGGCCTCCCTCACCGAAAGTGTCCTGACATCGCCGTTCAGCAGGAATGGCCTCCAGGCCTCCTGCGACAGGAAGGGCTCGATCTTGAACACGCCGGGGCGCCAGCCCATGGCCTCGGCAGCCCGCCATAGGGAATAGGAGCCGAACAGCACGACCGCATCGGGGTCGGCGACCTCGGGAGCTGGCTGCAGTTCGCCGATGAAGGGCACCACCTTGTGCCAGCTATAGGCGATGCCAAGCCGGTCGAGCGCCACCGCCAGCTTTGCCGTATCCTCGAATTCCTGCAGGATCCACTGCATGTCCGTCCCTCGCAGCTCTCCGTGAGCGTGTATTGGCTCATCGCATAGTGGGTCAGAATTGCAAGGCTCTGCTTTTCGAGGGGCCTTCCAGCTTCATCCTCTGGCAATGTGCTGCCGCCATGCTATGCCAGCGACAGAATGGACACGACCGGGCACTCATGACGACGACAGATCAGGACAAGGCGCCGGCAGGTGGCAGCGACAACCAGCCGGAAATCTCGTTTCGCCGGCAGCTTTCCATCGCCTGGCATTCCTTCTGGGCAACTGCGGTCAGAAACCGCGTTCTGGGGCTGGCGGCAGCGCTTCTGTCGGTCATCCTCATGTCCACCTATGGCCAGGTGCTGCTCAACCGCTGGAACGTGCCGTTCTACAACGCGCTGGAGCGTCGGGATCTTGATGAGTTCATCCGCCAGCTCGGCGTCTTCGCCATGATCGCCGGCGCGCTGCTGGTCATCAACGTGGTCCAGACCTGGCTGAGCCAGATGACCGCGCTCTACATGCGCGAGGGCCTGTCACGCGACGTGATCGACCAGTGGCTGACCGATCGCCGCGCCTACCGCCTGTCGGTATCGAGCCCTCTAGGCGTCAATCCGGACCAGCGCCTGCACGAGGACGCCCGCAAGCTGGCCGAGATGACCACCTCGCTTTCCATCGGGCTGGTGCAGTCAACCATCCTGCTCGCCAGCTTCATTGGCGTCTTGTGGCAGATCTCGAGCGATTTCACCCTGGAGATCGCCGGCCATGCCATCTCCATTCCCGGCTATATGGTCTGGGGGGCGCTCCTCTATGCAGGTCTCGCCTCGCTGCTCAGCCAGGCCGTGGGCTGGCCGCTGACCCGGCTCAATGCGGACCGCTACGCGCGTGAGGCAGATCTTCGTTTCTCGCTGATGCGGGCCAATGAAAACCTCGAGGCCATTGCCCTTGCCAGCGGCGAGGCCACCGAACGCCGCCATATCCACGAGGATCTGGATCAGGTGCTCGCCAAGATCCGCCAGCTGGCCGGCGCGCTCACCAATCTTACCTGGGTCACCGCCGGCTTTGGCTGGCTGGCACTGATCGTGCCGACCCTGATCGCCTCGCCCGCCTATTTCGCCGGCACGGTCACCTTTGGTGGCTTGATGATGGCGGCTGCCGCCTTTACCCAGGTCTATGCGGCGCTGCGCTGGTACATGGACAATTTCGGGGCCATCGCCGACTGGAAGGCGACGCTCTTGCGTGTCACCGTGTTCAAGGCCGCACTATCAGACATGGAGGATCGACGCCCCGATGGCGCCGATATCGTGCTGCAACCCAGCGACCAGGGCAGATTTGCCTTCAAGGATGTGGTGATCTGCTCAAGACCTCAGGGTGGCGTCTGCGAATCGCTGTTTCGCATCGCCGAGAAGGACCCCGAGGTGAAGCACGGCGAACGCGTGATGTTTAATGGCGATCCGGGCGTGAACCGCAAGCTGCTGTTTAATGCCATGGCCGGCCTTTGGCCCTTCGGCAGCGGCACCATCACCGTTCCGGCCGATGGTGACGTGCTCTACCTGCCCCAGCTTGAATACCTGCCGGAGGGCAAGCTGCGCAGTATCCTTGCCTATCCCGTGGCGTCAGCCGGCTTTACCGATGAGCAACTGGCCTCGGCATTGACCAGCGTCGGCCTGGAACGACTGGTGGTGTCGCTGGATCAGCGCGCCCGCTGGGATCGCATGCTGGACCGCGACGAGCAGATGGCGCTGGCCTTTGCCAGCATCCTGCTGCGCCGCCCGCGCGCCATTGTCTTCAATGACGTGCTGGAAGGTCTGGAGCCGGAAACGGTTGCCCGGCTTGCCGCGCTGATGGCGGAGCTCCAGGATATCACGCTGATCTATATCGGCCGATCGGAAGCCTATCTCCAGACGCTCCAGCCCCGCCTGCTGCACCTGGAGCGGGTCAGCTAGACTGTGTCACGGAACGTCGAAGACCTCGCCCGGCAACAACGGACGAAACCGGTCATGAGCCACCCCATGCCGGTCGAGCGCGGCGCGCAGATGCGTCACCGGCTGGTCGATCGGTTCATCGGTCAGCTGGAAGGTGCCGAAATGATGGCCCGCGACATGGGTAGCACCTGAGAGCAGCATGCCCTGCACCGCCTCGTCGGGATTCTGGTGCTGGCCCTTCATGAACCAGCGTGGCTCATAGGCGCCGAAGGGCAGGATCGCTAGCCGGAACGCACCGTATTTTGCTGCCGCAGCCCGGTAGTTTATCCCGTCGTGAAAGCCTGTATCGCCGACATGATAGATCAGGCCCGCCGGTGTCTCGATGACAAAGGCCGCCCACAGCGCCATGCGCCTGTCCGAGCTGCCCCGAGCCGACCAATGATGGCTGGGTTCGGCGGTGATCCTGACGCTCTCGGACACCTCGGTGCTCTCGCCCCAGTCGAGCGTCTTGATCCCGGCCCCTGGCGCAACCGGACGGATGATCGTGTCATTGCCAAGCGGCGTGATGATTGCGGGCGAATGGCTCTGGTGCAGCCGCTTCAGCGTCGCGACGTCCAAATGGTCGTAGTGATTGTGGGACACCAGCACGAGATCAATCGGCGGCAGGTCCTCGAAGGCGATCCCGGGTTTGACGACCCGCTTCGGTCCGACGAACGAAAAAGGGCTGACCCGCTCGGACCAGACCGGATCCGTGAGGATATTTAGCCCGGCGACCTGGATCAGCATGGTGGCATGCCCAACCATCGTCACCCGGAGCTGGCCGTCCTCGACCCGCGGCTCGGGTTTATGGCCGGCAAACGGGCTTTCGACGGCTTTCGGCCATTTGGAACGCTGCCCATTGAACTGCCAGCGCAGAAGATCGCGAAAGCTTCCCGGCTCCACCCCGCCGGGATTATAGAACCGGACCCCGTCGAAGTGATCGGACTGAGGCCCGCTGTAATAGGGATTTCGCGCTGCCATGCCTCACCTCGCTCTTTGCTGGTCGTCAATATGGGGGCACACACCGCCTTGATCCAGTGGCGCCGAACCGAGCCGCCTTGCATCCAACGTTTCCGCTCCATGACAAAAGGCGCCCGTCTTGCCGACGGACGCCTTGATTGATGTGCCCTGATGCCGGGATCGCTCTTTAGAATTCCTGCCAGTCCTGGCCGGATGCGGGAGCAAGTGCTGCGGATGCCGCTGCCCTTGGCGCTGCGCGGCGTGCCGCGGTCTGGGTCGGGGCGGGAGCTGGCGCTGCTGCCCGGCGCGGAGCCGCCATCTGTGCGGCAACCTGGCGAAGTGCTGCCGTGCCCGAAGCGCCGGCAGAGCCGAGCTGGAACTGGGCGATCAGCTCGCGCAGGCGACCCGCCTCGTTGGCGAGTGTCGCGCTTGCGGCATTAGCCTCTTCCACCATGGCGGCGTTCTGCTGGGTCACCTGGTCCATCTGGTTGACAGCGGTGTTGACCTCGGACAGGCCGACCGACTGCTCGCGCGCCGAAGTCGCCATGGCATCCATGTGCTGGTTGATCGTAACGATATAGGTCTCGATCTTCTTCAGCGCCTCGCCGGTCTGGCTGACCAGCCGCACACCGTTTTCGACCTCGTCGCTGGAATTGCGGATCAACTCCTTGATCTCCTTGGCAGCCTTGGCCGAGCGCTGCGCCAATTCGCGAACTTCCTGGGCAACGACCGCGAAACCCTTGCCCGCCTCGCCAGCACGGGCCGCCTCAACGCCGGCATTGAGCGCCAACAGGTTGGTCTGGAACGCGATGTCATCGATCACGCCGATGATGTTCGAGATCTGGCCGGAGGATTGCTCGATCTTGCCCATAGCATCGACGGCGGTCGCAACGACAGTGCCGGACTGGCGGGCGCTTTCATTAGCCTGGATCGCGACGTTGCGGGCCTCTTCGGCACGCTTGGATGAGTTGGTCACATTGACGGTGATTTCATCCAGGGCCGCGGCGGTTTCCTCCAGCGAGGCCGCCTGCTGCTCGGTGCGCTTCGACAGGTCGTCGGCGCTATGGCTGATCTCGCGCGAACCGCTGTCGATCGAGCTGCCCGCCTGGGCGACCGCGGCCAGCGTCTCGCGCAGCTGCGAAACAGCGGCATTGAAATCGGTGCGCAGGTTCTCGAAATCGGCAGGCAGCGGCTGGGTGATTTCATAGGCCAGATTGCCGGCGGAGAGATTTTTCAGGCCCTCGGCCAGCTTGGCAGTGGCCTCCGCCATGGCTTCGGCGCGCTGGCGCTCCGAATCGGCGGCGCGGCGGCGCTCGCTTTCGGCGGCGCTGCGATGCGTATTGGCCTCGCCTTCCAGCTCGACCGCCCGCAGCGCATTGTCCTTCAGCACCTGCACGGCCCGGGCGATGGCGCCGATTTCGTCATTGCGGTCGCCGCCGTCGATTTGGGCATTGAGATCATTGGCCGCAAGCCGCGACATGCTGCCCGTCAGACGACCCAGCACGCCGGCGATCGAGCGCGCGAAGATCAGGAAGCCGAGGGAGGAGACAAGCGCCACCAGCACCGTCACCAGCGAGGTGAGCCACAAGGCCTGGCGACTGCCAGCGATGATCGGCGTGACATCCGACGCAACCGAGAGGACGCCGATCTTGTCGCCGGAGAAGTTTGTGAACGGCACGCCGGCAACGACGAAATCCTTGCCGCCTTCGGACATCTGCACCTGCACCGACTTGCCATCGAAGGCGTCTTTCAGCTGATCCTCGGTCAGCAGCGATTTTTCGCCGAGCGTCGAGGCCTGCTGCACAAGCTTGCCTTCGGAAAGGATGTGAACCGAGATCGCGCCATCGATCAGCGTCGCGAGCGGCTTGAAATAGTCATTGGTCAGGCCGGTGCCGGTGTCGACGACGCCAACCACCTTGCCATCGCGGATCACGGGGGCGGATGCAAACATGCTGACCGCGGTCCGTCCGGGCTCCGTGCCGGCCACGAGCTTGCCGCTCGAAATCGCAGACACGATGGTCTTGCGCCGGCCCTTCATATCGTCGCCGAATTTATCCGGCGCGTGGATGCGGGCAACCGCCTCGCCATTGGCATTGACGAAGGTGATCAACTGCACGCCGCCATTGGCGCTGATCTGCGGCAGGCTGGTTTGGTAGCGCTTGAGGATTTCGTCGCGCGCATTGCTTTCGATGAGGGTGGCTGTGTCCGGCTCGCCTGCAAGCGCCAGGCCGACCGAGGAGGCAATCTTCTTCTGGGCGGCCATGTCGGTTTCGATCAGGGCGATATCGCTCTGCAGCTCCTTGCGCAGAGCATCCTCGTTCATGCCAGCCTGTCGATACCAGGCCGTGCCGCCGATCGCCGCACTTGCGAACAGGACGGCGCCGAAGCCATAGGCCGTCATCCTGATCCACAAAGGCCACTTGATTGTCGCATTGCTCATTCTGCTGTCCCCACCTCAGGCAATATCAGGGGGCAGGATGATCCGAATTCTTCAATTTTAGATAAACGATCAGCATTTTTTGAAGTACCGCTGTCCAAACAGCGAGCACATCAGCCACCCCCTGATGCCAATTCGCAGCGGTCTTGTTGACTTTCTGCCAGTTTTCCTGTTTATCCCGCCCAATCTGCGACGAGAACGAAACTCCGAGCCACCGACCGGGACCCGCAAAGGTATAAAGAGATCCCGGAGGTCAACACCCGACAGCGCGATGCGCCCTCGGGTGGTTTTTGGCTTTGCGTCTTGTTTTCGCCGAGGAAAGCACCAACGTTTCGATGGGCGCCTGTAGCCGATCCGAAACGAGAAGGAAGAAGCGATGTTTGATAACCTCCAGGACCGTCTTGGTTCCATTCTGAATGGACTGACTGGCCGTGGTGCGCTGTCGGAGGCCGATGTCTCCGCCGCCCTGCGGGAGGTTCGTCGTGCGCTTCTGGAAGCCGACGTTTCGCTGGAAGTCGTGCGTTCCTTCACCGACAAGGTCCGGGAAAAGGCCGTCGGCTCGCTGGTGGTCAAGTCCATCAAGCCGGGCCAGATGGTCGTCAAGATCGTCCATGACGAACTGGTCGAGATGCTGGGCTCCGAAGGCGTCGGCATCGATCTTAACGCACCGGCCCCCGTCGTCGTCATGATGGTCGGCCTGCAGGGCTCGGGCAAGACCACGACCACGGGCAAGATCGCCAAGCGGCTGACGGACCGCGAGAAGAAGAAGGTCCTGATGGCCTCGCTCGACACGCGTCGTCCGGCCGCCCAGGAACAGCTGCGTCAGCTCGGCGTGCAGACCGGTATCGACACGCTGCCGATCATTGCGGGCCAGTCGCCGACCGACATTGCCGCCCGCGCGGTTCAGGCCGCCAAGCTCGGCGGCCATGACGTCGTCATCCTCGACACGGCAGGCCGTACCCATATCGACGAGCCGCTGATGGTCGAGATGGCCGAGATTAAGGCCAAGTCGAAGCCGCATGAAATCCTGCTGGTCGCCGATGCGCTGACCGGTCAGGACGCAGTCAATCTAGCCCGCAATTTCGATGAGCGCGTCGGCATCACCGGCCTCGTACTGACCCGCATGGACGGCGATGGCCGTGGCGGTGCGGCGCTTTCGATGCGTGCGGTGACCGGCAAGCCGATCAAGCTGATCGGTGTCGGCGAGAAGATGACGGAACTCGACGAGTTCCATCCGCGCCGTATTGCCGACCGTATTCTCGGCATGGGCGACATCGTCTCGCTGGTCGAGAGGGCCGCCGAGAACATTGATGCCGACAAGGCGCGTGCCATGGCCGAGAAGATGGCCAAGGGCAAGTTCGACCTTGATGACATGGCCGATCAGCTGAAGCAGATGCAGAAGATGGGCGGCATGGGCGGCATCATGGGTTTGATGCCCGGAATGGCCGGCATGAAGGACAAGATGGCCGCAGCCGGCCTCGACGACCGCATGTTCAAGCGCCAGCTCGCCATCATCTCCTCGATGACCAGGGCGGAGCGCGCCAATCCCGATATCCTCAAGCATTCCCGCAAGAAGCGCATCGCCGCCGGCTCCGGCACCGATGCCGCGGAGATCAACAAGCTCCTGAAGATGCATCGCGGCATGGCCGACATGATGAAAGCCATGGGCGGCAAGGGCAAGGGCGGCGGCATGATGAAGCAGATGATGGGCGGCCTTGCCTCCAAGATGGGGCTGGGTGGCCTGGGCGGTATGGGTGGCATGCCTGATCTGTCGAACATGGATCCCAAGCAGCTGGAAGCGCTGGCCAAGCAGGCAGAGGCCGCAGGTCTCGGCAAGCCGGGCGGCGGATTGCCGGGTCTTGGCGGCATGCCCGGCGGACTGCCCGGCCTCGGCGGGCCAAAGCTGCCCGGCCTTGGTGGGCTTCCGGGTCTTCCTGGTCTGCCAAAGAAGAAGTGAGGGGAGAGAATGTCCAATCCATCGGTCAAGGAACAGCTCGCCGGCTATCGCCAGTCGATCGACAATATCGATGCAGCACTCGTGCACATGCTGGCAGAGCGGTTCCGTTGCACCAAGGCCGTCGGCGTGCTGAAGGCCACACACGATTTGCCGCCGGCAGACCCGGCGCGCGAGGAATACCAGATCAATCGCCTGCGCAAGCTTGCCCAGGACGCCAATCTGGACCCGGATTTCGCCGAGAAGTTCCTGAACTTCGTCATCAAGGAAGTCATCCGGCATCATGAAGCCATCGCCGCCGATATCGGCGGCATCAAGGAAAAGACCGCCTGATTGGCGGACAGCAAGAAAGCCTGAAGGAGTTACAACAATGGCACTGAAAATTCGTCTCGCCCGTGGCGGTTCCAAGAAGCGTCCCTACTACCAGATCGTCGTTGCCGACGCCCGCTCGCCGCGCGACGGCCGCTTCCTGGAAAAGGTTGGTTCGTGGAACCCGATGCTGGCTAAGGACAATGAAAAGCGCGTCGAGCTGAACGCTGAGCGCATCAAGCATTGGCTGTCCAACGGCGCCATCGCCACCGACCGCGTCCTGAAGTTCCTGAACGATGCCGGCCTCGCCACCCGCGACGCCCGCAACAACCCGGAAAAGGCAAAGCCGGGCAAGAAGGCGCTGGAGCGCATCAAGGAAAAGGAACAGAAGGCCGCTGACGCCGCCGCTGCAGCCGCAGACGCCGCGTAATCGTCCCCTTCTGAACACTGATAGACGGCTGGCATGCATTCATGCCGGCCGTTTTCTGTTTCAATTGCATGCGCTTCATCTTAAAAGAAGCAACCGAAGATTTGCCGAAACGCACGTAGTAACCGATGACGAAACTCGAAAATCCCGTTCTGATGGCCGTGATCGGCGCAGCGCAAGGCCTGCGCGGCGATGTCCGGGTGAAATGCTATACGGCGGATCAGCTGTCGATCGGCGATTATGGCAATCTCTACAGCAAGGATGGTCGCGTCTTCGAAGTGCTCGAAGTGCGGGAAGCAAAGACCGTGGCGATCGTGCGCTTCCGTGGCATCAATGATCGCAATGCCGCCGAAGCGCTGAACGGCACCGAGCTGTATGTCGATCGTGACGCCCTGCCGGACGAGGATCTGGAGGAGGACGAGTTCTTCTACGCCGATCTCGAAGGCCTTGATGTCTTCGATGCCGAAGGCAAGAGCTACGGCTCCGTCAGCGGCGTCTATGATTTCGGCGCCGGCGATCTTCTGGAATTGAAGGGGCCGGGACGTCGACCCGTGCTCATCCCCTTCACCGAAGCCGCCGTGCTGGAGATTGATCTCGAAGGCGGTCGCCTGCTGGTCGATCCCGTCGCCGCCGGCCTTGTCGATGACGGCAGCGAGCCGCCACCCTTCGGCAGCCCGAAGAAACCCTATACCCGCAAATAGGCCATGACCTTTCGCGCAACCGTGCTCACCCTCTACCCGGAGATGTTTCCGGGCCATCTTGGCCATTCGCTGGCTGGCCGAGCACTCGAGCGCGGCCAATGGGCCATCGAGCCCATCCAGATCCGTGATTTCGCCCTGGACAAGCACCGGAGCGTCGATGACACGCCCGCCGGCGGCGGTGCCGGCATGGTGCTGAAGCCTGATGTGCTCGCACGCGCCATCGACCATGTCTCATCGGATGATACCCGCCCCAGACTGCTGATGAGCCCGCGTGGGCGGCCGCTCACCCAGGCGCGCGTGCGTCAATTGGCAGACGGCGAGGGGGTCGTGATCGTCTGCGGCCGCTTCGAAGGCGTGGACCAGCGGGTGATCGATGGCCGCAATCTCGAGGAAGTTTCCATAGGCGACTATATATTGTCAGGCGGCGAGCCGGCGGCCCTGACGCTTCTCGATGCGGTGGTGCGCATTCTGCCCGGCGTAATGGGCAACGACCTCTCAGGCATCCATGAAAGCTTCGAGGGTGGCCTGCTGGAGCATCCGCACTACACCCGCCCGCAGAGCTTTGAAGGCGTCGATATTCCCGCGATTCTCACTTCGGGCAATCATGGGGCCATCGAGAAATGGCGCCATGAGCAGGCGGTCCGCCTGACGCGTGAACGCCGTCCCGATCTCCTGCCGCCTCAGCCAGTCACGAAGTAATAGATCGCAAGCCCGGTGCCCGCGGCCACGACCAGCCAGCGCAGCAACGCCTGCGGCGCCCGCTTGGCAAGGCTGACACCCGCCCAGCCGCCCAGCGCCACGGCTGGCACCATGATGACAGCATGAAGCCATGAGACGGCACCCGCCGCGGTAAAGACAGCAATCGCCACGGCGGCGATGACAATCGACAGGAAATTCTTCAGCGCATTCATGCGGTGATAGCTGCCGCCGCTGGCCAGGCCGAGCGAAGCCAGCATCATGATGCCCATGCCGGCACCGAAAAACCCGCCATAGAAGGAGGTAGCGGCCTGCATGGCGATACCGAGCGGGCTTGCCGCATGGCTTTCGCCAGCCGCCTTCGGCCGCAGCCACGGGCCTGCCGCAAAGACGGCGGTCGCCGCCAGCAGCAGCCACGGAACCATGTCGCGAAAGGTCGGGTTGGAAAGCGAAATCAGGAACAGCGCGCCGCCCAGCGCCCCGACCGCCGAGATGAGGGCGAGCACAACAGCGCTTTTCCAGATTTGCCTGAGCTCGCTCACATAGGCGAGCGTCGAGGTGATATAGCCCGGAAACTGCACGATGGACGAGGTGGCATTGGCGGAAATCGGCGGCACGCCGGCCAGCGTCAGCGCGCCAAAGGTAAGAAACGTGCCGCCACCGGCAATCGCATTGACCACGCCGGATAGGAAACCGGCAACGAAAAGCAGCGCGATGAAGGCCAGCGACATGTTTTCTCCCTCAAACAGATCGTTGCAAGCCATAGGCGGCCCATGCTGCGGCGACAAGCCGCCAAGGGCGCATTTGCGGCACGTGCAAGAAAAATAGCCCTGTCAGGGGTGACAAACTGATGTTCTTGATATACAGGCACACGCGGAAATGGGCTTGATGCCCGTCTGCCACCAACAAAGAGCATGCGTACCCGCTCCGCCGCAAGGCAGGACCCAAGGCTATTGACCAAGGGACCGATGTTGAGCGCTCTGGCTGTTTTAGAAGAACCTGAGGTAAGACAATGAACATCATTCAGCAGCTGGAAGCCGAACAGGCCGCCAAGATCGAAGCCAAGCGCAAGCTCCCTGACTTCTCGGCCGGCGACACGCTCCGCGTCAACGTCACCGTTAAGGAAGGCAACCGTACCCGCGTACAGGCCTATGAAGGCGTTTGCATCGCCCGTTCCGGCGGCGGCATCAACGAGAGCTTCACCGTTCGCAAGATCTCCTACGGCGAAGGCGTCGAGCGCGTATTCCCGGTCTACTCGCCGATGGTCGAAAGCGTCGAAGTCGTTCGCCGCGGTAAGGTCCGTCGCGCCAAGCTGTACTACCTGCGCGATCGTCGCGGCAAGTCGGCTCGTATCGTCGAGAACACCAATACCCGCGCCCGCAAGCTGAACGACGCCGAGCGCGCTGCCATTGCCGAGGAAAAGGCACGCATCGAAGCTGAAAAGATCGCAGCCGCCCAGGCTCTGGCCGCCGAAAAGGCAGCAGCCGAAGCCGCTGCAGCCAAGGCTGCTGCCGAAGCTGAAGCTGCAAAGGCCGCCGAAGGCGCAACCGAATAAGATTTCCCGATAAGGGAACTGGAAAAAGGCGGTCCTCGGGCCGCCTTTTTTGTGTTCATCGCCGGCAAAATTTCCTATTGCCATCTGGATTATCAAACGGGATCCCTCGGCATGGCGCTTTCCATTACCACCTGGAACATCAACTCGGTGCGGCTGCGCATGCCGATCGTCGAACAGTTCCTCAAGAGCCATTCGCCCGACATTCTCTGCCTGCAGGAGATCAAGTGCCAGAACGACCAGTTCCCGCTGGAGCCGTTCCAGGCGCTGGGCTACGAGCACATCATCCTGCATGGCCAGAAGGGCTATCACGGCGTCGCCATCGCCTCCCGGCTGCCGCTCACGGAAGACTATCGCACCGACTATTGCGGCGTCGGAGACTCAAGGCACATCTCCGCCCGCTTCCAGCACGGGGGCAAGCATATCCGCATCCATAATTTCTACGTCCCGGCCGGTGGCAACGAGCCGGACCGCACGGTGAACCCGAAATTCGGCCACAAGCTGGATTTCGTCGAGGAGATGAAGGCGCTGCGCGCCGATGCCGAACCCGGCGTCTCGGCCATCTTGGTCGGCGATCTCAACATCGCGCCGCTCGAAAACGACGTCTGGTCCCACAAGCAGATGCTGAAGATCGTCAGCCACACACCTATTGAGACCGACGGCCTGCTTGAGGTCATCCGGAAGGGCGGCTGGCTGGACCTGATGCGTCAGCACACACCCGCCAGCGAAAAGCTCTA
This sequence comes from Rhizobium sp. RU36D, assembly GCF_900176345.1. Lineage (GTDB taxonomy): Bacteria > Pseudomonadota > Alphaproteobacteria > Rhizobiales > Rhizobiaceae > Allorhizobium. The sequence goes on from NZ_FWXU01000009.1 coordinate 48,633, forward strand.
TACTTGGTGGAGCTACCGCGCCAAGGACTGGAGCGCCGCCGATCGCGGCCGCCGTCTCGACCATATCTGGTCGTCGCCCGATCTCGGCGCGCACCTCAAGGATATCGGCATCCTGCGCGAAGCCCGCGGCTGGACCCAGCCGTCCGATCACGTGCCGGTCACCGCCTATTTCGATTTGTGAGTGTGGTCGGCAGGTCGCTTTGATTTGAATTCCATAGTGCCCGATGGTTCCTGCAACGTCATGTCAGGGCTTGTCCCGAGGATCTGCCAACGTTGGAAATTTTCATTTCTTCAATGTCTTAAGTGAGCGTCAGTAGATCCTCGGGACAAGCCCTGACATGACGCCGCGACGTTGACGAAACGCTTGGATTGATCGCTTTCTTCGGATGTCATTATGGACCGATTGTCATCATCCGCGCAGGGGATGCGCAACCGCTATATAATTTCGCGGAATATTCTCTACCGAAACTTGTCCTGCATGCCCGCCGCCTGGCTGGCGAGCGTCTTGAGGCTCGCCGCGATGCGCTGGCGCACGATCGTCGCCATGTCGGGATATTCCTCGATCAGGCGATGAAACAGCGGCCGGCTGATGCGCATCACATCGCTGTCCTCGGACGCAACCGCCGTGAATTTCCGCTCGACCGAGGTCGCGAGCGCCAGTTCCGACAGCATCGTGCCCCGGCCCGCGCGGGCCTGCAGGTGATGCTCGCCCAGGCGATCGGTGACATAGAGGTCCAGCCGGCCCGATGCCACGACATAGGCGCATTCCGCCTCTTCGCCCTGGCGGAACAGCATGTCATCGACCCGCAGCCGGCGATGCTCCGCACCAAAGGCGATCAGCCGCAATTGCTCGCCGTTCAAGCCCTTGAACAGCGGCACACCGGCCAGAAGCTCCACATCGTCGCTGACCGCCATCGGCCGGTCTTTCCTCTCTAAACATCAGGTCATCGGCTCGAACGCCGCGACCATCCGCCGTGCCGTTTACGGCACGATCTTGTAGCCACCGTTTTCCGTCACCAGGATCTCGGCATTGGATGGATCGCGCTCGATCTTCTGCCGGAGCCGGTAGACATGGGTCTCCAGCGTATGGGTCGTCACGCCGGAATTATAGCCCCAGACTTCCTCCAGCAGCACGTCCCGCGTCACCACCTTCTGGCCGGCACGATAGAGATAGCGGATGATCGCCGCCTCCTTCTCGGTCAGGCGGATCTTCTTGCCGTCCTCGGTCGTCAGCAGCTTCTGGCTGGGCTTGAATAGGTAGGGCCCAACGGTGAAGGTCGCGTCCTCGCTCTGCTCGTGCTGCCGCAGCTGGGCGCGGATGCGCGCGAGCAGCACGGCAAACCGGAAGGGCTTGGTGACATAGTCATTGGCACCCGCCTCAAGCCCCAGGATCGTGTCCGAATCCGTGTCGTGGCCGGTCAGCATGATCACAGGTGCCTTGAAGCCGCCCTTGCGCAAAAGCTTGACCGCCTCGCGGCCGTCCATGTCAGGCAGGCCCACATCCATGATCATCAGGTCGACCTGGCCATTGCGAGCCGCCAGGATGCCCTTGGAGGCATTGGCTTCCTGCTGGATATTGAATTCCTCATAGAGCGACAGCTGCTCGACCAGGGTTTCACGCAGGTCGTCGTCATCATCCACCAGAAGAATGGTACGGGCTGTCATCTGAATTACCCCAGTTATCGCCGCCGCCATCCGTTCATCGCAAAAGATGACGGGATGGGCAACCTCCATTGCCATGTTGTAAGCGTCGCGCTGCTATGAATAGTATCCAATTCACAGGCAAAGCAAAATCTTGTGAGCAGAATGCGACGCATGCCGGCAAAAACGAATCATCATCCCCGGTCGCTGATCGTGCGCCCCTCACCCCTCGACAGGCGCAAGGCGATCCTGTCCTTCGGTCCGCTCTCGATAAAGGCGGCGCTCGGCCGCTCCGGCATCACCAGTCTCAAGCGCGAGGGCGATGGCGGCACGCCACGAGGAACACTGCGGATCCTCTACGCCTATCGCCGCGGCGAGCGCAATGGACACCTGCCCACCCCGCTGCCAACAAGGCGGATCAAGGCCGATATGCTCTGGTGCGATGCATCAGAGCATCCCGCCTATAACCGCCCGGTCAAGGCACCCTTTGTCGCCAGCCACGAAAAGCTCTTGCGCCAGGACAGGCTATACGACGTCTGCGTGGTGCTCGACTGGAACATCCGCCAGCGTCGACGCGGCTGCGGATCGGCGATCTTCTTCCACCTCGCCAAGCCGGGTTACCAGCCGACGGAGGGCTGCATCGCCGTTAGCCTGCGCGACATGCAGCGCCTGCTGCCGCATCTGCGGCCGGGGACCAAGATCCGCATCCCCTGACCCCTATGGGATGCCGTTCACCGGAAGTTGAACGCATCAGGCCTCTGGCGTCTCGCCCTTCGCCCGCCTTGTGTTAGGCTTTGCTGCCGAGGCTGGGTTTGAATCATGGGATGACGTCATGCTTGCCACACTCGCAGTGCTCCTGGGTCTGAGTTCCACGCCAGCCATACAGACGGTCGCCGCGCCCGCTGGTGAGGAGGTCGATGTCGAACTGATCCTGGCCGTCGATATTTCCCGCTCCATGGATTTTGACGAACTCGAGGTGCAGCGCTCCGGCTATGTCGCGGCCCTTCAGCATCCCGATTTCATCAATGCCGTGCAGGACGGCCTGCTGGGCCGCATCGCGGTCGCCTATTACGAATGGGGCGCTGCGGTCAATTCCGGCGCGCTGGTGAACTGGCAGATCATTTCCAATGCTGAGGAAGCCGCCGCCTTTGCGGCCAGGGTCAAATCCGGCAGCATCGAAACGCTGCATGGAACCTCGATCTCCAGCGCCATCGATTACGGCTATGACCTGTTCGAGAAGAATGGCTACCAGGGTCTGCGCCAGGTCATCGATGTCTCGGGCGATGGCCCGAACAATCGCGGCCTGCCGGTCACGCCCTCACGCGATCGGGCGCTCGCCGCCGGGATCGTGATCAACGGGCTGGCCATCATGATCCGTCCATCCTCGTCGGTGGTGTCGCTAGACAAATACTATGCCGATTGCGTGGTCGGCGGCCCCGGCGCCTTCGTCGTGCCGGTCCATAAGCCCGAGGACTTTGCCGCCGCGATCCGTCGCAAGCTCGTCATGGAGATCAGCGGCATCAGCCAGCCCGGCGCAATCCCGGTCGCCGCAGAACAACCCGCCGACTGCATGATCGGTGAAAAACTGCGCTATCAGTGGATGGATCGGTAAAACGAAAAAGGCGGCCGCGACGGCCGCCTTCAGCTTGATGACAAAGATGGACTTTCCGCGACACCCCATTCAGCCGTCATTCCGGCGAAGGCCGGAATCCAGCCACGGCGCGTCTGCGCCGTGAAAGGAGTCTTTCGCAATCAAGGACTTGATTGCGCTGGATGCCGGCTCGGCGGCCGGCATGACCGTAGGGTTTTCGGTCAAAACCAACGGTAAAGACCTGAGATGAGAGTTTGCCAGCAGTCTGAAAGCGGCCGCAAGGGCCGCCTTCTCGTCGGATCACGTGGGACCGCTTACTTGAAATCGCGGATATCGACGAAGTGGCCGGCAACCGCGGCAGCGGCCGCCATGGCAGGCGAAACCAGATGCGTGCGGCCCTTATAGCCCTGGCGGCCCTCGAAGTTGCGGTTCGAGGTCGAGGCGCAGCGCTCTTCCGGCTTCAACCGGTCGTCGTTCATGGCCAGGCACATGGAGCAGCCCGGCTCGCGCCATTCGCAACCGGCGTCCTTGAAGATCTTGTCGAGACCCTCGGCTTCCGCCTGTTCCTTCACGAGACCAGAGCCCGGAACGATCATGGCCGAGACGGTCGGAGCGATCTTCTTGCCTTCGAGCACCTTGGCAGCAGCGCGCAGGTCTTCGATGCGGCCATTGGTGCAGGAGCCGATGAACACACGGTCGATGGCGATATCGGTCATCTTGGTGCCGGGCTTCAGGCCCATATAGTCAAGCGCACGCCACTTGGAGGCACGCTTGTTCTCGTCCTGGATGTCGTCGGGGTTCGGTACGACGCCCTGGATCGACACGACGTCCTCAGGCGAAGAACCCCAGGAAACGATCGGCGGGAGGTTGGCAGCATCCAGAACGACCGTGCGGTCGAAATGCGCGCCCTCGTCGCTTTTCAGCGTCTTCCAATAGGCCACGGCCTGGTCCCAGGTCTCGCCCTTCGGCGCGCGCGGCTTGTCCTTGATGTATTCGAAGGTCTTTTCGTCCGGCGCGATCAGGCCGGCGCGGGCGCCGCCCTCGATCGTCATGTTGCAGACGGTCATGCGGCCTTCCATCGACAGCGCCTGGATCGCTTCGCCGGCGAATTCGATGACGTGACCGGTGCCGCCGGCCGTGCCGATCTCACCGATGATGGCGAGAATGATGTCCTTGGCGGTGACGCCTTCCGGCAGCTTGCCATCGACACGCACCAGCATGTTCTTGGCCTTCTTCTGGATCAGCGTCTGGGTGGCGAGCACGTGCTCGACCTCGGAGGTGCCGATGCCATGGGCCAGCGCGCCGAAGGCGCCATGGGTCGAGGTGTGGCTGTCGCCGCAGACGATGGTCATGCCCGGCAGGGTAAAGCCCTGTTCCGGCCCTACGATATGCACGATGCCCTGGCGGACATCCTTTTCGGAATAATATTCGACGCCGAAATCAGCCGCGTTCTTGGCAAGCGCCTCGACCTGGATCCGGCTTTCCTCGTTCTTGATGCCTTCGTGGCGATCCGGCGTGGTCGGCACGTTGTGGTCCACCACGGCCAGCGTGCGGCTCGGCGCATGCACCGAGCGTCCGGTCATGCGAAGCCCTTCGAAGGCCTGCGGGCTCGTCACCTCATGCACCAGGTGGCGATCGATATAGAGAAGACAGGTTCCGTCTTCCTGGCGGTCGACCAGGTGATCATCGAAAATCTTGTCGTAAAGTGTGCGCGGTGCGCTCATGGCTGCTCATCCCTGAAATTCTGAAAAAGGAGGTCGTAGGTCCGCCGCTCAAGCGGCAAGGCGCGCCTTAGTCGAGGCGGCTCGTCAGTGCGCCATGCACACGCGCAAAAAATCGTGCCGGCAGGCGCTTATGATCCTGCAGGACAAAAATGCACGGAGCGAGACATCTGAATTTCGATCCCATGGCACATGCTATTAGCAGTTTTGCCTGAGCTCTTCAATTTGATTCCGTGACGGCTGCGTCACCGCGGCAGGGCGGGCACGCTGATGTGATCCGGCTCAAGGCCCGCCTTGGCGCGCGCCACCATCATTTCGTAGGCCGTCTCCAGATGCCGTGTGAACCTGACCGTGTCGAACAGAGGCGCCTGCCGACGATTGTCAGCGGTTCGCCGGCGGATATCCGCGCGCCAGGCATGATCGTTTGCCAGGCGCACGGTCAGGTCGACATAGCCCTGCTGGTCCCGCGCCACCAGCTCTGGCAGGTCGAGCGCGGTCAGCAGGCTGGCGCTCACCCGCGAGGCAAAATGGCTGCCCACATAGGTCGGCACCGGCAGTCCGGCCCAGAGCTGGTCTGACGTGGTGGTGTGGCCGTTATAGGGAAAGCTATCCAGCCCGATATCGGCAACCGGCAGCCGTGCAAGATGATCGGGATAACGGGCTGGCCCGGTGAAGACGATCCGCTCCCGCGTCACGCCTTCACGCTCCATCCACCGCACCAAATTCTCCCGCGCAAAATCTCCCTGGCACATCATCCATAGCACGCTATTATCGACGCGCCGCAGCACCTCGGCCCAGAGCTCCGCCGTCAAGGGCGTGATCTTGCGCAACCCGTTGAAGGCGCCGAACACAAGGCGGTCCTCGGGCAGCCCCTGCGCCTTGCGCGTCGATGGCGGCGGCAGCGGCCGGAACTTGTCGTCATTGGCCTGATAACTCTCCGGCATCAGGCAGAATTTCTCGTGATAATGCGGTTTGCTGCTGTCCGGCAGAACGATCTGGTCACCGATCACATAGTCGCAGTCGATGCCATTGGCGGAGCCGGGATAGCCAAGATAGGCCACCTGGATCGGCGCCAGGCCGCGATTGATGAGACTGATCCGGACACCCTTGGTATGGCCCTTCAGGTCAACGAGGACATCGATCCCCTCTGCGCGGATAAGGTCGGCGGCAGCCTCGTCGTCGAGATGCCCGATCCGCACGATCCGGGGATAGCTGGCCCGGATACCGCTATCCCCCTTGATCATGGCGTCATCGGTGTAACAGAACAGCGTGACCTCGACCCTCTCGGGGTCATGCGCCATCAGCACCCCCTGAAACAGGAGCATGGTGGGATGCTGGTCGCTGAAATCGTTAGAGAGATAGCCGACACGGATTTTGTCGGCAAACTGATGCGGCCGCGAGCGCCGTTCCTCGCGGGATGCCTGCGTGAAGAACAGCCCTTTGTCGGCGCCGAAGCGCATCTTCGCGTTGATGCTCTCGTCCGCGCACCAGGCGAGGTTTTCCAGATACTGTTCGGCCGCGAGATAGCGCGGGTCGCCGCGCCGAAGCCGATCCAGAAAGGCCTGGTCCTCCATCAACCGCTCGTCGAGGCAGAGCGCGTGATTGAGGAAATTGCGGAAGGTGGCAAGAGAGTTGCGGTCGAAGTCCAGGGTCTTCACCGCCTTGCGCGCCTCCGACAGTGCCGGCAATATCTCGTCGGCCTGGGCCAGCATTTCCGCCTGCAGGGCCCGCAGCATCGCCTTCTTGTCACCGCCCACTTCCGCCGCGCGACCGTAATACGACGCGGCCGCGGCATGGCGCGACGTCTTCGCGCAGCATTGGGCCGCAATCAGCAGCAGTTGCAGCACCGGTTTCGCCTGGGGTGTGACAAGGGGCCCGATCGCCGAGAGCGCTTCGTCAAAGGCTCCAGCCTGGTAATGCCTGAGAGCAATCTGGAGCGTATCTGACACGAATCACCTTTTCATCCGGCGCGCCTATGGTGTCCTTTGGTTACGTTGCACGGCTGGCGCAAGGCTGGAATGATCGGCGGGGAGAAAGACAGAATTCACTGGACTTGGCCCTTTCACGGGCCTGGCATAGGCCGCGTCCAAGATCCGCAGATGTTTGCCAGGGTTCACGGAGGCCGGAGGTTTTTCAGCCTGCTTTACCGTGCTGGCGCATGCGCTTTTCCAGTGCCCGCAGCATGAGCGAAAGCCCGATCGTCAGGATCAGGTAGACATAGGCCACGATCGAATAGGTCTCGAAGAAACGGAATGAGCCCGAGGCATAGACTTTGCCCATCTGCGTGATATCAGCCACGCCCAGCACCGAGACCAGCGAGCTGTCCTTGACCATGGCGACGAAGTCGTTCGACAGCGGCGGGAAGATCACCCTGACAGCCTGGGGCAGCACGACCAGTCGGAACCGCTGATACCGGTTGAGGCCGAGCGATTTTGCCGCCTCGATCTGTCCCTTGTCCACCGATTGGATGCCGGCCCGGAAAATCTCGGCGATGAAGGCGGAATAGCCGATCATCAGGGCAATGATCGCCCGCCACATCAGCGAAAAGTCACGCACCAGCATCGGCTCGGCAAGTCCCGCCGCCGTCAGCGGCGAGATCACGAGGTTATAGAGCCCGACGATCGCCGGCGCACCGACAAACGCGATGTAGAACAGAAGCACCAGGATCGGCACGCCCCTGATGACCTCGATATAGAACCGCGCCGTCTGGCGCAGGGCCACATGGTCGGACATGCCCAGAAGCGCAATGCCAAGCCCCAGCGCCGTGGCCAGCACGAAGCCGACAAGCGTGACGAAAATCGTCGTGAACAGCCCTTGGGCGACGATCGTGAAAACCTGGGAATAGAGATCGTTGACCGCGATGACGATCGCGATGCCCAATCCGATCACCACGAGCGCGACCAGCCACCAGGGCCGGTCGCCGCCCTCGCCGCCCTTTGGGAGCGTCTGGAACGCCATCAGCCCGCGCGCCCGGAACTGAAGCCGGTCACTCGCCCATCTTGTAGTCGAGGAACCACTTCTTGTTCAGCGCATCCAGCGTGCCGTCAGCCTTCAGCGCGGCAATCGCAGCATTCACAGGTCCCACGAGATCCGAGCCCTTCTTGAAGATGAAGCCGAAATCCTCGGTGCCGAGCGGCTCGCCGACAATCTTGAGCGTGCCGTTCGAGGCCGCCACATAGCCATTGCCCGCCGTGCTGTCGGTCAGCACCAAATCGACATCGCCGGCCTTCAGTGCCTGAACGGTCGCGCCGAAGGTCTCGAACAGCTTGATGCGCGGATTGGCCTCGTTGCCGTCGAGAATCTCATAGACCGCGGTGTAGAACGGGCTCGTTCCCGGCTGGGCGGCGATCAGGCCGCTTTCCAGTGCTGCAAAGCTCTTGGCGTCGGTAAAGCGGCTCTCGTCGCCGCGCACCAGCATTAGCTGCTGCGAACGCATATAGGGATCGGAGAAATCCACCTTTTCCTTGCGGTCGTCCTTGATGGTGATGCCGGTCATGCCGAGATCATATTGGCCGTCCGATACCGCCTGGATCATCGCGTCCCAGGAGGTGTTCTGGTACTCGACCTTGAAATTCAGCCGCTTCGCGATCTCGTTCATCGCATCATATTCCCATCCGACGGCCTGGCCGGTCTTGGGATCGACGAATTGCAGCGGCGGATAGGCGTTTTCCGTGACGACGACAACGGTCTTGCCGCCGAGGTCCGGCAGGCTGGCGGCGCTGGCCAGGACGGGAGAAAGGCTAAGGGCGGCTAGCCCGGCGAGGATCGTGCGGCGATGGATCATGGTCAGGAACTCCAGGTAAGACTTGGGATTGAGCACGCAATCGGCCTACGTTTCAAGAGGGAAGTGGAACAAGCGGCGCAGGTCCTCGTTAGCGGCGAGGGAGGGCCACGATTTGACCAACACCGGCATGATCAGCGACAGCGACGCGCGCGGCAGAAATGCCGATACGCCCGGCGACATCCCGGCCTTGGGCCTCAAGGATGTCTTCTGGCGCGTCATCGCCGCCACCAGCCGCGACCGGGTATCGCTGATCGCCGCGGGCGTCAGCTTCTACATGCTGCTCGCCCTGTTTCCGATCCTCGGAGCACTGGTCTCGCTCTATGGCTTCTTTGCCGATCCGCTTGTCATCGGCACCCATTTGCGTGCCATCGGCGGCCTGCTTCCGCCCGGCGCCTTTGAACTCATCTATACCCAGTTGGAGGCCCTGACGAAGCAGAACACGTCGTCGCTCAGCATCGGTTTCGTCACCGGCCTCGGCATCGCGCTTTGGGGCTCCCATAACGGCGTCATGGCATTGTTCGATGCGATGAATGTCGCCTATAATGAACAGGAAAAACGCGGCCTGGTCATGCTGAACCTGTTGGCACTTGCCTTCACGCTCGGCATTCTCACCGTGCTGATCGTCACCCTCACAGCCATGACCCTTGTGCCAGTCGTCATGTCCTTCTTCTGGCTGGACACCTGGACGGAAAGCCTTGTGCTCGTCCTGCGTTGGCCCTTGGTGCTGCTGCTTGTCGGCATGGCGGCCAGCTGTCTGTATCGATTCGGCCCCAGCCGCGAGCCGGCCAAGCTGCGCTGGCTCACCTGGGGCGCTATGCTCAGCACCGGCGCCTGGTTCCTCGCATCGCTCGGCTTTTCCTTCTACCTTCAGCATTTCGGCAATTACAGCGCCACCTATGGCGCCTTGGGGGCCCTCGCGGGCTTCATGGTCTGGCTCTGGATCTCCGCCATCATCTTCATCGTCGGCGCCGAATTGAACGCCGAGCTTGAGCACCAAACGGAACTCGATACCACCACGGGCACGCCGCGGCCCATGGGCTCCCGCGGCGCCTATATGGCCGATACTGTGGGGGAGGCAGTGGAGTAAGCCGCCCATAAAAGGCAAATGCGGGCGGCAAGGTCCGTCTCCCGCGCCGCCCTGGTCATTCAGGGTTTGTGTTGATGCTGGTGCCCGGCGGCATGCCCGTCATCGCCCGCTTCCACCATCACGGTACCCTCAAAGCTGGCAAACAGGGCCAGCAGGCTCGGATCGAGCGGCTTTTCCGCCTCGGCCAGCTTTGCCGCAAGCCCTTCGGCATCGGCAGCAGGCAAGCCGATCTGCTTCAAGGCCGAGGCCTCCTTAAGACTGTCGCCGCTGCAGAGGTGAATGCTCCAGCCCTCGCCCTTTTTCTTCAGCAGGGCGCGGCCGCCTTTGCCGTCCTGCGCCCAGCCGGCAATCGCCCAATCGCCTGATACCACGACGGGATTGACGGCAAGCGGATGCCCCTCGGTCTCGAACATCGCCTTGAGCTTGGCGGATATGTCGGTCACGGCGTCACCGGTGGGCGCCGGCGCGGCATGACCAGCTGCGGCGCCATGGGCGGCATGGGCGTTGTGGTTGGAATGGTCGGTGGCATAGGCGGGCGCTGTCAGGATCAGCAGGGCCATACCGGCCTTTATCATGGTCTTCATCGGGATATCCTCTCGTGGAATGGCAGCGCCCACACAGGCGCCGCCTTTGAAATCTCAACCCAACGCCCGCCGAAGCGGCGTCACATGGCGAATGACCAGGAGGTCAAGCAGCAGCACCGCAATCAGCGCGGCCCCGCTCAACGGAAACAGCAGCGAAACCGCCAGCATCACGATCGCGCCGGTCTTCCACAGCGGGCCTGGCTCGCTGATGACAGGCGCAAACAGCCGGGCTGCCCCAGCCTTCGGCCGACGTTTCCACCACATCACGATGCCGCTGACCGAGAGAAAGATGATCGACAGACAGAAGACCGTGAGCAAGGCCACATTCCAGGCGCCCATGTCTCCCTCGTGGAAGGCGATCCCGACCGCCATGGCCTTGCCGGCCGCGCCATAGTCGCCGAAGCCGACATCGGCGAGTATCCTGCCGGTATAGCGATCGATATGCACGGTGCGGTCCGACATCGGATTGCCGCTGTCATTGCTCATCGTATCGCGCGATATGGTCCAGACCCCGCTGTCGCCGCTCGGAAATGCAAGCTGGAACCGGTTTTCGAAGCCGATCGACCGGGCAAAGGCCACCACGCTGTCGGCATCCACGGCTTGCCCCTCACCGATGCCGCCATGGCCGGCATGGGAGCCGGAGGCTGGCATTGGCGTCTGTTCCAGAGCCCAGGGCACATCCTTGATGCCGCCATGGTTCATGCTTGCATGGGTCGCGTCCGACAACGGCACATTGTCCCATTTGGCGGCGGGAAAAGTGCTCCAGGCCTGGGTGAACTTGTCGCCCCAGATGCCCGCCCAGCTCAGGCCCGACAGCAGGAACACGAGAAGGATCGCCGAGGCATAGAAACCGATGGTCATGTGCAGCGATTTCCACAGCTGCCGTCCGCGCGCGGCCATCTGCGGCACCAGAACAGCGGAAAAACCGCCGCCATCCCGCGGCCACCAGAGATAGAGGCCTGTGACGATCAGCACCACGCCGAAACCGGCAGCCACTTCGATCAGGCGATCGCCCAGATCGCCGATCAGCAGCGTGCCGTGGATATTGCTGGCGAGATCGTAGAGCGCGTCGCGCCTATCCCACTGGCCGAGCACCGCGCCCGAATACGGATCCACCGCCACCATGGTGGAGGCATCGCCTGCATTGACCCGGAACAGCGCCGAGCCGTCGGCTGTGCGCGGCGCGATATATTGCACCACCTCGCCGCCGGGGACCGCAGCCCCCGCGGCCGCCACCTGATCGGCCATGCTGACCGTCTGCGTTGCGGGCGTCACCGAATAAATCTTCTCGCCGTCGCGGCCGACCAGCACCGAAGACCACAGCATCAGCAAGCCGGTGACCGCCAGCATGATCAGGAACGGCGCCACATAGAGACCGGCATAGAAGTGCCAGCGCCATGCGGTGGTGTAGAAGCGCCGCGACAGGGCGGCGGATGGTCGGGTCGGCGGGCTTTCGGCCAGGACGGACATCGGTCTCTCCTCAAGGTTCAACGGGTTTTTAAAGGGTGTCCGTCACGGTGCCGCCGGCGGCGATATGGGCTATCGCGTCGGGCTTCAGCAGCGTGACGATTTCGGGTTGCTGGAAGTCGATCAATCCCGCCCGCTTCATCCGGGTGAAGCACCGGCTCACCGTCTCGACGGTCAGCCCAAGCCAGTCGGCGAGATCGCCGCGCGTGGGGTGCAGGTGGAAGCAGACAGTGCCGCGCCGGCGGTTCCGGGTCGGTCGCACGAACTGGGCTGCGAGATCGAGGATGGCCGTGGCGACGCGCTCCATGGCCGTCTTGCGGCCAAGCAGCATCGCGAGCGCCTGCGCGCGGGCCACCATGTCCCGTAGCGCCGCCTCGTTTTCCCCGGCGGATAGCCCGTCCACCGGCTCGATCAAGGCATAGGCGAGCGTCTCTGCGGTGCAGCGGCTGGTATCGCTCGTCCATACCCCGATCATGCGGCCGGGGCCGAGAATATCCATGACCTGACGGCGCCCGTCCGGAAGCAGCTGGGAGAGCGCGACGCATCCCTCGACCAGCCGATATTGCCGGTCACGGGCATAGCCCTGGAGGAACAGGGTGGAGCGTGGCGGATGAAATTCCTGCGGGCCGCTGCGATGGCGCGGCACCACCGGCACCGACGGGGCAGGAAAGGCAGCCAACGGCAAGGCCGTGGCGGAAACCGATTGTAGCATGACGAAATCCGGCTATTCGGCCGGTTTCGCGCAGTTGCGCCTCCGCCGGCCTGTCTACATCAATCCGGACGCGAGAAACGATCTCGCGGAGCCGGGCTCAGACATAGGCAGGGGCAGGTGGCGCGCGGGGCGCCGCATTGGGTGGGAAAAGCTGGCGCTGGAAGGCCTCGAAGGACCGCGGCAGAGCGACAGCAGCCGAGGCTCTGATCACGATGCCCGCGACGTCCGCGGGCTGCGGCAGAAGCGCGACAGAGGTAATCCGGCAGGCTTCGCAGTCCTTGACGACGGTATGACCCTTGTCGTCGTGGTCGGCGTCGGGCAGGCAGAGTTCGGGCAGAGTGCCGTCCGGCAGGGTGAGCTCCGCGATTTCCGCCGGAGACAGCACGGATGCGGCTGTGGGAACACGATGGGCAAAGCCAACGGCGAACAGTGCGATCACGCAAAGCGTACGCACCAAGACACCCCATGTCTTGATCTTGCCGTCAGGCATCGTGAATCCCCATTCACGACAAGGAGTAGCAGCGGCTTGGCGACCGCACAAGAGATGCGCGCAAACGCCGCAGGCCCGTCACACCGATCGCTATCCTGTGGTGAGAAACACAAAAGGCGGCCCTTTTGGACCGCCTTCTCGTCGATATCACAAAAGCAAAAATCGCTTATCGATTGGTGCCGGTGCTGTGCACGTCGGAATAGGGGATCTCGAACACCTTGTCGTCGAGATTGACGCCGGTCTGAACGTTGAAGATCATGACCGTCGTATCCTTGGCCTGGGGATCGGTGATGGTCCATTGCCGCAGCTCGAAATTCTTCGGATCGAACATCAACGTGATGGTCGATTCGCCGAAGATGGTCTTGTCGCCCAGGATGATGGTGGTGAGGTCCTGCTCCTCCTGCACACCGCGCACCATTTCCCGGCCAAGATCGATCTTGTCGGAGAGCAACAGGCTGAGCGGCGTCTTCGACAGCGGATAGAGATCCCAGGTCTTCAGCTTGTAATTGCCGATGACCAGGTTGCGGCCATCCGAGATGACACGCAACGGAGACGGGGCCTCGTAGTTGAAGCGCAGTCGGCCGGGTCGCGAGATGAAGAACTTACCGCCGGTCTGCTCACCGCGCGGGCCGAACTGGACGAATTCGCCCATCATCGTCTTCACCGAAGAGAAGTGATCGGCAATCTTCTGCGCCGATTCCGAAGGTGCAGCCGCCCAGAGGTCGCCGCCCGGCACCATCGCGGCCAGAGCCGCCGCCCCCGCACCGAGGACGAAGCTGCGGCGCGAAACAAGTCCGGTTTCGATCTGGCCGGGCAGGCCCCCGGTTCTCTTCTCACTCATGCGATTCTCCTTCATTCCTGCATTCACTGCCGTTAAAACACGGCACCATCATGACAGCGCCGGTTCACGCGTTCGGCAGCCACTTGGCTGATGTCTTTTGCTCATCGCTCGATGATATCGGCCTCCGTCGGCACCAGGATCTCCCGCTTTCCGGCGTGGTTGGCGGGGCCGATCAGGCCTTCCTTCTCCATCCGCTCGATCAGCGAGGCCGCGCGGTTATAGCCGATGCCGAGGCGGCGCTGGATATAGGAGGTCGAGGCCTTGCCGTCCTTCAGCACCACGGCGACAGCCTGGTCATAGGGGTCGTCGGATTCCGCCAGGTTGAGCGTTCCAGGGGAGCCGCCCTCGTCCTCGTCGTCATCGGCAGTGATCGCATCGAGATATTGCGGCGATCCTTGCGTCTTTAGGTAAGCGACGATCTCCTCGACTTCGATATCGGAAACGAATGGCCCGTGGACGCGCTGGATGCGGCCGCCGCCGGCCATGTACAGCATGTCGCCCTGGCCCAGCAGCTGCTCGGCGCCCTGCTCGCCCAGGATCGTTCGGCTGTCGATCTTCGACGTCACCTGGAAGGAAATGCGCGTCGGGAAGTTCGCCTTGATCGTGCCGGTGATGACATCAACGGAGGGACGCTGCGTCGCCATGATCACGTGAATGCCCGCCGCACGCGCCATCTGCGCCAGGCGCTGCACGGCGCCTTCGATATCCTTGCCGGCCACCATCATCAGGTCGGCCATCTCGTCGATGATCACAACGATATAGGGCATGGGCTGCAGGTCGAATTCTTCCGTCTCGTAGATTGCCTCGCCGGTCTGGCGGTCGAAGCCGGTCTGCACGGTGCGCGTCAGCACCTCGCCCTTTTCGAGCGCCTGCTCCACGCGGCTGTTGAAGCCATCGATGTTGCGCACGCCGATCTTCGACATCTTCTTGTAGCGTTCCTCCATTTCGCGCACGGTCCATTTCAGCGCCACCACGGCCTTCTTCGGATCGGTCACGACAGGTGACAGGAGATGGGGAATGCCGTCATAGACGGAAAGTTCCAGCATTTTCGGGTCGATCATGATCAGCCGGCATTTCTCCGGCGGCAGCCGGTAGAGCAGCGACAGGATCATGGTGTTGATGGCCACCGACTTGCCCGATCCGGTCGTACCGGCTACCAAGAGATGCGGCATCTTGGCGAGATCCGCGATCACAGGCTCGCCGCCGATGGTCTTGCCCAGCGCCATGGCGAGCTTGGCCTTGGAGCCGTCGAAGTCGCGGCTGGCGATCAGCTCGCGCAGATACACGGTTTCGCGAAGATGGTTGGGCAGTTCGATGCCGATCGCGTTGCGGCCCGGCACCACCGCCACACGGGCGGCAATCGCGCTCATCGAGCGGGCGATGTCGTCCGCCAAGCCGATCACGCGCGACGACTTGATGCCGGGCGCCGGCTCCAATTCATAGAGCGTGACCACGGGACCGGGCCGGACCTGGATGATCTCGCCCTTGACGCCGAAATCTTCCAGCACGCCTTCCAGCATGCGGGCATTCTGCTCCAGGGCGTCGGAGGAGAGCGTCGCATCGCGGGCAATGCTCTTCGGCTCGGCCAGGAGATGGACCGAGGGCAGCTGGAACCCATCGGGACGCATGAAGGAGGCCTGCCCGTCCCGCTCCAGCCGCGCGCCGGGTTTCGGGCGCGAAGGCGGCGCGGCCACGCGTCCCATGGCCGGCGCGGTCCGGGCCGGTGGCGCCACCTGCGCCCAGTCATCATCGTCATCCTCATCAACAAGGATATCGGCCGGCCGGCGCGGCATGTCGTCCATGTCAAAGGGTGGATCGTCGTCCAGCCCGCGCGCCATCGGCGGCGCCGACACCAGCGGACGGCCGCGCTCTGTGCCCGTCCGGGCAGACACCACAGGTTCCGTGTGAAGTCCTGCCTTCGGCCGCACCGGCTCGTTCAGGCTGCCGAACTCGTCATCGTTGAAATCATAGGGTTGCTCGAAGGCACGGGCGCGCTCCTGCGGCTTCACGCCCATGATGCGGCGCAGGCGCGCACGGATCGTGTACCAGTGGTGCGCAAGGGCACCGAGCCACAGCATGCTGGAGCCAGTCTCCTCCTCGTCGTCCTGGCGGACCTGGCGCACGGTCTTGGCCTTGGTCTTGGTCACCGGCGGCTCGACTTCGTCGGGATCGTAGTCGTCGTCAATGCCGACGATACCGGCGGCAAACAGCATCATCCACAGCGCCGGCAGGAAGAAGATCGCGCCGATCACGGTCGCGGCCGTACCGGTGGGATAGGCGCCGATGAAGAGCCCGGGAAAGCGCAGGATCATGTCGCCCAGCACGCCGCCAATGCCGTTGGGGATCGGCCAGGTGGCGGGCGGGGGAAAGCAGCCGACAACGGCGGCAGACAGCAGCGCGCCGACGATCCAGGTGCCGAGCCGCGCGGGAATGCGGTCGATCCGCCGACCGGTGATCAGCGCCATCGACCAGGCCAACACCGGCAGCAGCGCCACGACGCTTGCCAGGCCCAAGAACTGCATCATCAGGTCGGCGAAGATCGCCCCGCCCTGCCCCAGGATATTGGTCGGCTCATTGTTGTTGGCATAGGAAAAGCTGGGATCCGCCACGTTCCAGGTGGCCATCGCGGCGACGGCCAGAAGCAGGCAGAGGAACAGTCCGAATCCGCACAATGCCAGGATCTGGCGCATCACGAATGCCGAAATCGCCCGGTTGGTGGTCCCGCCCAGCGCCGCCGTTGTGCCCTTGCTCATGTCTGTGCCTGCTTCTCGCGAATGATTCGAAATCTGCCGGAGGCTCGCCGGGGACTGTTCATGCCCTGACGCCATCAGATGGACTTTAGCGGGCGGCGGTTAATGGTCCTTTAACCATCGACACCCCGCTGGTGGTGGAGAGCGCAATCCGTCTTGAAACTGAACAAAAAAAGCCCGGACACCAGGGTCCGGGCAAAAGCGGCTTCTTGTGAAAACCGCGACGGGATGTTCGGCCGCGCCGGGGTGGATCCGGCGCGGCGGCATTTCTTATTAGGAGTGGTAGGCGGCTTCGCCGTGGGAGGCGAGGTCGAGACCTTCGCGCTCGGCTTCGACAGGCACGCGCAGGCCGACGATCACGTCGGTGATCTTGAAGATGATCGCCGAACCGATACCCGACCACAGAACCGTGACGATGACGCCCTTCAGCTGTGCCCAGACCTGGGTTGCCGTACCGGCATAGCCGGCTGCGAAATCGGCGGTCGAGTAGTCGACGATGCCGGCACCGCCGAGAGCAGGGTTGACGAAGACGCCGGTCAGGATCGCGCCGACGATACCGCCGATGCAGTGTACGCCGAAGACGTCAGCCGTGTCGTCATAACCGAACTTGTTCTTGATCGTGGAGACGAAGAAGTAGCAGACCGGAGAGGCGATCAGGCCCATGACGATGGCGCCCATCG
The DNA here is from genome assembly GCF_900176345.1 of Rhizobium sp. RU36D. Taxonomy (GTDB): domain Bacteria; phylum Pseudomonadota; class Alphaproteobacteria; order Rhizobiales; family Rhizobiaceae; genus Allorhizobium. Next base: position 65,981 of record NZ_FWXU01000009.1, read on the forward strand.
GGCCGGCAAAGCCGGCAGCCGGGGTGATCACGACGAGGCCGGCAACGGCGCCCGAAGCGGCACCCAGCATGGAAGCCTTGCCGCGGGCAAAGGTTTCCACGATCGCCCAGGAAACGATCGCGGCGGCGGTGGCAACGAAGGTGTTGATCATCGCGAGAGCGGCATAGGCGTTCGATTCCAGGTTGGAACCGGCGTTGAAGCCGAACCAGCCAACCCACAGCAGCGAGGCGCCGACCATGGTGAGCGTCATCGAATGCGGAGCCATCATGTCCTTGCCATAACCGACGCGCTTGCCAACCATGATGGCACCAACCAGACCGGCGATACCGGCATTGATATGGACGACGGTGCCGCCGGCGAAGTCGATCGCGCCGAAGGAGAAGATCAGGCCAGTCGGGCCGTCAAAGGCGCTCGGGCCGCCCCAGAACCAGACCATATGCGCCATCGGGAAGTAGATGAAGGTCAACCACAGGATTGTGAAGACGATCACGGCCGAGAACTTGATGCGCTCGGCAAAGGCACCGACGATCAGGCCGGGCGTGATGGCGGCGAAGGTCATCTGGAACACGACGAAGGCGAGTTCCGGAATGGCGACGCCCTTGGAGAAGCTTTCCGCCACGGTCGTCGTATCGACGCCGGCGAGGAACATCTTGGAGAATCCGCCGACGAAGCTGTTCAGCGCGCCGCCATCGGTGAAGGCCAGCGAATAGCCATAGGTGACCCAGACCAGCATGGCAACGGCAGCGACCATCATGACCTGCATGAGCACGGAGAGCATGTTCTTGGCGCGGACGAGACCGCCATAGAACAAGGCCAGGCCCGGAACCGTCATCAGCAGGACCAGCGCAGACGAGACCAGCATCCAAGTTGTGTCGCCCTTGTCGACGGTCATCGCCGGCGCAGCGGCGGCAGCCGCAGGGGCGGCGGCGTCCTGCGCAAAGGCGATCGCCGGGGCCAGCAGGGCGGCCGCAGCAGCACCCAAGCGCCCGAAGGAGGACGAGACTTTAGTAAATGACATCGTGAAAAACTCCCTTGTCAGCCGTTCTTACAGAGCTTCGGAATTGGTTTCGCCGGTACGGATGCGCACGGCCTGGTCGATCGCGTAGACGAAGATCTTGCCGTCGCCGATCTGGCCGGTCTTGGCGGCGGTCGCGATGGCCTCGACGGCCTTGTCGGCCAGTTCCGACGAGACGGCGATCTCGATCTTCAGTTTCGGCAGGAAGCTGACGGCATATTCGGTGCCGCGATAGATTTCGGTGTGTCCCTTCTGGCGCCCGTAGCCTTTTACCTCGGTCACCGTCAGGCCCTGAATGCCGACAGCGGTTAGGGCTTCGCGGACCTCATCGAGCTTGAACGGCTTGATAATGGCCATCACAATCTTCATCTGGTATCCCATCCTTTGTTTGTCCTCGGCACGGAGCCGACTCTCCTTGCCGCTGGATTGAACAGCGACTGGACATAGACATTCAAACGGTGTGCCAGATTCGAAGTGGCAAAATAAGTTATTGAAATCTAAAGGCTATATTGTATCGCGCCAATAAAGAGGCAATTGAACGGCGACTGTGCGGCTAAATAATGGGCAAATTTGGCCGTTTGAGCATTATTTAATCATTTGCCTTTTTCCGAATCAGACCTTCCTGGGCCACCGAGGCCACCAGGAGACCCGAACGGGTGTAAAGGCTGCCTCGCGTCATGCCTCGTGCACCCGAAGCGCTCGGGCTGTCCTGGGTATAGAGCAGCCATTCGTCCAGCTTGCACGGACGGTGGAACCACATGGCATGGTCGATGCTCGCGGCCTGGATGTCGGTGTCGAAAATCGACCGGCCATGGGCATAGAGCGAAGTATCGAGCAGCGTCATGTCGGAGAGATAGGCCAGCACCGCGGCCTGGAAATGCCGGTCGTCCGGAACGGCCCCCGTCGTTCTCACCCAGATATCGGCCTGCGGGTCGAGCTTTTCCTTGGAGACGTAATGCACCAGCGAAACGGGCCGGATCTCGATCGGCCGCTCGCTGCCCCAGTATTTGCGGATAGCCGCCGGCGCCGAGGCCAGGAAGGCTTCCTTGAATTCCTTCTCGCCGATCAGGCTTTCCGGGCCTTTGACATCGGGCATAGCGAGTTGGTGGTCATAGCCCGGTTCTTCCACCTGGAAGGAGGCGGACATCGAAAAGATCGGCCTGCCGTGCTGGATCGCCATCACGCGCCGCGTGGTGAAGCTCGCCCCATCGCGGATCCGTTCCACTTCGTAGAGGATCGGCACCTGTGGATCTCCGGGCCTCAGGAAATAGGCATGCAGCGAATGCACGAAGCGGTCAGATGGCACGCAGCGCTGCGCCGCCATCAGCGCCTGGGCGATCACCTGGCCGCCGAACACCCGCTGCCAGCCGACATCCGGGCTCATGCCGCGAAACAGGTTTTCCTCGATTTTCTCGAGATCCAGCGTGCGAATAAGCTGGTCCATGGCGGCGCTGTGGCTGGGCTGCGACATTAAGGATGCCCCCGGTTATAGGAAGTCGTGACCGCCTGATCTATATAGGACCCTGAAGCGACACAAGAGCCCGGAACGACACGCGGGCAGGGGAGTGCGAGCCATGTTAGATATGCTTGTGGTGGGTGGCGGATATGTCGGCCTTGCTGCAGCGCTTGCGGTCAAGCAGGCGGCGCCGCATCTCCAGGTGCAGGTCATCGAGGCCGCCCCCGAAGATGTTTGGCAGAAGGACCCGCGCGCCTCCGCCATCATCGCCGCAGCCATCAAGATGCTTGAGGTCTTCGGCGTCTGGGACGAAATCGCCCCGGAAGCCGAACCCATCACCCGCATGATCGTCACCGATTCCAAGGCCGGCGACCCGGTCCGGCCTGTTTTCCTGACCTTTGACGGCGCCGTCGAGGAAGGAAAGCCCTTTGCCCATATGGTGCCCAATGTCGCGATGGTGCGCGCGCTGCGCCGGGCGGCGGCAGAGGCCGGGATCACGATCCGCCACGGCGTGAGGGCCGTCGGCCTCAACAACGGGCCAGCTGCCGCGAGCCTGTCACTGTCGGATGGTTCCGTGCTAGAGGCGCGCTTGGTGGTTGCCTGCGATGGCGTGCGCTCCAAGCTGCGCGACATGGCCGGCATCAAGACGGTGACCTGGGATTACGGCCAGTCCGGCATCGTCACGACAGTGGAGCATGAGCGGCCCCATGGCGGCTGTGCGGAAGAGCATTTCCTGCCCGCCGGACCCTTTGCCATCCTGCCGCTCAAGGGCAATCGCTCCTCGCTGGTCTGGACCGAGCGCACCGCCGACGCAGAGCGGCTGGTGAAGTCTGATGATCTGGTCTTCGAAACGGAACTGGAGCGCCGCTTCGGCCATAAGCTCGGCACGCTAACCGCAACCGGCGACCGCCGCGCCTTCCCGCTCGGCCTCGCACTGGCGCGCGCCTTTGTCGCGCCGCGCCTGGCGCTGGCCGGCGATGCCGCCCATGGCATTCACCCGATATCGGGCCAGGGCCTCAATCTCGGCTTCAAGGATGTGGCGGCCCTCGCCGAAACCGTGGTCGAGGCGGACCGGCTCGGCCTCGATATCGGCGATCTCAATGTGCTGGACCGCTACCAGGTCTGGCGCCGTTTCGACACTTTCCGGATGGGCGTGACAACCGATGTGCTGAACCGGCTGTTTTCCAATGATATTGGCCCGTTGCGCATCGCCCGCGATTTCGGCCTTGGCGTGGTGGACAGAATTCCGCGGCTGAAATCCTATTTCATTGGAGAAGCCGCCGGCACCGCCGCCCGCCACAATCCGCGGCTACTGACCGGCCAGGCGATCTGAGGCCTAGCCGCTTTAGAATTTCAGGAAACATCGTATCGCTTGAGAATGCGATCGACGGGCGTGCCGTCGCGCAGCGGAACTGCGTGAAGCGTTCGATAGGCAACAAAACCCATCCGCGCGTAATAGGTGAGCCCGCTAGTATTGTCGGCGCGGATGGCGGCATTGATGCTGCTCAGGCCTGCTTGCCGGGCCCGTTCTGCCGTGACGGCGAAGAGCCGGCGACCCACTCCCGGGACATACGGCTCAAGACGGGTGAAAGTCGCGATATCGCCCCAGCCCACCGGCAGATCGGGATGGCGGCTCACCGCCTGAAAGCCGAGCACCGCGCCGCTCGCTCTTTCCACGGCCACATGGCTCAGCAAGACATCGTCGCCGGAGACAAACCAGAGGTCCATATCCGCCTCGCTCAACCGCGCCTCGATCGCGGTCATGCCGCCCCGGTCGATGATGTCGTTGAGGATGTGGCACATGGCGGGCAGGTCGGCGGCTGTGGCTGGGCGCACCAGGATCGTTTCATCCATCACTGCCCCACCTGTCATCGCCAAGCGAGCACCACGCTCAATCGACAATCTTGCGCCCTTCCGACACCAGCATGATCGGAATGCCGTCGCGGATGGGATAGGCCAGCTTGGCCTTGTCGGAGACGAGTTCGTTGAGCTCGCGGTCATAGACCAGGCGGCCCTTGGTCAGCGGGCAGACCAGAAGCTCGAGCAATTTGGGATCGACGCGGCTGATCTTGTCGTCCATGGCTATTGCAGCATGGTGTCCGCTTCGCCGAAATTGCGCGCAAGCACGATCTCGGTGATGGCGATCAGGGTTTCGGCCCGGGTCTTCAGATCAGGCGCTTCCAGCAGCGCCTGCTTTTCCGCAGGCCCGAACGGCGACATCATGGCCAGCGAATTCACCAGCGTCATGTTGCGCGCGCGCTCCACGCTATCCCAGTCCGCCTCCAGCTTGTTGGCCTCGAGATAGGCACGGAATGCCTGCAGCAGGCCATGCCGGTCGACCTGCTCTTCCTCCTCTTCGGCAGACAGGTCTGCAATGAAGGGCGCAATGCGGAAGGTGCGGAACGGCCGGCCATTGGCCGCGATTTCCTCCATCACGCGGAAGCGGCAGACGCCGCCGAGCGACAGGATATAGCGGCCGTCCCCGGTCTCGGTATAGGAGGTGATGCGACCGATGCAGCCCACCTGGCAGACCGGCACGTGGTCGCTGTGGAGCGCATTGTGATCCGTCTCTACCAGGGATGGCTGCACCATGCCGATCAGCCTGTTGCCCGCCAGCGCATGATCGATCATCGCCAGGTAGCGTGGCTCGAAGATGTTCAGCGGCAGCTGCCCGCCCGGCAGCAGCAGCGCTCCGCTGAGGGGAAAGAGGGGCAAGGTCACCGGGACATCGCCCGCCCGCAGATATCTGGCATTTCCGACGTGCATGTCCGCTCCTTCTGGAGGGTTTCGGCGAAAAATGTCGCCGGATACTAAATTGGTATCCCGGCGATAATTCTCAAGTCCCACCCGCGGCAACGGCAGGAATCGGAGACAGAATGCCTCAGGAAAACAGCAGCGACGAGAGCTTGCGTCGGGCCATTGATGTGGCCGGGTCCTTCGGTCCCCAGACCTCGAAGAACTGCAACAACTGGCGGCGCGCGCCGTCGTCATCGAAGGTCCGGTCGCGCTTCATGATCAGCAGCAGGTGTTCCGCCGCTTCCTCGCGCTTGCCCTCGACATTGCGGATCTTGGCGAGATTCATGCGCGCTTCGTGATCGTCGGGCTCAAGCGCCAGCCGGTGCTCCAGTGCCACGGGGTCGCCCAGTTTGCGAGCCTCCTCGATCTGCTCCAGCTTCTTCAGCACCGCCTGGATGCCGCCGTCCTTGGCCATCTCCTCGGGGATATCATTGAGCAGCTGCCGGGCGCGCTCGTGCTGGTTTGCCACGATCATGCATTCGGCAATGCCGGCAACAGCCTTGGCATTTTCAGGATCCGCCTGCATGACAGCAGCATAAAGCTGGCCCGCGCCGTCGATATCGCCGGCGGCGAGCAACTGCTCAGCCTCCGTCAGCACCGCGGCGATCTCGGTCGCCGGATCGCCGGCGGCCGGACCTGCGAGCTTCTCGATGAACTGGCGCACTTGGCTTTCCGGCAGCGCGCCCATGAAGCCATCGACCGGACGTCCGTCGACGAAGGCGACAATCGCCGGGATCGACTGAATACCGAGCTGGCCCGGAATGGCCGGATGGTCATCGATGTTGAGCTTGACCAGCTTCACCTGGCCGCCAGCCTGGTTGACGACTTTTTCCAGAACGGGGGTCAGCTGCTTGCACGGGCCGCACCAGGGCGCCCAGAAATCCACGAGAACCGGCTGGCGGCGGGATTCTTCCAGCACGTCCTTGGCAAAGCCTGCCGTCGTCGTGTCCTTCACATGATTGCCGCCTGGCGCCGCCGTGGCACCCGCCGCCGGCGCGCCGCCGAACTGGGCCTGACCCCGCATCTGGCCGCTGAAACCGCCATAGGGATTGCTGCTGTCGCTCATGTCATGTCTCCCGCCGATTGGGTCCTGCGGATCTTCGGCCCGCCTTTTACGTGTCGTTTAGATCGTATGTCAGGCCGTGACTTTCAAGACAAGCGGCGTGTGGCCGGTCGCCTCAAGAAAGCGGATGAGGTCGGCTGACGCAAGCGACGTGGTCGCCTCGTTGGTAAGCGGATGGCAGTTGATGATCTCCTCCCGCATCAGATCGGCATCCAGCACGAAGGTCACGTTGTGACCGGTATCGTTGATGGCGCCGAGCGCTGTGACCGAACCGGGCGCGACGCCGAGATATTCCATCAGCTTCTCCGGCTTGCCGAAGGAGACCTTGCTGGCCGCACCGATGATGGTGTGCACCGTCTTCAGGTCGACCACGGCATGTTCCTCGACCGTCAGCAGGAAGAACTGGTCCTTCTTGTCCTTCACAAACAGGTTCTTGGTATGCCCGCCGGGAATCTCGTCGCGCAGCGCCACAGCTTCCGCCACCGTGAACACGGGCGGATGCGTCTTGGTCTGGTGCTTGATGGACAGGGAGTCCAGGAAGTGGAACAACGCTTCAGGGGTCTTGGGCGACTGGTCGGTCATATCTCTCTCGGGTCTTTGGACGGGCACTTGGGTCAAACGCATGAAACGCAACAGCCAAGGCCAGAAATGGACGGCATCGAACTGGCTGCCGTGATAGTGCGGCCCGCCCCTCTTGGCAACGCGCAGCCATGCCTGAGGCGCGCAATCACGCGGCTGCGCCCGGCCTCCCTCACACCCACGCTGCCGGCTTCTTCCACGCCGACGACGAAAGGCGGCGCATGGACACAGGATTATCTTTTAGTGTCAGTTATTTATCCGATTTTCAGCGGCAAATTTGAAAATTTCTCCAATCAACCGTCATTTCGCTGTTGCATTTGAAAATGGTTTGGGCCATATAGCCCCCGTCGCCGCAAGCGGACGACCCACGATCCACCGACTACCCCCGGATCGCGGATATGAGCGGGTGTAGCTCAGGGGTAGAGCACAACCTTGCCAAGGTTGGGGTCGGGCGTTCGAATCGCCTCACCCGCTCCAGTTTTTCTCAACACGAACGAATTCTAATCCACAACGCCAAATTGTTCGTGGCTCCCATGCAGTCGAATCTCACGCGCAGAACTTTCAATGCCGCGGTTCTAGCCGGCTTCGCCGGCGGTTTGGTCGGCAGACCCACAGCGCCCGCGTCAGCTGATGCGTTGACGCTTCTGGATTTTGCCATTGCAGGCGGACACTATCACGGGCTGGCCGCTACGATGTCAGACCTCATTTCAGGAGATCGACTTGAGCTGCGGCGCGAGGCCGACAATCCGCATGATCGCAATGCCATTGCGGTCTATCGGGCGTCTGTGAAACTTGGCTACATTCCACGCGCGGTCAACACGCCACTTGCGGCACTGATGGATGCGGGCCGCCAGATACGGGCCGATGTCGTGGGCTTTATCGACGGACGCGAAGAAAACCAGGAACACCTGGCATTCACCAGCTTCTCCAGTGGCGATCCGAAAATTCGTCTCTTTCTGGAAGCGCAGTCGATGCCTTCATCGACCTGACCCTCTAAACAAAAAAAGCTCCGGCCTGCACCGGAGCTTTTTTCCATTCCAAACAACCACACCGCAGCTTATGCGGCTTCTTCCTGGGTGTCGTCTTCGTCGATAGTCTTGCCGCGCTTCGGGCCCTTCGCGAGATTGACCTCGACCAGGCGAACAGCTTCGGTTTCCGACATCTTGTTTACGGCGGCGATTTCGCGGGCCATGCGGTCGAGCGCTGCTTCATAGAGTTGGCGCTCGGAATAAGACTGTTCCGGCTGGTTCTCGGCGCGGTAGAGATCGCGGACCACTTCGGCGATCGAGATCAGGTCGCCCGAATTGATCTTGGCATCGTATTCCTGGGCGCGGCGCGACCACATGGTGCGCTTCACGCGGGCCTTGCCCTGCACGACCTTCAGGGCGCGCTCGACGAAATCGGTTTCCGACAGCTTGCGCATGCCGATCGCGACGGCCTTGGTCACCGGAACCTTGAGCCGCATCTTGTCCTTTTCGAAATCGATGACGAAAAGCTCCAGCTTCATGCCGGCCACTTCTTGCTCTTCGATTGCACTAATGGTACCCACGCCATGTGCCGGGTAGACGATTGCCTCACCGGTCTTGAAGCCCTGGCGTGTATTGGATTTCTTCTGCTGCTGCTGGGTCGTCATACGTTCTACAAACTCCCTGTTTGTTTCCGGCTGCCGCCGGCGCCGGGTCGATCAGGCCCGGATGAGACGGGGGAAAACCGTCAGGTCACTCAAAGCTGGTCCGCACGGTAACGCGCAAACAAAACCCGCCGTTGCGACGGCGACACAAACACTGATGTCGCCTATGTCACCGATCTCGGAGGGTGGATTGTTTGCTTTCGTGATGGTTTAGGGCACGCAAATGCCACGATGTGGAACAGTTTCCGGACGCTATCACAAAAATAGGTGGAAATCAATATTTTACTGCGCAGCTGCTCTACCTTCCTTAACGGAAGGCAGCCTGGCGCAAGCTTGACCTGTCCTGATTCGTCCGGGCGGGGCCTAACCGCCGATCAGTCGCCGGTGCCGGGATTGGGCGAGAAGAATTTCTCGAACTTGCCTTCCACACCGTCCATCTCGGCGGCTTCCGGCATGGCGTCGCGCTTGACCGTGATATTGGGCCAGATCTTCGAATATTCGGTGTTGATCTTCAGCCAGCTGTCAAGGCCCGGCTCGGTATCGGGCTTGATCGCCTCCGCCGGGCATTCCGGTTCGCAGACGCCGCAATCGATGCATTCATCGGGATGGATGACGAGAAAGTTCTCGCCCTCGTAGAAACAGTCGACGGGACAAACCTCGACACAGTCGGTATACTTGCAGCGGATGCAGTTGTCGGTCACGACATAGGTCATGCGGCACTCCAGAGATCATGCTTTCTTCGCAAAGGACCTGAGGCGGCTAGGGAGCCCATCCCTCTACGGCCCCCATTCTTCAATGGCGACAGGCCGCAGCGGCTGCTTTGCGGAGTTTGCGTTCGGACTTTGTCAGTTATTGTGTCCGCCCGGCTATAGCAAGGATAAACAATCCTGAAAATAGCCGGCAGCGAAACAGAATTTCCCCTGAAAACAGGTCGGGGTGCGGACCGCGGCTGAGTGCGCGTTTGAAGTCCCCGCCCTGCCGCTGCGACCTCGTGTCTCAGCTCTTGGAAAACACATAGTCGGTTTCCTGCCGCATCGTCTCGCCCGGCCGCAGCACCGCCTCGGGGAAGCCCGACTGGTTGATCGCATCGGGCCAGACCTGGGTTTCCAGGCAGAAGCCGGCAAAGGCGCCGTAGCGTCGTCCGTCAAGCCCCGGCACCGGCACGGTCAGCTTGGCGCCGGTATAGACCTGCACGCCGGGTTCGGTGGTGCGCAGTTCCAGCACCACGCCGGATTGCTGGCTGCGCACCAGGCCCACGGAGCGCTTGGCCATGCGCTCGCCGGAGAAGCAGAAATTATGGTCATAGGCCACCTGGCGACCGGCTTCGAACCGCTTCATCGGCGCCATCACCCGGAAATCGAAGGCCGTGCCGGCCACGGGACGGATTTCCCCCGTGGGTATCAACAGGTCATCGACCGGCAGATAGTGGTCGGCCGCCAGCATCATGTCATGGCCCAGCGCGTCGGCCGCGCCATCCAGGTTGAAATAGGAGTGCTGGCAGACATTGACCGGCGTCGGTGCGTCGGTCGTGGATTCGTACACCACCGAGAGCACGCCGCCCGGCAGCAGGCTGTAGGTCGCCGTCACCGAGACATTGCCGGGATAGCCCGCCCGGCCATCCGGATCGACCGTCTTCAGCGTCACGCTGTCAGCCTTGAGATCGGCAATGGTCCAGACCTGGCGCGCCAGCCCGTCGCTGCCACCGTGCAAATGGGTGACGCCGCGCTCGTTCAGCTCCAGTTGGTAGTCCCGGCCGTCGATCGTAAACCGCCCTGCCGCGATGCGGTTGGCGCAGCGCCCCGGCGTGGCGCCAAAGAACGGCGAGTATTTGAGATAATCTTCCAGTGTGTCGAAGCCTAGCACCAGCGGCGGCTGATGGCCTTCCAGCCGCAGATCCTGAATGACGGCGCCCCAGGTGATGACCTTGGCGGTAAGCCCGCCACCGCTGATCGTCACCCGCTGAACGGCCTCGCCCTCAGGTGTCTGGCCAAAGCTTTCGATCTCAGGCTTGGTCATCGTGTATCCTCCCATGCAGCGCTTCTTTTCCGGTTGCGCCTTCATCCCACAGGTCACGTGGCCTGCCAATGGTCCCAGTCCGGAATCCTGCGGGCAGGATCAGCGCGACAGCATCCGGGCGGCGTCTTCCAGGCCGCCAAGCGTCAAGGGAAACATCCGATCCCCCATCAGCCGGCGGATCAAGCCGACCGACATGGTGTGTTCCCAATAGTCGCGCGGCAGCGGATTGAGCCAGAGCGTCTTGCGGAAGTGACCCGTCAGCCTGTTGAGCCAGGCTTCGCCGGCTTCCGCGTTCCAGTGCTCGACCGAGCCGCCAGGCTGCACGATCTCATAGGGGCTCATCGAGGCATCGCCGACCAAGATCACGCGATAATCCGGACCGTAGGTCCTGAGCAACTCGTCGGTAGCGATCACATCGGTGCGTCGGCGCCTGTTGTCCTTCCACACCCGCTCATAGAGGCAGTTGTGGAAGTAGAAGTAGTCCATGTGCTTGAATTCGGCCCGGGCGGCGGAAAACAGCTCCTCGACACCCCTGATGTGATCGTCCATCGAGCCGCCAATGTCGAAGAACATCAGGAGCTTCACCGCATTGCGCCGCTCCGGCCGGGTCTGCACGTCGAGATAGCCATGCTCGGCGGTGGAACGGATTGTGCCGCCAAGGTCGAATTCCTCGGCCGCACCCTCGCGGACGTAGCGCCGCAGACGCCGGAGCGCCACCTTGATGTTGCGGGTGCCAAGCTCCACGCTGTCGTCGAGATTCTTGAACTCGCGCCGGTCCCAGACCTTCACCGCCCGCCGGTGCCGGCTCTCATCCTGGCCGATGCGCACACCCTCGGGATTGTAGCCATAGGCACCGAAGGGCGAGGTGCCGGCCGTGCCGATCCATTTCGACCCGCCCTGGTGCCGGCCTTTCTGTTCGGCCAGCCGCTGCCGCAGCGTCTCCATCAGCTTGTCGAAACCGCCAAGGCTCTCGATCAGCTTCTTGTCGTCCTCACTCAAATGCTTCTCGGCGAGCTTGCGCAGCCAGTCCTCCGGGATTTCGGCCGTGCCCATGCCATCCTCGGGCTGGAGCGCGGACAAGCCCCGAAACACCTCGCCGAAGACGAGATCGAACCGGTCGATATGCCGCTCGTCCTTCACCAGGGCTGCACGCGCCAGGAAATAGAAGGCCTCGACGTCAAAATCGGCAATCCCCGCCTTCATGCCCTCCAGCAAGGACAGCAATTCACGCAGCGTCACGGGTATCTTGGCTTCGCGCAGCTTGATGAAGAAGGGGATGAACATGGTGCTATTCTTTCCCGAACGGCCAGAGCATCGCAAGGTGATTTAACAGGCCAGAAACCGGTCTGCATCGGGCAAACCCGTTTGCCGTCATGCGGGACTTGATCCGGCATCCAGCCATCGCGCGTCTGCGCGATGAAGAGAGTCTTTTGCGATCAAAGACTTGATCGCGCTGGATTCCGGCATTCGCCGGAATGACGCGTGGTAAATGGCACAGCCACAAAATGCAACTCGCCAAACCGAAAAGCCCTGCTTGGCGAGCCCGGAACCCGCGCCCTCAAGCCGCCTCAACCCGTCCCTGCGACGGCAAGCCGATATCGGCGATGTCATAGGGCGTGGTCTGGTAGATCTCGTTGATCCAGTTGCCGAAGAACAGATGGGCGTGGCTGCGCCAGCGGTTCTGCGGCTGCAGTGCCGGGTCGTTATGCGGGAAATAATTATGCGGCATCTTGATCGGGATGCCGGCATTCACATCCCGGAAGTATTCGTCCGCCAGCGAGGTCGAATCATATTCCACGTGGTTGAACATATAGAGCCGGTTGCCGCGCTTCTCATGCACGAGGCACACGCCCATCTCGTCGGATTCCATCAGGATTTCGAGGTCTGGTACTTTCTCGATATCGGCGCGGCGCACCTCCGTCCAGCGCGACACCGGCACCTGGAAATCATCCGAAAAGCCGTTGAGGTAGACCGAGGAGGGCTTGAGGTTGCGGTGGCGATAGACGCCGAAGGCCTTCTGCTTCAACGCGTGCTTCGGCACCTTGTGGAAGTGATAGATCGCCGCCATGCCGCCCCAGCAGACATTCAGCGTCGAATGGACATTGGTCTCAGTCCAATCGAAGATCTGCCGCATCTCGTCCCAATAGGTCACGTCCTCATAAGGCAGCGTCTCGACCGGTGCACCGGTGATGATGAAACCGTCGAACTTGCGGTGCTTCACCTCTTCCCAGGTCTGGTAATAGGCCAGCAGATGCTCTTCCGAGGTGTTCTTGGCCTTGTGGGCGCCGACCCGCACCAGCGAGAATTCCACCTGCAGCGGCGAGGCGCCGATCAGGCGCGCCATCTGGATCTCGGTCTTGATCTTGTTGGGCATGAGGTTCAAGAGCCCGATCTGCAGCGGACGGATATCCTGCCGGATAGCCGCCGTCTCGGTCATCACCCGCACGCCCTCGTGAACCAGGGTTTCGAATGCAGGCAGGGTATCGGGTATCTTGATCGGCATCGTCGTCTCTCTTTCCCCGCGACACGACCAGCTCGCGGAAAACAAAAAACCGGCCGCGAAAATCGCAACCGGTCCCAGGACATTTGATCTGTTCCTCGGCCCATTTAGCGATTTGTTTAACGTGGCTGCAAGCCGGCCGGCCAAATCACCACAGACCCGATCTCATACGCCCAAAGGCCCGAAAGGGCAAGCCGCATAACATGCTGCACTGCCGCTCCCGCCGTTTAAGATTAGCAAATCCTCAATTTCCCCGCCGCGCCATGAAGGCCAGCCGTTCGAACAGATGCACGTCCTGCTCGTTCTTCAACAGCGCGCCATGCAGCTTCGGCAGCATCTGCTTGGGATCGGTCTTGAGATCGGCAGGATCCACGTCCTCGGCCACCAGCAGCCGGATCCAGTCCAGCGCTTCAGAAGTCGATGGCCGCTTCTTCAGCCCCGGCGTCTCGCGGATCTCGTAGAAGCGCGTCAGTGCGCTCCTCACCAGCGCCTGCTTGATACCGGGATAATGCACGTCGACGATGCGGGCCAGCGTCTCCGCATCAGGAAAGCGGATATAGTGGAAGAAGCAGCGGCGCAGGAAGGCGTCCGGCAGCTCCTTCTCGTTGTTTGACGTGATGATGACGATCGGCCTCACCTTCGCAGTCACCGTCTCGCCGGTCTCGTAGACATGGAATTCCATCCGGTCGAGTTCCTGCAACAGGTCGTTGGGAAACTCGATATCGGCCTTGTCGATCTCATCGATCAGCAGAACGACCTTCTTCTCGGACTGAAACGCCTGCCACAGCTTGCCCTTGCGGATATAGTTGGCGACATCGTTGACGCGCGCGTCTCCCAATTGGCTGTCGCGCAGCCGCGATACGGCATCATATTCGTAAAGCCCCTGCTGTGCCTTGGTGGTCGACTTCACGTTCCACTCGATCATGTCGAGGCCGAGTGCCGCCGCCACTTGGCGCGCCAGTTCCGTCTTGCCCGTGCCGGGCTCGCCCTTCACCAGCAATGGCCGCTCCAGCCGGATGGCGGCATTCACCGCGATCATCAGGTCCTTGTCGGCGACATAGTCGGCGGTGCCTTCGAACTGCATGCTTTTCTTCCCGTTCATCTCCAGCCGGAAGGTAAAGGGGCCGGCCGCGCCGCGCAACCCGCTTCACCCTTTCCCTTTTTGGGCAAGATGCGCTATGGGCAGGCGCATGACCGCCAACAGTTTCACCATCCTTCTCGGGGGCAGCCTCACGCCGACCGACCGCCTCAGGGCGGCCATCGCGGGCACCAGGATCATTGCCGCCGATGGCGGCATGCGCCATGCGCGCGCGCTCGGCCTGACGCCGGAGCTCTGGGTCGGCGATTTCGATTCCTCCCCGGATGCCCTGGCACTCGATTTTCCCGATGTGCCACGCATGCCCTATCCCGCGCAGAAGAACGAAACGGACGGCGCCATTGCAGTCGATGCGGCGATCGAACGCGGGGCGACAGGCCTGATCCTCGCCGGCGCCCTTGGCGGAGAGCGCACCGATCACGCGCTGATGCATCTCCTGGCCGGCGTGGCGCTCGCCAAGCGCGGCCTCAAGATCGTCATGACCTCGGGCGAGGAGGAGGCCTATCCGCTTCTCTCCCAGCCGCAGACGCTCGATCTCCCCAAGGGCTCGCTGTTTTCGATCCTGGGTTTCAGCGATCTCGCCGGCCTCGATATCGTCAATGCCCGCTATCCCCTGACCAATTTCGACCTTCCTTTCGGATCGTCGCGCACCATTTCCAATGTCGCGGAAGGACCTGTCGGCTTCTCGCTCAAGAGCGGAGACGCCGTCATCCTCGCCCGACCCCAAGACATGACCGGAGCTTGACCCCTTGGCACCGCCGATCCTGAAACTCGACGACATTTTCCTCTCCTTCGGCGGCACGCCGCTCTTGAACGGCGCCGGCCTGCAGGTGGAGCCGGGCGACCGCATCTGCCTGGTCGGCCGCAACGGTTCGGGCAAATCGACGCTGATGAAGATCGCCGCCGGCATGGTCGAGCCGCAATCGGGGGAGGTCTTCCGTCACCCCTCCTCGACCATCCGCTATCTGGAACAGGCGCCTGACTTTGCCGGCTATACAACGGTACAGGCCTATGCCGAGTCTGGCCTTGGCCCGGGCGACGACCCCTATCGCGTCACCTATCTGCTGGAACATCTGGGCCTGACCGGCCAGGAAGACCCGAAAAGCCTCTCCGGTGGCGAGGCCCGTCGCGCGGCGCTTGCCCGCGTCATGGCGCCCGAGCCCGATATCCTGATGCTCGACGAGCCGACCAACCATCTCGACCTGCCGACCATCGAATGGCTGGAAGGCGAGTTGATGAAGACCCGCAGCGCGCTCGTGCTCATCTCCCACGACCGTCGCTTCCTGGAAAAGGTCTCCACCGCCACCGTCTGGCTGGACCGCGGCCTGTCGCGCCGGCTCAATCGCGGCTTTGGCCATTTCGAGGAATGGCGCGACAAGGTGCTGGAAGAAGAAGAGATCGAGCAGCACAAGCTCGGCAAGGAAATCCAGCGCGAGGAACATTGGCTGCGCTATGGCGTCACGGCGCGGCGCAAGCGCAACATGCGCCGCCTCGGCAATCTCCAGTCGCTGCGCGCTGAATATCGCGGCCACAAGGGACCCCAGGGCACCATCCAGGCCTCCGTCACCGAGGGCAAGGAAAGCGGCAAGCTGGTCATCGAAGCCGACAAGATCACCAAGTCCTATGGCGACCGCCCGATCGTGACGCCCTTCTCGATCCGCGTTCATCGCGGCGACTGCATCGGTCTGATCGGGCCGAACGGTGCCGGCAAGACCACGCTCCTGAAGATGCTCACCGGCCAGTTGGATCCGGATAGTGGCACGATCAAGCTGGGCACAAACCTGGAAATCGCCGTGCTCGACCAGAAGCGCGAGGACCTCAACCTCGAGGACACGCTCGCCCATTACCTCACCGACGGCCGTGGCGAGAACCTGCTTGTCAATGGCGAGCAGAAGCATGTGACCGGCTACATGAAGGACTTCCTGTTCCAGCCGGAGCAGGCCCGCACGCCGATCAAGAACCTCTCCGGCGGTGAGCGCGCCCGGTTGATGCTGGCCCGCATCATGGCCAAGCCGTCGAACCTGCTGATCCTCGACGAGCCGACCAACGATCTGGATATCGAGACGCTGGACCTCCTGCAGGAAATCGTCGCGGGCTACTCTGGCACTGTCATCCTCGTCAGCCACGACCGCGACTTCCTCGACCGCACGGTCACCTCGACCATCGCGCCGGCCAATCCCGAAAACCCTGACGGCCGCTGGATCGAATATGCCGGCGGTTATTCGGACATGCTGGCCCAACGCAAGGGCGTCGAAGACGAGCGCAAGCGCGCGGAAAAGGCCGAAAAGGCCAAAACCACCGACGGCCAGGCCAAGCCCGTCGATGCCGGCGGCAAGGGCAAGGCCAAGCTCTCCTTCAAGCAGAAATTCGCCCTGGAAAACCTGCCGAAGGAGATGGAGAAGACCGAAAAGGAAATCGCCGCCCGCGAAGCAAAGATGGCCGATTCGAAGCTTTTCACCAAGGACCCCGCCACATTCAACAAACTCGCCACCGAAACCGAAAAACTCCGCGCCGACCTCACCCGCATGGAAGAGGAATGGCTGGAACTCGAAATGCTCCGGGAAGAACTGGAGGGCTAGGGTGGGTGTCTCGCGTTATCGAACAGGAGAGGCGGGTGTACATAAAGTCATCCCCTCACCGACAAAATCTGAGGTTTAGCTGCGCTGAGCCCTCGATTTTGTAACCTCTCCCACAGGGGGAGAGGTGGCGATCAACGAACTCTCAACCTTACCTCTTGCACCGGCAGAAGGCGCTGTGACCTCGCCCGCGCGTGAGTGAGGGGTCTGCACTCTCGACGCTATCCCTCCCCCTTGGTGGGGGAGGTTACAAAATCACGATCTTGGCCCGTAGGGCCTAAGTCGTAGATTTTGTTGGTGAGGGGGTCAGGAGCCGGGCACAAAATCATTCCTTCATGTGAAAAAAGTTAAGCATCAACTGAGCTAAGCCGCTGATTTCCCTTCCGCCTCGACACCACGGCGACAAAAATCCCCCTCTCCATCATCCCCGCCCTCAACACCCATGCCACACTTCTCCCGTCCCGCTCTCGGATACACCGCAAGGCGTTGCGGCGAGGTGGGGCCGGCACGGGTCGTGGGGGGGCAAGACGCAAGACCTCACGGGCTGGGTTCGCGGAACATGGTCTCCCTCCGGCGACAGCGGGGGTGATGGAGGGGTATCGGACCGGCCCGCCATCTCCAAGCCCGCAAGAGCGCGTCGGGTGTGCCTGTGCGGCATGGGAGGATGCGAGCGCCGCGCGCGACCGAAGGGTCTTCTGACCCAAAGGCGCGGCGCAGGTGGAAGATGCAGCCGGCGGCCGTCATGGCCGCGCAGAGGGGTGAGGACGGCGACGTCCGAACCGCAAAGCAAGCCGGCAGCGTAACTCTTAAGGGCGTGCATGACACCAAAGCCGGCGCCAATGCCGGTTGCGGTCACGACCCTTTCCCACCGCATCGCAGAGAGACCGAAGTCGCGAGCAGAAACTGCCGAACGGGGCGCTGAGAGGTGTCACTACTTAACTACCTTACGAGGCAGCTTTCAGCGCCCCGTCCGAACATCACCCCAGCACCACGGCGGTCTGCGCGCGTGGCTCTTGGTGCTGCGCGCGCGCCACTGGTAATTCCATGCGTTTTCCGCCATATACACCACAAAGACAAAGCTATCGGATCCCCTTATGGACGCACTCGTCGAATTCGCTGTGATGAACGGGCTTGGCAACAAGATCCTGGTCGTTGACATGCGCGGCCGCAAGGACCGGGTCACGCCATCGGCGGCCATTGCGCTTAATGCGACGGCAGACACGCGTTTCGACCAGATCATGGCGATCCACGATCCGCGGGCCGATGGCACCGACGCCTATATCGACATCCTCAACAATGATGGGTCGAAGGCCCAGGCCTGCGGCAACGGCACGCGCTGCGTCGTCCAGGCGCTTTCGGCCGAGACCGGGCGCAAAGTCTTCACCTTCCAGACCGTCGCAGGCATCCTGAATGCCGTGGAGCATGACGACGGCACGATATCCGTCGACATGGGCATGCCGGTCTTCGAGTGGAACCGTATTCCCCTGTCGGAAGAATTCCACGACACCAGCCGCATCGAGTTGCAGATCGGCCCGATCGACGCGCCCATCCTGCATTCGCCCTCGGCCATGTCCATGGGCAATCCCCATGCGGTCTTCTGGGTCGACCGCGACCCGATGAGCTACGACCTCGAACGCTTCGGCCCGCTGTTGGAGAACCACCCGATCTTTCCGGAAAAGGCCAATATCACGCTGGCCCAGGTCACATCGCGCACGACGATGGTCACTCGCACCTGGGAACGGGGTGCCGGCTTGACGCTCGCCTGCGGTTCCGCCGCCTGCGCCGCCGGGGTCTCGGCTGCCCGCACCGGCCGCACGGAGCGCAAGGTCACGATCACCGTTGCCTCCAGCCCCAACAGAGGCACGCTTGGCATCGAATGGCGCGAGCGCGACAACCACGTCATCATGACCGGCCCGGCCGAATGGGAATGGGCCGGCAGGGTCGATCCCGTCACCGGCGCTTTCGAGCGCGACGCTGCCGACAGCCTTGCGGAGGCCGGCGCAAAGTGAGCGGTATCGAGGTCATCACCTTCGGTTGCCGGCTCAATACCTACGAATCCGAGGTGATGCGGGCCGAAGCCGAGAAGGCGGGGCTCGCCAACGCCATTCTCGTCAACACCTGCGCGGTGACCGGCGAGGCCGTGCGCCAGGCCCGCCAGGCGATCCGCCGCGCCCGTTGCGACAATCCGGAAAGCCGCATCATCGTGACCGGCTGCGCTGCCCAGACCGAAGCCGAAACCTTTGCCGGCATGGCCGAGGTGGATCTGGTGATCGGCAACGAGGAAAAGCTCAAGGCCGAGAGCTACCGCGCTCTGCCCGATTTCGGGGTTTCCGCCGAGGAAAAGCTCCGGGTCAACGACATCATGAGCGTGCGCGATACCGCACCGCAGCTTGTCAATCACATAGACGGCCATGTCAGGGGGTTCATTCAGGTGCAGAATGGCTGCGACCATCGTTGCACCTTCTGCATCATTCCTTTCGGGCGTGGCAATTCCCGCTCGGTGCCCATGGGCGCGGTGGTCGATCAGGCGCGAAAGCTCGCCTACTCGGGCTATCGCGAAATCGTGCTGACCGGCGTCGATGCCACGAGCTATGGCGCCGACCTGCCCAGCCAACCGAGCCTCGGCCTGCTCGCCAAGACCATCCTGAAGCTGGTGCCGGAGATCACCAGGCTCCGGCTTTCCTCCATCGACAGCATCGAGGTGGACAGGCATCTGTTCGACCTGATCGCCGATGAGCCGCGCTTCATGCCGCATCTGCATCTGTCGCTGCAGCATGGCGACGACCTGATCCTAAAGCGCATGAAGCGCCGCCATTCGAGCGCCGATGCCCGCGCCTTTGCTGATCAGGTCCGGCGTCTGCGCCCCGGCTTTGCCTTCGGTGCCGACATGATTGCCGGGTTCCCCACGGAAACCGCCGAGATGGCCGCCAGTTCAAAGCGGCTGGCGGAGGATATGGGCATCGCCCAGCTGCACGTCTTCCCCTATAGCCCCCGCCCCGGCACGCCGGCCGCCCGCATGCCGCAACTCGACCGGGCGCTGGTCAAGGCCCGCGCCGCCGAGCTCCGCGACACCGGCGAACGGCTGCGGCTTGCGCATCTCGCCGCCATGGCCGGCACACGCCAGACCATCCTGGTGGAGAATGGCGGCAAGGCGCATACGGAAAATTTCACGCTGGTGGCAACCCCAGGCCTTCGCCCCGGTGACCTCACGACGGTCACGATAGCGGGCCATGATGGCCGCCACCTGCAACTGCACCCCGCAGCCGATCGCTCGGCGGCCTGATATCGGACGGATCGGCTCATGGCCTTCGACTTCCTCAAGAAAGCCTTCACCTTCGGCAAGGACAAGCCGGCTACCGAGCCGCCGCGCGCCGATGACGCGCCCGCTGACAGCGAGGATTTCGCCGCCCTTGTCGAGGCCGCCGAACGCGCCGAACAGGATGCCTCCGCACCAGTGGCCGCCGACCCGGTTTCATCGCAGGAGATGGAAACGGCGGGGCCTGCTCCGGATGAGAAAGTGGATGGGAGGGATACCCCCCCTGCCCTGCCGGCCTTCGGCGCTACAATCGATTCGCTGGATCGATTGCCCGGCTCCGCCGGCCGCGCCTCACCCCCCACAGGTGGGGGGACAGCCCCGCGGCCTTCATCTCAAACGGTTTCAGAGACTGAGACAGCGGAACCCATCAGCGACCCACTGCCAGAACTGCCTTCTTTGGAAGGTCTGGAAGCCGACCGCAGTGCGAACGAGGCCAACCTCTCCAAAACAGCAACGGTCGAAGAAGGGCAGTCAGCCCGCCCCGCGCCGATCTCCCCCCTTGAGGGGGAGATGTCCGGCAGGACAGAGGGGGGTTCGGCTCGCGAGAACCCGTATGAATCACGGGTTGGGAACAACGCCAGCCCCGAAATCATCCCCCCACCTGTGGGGGGGATGCCCGGCAGGGCAGGGGGGGAATCGGCAACCGACGCTATCCCAACCGACATCGCCCTCCCCAAAGGCTTCGCATCCGCCACCAAGACTCCCGAGCCGCAGCCTGAAGCCACGGCCCCAAAGCTCTCCTGGTTCCAGCGCCTCACCTCGGGCCTTCTGCGCACCTCATCGCAGCTCACAGGCCAGATCACGGCGCTCTTCACCAAGCGCAAGCTGGATGACGATACCCTGCAGGATCTCGAGGACCTGCTGATCCAGGCCGATCTCGGCGTCGAGACCGCGATGCGCGTCAGCGGCACGCTGGCGGCCGAGCGCTATGGCAAGGATGTCTCGGGCGAGGATGTGAGCCGGATCATGGCCGGCGAAATCGTCAAGGTGCTGAAGCCGGTCGCCAAACCGTTGTCGCTCGACCTCAATCACAAGCCCCATGTCATTCTTGTGGTCGGCGTCAACGGCACCGGCAAGACCACGACTATCGGCAAGCTCGCCGCCAAGCTCTCCGGCTCCGGTCTCAAGGTCATGCTGGCCGCCGGCGATACCTTCCGCGCCGCCGCCATCGAACAGCTGAAGATCTGGGCTGACCGCACCGGCTCCACCTTCATCGGTACCAAGCTCGGTGCCGATGCCGCGGGCCTTGCCTATGACGCCTTCGAAAAGGCGCGGGCCGAGAAAAGCGACGTGCTGATCATCGACACCGCCGGCCGGCTGCAGAACAAGACCGAGCTGATGGCGGAACTTGAGAAGATCGTCCGCGTTCTGGGCAAGCTCGATCCCGACGCGCCCCATACCGTCATCCAGACGCTGGACGCAACGACAGGCCAGAACGCCATGAACCAGGTGGAAATCTTCCGCAACATCGCCGGCGTCAACGGGCTCGTCATGACCAAGCTAGACGGCACCGCCCGCGGCGGCATCCTGGTCGCCATTGCCGCAAAGCACAAACTGCCGGTCTATTTCATCGGCGTGGGCGAAGGCATCGACGATCTCGAACCCTTCGAGGCCGAGGATTTCGCCAATGCCATCGCCGGCCTGTCCCATTGAAGCCACAGCCCATTGAAGTCACGGGATTGCGCGTGACAACCGACTGGATCATCTAGGAAATAAAGCAATGTCCGATATCGAAAGCGACACCAAGCCGAACGAGGCCGAGAAGCATCATCCGATGCTGAAGCTCGCATTGGAGATCGGGCCGCTGCTCGTCTTTTTTTTCGGCAATCTCAGGGGCGAATGGCTGGCCAAGACCTTCCCATCGCTCTCTGCCATCGGCGGGCCGCTGCTGATCGCCACCGCGCTCTTCATGGTCGCCACGATCCTCTCGCTCATCGTATCCAAGATCGTGTTCAAGCATCTGCCGATCATGCCCTTCGTCTCGGGCGTGGTCGTGCTGATCTTCGGCTCGCTGTCGATCTGGCTGCAGGACGAGACCTTCATCAAGATGAAGCCGACCATCGTCAACACACTGTTCGGCCTCGTGCTGCTCGGCGGCCTGGTCTTCGGCAAGTCCCTGCTCGGTTATGTCTTCAACGCCGCCTTCCAGCTGGATGACGAGGGCTGGCGCAAGCTGACCCTGCGCTGGGGCATCTTCTTCCTGTTCCTGGCCGTCCTGAACGAAGTCGTCTGGCGCAATTTTTCGGACGAGGTCTGGGTGAATTTCAAAGTCTGGGCCACCATGCCGATCACCATTCTCTTCACGCTTGCCCAGATGCCGCTGATCATGCGCCATTCGCTTCAGCAGCCGGAGGGCGACAACAAGTGAACGCGCTTACCGGCAGCCCGACAGGATCGCAATCGGCCCGCTTCTGGAGCGTGGTTTTTCTCGCTCTGGTGATTGCCCAGGCGCTGACGCTTTATCTCATGGGCCGCATTCCCTTCTGCGAATGCGGCTATATCAAGCTGTTCGAGCCGGGCGTGAACACGGCGGGCAATTCCCAACACCTCTCGGACTGGTACACGCCATCGCACATCATCCATGGCTTCCTGTTCTATGGCCTTGCCTTGCTGGTCATGCGCGGCAAGCCTCTCGGGGCCAGGCTCGCCTTTGCCGCGATCATCGAGATCGCCTGGGAAATCCTCGAAAACTCGCCCATCATCATCGATCGCTACCGCAGCGCCACCATGGCCATCGGCTATGAAGGTGACAGCATCCTGAACTCGGCCATGGACACGGTCTTCATGGCGCTGGGCTTCCTCTTCGCCGCCCGCGCGCCCGTCTGGCTGACCGTCGTGATCGCAATCGCCTTCGAGCTCATCACCGGCTGGATCATCCGTGATAATCTCACCCTCAACGTGCTGATGCTGGTCTGGCCGGTCGAGGCCATCAGGGTTTGGCAGGGCGCTCTTTGACATTGTTGTTCGAAGCATAAGCCGGCAGGGGAACCGGCCCACCCAGTTGTCATCCTCGGCCGAGAGCTTCCCCCCGCCGGGAAGAAGAGGGTAGTAGCCGCAGCGCTTCAGAAATTCCTCTCCCCTCGGGGAGAGGGTGGCCGAGCGGAGCGGAGGCCGGGTGAGGGGGATCACACGAACCGTCGTCGACTATGCAATGCCACACGACAATGCCCGTCCTCAACCGCCCGCAAGAGCCTTCTCGATCGCCGGAAAAAGCCCCTGCTCCAGGGACTGCTCATCAAACGGCCCGACCTTCTTGTAGAGGATCGTTCCGTCAGCCGCGACCAGATAGCTTTCCGGAATGCCGTAGACGCCCCAGTCGATTGCCGCCTTGCCATCAGGATCGATACCAATGGCGCTATAGGGATTGCCCAGTTCGCCGAGGAACCGAAGGGCGTTTTCCTCGCGGTCCTTGTAGTTGATGCCGACGATGGTGAGCCTCTGGTCCTTGGCGAGTTCCTTCAGGATCGGATGCTCGTCCCGGCAGGGTATGCACCAGGAGGCAAAGACGTTGACCAGCGTCAGCTTGCCGGAGATGGCATCCGTCGTCAGCGCCGGCGTCTGCGAGCCGCCAAGCGGTGCCAGCGCCAGGGTCGGCGCCTTGGTGCCGATCAGGGCCGAGGGGATGTCGGCAATGTTCTTGCCGTTGAAATCCTGATCATACAGCATCTTGCCGGCCGTCAGCGCAATCCCGGCGAAGACCACGAGGGGCAGGAGCGCCAGCACATAGCGGCCGGCACCCTGTCGCGGCGCCTTGTCGTCGATATTCTCGCTCATGCCTGCCCGCCTTCCCCGGCGGAGACCGCCGAACGCCGCCGGATGCCGGAGGCTTCCAGCGCCTTCAACTCCTTCTGCCGCGCGCGGCCATCGAGCCAGATCCAGAGCGTGGCCATGCCGACAAGGCCGAAGGTCACGGCATAGGAGGTGTAGATATAGAAATCATGGGTCACGGATCAGCCCTCCCGACCGGCCATGCGCGCCGCAAGCCGGCGCTGCACTGATATCCGCCGGCGCCAGATTTCGTTGCGCATCGCCATCATATGCAGCGTGAAGAACAGAAGCGAAAAGGCCAGCGCCATGATCAGCAGCGGCCAGAGGAAAACGGGATCGATGGTCGGTCCGTCAAGCCGGATGACGCTTGCCGGCTGGTGCAGGGTGTTCCACCACTCCACGGAAAACTTGATGATCGGGATGTTGACGAAGCCGACCAGGATCAAGACGGCGCTCAGCCGCGCCGCCCGTGACGGATCGTCCATCGCCCGGTTGAGCGCAATCAGCCCGAGATACATCAGGAACAGCACGAAGACCGAGGTCAGCCGCGCATCCCAGACCCACCAAGTGCCCCACATCGGCTTGCCCCAGAGGGAGCCGGTGACCAGAGCGATCAGAGTGAAAATGGCGCCGAGCGGGGCTGCGGCCTTGTGGCTGACATCAGCCAGCGGATGGCGCCAGACCAGCGTCCCGATCGCCGACAGCGCCATCACGGTATAGCACATCATGGAGAGCCAGGCGGCCGGCACATGCACATACATGATGCGCACGGTCATGCCCTGCTGGTAATCGCCCTCGGCGGTGAAGCCGAGATAGAGGCCAATGGCGAAAAGCACCACCGTGATGGCCGCCATCCATGGAATGATCCGCCCCGCCAGCGCCAGGAAGCGCGTTGGATTGGCCAGATCGCTGAACTTGGTAATGGCGAGCGTGCTATCGTTCATGGAATGCTTCTAACCTGCCCATCGTTCGGCTGCAATTGATCTTGGTCAATCCAAGCGAATGTGATCACCCGCGAGGACCTTGTCAGTCTCCGGCATTGCGCAATGCGAGCGCGGCAGCGGCCGGCCCGATCACCGCGAAAAACAGCGTCGTTGCCACCAGAAACAAAAAGGGCGGCAGGAATGGCGCGGGATCTTCCACCGCCGCATAAGAGGCGCTGACCCCGAAGATCAGCACGGGGATGGCGAGCGGCAGCACCAGAATCGACACCAGCAGGCCGCCACGGGGCAGAACCACCGCCACCGCCGCACCGGCCGCGCCGATGAAGGTGATCGCCGGGCTGCCGACCAGGAGCGTCAGCATGACCGCACCGATCGCCACCTCGCCCATGTTCATGAACAGGCCCAGGAGCGGCGAGGCGATCACCAGCGGCAGGCTGGTGCCGACCCAGTGCGCCAGGCACTTGACGAAGACCGTCAGCACAAGCGGCGTTTCCTGCATCAGCATCAGGTCAAGCGACCCGTCATCGCGATCAGCCTGGAACAGCCGGTCGAGCCCCAGAAGCGCCGCCAGCAGCGCACCGATCCAGACGATCGCCGGGCCGATTCGCGAAAGCAGGTTGAGGTCGGGACCTACGCCAAAGGGAATGACGGCCACGACGGTCATGAAGAACAAGACCCCGATCAGCGCCCCACCGCCCGACCGCACCGATAGTTTCACGTCGCGCAGGAAGAGGGCGATCATGAGGAGGTCCCATTCTTGGCTAATGCAGCCAAGATCTTTTGTATCGGTGCAACCATACCCCCGTCTGCCCTCTTTCGATTACATCGAAACGCGGGCATCTCCCCCTCAAGGGGGGAGATCGACCCGTGGCACTGATCCGCCATCCAGCCGACTACGATGGGTTTTGCGGGGAAGCGAGCGCGTGCGGCATATCGATCTCCCCCCTTGAGGGGGAGATGCCCGGCAGGGCAGAGGGGGGTATTTCTAGACACCGGCATATCGTGAATCATCATCATGCCAACTCACCATACTCAAACCCCTTCATGACCAGCTGCTGCGCCCCCTCCAGCCCGAGCGGCTGATGGGTGGCAGCAATCGCCATGCCGCCGCGGGCGAGGTGATCCGTCACCAGCCCGGCAAACATCACGTCGGCGCTCGAATCAAGCGCGGCAGTCGGCTCGTCGAGCAGCCAGAGCGGCCGGTGGGCGACCAGCAGCTTGGCCATGGCGAATCGCCGCTGCTGGCCGGCGGAAAGATAGCCGAAGGGTAGATGGGTAATGCCAACAAGACCGACGGCATGGGCCGCCTCTTCGATATCCACCCCCTGGCCACCCTCGCTATCGCCGAGAAAGCGCTGCCAGAACAGCAGGTTTTCCGCAACGCTCAGTTCCTGTTTCATGGCGTTGCGATGGCCGAGATAATGGCTGAGTTCCCGCGCCGGGCGCTGCTCTCCGTGACCCTGTCCTGCCAGCGTCACGGTGCCGTTTTCAGGCCGCAAAAGGCCGGCGATCACCCGCAGCAGGGTCGATTTTCCCGAGCCGTTGCGGCCGGTCAAAAGCAGCGCCTGCCCCTGCTCCAAGGTAAAGGAAACATTGGTGAAAATGAGCTCTTCGCCGCGGCGGGCGCTCAAGCCTTCGGCCATCAGGCGCATGGTCGGACTTTCGTTAAGATTTTAGTCATCGCGTTGCAAATTTTTGTCCGATTTAGGCATGGCCCGGTCTGGCACCTTTTTTAGAAATTATCTATAAGACCTGCAACACGCCAGCGGTCGGCGTGAACTTCATCCTTGTGCCGAACTTTGAACTGCGACAGCGGTTCTGGGGCGGACAGCGGAAATGGCCGTACCCGCATCCTGATGTGCATGAAGTGCATAGGCGTCCGCACCAAAAGTGTAGGCTATCAGAATAAGCGGGGTTCTATCCGTGTCAAAATCTCTCGACAGTTTCAATTGCCGTTCCACATTGACCGTCAACGGCAAGGATTATGTCTACTACAGCCTGCCCAAGGCAGAGGCCAATGGTCTCGCCGGCGTTTCCAAGCTGCCCTATTCCATGAAGGTGCTGCTGGAGAACCTGCTTCGCAATGAAGACGGCCGCTCGGTGACCAAGAAGGACATCGAGGCCGTGGCCGAATGGCTCAACAACAAGGGCCTGAAGGAAGCGGAAATCGCCTATCGTCCAGCCCGCGTGCTGATGCAGGACTTCACCGGCGTTCCCGCCGTCGTCGATCTCGCGGCCATGCGTGACGGCATCAAGGCTCTCGGCGGCGATCCGGAAAAGATCAACCCGCTTGTGCCCGTCGACCTCGTCATCGACCACTCCGTCATCGTCGACGAATTCGGCACGCCGCAGGCCTTCGCCCGCAACGTCGAGCTGGAATACCAGCGCAATGGCGAACGCTACCGCTTCCTGAAGTGGGGCCAGCAGGCATTCAAGAACTTCCGCGTGGTTCCGCCCGGCACCGGCATCTGTCACCAGGTCAACTTCGAATATCTCGGCCAGACGGTCTGGACCAAGGACGAAGACGGCGAAACGACAGCCTATCCCGACACCTGCGTCGGCACGGACTCCCACACCACGATGATCAACGGTCTCGGCGTTCTCGGCTGGGGCGTCGGCGGTATCGAAGCGGAAGCCGCCATGCTCGGCCAGCCGGTCTCCATGCTGCTGCCTGAGGTCATCGGCTTCAAGCTCACCGGCAAGCTCAAGGAAGGCGTCACCGCCACCGACCTCGTGCTGACCGTTGTGCAGATGCTGCGCAAGAAGGGCGTGGTATCGAAGTTCGTCGAATTCTTCGGCCCTGGTATGGAAAACATGCCGGTCGCCGACCGCGCCACCATCGGCAACATGGGTCCGGAATACGGCGCGACTTGCGGCTTCTTCCCGGTCGATGCCGAAACGGTCAACTACCTCAACATGTCCGGCCGCACCAAGGACCGCATCGCCCTGGTCGAAGCCTATTCCAAGGCGCAGGGCATGTGGCGCGACAATGACGGTTCGCAGCTCGTCTTCACCGACACGCTCGAACTCGACCTCGGCGACGTCGTTCCGTCGATGGCCGGCCCCAAGCGTCCGGAAGGCCGCTTGCCGCTCGAAACCATCGCGCCGAACTTCGCCACGGCTCTCGAAAACGACTACAAGAAGCCCGGCCAGCTCAAGACGCGTTATGCCGTCGAGGGCGAAAGCTACGATCTCGGTCATGGCGACGTGGCCATTGCCGCCATCACCTCCTGCACCAACACCTCGAACCCGAGCGTGCTGATCGCAGCCGGTCTCCTGGCGCGCAATGCGGTGGCCAAGGGCCTGAAGTCCAAGCCTTGGGTGAAGACCTCGCTTGCACCGGGATCCCAGGTCGTCGGCGAATATCTTGCCAAGTCCGGCCTGCAGAAGGATCTCGACGCGCTCGGCTTCAACCTGGTCGGCTTCGGCTGCACCACCTGCATCGGCAATTCCGGCCCTCTGCCGGCGCCGATCTCGAAGACGATCAACGACAAGGGCCTGATCACCGCAGGCGTCCTGTCGGGCAACCGCAACTTCGAAGGCCGTATCTCGCCTGACGTGCAGGCCAACTACCTCGCCTCCCCGCCGCTCGTCGTCGCCTATGCGCTGGCCGGCTCGGTGCAGATCGACCTGACCACGGAGCCCCTGGGCGAAGACCAAAACGGCAACCCGGTCTTCCTCAAGGACGTCTGGCCGACCTCGGCGGAAGTGCAGGAGTTCATCCAGAAATACGTCACCCGCGAACTGTTCGAATCGAAATATGCCGACGTGTTCAAGGGCGACGAAAACTGGCAGGCCGTGCAGGTTCCGGAAGGCCAGACCTATGCCTGGGACGACAACTCGACCTATGTGCAGAACCCGCCCTACTTCGTCGGCATGGGCAAGACCGGCTCGGGCCTCAAGGACATCAAGGGCGCCCGCGTACTCGGTCTCTTCGGCGACAAGATCACGACGGACCACATCTCGCCCGCCGGCTCGATCAAGGCAGCCTCTCCGGCCGGTGCCTATCTCCTGGGTCATGGCGTCGGTGTTGCCGACTTCAACCAGTATGGCACGCGCCGCGGCAACCATGAGGTCATGATGCGTGGCACCTTCGCCAATATCCGCATCCGCAACCACATGCTCGGCCCGAACGGCAAGGAAGGCGGCTACACCGTCCACTATCCGTCGAAGGAAGAGATGTCGATCTACGACGCCGCCATGAAGTACAAGGACGAGGGCGTTCCGCTCGTCATCTTCGCCGGCGTTGAATATGGCAACGGCTCGTCCCGCGACTGGGCTGCCAAGGGCACCAACCTCTTGGGCGTCAAGGCCGTGGTCGCCCAGTCCTTCGAGCGCATCCATCGCTCGAACCTGGTCGGCATGGGCGTCGTGCCCTTCACCTTCGAGGAAGGCACCACCTGGGCATCGCTCGACCTGAAGGGCGACGAAACCGTCACGATCGAAGGTCTGGAAGGCGAGATCAAGCCGCGCGAGAAGAAGATCGCCAAGATCACCTATGCCGATGGCACGGTGAAGGAGGTGCCGCTTCTGTGCCGCATCGATACCCTCGACGAGGTCACCTACATGGAGAACGGCGGCATCCTGCAGACCGTTCTGCGCGACCTCGCAGCCTGATACGATCGATATCGTCAAAACGCGCCGCCGGGAGCAATCCCGGCGGCTCTTTTTTGGGTGAGCGGGCTTTCGACCGGAAGCCTCACCCCTTCGTGACTTCCTGTTGATGGCCTGAAAGTTTATGTCTTGCGCGAAAAATGTGGCAAGGACAGTAACCTTGGGGCAAGCGGTATCGGCGAAACTAGCCTGATATCGCACCCAGGATGGAAAAGGGCACGGCAGGCAGGACAATGGTTATGACTTCAAGGCGTTTTGCGTTCGGTCTCCTGTTGGCACTGTCGGCATCGCTGCCCGCAGCCGCAGAAGACGGCTCGCAGCAAGGAACAACGCCGCGGGGTGTCGTCGAACTGTTCACCTCCCAGGGCTGCCGATCATGCCCCCCGGCCGACAAGGCACTAGGTGATCTGGTCAAGCAGGGTGGCGTCGTCGCCTTGTCCTATCACGTGGACTATTGGAACTATCTTGGCTGGCAGGACACCCTCGCCACCCCCGACAATACGGCCCGGCAATATGCCTATGCCCGCTCGCTCGGCCGCAGCGGTGTCTACACGCCGCAAGCCGTCATCAACGGCCGCGACCACGTGCCCGGTAGCGACATGGAGGCCATCACCGGCAAGATCAAGGGCCTGCATGACGTTGGACGCGGCCTTGAAGTGCCCGTATCGGCCCGTCAGCGTGGCGACGAAATCGATATCGATATCGGCTCGGGAACCGGCAAGGCAGATGTTGTGATGGTCTATTTCAAGCATCAGCAGGACGTCGATGTCCTGAAGGGCGAGAACAAGGGCAAGACCTATACCTACTGGAACAGCGTCACCGACATCCAGACGGTCGGCATGTGGCACGGCAAGGACATGCGTCTCGTCCTGCCTGCCAAAGTGATGAAGTCGGGAAAAAGCGACGGCTGTGCGGTGCTGCTGCAACGCTCGAGCGAAAAGGGCGAACCGTCGGAGATTGTCGGCGCGACCGTCCTGATGTCCAAGCCGGAATAAACAGCCCGCATCCTTGCGAATCAGGCTTCCAAAACTGAGGCCTGTCAGGCGTCCGGCGGTCCGATCCGGAAATGCTGGGGGGCTGGGGGTAAGGGGTCAGCATCCCAGACCGGACCTGTTTGGCGCGAGCGCCAACCGAACAATCCCACTGTCTGTGTCAAATTGGGCGCTGTTTTGTTCAAAATACGGCGGTAGCGAAAAGAACCCGAGCGGTCGGACACGGTCATGTCTCGGGGCGACCGCCGCTTGGCACCCCGGGCTTGCAATTTCCAAAGGCTGGGGCACACTGTCACCGATCTGTCATGCAGAAAGGGCCGAGGATTTCATGACTGATGAGCAGGATTTGCCGCGGGCCAACCACGACGGTGGCGAGGCCCGTAGCGCATCCGTGGTCGATCTTGGGCAGTACCGGCAGGACCGCGATCCCATGCCGGTGACCTTTCATCGGCGCGAACTGGATGCGATTCTCTGGATCTATGGCCGCATGGTGGGCGAGGGCGAATGGCGCGACTATGCCATCGACCATCTCAAGGACCGGGCGGTCTTTTCGGTATTCAAACGGTCTGGAGAAATGCCGCTCTACCGCATCGAGAAAAACCCGAAGCTTGCGGCCAAGCAGGGCGCGTTCAGCGTGATCAACACCGCCGGCATGATCCTGAAACGCGGCCACGACCTCAAGCAGGTTCTCAAGGTTTTCGACAAGACCCTGAAACTGGTCGAGTGACCGCAGCTCATCCGCGATAAAGCGTTCCCGGATATTGCATCTCGTCGGGATCGGTGGACAGCCCCTCGCCAAGGGCGCGTTGCATCAGCACCGTATCGAGCCATTTCCCATGCTTGAAACCGGTGCCTTTCAGGACACCGCTCATTTCGAAACCCATGGCCTTGTGCACCGCGACGGAGGCGGGGCTGGCGCCACCGATCACCGCCACCATCTGGCGAAATCCCAAGTCCGTGCAATCGGCAACGAGCCTTTCCAGAAGTGCCCGGCCGATACCGCGTCCGCGCGCTGCCGGCGCCAGATAGATCGAATCCTCCACCAGCCAGCGATAGGCCGGACGGGTGCGAAACGCCGAGGCATAGGCATAGCCGAGCAGGGTGCCGTCGGCGTCAACAGCGGCAAGGTAAGGATAGCCCTGCCCCCTGATGCTTTCAAAACGCTGGGCCATCTCGGCCTCGTCGGGTGCGGCAAGTTCATAGCTTGCT
The DNA here is from genome assembly GCF_900176345.1 of Rhizobium sp. RU36D. GTDB lineage: Bacteria > Pseudomonadota > Alphaproteobacteria > Rhizobiales > Rhizobiaceae > Allorhizobium. The sequence goes on from NZ_FWXU01000009.1 coordinate 97,551, forward strand.
GTGCCGTTGAGAACGCTGTCGGCATAAATTGCGGTAATGGCGGGGAGATCGGCCTCCAGGGCCGGGCGAAGCGAGAAGGACATGGCAACCTAGCGAAACTCGACACAACTCCCATGTTCTTCCCATAGGCATCAGGACGACGCAATTGCTTGACTCCCACTGAAAACCTTTTATTAGGACGGCTCGGATAGGAAATTCATATGCACGCTCTCGAATCGAACATCTCAGTTCCTTTCGCCCCGGCTGGTCAGGCCGGGCTGCCTGCATGCGTCAATGCTTCATCCACGACCAAGGCCAAAACGACGACCAAAACCGTCTGACGTCTCTGGCCACCGCTCTCTCCCCGGCACGGCCGGGGATCAAGAAGGCTGGCGAATATGCCGCTTTCTCCTCACGTAACGCGGAGAGATAGAAAGAGAGCAGGAACAATGGGCTTTAAGATTGCAGTAGCGGGCGCGACCGGAAATGTCGGCCGCGAGATGTTGAACATCCTGGCAGAGCGCGGTTTCCCCGCCGATGAAGTTGTGGCGCTGGCATCGCCACGTTCGCAGGGCACGGAAGTTTCCTTCGGCGACAAGGTGCTGAAGGTTCAGAACCTCGAAAATTATGACTTTTCCGACACCGATATCTGCCTGATGTCGGCCGGCGGCGACGTTTCGAAGAAGTGGTCGCCCAAGATCGGCGCCCAGGGTTGCGTCGTCATCGACAATTCCTCGGCCTGGCGTTACGACGCCGAGGTTCCGCTGATCGTACCGGAAGTGAACCCGGACGCCATCAGCCTGTTCACCAAGAAGAACATCATCGCCAATCCGAATTGCTCGACGGCGCAGCTCGTCGTGGCGCTGAAGCCTTTGCATGACGCCGCCAAGATCAAGCGCGTGGTCGTCTCCACCTACCAGTCCGTTTCAGGCGCCGGCAAGGAAGGCATGGACGAACTCTTCACCCAGACCCGCGCCGTCTTCGTGGCCGATCCGGTGGAATCGAAGAAGTTCACCAAGCGCATCGCCTTCAACGTCATTCCCCATATCGATAGCTTCATGGAAGACGGCTACACGAAGGAAGAATGGAAGGTTCTGGCCGAGACCAAGAAGATGCTCGACCCGAAGATCAAGGTGACCTGCACGGCCGTGCGCGTTCCGGTTTTCATCGGCCACTCGGAATCGGTCAACATCGAGTTCGAAAACGAGATCACTGCCGATCAGGCCCGCGAAATCCTGCGCGAAGCGCCGGGTTGCCTCGTCATCGACAAGCATGAGAACGGCGGCTACATCACGCCCTACGAAAGCGCCGGCGAAGACGCGACCTTCATCTCCCGTATCCGCGAGGATGCCACCGTCGAGAACGGCCTGAACATGTGGGTGGTCTCCGACAACCTGCGCAAGGGTGCGGCCCTCAACGCCATCCAGATCGCCGAACTGCTGGTCAATCGCGGCCTGATCAAGCCGAAGAAGCTCGCAGCCTAAGCTGATCTGCCGGGTTTAACTCCGGGTGTGGCCTGACCACGCCCGGATTCTCCTGTTTTGCGCCCACGAAGACAGCAAATAACGTCGTCGTGAATGATTTCTTAAGTAAATCGGCGCCAGAGAGAGTTCCGTTACGTGACAGAATCATCAAGTGCTGTCATGTATCGGCCAGTTAATTTACCCCAGCGAAAGGCTTTAGAACGCGATGCGTGTTGGCACCCTTCTGACTTCAGCCCTGATTGTCGTGGCGAGCACCGTGTTCGCTGCATCCGACGCAAGCGCTGCTCAGTGCGGAAACACGGGCGCGGGCTTTGATGCTTGGGTCGCTCAGTTCAAGAAAGACGCGGTCGCAAACGGCGTGAAGGCCGATGTGGTCAACAGAGCCATGTCATCCGTGTCCTACAACACCGGCACGATCCGCGCTGACCGGGGCCAGAAGAGCTTCAAGCTTTCCTTCGACCAGTTCATGGCAAAGCGAGGCGGCCAGGCCATCATCTCCCGCGGCAAGGGCATGAAGCAGAACAATGCCAGCCTGCTCAACAATATCGAGCGCCGCTATGGTGTTCCCGCCGGTCCCCTCTTGGCGATCTGGGGCATGGAAACAGGCTTTGGTGGCTTCCTGGGCAAGGAACATACGCTGTCGGCCGTGGCCACACTCGCCTATGACTGCCGTCGCTCGGAATTCTTCACCGACCAGCTCTATGCCGCGCTGCAGCTCGTTGCGACCAACTCCTTGAGCGTCAATGCTCGCGGTGCTGCCCATGGCGAAATCGGCCAGACCCAGTTCCTGCCGCGCAATGTGGTAAAATACGGCGTTGATGGCGATGGCGACGGCCGGGTTGATCTAGTGGGTTCGCGTGCCGATGCCCTGGCGTCTACGGCCAATTTCCTGCGGGGTCACGGTTGGCGGGCAGGGGCGGGCTATCAGCCGGGCCAGCCGAATTTCGTGGCACTTCAGGGTTGGAATGCGGCCTCCGTCTACCAGGAGGCGATTGCCTATATCGGCGCCCGCATCGACGGCCAGCAGTAAAAGCCGGCTGCCGATCCGCCGGGACCAACTTTAAGCAAACCGAACTTCGCGGCGTTCCATGGAGATTTCATTGAAGTCTCCATCCCGCACGACCTTGTTTCGACCGGAAAATTTCGCAGCATAGAGCGCAAGATCGGCCTTCTTGATCATCGCGTTGAGATGGCCGCTTTCGAGCGCACCATGATGAGCGGCGCAGCCAAAGCTGGCGGTCACCCGGATCGTCTTGCCGCTCGGCAGATGAATATCCGTGGCGGCGATGGCCTCGCGGACATCCTCAGCCGCAAGCGCCGCTTCCACAAGGCCGGTATTCGGCAGCAGCGCCACGAATTCCTCGCCGCCATGGCGTGCCAGCAGATCACCGGAGCGGAAGCTGCCGCGCGCAACCCGTGCCACTTGCGCCAGAACCGCATCGCCACCATCATGGCCATGGACATCATTGACCTGTTTGAAGCGATCGAGATCGAAAATAACAAGCGAATGGACAGCTTCACCATCGGACCGGGTCTCGATAGAGCGCAGGGCGGCATCGAAACCGCGTCGATTGGGCATGCCTGTCAAAACGTCCGTGTGCGAGGCGCTGCGAAGTTCCTGGATTAGTGCTTCACGGTCGCGAGTCAGGCGGTCGACCAGCCGTATACCCTTGGTCGCCAGCACAAGCACCGTTGTGGTGAGCACAAGCATGACAATCACGCCCGTGATGAGCGCAAGAAAGTGCATGCGGGACTGCAGGGTCAGGCTGTCCGCCAGTTCGCGCGTATCGCGAATATGCTTGGCGAGGTCCGCCTTCCACGCCTCCATGCGTTGCGCGTGAAGCTCGGTCCAGGCATCGGCAAGACGTTGCGGGGAACCGGACAAACTGGCCGGCTGCAAGCCGCGAGTCCGGATATGGGAGAGCACATCGCGAAATTGAGTGCCGCTCTCGCTGTTGTGAAACTTAAGCACCGCACGCTGCTCAGCATATTCGAATTCAGCAAGTTCCTGTAGCCGGGCATCATAGACATGGACCGCCTTGAACAGGGCCTCGTTCTCCTGTGGCGTGAGTTCGACACCCGACAGATATTGATAGCCAAAGGCGGAAATGATCATGCCTGCTTCGTGTCCGTGCAGCATCGCCTGCAACTGATCGAGCTTTCGCAGGAGCCGGTTGTCGTTGATCTGCTCGTCGAGCGCATTCACGAGATCGAGATAGGCTTCTGAAAGAGGGCGATAAACCTCCAGGAGCGAAAGCGTCGTCGCCTGCCCTTGCTCGACCTGTTCCCGAAACTTGTGGAGGGTATCCAACTGTCCACGAAGAGCCGCATAGGGGTCTTGTAAGCTATGATCGGTGAGGTTTTCCTGGATTAAGGCGTCCAGCCTTTCGTTCTGCCGGTCCAGTTCAGCCTGCGCCTGCTCGAAAGCGAGCTTGGTCGCGGGGCCGGGATCTTTCAGGTAGTTGGTAACAGCCTCCGCTTCATCCGGCGTCGCGGAGGAAGCAATCTCTCCGGCCATCGTCAAAAGAGTGGCATATTCGCGTGTCGCTTCCACACTGGACAGATCGCGATAGGTATAGGCGATCAGGACTCCTGCTTCCAGGGTCATGGCGAGCGTCGGCAGCAGAAGTGCCGCCATCACCACCTTCTTGATCATCACCAGATGCATGCAACCCTCTTCCCACGCCTGATATACAGAGGGTAAAGGCTCCAAGGTCCAGCGCTAACACCCCAATCCTAAAGGTGTATAGCGTAGACGGCTGAAAAATATCTGAATCAGGCCTGGGCGGCCAAGGCATCTGCCGGGAGGACCGGCTCCATGCGTGAGAAATCCCTGGTCTGGGGATCCATGACCCACAATTCGCCATTGCCGATATCGAACCAGGCACCGTGCAGGCTGAGCTTGCCGCGCTGTTCGAGGATCTGGACGCACGGGAAGGTCCGGAGATTGGCAATGGAATTGCGGATCGAAATCCGCTCCAGGGCCGTCTGCCGTTCGGTCGCGGTCATGATGTCATTGGACTGGATCTGCTCGGCCGCCGGCTTCAGCAGGCCCATCCACTTGCCGATGAAATCACCAGGGGAAAGTGGTTCTGAATTGGGATCGAGCGCCGCCTTGATGCCGCCGCAGCGGCCATGGCCCATGACGATGATATCCCGCACCCGGAGAGACTGCACCGCAAATTCCAGCGCTGCCGATGTCGCATGATAATTGCCATCGGGCTCGTAAGGCGGAACCATGTTTGCGACATTACGCACGACGAACAATTCGCCGGGGCCGGCATCGAAGATCATTTCGGGGGCGGCGCGCGAATCGCAGCAGGCGATGATCAGCGTGCTGGGCTTCTGCCCCTCTTCCGCGAGCTTCTGATAGCGATCGCGCGCGTCGCGATAGCGACCGCTCATGAAGTTGTTGTAACCGTCGATGAGGGAGCTCGGAAAGTGCTGCATATCCTTGAATTACAGCGGTCGAATCACTTACGCAACCGCCCTGCAGACGAATCAGCCCTGCATCCCCATATCAGCCAGGGAAAGCCTATCGCGAGCTGCGCTGGGCCGGGTGCATCAGCCTGCGCATCTGCACCAGCGCCATCGGCGTGGACAGGCTCGAAGCGTCGCTGGTCAGCGTCAACTCGTCATTGCCGCGCTTCATCGTCCGGGCAAGGATCTCATAGACGCTGGCGGTTGCCAGCTGCAGCGCCTGCTCTTCGCCATGTCCCTGCAGAATACGGGCAAGGAACAGAGCCGCCAGGAGATCGCCGAGGCCATTGGGTGGCCGGTCGATCAGCCGGTGCTCCGCGAGAAGCGCATGACGTCCTGATAGGAGAAGGTTGCCTGTGCCGCCCGCCATCATCGGCACGGCCGATGTCACCAGCATGCGGGCCGGTCCCAGCGACAGCGCAGCATCCATGATCTGCTGATTGCTGGAAAGCTCTACCCCGCTTAGCCAGCCCAGTTCGAACCGGTTGGGCGTGGCGACGGAGGCAAGCGGGATCAGATGATCGCGCACGGCAGCGGCCGTCTCCTCGGCGATATAGAGCCCGCCATTGTCGCCCATGACGGGATCGCAGACATAGGTGAGATCGGGATTCTTGGCCCGCAAGGCGGAAACCAGGCGGGCGACGGCCCGTGGCTGTGCCGCATTGGCGAAATAGCCGCTCAGGACTGCGGTGACTTCACCGGTCCAGCGCGCGCCGATCAGGTCATCGATCGCCCGGTCGAATTCGCCCTCGGGAAAGGTCATGCGCGTCGAGGGGCCATGACCGGGATGCCAGGGCAGGACGACCGTGGGCATTGCCCAGACCGGAAAACCGAGCGTCTCCAGGGCAAATACCGCTGCGCGGTTTCCCACGCCGCCGCGCACGACATGGCTCGATATGACGATGACTGCGCCTGCGGGCTTTTCCGACATGCTGCCAATTCCAGATTTACATTGCGACGTTGATCGTCCCTTGGCGGCGGAACTGTCAATACGCGGATTTATGAAGTTTTCGAACTTTGCCCTCTTCAAGACTATAACCTTGTCAAGTTCTCGCTTTAATACATCATTTCGAAATCATTTTTCCGCAGCTTGAGCGGGATTCCAGGGGAGAGAGATGGTAATGGCGACGGCACGAAAGACGAAGCGGGAACAGCAATTCCTGGCAGCGCAGAAGATCGCGGCAGCGATCGAGGCGCCGTTCATCGATCCATCCATCCTCTATGGGCGAGCGAGCAATGACGACCTCGACCGCTGCACGCCGGAAATGCTGGCATTGTCGGCCGTTCGGGCCGCAGCCGACCTGAAGGCCTGGGACGGCCATACCGCCTCCATCAGGATCGACACCGTGGCAGATGTCGAGCCGGACGGCGTGCCGGTCAGCATTCTCTCCATCGTCGATAACAACAAGCCGTTCCTCTACGATTCCGTCATGGGGGAGGTGACCAGCCGCTATCGCGACATCTATCTTGCGGTGCATCCGATTCTCTATGCCGAATCGCCATCCGATGTGATCCTGGCGGAAGGCGACGCCCATCTCGATCCGGCCAAGCGCATTAGCTATATCCAGCTGCATCTGGCGCCGCTCGACGGCAATCAAGCCGACGCATTGATTGCTGCCCTTGCCAATGTGCTGCAGCAGGTGCGCCTGACGGCCGCCGACTGGAAGCCCATGCTGGAGGCGCTGGATGGGGCGATCGCGCAACTGGGATCCCAGACCGGCGGGCGCCGCAAGGCCGAACGCGAGGAGGCGCTGGCCTTTCTCGACTGGCTGCGCAACGACAATTTCACCTTCCTCGGCATGCGTGAATATCTCTATTCCGGCGAAGGGGCTGACGCCAAGCTGGAGCGCGGCGAGGGCACGGGACTGGGGATCCTCTCCAATCCCGACGTGTTGGTTCTCAGGCAAGGCCGGCATGCCACCATCACCACACCGGAAATCCTGGCGTTTCTGCAGGGACCGGACTTCCTGATCGTTACCAAGGCCAATGTGAAGTCGGTCGTCCATCGCCGGGCCTATATGGACTATGTCGGCGTCAAACGCTTCGACGCCGAGGGCCGGGTGATCGGCGAACTCAGGATCGTCGGCCTGTTTACGGCTACCGCCTACACCCATTCGGCCAACGAGATACCCTTGCTCCGGGCAAAGGTCGACAAGGTGGTCAAGCATTTCGGCTTTGACCCCCAGAGCCATTCCGGCCGCATCTTGCAGAACACGCTCGAATCCTATCCGCGCGATGACCTGTTCCAGATCGATGTCGATTTGCTCGCCAAATTCTGCGAGCAGATCAACGACCTGACCGAGCGGCCGCGGGTCCGCGTGCTGCCCCGCATCGACCACTTCGACCGTTTCGTTTCGCTGATCGTCTATGTGCCGCGCGAGGAATACAATTCCAATGTCCGGGAAAAGATCGGCAGCTATCTGAAGACGGTCTATGACGGCCATGTCTCCGCCTACTACCCCGCGTTTCCAGAGGGCGGGGTTGCCCGCGTACACTTCATTATCGGCCGTGCAGAAGGCAAGACGCCGCGCATCGCCCAGGCCGAGCTGGAAGCGGCCATCCGCCAGATCACCACGCGCTGGCTGGACCACTTCCATGCACTCGCGGGACCGGGAGCACCGGTGGTCGAGCTGACCCAGGCCTATGAAGAGGCCTATACGCCCGAAGAGGCGGTGCGTGATCTGCCGCATATCCAAAGCTGCCTTTCAGGCGGCGCCGTCAGCATCACCTTCCACGACCAGATCCATGACGGAAGGCCTGTCCTCTATCTGAAGATCTTCCATGCCGGCGCTCACCTGCCTCTGTCGCGGCGTGTACCGCTCCTGGAAAATCTCGGCTTTTCCGTCATCAGCGAGCGCACCTTCGACATCAGCGCACCGACCCCTGACGCGCCCGAGCGACTGGTCGTTCTGCACGACATGGAACTGGAGGTGCGCGGCGGCCAGGCCTTCGACATTTCCAAGCACGGCGCCCGCGTCGAAGAGGCCTTCCTCGCCGCCTTTTCCGGACTTGTGGACAATGACAGCTTCAACCGGCTGGTGCTGGCGGCGGGCCTGACCGCCCGCGAGGTGACGGTGCTGCGCGCCTATGCCGCCTATCTGCGCCAATGCGGTATCGTCTACTCCCAGGATCACATCGCCGAAACGCTGAACAAGCATGCCAGTGTCTCCGCCAGTCTGTTCACCCTGTTCAGCGATACCTTCGATCCGGCACTCGGTGAGAAGCCGCGCCTGCGCAGGCTGACTGAGACGCGGAAGGCGATCGAGACGGCACTTGCCGCCGTGCCGAGCCTGGACGAAGACCGCATCCTGCGGCGGACGCTGAATGCCATTGATGCCACCCTACGCACCAATTATTTCCAGCGCGGCGATGACGGCAGACCGAGGCCGATGCTGGCCTTCAAGATCGATCCGCAACTGCTCGATTCGCTGCCCGATCCCCGTCCGTTCCGCGAAATCTTCGTCTTCGGTGTTCAGGTGGAGGGCATTCACCTGCGCTTCGGTAAGGTCGCGCGCGGCGGCCTGCGCTGGTCGGATAGGGCACAGGACTACCGAACCGAAGTGCTGGGTCTCGTCAAGGCGCAGCAGGTCAAGAACGCCGTCATCGTGCCGGTGGGCGCCAAGGGCGGCTTCTATCCGAAGCAACTGCCAACAGGCGGCAATCGCGACGACTTCCTCAATGCCGGCCGCGAAGCCTACAAGACCTTTATCCGCACGCTCCTGTCGATTACCGACAATATCAGCGGCGGCGAGGTGGTGCCGCCCAAGGATACGGTGCGGCTGGACGAGGACGATCCTTATTTCGTCGTCGCTGCCGACAAGGGAACGGCAACCTTCTCAGACACTGCCAATGGGCTGGCGCGGGAGGCGGGTTTCTGGCTGGACGACGCCTTCGCCTCAGGCGGCTCGGCGGGTTACGACCACAAGAAGATGGGCATTACCGCCCGCGGCGCCTGGGAGACGGTGAAGCGCCATTTCCGCGAAATGGACGTGGACATCCAGACGACGCCCTTCTCCGTCGTCGGCGTCGGTGACATGTCGGGCGACGTGTTCGGCAATGGTATGCTGCTATCGGAACATATCCGGCTGATCGCCGCCTTCGACCACCGCGACATCATCATCGATCCCGATCCGGACACGGCCAAATCCTTTGCCGAGCGAAAGCGCATGTTCGCCCTGCCGCGATCCAGCTGGCAGGATTATGACCGCAAGGCGCTTTCCAAGGGCGCCATGATCATTTCCCGTGCGGAAAAATCCGTGACGCTGACCGCCGAGGCGGCAGCCGCGATCGGTCTTGCCTCAACGGTGGCGACGCCCCTGGAGATCATGACGGCGATCCTCAAGGCCAAGGTGGATCTGCTGTGGTTCGGCGGCATCGGCACCTATGTGAAGAGCCCGAGCGAAACCGACGCCGAAGTCGGCGACCGCGCCAATGACCCAATCCGTATCACGGCCAACGAGGTGGGGGCCAAGGTCATCGGAGAAGGCGCCAATCTCGGTGTGACGCAGAAGGGACGCATCGCCTATGCGCTTCATGGCGGGCGTTGCAATTCCGATGCGATCGACAATTCGGCCGGCGTGAATTCCTCCGACATCGAGGTCAACATCAAGATAGGTCTGTCAACCGCACTTGCCGATGGACGCCTGACGCTGCCCAAGCGCGACAAGCTGCTGGCCGAGATGACTGATGAAGTGGCCGAGCTGGTATTGCGCAACAACTACCTGCAATCCCTGGCGATTTCGCTGACGGAACGGCAGGGCACGGCCAATCGCGAGGAACTGAGCCGGCTCATGAGCCAGCTCGAGGCGGCGGGCAAGCTGAACCGCAAGGTCGAGTTCCTGCCCGACGACGCCGCAATCGCCGAACGCTATGCGTCTGGCCGGAGCCTGACGCGGCCGGAAATCGGTGTTCTGCTCTCCTATGCCAAGCTGACCCTGTTCGATGCGCTGGTGGACAGCGAACTGCCCGACGATCCCTACTGCCAGACAACCCTGGCGCAGTATTTTCCGGCGAAGATGCGCAAGGCCTATGCCGGGGACATCGCAGGGCACCGGCTGAGCCGCGAGATCATCGCGACCGTGCTGGCCAACCATGTGATCAACCGCGGCGGGCCGGGCTTCATCGCCGCCATCGTCGATGAAACCGGCGCCCTGCCGGCGCATGTGGTGAAGGCCGCTTTGCTGGTGCGCGACGGGCTGGAATTGCCCAGGCTTTGGGAACGTGTCGATGCGCTCGATGCCAAGGTCTCGGGCGCCCTGCAGAACAGGCTCTATGCCACCATTGGCGCCAGCTATGTGCAGATGACCCGGCTGATCCTGCAGACGGATACGGCGGAGGGGGATCTTTCTACCGCTCTCACCCAGCTAAAGGCAGCGGTGAAGACCTTGCGACAGGCGACGCGAAGCACCTTGCCCGAGGCGGCGAGGGATTTCATTGCGGCCGAAACCGCCGAACTGATGGAGGCCGGCGCGCCGCAGGAATTGGCCGCCGAGATCACCGCGCTTTGGACCGTCATGCTGACGCCCGAAATCATGCAGATCGCCGAGCGCACCGGGACACCGCTGACCAGGGCGCTCGAGGGCTATTATGCCGTCAGCGAGCTGTTCCGCATTGGTCGGGTGATGGAATCGGCGCGCAGGGTGACCACGAACGATCACTATGACAGCCTTGCACTGACCCGCAGCATCGACCAGATCGCCACCGCCCGGCGCAACATCGTCATCTCGGCGCTGGCGAAATATCCTGACGAGAAGCAGCCGGTGACCGCCTGGCACGAGGGGGATCGGATCCGGATCAACCGGTTGGGTGCCGAACTGGTCAATCTCAGCGAAGGCGGCGATCCCAGCCTGTCCCGCATCACGGTGGCGGCAGCACTTCTGACCGACCTTGCGCATGACAGGACGAAGTGACAGAGTCAGCCCTCCAGGGTGGATGATGTCAGGTCGGATCGGCCTGACATCTGAATCCTCTCTGGGACTAAACAAGCCGGGCAGGATGTAGACCGAAAACTGATCACGTTTCGGCATCAGGCTCTGGCGATCATGTGAGGGCAGGGCATCGATGTCAGTTTCGGCTGAAGCCAGTCGGCCGCCGGTTCCGGCGCGCGGAATCTGGGGGTGGATGTTGTTCGACTGGGCGGCACAGCCGTTTTTTACGGTCATCACCACCTTCATTTTCGGTCCTTATATCGTTACCCGGCTCACGGAAGATCATGCCGCGGGGCAGGCGGCTTGGAGCTATACGCTGACGATCTCTGGCATCGTCATCGCCATCCTGGCGCCAATCATGGGCTCGATCGCTGATGCCTCGGGGCGGCGCAAGCCCTGGATCGCCTTTTTCGCCGTCATCAAGATCCTCTCGCTGGCGGCTCTGTGGTATGCGGCGCCGGGCTCGAGCCTCGTCACCGCCATGATCCTGGTCGTCCTGGCGACCGTCGCCGCCGAGTTCTCCATCGTTTTCAACGATTCGATGATGCCGAGGTTGGTCGGTCCGCAAGAGGCCGGTCGCATCTCCAATATCGCCTGGGGTCTGGGCTATCTCGGGGGCATGATCGTGCTGATCGCCGTCGTACTCTTCCTGGCCGGCAGTCCCGAAACCGGGAAGACGTTGATCGGCCTCGATCCGCTGTTCGGGCTCGATCCGGCCAAAGGCGAGGACGCCCGCGTGACGGGGCCGATCTCGGCGCTGTGGTATCTCGTCTTCATCCTGCCGATGTTCCTGTTCACGCCCGATCGCGGCGTCGGCATGCCGATCATCAGGGCGGTTGGAGCGGGATTGTCGGAACTCAAGGACACGCTGATCGATCTCAAGCAACGCAAAGGCACTCTGCGGTTTCTGATCGCGCGGATGATCTACCAGGACGGCGTCAACGGCCTGCTGGCCTTGGGCGGCGCCTTCGCCGCGGGCATGTTTGCCTGGCAGACGGTCGAGCTTGGCGTCTTCGGCATCATCCTCAATGTCGTCGCCATCGGTGGCTGCCTCTATGCCAGCCGGCTGGACACACGACTGGGTTCAAAGCGCGTTGTCGTTATCAGCCTGGTCTGCCTCGTGGTCGCGACCTTCGGCATTGTATCGACCGGTCCCGGCTTCACCGCTTTCGGACTGATCCAACTGCCCACCGACGATGCAGGCGGGCTGTTCGGCACGGCGGCGGAAAAGGCCTATATTCTCTATGGCCTGCTGATTGGGGTGGCCTTCGGCCCGGTTCAGGCCTCGGCCCGCTCCTACATGGCGCTCAGCGTGCATCCTGATGAGGCCGGCCGCTATTTCGGCCTTTATGCCCTGTCAGGCCGCGCCACATCCTTCCTCGCGCCGCTCTCGGTTGCCGTGGTAACCTCGGCCACCGGCTCGGCCCGGCTCGGCATGATGACCCTGGCAGTTTTCCTTCTCGTCGGCCTGCTGCTGCTGATCAAAACGCCTTATCCGGCAAACCAGCCAGTTGAATGAGAAACGCCCCCGCGAGGCAGGGGCGCCATCCACGACAGATATGAAATTCGCCGATCAATGCCGGAAGTGACGGACGCCGGTGAAGACCATGGCAACGCCATGCTCATCGGCAGCGGCGATGACCTCAGCGTCGCGCATCGAGCCGCCGGGCTGGATGACGGCGGTGGCGCCGGCGGCGATCGCGGCGAGAAGGCCATCCGCAAAGGGATAGAAGGCCTCAGACGCGACGGCCGAACCCTTGGTCAGCGGCTCCGAGAGCCCGAGCGCCTTGGCTGCATCCTCGGCTTTCAGCGCCGCAATGCGAGCCGAATCGACGCGGCTCATCTGGCCTGCCCCGATGCCGGCGGTCTGGCCGTTCTTGGCATAGATGACCGCATTCGACTTCACGTGCTTGGCAATGCGGAAGGCAAACTTCATGTCTTCCAGCTCGGTTGCGGTCGGCGCGCGCTTCGTCACCACCTTGAGCTCGAGATCATCGACCATGACATTGTCACGGGACTGCACCAGCAGGCCGCCGGAGACGGTCTTGGCCGTGTAGCCCTTGGCCCGAGGGTCGGGCAGGGCGCCGGTCGTCAGCAGCCGCAGGTTCGGCTTGGCGGCAATGATCGCCTTGGCTTCGTCGGTGACGTCAGGAGCAATGATGACTTCGGTGAAGAGCTTGATGACCTCGGTTGCCGTCGCCGCATCCAGCGTCTGGTTGAAGGCGACGATGCCGCCGAAGGCTGAGACGGAATCGCAAGCCAGCGCCCGCTCATAGGCCTGCAAAAGGGTAGCACCAGTGGCGACGCCGCAGGGGTTGGCATGCTTGATGATGGCGCAGGCCGGCGCCTGTTCCGGTGGGAATTCGGCCACCAGTTCGAAGGCCGCATCCGTGTCGTTGATGTTGTTATACGAGAGCTGCTTGCCCTGATGCAGCGTCGCGGTGGCGACCCCGGGGCGGTTTTCGCCGGTCACGTAGAAACCGGCCGACTGGTGCGGGTTTTCGCCGTAGCGCATCTTCTCCTTGAGCGGCCCGCCGATCGCCCTGTAGTCCGGCACCTCGATCGACAAGGCCTCGGCGAACCAGTTCGAAATGACAGCGTCATAGGCCGCGGTGCGGGCGAAGGCCTTGGCTGCAAATTTCTGGCGCAGGGCATAGGGCACCGAGCCATTGCCGGCCTCCAGGGCTGCGACCAGTTCGGCATAATCAGCGGGATCTGTGACGACAGTGACATAGGCATGATTTTTCGCCGAGGCGCGGATCATGGCAGGGCCGCCGATGTCGATATTCTCCACCGTCGTCGGATAGTCGCCGCCCGCCTTGCGGACCTGTTCGAACGGATAGAGGTTGATGACGGCGAGATCGATGGCCTCGATACCGTGTTCCTTCATCGCCGCCACATGCTCTTCGTCGTCACGGATCGACAGGAGGCCGCCATGGACATTGGGATGCAGCGTCTTGACCCGGCCGTCCATGATCTCAGGAAAACCAGTGACTTCGGACACGTCGGTGACGGGGATGCCGGCAGCCTTGATGGCACCATGGGTGCCGCCGGTGGAGAGGAGCCGCACACCGGCCTTGTGCAACGAGGCCGCCAGATCGACAATGCCCGCCTTGTCGGACACCGACAGCAGGGCCGTCCTGATCCTTACCAAGTCGGGGGCGGGTATCTTCTTCGAAACGACGGCCATGATCTGTCTCCGGTTTTGGGGGCGGGCGCCGGACAAGCCGGCACGGGCTCTTTGGCCCGCCGCCTAGCACAGCTTGGGGCACGGGGAAACAGGCCGTGATGCAAAACAGCCCTTTGAGGCCGGCCGGTGGGTTAGGCGTGATGGATCAACGACCAGCGGATCTCAGGTCCGGAGAAGCGCACCGCGATCTGCTCCGAGGCGCGGACGCCGGCGACATCGGCGAAGAACACATCCTCCTCGATATCGAGCGTTCCACCGGACACGCTGAAATCCCAGCTTTCGCCATCCGTCGCCATCATGCGCACCTTATGGCGATCGAACTGCTCGAGCACGATGGCCGGATGCACATGGAACCGCGCGACCGCCTCGACCGGCGGCGGACCATCGAGAGCCTGTCCGGAGGCCTTCAGCAGGAGATCCCGACCCAGGATCTTCTTGCCATAGGGTGCTAGCCGCAGCTCACGCTCATGGATCAACCCGAACTGTTTGACATAGCCCTCGTGCCGCGCGCGCAGGGCGTCGCAGCCATCCGGCAGCACCTCCCGGGCATCCGTGACCTCGAAAGGCGGGCTGGCAAGGACAGGCCCAAGAAAGCCCGACTGCGAGATGCGACAGATCGAGGTATCGCCAAGGGTGACGGTGGAATGGGCTGCCGTGGCCCGGGACATCTGCCGCAGCTTTTCACCCGCATAACGCGGCACGCCTGAGTTGATGATGAAATGATTGCGGCCCGACGACAGCTCGAAGGCGAGGCATCCGGCATGATGGGTGCGCGACATATCCACCGAAGGCGCGCTGCCGGTATCCATGATGACAACCGTATTGCCTTGGGAGAGGCGATGATAGCGGCCATGGGGCAGGGACTTGAACGGCTGGCCGGCACTTTCGTCATACCGCAGCACCGCCATCAACTCGTTCGCCAGCGTCGATGTCGCTCCGTTGAACAAAGCGAGATCGCCATTCTGGTGCCTGAAGAAGCGCAGCGCCGGATACATCCGGTCGATCGCCGGGATGAGCTTCGACGGAACGTCATGGCCGAGATTGATATAGGTCTGCCTGAGCGGCAAAAGATCAAACAGAAGCTCGACCGAAGCCTGGGGATTGCGCGAGGCATGGGTTCCATCGCCCAGGATCTGCCGCTCGATCTCGAAATCCAGGTCGCGCGCGGCGCGGCGGATCGTCGTCGCCGAGGTCGACATCGAGACCGAGGCCATGGCAAGAGCGATGCGCACACGAAACCGCGGAAGGCCGTCGGGCGCATAGGCTGAGACATGCCGGAGATAGCGTACTTGAAGGGAAAGGCTCTTCAGGAACCGCCTATAGAAACCGTTTTCGCTGTCTTGCAGCACCACGGGCGAGTGGGAAAGCCAGGCGATGACACGCTGGGCGATCACGTCAGGCTCCCAGGCGATGCCGTGAATGCGGGAGCCATGACGGCTGATCCAGTCATCGACGACAGCGCGAGCATGGGCGCAGGCCGCATCCGTCTTCGCCGCCCTGATATGCCGCAGCCAGCCGAACGCGTGCAGCCGGACCGCAAACAGCCGTGTCGGCAATTCCTGCGAAAAGGGCGAACTGTCGCCGCATTCCACCACCCGGCCGGCAAGTGGAAACCGCCCCTGAAGAATTTCTTCGGCAACGAAGGTGTCCGTGGCCCGGAGGTCGGTGGGCGCCACGATCAGGCGCGCCAGCGTTCCGCCGGAAAAGCGGAAAGCCGAGACATGTCCCACTGCGATCTTGCGCGATATCCTCCGCCACGCCTCACGGAGGTAGAGATAACCAAGTCGTCGCCGTTCCGTGATCCGCATCATATTTCCGTGCAAGCGCAGGCCAGCGCCGCCCGGCCGAACGACCGGAGGGATGCCGCCCCCTCCCGACAGCAGCTCAAAAACCCGAATCAGCAGGCTTTCCGATTACCGCCGGCAATCAGGCCTCTCCGCCTGACGAATCAAGAGTTTTTTGAAACCGCCATCGCAATATCCGAACAAGCGAATATCAGATTATGCATTTGGTAACAAAGGCTATGAATATTTCATTAACCCTTGCTAATCAAACAGGCATAGAAACCGTCAAGACCGCCGGAGACCCCATCCCGCGCGCCGAGCATGGCGGGCGTGGTGCGGATTTCGCCGAGCGGCGTGACGGCCTCTTCAAGACCGGGCAAAGCGTCGGGCGCAATCGGCACGCGGCGCAGATCGGGATTGGCAGCCAGAATGCTGGCGACGACATCCTCGCCTTCCGCCGGATCAAGCGAGCAGTTCGAGAAGACCAATTGGCCACCCGGCGCCAGCAGCGTTACCGCATGGGCCAGCAACTCCTCCTGAACCTTGGCAAGCTTGGCGATATCATCGGGACCCTTGGTCCAGAGAACGTCGGGATGGCGGCGCGTGGTGCCCGTCGAGGAGCAGGGGGCATCGAGCAGGATGGCGTCGAACAGTTCCGCGGGCTTGAAATCCCGGAGATTGGCCTTGACGCACTGGGCCGAAAGACCGAGCCGCTGCAAGTTTCCCTGCAGCCTTGCAAGGCGATTGGCCGATTGTTCGACGGCGGTCACCTCTGCACCCAGCAGAATAAGCTGTGCGGTCTTGCCGCCCGGGGCGGCACACAGATCGGCGGCGCGCTTGCCGGCGAGACCGTGGAACAGCCGGGCAGGGATCGCCGCGGCGGCATCCTGCACCCACCATTCGCCAGCCTCGAAGCCTTCAAGCGTCGAGACCGCGCCCTTGAAGTCACGAAGGCGCACCCCGCCGGTGGGAAGGACGACACCATTGAGAGTCTCTGCCCAGCGGGCGGGATCTGACTTCACCGTCAGGTCTATCGACGCAGGCGACAGCAAGGCTTCGCCGATCGCATGGGCGGCTTTCTCGCCATAGACGGCCTTGAGCCTGCTATCGAACCATTCCGGCACGCAGCTTATATCGGCCGCCCACTCCAGGAGGTCCTTCTTTTCCCGGCCAACGCGCCGCAGGATGGCATTGACCACTTTGGAAAAGCGCCGGCTGCGCGGATCGCGATTGGCCTGTTCAACCGCGAGATCGACGGCGGAGTGATCCGGTATGTCGAGATAGATCATCTGCGCGGCGGCCACGACCAGCAAGTGCTGCAGGGAGCGTGCGCCCTCCGGCAGTGGCGTGTCCAGGAGAGCCGAAATCATCGCCTCGATGCGCGGCAAGTGGCGTAGCGCGCTGTTCAGGATCGCCCGCACCAGGGCACGATCCGCATCCGACAGGGCCGTATAGCTTGGGTTGCCATGCTCGGCATCCAGCATGCCATCGAGCGAAGTCTTGCGGTCCACGACGGCCGAGAGGATCTTGGTCGCCGCGATCCGGGCCGCCAGGCCCGGCTTGAAGGGCTCCTGATCACGGGGGGCGGAGCCGTTTTGGGGCCTGGGCCGGGTTTTGCCGGCTGCGCCCTTATGCTTTTCGTTCAAGACCAGGGACCTTTACGCGGTTGAGAGCCATCGCGGCCCCAGCCGGTGTCGGGCACAGACCGCGTTTTGCGCGCGGGCTTAGCAGTTTGCTGCGGTTCCGTCGATCCCTGTCCGAAGCCGGGCGAGGCCGGGCGGAACTCAGCCGCCAGGCGCTGCAGGGCGTCGATGCGGTTCTGCGTGTTCGGATGGGTCGAAAACAGGTTGTCCATCCGCTCGCCACTCAGGGGATTGATGATGAACATATGGGCGGTCGCGGGATTGCGCTCGGCATCGTTGTTATGGATGACCTGGGCATCTCCGGCGATCTTGGCAAGCGCCGAGGCCAGCCAGATCGGATTGCCGCAGATCTCAGCACCGCGACGGTCTGCCGAATATTCACGCGTGCGGCTGATGGCCATCTGCACCAGCATGGCGGCCAGCGGCGCCACGATCATGGCCACGAGCACGCCGATGAAGCCCAGGGGATTGTTGTTGTTTTCCCGGTTGCCGCCGAACAGGAAGGCGAAATTGCCGAGCATGGAGATGGCACCGGCAAGCGCTGCGGTCACCGTCATCGTCAGGGTGTCGCGATGCTCGATATGGGCCAGTTCATGGGCCATGACGCCCGCGACCTCCTCCGGGCTCAGCCGGTTGAGAAGCCCCGTGGAGGCGGCCACCGCGGCGTTCTGCGGATTGCGCCCGGTGGCGAAGGCATTGGGCTGCGGGCTGTCGAAGATGTAGACCCGGGGCATCGGCAGACCGGCATTAGCCGCGAGATCGCGCACCATGCGGAAGAACTCCGGCGCGTTGCGCTCATCCACTTCCTGGGCCCGATAGGCCGACAGCACCATCTTGTCGGAGTTCCAATAGGAAAAAAAGTTCATGGCCGCGGCCACGAGAAAGGCGATCATCATGCCGCCCCGACCGCCGAGGAGAAAGCCGACGCCCATGAAGAGGGCAGTCATGAAGGCAAGCAACATGGCAGTCCGCATGAAGTTCATCATATCTCTCCGTCAGAGGGTGCAATTTCCGCGACCAAGGTTTAAATCCCGGTCTGGCTGCCCTATGATTTAAAAAGCAGACAGCCTGTTTTCAATGATCAGCGGAATGAATCCATGAGCTCGGAGCAGAATGAAGGCCTCAACGCCACCGATATCGCCAATGACAACATCGTTGGCGCGCCGCGGGCGCTGAGCCCGGCCGCAAAGCGTGCGCTGGCCGAGGCCGAGGAGCGTCGTCGCCAGGCCCAGGAAGTCGAGCCTGCCCCCGAAGTGGGAGGCCGCGGCGGCAAGGATCCTGCCCGCTTTGGCGACTGGGAAATCAAGGGCCGCGCGATCGATTTCTGACACCAGAACAAATTCCTATTGTTCTTTCGTGATTGACGGAATATATTCCTTATATGTTCGCTCGATCACTCGCCGCTATCGCCATATTCGCCTTGGTGCCGCTGACGGCAGCCGCCGCGGAGGCCGCGTCTCGGCATATCGCCGGCCCGGTTGCGGCCGATCTCATCAGGGTCATCGACGGCGACACCTTGCTGGTTTCCGCCGCGCCCTGGCCCGATCACCGCGTGACCACCTATGTCCGGCTGCGCGGGATCGATGCGCCGGAACTCAAATCCAAGTGTCCCTCCATTCGCCGTGCCGCGGCTGAGGCGCAGGAGGCCCTGGAAGCTATGGTGGGTGACGGCTCGTCCTTGCTGCTGGAGGATATATCCGGCGACAAATATTACGGCCGGGTGCTGGCGCGCGTGGTTCTAGCCGATGGTACCGACCCGGCAGACGCTTTGCTCGCGGAGGGGCTGGTCGATCCGTATGCGGGCGGCAGGAAGGCGAAACACACCTGCAACTGACGCAAAGCCCGAGCATAAAAAAACCTCCCGCCGGCTAAGCGACGGGAGGCTTTCAACGGCATATTTCAGCCTGATGTCACGCCGCCTTGTTCTGGCGGTTGGCAATGAGGTCCTCGACCACGGCCGGATCCGCCAGCGTGGAGGTATCGCCCAGTGCTCCAAAATCGTCCTCGGCGATCTTGCGCAGGATGCGGCGCATGATCTTGCCGGAGCGGGTCTTGGGCAGGCCTGGCGCAAACTGGATCTTGTCCGGGCTTGCGATCGGGCCGATCTCATTGCGTACATGCTTGACGAGCTGCTGACGCAATTCGTCCGTGCCTTCATGACCCGACATCAGGGTGACATAGCAATAGATTCCCTGGCCCTTGATGTTGTGCGGATAGCCGACAACAGCGGCTTCCGACACAAGCTCGTGCGACACCAGCGCCGATTCGACTTCCGCGGTGCCGAGTCGATGGCCTGACACGTTAAGCACGTCATCCACGCGACCGGTGATCCAGTAGTAGCCATCCTCATCCCGACGGCAGCCGTCACCGGTGAAATATTTCCCCTTATAGGTGGAGAAATAGGTCTGGATGAAGCGCTCGTGATCGCCATAGACGGTGCGCATCTGGCCGGGCCAGCTGTCGGTAATGCAGAGATTGCCGTCGGCAGGCCCATCGAGCACATTGCCCTCGTTATCGACGAGCTCTGGCTTGACGCCGAAGAAGGGTCGCGTGGCCGAGCCAGGCTTGAGGTCGGTTGCGCCCGGAAGCGGCGTGATCAGGATGCCGCCGGTTTCCGTCTGCCACCAGGTATCGACGATCGGGCAGCGCTTGTCGCCGACCACATTGTAATACCATTCCCAGGCTTCCGGGTTGATCGGCTCGCCGACCGAGCCGAGGAGACGCAGGCTTGACCGGGCCGAGCGGGTGACGAATTCGTCCCCGGCGCCCATCAGCGCGCGAATGGCCGTCGGCGCGGTATAGAAGACGTTGACATTGTGCTTGTCGATTACTTCCCAGAAGCGTCCCTGATCCGGGAAATTCGGCACGCCCTCGAACATCAGCGTGGTAGCGCAATTCGCGAGCGGGCCATAGACGATGTAGGAATGGCCGGTGACCCAGCCGACATCGGCCGTGCACCAGTAGATCTCGCCATCCTTGTAGTCGAACACATATTCATGGGTCATCGACGCATAGACGAGATAGCCGCCCGTGGTATGCAGCACGCCCTTCGGCTTGCCGGTGGAGCCCGAGGTGTAGAGGATGAACAGCGGATCTTCCGCTCTCATCTTCACCGGCTCGCAATGGCCCTTCACGCTGGCGATTTCCTGGTGATACCAGAGGTCGCGGCCGGGCGCCCAGTTGGTCTTGCCGCCGGTGCGGCGCACCACCAGCACGTTGTTGACCGTCACATACTGGCGCGCGGCGATGTGGATAGCCTTGTCGGTGTTTTCCTTGAGCGGCACCGGCTTGCCGCCGCGCAGGCCCTCGTCGCAGGTGATGACGAAGGTAGACTGGCAGTCGACGATGCGCCCGGCAAGTGCCTCCGGCGAGAAGCCGCCAAAGACCACCGAATGCACCGCGCCGATGCGGGCGCAAGCGAGCATGGCATAGGCCGCTTCCGGAATCATCGGCATGTAGATGGTGACGCGGTCACCCTTCTTGACGCCGTGCTTCTTCAGCACGTTGGCCAGGCGACAAACCTGATCATAGAGCTGGTTATAGGTGATCTTCTTGTCGATATAGGGGTTGTCGCCTTCCCAGATGATGGCGGTGCGCTCGCCATGGGTCTTCAGGTGACGGTCGATGCAATTGTAGGAGACATTGGTCAGGCCGTCTTCAAACCACTTGATCGAGACCTTGCCCTTGAAGGACGTGTTCTTGACCTTGGTATAGGGTTTGAACCAGTCGATGCGCTTGCCATGCTTATCCCAGAACCTTTCGGGATCCTCGACGCTCTCCTTGTACCACTTCTGGTACTTTTCATTATCGATCAAAGCGCGGGTCTTCGCCGATTTCAATACGGGATAGGTTTTGGCCGACATGATCTCCTCCTCATGTTGTGGCGCTGCTACTCCATCGAGCGTGGTGTCTACGCCCGGTCGTCGGCGCATTCTTAGCAGGTCACGCGCGTGCAGCAATTAGACAAAGGTCATTTCGAACTTGCCGAATTGCAATTGCAAGCCTTTGCCGCTATAAGGCCTCATATTTCCCGGAAATTGTGGTATTACCCCACGTCCCGCGGCCTCCGGCGCGGACAGAGAAGGACTGTAACTTCATGGCACAAACACTGCTCATGCCGAAGGCGACGGCCGTCTGGCTGGTAGACAACACGGCACTGTCGTTCGATCAGATTGCCAATTTCTGCAAGCTGCATCCGCTCGAGGTCAAGGCCATCGCGGACGGCGAAGCAGCACAGGGCATCAAGGGCCTGGACCCGATTTCGACCGGACAGTTGTCGCGTGACGAAATCCGCCGTGCCGAGAGCGATCCGAACCACAAGCTGAAGCTGTCGGAGCCGAAAGTCCGCGTGCCCGATTCGAAACGCCGCGGTCCGCGCTACACGCCGGTTTCCAAGCGCCAGGATCGTCCGAACGCCATTCTCTGGCTGGTGCGCAACCATCCCGAACTGAAGGACGCCCAGATCTCGCGCCTCGTCGGCACGACCAAGACGACGATCGAGCAGATCCGCGAGCGTACCCATTGGAACTCCACCAACCTCGCACCAATGGACCCGGTCACGCTCGGCCTCTGCAGCCAGATCGATCTCGATCTCGAAGTGGAAAAGGCCTCCAAGGGCCGTCCGCTGCCGACAGCTGCGGAACTGGGCGCGACCTTGCAGTCTGCGACCGAGACCGAACAGCGAGGTTTCAGCTATCGCCAGGACGACGAGGAAAAGGAAATCGACGCCAATGCGGTGTTCGCAAAGCTGAAATCCCTAAAGTCGGATCGCAACGACGACGAGGACGACGATCGCTACTGATCCCTCATTTTTACTGCAGACAGAATGTGGCCCGGTGCGACGACGCCCGGGCCTTTTCTTTGAGCCGCTTTGCTTCTCTTAAAGCCGGCTCACGGCTGGTCGCGTCGCAACTCCTCAGCAAGCGAATAGCTGCGGGTTATGAAGGCCTGGAGCTCTTCATTTTCCCTTGAGAAGATGCGGCCATCGCGCTGCAGAACGAGATCGCTGAGCGAGCCCATGCCGCCAAAGAGCCCAAAGAAGCGAACCACGCCATAGTAGTCCGACTGTTCCACCAGATCAGCGCATCTGGCGATCTCCTGCGCCCAGCTCGGCGCGCCATGAGTGCGCAGATGCGCCTCAAGGTCTCGAAGGGCCCGAGCAAATGCAGCGATATCAGGATGCAGTGCCATCAACGCAGCATAGGGCATCGAACCGAGCTGGGAAACACCTCGGCCCAATGCGCCTGGCGTTAGCATGCATCCACGGCGCGATGCAGGGAAGCAACGCCGCAGATCGCGATATGTTCTATGACGCCAGCGGGATCTGCGCCATGCCGTTGCGCTGCAGCACGGCGGTGATCTCGTCCAGGATCGCCGGATCGTCGATTGTTGCAGGCATTTTCCAGGGCAGTCCGTCGGCGATTTTTTGCATCGTGCCGCGCAGGATCTTGCCCGAGCGCGTTTTCGGCAGCCGCTCCACCACCATCACGGTCTTGAAGGCCGCGACAGGACCGATCTCATCTCGGACCAACTGCACGATTTCCCGCTGGATCGCGGAGGTTTCCCGTGAAACATTTCGCTTGAGCACGAGGAAGCCGCAGGGAACCTGGCCCTTCAAATCATCGGCTATGCCGATCACTGCGCATTCCGCGACGTCCGGATGCATGGCGCAGACCTCTTCCATTGCACCCGTCGACAGGCGATGGCCGGCGCAATTGATGATATCATCGGTGCGGGCCATCACGAAGACATAGCTTTCGTCATCGATCATCCCGGCATCGGCGGTCTTGTAGTAGCCGGGGAACTCTTCCAGGCAGGACGCACGGAAGCGCTCATCGGCATTCCAGAAGCTGACCAGACAACCGGGTGGCAAGGGAAGCTTGACCACGATGTTCCCGAGTGTACCAGGTCCGACAGGATGGCCGGCATCATCGACCACCTCGATCTGGTAGCCCGGCATGGCAACGGCGGGCGAGCCATACTTGATCGGCAACAGCCCGAGGCCTGCTGGATTGGCCGCCATCGGCCAGCCCGTTTCCGTCTGCCACCAGTGGTCGATCACTGGAACCTGGAGCTGCATTTCGGCCCATTTGATGGTTTCGGGATCGGCCCGTTCACCGGCCAGGAAGAGAGCGCGCAAGCCGGAGAGATCATATTTGCGGAAGAACTCGCCATCCGGATCATCGCGCTTGATCGCGCGAAACGCTGTCGGGGCGGTGAACAGCACCTTCACATCATGTTCCGACACGACCCGCCAGAAAGTGCCGGCATCCGGTGTCCCCACAGGCTTGCCTTCGAACAGGACGGTCGCATTGCCGGCGAGCAGGGGGCCATAGACGATGTAGGAATGGCCCACCACCCAGCCGATATCCGAGGCAGCCCAGAAAACTTCACCCGGCTTCACACCATAAATGTTTCGCATCGACCAGGAGAGCGCCACCATGTGACCGCCATTGTCGCGCACCACACCCTTGGGCTGGCCTGTCGTGCCCGATGTGTAGAGGACATAGAGCGGATCGGTGGCCAGAACCGGCGTGCACGGCACGTCATTGCCCAGAAGCTTCTCAGCCTCGATCGCCTGGCCGAAATCGACGTCGCCATGCTCGTAGCGTAGCGGAGCATGCAGTTCGTCCCGCTGCAGCACGAAGCAATAGTCCGGCTTGACGCGCGCGAGATCCACCGCATGATCGAGCATAGGCTTGTAGGGAACGACGCGGCCGGGTTCCAGTCCGCAGCTGGCGCTGATAACGGCCTTGGCACTACAGTCATCGATGCGCGTGGCCAATTCATGGGCGGCAAACCCGCCGAACACCACGGAATGCACGGCGCCAAGCCGCGCGCAGGCCAGCATCGAGAACACAGCTTCGGGCACCATCGGCATGTAGATGACCACCCGGTCGCCACGGCCGATTCCGTGATTGCGCAAAACAGCGGCAATCGCCTTCACCTCGGCCAGCAACTCGTCGAAACTATAACGCCGTTTGAGGCCGGTCATCGGGCTATCATAGATCAGGGCCGTATCGGCACCGCGACCGGCGAGAACGTGGCGGTCGACACAGTTGTGACAGGTGTTGGTTTCGGCTCCACTGAACCAGCGGCCGTAGGTACCCTGTTCGCCGTCGAATATGGAGGTCGCCGGCTTGAACCAATCAATCGCGTCCGCTGCAGTCTTCCAGAAGGCCTCCGGGTCGTTCTGCCAGGCCTTGAATGTGTCCAGATAGCTCATCGTCATAACATCCTCCCCGAGCCCATGCTCCAACCACGGCTCGTGAAGAGAGGTTACGGACGCACGGGCTTCATGGGAAGCCAGACGAAAGCGGTAGTGAGGCTTGTCTTTTGATAATTCCGATCCGGCCCGCCGTCAGCGCGTGCCGAAGATCGCCGAGCCGACCCGTACGCTGGTCGCGCCCATGGCGATGGCCGATTCGAAGTCTCCGGACATGCCCATCGAAAGCCTGGGCACACCATTCTCCCTGGCCAGCTTGGCAAGCAGGGCAAAATGCGGACCGGGATATTCGTCGGCCGGAGGGATGCACATCAGACCCTCGATCGACAGCGACAGTTCCTCACGGCAGAGCTTCAAAAAGGACCCGACATCATCAGGCGCAACGCCCGCCTTCTGCGGTTCCAGACCGGTATTGACCTGAACATAGAGCCTCACCGACCGACCCTGCCGCCGCATTTCGTCAGCCAGGGTGCGGGCGATTTTCTCGCGATCAACCGTTTCGATAACATCGAACAGCGCCACAGCGTCGGCCGCCTTGTTCGACTGCAGCGGGCCGATGAGATGAAGCTCGATCCCTGAAGTCTCGGCCTTCAGCTCCGGCCACTTGCCTTGCGCTTCCTGCACGCGGTTTTCGCCAAAGATCCGCTGCCCACAGGCGATCACCGGCCGGATGGCATCGGCTTCAAACGTCTTGGAAACGGCGACAAGGGAAACCGAATCCGGCTCACGACCGGACTGACGGACCGCCCTCGATATCCGTTCCCGCACCTCGTTCAAGCGTTGCTCGACTGTCATATCCATGCCCTCGCTGCAAATCACCGCATCCTATGTGCGACACCCTACGCTGCAGGGCAAGCCGCGGATCGCAGGGCAAGGTTCTGCCACGCCTATGGCGCAAGCTTTTCGGGGCACAGGGCGGGGAAAACTTGACGATAGGACTGTTTCATGGTGAAGGTCACCACCAAATTTCCCCTTTCAGTACCGGAATTTTAAAGTCCCATGAGCACCGAACGCTACAATCCGCGCGACGCAGAACCCCGCTGGCAGGCGAAGTGGGCAGAGGCACGCGTTTTCGAAACCGACAACGCGGATATGTCCAGGCAGAAATATTACGTGCTCGAGATGTTCCCCTATCCATCGGGACGCATCCATATGGGGCACGTGCGCAACTATGCCATGGGCGACGTCGTGGCGCGCTATAAGCGCGCACGCGGCTTCAACGTGCTGCACCCCATGGGCTGGGACGCATTCGGCATGCCCGCGGAAAATGCCGCCATGCAGAACAAGGTCCATCCCAAGGACTGGACCTATGAGAATATCGCCACCATGCGTGGTCAGTTGAAGTCCATGGGCTTGTCGCTGGATTGGTCGCGCGAATTCGCGACCTGTGATGTCGAATATTACCAGCGCCAGCAGCATCTGTTCCTGGACATGATGGAAAAGGGACTGGTCTATCGCAAGCAGTCCAAGGTCAATTGGGATCCGGTCGACCAGACCGTACTGGCCAACGAGCAGGTGATCGACGGCCGCGGCTGGCGCTCCGGTGCGCTGGTCGAGCAGCGCGAATTGACCCAATGGTTCTTCAAGATCACCGACTTCGCTCAGGACCTGCTGGAAGCGCTGGATACGCTCGACCAGTGGCCCGAAAAAGTACGCCTGATGCAGAAGAACTGGATCGGCCGATCGGAAGGCCTGACCCTGCGTTGGGAGATTGTTCCGGCATCGGCGCCGGAGGGTTTCACGGACCTGACCGTCTACACCACCCGGCCGGACACGCTCTTTGGCGCGTCCTTCATGGCGATTGCCGCGGATCATCCCCTGGCCAAGGCGGTTGCTGAAAACAATGCCGACCTCGCAGCATTCTGCGATGAGTGCCGTCGCCAAGGCACATCCCTTGCCGCTCTGGAGACTGCCGAGAAACGCGGTATGGATACCGGCATCAGAGTGAAACATCCCTTCGATCCCGCGTGGGAACTGCCAGTCTACATCGCCAATTTCGTGCTGATGGATTACGGCACCGGAGCCATCTTCGGCTGCCCTTCCGGAGACCAGCGAGACCTGGACTTCGCCCGCAAATATCAGTTGCCTGTGGTTCCCGTCGTCATGCCTGCCGATGCCCACGCAGCGAGTTTTGCGATCGGCGATGTGGCCTATGATGGCGACGGCGTGATGATCAATTCGCGGTTCCTCGACGGCATGACCCCCGCCGAGGCGTTTGAGACGGTAACCGAGAAGCTGGCTGCGACATTGCTGCACGGCCGGCCACAGGCAGAGCGCAAGGTGAACTTCCGACTGCGCGACTGGGGCGTCTCCCGCCAGCGCTATTGGGGCTGCCCGATCCCGGTGATCCACTGCGAGGACTGCGGCGTCGTGCCGGTGCCGAAGCAGGATCTGCCGGTCAAGCTGCCGGATGACGTGAGCTTCGATGTTCCGGGCAATCCGCTCGACCGGCATCCGACTTGGCGTCACGTGAACTGCCCTGTCTGCGCCAAGCCTGCCCGGCGGGAAACCGACACGATGGATACCTTCGTCGATTCGAGCTGGTACTTCGCCCGCTTTACCGCGCCATGGCAGAACGAACCGACCGATCCCAAGGTTGCCGACCACTGGCTGCCGGTCGATCAGTATATCGGCGGCATCGAGCATGCGATCCTGCACCTGCTTTACTCGCGTTTCTTCACCCGTGCGATGCGTGAAACCGGACATGTCAGCCTGTCAGAACCGTTCCGCGGTCTCTTCACCCAGGGCATGGTGGTTCATGAGACCTATCGTCTGGGCGAAGGCGCCAACGGCCAATGGGTAACGCCGGCCGAGATCAGGATCGAAGAGATCAATGGCGTGCGGCGCGCCCGCATGATCGCCTCTGGCGAGGACGTCGCCATCGGCTCGATCGAGAAGATGTCGAAGTCGAAGAAGAACGTTGTCGATCCCGACGACATCATCGCCTCCTACGGAGCCGACACCGCCCGCTTCTTCGTTCTCTCCGATTCTCCCCCGGAAAGAGACGTCATCTGGTCCGAATCAGGCGTTGAGGGTGCGCATCGCTTCGTGCAGCGCGTCTGGCGCCTGGTTTCCGAAGCCGCACCAGCCTTGCGAGCAGTTGCTGCGAATCCGGCTAAGGATGGCGAAGCTCTGGCGATCTCGCAGATTGCGCACAAGACGCTGATGGCTGTGCAGGGGGATTTCGACAAGCTCGCCTTCAACAAGGCTGTGGCGCGCATCTACGAACTTGTGAACGCCCTGGCGGCTCCGCTGACCCGTGTTGCCGGTGGCGAAGGGGACGCGACCTACACCGCCGCGGTGCGCAATGCCGCGGAGATCCTGGTGCAGCTCATCGCGCCCATGACGCCGCATCTGGCGGAGGAATGCTGGGCCGTGCTTGGCAATGCCGGCATGGTCTCGACCTCCACCTGGCCGGTATTTGATCCTGATCTGGTGGCCGAAAACGAGATTGTGCTGCCGGTCCAGATCAACGGCAAGAAGCGTGCTGAATTGACAATCGCCCGTGATGCGGACCAAGATGCCGTACGCGAGGCGGTGCTGGCCCTGGATGCGGTAGCGGCCGCGCTGCAGGGCCAGGCGCCAAAGAAGATTATTGTGGTGCCGCAAAGGATTGTGAACATTGTTGTTTGATTTCGCTCGCCTGCGGCTAAGCAAATTGGTTCTCGGTTCCACGCTCCTGGCGGTCAGCCTGGCAACTGGCTGCCAGGTTCGTCCGCTTTATGAGACGGGTGGGAATGCCGGAAAGGCGCTGCCTGCGATCGGCTTTGCTGATGCGACGGATCGCGTCACGCAGGAACTGCGTAATCGCCTGATCTTCCTGACCTCAGGCGGCGCAGGCGAGCCCCAGAACCCGGAATACAGTGTTCAGCTGAACGTGTCGTCCAGTGCGTCAGAGGTCTTGGGTGACAAAGATACCAATGTCATGAAGACGGGCAACCTGACCATGTCAGCAAGCTATTCGCTGAGCCGGATGTCCGATGGCACCATCCTGAAGGTGGGTAAGCGGACCGTATCGGTATTCGTCTATTATCCAATCCAGGAATTCGCCAAGATGCGCGCTGTGCGGGACGCGGAAGACAGAGCGGCCGGAGAGATCGCGGAACTGGTTCGGGCTGATCTGGCGGCTGTCCTGGGCCGCTGATACCGACATCAGATGACCGAGATAAAGTCCCACGAATTCGATCAGTTCCGTCAACGATCTCGTGGGCAATATCGCCTGTTTGTGTTTTATGGGCCTGATCAGGGTTTGATCAGCGAAAGAGCCGCGGCTATTGCCAGCAACACAGGCGTTGCCCTTGACGATCCCTTCTCTCTGGTTCGGCTTGATGCGTCTGACATCCAGAGCGATCCTGGGCGTCTGGCTGATGAGGTCAACTCGGTCGGCTTGTTCGGTGGCGAGAAGCTGATCTGGATAAAGGGGGCAGGGGCCGATAAGCGCCTTGCCGACGCGCTCGAACATATTTCGGCAACGGAACAACATGAAAGCTATGTGATTATTGAGGCCGGCGACCTAAAAAAGGGGGCTGCCTTACGCAAGATCGGCGAAACATCGCGCAATATCGCGATCGTGGCCTGCTATAGTGATGACGCTCGATCCCTCAACGCCTTGATAGACGCCGAACTTTCCGAAGCCGGGCTGGCGATTTCCCCCGCCGCACGGGCCCTCTTGATCGATTCCTTGGGCGGCGACCGGATTGCATCCCGAAACGAGATCCGCAAGCTGGCGCTCTATTGCCGGGGAATGCCCTCAATTGAGCGCGAGCATGTGGTCGACATCGTCGGTGACGCCAGTGCCATCTCTGTTGATGAAGCGGTCGACGCTGTCATGAGCGGCAAACCCGATGACCTGCTGCATGCGATGCAGAAAATCGCATCGTCCAAGACATCAGTGTTTCTCGTTCTGCAGAATTGCATGCGGCAGTTCCAGCAGCTTGAAGCGATGGCGGCGGAGATGCAGTTGAAAAAGCTCCAGCCGTCACAAGTGATGCAGACGCTTGGCCGGGGCATTCATTTCCGCCGTAAACCCGTCCTTGAAAATGCGCTAAGGACTTGGCCGCCGTCAGAACTGGCGCGCGAGGCCCGCCGTTTGCAGGCGACTATCCTGCAAACACGACAGAGGCAGGCACTGGAAGACACGATTGCCTTGCAGAGCCTGCTGTCAACGACGTTGCACGCTGCACGGTTTAATAGAAGAGCCGGCTAATCATTTTTGCCTGGGAGTTGAGCTTATCGGGCAGCCTCTAGCAGGCGGCAGATTTCCTCAAGTTGCTCCAGAGTCTTGTAAGCAATCCTCAACTGGCCACCAGCACCCTTGTGATTGATCGTCACGGAAAGGCCAAGACGGTCACTCAGGCTACGCTCCAATGCCAGCGTATCGGAATCCTTCATGCTGGCAGCGCTGGCAGCATCTGGAGCAGGTGCATTCTGAGCCTTGATGTCATTCTGCGCCAGGCGCTCTGCATCCCGCACAGACATGCCTTTGGACGTAATGACCCGTGCGAGCGCGACAGGATCCGAAGTCGGTACCAGTGCCCGAGCATGACCGGCGGACAGGCTGCCATCGGCCAGCATGTTCCGCACCTGATCGGGCAGCTTCAACAGTCTCAGGCTGTTTGCCACATGGCTTCTGCTCTTGCCGATAATCTCGCCGAGATCATTCTGCGTGTAGCCATGTTCAGCAATCAGCTGTTCATAGCCAAGAGCTTCTTCCAGCGGATTGAGATCTGCGCGCTGGACGTTTTCGACGATTGCGAGTTCTAGGGCTGTCCTGTCATCAACATCACGGACAATGACGGGAATTTCCACGAGACCGGCGAGCTGAGCCGCCCGCCACCGACGTTCGCCGGCAATGATTTCGAACCGATCACGATCACGCGTGCGGACGACCACCGGCTGCACGATGCCATGCTGGCGGATCGATCCGGCCAGTTCCTGCAACACGGCTTCATCAAAATAGCGGCGCGGGTTCTTCGGATTGCGCGAAACGAACTCGATCGGCACCATGCGATCAGCGCTGACCGTTGAACGGCCTTCTCCGACCGGCGCCGGCTGGTCCATTTCACCGATCAATGCAGCCAGGCCACGCCCAAGCCGACGTTTGGAGATGTCGTCATTCATACCGCAATACCTTCACATTCCCGGCGTCTTAGATCCAAATCAGGCGGCAGCTTTTCGCTGGCGCTCTCGCTGGATGACCTCGGAAGCCAGCTGCAAATAGGCCTGGCTGCCCGCACATTTCAGGTCATAAAGAATAGCCGGCTTACCATAAGATGGTGCCTCGGAAACTCGGACGTTACGCGGAATCAAGGTGTGATAGACCTTTTCACCCAGATGCGTGCGAACATCGTTGACAACCTGTTGCGCCAAGTTGTTGCGGGCATCGAACATCGTCAGAACAATACCCTGGATATCCAGCGAGGGATTCACGCTGCGGCGCACCTGATTGATCGTCTCAAGCAACTGGCTGAGACCTTCCAGCGCAAAGAATTCGCACTGCAAAGGAACTAGCACCGAATGCGCCGCGGCCATGGCATTCATCGTCAGAAGATTGAACGACGGCGGGCAATCCAGGAGGACATAGTTGTAGGACCGCGCATCGTCGGCAGACAGAGCCGTCTTCAGGCGAAACACCCGATCGGCCTGCTGGGCGATTTCCATCTCGAGCCCCAGGAGATCCAAGGTAGAAGGGATAATCGCCAGGTTGGGCACTGCGGTCTGCAAAGCGGCTTCCGCAACCGTGTTTGCTCCGACAAGGATGTCGTAGGACGACAATTTCCGCTCACGCCGACCGATCCCAAGGCCCGTGCTGGCATTCCCCTGCGGATCCAGGTCAATGATCAAAACCCGTTCACCGATCGCGGCAAGTGCCGTCGCAAGATTGATGGCGGTCGTGGTCTTGCCAACGCCACCCTTCTGGTTCGCGATGGTAATGATGCGGTTTTTTTCGCTCGTCATGCGGCACCTGAACTCAGTTGAGGCTTCGGGGCGATATCGGTGATCTCCAGAATGACGGAGTCAGGCTCGATCGCACTGGAATGTTTTATCATGTCGAATTGCCAGCGACCACGCGCTTTATCGACTTCGGCCTGATAATCCCGGCCTTTGTGGAAATAGGTTCTTATCTGGGGATTGCGCTGCACCCATGGAAGGGCAAATTCCAGGAGCATGTCGAGCTCCGCCAAGGCCCTGGCAGAAATTGCGTCACAAACGTCGATTCGGGCAGGAGCGTCTTCGATACGGCACGCATGGACCGTGCCGCGAGCCCCTGTCTCAAGAAGTACTTGCCGGAGAAAACCAGCCTTCTTGTGATTGCTTTCTACAAGATGAACCCAGCCATCTCCCAGCTCCGCCAGGAGAATTGCGGTAATGATGCCAGGAAACCCGCCGCCGCTACCAAGATCAATCCATTGTTTCGGATACGGTAGGAGATTGAAAATCTGAATACTGTCCGCCAAATGGCGCTGTTGAAAATCTTTCTTGGTGGATGACGCCACCAGATTCATGGTCGCTGACCACTTTTCGAACAGTCGCTGAAAGATCTCGAGCCGCTGGCGGGTTTCACGTGAAACATCCACGCCAGCAACCTTCAAGGGTATATTTGACTCTGACAACGCTCTAGCTCGCTTTCCGCTCGAAATCACCGCGGCGCAGCACGCCTATAAGCAAGGAGATGGCCGCCGGTGTCATACCATCGACCCGGCTTGCTTGAGCGATTGTAGAGGGTCGCGCGGCAGTGAGTTTCTGCTTTAGCTCGTTCGACAATCCTGGCAAGCCTAGGAAATCGAAATCCACCGGAATACCGCGCTGCTCTTCGCGCTTTGTGGCGTCGATATCCGCCTGTTGCCGATCCAGATAGGTCGCGTAGGCACAGTGAGTGGATAGAGCAGACGCAATTTTGGGCGACCAGCCCTCCAATTCAGGCCAGATCTGTCCCAGCTTGTTCAAGTCGATATCTGGAAAGCTGAGCAGTTCCGACGCAGACCTTCGGCGTCCGTCCTGATTCAATTTTAGACCATGAGCCGTGGCTTCATTCGGTGTCAACGACAGTTCCTGAAGCTTCTGTAGGCCTCCACGAAATGATGAATCAAATTCTACAAAGCGAGACGCACGATCGGGGCCAACGCATCCCCACTCGATGCCTTTCGCTGTCAGGCGCAAATCGGCATTGTCAGCTCGTAAGGACAAACGGAACTCCGCCCTCGAGGTAAACATGCGATAGGGCTCTGTTATCCCCCTTGTTGTCAGATCGTCGATCATGACCCCGATATAAGAATCAGCGCGGCTGAAATGCACTCCACGACGTTTCTGTGCGCGCAGCGCAGCGTTTAGTCCAGCCACGAGACCTTGCGCGGCCGCCTCTTCGTAACCGGTCGTTCCATTAATTTGGCCTGCCAGATAAAGACCTTTCACGGTCTTCAGCTCTAACGACGGCTGCAACTCTCGGGGGTCGACATGATCATACTCGATGGCGTAGCCCGTCTGAATAATCCGAACAGCTTCGAGACCAGGAATAGTCCGAATAAACGCTTCCTGGACGTCTTCAGGCAAAGATGTGGAGATGCCGTTGGGATACACCGTCGTGTCATCAAGGCCCTCCGGCTCCAGAAAGATCTGATGGCCGTCGCGCTCACCAAAACGGGTGATCTTGTCTTCAATCGATGGGCAATATCGCGGCCCCACACCCTCGATCTGGCCGGAATACATCGCCGAGCGATGAATATTGTCGCTGATGATCCTGTGGGTTGCCGCCGTCGTTCGCGTAACGCCACAATCGATCTGACGATTCACGATTTTGTCGGTCATGAATGAAAATGGTATCGGATCCGAATCGGCCTTCTGCATCTCAAGCGCCGCCCAGTCGATGGTGGTTCCGTCCAAACGCGCGGGCGTGCCAGTCTTGAGGCGCCCGAGGCGCAGATCGAATGACGCCAGAGTGGCGCTCAGACCAACGGAAGGCGCTTCTCCAATGCGTCCCGCAGGAATTTTCCGATCGCCAATATGAATAAGACCGCGCAAGAACGTGCCGGTCGTCAGAACCACGGCATCGGACTTGATCGTCCGCCCATCCGCCAACACGACACCATGCACGGTACGTCCTTCGTTGAGGAGATCGACAACGTCCCCCTCCATGATGTCCAGTCCAGGTAGATTGAACAAAGCAGCCTGTACCGCTTCACGATACAGACGGCGGTCCGCCTGCGTACGAGGACCCCAAACGGCTGGACCCTTCTTCCGGTTCAACATGCGGAACTGGATACCCGCCTGGTCGGCGCACACACCCATTACACCGTCGAGTGCATCGATCTCGCGGACCAGATGACCCTTTCCAAGGCCGCCAATAGCCGGATTGCATGACATGACACCAATTTTTTCCTTCTGATGGGTAATCAGAAGCGTCTTCACACCCATGCGTGCGGCAACAGCCGCTGCTTCAGTACCGGCATGGCCGCCGCCGATCACGATGACATCATATTTCGGGTCCGTCATGATTTAATCCTAGCTCTGGCGAGCCCCACTGGGTCGCCGGTGCATGTTTCACGTGAATCACTTGCCGATACAGAAGGATGAAAAGATAACACCGAGTACTTCCTCGGTGTCTATGCGGCCTGAAATACGCCCAAGCGCATCGGCAGCCTGGCGGAGATCCTCCGCCAAAAATTCTGTCTCGCGAATACTCCAATCATCAGCCGTCCGCAAGGCGAAAATGGCATTCTTGATATGGTTCACGTGTCTCAACCGGCTCGGAACAACCTGCGTCAAGCCATGCGTTCGGGCTTCGATATGACGGATAATTTCATTTCGCAACTCATCGATACCGGCGCCGGTCTCCGTCGAAATCACTAAATCATACTTCCCCGCATAAACGTCGGGGTTCAGATCGAGTTTGGTCCCAACACTGACGATCGGGATACCATCCGGTAAATCGGGGCCCGTGTGGTCAGTCGCCTGTAGATCACATAGCAAGAGGATTAGATCTGCTTCCGATATCTTAACACGGGCCCTATCGATGCCCATCCGTTCCACCTTATCAGTGGCTTCCCGTAGACCGGCCGTATCGTAAAGACGAACCAAGTAGCCGGAGAGGTTCAGGTCCGCATGAAGAACGTCCCGGGTAGTGCCAGCTATATCGGTAACGATGGCTACATCGTTACCCGCTAAGGCGTTCATAAGGCTCGATTTTCCGGCGTTCGGAGCGCCAACAATCACCGCCTTGAAACCATCACGAATGATTTCTCCGGCGCCCTCAAGCCGGATATGCTCCTGCATCTCCTCACGCAAGGCCGCTACATCGCGGATGACGCTTTGAGCAAGGCTACCGGGCACGTCTTCCTCATCGGCAAAATCAAGCTCTGCTTCCAGCATCGCACGAGCATGCAAGATGCGCTGCCGCCAGGATGCATAGAGTTTCGATTGCGTACCGGAACTTCCTGATATGGCTAGGCGTCGTTGCATCTCCGTTTCGGCGGCCAGCAGATCGCCAAGACCTTCCACCTCGGCCAGATCAAGCTTGCCACGCTGAAATGCGCGGCGAGAAAACTCGCCTGCCTCCGCCGTACGGCAACCAGATGCCTCAAGTTCGGCATAGACTGCCGAAAGCACGGCTCGGCTACCATGCAAATGGAGTTCCACGCAGTCTTCACCGGTAAACGAGTTGGGCCCAGGGAAGACCAACACAAGCGCTTGGTCCAATAGGTTACCGTCACGGTTTCGAATCGATCGCAGTGACGCGATGCGTGCGTCTGGTAGTTTGCCGGCGAGTTTCTCACAGGCAGCAAAAGCCGCTGATCCACTGATACGGACCACGGCGACACCGGCCGGCAGTGGGCCGCTGGAAAGCGCGAAGATGGTATCTGAGAAGCTGGCCATAATGAACTTTCCAAACGCTCTGCCACGCTGCAAAGCCAGTTAGTCTCAAAACGCACAACGCCGGAGCGTTAGCCCCGGCGCCGAAGACAAGCAATATGCTGCCTCGATCAGGTATTCATCGAATCGAAGAAGTCACCATTGTTTTTCGTCTGCTTCAGCTTATCCATCAGGAACTCGATCGCATCCGTGGTACCCATCGGAGCAAGAATGCGCCGAAGCACGAAGATCTTTTGCAGGTCCTGGCGCGGTACCAACAGGTCTTCCTTACGCGTACCGGATTTCAGGATATCCATGGCCGGGAAGATGCGCTTATCGGCGACCTTGCGGTCGAGCACGATTTCCGAGTTGCCGGTGCCCTTGAATTCTTCGAAAATGACTTCGTCCATACGGCTGCCTGTATCGATCAGGGCCGTCGCGATGATCGTCAGCGAGCCGCCTTCCTCGATGTTACGGGCCGCACCGAAGAAGCGCTTCGGGCGCTGCAAGGCGTTGGCATCAACACCACCGGTTAGAACCTTGCCGGATGACGGCACGACGGTGTTGTAGGCGCGGCCGAGGCGTGTGATGGAGTCAAGCAGGATGACGACATCCCGGCCATGCTCCACGAGCCGCTTTGCCTTTTCGATCACGATTTCAGCGACCTGGACGTGGCGCACCGCTGGTTCGTCGAAGGTGGAGGATACCACCTCACCGCGCACCGAACGCTGCATATCCGTCACTTCTTCCGGGCGCTCATCGATCAGAAGCACGATCAGGTAACATTCCGGGTGATTGGCCGTAATGGAATGGGCAATGTTCTGCAGCAGCACGGTTTTACCGGTGCGCGGCGGCGCGACGATCAGCCCGCGCTGGCCCTTACCGAGCGGCGCCACCAGATCAATCACGCGTGCCGACAGATCCTTGGATGTGGGAACGTCGAGCTCCATCTTGAACCGCTCGTTCGGGTAGAGCGGCGTCAGGTTGTCGAAGTGAACCTTGTGACGGATCTTCTCCGGATCCTCGAAATTGATGGTGTTGACCTTGAGCAAGGCGAAATAGCGCTCGCCTTCCTTGGGGCTGCGGATCGGCCCTTCAACCGTGTCGCCGGTTTTCAGCGAGAAGCGACGGATCTGTGAGGGCGAGATATAGATATCATCAGGGCCGGGAAGATAGTTTGCATTGGCCGAGCGCAGGAAGCCGAAGCCATCCTGAAGAACTTCAACAACACCCTCCCCGATGATCTCAACATCCTGGCTGGCCAGCATCTTGAGGATCGCAAACATCAGTTCCTGCTTGCGCATGGTGCTGGCGTTTTCGACTTCAAGCGATTCGGCAAATGTCAGGAGATCGGTCGGGGATTTGCTTTTGAGTTCTTGTAGCTTCATTTCTGCCATGAAGAAGGACCACGTATTATTTGTGAGGGGGAAGGCGTGCCGTTGGACTTCGCTACGGTCGGAGAAGAGACCGCAAATGACAGAACGCTACGCAAGCCTGAAAGATAGGATTTGCGGAAAATAGCGATTCACCCCGCCACCTGCAAGGGAAAAGGGAAAACAACGCAAAATTATACAAATTAAAGGCAGATGCCTATCAAAAAGGCTTCACGATGACCATGATAACGATCAGGATCATCAAGACCGTCGGAACCTCGTTGATCACACGCCAGTGCCGGGCGCTGCGCTCGCGTCGGTCTGCGGCAAACTCCCTGATGGCTTTTCCGTAATATTCGTGAACCCCTGTCAGGCCAACCACGGCAGCCAGCTTCACATGGAGCCAGCCGCCCATAAAGCCAAAGCCCTCCCAGGCAAGGTACAGACCAAAGACCCAGGTCACCGCCATCGCCGGCCGCATGATCAAGCGGAACAGGCGTTGCTCCATCACCTTGAAGGTTTCCGACTGGTTCGTACCGGGCTCACTGTCGAAATGATAGATGAACAGCCTGGGCATGTAGAGCATGCCTGCCATCCAGGAAATCACCGCAATCACATGCAGTGCCTTGGCCCAGAGGTAGAGATCGGCCGGCTCAAGAACGAAGATCGCAAGCGCCACGAGCAGGAAAACGACGAGGGCTGACACAGCGCGCCAGGCCGCCTTGGCGCCAGCCCGTTTTCCGCTCTCGAGCTCCCGGTCAGCCATGGGAGGTCCCGCGCACCCGCTTCACAAGCGCCGTCACGTGCTCCGGGTCCGCCTGGGGTGTGATGCCATGGCCGAGATTGAAGATCAGCGGTCCCTGGCCCAAAGCATTCATAATGCGGTCAATGCCCTCATCAAGCGCGGCGCCACCGGCAACGACCCGCATGGGATCGAGATTGCCCTGAACCGGTCCGTCCTTCTGCAATTCGGCGGCAAAACCCAACGGCACCGACCAATCTAGCCCGATCGCATCAGCACCGGTGCCCTGGCGGTAATCCTTGAGCAGATAGCCCGCACCCTTGGCAAAGGCGATGATCCGCGCCTGCGGCCGCCTGCTGCGCACCGAGGCAATCATCCGCTGAACCGGAGCAACGCAATAGCGCGCAAATTCCTCCTCACCCAGCACACCCGCCCAGGAATCGAAGATCTGCACCGCATCGGCGCCGGCATCGATCTGCTCCACGAGATAGTCAGCGGAAATTTCGGCAAGGATTGCCAGCAAGCGATCAAAGGCTTCGGGATAGCGATAGGCGAAAAGACGCGCTGGCGCCTGGTCTGGCGTCCCGTGCCCCGCAATCATATAGGTCGCAACCGTCCAAGGCGCCCCACAAAAGCCGAGCAGGGTGGTTCCCCCTGGCAATTCCTGGCGCAAGCGCCGCACGGTCTCGAACACCGGCTGGAGATGCGAAAGAACATTTTCCCGCGTCAAGTTTGCTATCCCCTCCGCATCGATTGGGGTCATCTGCGGTCCGTGTCCCTCAGTGAAGGTCACGTTCCTTCCAAGGGCATCGGGGATCACAAGGATATCGGAGAACAGGATGGCTGCATCGAAGCCATAGCGGCGGATTGGCTGGAGTGTCACCTCGACCGCGAATTCCGGGGTATAACAGAGATCGAGAAAACTCCCGGCCTTTGCCCTCACCTCACGATATTCAGGCAGATACCGTCCGGCTTGCCGCATCAGCCAGATGGGAGGCGGTGTCAGTGTCTTGCCGTTCAACACATCCATGATTCGCCGATGATGTTCGGTCACTCTGGCCATCCCTAAAAAATCTAAAATGATCTTAGATCTTCTTCTATTTCTAAGAGTCACTGACTATCAAGGATTAAACCCTGTCCACAATGCAAAGGGCAAACCGGGCACTGCTGCAAAACATCGACGCGGATACATCGGGACTTTCATAAAATCGCGCAAATATCCAAATCGAATTTCTGAATCAATGATTTAGGCGATAAACGGTTATAGAGCGGCCTGTGGATCACCTGTGTATGGGAGTCGGCATGCTCAGGTTATCCACATTGCACTCCCGAGGCCAGAAACCAGTCCCTGAGATCCGGCATTGTGGATAAAACGGCAGTTTTCCCCTTGCCTGCCAAGGCGCGCTGCGGATACCGCTTGTTCTCCCGGTTTATCAACAAGGGTCGGTTTATATCGTGGAGAACAAAAAACACTTCTTCCATCTCCATCTGATTTCTGACTCAACCGGCGAGACTCTGATCTCGGCGGGTCGTGCCGCTGCCGCCCAGTTCCAACAAAGTCACGCGATCGAGCATGTCTATCCGCTGATCCGAAGCCGCAAGCAGCTCACCCCCGTTCTTGAGGCCATCGACAGGGAGCCAGGCATTGTTCTCTACACCATCGTGGATGCCGATCTGTCGGCAAGGCTGGAGGACGGATGCCGGAGTATTGGGGTTCCCATCGTCAATGTGCTGGAGCCTGTTCTAGCGAAATTCCAGACCTATCTCGGCGCGCCTTCTCGCGGACGTGTGGGTGCCCAGCACGCCCTGAACGCGGAATACTTCGCGCGCATCGAAGCCCTGAATTTTACCATGGATCATGACGATGGGCAGATGCCGGACGATTACGACGAGGCGGATGTGGTGATCATCGGCATTAGCCGGACGTCAAAAACGCCGACGAGCATCTATCTCGCCAATCGAGGGATCAGGACCGCTAACATTCCGATCGTCAGCGGGGTGCCTCTACCCGAGAGCCTGTTCCGTGCCACCCGACCGTTGATCGTCGGATTGATCGCGACATCCGACCGGATTTCGCAAGTGCGCGGCAACAGGGAACTCGGGGTGACCGCGGGTTACGACCGAGAACACTATATCGATCGCGCCTCCATCGCCGAGGAACTGAAATATGCCCGGGCTCTTTGCGCGCGCAACAACTGGCCGATCATCGACGTCACCCGTCGGTCGATCGAGGAAACAGCGGCCGCTATCGTTGCCCTCCGGCCGAAGCTGCGATAAGCGGCGGGAAAAATGTGGATGGAGGATCCCCGATGAGTAGACTGGTGCTGGCCTCGGCAAGCCAGGCCCGACGCATGTTGCTGGCCAATGCGGGTCTTGAATTCGACTACGAGCCGGCAACGATCGATGAGCGGGCGATCGAACAGGGTATGGAGGTCGGCGCGACCCCCGTCGATGTGGCGTTGGAACTGGCTCGCAGAAAAGCACTGGATGTTGCCGGGCGCAATACCGGCGCGCTGGTGATCGGCTGCGACCAGACGATGTCGCTTGGTGCCGAGATCTTTCACAAGGCAGCAGATCTGGATGCGGCCCGTCGGCAACTTCTGCAACTCTCAGGAAAGACGCACCGGTTGAACAGCGCGGTGGTGCTGGCAAAAGACGATAAGGTTGTTTGGGAGCATGTGAGCGTCGCCGACATGGAGTGTCGCGTGTTCGACGCTGGCTTCATCGACCGCTATCTGGAACGGGCAGGTGGATCAGTCCTGGCGAGTGTCGGAGGCTATCAGTTGGAGGGGCTCGGCATTCAGCTCTTCTCCCGGATCACC
Organism: Rhizobium sp. RU36D; assembly: GCF_900176345.1. Lineage (GTDB taxonomy): Bacteria > Pseudomonadota > Alphaproteobacteria > Rhizobiales > Rhizobiaceae > Allorhizobium. The sequence goes on from NZ_FWXU01000009.1 coordinate 138,045, forward strand.
GGGGACTATTTCACCATCCTCGGTTTGCCACTCTTGCCGCTGCTGGCGGAACTGCGTCGCATGGGAGAAATCGATGCGTGATTCACGTGAAACATTGGTTAAGAAAGCCTTTGTTGTCGGCTATCCAATTGCCCATTCCCGATCTCCGCTGCTGCACAATCACTGGCTCCGCGTGTTCGGGATCGACGGCTCCTATGACCGGATCGAGATCTCGCCATCAGAGTTCCCGCAATTCGTGGCAAGGCTCAAGTCGGGTGAGGCGGGTCTGATCGGAGGCAATGTCACTATTCCACATAAGGAACTCGCTTTCCAACTGGCTGACCGTCCTGACGAACTGTCTGAGGAGCTTGGGGCGGCCAACACCTTATGGTTCGAAGACAGCGCTTTGCGGGCGACGAATACCGACGGCTACGGCTTCGTCAGCAATCTCGACCAGCGTCATCCCAGGTGGGACAAGACAGACCGAGCCGTTGTCTTTGGCGCCGGCGGGGCAAGCCGCTCGATCCTACTGGCGCTGCGTGATCGCGGCTTCCGCGAAATCCATGTCGTCAATCGCACCCTTGATCGCGCCCGTGAACTCGCTGACCGCTTCGGCTCAACCATCCATGCCCATCCGCTGGAGGCCTTGAGCGAGGTGATGCAGGACGCGGGCCTGTTCGTGAACACGACGTCAGTCGGCATGGAGGGCAAGCAGGCCGCGATCGATATAGATTTCAGCCGGCTATCATCAGGGGCGGTGGTGACAGATATCATCTATGTCCCACTGGAAACCCCGATTCTTGTTCAGGCGCGCCGCCAGGGTTTTGCGACTGTCGATGGCTTGGGCATGCTGCTCCACCAGGCGGTGCCAGGCTTTGAAAAATGGTTTGGCGTACGGCCTGATGTGACGGAGGAGCTGCGGCAACTCGTCATTGCCGACATGGGGCAGGGCGCATGATCGTCGTTGGTCTCACCGGATCGATCGGCATGGGAAAATCGACGACCGCGTCGTTTTTCGTGGAGCGCGGGATACCGGTCAACGATGCAGACAAAGTGGTCCATGAGCTCTACAACAGCGAAGCCGTGCCCGCCATGTCGGCCCGGTTTCCCGAGGCGATCCGAGACGGCGTCGTTAATCGGGATCTGCTGTCGCAGACTCTGGCTAAGAATCCGGCTAAGTTTAAGGAGCTGGAAGCCATCATTCATCCCCTCGTTCGTGCGCGGGAGCGTCGTTTCCTGGAAGACCAGAAAGACGCCGGCGCCGATATAGTGGTCTTAGATATACCGCTGCTGTTCGAGACGGGCGGTGAAGATCGGGTTGACGTGATCGTCGTGGCGAGCTGCGCTCCGGAGATTCAGCGGGCGCGAGTGCTTGACCGGCCGGGCATGACACCAGAGAAGTTCCAGATGATCCTGTCGCGCCAGGTGCCTGATTCGGTGAAGCGGGAACGAGCCCACTATATCGTGGACACGGGTCTCGGCTATGACGAGGCGAGACGACAGGTCGACGAGATCATTGCCGCCATCAGGGCGGCGGCAACAGACGGAACGGGGAAGTAAAAAGATGCGCGAGATCGTCTTCGATACGGAAACCACGGGGCTCGAATTCAAGGCCGACCGCGTCATCGAAATCGGCGGCATCGAACTGCTCAATCAGTTCCCAACGGGTCGAAGCTTCCATGTCTACATTAATCCGGGCGACCGACAGATCCATCCCGATGCGCTGGCCGTGCATGGCATCACCGAGGAATTCCTGAAAGACAAGCCATTGTTCGCCGACATCGTCGATGATCTCGAGACCTTTTTCGAAGGTGCCCGTTGGGTCGCTCATAACGCGACCTTCGACATGAGTTTCATCAATGCCGAGTTTGCGCGGCTTGGCAAACCGCCCGTCCCGTCGGACCGGGTCATCGATACGCTGGCGCTTGCCCGTCGCAAACATCCCATGGGGCCGAACTCCCTGGATGCGCTTTGCCGACGCTACGGGATCGACAACTCCCACCGCACCAAGCACGGTGCACTTCTCGACTCCGAACTCCTCGCCGAAGTCTATATCGAGATGCTGGGTGGCCGGCAGGCGACATTCGGACTTAGCCAGACGGCAGGACCGAAGACGTCCGCGCGCGCGGACGAAGATGTCGTCGAGATTGCACTGGAAAGACCGCGTCCCTTGACGCCCCGGGTCAGCGCGGTGGAGACCGAAGGCCATCAGGCCCTGATCAAACGCCTGGGCGAAAAGGCGATCTGGAGCCGCTACTCCGCCTAAACGAAAATGCCCGGCGCGAGGCCGGGCATCATCATGATCAGCCGTAAAGCCAATCCTTAGTTCGGAACAGCCTGGACCTTGGCGCGCGCCTGATCTTCGGCGACGCGCTGGGCAAACATCTGCGCAAAGTCGATCGGGTCGATCATCAGCGGCGGGAAGCCGCCATTGCGCGTGGCATCGGCGATGATCTGGCGCGCGAAGGGGAAAAGCAGCCGCGGGCACTCGATGAAGAGGATCGGCAGCATGTGCTCCTGCGGGAAGCCCGAAATGCGGAAAACGCCGCCGTAAACGAGTTCAGCTGCAAACACTACCTTGTCGCCGTCCTTGGCTTCGGCACTCAGCGTCAGCACCACGTCGAAATCGTTTTCCGACAGTGGGTTGGCGTTGACATTGACATTGATGTTGATGGCAGGCGCCTTGTCACGGGACTGAAGGCTGCGCGGCGCGCCGGGATTCTCAAAGGAGAGATCCTTGATGTATTGTGCCAGAATGTTGAGGGACGGCGATGCTGTTCCCTGGGTGCTGTTGTCTTGGGCCATGGGGCTTCCTCGAGGCTTTTTTCGCTGAGGCCATCTAACATTTCAACCGATGGCTTACAACCCTCGCACTCCCGAGCGCCATGACGCCGTCAGCGTGCAGAACAACGGCTACACCCGCTCATTGCCGTTATTGTCGCGGCTACTTTGGTAATCCTCAGGCTCCAGGTCGATCACCTTGCCCTGGGACCGGGTCGGTTCCGATGGCTGTTCGGGACCGGTTGAAAATCCGCCGCGCTCAGTTCGCACGACAACAATGCGTGGTCGAACCAGCGACCAGACGAAATCGCGAACCGGGGGCAAAAACAGCAGAAGGCCTAGGATATCGGTGAGAAACCCGGGAATGATCAGCAGGATTGCAGCAACGACGATCAAGGCGGCATGCACCAGCGGTCGGCTGGCGTCACGGCCCGCGCGGCTTTCCGCGGCGAGCTTGCGCAGCGTCTCGGCACCCTGCATGCGCAATAGGACGATGCCCAGAAAGACCCCTGCGACCGTCAGCAACAGGACCGGCAGCACGCCGATGAGCCGTCCCACCAGCACGAAGCCGGCAATCTCAGCCAGAGGCAGAAGAAGGAAGGACAACAGCACAAGGCGCATGCATGAATTCTCCGCTGGGATCGCATTATCCGGCAGCCCGGTCTGCCTGATCACTCTATCCATGACCGATCTCTACAAAGAATAAAGATCAGCCATTTGAATGATGGCGGGATGCAGACTATATGGGAAGGCGACAACAGAATTAAACAGCGGCGCTGGGGTGTAATGGGATCGAACGATTTTATAACGGTTTTCTTTCTGATCGCGGCGGTGCTGATCTTTCTTCAGCTGCGCAGTGTCCTCGGCCGCCGCACCGGCCATGAAAAGCCGCCATTCGATCCTTACAGCCCACGCGACGTTGCCAAGGGACCCGGCAGTGACGATGGCAAGGTCATCACCCTGCCGCGCCGGGACGAGGCTGATGGCGACGAACGCTTTGCCGCGATCGACAGCTTTGCCAAACCCGGCACCGATCTCAATAAGGCACTACGCGATGTCTCGAAGGTCGACCCGAGCTTCAATCCGCGCGAATTCCTGAATGGTGCGCGCGTGGCCTATGAAATGATCGTGATGGCCTTCGCCGAAGGTGACCGCAAGACGCTGAAGAGCCTCTTGTCTCGCGAGGTCTATGAGGGCTTCGACAGCGCGATCTCCGAACGCGAGAAGAACGGCGAAGTCATGAAGGCGACCTTCGTCGGCATCGAGAAGGCAGAGATCACCCAGGCCGTGGTCAAGGATCACGACGAGCAGATCACGGTGCGCATCCTGTGCCAGCTGATCTCGGCGACCTACGACAAGGCGGGAACGCTTGTTGACGGCGATGCCGAAACCGTGGCCGAGGTGAACGACATCTGGACCTTCTCCCGCGATACCAGGTCGCGTGACCCGAACTGGAAGCTCGTCGCCACCGAATCGGAACGATGAGCACGGGCGCCCCTTTCCGGCTCCGCCCCCTTGCCTTTGCCGACCTTGTCGGCTGGCAGGACGACGATCCCTCTGCATTGCTGGAGGGATTGTTTTCCTGCCGAGAGCACATCCAGAACGTCAAACCCTACAAGACCGGCCAGCTTGGCCTGACCAGCGAAGACCTCTTGCCGTTGCTTGAGGCCGCGCGAAACCTGTCCGGCGACGCGGCTTCGATACGCAGCTTCTTCGAGCGCGAAACAGTGCCTTTCCGTATCGAGCGCACCGATGGTGGACGCGGCTTCGTGACGGCCTTCTTCGAACCCGAAGTCCAGGTGTCCCATGAAAGGGATGCGGAGTTCCGCTTCCCATTCTATCGGCGGCCTAACGATCTCGTTGATGTCGACGACGCCAATAGAACAGCCGATTTTGATCCGACTTACGCCTTTGCCCTGAAGACGCCGCAAGGCCTTGCCTTCTACCCGGACCGGCGGGCGATCGACCAAGGCTATCTTGAAGGAAAAGGCCTGGAGATCGCCTGGGCGCGCTCCAAGGTGGATGTGTTCTTCACCCATGTTCAGGGCGCCGCCCGGTTGCTCTTCCGCAACGGCGAGCGCAGGCGCATCACCTACGCGGCCAAAGCCGGCCATCCCTTCTCGCCGATCGGCCGGTTGCTGATCGATCGCGGTGAGATCCCTGCCGCCGAAATCTCGATGCAGGCCATAAGGGACTGGCTGATTGCCAATCCGGACCGGGCGGATGAGGTGCTCTGGCACAACAGATCCTATATCTTCTTTCGCGAAGCCGATGTGGCTGATCCTGAGAAGGGGCCGATCGCGGCGGCCAAGGTGCCACTCATCGCGGGACGGTCGCTTGCGGTGGACAGGTTCATCCACACCTTCGGCTATCCGTTCTTCATCAACGCCTCCAAGCTAACCCATCTCGATGGCGGCCAGCCCTTTGCCAGGCTGATGCTGGCGTTCGACACGGGATCGGCAATCGTCGGTCCGGCGCGTGGTGATATCTTCACGGGATCGGGATATGAGGCCGGTGAACTGGCTGGAACGGTGCGGCACGAAGCCGACTTCACCATCCTGATCCCTCGACAGGCGGCTGCGAGGTTTTGCCGATGACCGGCAATGGCAAGCTCAGCGCCGAAGATCGCATCCTGTGGGGCAAGGTGGCCCGCAGCACGCGGCCCATGCCTGGGCGCCAGGAGGAGATCGACGAATTCGAGCGCGTCATCGCGGAGATGGCGGCCGAAGCCGAGCAGGCCAGGCCAAGTCAGCAGGCACCTCGCGCGTCGGTCGATCCGCATCCCCAGCCGGTGCGAAAACCAAGCAGCCAGCACCACCCCCTGGAGCGACCGGTCAAGCGCAAGATCGCCAAGGGCCGGCTGCCGCTCGAAGCGCGCATCGACCTTCATGGGCTGGTTCAAAGCGAGGCCCACGCCATGTTGCTCGGCTTTCTGGTGCGGGCCCACGAACGGGGTCTTCGGCATGTTCTGGTCATCACGGGCAAGGGCAGTTCCATGGGTAGCGAAGGCGCCCTGAAACGCGCCGTGCCCATGTGGTTCTCGAAACTGGAATTCCGGCACCTGATCTCGTCCTATGAGCAAGCCGCTCGGCATCATGGCGGCGATGGCGCTTTGTATGTGCGTCTGTCCCGCGCTCCGGGGTCACGCGAATGACGCCGTTCGGCGAAGCCATGCGAAAGCTGCGGGAACGAAAGGGTGTCTCGCAGAAGGAAATGGCGGCGGCGATTGGTGTATCTCCAGCCTATCTCTCCGCTCTCGAGCATGGTCGCCGCGGCACGCCGAGCTTTGATTTCCTGCAGCGCGTTGCCGGCTATTTCAACATCATCTGGGACGAGGCTGAGGAACTCTTCCTTCTGGCGGGAACGTCGGATCCGCGGGTGGTGCTGGACACATCAGGACTGCCAGCGCCCTATACGGCCTTTGCCAACCATCTGGCCCGTCGGATTCGCTCTTTATCCCCCGACATGATAAGGGTTCTCGAACAGACCCTTGACGAGTTCGAAAAAACGACATGATCGCCTCGTCTAGAGGCGCTTTATCCCCAAGCCTATGGGCGATGCTGTTGGGAAACCTGCAACAAAACTCTTATAGTCGCCAGAGCCAATGCCGATGATTCGGCCCTGCGCGGCGGCTCTCCCGAGACCAGACTGGAAAAATATCGATGACCGACACACCCGCAATTGAAACCGGCGACACCGAAGAATACGGCGCCGATTCCATCAAGGTCCTGAAGGGACTGGATGCGGTGCGCAAACGTCCCGGCATGTATATCGGCGATACCGACGACGGCTCCGGCCTTCATCACATGGTCTACGAGGTTGTCGACAACGCCATCGACGAGGCGCTGGCGGGGCATGCCGACGTGGTGACAGTGACCCTGAATGCCGATGGCTCCGTCACCGTCACGGACAACGGCCGCGGCATTCCGACGGACATTCACTCGTCGGAAGGCGTCTCCGCTGCCGAGGTCATCATGACCCAGCTGCATGCCGGCGGAAAGTTCGACCAGAACTCCTACAAGGTATCCGGCGGCCTGCATGGCGTGGGCGTTTCGGTCGTGAACGCCTTGTCGGTCAAATTGAAGCTGAAGATCCGTCGCGCCGGCAAGGTGCACGAGATCAGCTTCACCCATGGCGTTCCGGATGAACCGCTAAAGGTGGTCGGTGAATACGAGGGCCGCTCCGGTACCGAAGTGACCTTCCTTCCCAGTGAGGAGACCTTTACCAAGACGGAATTCGACTACGGCACGCTGGAACACCGCCTGCGCGAACTCGCCTTCCTGAACTCGGGCGTGCGCATTCTGCTCACCGACAAACGTCGCTCCGATATTCGCCAGGAAGAGATGATTTACGACGGTGGTCTCGAAGCCTTCGTCACCTATCTCGATCGCTCCAAGAAGCCACTGGTGCAGAAGCCGGTTTCCATCCGCGGGGAGAAGGACGGCATCACCGTTGAAGTCGCGATGTGGTGGAACGACAGCTACCACGAAAACGTCTTGTGCTTCACCAACAACATTCCCCAGCGCGACGGCGGCACGCATATGGCCGGCTTCCGCGGTGCATTGACCCGCCAGGTCACGTCCTATGCGGAATCGTCCGGCATAACCAAGAAGGAAAAGGTGACGCTGCAGGGGGAAGACTGCCGCGAAGGCCTGACGGCCGTTCTCTCGGTCAAGGTTCCCGATCCCAAGTTTTCGTCACAGACCAAGGACAAGCTGGTTTCGTCTGAAGTCCGCCCCGTCGTTGAAAGTCTGGTGAACGAGGCCTTGAGCACCTGGTTCGAAGAACATCCTTCCGAAGCGAAGATTTTGGTCGGCAAGGTGGTCGAGGCCGCCGTGGCACGCGAAGCTGCCCGCAAGGCGCGTGAATTGACGCGCCGCAAGGGTGCGCTCGATATCGCGTCCTTGCCCGGCAAACTGGCTGACTGCTCGGAACGTGACCCGGCTAAGTCTGAGCTGTTCCTGGTCGAGGGTGACTCCGCAGGCGGTTCTGCCAAGCAGGGTCGCTCGCGCGAGCGTCAGGCCATCCTGCCGCTGCGCGGCAAGATCCTGAACGTCGAGCGTGCGCGTTTCGACAAAATGCTCTCCAGCCAGGAAATCGGCACGCTGATCACGGCGCTTGGTACCTCGATCGGCAAGGACGAGTTCAATGCCGACAAGCTGCGCTACCACAAGATCATTATCATGACGGATGCCGACGTCGACGGCGCCCATATCCGCACCCTGCTGTTGACATTCTTCTTCCGCCAGATGCCGGAACTGATCGAGCGCGGCCATCTCTATATCGCCCAGCCGCCGCTTTATAAGGTGTCGCGCGGCAAGTCGGTCCAGTACCTGAAGGACGAAAAGGCCTTCGAGGAATACCTGATTTCCATGGGTATCGAGGAAGCGCGCCTCACGCTTGGTAATGGTGAAGTCCGAGCCGGCCAAGATCTGCGGGACGTGATCCAGGACGCCCTGCGCTTGCGCTCCCTCGTGGAGGGCCTGCATTCCCGCTACAATCGCAATGTCATCGAACAGGCGGCGATCTCGGGGGCACTCAATCCCGAGCTCACCGACAATGCCGAGCGCGCAGCTGCAACCGCGGCTGATGTTGCGCATCGGCTGGACCTGATCGCTGAAGAGACCGAACGCGGCTGGACCGGTGAAGTGACGGGTGAGGGTGGCTTGCGCTTCGAGCGCATGGTGCGCGGTGTCAAGGAATATGCCGCTGTCGATGTGGCCCTGATCGGTTCGGCGGACGCGCGCCACATGGACCAGCTGACGCCGCGGCTGAAGGAAATCTACGGTGTCCCGCCGAAGCTGTCGCGCAAGGAAGGCGAGATCGAAATTTCCGGTCCGCGCGCCCTGCTCGACGCGATCTTCGCCACCGGCCGCAAGGGCCTCTCGATGCAGCGTTATAAAGGTCTCGGCGAGATGAATGCCGAGCAGTTGTGGGAAACCACGCTCGACCCGAATGTCCGCTCGCTGCTGCAAGTCCGCGTTAATGACGCGACTGATGCTGATGGACTGTTCTCACGGCTGATGGGTGACGAAGTGGAACCGCGCCGCGAATTCATTCAGGAAAACGCCCTGAGCGTCGCCAACCTCGACATCTGAGCGGCTACGAAGAGCGTTCTCGCACTGTCAAGAGTGTTTCACGTGAATCCAAAGTTAACTGTGATTCACGTGAAACGTTATTCATATCTTTACGATTGGCGGAACTTGCCTTCAAACACCATGGTATCGAGGGGATTGCGGCCATTGGGCTTCTCGCGTTCGCGCAGATGGTCTGGCAAGGCGCTGAGATCCGCCAGTTTCCCGATCGCGACCGCAGCCTCGATCTTGTGATCCGAGGGAACATCCAGTTCGACCTGAGCCCGATCGAAATTCACACCGCCCATGCCGTGGGCCAGATATCCTGACATCGTTGCCTGAAGCGCCAGCATCGCCCATGCGGCTCCCGCATCAAAACTGTGGCTGCGGATCGGGCGGGTGGTTCCATCAGGCCGGTGACGCACGGTTTCGGAAACCACGAAGACAAGCACCGATGCATCTTTCGCCCAAACCTGGTTCCCATCGTCCAGAAGCGACAGCAAGAGATTGAACGCCTCCGTCCCTCGATGGCCGTAGATAAAGCGCCAGGGCTGACCATTGCCCGCGGAGGGTGCCCAATGGGCGGCTTCAAGAATGGTCATCAGGTCATCCTCAGGCATGGCTTCGCCGGTAAATGCCCGGGGAGACCACCGCTGCAGGAAAAGGGGATGGATATTGTAGTCCGACTGGCGACCATTGGCCTGTATCATGTAGGGATCCCGTTGTTCGTTGAGCCGCATTCCAAGGCTTGAATCACCTCGGCCGCGATACCGCAGAGCAATAGATACCCCTGAACCCGGACCTGACAAGACAGGTGCTACAAAAGCCCGCAAAGGCGCACTCCACATGGGAATCGTGGGACGCGACGAATTTTAACGAGTCCAGAAGTGGGAACGTTAAGGTCCCCCAGGTATTCTTATCGTCGACCGGCCGAGAATTCCTTGGACAACTCAGGCCCCTAAAACTCGCAGGTTTCGCGCATGCGAAAATTGTTACTAATTTGTGAAACTCTGCTAGCGTTCCGAGCTCGGGCTCCGAAAACAGGCGGGTCCATGCGATCAGCAAAAGGTGCATAGTCGATGTTCTATCAGCTCTACGAAATGAACCACGCAGCCATGGCGCCGTTTCGGGCCACTGCTGACGCCATGCGCCTTGCCTATAAGAATCCGCTGAATCCCATCTCGCATACGGTATTTGGTCGCACGGTGGCTGCGGGCTTCGAAGTCTTCGAGCGGGTTACCCGCCGATACGCAAAGCCGGAATTCGGCCTACCGCGCACGCAGATCGGTGAGCACAGCGTTGCCGTGCATGAGGAAATCGTCTGGAAGAAGCCGTTCTGCAATCTCCTGCATTTCCAGCGCGTGCTGCCGGTCGGTCATGGCCAGGATCCCAAGATCCTGATCGTCGCGCCGATGTCGGGACACTACGCGACGCTGCTCCGCGGCACCGTGGAGGCCCTTCTGCCGAGCGCCGACGTCTATATCACCGACTGGATCGACGCCCGCGTGGTGCCGATGGCCGATGGCAATTTCGACCTGGATGACTACATCGACTACGTCATCGAGATGATCCATCATCTTGGGCCTAACACCCATGTGGTCGCGGTCTGCCAGCCCTCCGTGCCGGTCCTCGCCGCGGTGGCCGTGATGGAAGCGGCGAACGATCCTCTGGCACCCGCGTCGATGACGCTGATGGGCGGCCCTATCGATACCCGCATCAATCCGACGGCCGTCAACCAGCTGGCCCAGAACAAGCCGCTGGAATGGTTCCAGGACAATGTCATCATGAATGTGCCGTGGCCGCAGCCCGGCTTCATGCGCCCCGTCTATCCGGGATTCCTGCAGCTCTCGGGCTTCATGTCGATGAACCTTGACCGGCACATGATCGCCCACAAGGAATTCTTCATGCACCTGGTGAAGAACGATGGCGAGCCAGCCGAGAAGCACCGGGATTTCTACGACGAATATCTTGCCGTCATGGATCTGACGGCCGAGTTTTATCTGCAGACCGTCGACACGGTCTTCATCAAGCATTCGCTGCCGAAAGGCGAAATGCGCCATCGCGGCAAGATCGTTGACACCAAGGCGATCCGCAATGTCGCCTTGCTAACCGTCGAAGGCGAGAACGACGACATCTCGGGCGTCGGCCAAACCCACGCAGCCCAGACGATCTGCTCCAACATTCCCGACGACATGCGGATGCACTACCTGCAGCCCGATGTCGGCCATTACGGCGTTTTCAATGGTTCACGGTTCCGCAAGGAGATTGCACCGCGCATCGTCGCTTTCACCCGCAAGCACGCTCACCGCGCATCGCCTGCGATCAAGCGCGTGATCAAGGGCGGCAAGTCCGCCTGAAACGCTCAACCAAGCAAACAAGCCTCAGCGGCTCGGAACTCCATACGGTTCCGGGCCGATTTATTGTGAGAATATCAGCATTTTATGCGATTACGGCGGATTTCGCCTTGAAGCGCCATTTTTCATTTCCCACATCGAATTCATCCGGAAGCATGGGGCTTCCCGAGGGAACGTGAGGAAATTGATGATGAACCAGTCAGCTCTGCTCCGCCCTGACTGGACGCCGGCAACGGTTGTCCTGATGGTGCTGGGCTTCATGGTCTTCTGGCCATTGGGCTTGGCCATGCTGGCCTATATTCTGTTCGGCGAGCGTTTCAAGGGGTTCAAGCGGGATGCAAACCAGACCGCGGACACCATCTTCGCCAAATGCCGTGGCGCCGGCTTCCGCAGCCGCCCGCATTTTTCGACCGGCAATGTCGCCTTCGACGATTGGCGCAAGGCGGAGCTTGACCGCATCGAAGCCGAGCGTCGCAAGCTCGACGAAATGCGCGATGAGTTTGACGGCTACATGCGCGAACTGCGTCGTGCCAAGGACCAGGAAGAGTTCGACCGGTTCATGCGCGACCGCAACGCCAAGCGGGACCAGAACAACGGCTCGATCGAACCTTACACCCAGGCATAAGGCGCAAGCCATCACCGAGGGGTCGGCATCTCAATGCCGGCCCTTTTTTGCGCGGTGCAAGCGCCGCCGAATCGGCTAAAAGAGCCCAATGTTCACCCTGCTTCAGAAGAAACGAAAGCCTGCCGCGCCCGCGCCGCCGCAAAAGCGCGTTTTGGATGTTGATGGCCGGGCCATGCCTTTGACGGTCACCAAGAATCCCCGGGCGACGCGTCTCACCTTGCGCATCGAGCCTGGCGGACGCGGGCTGAAACTCACCGTGCCACCTGGATTGAAGGATCGCGAGGTCAATGACTTCCTCGATCGTCACCAGGGTTGGCTCCGGGTTCGGCTTGCAAAGTTCAGCGCGGACAATGCCATCCGTCCGGGCGGCGAGATCCTCTTCCGCGGCATTCCCCATCGCATCGTCCACACAGGTGAATTGCGTGGCCTGACCCAGGCCATCGATTCCGAGGTGGGCCATATCCTGAGCGTCGGCGGGCTGGAGGAACATATGGGCCGCCGCATCGCCACCTTTTTCAAGAAGGAGGCGCGCAAGGATCTGGAAACCTATGTCGCCATTCATACCAAGGCGATCGGTAAGCCGGCCAAGTCGCTCACGCTCAAGGATACGCGCAGCCGCTGGGGTTCCTGTTCCTGGGAAGGCAATCTGAGTTTCTCCTGGCGCATCGTCATGGCGCCGCCGGGGGTCATCAATTATCTCGCCGCCCATGAGGTTGCCCATCTCAAGGAAATGAACCATGGGCCGGGCTTCTGGTCTCTTTGCGAGCGGCTTTGCCCCGACATGGAAGAGGCCAAGCGCTGGCTGAAGCGCCACGGCTCGGCCCTTCATGCCATTGATTTCGAGTAAGACGGCATAGCCAGGCCATGCTTTTGTCGCGTTCAGGCTCGACTCTTTCGTCATTTCGTGTCACTGCGCTGCCATGAAACCGGATATCAAGATCTGTGGTCTGAAGACGCCTGAGGCCATCGCACGCGCCGTGGATCGCGGAGCGAGCCATATCGGCTTTATCTTTTTCGAGAAGAGCCCACGAAACATTGAGCCGGATATCGCGGGCGCCCTGGCCGATGCCGTGCGCGGCCGCACCAAGATCGTCGCGGTCACGGTTGATGCCAGCACGGATTACCTGGATGAGATCGTCGATCAGCTCCGGCCGGATATCCTGCAACTGCACGGCAGCGAGCGTCCGGAACGGCTTCTGTCGCTGAAGGCTCTCTACGGCCTCCCGATCATGAAGGCTTTCGCTCTTCGGGATCAGGATGATCTTCGCAAGATCGAGCCCTATATAGGCATAGCCGACCGGTTCCTGTTCGATGCCAAGCCGCCGCAAGGGTCTGACCTGCCGGGCGGCAACGGGGTTTCGTTTGACTGGCGTCTGCTGCGTGAACTTGACGCGGGCGTCGATTACATGCTTTCCGGTGGATTGAATAGAGACAATATAGCCGCCGCCCTCGCGGAAACTGGCGCCAAGGGCATAGACGCCTCATCCGGTGTTGAAAGTTCGCCTGGCGTGAAGGACCTGGACATGATCGACGCGTTCTTCGACGCATTCGAGCAGGCCACGTCCGCAAAGGCTTGAGATCAGGGAGAAGACAGTGAACGAGACGCCGAAACCGAATTCCTTCCGCGCCGGGCCTGATGAGGATGGCCGTTTTGGCATCTTCGGAGGCCGCTTCGTGGCGGAAACCCTGATGCCGCTGATCCTCGACCTGCAGGAAGAGTGGACCAAGGCCAAGACCGACCCGACCTTCAAGGCCGAGCTCGATCATCTGAACACCCACTATATCGGTCGTCCGAGCCCGCTGTATTTTGCCGAACGCCTGACGGCTGAACTCGGCGGCGCCAAGATCTATTTCAAGCGCGACGAGCTCAATCACACCGGCTCGCACAAGATCAACAACTGCATTGGCCAGATCCTGCTGGCCAAGCGCATGGGCAAGACCCGCATCATCGCGGAAACCGGTGCCGGCCAGCACGGCGTGGCCTCCGCAACCGTTGCCGCGCGCTTCGGCCTGCCTTGCATCGTCTACATGGGGGCGACAGACGTGGAGCGTCAGGCTCCCAACGTTTTCCGCATGAAGCTCTTGGGTGCCGAAGTGAAGCCTGTTACCTCAGGCCATGGCACCCTCAAGGACGCCATGAACGAGGCCCTGCGCGACTGGGTCACCAATGTCGACGACACCTATTACATGATCGGCACGGCTGCCGGTCCGCACCCCTATCCGGAAATGGTGCGCGAGTTCCAGTCGGTCATCGGTCGCGAAACCCGCGAGCAGATGCTGGCGGCGGAAGGCCGCTTGCCGGACATGCTGGTCGCAGCCGTTGGCGGCGGCTCCAATGCCATCGGCCTGTTCCATCCCTTCCTCGATGATGCCGGCGTCAGGATCGTCGGTGTCGAGGCGGGCGGCAAGGGCCTTGATGGCGAGGAGCATTGCGCATCGCTCACCGCAGGTTCGCCGGGCGTTCTGCATGGCAACCGCACCTATCTGCTGCAGGACAAGGACGGCCAGATCAAGGAAGGCCATTCCATCTCCGCAGGTCTCGACTATCCCGGCATTGGCCCGGAGCATTCCTGGTTGAAGGACATGGGCCGCGTCGAATATGTGCCGATCATGGACAACGAGGCGCTGGAGGCGTTCCAGCTTCTGACGCGCACCGAAGGCATCATCCCGGCTCTTGAACCCTCTCACGCTCTCGCCGAAGTTGTGAAGCGCGCGCCGAAGATGTCGAAGGACCAGATCATCGTCATGAACCTCTGCGGCCGTGGCGACAAGGACATCTTCACTGTCGGCAAAATTCTTGGAATGGGGCTCTGAACATGACCGCACGGATGGACAAGCGATTTGCGGATCTGAAGGCCGAGGGCCGGCCGGCGCTGATCACCTATTTCATGGGCGGTGACCCGGATTTTGCCACCTCGCTCGCGATCATGAAGACGCTGCCGGCGGCCGGCTCGGATGTCATCGAGCTCGGCATGCCTTTCTCCGATCCCATGGCCGATGGCCCGGCGATCCAGGCTGCGGGACAGCGCGCGCTAAAGGCGGGGCAGACGCTCGCCAAGACCTTGGATCTCGCACGCGAATTTCGCAAGAGCGACGACGCCACGCCGATCGTCATGATGGGCTACTACAACCCGATCTACATCTATGGCGTCGAGCGCTTCCTGGACGACGCGCTGGCTGCCGGCATCGACGGGTTGATCGTTGTCGACCTGCCGCCTGAAATGGATGACGAGCTCTGCATTCCGGCCCGTTCGCGTGACATCAACTTCATCCGCTTGGCGACGCCGACGACCGATGACAAGCGTCTGCCGATGGTGCTGCGCAACACCTCGGGTTTTGTCTACTACGTCTCGATGAACGGTATCACCGGCTCGGCATTGCCGGACACCACGAAGGTCGGTGGCGCTGTCAACCGCATCAAGCAGCACACCAATCTGCCGATCTGTGTTGGTTTCGGCGTCAAGACGGCCGAACATGCCCGCCTGATCGGTGCCAGCGCCGATGGCGTGGTTGTCGGCACGGCGATCGTCAACCAGGTGGCCTTGAGCCTCAATAAGGACGGGTCCGCCAGCGCCGATACAGTTCAGGCGGTGGCGACCCTTGTGAGCGGCCTTGCCGGCGGCGTGCGCACCGCACGTCTTGCTGCGGCCGAATAACAACCCATATATTCGGGATACATGCAGGAGTTACGCTAGTGAACTGGATCACGAATTACGTTCGGCCGCGGATCAATTCCATGCTGGGCCGCCGCGAGGTCCCGGAAAACCTCTGGATCAAATGCCCGGAAACGGGCGAAATGGTCTTTCACAAGGATCTAGAGGAAAACAAGTGGGTCATCCCGGCATCGGGCTACCACATGAAGATGCCGGCCAAGGCCCGCCTCGCCGATCTGTTCGATGATGGCTATTACGAGGCGCTGCCGCAGCCGAAAGTGCCGCAGGATCCGCTGCGTTTTCGTGATTCCAAGAAATATACCGATCGCCTGAAGGATAGCCGCGTCAAAACCGAGCAGGAAGATACCATCCTCGCCGGCATTGGCTCGGTTGGTGGCGTGAGGCTTGTTGCCGTCGTCCATGAGTTCAACTTCATGGGCGGCTCGCTTGGCATTGCTGCAGGCGAGGCGATCATCAAGGCCTTTGAACGTGCGATTGCGGAGCACTGCCCGCTCGTGATGTTCCCGGCGTCCGGTGGCGCGCGCATGCAGGAGGGTATTCTCTCGCTGATGCAGCTGCCGCGGACCACGGTTGCCGTGAACATGCTGAAGGAAGCCGGCCTTCCCTATATCGTCGTGCTGACCAACCCGACCACGGGCGGCGTCACGGCATCCTATGCCATGCTCGGCGATCTCCATATTGCCGAACCCGGCGCTGAAATCTGCTTCGCCGGCAAGCGCGTGATCGAGCAGACGATCCGCGAAAAGCTGCCGGAGGGATTCCAGACCTCCGAATATCTCCTGGATCACGGCATGGTCGACATGGTGGTCAAGCGGCACGACATTCCCGGATTGCTCGCCCGCAACCTGCGCATCATGATGAAGATGCCTGATCAGCTGTCCGACATGCTGGATGGCGGCGTGCGGACCCAGACGGCGATCGCAGCACAGTAGCCCCAGGCTCTAGAATAAGGGTAACGAAAACCCCATGGAAAAGCCCGCTGCGAGCGAGGCTGAGCGCGAGATCGAAAAGCTGATGGGGCTTCACCCCAAAGGCTTCGATCTCTCCCTCACGCGCATCAGACGTCTCCTGGAGACGCTGGATAACCCGCACCTGAAACTGCCGCCTGTCATCCACGTGGCCGGCACCAATGGCAAGGGATCGGTTTCGGCCTTCTGTCGGGCCCTTCTTGAGGCTGCGGGGTTGCGCGTTCATGTTCACACCTCACCACATCTGGTGAACTGGCATGAACGTTACCGGATCGCGGCCGAGCAGGGTCCGGGACGCTTTGTCGATGATGGCAAGCTCGCTGCCACGGTTCGGCGCGTCGCGGAGGCCAATGCCGGCCAGCACATCACCGTCTTCGAAATGCTGACAGCGGTCGCGTTCCTCCTGTTCTCGGAGGAGCCGGCCGATGTCGTCATCATGGAAGTGGGGATGGGCGGGCGTTTCGACTGTACCAACGTCATCGAAAAGCCCGTTGTCGCCGTGGTCATGCCGATCTCCTTCGACCATCAGGCCTATCTGGGCGATCGGGTCGAACTGATCGCCGCCGAAAAAGCCGGCATCATGAAATCAGGCTGTCCCGTCGTGATCGGGCATCAGGAATATGATGCCGCCCTGGATGTCCTGGTCACCACCGCGGAGCGGCTGTCCTGTCCCGTCAGCGTCTACGGTCAGGATTTCCATGCCCATGAGGAGTTCGGCCGCCTGGTCTACCAGGACGAATTCGGACTTGCGGATATCTCCCTGCCGCGGCTCCCCGGCCGCCATCAATATGCCAACGCGGCGGCCGCCATCCGTGCGGTCAAGGCAGCCGGATTTCCGGTAACGGAAGCGACCATGGAAAGGGCCATGACCTCGGTCGAGTGGCCAGGTCGTCTGCAGAAGCTGACCGAAGGTGCCCTGTTCGCCGCCGCGCCCAAAGGCGCTGAGCTCTGGGTTGACGGAGGCCACAATCCCGGTGCCGGTGAAGTGATTGCGGAAGCCATGGTTGGCTTTGAGGAGCGCCAGTCGCGTCCGCTCTATCTGATCATCGGCATGCTGAACACCAAGGACCCGATCGGCTATTTCAAGCCCTTCGCCGGTATTGTCGTGCATGTTTTCACTGTCGCGATCCGCGGTACCGATGCTGCGCTCGATCCCGTTGTGCTGGCCAATGCAGCCTATGATGCCGGGCTGGTCGCTGAACCGGTATCCAGTATCAACGAGGCGCTTGCCTTGATCTCTGAGCGTCTGGATCCGAGCGAGCCTGCGCCCCGCATCATGATTGGAGGATCGCTTTACCTCGCCGGTAATGCACTTGCGGACAATGGCACCCCGCCAAAATGAAAAAAGCCCGGCGAAACCGGGCTTTGATCTGCCTTATCTGACGTTGATCCGACCGATCACGCGGAAGCGCTGGAAATCCAGCTCGTCAAAGCCGTCTTCGGTGCTGCACCGACCTTGATGTCAGCAACCTGGCCGCCCTTGAACATGGCGAGCGTCGGGATCGAGCGGACGCCGAACTGAGCGGCCAGTTCCGGGTTCTCGTCGATGTTGAGCTTCGCGACCTTGACCTTGCCGGCGAATTCATTCGAAAGCTCTTCAAGGCTCGGGGCGATCATCTTGCACGGACCGCACCATTCCGCCCAGAAATCCACGACAACGGGTTCTGCGGATTCGAGCACTTCGGATTGAAAATTGGCATTGTCGACTTTTACGGTAGCCATTGGCTGCTCCTAACGGATCTTTGCGTTGTCCTATATGTGATGCTTTTCGCCGGCATTTCAATAAGCGCTATTTCACATGCCGTTGAGCTGGGCAAGCGTCTGCACCACGTCGTCCTCATTCAGTTCCAGCACACGCGCCGCCTCTGTGTAAACAAGCAGGCAGCCGATCCTCTTGTCCGGATAGAGAGGCTTGAGGATTTCCGAATAGATCGCCAATTGCGCGCGATGGGAAAAAGGAGCGTCAGGGACGGCAGAGGGCGCATGCCGGTTGGTCTTGTAGTCCAGGAGCAGCACGGCGTCATCGGTCACCACCATCCTGTCGATGCGACCTGAAACGGCCCGCGGTACCCCTCGCACGGCAATTGTTCCCATGACGGAGACCTCAGCCTGCCCATGGGCGGAAAACGCCTGCCTCAAGGCGGGATGCTGCAGGATCGCCATGACAGAGGCGACCAGTTTCGCCCGCTCGCCCGCCGGCCAGAAGCGCGCGGCACGCTCGCTGAACCGCTCGGCCGCCGCTGCCCGTTCCTCTTCAGCAAAGCCGGGCAGGATCTGCAGCATGCGATGCACCAGGCGCCCCCTCTGCAAGGCGATGCCCGCACTCTCCTTGGCTCCGAACAGTGGCGACACAAGCGGCGCGTCTGCCGCTTCTTCGTCCAGGGCAATCCCGATGCCGGATGGGCTCAAAGGTCGGGGCAGGGGCGGGGAGGGTGGCAGCGGAAGGCGAAGCGCATCCGGCAGGCGTTCGTCTATGCTCTCACGGCTTTGCTCCTCACGCCGGGGGAAGCGCAAATGCGATGCCGGCAGCCGCCAACTCAGCCCTTCCCATCCACCGTCAGGCCCGTCGAAATGCCGCTTCTCGCAACGGGATTCGTCGAGACCGAGGGTAGACGCGACCATCTCGTGCCATATGCCGGTATTCACCCGCACGCCCCGGTAGCCGCAGACGACAAGCTTGTCGGCAGCGCGTGTCATCGCCACGTAGAGCAGCCGCCGATACTCCTCCTCGGCCAGCGCCTTGTTGCGCTCACCATCCGCCTGGGTGAGTGAATTGCCGACTTCTCCCGTGGGTATCCAGACGGGAACAGGCAGCCGGCTGCCCGGCGTCTCCATCATGCGAAACCGGGCGAGATGGCTTGAGTTGAAGGCAGCCGAGCCGCCGTCGACGACGAAGACGATAGGTGCTTCCAGGCCTTTGGAGGCGTGCACCGTCATGATGCGCACCTCGTTGCGGGACTTGTCCTGCTCCCGCTTGACCTCGGGGGTCTCAAGTTCCAGGCCCGACACGAAGGCCTGCAAGGCCGGCAGGCCTGATGTTTCCGTGGCAAGGGCGTAGCTCAGGAATTCATCGAGAATATCGCTGACCTCGCTGCCGAGCCGGGCAAGGAAGGCGCGGCGCCCGCCATGTCCCGCCAGCACATGGGCGTAGAAATCATGCACCGAGAGGCGCTGCGAGAGCGCAATCATGACCTTTAGCCGCTCGACCACGGCCTGCCACTTGGCAATGCCTCCCTCAGCGAGCGCCTGGATCACGTGCCAGACGCTTTTGCCGGCGTCCCGGCCGGCAGAGGCTTCGAACACATCCGCTTCCGTCAGATCGAACAGCGGGCTTTTCAGAAGCGAGGCGAGTGAAAGATCATCCCCCGGCATCAGTGCGAACCGTCCAAGCGCCAGGAGATCCTGGACAGCGATATGGCCGTTGAGGCGCAGGCGGTCGGCTCCGGCTACCGGTACATCACCGCGACGCTTGAGTTCACGGGTGAGGGCTGTAACGAAAGCACCGCGCTTGCGCACCAGGACAAGGATATCGCCTGCCTCAATGGGCCGCTCCATGCCCTTTTCGATGATCGTGTCCCGACCGATCATGCCTGAAATCACATGGGCGATGCGGCGGGCCAGCACGGCCGATGGTGCACTTTCCGGCGTCGAATCGAAAGGCGCCGTCCAGTCCTCCGAGGCCTCCACCACAGGCGGCACCACCATATCCCACAGATCGACACTGCCGGGATGACCCGTTCGGCTCGACATATGCACAACGGCGTCGCGGGTCGCGCTAAGGCCGCGGGCATTCTCATCGACCGAGAAGACCTGATCCACGGCGCTGAGAACGGCTGCGGTGGAGCGAAACGATAGTGGCAGCCGGACGGAGCTGAATTTCTGCCCGCCTTGCTCCACTTCCCGCCTCGTATCGGCTCCCTCCAGCGAGAAGCGCTCCGGCCGCGCACCCTGGAACGAATAGATCGACTGCTTTTCGTCGCCCACCGCAAAGAAGGTCCTGAGCCGCGTCTTCGCGCCTTCGCCGCTGAAGAAATCATCCCTGAGCGAGCGAATGACGGTCCACTGGATCGGGCTGGTATCCTGCGCCTCATCAACCAGGATGTGGTCGATGCCCTGGTCGAGCTTGTAGTGGATCCAGGGACCGACGGCGCTTTTCGTCAGGAGATCGGCGGTACGGGCAATCAAATCCTCAAAATCCAGCTGGCTGCGGACTTTCTTCAGATCCTCGTAATCCTGGTCCAGCCGTTCGGCCAGCACGAGAGCGGCGCTGCTTGCCCGGTACATCTGGAAGACCCGCAGGCGATCGCGGCAGGCGACAACGTGATCGCGTGCCGCAGCGATGGCCTCGGGCAGCTCAGGCGCCAGCTTCAGCATGGCGGCCGTGCAGAAGGTCTTGTCGGCCTTGGGCTTGTCGCTTGCGGTGAGGAAGGCGCTCTCGATCAGCCGTAACCGTTCCAGCGCGTCCGTTGCCTGGGCCGCCGCTGCGAGATCCTCGGCTATGGCCTGGGCCTGAACGCCGCCCTTGGCCCTGGCGACCTCGATATAGCTTGTCAGCGCGGCGCCCGTCAGCCCCGGCAGCGGCCAGAAGCGTTCAAGCAGGGCCGCCTCGCTATCCTCCGGCTCGACGCCGAGCGCACGGCGAAGCGCTATGTCGGTGCCACCTGCATTGGCTGCCGCAGCGGTAAAGTCACGCACGGCGCGCCGGCTGGAGATGATCTCATTCAGTAGCTTGTCCAGGCCCCATTCGTCGGCGAGGTTCAACACTTCGCTGAAGGCATCGGCGAGGCTACTGTCCTTTTCGGCTGACGTTGCCGTCAGCAGCGCCCGGCGCGCATCTGCCAGCATGGTGGCTGCTGCCCGGTCGTCGAGCACCGAGAAGTGACCGGCAACATTGGCTTCCAGCGGAAACTGGTGGAGCAACGCCTCGCAAAAGGCGTGGATGGTCTGAATTTTCAGGCCGCCCGGCGTTTCCAGCGCCTTGGCAAACAGTCGCCGCGCCTCCGTCAGCGTCACGCGGCTCGGCTGCTTGCCATCGATAGCGGCGATCCGGTCTGAAAGCTCCTTGTCCGGCAGCACGGCCCATTCGGCCAGCCGGGCAAACACGCGGTTCGACATTTCCGAGGCCGCCGCCTTGGTATAGGTGAGGCACAGGATAGAGGACGGCCGCGCGCCCGAGAGAAGCAGGCGGATCACCCGCTGCGTCAACACATGCGTCTTGCCCGAACCGGCATTGGCCGAAACCCAGGCTGAGCGCTGCGGATCCGACGCCAGCGCCTGCTGCGAGCTGGTCCAGTCGATCCAGGCGACCGGATCCTGGCTTTGCGGAAGATCTGCCTCACTCATCCCCGGGCGTCTCCCCTGCCTCGGCGGTCGACCATTCCGCCACCCGGGCCAGATGGTCATATTCCCCGCTGAAATCGTTCTGCATGGCCGGTATCAGCCGCGACACGAACCCCTTCTCGCCGGATTGCAGCAAGCGCACGAGCTTCGTCAGTTGATCGATCGACTCCACAGCAAGATCCACGGCTGACTTCTGCACCTTGGCGCGTTCGGAAAACTCGTTGTTGACGGTTTCCGCCTTGAACCGGCCGCCTGGCCGCAAGCGCACATAAACAAGGTTTTCCGGAGCAAGCGAGCCGGCGCCACGGAATGCGCCGCCCCTCAGCGCCGCAGCCTCCAGCGCCAGCTGCGGGTCCAGCAGGCTTCGGGCCTGGGACACGCTGGGGTTCGAACCGGTCTTGTAGTCGATCACGTCGGCATAGCCTGCTGCCTTGATATCGATCCGGTCGGCGATGCCGGTCAGGCGAATGCCCGCCTCGGCGATATCGAGACCCGCCGGCACCTCTGTCAGCGAGCGGATGATCGTCTGCCGCCTGGCCTTCTCCCAGGCCAGGAATGCGCGGCCAACCTCGGCAAAGCGCAGACGCCACACCACGTCGATATGCGGCGGCAAGCCCTCTTCATCAAACAACCCGTTGGCGATGGCGTTCATGATCGCGGCGGCTTGCGGAGCATCCGGAGGATGACCCTCGCGCACGAAGCGTTCGACGATACGGTGATAGAGAGTACCGCGTTCGGCGGTGCCGGGATCCCGATTGAAGGGATCGACCGGATCAAGCCGCAAGATGCGCCGCGCATAGATCGAATAGGGGTCGCGGCGCAGACGACCGACCTCGCTGAAGGAATAGCTCTTGGGCTGTAGATGCACCGGCGGCCGAGGTTCCGGTCGCTGCGCCGGCTTCTGGCTTTCCGCCTGGTCCAGTTGCTCGGCGAAATGCCGGTAGCGATCGCCGCGGTTCCTCAGGGCATTTGCAAACTCGGTGCCGCCCAGTGCCAGAAGCCGCTGCAGCCAGCGGGAAGCCACTGTCGGCGCTCCTCCCTGACGCAACGCGCGGGAATAGATCAGCCGGCGCGTACCGTTTGCCATGGCAAAGTCATGGGCCTGCTGACCGATGCGCCGCTCCGGCGGCTCCAGACCGATTTCGGTCTTCATGATCCGCGACAGGAAGGGGTTGTTGGCCGTCTGTCCGGGCCAGGACCCCTCGTTCAGGCCGCCCAGAATAATGGTGTCGACATGCTGCAGCCGCGCCTCCAGCGTACCGAAGATGAAGACTCGGGGATGGCGCAGCGCCTTCGGCTTGACCGCCGATCCCGCCATCAGCGCATCCATGATATCGACGAATTGTCCACCTGATGCCTCGATATCGCCATCGGTCGCGATGATTTCGGTGAGCAGGCCGGCGAGCGTTTCGCCTGCCTCATTCCCCCAGAGTTCGGCGAGATTGCCTTTTTCATCGCCGCAGATCGCCTCGATCACCCGTCCCGTGCGTTCTGCCCAAACCCGCAAGGGCAGGGACTGGCGAAACCTGCCCTCCGGTTGCTGATGCAGCAGGCTGCCGGCCAAGGGTTCAATGGCGGCTGCGATCCGGTCGGCCAGGGCTGCCGCGGCTGGATAGGCCTGCGCGCCAAGATTGAGACGCCACTGGGGAGGATGCCGGTCCTGCGCATCCGCCGTCACGCGATGCTCCAGCAGCGGTCTCAGCTCGGCAATATCCACGCTTGCCACACCGCCGCGCAGGCAGAGGATTTCAAGCGCCTGGACCGACTGGAAATAGGGTTCCGCCTCCATGCCGAACCGGCAAAGCGGGTGCTTGAGCAGCGACACGATCGCCACGGGATCACCTGGACGCAAGCTCGCTTCAAGGAGAAGCTTGAGAAGCGTGCCTTGTGGCGTTGCGTTGAAGGGCGTGCCGGCCGAATCGTCGGCTGTTATGCCGAAGCGGGCAAGCTCGGCTGCGACACGCCGCGCAAGCGCACGGTCGGGGGTGATCAGAGCCGCGCGGCTCTCACCGTTTTCACCGGGCTCCTCCTCCAGTGCCAGTCGCAGGGCAATCGCGATGGCGGTTGCTTCCTCCCGCTCATTCGCCGCCTCAATCAGGCTGACATCCGCGAACGCGGCATGGAAACGCGGGTCGCCGAACCCCTCGCGCCACCCCGTCCAGCCATGGGTGGCCTCTGCCGGTGCCATGGCGCGCGAGAGAATTGCAGCCCGATCCGCCAGGGCACCATCTTCGTCACCCAGCGCGGCAATATCCTGCCGGCCAAGGCCGAGTTTCTTGAGCAGCCGGCTCATTCCATATTGCGGATGGGACCGTGTCGACGGATCCAGCAGCCGGTCGGCAAGGGGTTCCGGATCGACAAGACCCCAGTCCTGCTCGGGCATGGACAGATCAAGGCCGGGAAGAACGACCACCCCCTGGGGATGGCGGGCGATGGTCGAAATGAGATCGGCCGCTGCCGGAATTGAACCTGTGGAACCTGCAACGATGACAGGATGATCCGTTTCGCGGCTGGCGAGCCGTCGCGTTTCGGCGCCAAGCGCCGCATTTCTGTGGCGTGACGGCGACGACCGGTTCAGCTCCTTCAGGCGCTCGGGCCAGAAGGCATTGGCGATCCGCAGGAATTCCAGCGTGAGTTGCCACCAGGAGGCAAAATCCCGCGCGTCCAGCTTGTCGAGATCGGCCCAATCCCGTTCCTCCGTCTCGACCGCGTCGATCAGCTCGATCAATGCGCGTGCGAGCCAGATCGCATCTGCCGGGCTTGCCGGTGCCACCAGCGGCGAATCGCTGTGAATGCTGCGCACGATCTCTGGCAGCTTGTTGCGCCAGGCCAGAATCAGCCGGGCCAGTTCGAGAAGCCTGACGATATTGCTGACCGGCGGCGCGAGATCCAGCATTTCAGGCACATCGGCCTCGAAGAAATCGACATCGTCGTCGGTTTCCCCGAGGGGTTTGATGATCGGCAGGATCGCAGATCGTCCGCCAAGCAGGTCCGCGAATTCCGCGCGCAGCACGCGGGCCGAGCGGCGGGTCGGGACCAGGATGGTGACTTTGGCAAGCGAAAGCGGATCGGCCGGATCATATCGGTAGTCAGGGGTGAGGCGCCCGTCGAGCAGGGATTGCGCCAGCACGCGCAGGAAAGGCAGGCTCGGCGGAATGGTGAGGACGCGCGGCGACGTTCCTCTGTCTCCCGATGGGGTCATGGCCGCGCCAACCGGCTGACCACGGCCTCGGCAGGCGCGATGGCGTCCGGCGTGCCCACAGTCAGCCAGTGGCCTTCAAGCGGCAATCCGTAAAGACGCCCTGCCGCGATCGCCCTGTCGAAATAGATATTCAGGTTGAAGGCATCCGCTGGCGCGTCATCAAGCAGGGCCGAATGCAGCACGATCGCGCCTGCATAGATCACCGGTTCCGGATCGCCGTCGCGGTATCGCGCCAGTCGTCCGTCGGAACCAAGATTGAAATCGTTCTTCTCACCATGGCCAGTCGTCTGGTCCGGCCGGGCGCAGAGCAGGGCCATGTCCATGCGGGCAGGATCGAAGAAGCGCGCCAGCCGCGGCAGGTTTGCCTCCGCACCCGGCTTGTCACCCACCCAGAACAGGTCGGCATTCATGACATAGACGGGGCCACGCCCCAGCAGCTTCAGCCCCTTGGCCAGGCCGCCGCCGGAGTTCATCAGCGTCTCGCGTTCGTCGGATACGACGATGTCCAATCCGTCATAGCGAGCCAGATGGGCCTCCATCTGGTCGGCGAGGTGGTGGACGTTCACCACGGCCTTGCGCACCCCGGCCTCGGCGAGAATATCCAAGGCATAGTCGATCAGCGGCTTGCCGCCGATCTTCACCAGGGGCTTAGGGATCGTTTCGGTGATCGGGCGCATGCGCGTGCCGAGGCCCGCGGCGAGCACCATGGCTTCTGTAATGGTCATGGCCTTGAGCTGACTGATTCGGTGGCGCCGATTCCAACCTTTGCGCACCATTCCCGCAAGGGCAAAAGCGCCTCGTGCCGTAAGGCGGTGCTGAGATATCGCAGGGTGCGCGGCATGTGTTTCATATATCCGGGCTTGCCATCCCGTTTGGCAAGCCGCACCCAGATGCCCGTGAGCTTGCAGGCCCGCTGGGCGGCCATGATCGACCAGGCGCGAAGAAAGTTCTGTTCATCGAAACCGGGATCGCGGCGCCGCAAGCTCAGATAATCGTCCATCAACTTGTGCGCCAAATCGTCCGGTATATCGACCCGCGCATCCTGGACGATGGACGCGAGATCATAGGCCGAAGGACCGATCATGGCGTCCTGGAAGTCGATGAGGCCGATCCGCGCAAGTCCCTCGTGCTGCGGTCGCCATATGATGTTGGGCGAATGAAAATCTCGGAGCAACAGGGTTTTTTCAGAGGCTTCGAGCGCATCGATCAAGCCGTCCCAGACCGTGTTGTAGTCTGCCCGTTCAGCGTCGCTCGCAGCCGCGCCGCGCTGAGAGGGAAGGTACCAGTCCAGCAGCAGCGAGACTTCCGTCTTGATCGCCACGCGGTCGAAATCCGCGATATGGTGACGTCTTCCACCGCCGGCGTCGACGTCGCGCTCGAACCGTTGGCCATGTAACTCGGCAAGGCAGGCGATGCTGGCGCGGTAGCGCTCCTCGATAGGCTGGCCAGCTGATGTCACGATCAACTCGCTTCCCAGGTCTTCGATCAGGAGCAGGCCGATATCGGCTTGTTCGGCAATGATATCCGGCGCGGCAAAACCATGGGCCTTCAACAGGCCGGCAATGGCGATGAAGGGCTCGACATTCTCCGCCAGATGCACCAGTTGCGGATAGGTCTTTCCGTCAGCGATGATGGGTCCCGGTGGTCGCGCCGGTGCATCCATCAGGATCAGGCGGTCGCCGTCGGCGGGATAGATATATTCATAGGCGCGGCTTGAGGCATCCCCTGTCAAATGCCGGCGCCGGGCCTCGCCATATCCGTGGTCCGCCAGAAAGTGCCTGATGTCGAGGACACGCTGGATGCGTTGAAGTTTCTGTTGCGGACCGCTGATGCGCACGCGCCTGCCGGCACCCGTAAAGGCGAATGTCAGTGAAATCCTATTCCCTGGCAGATCGTCCAGCGCCCGCTCCGGCCATTCGATCAATGCAATGCCGTTTTCCAACGCGTCATCCAGGCCGAGTTCGGCCATTTCCGACGCATCACCGAGGCGATAGAGATCGAAATGCGCCACGGGCAGGCGCAGCGCATAGGATTGCACCAGCGTGAAGGTGGGGCTCGGCACTTCCAGGTCGTCGTCATCGGCCATCGCGCGCAGGAAGGCGCGGGCCAAGGTGGACTTGCCCGCACCGAGATCGCCATGCAGCGCCAGGCAATCGCCGGCTGACAGGGCCAAGGCCAGGTCTTCCCCCAGCCTCGCCGTCGCGCCTTCATCGGCAAGCTCAAGCTCAATGGACGATGAGTCCAGGCTCATTCAGCGGCCACGGATTGCTGCGCCTCGGACGCGGTCGGAATGCGGCACAGAACCCGCGTGCCCTGTCCTGGCGTGCTTTCGATCGAAACGCTGCCATTGTGCAGGTTGACGAAGCTCTCGACGATGGAAAGGCCAAGTCCTGCTCCGCTGCGTTTGCCGCCCTTGCCATTGGCGGAGAAACGCTGGAACACGGTCGCCAGCATCTCCTCGGATATGCCGCAGCCGCTGTCGGTGACGGTGAAGACAAAATCCTCGTCCTCGCGCCAGCATTTCAGCACCACGGCCGTTCCTTCCGACGAGAAGTTCACGGCATTGGTCAGGAGCTTGATCAGCACCTGCTTCAAGCGCTGCTGGTCGGCGATGATGTGGCCGAGGCTTGGCGGAGCGACAATCTCCAGCGTCACATTGCTCTCCTGCAGACGATCCGTCATCTGCATCGAGACATCGTCAAGCAGGTCGCTGAGATCGATTTCCGCGTAGTTCAGCTGCATGATGCCGGCATCGACGGTCGCGAGATCGAGGATGTCGTTGACGATCGTCAGCAGCACCGATGAGGAGGTGGAGATGTGATCGATGTATTCCGCCTGGCGGATGTTGAGCGGTCCAACAGCCTGCGCCTTCAGGAGATCGGTGAAGCCGATAATGTTGGTCAGCGGCGACCGCAGCTCGTAGGAGACGTGCTGGACGAAATCGTTCTTGAGTTCGTCGGCCTTGCGCAGCGCCGCATTCTTCTCCGTCAGTGCCCGTTCAGCGCGCACACTGTCGGTCATGTTGACGAAGGTCAGCATGGTCTGGGCGTTGGAGAGCGGAATGACCGCGTAATCCAGCACGAGACCGGACATCAGCTCCAGCGTGCCCTGACGCGAGGGGCGTTCGTCCTCAAAGCTGGTGATCATCTGGCTGAAGGCCTTCCAGCCATCGGCCCGATCATAAGACGGCAGGCAGGCGTCCTCGATCGCGCGAATATGGGTACCGGCCGCAGCTTCTTTCTCGGTGATGCCCCAGAGCGCCCGGAAGGCAGGGTTTGACAGGCGAATGCGACCGTCGGGACCAAAGACGGCCACGCCTTCGGAGAGGTGGTCGATCGTTTCGCCCTGCACGCGCAGCAGCGTGTTGTAGCGTGTTTCCAGCTCGACCTGTTCCGTCAGGTTCTCGAAGACCCATGTCGCGCCGCCTTGCGGATGCGCCGAGGCGATCACACGGAGGGTCTGGCCATTGGGAAGGTGCCAGATATCCGTCTGCGTATCGATGGCGCGATAGACCGAAAGGGCATTTTCCTTCCAGGTCTTCCAGCTCAGCTGTTCGGGAAGCTTGTTGGCAGAACGTAGCCGGTCCAGGAGTTCCGCATTGTCAGGCCGCTGATCGAGGAAGGCCTGATCCAGGCTCCACAATTGCTGGAAGGCCTGGTTGTAGAACTGCAGCCGCCTGTTGCCATCGAAGATGGCGACGGGGGTCGCCAGGTGATCCAGCGTGTCGGCATGGCTTTTCAGCGTGCGATCCAGTTCCTCGCGCAAGGCTTCGGCCTGGCTGACATCAATGGCAATACCGGCCGAACCGGCAGCGCTTCGGGCATCCACCACATCAAAGAAGCTGCGATTGCCGTGAACGACGGTTGACACCCGGTCCTGATAAGGAGATTCCAGCGTCCGGACGGCTTTGATTTTTTCGCGGGTCACGGTCTGCAGAATTTCGCGGCTTTCCCGCACGGCCTGCTCGGGCGAGGCGGCTTCGACAGCGGCGCTATAGGCGTGGTTGACCCATTCCAGACGACCTTCGCCATCGCGGCGCCAGACCGGCTGTTCAATGGCGTCGAGCAGGCTCTCGAAGGTCGCGATCGACGCGGCAAGGCGGGCCTTCTCGATTTTCAGCTCGGCCAGTTCGGCGCGAAGATTATTGAGCGCGACAAACCGCGCAAAGGCACGACCGCCCGAAACACGACCCTGCACCTCAAGCACTTCGTCGCGCTGGGTTTCGATCACGAGATCGAAGCTGCATGCCTGCGACTTCAGCTCATCCAGGGCCTTTTCAAGCGCCATGGCCGAATTCGGCTTCAGCCAGCGACCAAGTGCCAGAAACTCTGCGTCCGACTGGGGAGCGCCGGTTTCCGGCGGTAATTGTCCCAGGAATTCCGGGCGCCCATTCTGGCCGTCCCATATGACGATGCGTCGGCTTTTGTCAGCGATCAACGCCTGGTAGCGGGAAATGCTCTGCCGGGCATCGGAAAGCGCACCGCGCATTTCCTTGGTTTCGGCCGCCATGGCGCCGCGCTGTCGCACCAGCCATACCGCCGAGACCAGCGCTGCCGAGAGAACCCCGAGCACCAACGAGTAGCCGGCCATCTCGCCCGTCGTGAAAAGTCGCGCAGCCTGCGCGCTCTGGGCCGCTGCCGCACCGGGCATCGCTGTCAGAGCGGTGGCCGTCATCGACCAACGCCAGAATCGAGACATGCCCGAATCCGGCTGGCCCAAATCCCGCCGATTTGTGCCCGCGCGCGAGAAATTCGTCTCGGTGCACGGACCCCGTTCTTCCGTCACCGGCGCCTCTATGGACGCATGGTCCTGCGCCACGCTGTTACGCGGGCTCAGGCTATTTTTTGATACCGACATTTTCGGTCTGTCTCCGCCATATGTGCCGCATTTGTCGACAAGACATCCCCTTCCGCTGCGTAAGGCCAAGCCTACGCGGCGAATCAAGTCCTAAAACAATACTGCCTAAGGGAATCCTCTGGAAGGGCAGCGGGCAAAAAAGAAGCCGCGATCTTTGTCAAGATCGCGGCTACCAGATTTGGTATGTTGTCTACAGGATATTAATAGCGGTAGTGGTCGGACTTGAACGGACCAGACTGGGTCACGCCGATATAGGCGGCCTGCTCGTCCGACAGTTCGGTCAGCTTCACGCCGAGCTTTGCGAGGTGCAGGCGAGCGACCTTTTCATCGAGGTGCTTCGGCAGGATGTAGACCTTGTTCTCATACTGGCCGGGCTTGGTGTAGAGCTCGATCTGCGCCAGAACCTGGTTGGTGAACGAGGCCGACATCACGAAGGACGGATGGCCCGTGGCATTGCCGAGGTTCAGCAGACGGCCTTCCGAGAGCAGGATCATGCGGTTGCCGGCGGGGAAGTGGATCAGGTCCACCTGCGGCTTGACGTTTTCCCACTTGAGATTGCGCAGCGACGCGACCTGGATCTCGTTGTCGAAGTGGCCGATATTACCGACGATCGCCATGTCCTTCATCGCACGCATGTGCTCGATGCGGATGACGTCCTTGTTGCCCGTCGTGGTGATGAAGATGTCGGCGGTGGAGACGACGTCTTCCAGCGTGACGACTTCAAAGCCGTCCATGGCAGCCTGCAGCGCGCAGATCGGGTCGATTTCCGTGACCTTCACGCGGGCGCCGGCGCCCTGCAGCGAAGCCGCCGAACCCTTGCCCACATCGCCATAGCCGCACACCACGGCGACCTTGCCGGCCATCATGACGTCGGTGCCGCGACGGATGCCGTCAACCAGCGATTCCTTGCAGCCATACTTGTTGTCGAATTTCGACTTGGTGACGCTGTCGTTGACGTTGATCGCCGGGAAGGGCAGCAGGCCCTTCTTCGACAGTTCGTACAGGCGGTGAACGCCCGTGGTGGTTTCTTCGGTCACGCCCTTGATGGCGTCGCGCTGTTTGGTGAACCAGCCGGGGGAGGCGGCCAGGCGCTTCTTGATCTGGGCGAACAGGATTTCTTCTTCTTCCGAACCGGGGTTCGACAGCACGTTCTCGCCGGCTTCGGCGCGGGCGCCGAGCAGGATGTACATGGTGGCATCGCCACCGTCATCCAGGATCATGTTGGAGAGGCCGCCATCGGCCCACTGGAAGATCTTGTCCGTATAGACCCAGTAGTCTTCGAGCGACTCGCCCTTGACGGCGAAGACCGGGATGCCGGAGGCTGCGATGGCAGCGGCGGCATGGTCCTGGGTGGAGAAGATGTTGCAGGACGCCCAACGGATTTCCGCGCCGAGAGCCGCCAGGGTCTCGATCAGCACGGCCGTCTGGATGGTCATGTGCAGCGAACCGGTGATGCGCGCACCCTTCAACGGCTTGGATTCGCCAAATTCGGCGCGGCATGCCATCAGGCCCGGCATTTCGGTTTCGGCAATCGTGATTTCCTTGCGTCCGAAATCGGCAAGGCCGATATCCGCGACGACGTAGTCCTTCTCAGTGCTCATAGCTATCTCCAGGCTAGCTTAAGGGCGCCGGTTCCGGTGTCTTGAGGCACGGAACAGGAATGGCCCAACCGCATCCGCCTTCAATGGCGGATTTCCGCCCTGCCATGTATCAGTCTTCGAGCGATCTGGCAACCTGGATATAAAGAAGTCTTTATGTCTTTATATGGTGGTAAATACCGAGTTACATCTCTTCGCCGAACTTATTCTCGATCAGCCGCTCCAGGGCCTGGAGTGCCTCAGTGGCCTGAGCGCCTGAGGCGGAGACTTCGATGCTGCAGCCGGGGCTCGCCGCCAGCATCATCAAACCCATGATCGATGTGCCGCCGACGGTGGTACCGTCCTTGGAAACCGTGATCTGGGCGTCGAATGCCTCCACGGTCTGCACGAATTTGGCGGAGGCACGGGCATGCAGGCCGCGCTTGTTGGTGATGAGCAGAAGCCTGGTCAGCGACGACATGAGGGTGGGTCCTGGAATTACTTGCCGCTCAAGACGCGGCTGGCGACATTGATGTATTTGCGGCCGGCCTCGGATGCGTCGATCAAGGCCTTTTCCATGTTGTTTTCGCCGCGCACGCCGGCAAGCTTGATCAGCATCGGCAGGTTCACCCCGGCGATCACCTCGATACGGCCACTGTTCATCACGGAGATCGCG
Source organism: Rhizobium sp. RU36D (assembly GCF_900176345.1). Lineage (GTDB taxonomy): Bacteria > Pseudomonadota > Alphaproteobacteria > Rhizobiales > Rhizobiaceae > Allorhizobium. Next base: position 170,152 of record NZ_FWXU01000009.1, read on the forward strand.
AGATTCGACGGCGTGCCGCCGAACATATCGGTCAATATGATCACGCCATGACCGTCATCGGCACGCATGACCGCATCGAGTATATCCTGGCGCCGCTGATCCATGTCATCTTCGGGACCAATCGAGACAGTTTCCACGAATTTCTGTGGTCCGACGACATGTTCCACAGCGTGATGAAACTCTTCAGCCAGCTTGCCATGAGTGACAAGCACAAGTCCGATCATTCTTTACCGCCCCCTTGGACACCAAACAGATGGCACATATCGCAATGCGGAAAAATCGTCCATCGGTGGGCGATCATCTTGGCTATGAAAATCTCAAGTGCAAGTTAAAATCTCGCCATTTTTACCGCGCTATAGCCGATCTTGCCGCCAGAAGCGCCTGAAATACCGAAAAAGGTGCATGCAGATCGTGTTGCAGCCGAATGGCCGGAAGGCCAAAATCGCTTCCAAATTCATAGATTTCATCCTCCGGTGGCAGGCGCTCGGCCTCCTCGACCCGAACCGGAAGGATCGCCCAATGCATCACGGCTTTGTCAATGCTTTGCACCTTGCCGATGCCACTGCCGCGGATCTCGATCAGGCCGGCGATGCTGGCGGGCCGACGCGCCACGACCACATCTCCATGACGCGCAAGGAACACCCGGTCATCGGCCACCAGTGCGCTGAACTGGCCGTGCGCGCGGGCATCACTGATCAGCGCCAGCGCCAGCCTTGATTTGCCGGATCCGGACGGACCCACAAGCAGCAGGCCGGTCGTGCCCACCACGATGGCGGTGGCGTGAACCGCGCCGGTCATGCACCCTGCTCGACCGGCAGCGACAGAACGAAGCGCGCCCCGAGAATTGCGCCGCCATCGGGATCGATGATGTTTTCCGCAAACAGCGTGCCGCCATGGGCCTCGGCGATCTGCCGACTGATCGATAGGCCGAGGCCCGAATTCTGGCCAAAGCCTTCGCCTTCCGGGCGATCGGTATAGAAGCGCTCGAAGATCCGGTCGATATTCTCCGCCTGGATGCCTGGACCATTGTCTTCGACGTGCACGACACAGCGCCCCTTGACGCGAGACAGGCGTACCGTGATGCGGCCGCCCTTCTCGGGAACAAAGGAGCGGGCGTTCTCGATCAGATTGGTGATGATCTGGCCGATGCGCAGGTCGTGCCCACTGACGGAGAACTTGGTTTTGCTGCCAGGCTTCTGGTCGACGACATATTCGATTTCGACCGGCTTTTTCGTGCTGCGAATCTGCCGGGAGATGTCGACCATATTGGCGAGCAAAACCTCGAGATCGACATGCCCGGCATCCGTGCGTGCCAGTTCCGCATCGAGCCGCGAGGCGTCGGAAATATCGCTGATCAGGCGATCCAGCCGGCGCACGTCGTGCTGGATAATGTCCATCAGCCGCTTCTTGGAATCGTCATTGCGCGCCAGCGGCAGGGTTTCCACCGCGCTGCGCAGCGAGGTCAGCGGGTTCTTCAATTCATGGCTCACATCGGCGGCGAACTGCTCGATGGCGTCGATGCGGTCGTAAAGTGCCGTGGTCATTTCCCGCAAAGCGACCGACAGGTTACCAATTTCGTCCTGGCGAGCCGAAAAGTCCGGGATCTCCTCACGCTCTCTCGCGCCGCGTCGAACGCGGATGGCGGCAGCAGACAGGCGACGCAAGGGATTGGCAATCGTCGACGACAACAGCAGCGACACGACGATGTTGACCAGCGTCGCCACGCCGAAGACCCGCATGATGGCCAGGCGCTCGGCATGGACGATCTTGTCGATATCGCCGCCTTGCGTCGAAAGAAGCAGCACGCCAAGCACGGCGCGCGAACGCTGCACGGGGACCGCCACCGAGACGATCAGTTCGCCCCGGTCCGTTACCCGGACAACCGCGCCGCGCACGCCGGTAAGTGCGTTCATCACCTCTGGGTAGATCGAGCCATCGCCGCCAGGCGCCTCTCGGTAGAGGGAGAGGTTTGCCGGTTGCAGAAGCTTGTTGAAGATGCGGCCGATCCAGTCGGTGATGCCGCCGCCATCATCGTCCAGCGGCGGTAGATCGAAGCGCAGGACCTGGCCGCGGGAATAGAGGTGACGGGAATCGAGCAGCAGATTGGCATCGGCATCGTAGACCCGCGCTCGGGTGCGGGTCGGTGAGATCAGACGCCGCAGGAGAGGGGCAACCTGTTCCGGATTGATCGAGAACTCCAGATCCTCGTCCTTGGGAACCGGCGTGATGCTCTGGCCCGCCTGCAGTTCAAGCAGTTTCTGTGGGTCGATGGTGATGGAATTGGTGTCGACGGAGGCCGAGGACTGGATCGCTGCCGCGATGATTTCACCTTGGGTCAACAGGCTTTCCACGCGGGCATCGATCAGCCCTTCGCGAAACTGGTTGAGATACATGATGCCGGCGACCAGCACCACGAGTGCGGCGAGGTTGAAGAAGACGATGCGGCGCGTCAGGCTTGAAAACAGCGCATTGCCAAACAGCCGCCGGATCAGAGTGAAGGAGTGCGACAACAGGCGACGAGGTTCGTCCTCGACTTCGTCGAGCCTTGTCAGTCGCCTGTTCGAGATCTGCTTGTCCAACTGTCAACCCTTTGGTCGCGACGCAGCCCTCCGTCAGCGTCGCGCGGTCGCCGGCGCCCGCCGGGCCGACGCTATTTCAAGGCCCTGATTATGCCGCCTCGCGGAACCGGTAGCCTACGCCGTAGAGCGTTTCAATCATGTCGAAGTCGGTATCGACCATCTTGAACTTCTTGCGAAGCCGCTTGATGTGGCTGTCGATTGTCCGGTCGTCCACATAGACCTGCTCGTCATAGGCCGCGTCCATCAGGGCGTCGCGGCTCTTGACCACGCCGGGACGCTGGGCGAGCGAGTGCAGGATCAGGAATTCGGTGACGGTCAGGGTGACCGGATCGCCCTTCCAGGTGCAGGTGTGGCGTTCCTGGTCCATCGAAAGCTGGCCGCGCTCCAGAGTGCGCGCCTGGACCTCGCCCGCGGTCTTTGCCGTTCCGCCTGCCGCCGCTGCCGCTTCCCGTCCGGCCGCACGGCGCAGGATAGCCTTTACCCGCTCGACCAGCAGCCTTTGCGAGAATGGCTTGGTGATGAAATCATCGGCGCCCATCTTCAGGCCGAACAATTCGTCGATTTCCTCATCCTTGGAGGTCAAGAAGATCACCGGCAGGTCACTCTTCTGTCGCAAGCGGCGCAGAAGTTCCATGCCGTCCATGCGCGGCATCTTGATATCGAAGATCGCCAGTTGCGGCGGCCTTGCCAGCAGCCCGTCCAGCGCTGACGCCCCATCGGTATAGGTTTCGACCTTGTATCCTTCAGCCTCCAGCGCAATGGAAACCGAGGTCAGGATATTGCGGTCGTCATCCACGAGGGCGATTGTCTGCATGCTGTTCGTCTCCGTCATCATCGCGCTTATCCCAGCCAGATCCCCAGCCCGGGTTGTGGCGGTACAACGCGTACATGAGGATAAAGGTGGAACAAATTGTGGCAAAGATAAAGGGTGCGTGGGGGAAAGCCCTTGTTTTGCGTCTTTCATGACGCCTGCCAATGCATCAGATGAGGCGTTTCAAACCGATTTAAAAGAGCGTTTAGAAATTTAAATCGATTAAATAATTGATATCATTAATCTATTTTCGTTTTGTCGCTTGCCTTTTCTAAAAAGCATCACTAGCCTTTAGAGAAATTCAACGGCGCTCTGCCCAAAGCTAAAGGATGATGCCATGGAGGAGCTTGGTGTAAACAATCCGCTCGTCGGAATTGCGGGGATTGGTTTGGGTGACGCTGCGCGTGTCTTCTACAACCTCACCCCCAGCGAATTGTATGAGGAAACAATTCGCCGCGGCGAAGCGGTATTGACCGCTGACGGTGCCATCTGCGCCGAAACCGGTCAGCACACCGGTCGCTCGCCCAAGGACAAATTCGTCGTCCGGGACAGCAATACCGATGACCAGGTCTGGTGGGACAACAACAAGCCCATGACGCCTGAACATTTCGGTCTGCTGCACAAGGACATGCTGGCCCATGCCGCGGGCATGGACCTCTTCGTTCAGGATCTGGTGGGTGGCGCCGATGCCGACAATGCCCTGCCGACTCGGGTTGTTACGGAATATGCCTGGCATTCCCTGTTCATCCGCAACCTCCTGATCCGCCCCGAGCGCTCCACGCTCAAGGATTTCGTGCCGAAGCTCACGATTATCGACCTCCCGAGCTTCCGGGCCGATCCGGCGCGCCATGGCTGCCGGACGGAGACGGTCATCGCTTGCGACTTCACCAACGGCCTCGTCCTGATCGGCGGTACGTCCTATGCCGGCGAGATGAAGAAGTCGGTGTTCACGGCTCTGAACTACCTGCTTCCCGCCAAGGGCGTGATGCCGATGCACTGCTCCGCCAATGTCGGCCCGTCGGGTGATTCCGCCGTGTTCTTCGGCCTGTCCGGTACCGGAAAGACGACGCTGTCGGCCGATCCGAGCCGCACGCTGATCGGCGATGATGAGCATGGCTGGGGCGAGGCCGGCATCTTCAATTTCGAAGGTGGCTGCTATGCCAAGACCATTCGGCTATCGGCCGAGGCCGAGCCGGAAATCTTCGCCACGACCAAGCGTTTCGGCACCGTCCTGGAAAACGTGGTTCTCGACGAAAACCGCGTGCCTGATTTCAACGATGGCTCCAAGACCGAGAACACGCGCTGCGCCTATCCCCTGCATTTCATCCCGAATGCGTCGGAAACCGGCATTGCCGGCCACCCCAAGACGATCATCATGCTGACGGCGGATGCCTTCGGTGTCATGCCGCCGATTGCGCGCCTGACACCCGAGCAGGCCATGTATCACTTCCTGTCCGGCTACACCGCCAAGGTGGCGGGCACGGAAAAGGGCGTGACCGAACCGGAGGCCACTTTCTCGACCTGCTTTGGCGCCCCCTTCATGCCGCGCCATCCGGCAGAGTATGGCCGGCTGTTGCGCGACCTGATCGCTGGACACAAGGTTGACTGCTGGCTGGTCAACACCGGCTGGACCGGTGGTGCCTATGGCACCGGCCACCGGATGCCGATCAAGGCGACCCGTGCGCTTCTGGCCGGTGCTCTGAATGGCGAGTTGAAGACCGCGCAGTTCCGCACGGATCCGCATTTCGGTTTCGCGGTGCCGGTCTCCGTCGAAGGCGTCGATGCGCGTATCCTCGATCCGCGCTCGACCTGGGCCGATGGCCAGGCCTATGATGCCCAGGCGCGCAAGCTCGTGGCGATGTTCATCACCAACTTCGCCAAGTTCGAAGATCACGTCGATGGCAATGTTCGCGACGCTGCACCGACGGTCAGCATCGCTGCCGAGTAAGAGCAGTTACAGCAATCGAGGATCCGGCCCCGCGGCCGGATCTTTTCGTTTTTAGAGCTTGGCGGTTTTCCCGGGCGCCTGAATATGGGATATGGTCCGCAGGAGAGCAGACCATGGCCAGCGAAACGCTTCACATCAATGACCGAATAGCGATTGCCGGCTGGGAACTCACGGAGCAGTTCGTGTTGGCTGGAGGCCCTGGCGGCCAGAACGTCAACAAGGTCTCCACCGCGGTCCAGCTGTTCTTTAACCTTGCAAACTCGCCGTCGCTCAACGAGCGGGTCAAGGCGAATGCGATGAAGCTCGCCGGCCGGCGCCTGTCCAAGGATGGCGTGCTGATGATCGAATCAAGCCGTTTCCGCAGCCAGGATCGCAACCGCGAAGATGCCCGGGAGCGGCTGAAGGAACTGATCCTTGAGGCCGCCAAACCGCCGCCGCCGCCCCGCCGCAAGACCAAGCCGACCAAGGGCTCGATCGAGCGACGGCTGAAGGAGAAGACTGGCCGATCCGAGGTCAAGAAGATGAGGGGCCGACCGGTCGGCGACTGACCGGCAGGCAGAAACCGATATGGCCAAAACCAATCCCTTGCCGGAAGGCCTCAGGTTTTATCCCGGTTTTCTGGATCGCCAGCAGCAGGAAAGGCTGGTCGATCAGGTGCGGGACGTCGTTACCGTGGCGCCGCTCTATGTCCCCGTGATGCCAAAGACCGGCGCCCCGATGTCCGTTCGCATGACCAATTGCGGCCCTCTCGGCTGGGTGACGGACAAGGACCGGGGCTATCGCTATCAGGCCACCCATCCGCTGACGGGAAAGCCCTGGCCCGACATTCCCTCGGAAATCGGCGCGATTTGGGACGCTGTTGCGGACTACTGCAAGCCGCCGGAAGCTTGTCTTGTGAACTTCTATGGCGAGGATGCCAAGATGGGCCTGCACCAGGACCGCGACGAGCAGGATTTTTCTGCACCCGTCGTCTCGATCTCGCTGGGAGATACCTGCCTGTTTCGCGTCGGCGGCCTGCACCGCAAGGACCCGACCCGCTCATTCCGCCTGGAAAGCGGTGACGTGCTGGTTTTGGGCGGGGAGAGCCGGCTCAGATTTCATGGGGTGGATCGCCTGTATCCGGGAAGCTCGACGCTTCTGCGCCAGGGAGGCCGGATCAATCTGACCCTTCGACGGGTCAATCCCTGAATTGGAGAGTGCCCGATATATCGCAAGCTTTCTAATTTAGAAATGCATGCTATAGTTTGCGGAGCGCAACCTTTTCAATGAGATGGTTCTCACCCTTCTGCAGGATGAGGTCGGCGCGCGGCCGTGTCGGCAGGATGTTTTCCCGTAGATTCTTCAGGTTGATATTGGCCCAGAGGTCTTCTGCGCGGGCCAGCGCTTCGCTTTCGCTGATGGAGGCATAGCGATTGAAATACGAACTGGGATCCCGGAAGGCGGTCTCCCGGAGACGCATGAAACGCTCCACATACCAGCGATGGATCTGGCTTTCATCGGCATCGATATAGATCGAGAAGTCGAAGAAATCTGAGACCATCGGCACGATCTTGCCGTCGGCGGGCAGGTTGCGCGATTGCAGGACATTGATGCCCTCGAAGATCAGGATGTCGGGACGATCCACGATGCGATATTCGTTCGGCAGCACGTCATAGGTCAGGTGCGAATAGCTGGGTGCCTTCACGTTCGGCTGACCCGCCTTAATGGCAGACAGGAATCGCAGAAGCGCGCCGATATCGTAGCTTTCCGGAAAACCCTTGCGATTGAGCAGGTTTTCCCGGATCAGGGTAGCGTTGGGATAAAGAAAGCCGTCGGTGGTCACCAGATCCACCTTGGGGCTGGACGGCCAGCGAGCGAGCAGTTCCTTCAGAATACGCGCCGTGGTCGATTTGCCGACTGCCACCGATCCGGCAATGCCGATGACGAAGGGTGTCTTGGTGACCTCCGACATGCTGAGGAAGCGGTTGCGCTGCTCGAACAACAGTTGCGACGATTCCACATGGGATGACAAAAGGCGCGACAGCGAGAGATAGATGCGCCGGACTTCGGTAAGGTCGATCGGGTCGCCGATAGAGCGCAGCCGCTGGACTTCATCGGCTGTCAGGGTAAGCGGCGTATCCGCGCGAAACCGAGCCCATTCGTCCGAGGTGAAGAAGTTATAGGGGGAATAGGCGTTGGCCTGAAAATGATCCAGCGTTTCCGGCGCCTCTGCTTCCCTGCTTGACGTCATCATGGGGTTGTTCGGCCGGCCTTTTCACTGAGGCCTGTCTGGCCCGTGCGACGCTGTAACTCCTGCATGACCGTTTCTAACGGTATATCGGCAATTTTCAATACGACCAAAAGATGAAACAGCAGATCGGCGCTCTCATAGACCAGGTTTTCCCGGTCATTGGCGATTGCCGCGATCACAGTTTCCACCGCTTCCTCGCCCAGCTTCTTGGCCGCCTTGGGTTGACCGCCGGCCACCAGCTTGGCGGTCCAGGATTCCTCGGGAGACGCTGCCGCCCTTGTGGCAACAATGCGCTCAAGATCTTTGAGACTGAAATCAGACATGGCGTTGGTTCCGGACTGGCTCAGTCGAGCCGCATGGCGATGCCGTGCGAGGCCATGTAAGACTTGGCCTCGGCGATGGAATAGGTGCCGAAATGGAAGATGGATGCCGCGAGAACGGCGGTTGCATGGCCGTCCCGAATGCCGGCCACCATGTCGTCCAGGTTTCCAACACCTCCCGACGCAACGACCGGAACCCGGACGCTGTCGGCAATCGTGCGGGTCAGCGCAATGTCATAGCCGCTCTTGGTGCCGTCGCGATCCATAGACGTGACCAGCAGCTCGCCAGCGCCGCGCGCGACGACCTTGGCGGCGAATTCGATGGCATCGATGCCGGTCGGCTGGCGTCCGCCATGGGTGAAGATTTCCCAGCGATCGGTTTCACCGGCTGCCGACACCTTCTTGGCGTCGATCGACACCACGATGCACTGGTCACCGAATTTGTCGGCCGCTTCCGCCACGAAATCCGGGTTCTTCACCGCTGCGGAATTGATAGAGACCTTGTCGGCCCCGCAGAGAAGCAATTTGCGGATATCCGCGACCGTACGAACGCCGCCACCGACCGTCAGCGGCATGAAGCAATGATCGGCGGTCTGGGCCACGACATCGAAGATCGTATCGCGATTGTCGGACGAGGCGGTGATATCGAGAAAGCAGAGTTCGTCGGCACCGGCAGCGTCATAGGCCTTCGCGGCGGCCACGGGATCGCCGGCATCAATGAGATCGACGAAATTGACGCCCTTGACGACACGACCGTCCTTGACGTCGAGGCAGGGAATGACACGGGCCTTGAGGGTCATGGTAAGGTCCTAGTTCCGGCCGCTGCGGGCCGCGCGAATGAGATCCAGCGCTTCCTTTGGATCGATGCGGCCATCATAGAGTGCGCGGCCGGAAATGGCACCTTCAAGTTTGCGGGCATCCGGCTGCAGCATGCGCTTGATATCGTCGATCGAGGCAAGGCCGCCTGAGGCGATGACCGGGATGGAGACCGCATCAGCCAGTTCCAGCGTCGAGGCCCAGTTGATGCCGGTGAGGATCCCGTCCCGATCGATATCCGTATAGATGATCGCGGCGACACCGGCGCCCTCGAATTTCTTCGCCAGCTCGATAATCCCGAGTTCCGAGGCCTCGGCCCAGCCTTCGACGGCCACCTTCCCGCCCTTGGCATCGATGCCGACGGCGACCTTGCCGGGAAACTTCTTGCAGGCTTCCATCACAAGCGCCGGATCGCGCACAGCCACGGTGCCGAGAATGACACGGGTCAGGCCGCGCGACAGCCAGCTCTCGATATGGTCGAGCGTACGGATGCCACCGCCAAGCTGGACCGGGTTCTTCGTCGCCTTGAGGATGGCATCAACGGCATCACCGTTGACGCTCGATCCGGCGAAGGCGCCGTTGAGATCGACCACATGCAGCCACTCGAAGCCCTGGTCCTCAAAGGATTTTGCCTGGGCTGCCGGATCGGGATTGTAGACCGTCGCCTGGTTCATGTCCCCGAGCTTCAGCCGAACACATTGGCCGTCCTTGAGGTCTATCGCTGGAAAAAGGATCATGTCGTCGTCACGTTTGAATGCTGCGCCCGCTCAGGCTCTTCACCGCATCTACGATATCCGCGCCGAAAAGCATAGCGCCAACACCCACCGCCGCGAAAACTATCGCCAGAAACAGCACCGCAAAAAATGCCACGCGCACATGCCGCCAGAAGCTTGAACCTCGCCTCGCGCTCTCCTCCAGGTCCCGGGCCTGCCGCAGCGCCTCGGTGTTCAGCGTGGCGATACGAATGTCCGGCTCGATCGCCTCGACATAGGTTTCCGCATAGCTCGTCAGGATATGGGCGGCCCGCTCCCGCAGCGTATGCCGCAGGTCCTGCGAAAGATAGTTGCTGGTGACGGCGGCGATTTCCTCCTGGCTTGGCGTGCGGCCGGAATTGCGCCGTCTATGGCTCACCACCCAGTCGCGCTTCTGCCGCTCGTAAAGCCCATAGGCGAGCAGCCCGATGAGGTCGTCATCCCCTTCGACGTAGAAATCCAGCACGGATTCCGAGAGATCGGCCGCGCTGGTTTCGTTGCCGCGCATCTTCATGCCCGTGTCAGAGAAGGTCTCATGCATCATGGGTCGAGCCTCTTCTTGAGAATCCGTGCCGCCTTGGCGAGCGCTGCCAGATGAACCGCTCGATCCACCTGCCGGAGGACGGTGCCATCCGAGAGCCTGACGTCGGAAAATGCCCGCATGCCGGTGCGCGCGGGCTTCAGCAGATAGACGATATGACCGGACCGTTTGGGCGCCATGACGTGGCTCCTCGCCTCAAGGCTTCATAGAGAAGAGATAAGGCATCCGTGTGAAATTGAAAGGATCATGGCTTCCAGGACAGGAAGTTGGCAATCAACCTCAGGCCCAGAGTCTGGCTCTTTTCCGGATGGAACTGGGTGCCAACCATGTTGGCGCGCCCAACCACCGCGGTCATCGCGCCACCGTAATTGGTGGTGGCGATGACAGCGTCAGGGTTTTCGGCGGCAAGGTGATAGGAATGCACGAAATAGGCGTGCAGCCCATCCGGACCCGTCTTGATACCCTCGAAGATCGGGTGTGGGCGCTTGAGATCAAGCGTATTCCAGCCGATCTGCGGGATTTTCAGGTTGGGATCGTCAGGCGTCATCTCAACGACATCGCCCTTGATCCAGCCAAGGCCTTCCGTCACGGTCTTTTCGAGCCCGCGCGACGACATCAACTGCATGCCGACGCAGATGCCGATGAAGGGCCTTGCTTTTTGCTCTACCGCTTCGATGAGGGCATCCGTCATTCCGTCGACTGCATTCAGCCCGCGGCGGCAATCGGCATAGGCGCCAACACCCGGCAGGACGATGCGATCTGCGGAGGCGACCGCATCGGCCTTGTCCGTCAGGTGGATCACCGCGTCGATCCCGGCTTCGCGCGCCGCGCGCTCGAAGGCCTTGGTGGCCGAGCGCAGGTTTCCCGAACCGTAGTCGATAATGGCTACACGCATGTAAGCTCCTGTACTGCTGGCTAGCTCAGCATGCCCTTGGTAGACGGGATACGGCTGGCCTGCCGCGGATCAATCTCGGTGGCCGTGCGCAAGGCGCGTGCGACGGCCTTGAAGCAGGTCTCGGCGATATGATGGTTGTTGGCGCCGTAATGGTTCAGGATATGCAGGGTAATGCCTGCATTCTGCGCCAATGCCTGGAAGAACTCCCGCACCAGTTCCGTGTCGAAGGTGCCGATCTTCGGCGCGCTGAAGGCGACGTTCCACACGAGGAAGGGCCGGCCGGAGACGTCGATCGCTGCCTTCGTCATGGTTTCGTCCATGGCGAGGTCGATCGATGAATAGCGGGTGATCCCCCGGCGGTCGCCAAGGGCTTTGGAAATCGCCTGGCCGATCGCAATGCCGGTGTCTTCCACGGTATGATGGTCATCGATATGCAGATCGCCCTTGACCTCGATATCCATGTCGATGAGGGAATGACGGCTGAGCTGATCCAGCATATGGTCGAAGAAGCCGACACCGGTCGAGATTTTCGAGGTGCCCGTGCCGTCGATATTCACGGAAACGGACACTGAGGTCTCGTTGGTCTTGCGTGAAATGCTGGCGGTGCGGAGGGAAGCGGCTTCGGCCATGGCTTGGTTCCAGATGCGACGATGATGCCGCTCATTAACAGGCGGCGCCTGAAGAATCCAGAAGTTGCGTCGTAAAATGCCCTTGACCGACATAGGCATCGACCGGCGTCATTTCAACGGATTGTAATCAGACTGATGCCGCTTACATAGGTGCCGAGTGCCTGGACAGGGCGATTATGAGGGCCGGATGTGCCGGCGCATGGGTGTTTGATGACAACGATTGTGACAATTCGCAAAGCTGGAAAGGTCGTCATGGCCGGTGATGGCCAGGTGAGCCTTGGACAGACCGTGATGAAGGGCAATGCCCGCAAGGTCAGGCGCATCGGCAAGGGTGGTGAAGTCATCGCCGGGTTTGCCGGCGCCACGGCAGATGCCTTTACCTTGCTCGATCGGCTCGAAAAGAAGCTGGAGCAGTATCCCGGCCAGCTGATGCGCGCGGCCGTGGAACTTGCCAAGGATTGGCGCACGGACAAATACCTGCGCAATCTCGAAGCCATGATGCTGGTGGCCGACAAGGACATCACTCTGGCGGTGACCGGCAATGGCGACGTTCTGGAGCCCGAACACGGCGCCATGGCGATCGGCTCGGGCGGCAATTTTGCGCTTGCCGCTGCACGGGCGCTGATGGACGGCGAAAAATCGGCTGAAGATATTGCCCGCCGCTCGCTGGAGATCGCGGCTGATATCTGCGTCTATACCAATGGCAATATCGTGCTGGAGAGCCTGGACGCTGCCTGATGGGGCGTCCGGTGAGACAAGAACAGGTTTTGATCCCGGCGGCCTCTAGGGAGCCGGATGTTCAGGAGTTTAGACACAATGACCAATTTTTCTCCGCGCGAGATCGTCTCGGAGCTCGATCGCTTCATCATCGGCCAGCATGAGGCCAAGCGCGCGGTCGCCATCGCGTTGCGCAACCGCTGGCGGCGCCAGCAGCTCGACGAGAGCCTGCGCGACGAAGTGATGCCGAAAAACATCCTGATGATCGGCCCGACCGGTGTCGGCAAGACGGAAATCTCCCGCCGTCTCGCCAAACTGGCGGGCGCGCCATTCATCAAGGTTGAAGCGACCAAATTCACCGAAGTCGGCTATGTCGGCCGCGATGTCGAGCAGATCATTCGCGATCTCGTTGAGATCGGCATTGGCCTGCAGCGCGACAAGAAGCGCGCCGAGGTCGAGGCCAAGGCCCATGCCGGCGCCGAAGAGCGCGTTCTGGATGCGCTGGTCGGCGCTACCGCGTCTCCGGCCACGCGCGACAGCTTCCGCAAGAAGCTGCGCAACAACGAACTCGATGACAAGGAAATCGAGATCGAAGTGGCCGATTCCGGCAGCGGAATGCCGGGCTTCGAGATCCCGGGCATGCCGGGCGCCAATATCGGCGTGCTGAATCTCTCGGAAATGTTCGGCAAGGCCATGGGCGGCCGCACCAAGAAGGTGCGCACGACGGTCAAGGCCTCTTATGCGGACCTTATCCGCGACGAATCCGACAAGCTCATCGATACCGAGGTCATCCAGCGCGATGCCGTGCGGTCGGTGGAGAACGACGGTATCGTGTTCCTCGACGAAATCGACAAGATCGCCGCTCGCGAGGGTGGCGTTGGCGCCGGTGTATCCCGCGAAGGCGTGCAGCGTGACCTTCTGCCGCTGGTGGAAGGGACGACCGTATCAACCAAATACGGACCCGTGAAAACGGACCATATCCTCTTCATCGCCTCGGGCGCCTTCCACGTCTCAAAGCCCTCGGATCTGTTGCCGGAACTTCAGGGCCGCCTGCCGATCCGCGTCGAGCTGAAGGCCCTGACCAAGGAAGACTTCCGCCGCATCCTGACGGAGACCGAGGCGAGCCTCATCCGCCAATATAAGGCGCTGATGCAGACGGAAGAGCTGAACCTCGACTTCACCGAGGACGCGATCGATGCCCTGGCGGACGTTGCGGTCAAGCTCAACAGTTCCGTCGAGAATATCGGTGCGCGTCGCCTCCAGACTGTCATGGAGAGGGTGCTGGACGATATCTCGTTCAACGCGCCGGACCGGGGCGGTTCGCAGGTCATGATCGACTCCGACTATGTTAAGAAGCATGTCGGAGACATCGCGGCCGATGCTGATTTGTCCCGCTATATCCTGTGATTCACGTGAAACGGGCGGCGTTGAAGCCGCCCGTTAACGTCGAATTGAGCAGGTTTCGGCTCGACAGTGAGGCAGGACAGTCTATAAGTGCTGCCTTTAGAACCAAGCGTGCCGTCAGATTCGACCGCGAGCCTTCGCGCCCGGTATACGCGACATGCAAGATCGAATCATCTGACGTGTCATCGAGGACCTATAGAACGTGCGACGAATAACTTTGGCCGTCATCTGGGCGTTCAGCCTGATAGCAACGGAAGCAAGTGCAGCGTCGACCGTTCCTCCGGGAAACCGTCATGTCGAGCAACCGGCAATCCCCGGCGCATCCGTCAGGCGCACCAATTCTGGCAAGACGTCATTCGATGCAAAGTATGAGAAGGTCCGGGACCTCCTGGCATCCGACCGTGCGCTGGTCAGCAAGATCAAGAAGACGGCGTCCGCCTACGGGATCGATCCGATTCACATGATCGGCGCCATCGTCGGCGAACATACCTTCAACGTCGATGCCTATGATCGTCTCCAGACCTATTATGTGAAGGCCGCGTCCTATGCCGGCAGCAGCTTCAGCTTTTCCTATGATGGGGAAAGCATAGCGAGCTTCGTCGCCCGCCCCGAATTTGCGGAATGCAAGGACAAGCGCGACTCTTATCAATTGTGGTCCTGCCGAGAGGAAATCTGGGAACGGGATTTTCGCGGCAAGACGGTGGGGGGCACCAAGTTCCCCAACAACCGGTTCAGCGCCGTGTTCTTCCAGCCCTTCTACGCCGGCCAGACGTTCGGGCTTGGCCAGATCAATCCGTTGACCGCGTTGATGATGACCGATCTGGTTCACCAGAAATCCGGCTATCCGAAGCTCGACGAGAACGATGCGGCCGGCGTCTACAAGGCGATCATGGAGCCGGATATTTCGCTGGCCTATATGGCTGCCGTCCTGCGCCGGGCGATCGATGACTACAAGCAGGTCGCCGGGATGGATATCTCAAGCAATCCGGGCGTCACCGCAACGCTGTTCAACATCGGTAACTCGCTGCAGCGCGCCCGCGCGCTTGCTGGTCGAAATGCCGGTGGAGCGACCGTATGGCCGGAAGAAAACTATTACGGCTGGTTGGTCAACGACAAGCTCGAAGAGCTGAAGTCGCTGCTCTAAGTCCTGTCTTGCGAACTGCGTAGCGGTTCCGCGCAAAAGATAGGCCATCACAAAAGGCTGCAGCAGGTCGCGTCTGATCTATATCAGTGCTGCCTGAAGTCAGCGACGGAAAGGCAAGTCCAATGAACGGCCCGACCACCTCTACCAAATGTCTCGACGGAGCCCTGTTCGAGCCGCCGGCACCAACACCGCGAACCGTGCCGCCCTCGCGGCTGGAAATCATCCGCACCGTGTTCCGCAATCCGCTGGAACTGTGGGGCGAGCCGTCCTACACACTGCCCTATATCGATACGAAGTTCTTCAATCAGCGCACGCTGATCGTCAACCATCCCGGCCTCATCCGTCATATCCTGGTCGACAATGTCGCCAACTACGAGATGGCCGAGATCCGCCAGCTTCTGCTGCGGCCGATTCTCCGCGACGGTCTGCTGACGGCCGAAGGCGACGTCTGGAAACGTGGCCGCAAGGCCATGGCACCCGTTTTTGCGCCACGCCACGCCAAGGGTTTTGCGGCGCAGATGTTGGAGCAGTCCGAACTCTATGCGGCCAAATACGAGAGACTGGCGCGATCCGGCGCTGTCAGTGACCTCTCCGTCGACATGACGGAACTGGCCTTCGGCATTCTCTCCGAAACCCTGTTTTCCGGTGATGTTGTCACGGAGTCTGGTGACATCTCGGGCGATGTCGATCGGCTTCTGCATGTGATGGGCCGTGTCGATCCGATGGATCTGTTGCGCGCCCCGTCCTGGGTGCCACGCGTCACCCGTTTCGGCGGTGCCCGCGTGCTCGGAAAATTCCGCGCCATGGTCTTGGAAACCATGCGAAAGCGACAGGCAATTCTGCAAAAGACACCGGATGCCGCGCCGCAGGACTTTCTCACCCTGCTCCTGCAGCGCATGGGGCCGGATGGGCTGACCGAGGAGGAGATCGAGGACAACATCCTGACCTTTATCGGCGCCGGCCACGAAACCACCGCCCGCGCGCTGGCCTGGACACTCTATTGCGTCTCGCAGCGACCGGAATTCCGCCAGCGCATGGAAGACGAGATCGACCGTGTGATCGCCGAGGGTGCGGAGCCGGTCGAATGGCTCGACCGCATGCCCTATGTCAGGGCCGCCTTCGAGGAGGGATTGCGGCTTTATCCGCCGGCACCTTCGATCAACAGACAGGCAATTTCGCAAGATCGCTGGACGGCACCGGATGGCGAGGTGGTTGAAATCGAAGCCGGTATGACCATCCTCGTCATGCCCTGGACGCTGCACCGCCATTCCCTTCTGTGGGAGAGCCCAAGGGCCTTCCTGCCGGAGCGTTTCCTGCCGGAAAACCGGGCGTCGATCGAACGTTTCCAGTATCTGCCCTTCGGCGTTGGCCCCCGGGTCTGTATCGGTGCGACCTTTGCGTTGCAGGAGGCGGTGATCGCATTGTCGGTTCTGATGCATCGCTATCGCTTCGATACGACGGCAGAGACCCAGCCTTGGCCGGTGCAGAAGCTCACCACCCAACCCGCCAATGGCATGCCGATGCGCGTAACGCTCAGGCCGCGCGCGGCCGCAGGCGAAAAGGCGGCATGATTCTGCCGCAGGCTCGCTGGCATTGCGCCGGGCCTCCATGTCATATAGCCGCGCCGACGGGAGAATCGCCCGCATCGGCCCAGACAACCGGCCCGGAGATAGCCTCACGTGACGTCTTCCATCCTGCTCGGCATTGATACCGGCGGCACCTACACCGATGCCGTGCTGTTCGATGAGGACAAGGGCGTCATCGCCAAGGCGAAATCCCTGACCACGCGGCATGATCTGGCCGTGGGTATCGCGGGCGCCGTGGATGCGGTGCTCGCGCTGGCGGACCGGCCGCCGCAGACGATTGGCCTGGTCTCCTTGTCGACCACCCTTGCCACCAATGCGCTTGTCGAGGGGCAGGGAGGGCGTGTCTGTCTGGTCATGATCGGCTTTGGGCCTGATGACCTCAAGCGCGACGGCCTTGCCGAAGCATTGGGCAATGATCCCGTCGTCTTCCTGCCGGGCGGGCACGACGTGCACGGAAACGAAACGCCGCTCGACATGGCCGAGCTTGAGGCGCGGCTGCCGGATCTGCGGGAAACCGTCTCGGCCTTTGCCATCGCTGGCTACTTTGCCGTGCGAAATCCGGCCCATGAACAGCGCGTTCGGTCCCTTGTGCGGGATGGGACCGGCTTGCCGGTGACCTGCAGCCACGAGCTATCCTCGAAGCTGGGCGGACCCCGACGCGCGCTGACGACGCTGCTGAACGCCAGGCTCACCGGCATGATCGACCGCCTGGTCGGCGCCTGCGAGGGGTTCGTTCGAACACGGGGCATCGCCGCGCCTGTGATGGTGGTGCGTGGCGACGGCGCCTTGATTTCAGCCTCCGAAGCCCGCCTGCGACCGATCGAGACGATTCTATCCGGTCCTGCCGCAAGCCTGGTCGGTGCCCGCTATCTGACCGGACTGGACGAGGCCGTGGTCAGCGATATCGGCGGCACGACGACGGATGTCGCCGTGTTGGACCGTGGAACACCGCGCCTTGACGCCGAGGGCGCTGTCGTCGGCGGCTACCGGACCATGGTCGAGGCGGTTGCGATGCGCACCTATGGCCTGGGCGGTGATTCGGAAGTGCGAATCAACGACCGTGGCCTGACGGCGCAGATCGAGCTTGGCCCGCGGCGCGTCCTGCCGCTTAGCCTTGTCGCCGCTCTCCATGGCGATGACGTGATTGCTGAACTCGATCGGCAGTTGCGGGCGTCCAGTCCCGGGCGTCATGACGGGCGATTCGCGTTGCGCACGGGTGTTCCGCATCATCTGTCCGCCGGCCTGCAGCCGCAGGAACAGGCGCTGTATGACCGGATCGATGTCGTGCCGCAACCGCTGGACAAGCTTCTGACGTCCACGCCGCAGAAGGCGACATTGGACAAGCTGGTGGCGCGGGGCCTCGTCCATCTCTGCGGCATCACCCCTTCGGACGCGCTTCACGTGCTGGGTCGGCAAGGCCAATGGAATGGAACGGCGGCAGAGGCGGGGCTTCGGCTCGCTGCGCGAGGCAAGGATGGCAGCGGCCGGCCGATTGCAAGCTCAGCGGAAGAATTGGCTCAAGGGATTGTCGACCGGCTGACCCGTCAGTCCGCCGATGTCATTCTCGCTGCCTGCCTGTCGGAAGATCGGGTGCCCGGCATCGATCCCGCCACGTCCATCCTGGTGGATCGCGCCTTCAATCGGCCCGATGGCATCGTGCGCTTCAGCTTGACCCTCGATCGCGCTCTGGTCGGTCTTGGCGCTTCGGCCCAGGTCTATTATCCCGCGATTGCCGGCCTGTTGAACGCGGCCTCGGTCATTCCCTCCGATGCCGATGTCGCCAATGCCATCGGTGCTGTGGTCGGCCAGGTGCGCTCCACGGCGACCGTCTTCGTGACGAGCCCGGAGGAGGGAATCTATTTCATCGCCGGCAGCGGAGAAAACCTCAGGCTATTGGATGAAGCCGAGGCCTTTTCCCAAGCGCGCGAGCGCGCACAGCTTGCGGCAACAGCCCTGGCGAATGCCAATGGCGCTGTGGATCCGGTGGTGAGCCTCCACGAGGAAGTCGATGCTCCCGAAATTGAAGGCAGGCGTAAGCTGGTGGAGGCGCGGTTTATCGCCACGGCCACCGGCAGACCCGCGATCGCAACGACGTGATTGTTTCCAAAATGGAACAAATCATTCTAATTCATGCCTGATTGAAGAATGAGTTCACATTCGTCATCTTGGGGCAGAGACACAGGACCGCTTGGCCGGCAGGAGAAAACGATGGCGCGCACGGAAATACATGGACTTGCATTCGACAACGCTCTGCACAGCTTCCTGCTGGAAAAGGCGCTTCCCGGCACCTGCGTGGACGCCCAGGCGTTTTTTGCGGCCTTCTCCGCCATCGTCCACGATCTGGCGCCCAAGAACCGCGCCTTGCTCGCCAGGCGGGACGCGCTCCAGGGCGAAATCGATGCATGGTACCGGAAAAACGGCGCGCCGACGGACATGGATGCCTATCAGGCCTTCCTGCGCGAGATTGGCTATCTTCTGCCTGAGGGCGAGGATTTCACCGTCTCGACCGCCAATGTCGATCCGGAAATAGCGTCGATTGCTGGCCCTCAGCTCGTCGTTCCCGTCATGAATGCCCGCTATGCACTGAATGCCGCCAATGCCCGCTGGGGTTCGCTTTACGACGCGCTCTACGGCACCGATGCCATTCCCGAGAGCGATGGCGCCGAAAAAGGCAAGGGCTACAATCCCGCGCGCGGCGCGAAGGTGATCGCCTGGGCCCGTGACTTCCTCGACCAGTCCGTGCCGCTGTCGGGCGCGAGCTGGAAAGAGGTCGCTTCATTCAAGATCGAAAATCAGGCCCTGTTCGTCACGCTCGCCAGCGGCACGACGACCGGTCTCAGCGATCCCACGCAGTTCGCCGGCTATCTCGGCGAGGCGGGAGCGCCGAAGCAGATTCTGTTGTCGAAGAACAAGCTGCACATCGAGATCCTGATCGACGCCATAACCGCGATCGGCAAGGACGATCCTGCCCATATCTCCGACGTCTGGTTGGAATCGGCAATCACCACCATCATGGACTGCGAGGATTCCGTTGCAGCCGTCGATGCCGAAGACAAGGTCGTCATCTATTCGAACTGGCTGGGTCTGATGAAGGGCGATCTGACCGAAGCGGTCAGCAAGGGCGGCAAGAGCTTCATCCGCAAGCTGAACCCCGATCTCGACTATACCGCGCCAGACGGCTCTACCTTCGAACTGCATTGCCGGTCGTTGATGCTGGTCCGCAATGTCGGTCACCTCATGACCAACCCGGCGATCCTGGACCGCGATGGCAACGAGGTACCGGAGGGAATCATGGACGCCATGGTGACCGCATTGATCGCCTTGCACGACATCGGTCCGAATGGCCGACGCAAGAACTCCCGAGCCGGCTCGATGTATGTCGTCAAGCCGAAGATGCATGGACCGGAAGAAGTGGCCTTCGCCTGCGAGATCTTCACCCGCGTGGAGCAGGCGCTCGGCATGGCCCCCAATACCATCAAGATGGGCATCATGGACGAGGAGCGCCGCACCACGGTCAACCTCAAGGAATGCATCCGCGCGGCCCGCGAGCGGGTGGTCTTCATCAATACCGGCTTCCTCGACCGCACCGGTGACGAGATTCACACCTCGATGGAAGCCGGCCCGATGATTCGCAAGGGCGACATGAAACAGGCCGCCTGGATCGCGGCCTATGAAACCTGGAACGTCGATATCGGCCTCGAATGCGGCCTGTCGGGCCACGCCCAGATCGGCAAGGGCATGTGGGCCATGCCGGACCTGATGGCGGCCATGCTGGAACAGAAGATCGCTCATCCCAAGGCTGGCGCAAACACCGCCTGGGTCCCCTCGCCGACGGCCGCGACATTGCATGCGACGCATTATCACAAGGTCAATGTCGCCGAGGTTCAGTCAGGCCTGAAATCCCGTTCCCGTGCCAATCTCTCCGATATTCTCTCGGTACCGGTGGCCGTCAGGCCCAACTGGACGCCGGAGGAAATCCAGCGGGAACTCGACAACAATGCCCAGGGTATTCTCGGCTATGTCGTGCGCTGGGTCGATCAGGGCGTCGGCTGCTCCAAGGTTCCGGATATCAACAATATCGGCCTGATGGAGGATCGTGCGACGCTGCGCATTTCCGCCCAGCACATGGCGAACTGGCTGCATCATGGCATCGTGACGGAGGCGCAGGTTCTCGAGACCATGAAGCGCATGGCCGCTGTCGTTGATACGCAGAACGCGGCTGACCCGGAATACCGGCCCATGGCGGCCGATTTCGACGGCTCCGTCGCCTTCCAGGCAGCACTCGACCTGGTGCTGAAGGGCCGCGAACAGCCGAACGGCTATACCGAACCGGTCCTGCATCGCCGGCGAATCGAGCTCAAGGCCAAGCTGTCGGCATAACATCGCGCGATTCGACACTCGACGCATCCTCCGCCGTGAGCCTGGGATGCGTCCGTTGCTTGCCACGCCAGGCAGTCATATCCGCAAAGCAAAAGGCCTCCGATTCGCATCGAAGGCCTTTTTCATTTGCAATTTCGATAGTCAGACTTACTGCTGAACGATGACCTTGGCGCTCTTGCCCGGACGTACGCGGGAATAGAGGTCGATGATGTCCTGGTTCATAAGGCGGATGCAGCCGGACGAGGCGGCGGTGCCGATCGAGGCCCATTCCGGCGTGCCGTGCAGGCGGAACAGGGTGTCCTGGCCCTTTTCGTTGAACAGATAGAGGGCGCGCGCGCCAAGCGGGTTGCGCAGGCCGGGACCCATGCCTTCCTCGACATATTGCGCCACTTCCGGCTTGCGGGCTGCCATTTCCTTCGGCGGATGCCAGGTCGGCCATTCCTGCTTCCAGGCGATATAGGCTTCACCCTGCCATGCAAAACCCTGCTTGCCCACGCCGATGCCGTAGCGCACTGCCTTGCCGCCGGGCAGGATGTAGTACAGGAAGCGCTCGCGCGTATTGACGATGATCGTGCCCGGCTTCTCGGTCGTGCTGTAGGACACGATCTGACGGTGGAACTTCTTGTCCAGCTTGTTGATCGGAATGGCCGGCAGCGCATAGCCCGCATCGGTGACCGCGCCATAGGAATCACTGAAGATCTTGGTGGTCTCGATCTTGGCCTGTTCCGTTGTTGTCGTGGTGGTGGTGCAACCGGTAAGCGAAAGTGTGGCGGCGAGGCCAAAAACTGTCAAAGCAACGCTGAGGCGCATGGAAATCTCGTGATTTGAGCTGGGCAGATGATCTCTTCCGACCATCTTTGATTACGGTTTATTTTTGATTAATCTGGGCTTGGCAAGAGTCGGTTTGGCCGCCTGGTCTTGCGGCACCGCAAAATGACAGGGCATTGCTTTTTTGCAACATGCCGTCGGCCCCTTCTGAAAGAGCGCTATGACAATTGTCTCGGTGATGGATAACAATCCCTTAATCGACGGTCGGCAGTCCGATCGGGCGATGTTGGTGCGTCGTGGCGTCCAGGTGCTGCTGCACGAGATGCGCCATGCCGTGCTTCCGGAACTATCCCTGGCCAGCGGCAGGCGCGCCGACCTCATCACCCTTTCGGAGAAGGGGGAGATCTGGATCGTCGAGATAAAGACGTCGATCGAAGACTTCAGGGTCGACCGCAAATGGCCCGAATACCGCCTCCATTGCGACCGGTTGTTCTTCGCAACCCATCCCCAGGTGCCCCTGGAGATATTTCCCGAGGACTGCGGCCTGCTGCTATCGGATGGTTACGGTGCCCATATGGTGAGGGAGGCGCCCGAACACCGGCTGTCGCCCGCCACGCGCAAGGCGGTGACGCTCAGTTTTTCGCGCAATGCGGCCCAACGGCTGATGATGGCGGAGTGGGCCGCCGTCAGGCAGCCTAGGTAGCGCTATTTCGGCGCGCGCTTGGCAAGAATGCGCTGCAGCGTCCGGCGATGCATGTTCAGCCGGCGCGCTGTTTCCGAAACATTGCGCTCGCAATTCTCATAGACCCTTTGGATATGTTCCCAGCGAACCCGGTCGGCCGACATGGGGTTTTCAGGGATCTCGGCCTTTTCGCCGGGCCTCTGCGTCAGCGAGTTGAACACATCGTCCGCATCCGCCGGCTTGGCCAGGTAGTCCAGCGCTCCAAGCTTGACCGCGGTCACCGCAGTCGCAATGTTTCCATAGCCGGTCAGCACCACGATCTTGGTGTCATTGCGCCGCTGCCGGATCGATTCGATGACATCGAGCCCATTTCCGTCCCCAAGCCTCAGGTCGATGACGGCATATTTCGGCGGGTTGCTCTTGGATTTGGAAATGCCTTCAGCCACGGACGAGGCTGTATCGACATTGAAGCCGCGCGTTTCCATGGCGCGCGCCAGACGCTTGAGGAATGGCACATCGTCATCGACGATCAGCAGGCTGGGATCAGGCCCAAGTTCGCCCTCGGTCCCGTTCGCCGATGCCGCCGCATCCTGGTATGTATTGTCCGTCATGGCATCAAATCCTGCGATCACCGAGCCGGTCGCCTGATTTGGCGCCTCGGCCGGATTGAAAAACGTCAACTTCGGTTATGTCCACTTCAATAGGAAGGGTAAAGTCACTTTATTGCCGCAGTCTCCATCACGTCCCGCGGCCATGAGATGCGCACCCTGGCGCCCGGCTTTTCCGCGCTGCCATTGTCGAAATGGAGTGCTGCGCCCGATCGTTCAAGAAGCGTCTTTGCAATAAAGAGACCGAGTCCCAATCCACCGGCGCTGTCGCCCCGTGAGCGGCTTGTGACATAAGGCTCTCCAATCCGCGCGAGAATGTCAGGGCTATAGCCGGGTCCATCATCCTCGATCGTCAGCACCACCTTGTCGCGGTCATGCTCAACATGGATGGTTACGATCTTGCGGGCATAGTCGACGGCGTTTTCGACGAGATTGCCGAGACCAAACAGAATGCCGGCATTGCGTGTTCCGACCGGCTCGCTTGATCGATCCGACAGCCAGTTGACCTCCAGCGCGATGCCCGCGCCGCGATGCGATTCAACCACTTCCTCGATCATCGATGACAGTGGCAGGCGCCGCATATGCTCCTCGTCCGCCGTCGGCAGCGAACTCAGGCGTCGCAGGATATCGCGGCAACGCTCGCTCTGGCTGCGCAAGAGATGGACATCCTCGCCGAAGCGGGGATCATCGCCGAGTTCTTTCTCCATCTCCCGTGCCACCACGCTGATCGTGGCAAGCGGCGTGCCGAGTTCGTGGGCGGCGGCGGCTGCCAGGCCGTCGAGCTGCGACAGATGGTTCTGCTGCTGCAATACCAGTTCCGTCGCCTGCAAGGCATCGGCCAGCAACACGGCTTCCTGGGAAACGCGATAGGCATAAAAAGCCGCGAACGCCATCATCGACACGATGGAACACCAGGTCGCAAATTGGATTACAGACTGCATAGCCAATTGTTGGTCTTCATACCAGGGCAGGGGATAGGGCGTCAGCACCAGCGCCGAGACCGCCAGTATCGCCAGCAGCAACAAGGCCATGGAATGGCGCAGCGGCTGCGATGCAAAGGATATGATCACGGGAACGCAGATCAGTGGCGCGAATGGATTGGCAAGTCCGCCTGTTATGAAGAGCAGGCCGGCCAGTTGCAAGAGATCGAAGCCCAGCAGGGCGGATGCGGCAAGCGGCTCCAGTCGATGGGTGGGCGGAAATGCCGTCGCAAGTAGCAGGTTGGCAGCCGCCAGTCCGCCGATCAGCAGGGCGGCGAAATGCAGTGGCAGCGGAAAGGCCAGCCATTGCGCGACGATGACCACCGTCAGCGCCTGACCGGCCACCGCCAGCCAGCGCAATCGAACCAGGGTCTGCAGCCTCAACCGGCGGCTTGAATTGCCGAATTCGCTTTTCATCTCATCCTCCGGTGGCACAAAACAGTGCCATCGCCGCGCCTCTCGCTTCAAGGCTGAGATAGAGCATGTTCACCACCGTGATGAAAGAACCAGGCGCGGGACTTTTGGCCGCAAGGCCTCACGTGCCCCGCGGCTTGGCCCGCGTGGTCGGCGCCGCCTCCGCTGGGTCTTCCGGCCAGGGATGCTTGGGATAACGTCCCCGCATATCGGCCCGCACATCCTTCCACGAGCCCGCCCAGAAGCCGGGCAGATCCCGCGTCGTCTGGATCGGCCGGTGCGCGGGCGAGGTGAGTTCCAGCAGCAGCGGCAACCTGCCACCCGCAACCGATGGATGGCTCTTGAGCCCGAACAACTCCTGCACCCGGATCGCCAGGACCGGCTCCTCGCCATCATAACGGATCGGGTGGCTCTGTCCCGTCGGGGCGGTGAAGTGGGTGGGAACCATCTGATCGAGATCGCGCTGCATCCCATAGGGCACCAGGGATGCGAGGCCCTCGGTCAGGCTATGCGGGGAAATTCCATCAAGACTTCGCGCGGTGCCCTGGAAGGGTATGAACCAATCCTCAAGCCGCTCGATCAGCGCCTGGTCGGAAACATCAGGCCAGGGCTCTCCCATGCTCCGGTGCAGGAAGCCGATGCGCTGCCGCAGCTGTTCTGCAGCCTTGCTGAAAGGCAGGACCGCCAGTCCAAGCTGCCGCACGCCATCCGCCAGGGCGCGGGCCAGCCGCTCACCCTGGGGTGCGGGAAGTGGAGCCTCTTCCAGCAGCACCGCCCCGAGCCTCACGATGCGCCGGGCTCGCACCTGCCGACTGTCCGCGTCGAAATAGCTTTCTTCCAGGCGCTCTATATTGTGACCCAACAGTTCCTCGACATCGTTGCGGTCGATTTCGGCCGCGGCAAGGATCCGTCCCTGGGCCGCACGGCCCGTCAGGTCGGCCACCACCAGCATTCGGCATCCCGCCAGCCGATCCGTTTCCGCGATCTCGGCGCCGCGGCCATTGGCCATGACGAATCGTCCGCGCGCACCGCGGGCAATCGCCACGCGATCGGGGAATGCCAGCATCAGCAGCCTGCCCGCGGTCGTTGGACTTCCGGCCTCCGCACTCTTGCCAAGGCCGTCGGCAAGCCGCCGCGCAAGCCCGCGCGCCGCCTGTGCCCGTTCCCCGCGGTCGGAGCGAAACCGTCGCATCCTTTCCTCAAGGTCGAGGTCCGCGCCCCCCAGCCCTTGTTCTGTCAGAAGGACGGCCAGTTCGCAGGCCTGGAGGGCATGTCCCAGGGCTGCCGCCTTGATGACCATGGCAGCAAGGCGCGGCGGCAGGCCAAGACTGCGCATTCGGCGTCCCATGGGAGTGAGATCGCCCTGCGCATCGAGCGCGCCGATCTGTTTCAGCATGTTGACGGCTTCGGCTAGGGCCGGTGACGGCGGCTGGTCGGGAAAGGAGAGGGCGGCCGGATCGCGCACACCCCAGAGCGCCATATCGAGAACCAGGCCCGACAAATCGCTGGAGAGAATTTCGGGTGGGGTAAAGGCCGGCAGGGCCGCCATCTGGCCGGAATGCCACAACCGTATCGCCACCCCCGGTTCTGTGCGCCCTGCGCGGCCGGCGCGCTGCTCTGCCGAGGCACGCGACACCCGCACGGTTTCCAGGCGCGTAATGCCGGTTGCCGCCTCGTGCACCGGCAGCCTCTGAAGGCCACTGTCGATCACCACGCGAACGCCATCGATCGTGATCGAGGTTTCCGCAATCGAGGTCGCCAGCACGACCTTGCGTCGCCCTGAAGGTGCGGGCTGGATCGCCTCGTCCTGCTCCTTCTGGGTCAGATTGCCAAAAAGCGGCGTAATCATCGTGTCTGGTCCCAGATTGCCCTGCAGCCGCTCGGCAACCCGGCGGATTTCCGCCTGCCCCGGCAGGAAGGCGAGGATCGATCCGCTTTCGGCACTATGCGCGTCGCGAATCGCATCCACCATGGCGTCCTCGATTCGGGTTCCGCCCGGACGATCGCGATAGCGAATCTCGACCGGAAAGCTACGGCCTGGGCTTTCGATGACCGGCGGATTCTCGAGCAGTTCGGCCACCCGCGCGACATCGAGTGTGGCCGACATCACCACGATTCTGAGATCCGGACGCAGCGCCGATTGGGTATCGAGCGCCAGTGCCAGGCCAAAATCCGCATCCAGCGACCGCTCATGGAACTCGTCGAATAAGACAGCAGCAACGCCCGAGAGTTCCGGATCATCGAGGATCATGCGAGCGAACACGCCCTCAGTCACCACTTCGATCCGCGTGCGGCTGGAAATCTTCACGTCGAGGCGCATGCGATAGCCGACCGTTTGCCCCACGGCCTCGTTCAACAAGGCTGACATCCGGGACGCCGCGGCGCGTGCCGCAAGCCTGCGCGGCTCCAGCAGAATGATGCGGCCGTCCCCAAGCCATGGTGCGCTCAGGAGACTGAGCGGAACCAGCGTCGTCTTCCCGGCCCCAGGCGGTGCCGATAGAACGGCCCTGTTTCCGCTGTCGAGCGCCGCGGCGATCTCGGGTAGCGCAGAGGAAATGGGAAGGCTCGGCAGGTTAGGCAGGCGTGTCATGGTTTACGCAGATTTCCCCGTGACGCTTTCATAGGCCAGGATCGCACCCGCCAGATCTTCCAGCGCCGCTCCCACGGACTTGAACAGCGTGATTTCATCAGGTGACTTGCGACCCTCGACCGCGCCGGAGACAAGGTCTTTCAGGCTCCCACGAATACGATCCGCTGAGAAAGCGCCGGCGGCTATGGGCTGAAGCAGGTCGCCGGCCTCGGCGAGGGCGCCCTCGCGCGTATCGACATAAACCGAAGCTTTGGCGACCGCCTCGTCATCACTTTCCCGCATGCTGGACTTGAAGGCACCGACGAGGTCGAGATGCGCGCCTGGCTTCAGCCAGGCACCCCGGACCAGCGGAGTTGAAGACAGGGTTGCACAGGAAATGATGTCTGCCGACCGCACAGCGCTTTCGAGGTCTGTGCAGACGGATGCATCGAAGCCAAGGACGCGAGCCTCTTGAGCGGTCGCCTCCGCCTTCTCGATGGAGCGGCCCCAGATCGAGATCCGCTTCAAGGGACGGACCATCGAATGCGCCTGGATCAGGTTGAGCGAGAGACGACCGGTTCCGACCATGACCATGGCTTCAGCCCCAGGTGCCGCAAGGTACCGAGCGGCAAGAGCCGAGGCCGCAGCCGTACGCCGCGCGGTCAGTTCGCCGCCATCGATCACTGCCAGCATTTCTCCCGTCTTGCCCGATGTCAGCAGATAACTGCCATGGATGGCAGGCAGAGAAGACTTGTGGTTATCTGGATAGACGGAGACGAGCTTCACACCCACATAACGTCCGGGAACCCAGGCTGGCATCAGCAGAAGGGTGGCGTCTGCACCTTCAGGGACTTCAACCTCATGATGATGTCGCGTAGGCATGACGCACTCACTCCGGAACATTGTCTCCAGGGCCTCAATCAATGCGCCCCAGCTCAACGCCGCAGCCGTTTCGCTCTCGTTCAATAATAACATACCAGCGATCTCCCATATAAGGTGCTACTCTTGTGAGCCTTTATAGGAGAGTGGCGGCCTATTTGAATGGCCCTGCCGAAAAACAGCGGCGTCATAAGCGCGTGTGAGGGCCTGATTGTCATAAAACTGGGATGGAACCGATGCCGTTTCAGGCTTGGCACCGCATCCCCGATCAATATTCCCTATTGATTCCAATCACTTGTATCTTTCTCGGGAAATTTTAGAAATGAGAGTTGACTGTAAAAAGGTGTGTGTCTATAAGTCCGCTCACTGACGAGGGCGGC
>NZ_FWXU01000037.1 GCF_900176345.1 Rhizobium sp. RU36D
TCCCCTTTCGTGTCCGAGATCGTCGCCAAACGCTCGAACACAAGTAGAATCAACACCGTGCGCCATGTCCACCAAATTTAAACCGGACAGCAGTGGGCTTGACCCGACCATCCATAACTCTTTGAAAAAAAAGGATCCTCGGCTCAAGGCCGAGGATGACCCGAGGAGCGTATACGCCTTGTCATCACGCAGACAGCCCGGTCATCCCGGGCTGTTGTCGTAAGTCGCGATGTCTGATGCGAAGTGATCAGCCCTGGCGGGCGGCCGCGCGGCGGCGCTCCGTGACAGGCTGGTAAGCCAGCTTGGCATGATAGGCGCAATAGGGCGACGTATCGGCGGATTCGCAGCCGCAGAAGTGGAAGTCGTCGGCCATCGGGTCGCCGATCGGCCACTTGCAGGTCCGCTCTGTGAGTTCCGTCAGAAGCAGCTTTCGCGAGATCGGAACAACGACATTGCTGCGCGATACCGGCACCAGCTCGACAGACTGCATCTCATCGTGATCGATCTCTTCCTTCAGCGCAGCAGCGCCATTGGCGCGCGCTGCCGGGCGTGTCGCCGTGGTCGCAACGCGGGACGTAAAGGTGTTTGCGGGACGCTGCGGCGTTGCTGCCGGACGCTTCGGTGTGCGCGCCGGCGCCGTGCTGCCACCGGCCTTGGCGCGGCCAGGAAGGTTCAGCCGGTGAACCTTGCCGATCACGGCGTTTCGGCTGACGCCGCCCAGTTGTGCTGCGATCTGGCTCGCGCTCAATCCTTCAGACCAAAGCCTTTTGAGTTTTTCGACTCGCTCATCAGTCCAGTTCATGCCATCATCTCCGCCGCTCGCATCTGTGATGGCCGAATCCATCACCATTGTTTCGGAGCGATCCGAAACAAAACCCGCCTCGATATTTCAGGTGACTAGTTCCGCCGCATGCAGTCTAGTAATCGGATATTAACCTAGTGTGAGGCTGACTCCCTGACAAGAGTCGCCGGAATCATCGGGAATCGATTTCCGGGTTTTCCCCAACTTGCTGCTTTTCGAATCGGGCATTTTGGGCCATCAAAATCTGCTCAAAGCCATGAAAAACAACAGATCGAGCGCTGTTTTGTTGACAGCCCGCCGCGAAATGGGAATAGTGCATCAGCCGCCGCAAGGGCGGCTTTTTGATTTTTCCGGCCGGCTTGTCCGGTTCAACCTGTGATGATTGCCCAAGGAGTGATGTCGCCATGGCAGAGGCTGCGCTTTTCGACACGTTTTCCCGGGCCCCGCTGCGCTTTGTTCGCGGCGAGGGCGTCTGGCTCGTGACGGAAAGCGGCGAGCGATATCTCGACTTCGGCGCTGGCGTTGCCGTCACATCCTGCGGCCATGCAAATCCCCATCTGGTCGAGGCGTTGAAGTCCCAGGCCGAGAAGGTCTGGCACCTGTCGAACCTCTATGAAATTCCCGAGCAGGAGCGCCTGGCCCGCCGGCTGGTCGATGCTACCTTCGCCGACAAGGTGTTCTTTACCAATTCCGGCGCTGAGGCGCTGGAATGTGCCATCAAGACGGCGCGCCGCTACCATTTCTCCAAGGGCCATCCAGAGAAATTCCATATCATCACTTTCGAAGGCGCCTTTCACGGCCGCACCATCGCCACCATCGCGGCAGGCGGCCAGGAAAAGTATATGGAAGGCTTTGGGCCCAAGGCGCAGGGCTTTGACCAGGTGCCTTTCGGCGATCTCGCTGCGCTGAATGCGGCGATCAACGAAAACACCGGGGCCCTGCTGATCGAGCCGATCCAGGGCGAGGGCGGCATCCGCACCGTGCCCAACGAATTCCTGCGTGAACTGCGCCGCATCTGCGACGAAAAGGGCCTGTTGCTGATCCTTGACGAAGTGCAGTCCGGCGTCGGACGCACCGGCAAGTTCTTCGCCCATGAATGGACCGGCATCACGCCTGATATCATGGCGGTCGCCAAGGGTATCGGCGGGGGCTTCCCCTTCGGCGCGTGCCTCGCCACGGCAGAGGCAGCGTCCGGCATGAAGCCCGGCATCCACGGCACGACCTATGGCGGCAACCCGCTGGCCATGGCATGCGGCAATGCCGTGCTGGATGTCGTGCTGGCGGATGGTTTCCTGCAGAATGTCAGCGACGTGTCGCTCGTCTTCCGCCAGGGCCTAGCAGCCCTCCAGGATCGCTATCCCGAAGTCATCGAGGAAATCCGTGGCGAAGGCCTGATGCTGGGCATCAAGGCCAAGGTGCCGGCGGGAGATCTCGTCGTTGCCATGCGCGATGAACACATCCTCGGCGTGCCCGCGGGCGACAACGTCGTGCGCCTGCTGCCCCCGTTGACGGTGACGGCCGAAGAAGCGCGCGAGGGCCTGCGACGTATCGAGAATGCTGCCGCCAAGCTCAAGGGCGCGGAGCTGAAGAAGTCGGCCTGAGGGCCAGTTTGCAATTGAGGCGACCGCTCGGCGCCTTCGATGGATAGAACCATGGCATCCCCCAAGCACTTCCTTGATCTCTCGGCCATGTCAGCGCCGGACCTTCGCAGGATTCTCGACGATGCGCTCACGCGCAAGACGGCCACCAAAGCCGGCACGGCCGACAAGCCGCTGGCCGGCAAGATGCTGGCGATGATCTTCGAAAAGCCTTCCACCCGCACCCGCGTGTCCTTCGATGTCGGCATGCGCCAGCTGGGCGGCGAAACCCTGTTCCTGTCGGGCACCGAAATGCAGCTCGGCCGGGCTGAGACCATTGGCGACACCGCCAAGGTCCTGTCGCGCTATGTCGATGCCATCATGATCCGCACGACGGACCACACACGCCTCCTGGAGATGGCGGAGCATGCGACAGTGCCGGTCATCAACGCACTGACGGATTCCACCCATCCCTGCCAGATCATGGCCGATATCATGACCTTCGAGGAGCATCGCGGACCGATCAAAGGCAAGACGATTGCCTGGACGGGTGACGGAAACAATGTGCTGCACTCGCTGGTCGAGGGTGCGGCTCGCTTCGGCTATCGCATGAACATGGCCGTGCCGCTGGGCTCGGAGCCGGATGACAAGTATCTGAACTGGGCGCGTAACAACGGCGGCGAGATCATGCTCTGCCATGATGCGGAACGCGCGGTTGCCGGCGCTGATGCCGTGGTCACCGATACCTGGATCTCGATGAACCAGGAGCACAAGGCGCGCGGCCACAATGTCTTCCAGCCCTTCCAGGTCAATGCGCAGCTGATGGCCAAGGCCAAGAACGACGCGCTTTTCCTGCATTGCCTGCCGGCCCATCGCGGGGAAGAGGTTACCGACGAGGTGATCGACGGCCCGCAATCCGTGGTGTTTGACGAGGCGGAAAACCGGCTGCATGCGCAGAAGTCGATCCTCGCCTGGTGCCTCGGCGCGGTGTGACAGCCCGCTGCAGGGTGCCCTGACAGCTTGACCTTTTCGCCAAGTCTCACCATTTGTGGGAGCAACAGGGGTGCCAGCCCCAAAAAGATCGAGCGCTCTGAGCGCCAGGAGTAATCACAATGGCAGACAAGGCCCCGGGGCTTGGCGAATTCGACTTCGCCGGAGACGACAAGGTTGTACCCTTTCAGGTGGAAGGCATGGATGTGCGCGGTCGCGCGGTCCAGCTCGGCCCCCTGGTCAACACGATATTGGCCCGACATGATTATCCCGCGCCCGTCGCCCGGCTTCTGGCCGAGGCGATCGCGCTGACGGTCCTGATCGGCACTTCTCTGAAATTCGAAGGCAAGTTCGTCCTGCAGACCAAGAGCGACGGTCCCGTCGATCTCCTGGTGGTGGATTTTGCCACACCGGAAAACGTGCGGGCCTATGCACGCTTCAATGAGGAGGCGCTGGCCGCAGCCGTTGCCGAAGGGCATATCAGCCCCGAGCAGTTGCTGGGCACGGGCATCCTTGCCTTCACCATCGACCAGGGCAATTTCATGCAGCCCTATCAGGGCATCGTCCCGCTCGACGGCACGTCGCTGGAGGATATCGCCGGCGTCTATTTCCGCCAGTCGGAGCAGATTCCGACGCGTGTGCGCCTGGGTGCGGCCGAGCTTTACGATCGCGATGAAGACGGCAAGCCGCGTCATTCCTGGCGTGCCGGTGGCCTGATCGCCCAGTTCCTGCCGGAGGCGCCGGAGCGCATGCGCCAGCAGGACCTGCATGGCGGCGATGGCGATACGGGCGAGGCGACCCATAGCGAGGATGACGCCTGGACCGAAGCCCGGATGCTGGTGGACACGATCGACGCGGACGAACTGACCGATCCGGCCATTGGCACGGAACGGCTGCTGTTTCGGCTGTTCCACGAGCGCGGCGTCCGGGTCTATCCGCCCCAGGCGGTCTTTGACCGCTGCAGCTGCTCGCGCGACAAGATCAAGGGCGTGCTGCAGGGCTTTTCGAAAGACGAGATCGAGGCGAGCGAGGAAGACGATGCGATTTCCGTCACCTGCGAGTTCTGCTCGACCACCTACAAATATCAGGCCGAGGAAATTCTCGCGGCCTGATCGGTTCCGAGTATCAGTTCAGGATACGGGCGAGGCCGGGTGAATCCAGCGAGAAGGCGGGGATGGCGACGTTGAACACGTGGCCATCGTCGGTCTCCATCTGGTAATGGCCGAACATCATGCCGGATGGCGTGTCTAGCGGGCAGCCGGAAGAATATTCATAGCTGTCGCCGGGCTTCAGGCGGGGTTGCTCCCCGACCACGCCCGGCCCGCTGACCTCGTCCACCTGACCATTCTGGTCCGTGATGTGCCAATAGCGCTGCGTCAGCCGCACCGCGACTTTCGAATGGTTGGCGATGACGATTTTGTAGCCCCAGACATAGCGTCCGTCCTCCGGATCGGATTGCTCCTCCAGATAAAAGGGCTCGACGATGACCTCTATGTCTCGGGTCAATGCGCGATACATGAATCAAGCCTTCTCAACAAACGCCTAAGGCGCGCCATCCCTGTCGGCACCCGCCAATCGCGCATTAGGTCTTTGTTTTATCGCACGCCTTCGTCAAGAAATTCTGTCGTTTCTCAAAGGCGCCGACGCTTCATATTGTATAGGAAAGGCTTTTCGTCAAGAAAAGCGGCAGGAATAGGGGAGCCGCCGACGATTTTGCCGTCGGCGGTTCCTGAAGTCATGACGTGCCGCGAAGCCTCAGCCCTCACTCAGGCCTGGATCGCCTCAAGCGCCCGATCCAGATCCTCGATCAGGTCATCGGTATCCTCGATGCCGCAGGACAGGCGCAGCGTACCACCGGACATGCCCAGTTCCGCACGAGCTTCGTCCGTCAGGTTCTTGTGGGTGGTCGTGGCCGGGTGCGTGATCAGGCTCTTGGCATCGCCCAGATTGTTGGAGATCTTCACCACATCGAGGGCGTTCTGGAAAGCGAATGCAGCCTCCTTGCCGCCCTTCAGCTCAAAGGCGACAAGCGTCGATCCGCCCTTCATCTGGCGGGCCACGATATCGGCCTGCGGGTGGTCGGCACGGCCGGGATAAATCACCTTGGCCACCTTGCCGCTATCGGCCAGGAAGTCGGCGACGCGGGCGGCACTTTTGGTCTGCTGGGCCACCCGCAACGGCAGGGTTTCGATGCCCTTCAGCAGCGTCCAGGCATTGAACGGCGACATGGCCGGGCCGGTATGACGGAAGTAGTCATGCAGGTTTTCGTCGATCCACGCCTTGTCAGACAGAACCACGCCGCCGAGGCAGCGGCCCTGGCCGTCGATGTGCTTGGTCGCGGAATAGACGACGATATGAGCACCCAGTTCCAGCGGCTTCTGGAAGAGCGGCGTGGCGAATACGTTGTCGACCACGACCTTGCCGCCGATCTGGTTGGCAAGCTTGGCGACACCGGCGATATCGACCACCTCGAGCGTCGGATTGGTCGGGCTTTCCAAGAAGAAAACCTTGGTGTTCGGGCGGATCGCCTTTTCCCAGTTCTCCAGATAGCGGCCGTCGACCAGCGTGCATTCGATGCCGTATTTCGGTGCCAGCGTCTCCACTACCCAGCGGCAGGAGCCAAACAGCGCGCGCGCGGCGACGATATGGTCGCCGGCCTTCAACTGGCAGAGAATGGCAGCGGAGACGGCAGCCATGCCCGACGCGGTCGCGCGCGCATCTTCCGCGCCTTCCAGCATGCACATGCGCTTTTCGAACATGTCATTGGTGGGGCTGCCGTAGCGGGCGTAAATGAAGCCGTCGGTCTCGCCCTTGAAGCGCGCTTCAGCGGCTTCCGAATTCTCGTAGACGAAGCCCTGTGTCAGATAGATCGCTTCGGAAGTTTCGCCGTATTGCGAGCGAAGGGTGCCACCATGGACCAATTGGGTTGCCGGGCGCCAGTTCTTGCTCATGCCATCTTGCCTTTCGCAAACAAAAAACCGGTCGCAAAAGCAGACCGGTTTGACAGCAACCCGGTCTTTTTAGCCATTTGTTTAACGTGGCTGCAAGCCGACCGGCCAAATCACCACGGGATAATGCTCCATTACGCTTGTCGCGGCCTTGCGTCAATTCCCGCCATTTGATTTTGTCGGGCCAAACAGGATGGGCGAGATGAGCAGTAAATCGGGCATTTTGGCGGACCGCGCCATCGGAGCGTTGTTCGGTTCGGGACGGCTTTTCAGTCAGGCCATGCTCGATGCGGACCAGATCCAGCCGGCAAGCCTCGACCTCAGGCTCGGCGCCAAAGCCATCCGTGTACGCGCCAGCTTCATGCCGGGCCGCGCCCATACTGTGGCTGAAAAGCTGTCGCGGCTCACGCTGCATGAGATCGATCTGACCCAAGGTGCCGTGCTGGAGACGGGCTGCGTCTACATCGTGCCGCTGATGGAAAGCCTGGATCTGCCGGCCGACATCTCCGCCTCCGCCAATCCGAAGAGCTCGACCGGCCGGCTGGATATCTTCACCCGGGTGATGGTCGATTACGCCCAGGAATTCGACAAGGTTCCGGCGGGCTATCGCGGGCCGCTCTACCTGGAAATCTCGCCCCGCACATTTCCGATCATCGTGCGCCGCGGGTCTCGCCTGTCGCAGATCCGCTTCCGCACCGGCCATGCGGTTCTCGCCGAGGCCGAACTGATGGATCTTCACAAGGCCGAGACGCTGGTGGCGAGTGAAATGCCGAATGTCTCGGGCGGCGGCATTGCGCTGTCGATCGACCTGAAAGGGTCTGGCAGCGATGGGCTGATCGGTTATCGCGGCAAGCACCACACCTCGGTGATCGATGTCGACCGCAAGGCGGCCCATGACGTCCTCGACTTCTGGGAACCGCTCTACAGTCGCGGTCGCGACGAACTGATCCTTGATCCCGACGAGTTCTACATCCTCGTGTCAAACGAGGCCGTGCATGTTCCGCCGCTCTATGCTGCGGAAATGACGCCCTATGATCCGTTGGTAGGTGAGTTCCGCGTGCACTACGCTGGCTTCTTCGATCCCGGTTTCGGCCATGTCGAGGCAGGCGGGGCCGGTAGCAAGGCCGTTCTCGAAGTCCGCAGCCACGAAGTGCCGTTCATCCTGGAGCACGGCCAGGTGATCGGCCGCCTCGTCTACGAGCACATGCAGGAGCGCCCGGAAGGCCTCTACGGCAGTGGCCTTGGCTCCAACTACCAGGCCCAGGGCCTGAAACTCTCAAAGCATTTCCGCCCAGCCTGATCGCAGCGACGTGACCTCAGCGCCATTCTTTGACGCTTGACACACGCCGCGTTCTGTCCGATGCATGCCGTCGCGCGCGGGTGTAGCTCAATGGTAGAGCAGCAGCTTCCCAAGCTGAATACGAGGGTTCGATTCCCTTCACCCGCTCCAATTTTCCTGCATGAAACCGCTATGATAAAAAAGCCCGCCTCGAAATATCGAGGCAGGCTCTGATGTCATACCATGCAGCGGAACGTCACGCTTCCATCGAATAACCGGCGCCCCTGACGGTGCGGATGACGTCCTGCATGTTGGAGAAGTTGAGCGCCTTGCGCAGGCGACCGACATGCACGTCCACGGTGCGCTCGTCCACATAGATGTCGTGGCCCCAGACGCCGTCGAGCAGTTGCGAGCGCGAAAAGACCCGGCCCGGAGAGGACATCAGGAATTCCAGCAGGCGGAACTCGGTCGGTCCGAGCCGCACTTCGCGGCTCTTGCGATGCACCCGATGCGTCTCTCGGTCGAGTTCGATGTCTCCGCAACGCAGGACGCTGGACAGCACTTCGGGGCGGGCACGGCGCAGCATGGCCTTCACGCGTGCCATCAGTTCAGGCGTAGAAAACGGCTTGACGACATAGTCGTCGGCCCCGGTCGCAAGCCCGCGCACCCGTTCGCTTTCCTCGCCGCGTGCCGTCAGCATGATGATCGGCAGGCGCTCGGTTTCCGGACGCATGCGCAGCCGGCGGCACAATTCGATGCCGGAAACGCCGGGCAGCATCCAGTCGAGGATCAGCAGGTCGGGCGTGCGCTCCTGAAGCCGGATCTCGGCTTCGTCACCCCTCAGGATGGTCTCGACTTCATAGCCTTCGGCTTCGAGATTGTAGCGAAGAAGCACGCTCAGTGCTTCCTCGTCTTCTACGACAGCAATTTTCGGCAGCATCTGCTTGGCTATCCCTTCGCACCGCCGGGCCGTTATTCGGCAACGGCTCCAAGATTGGCGGTGGTGTCATCCTTGGGTCGCTCGCCTTCCGGCTGGGCGCCCGTGGCCATGTAGTAGATCGTTTCGGCGATATTGGTGGCATGGTCGCCGATGCGCTCGATGTTCTTGGCGCAGAACAGGAGATGCGTGCAGGTGGTGATGTTGCGCGGATCTTCCATCATGTAGGTCAGGAGTTCGCGGAACAGCGAGGTGTAGATCGCATCGATCTCCTCGTCGCGGTCGCGGATCGACTTGGCCTTTTCCGCCGAGCGTGAGGAATAGACATCCAGCACTTCCTTGAGCTGCAGCAGCGCGAGGTCGGAGAGATGTTCGATGCCGCGGGCGAGCTTGCGCGGAATGCCGGTGCCCTGCACAGCCATCACGCGCTTGGCATTGCTCTTGCCGAGATCGCCGACGCGCTCCAGGTCGCTGGCGATGCGCAGCGCGCCGATGATCTCGCGCAGGTCTGCGGCAACAGGCTGGCGGCGGGCGATGGTGATGATCGCCTTGTCGCCGATTTCGCGTTCCATGGCGTCCATGATCACGTCATCGGAGATGACCTTCTGGGCGAGTGCTGCGTCGGTGCCGACCAGCGCCCGCATGGAGTCGGACACCATCTGTTCGGCCAGGCCGCCCATTTCGGAAATCCGGCGCATCAGATACTTCAGTTCGTCGTCAAAGGCCGACAGGATATGGGAAGAAGACATGTTTTAGCTTCCTGAAAAGAGGGACGACAGCAAATGCGACCGGTCAGCCGAAGCGACCCATGATGTAGTCCTGCGTGCGCTGGTCGTCTGGATTGGTGAACATCTTGTCGGTGTCGTTCTCTTCTACCAGGTGGCCCAGGTGGAACATCGCGGTACGCTGCGAAACGCGCGCCGCCTGCTGCATCGAGTGGGTCACGATGACGATCGTGTAGTTGGTCCGGAGTTCATGGATCAGTTCCTCGACCTTGGCGGTCGCGATCGGGTCGAGTGCCGAGCAGGGCTCGTCCATCAGGATAACCTCGGGGCTGACGGCGACGGCGCGGGCGATGCAGAGGCGCTGCTGCTGACCGCCGGAAAGGCCGGTGCCGGGCGCGTCCAGGCGGTCCTTCACTTCGTTCCAGAGGCCTGCCTTCTGCAGGGCCAAACTCACGATCTCGTCGAGGTCAGCCTTGGTGCGGGCCAGGCCATGAATGCGCGGGCCATAGGCCACGTTTTCATAGATCGACTTCGGGAAGGGGTTCGGCTTCTGGAACACCATGCCGACCTTGGCGCGCAGTTGCACCGGATCGACCTTAGGGTCGTAGATGTTTTCGCCGTCGATCGAGATATGGCCTTCCACGCGGCAGCTCGAAATCGTGTCGTTCATGCGGTTGATGCAGCGCAGGAAGGTCGACTTGCCGCAGCCCGACGGGCCGATGAAGGCGGTCACGGTGCGGGGACGGATCTCGATATTCACATCGATAATGGCGTGTTTGTCGCCATAATAGACCTGAACGTCGCGGGCGGAAATCTTGGTTTCGTTCATTACTGCAGCCTTCGTCGGCGTCATGGACATTGTGCTCGTGGACATATTGTTCATCACTTGGCTCCTTTTACCAGCGACGCTCGAAGCGGCGGCGGAGAATGATTGCAACGAGGTTCATCAGGATCAGGAACACCAGCAGCACGATAATCGCACCGGAGGCCCGTTCCACGAAGGCCGGATCGCCGCGCTGGGTCCAGTTATAGACTTGGACGGGCAGGGCAGACGCCGGGTCGAAAAGCCCGTCCGGAGGTCCGGCCGGATATTCGCGCACGAAGGCCACCATGCCGATCAGGAGCAGCGGGGCGGTTTCGCCGAGCGCACGGGCAAGGCCGATGATTGTGCCGGTCAGGATGCCCGGCATGGCGAGCGGCAGCACGTGGTGGAAGATCGACTGCATCTTCGAGGCGCCGACGCCAAGTGCTGCATCGCGGATCGAAGGCGGCACGGCCTTGAATGCGGCGCGTGTGGCAATGATGATGGTCGGCAGCGTCATCAGGGTCAGCACGAGGCCACCGACGATCGGCGCGGACTGCGGCAGGCCGAAGAAGTTGATCAGCACCGCAAGACCGAGGATACCGAACACGATCGAGGGAACGGCGGCCAGGTTGGCGATGTTGACTTCGATCAGGTCGGTAAAGCGGTTCTGGGGAGCGAACTCCTCCAGGTAGATCGAGGCGGCAACGCCGAGCGGCAGCGACAGGGCAAACACGATCAGCATCATATAGGCCGAGCCGATGATCGCCACGCCGAGACCGGAGGCTTCCGGCCGGGTGTCGGAGGCGTCGGGGGCGGTGAAGAACGACCAGTTGAAGCGGGTCGTCAGGATGCCGGCTTCCTTCAGCTTGTCCGCCAGCATCAACTGTTCAGGCGAGGTATTGCGGTCGAGAGCGGCGCTCTCCATCGTCACCCGACCCTTGTAGTAGCCGTCGATACGGCCTGATGCCAAGAGGTCGAAGCTCTGGGTGGTGCCAATGACCGAGGGATCGGCCAGAACTAGCCGGCGCAGGTCGGCCGGGGATTCCTTGGAGATCAGCTCCGCGGCGGCCTTGGCATTCATGCCCTCTGCCGTCACGCCCTTGGCGGCCATTGCCTCTGCCAGGGACCTTTCGATCAGCGGCACGTATCCGAAGGTCGAGACCTTGGAGATGTTTTCCAGCTTGCGGTCCCCTGCCTTGTCGAGCACGGCGGGATCGAGGAACACATTGAGCGTGATATAGGTCTGGCGGAAGGACGAGACGCCGTTCGACAGAATGGACAGCAGCAAGCCGATCAGGGCGAGAATGCCGATGGCAACGGCGAGCTTGCCCATGA
Organism: Rhizobium sp. RU36D; assembly: GCF_900176345.1. GTDB lineage: Bacteria > Pseudomonadota > Alphaproteobacteria > Rhizobiales > Rhizobiaceae > Allorhizobium. The sequence continues at coordinate 11,399 of NZ_FWXU01000037.1, forward strand.
GGCGGAACCTTGCCTCTGCCGCGTTGCGGCGGCGGGTCCGCTCATCCGGCGCCAGCAGCGATTTGCCCTGTAGGCCGGCGACATTGGTGAACACGGAGACGTCGGTCATTCGTACTGCTCCCGGTATTTGCGCACGATGTAGAGGGCCAGCACGTTGAGCCCAAGCGTAATGACGAAGAGGGTGAGGCCGAGCGCGAAGGCGACCAGCGTTTCGGGGCTGGAGAATTCCGTGTCGCCCGTCAGCTGGCTGACGATCTTCACGGTGACCGTCGTCATCGCCTCGAAGGGGTTGAGGTCGAGCTTTGCCGCAGCACCGGCACCCAAAACCACGATCATGGTTTCGCCGATGGCGCGGGAGGCAGCCAGCAGCACGGCACCGACGATGCCGGGCAGGGCGGCCGGCAGGACCACCTGCTTGATGGTCTCCGACTGGGTGGCACCCAGGCCATAGGAGCCGTCACGCAGCGCCTGGGGCACGGCGTTGATGATGTCATCCGACAGCGAGCTGACGAAGGGGATGATCATGATGCCCATGACGAGACCGGCGGTCAGTACCGAGGAGGAGGAGGTCCCGAGGCCGAGCGGCTGGGCCAGCCAGTCGCGCAGGAAGGGGCCGACCGTGATCAGGGCGAACAAACCGTAAACGATCGTCGGAATGCCGGCCAGCACTTCGATGGCCGGCTTGACGATGCTGCGGGTCTTCGGTCCGGCATATTCGGACAGGTAGACCGCGATCATCAGGCCCAGGGGAACAGCGACGATCAAGGAGATCAGCGAGACGTAGAAGGTGCCCCACAGCAGCGGCAGGATGCCGAGGTCCGATCCGCCGCGGAACTGCGGGTTCCAGGTGGTGGACAGGAAGAAATCCTGCCACGGATACATGCCGAAGAACGCGATCGTCTCGAACACCAGCGAGCCGACGATCCCCACCGTCGTCAGGATGGCTACCAGTGAGGACCCCATCAGCACCCACTTCACGAAGCTTTCGCTCATGTTGCGGGCGCGCAGTTCCGGACGGATGCGGCGATATGCAAGCGGACCGAGAACCAGTGCCACTGCAAGCACCGCAATCGTCATCAGAAGATTGCTGGTATTGGCTGCCTGCCGGTAGGCTCTCGCGGCCTCGAAAACCTCGACCGGCACGTCGCCGCCGAGCGCGATCCCAACATCAGCAAGGCGTGCCCGAATATTGTTGAAATCGATACGGCCGTCGTTGAGTTCATCCTCACCGACACCGCCGCGGGCGATCACGGCATCCAGTCCACCGGCAATCCGGCGGACATCGGCCATGACAAGGCTGTGCGCGCCGCCTTCGGGCACGACACTGTCGGGGATCATGCCGCTGATGCGGCCTTCGATGATGCCGGGTTGAATGGAAAGCCAGGCCGTCAGCAGGATCAGCGCCGGCACGGCCGTGAACAGAGCGACCGTCTGGCCATAGTAGCCGGGAAGGGAGTGCAGCTTGACGCCGTTATCCGTCCACAGAGACCGGGCACGCTGTCTGCCCATTATGAAACCAACTGCCGCAAGACCTAAAACAATCAGGATAATGATGCCTACACTCATCTTGCCCGCATCCCCTCAAAACAAATGAAAACTGGCGGCGCGAGGACCGCGCCGCCAGGCATTGGTGATTACTTCTTCAGCGGACCCATCGGGGTGCGGGCCTTGACGGCGGCCTGGGTCTTGGCAAGCTCCGGATCGGAAACAAGGCCGTAGGCTGCGAGCGGGCCGTTCGGGCCGGCCATGTCGTCAGAGACGAAGAACTCAACATATTCCTGCAGGCCGGGGATGACGTCCAGGTGTGCGTTCTTCACGTAGAAGTACAGCGGACGCGAAACCGGATATTCGCCCTTGGCAATGGTCTCGACGGACGGAACGACGCCGTTCATCGTGCCGACGCGCAGCTTGTCGGTGTTGTTCTGGTAGAAGGACAGGCCGAAGACGCCGATGCCGTTCTTGTTGGCAGCAACGCGGGCGAGCGTTTCGGTGTAGTCGCCGTCGATGTCGACAGAGACGCCATCGGTGCGCAGCTGCATGCAAGCCTTGGTGGCAGCAGCCTTGTCGCCGTTTGCAGCGGCCATATGGGCTTCATGTGCGCCGTTCTTGGCGCAACCAGCTTCGATGACCTTCTGGTCGAAGACTTCGCGGGTGCCGTGCTTGGTGCCCGGGATGAAGGCGAGGATCGGCTGGGCCGGCAGGTCGGCGCGGATTTCGTTCCAGGCCTTGTACGGGTTGTCGATCAGCTTGCCATCCTTCAGGACCTTGGCAGCCAGAGCATTGTGCCAGTCCGAGGGGGTGAAGGCATATTCGGGGCCGCTGATGTCCGAAGCGAAGACGATGCCGTCATAGCCGATACGGACTTCCTGGATGTCCTTGACGCCATTGGTGGCGCAGAGGTCGATGTCAGCCTGGCTGATGCGCGAGGAAGAGTTCGCGATGTCGATGGTGTTTTCGCCCACGCCCTCGCAGAGCTTCTTGCGGCCGGCGCCAGAACCGCCGGACTCAACGACCGGGGTCGCGAAATCGGTGTTTTCGCCGAAGGCTTCAGCGACGATCGAGGCATAGGGCAGCACGGTGGAGGAGCCTGCGATCTGGATCTGGTCGCGGGCAACAGCGGCGCCGGTGAAGGCAACAGAGGCCACGAGGGCGGCTGCCGCGATTTTCAAAACGTTCATTTGGATTCTCCCGTTGATGGGCTCGTGTAACGATGCGACCGCAGACCCTGTCCGCCGCCTCATCCGAGCGACATCTCGTTCTTAGCCGCTCTAGCACTGTGCTTTTATGTCAGATCGATGAAACATTTGTGACAGATGAAAGTCATTTAAATCAATGACATAGATCAGGACCGTAATCCCGGATGGCACTTTTATGTCAAAAACGGACTGTAAACTCCGTTCCCTTGCCCTGCTCGGACCGCACAAGCAGGCGTGCCCGGTGCCGGGTCAGGATATGCTTGACGATCGCCAGGCCGAGCCCGGTGCCCTTTTTCGAGCGGCTGTCGGTCACGCTGACCCGGTAGAAGCGTTCGGTCAGCCGCGGCACATGCTCGGCGGGAATGCCGGGGCCGTAATCCAACACGCGCACCTCGGTCGCTCTGTCGGCGCCGCTGTCGATATAGACATCGACGGCCTTTCCTTCCTGGCCATATTTGCAGGCATTCTCGATCAGGTTCTCGAACACCTGCACCAGTTCGTCCCGCTCGCCCACCACATCCACCCGTCCTTCGGGCAGGTGCAGGCGCATCTCGACATCGAGCTCGCGCGCCAGCGGCGCCAGCGAATCCCGGACATGGCCGATCAGCGGCACGAGATCGACAAGCTGGTCCGGCGCGATGTGGGATCGCGTCTCCAGCCGCGAAAGCGACAAGAGGTCATCGACTAAGCGGCTCATCCGGTTCGCCTGGTCCAGCATGATCGCCAGGAAGCGCTCCTGCGCTTTGGGGTCGGAGCGCGCCGGCCCCTGCATAGTTTCGATGAAGCCACGCAACGAGGCGAGTGGCGTGCGCAGCTCATGGCTGGCATTGGCCACGAAATCGGAGCGCATGCGGTCAATGCGGCGCAGTTCCGAGATGTCCTTGAACGAGAGAAGATAGAAGCGCCCCGCCGCCTCCAGGTCAGGCCCGAGATTGAGTGGCGCCGACCGCACGATAAACACCCGTTCGGATGGCAGCCGCTCCGAATGCTCGATCTGGTTCGGCTCGTCGGTGGCAATGGTCTCGCGGATCATGTCGAGAATACCGGGGGAGCGCCAGCGGGCCGAGACATGCGAGCCGGCCTCAATGGCGCCGAAGGCCCGTTCCGCCGCCCGGTTCTGCATCACGACATTGGCATCCGCAGTAAAGGCGACGACCGGCAGGTCAAGGGCCCCAAGCGTGGCGGTGAGCACCGGGCGAACCGCATCCGTCGGAAAACCGGCGGCCGCCTGCGAAGGAGTTTCCAGCTTCACGGGACGCGGCGGCGTATACCTGCGGCGGGCCAGCACCAGCAGGAGCGCCACGCCGCAGAAGGCGACAAATAGTACGCTGTCGGCACCCCCCAGGAGGGCAGCCGTGGCGAAGGCGGCAAGCAGCCCCAGGGCCAGCGGCCAGCCCATGCGTGCCCGTGCCTCCAGCCGCCGCCAGAATGTCATCTTGCTCTTCACCGCGTCCTCGCCAACTCTCGCCCCCGCGCGCAATCTTTGCCTCTTAGCCGCATTTCATGACAGATATATTCCCGCTGATCCATCTTGCCGGTGGATAAACTCCCCGGCATCGCCAGCCCGTGGATATCAGCAGGTGCTTGAATTCATCTGCAGTTTTATGTTCTCTGCGGTGCGGGCGCTTGCCACCGCAACAACAGAAGGATGGGAACATGGCCGATACGCCTGAAGATCGCAGCGTCGAGATCGAGATAGGCGGCCAGAAGCGCCGTTTCGACATCGACGACCCCAAGCTGCCGGCCTGGATCGATGACAAGGCGCTGGAATCAGGCGATTTTCCCTATCCTGACAAGCTGAAGTCGGATGATTATGAAAAGCAGTTGGAGCAGTTGCAGATCGAGCTGGTGAAGGTACAGTTCTGGCTGCAGGCGACCGGCAAGCGGGTGATGGCGCTGTTCGAAGGGCGCGATGCGGCCGGCAAGGGCGGCACCATCCATGCCACGCTGGCCTATATGAACCCGCGCAGCGCCCGCGTCGTCGCCTTGACCAAGCCGACGGAGACCGAGCGCGGCCAATGGTATTTCCAGCGCTACATCAACCATTTCCCGGCAGCCGGCGAATTCGTTCTGTTCGACCGCTCCTGGTATAACCGCGCCGGTGTGGAGCCGGTCATGGGCTTCTGCACACCGGAACAATATAGCCAGTTCCTGCGGCAGGTTCCGGATTTCGAAAAGCTTATCGTCGACGACGGCATCTACTTCTTCAAGTTCTGGCTGGATATCGGTCGCGAGATGCAGCTGGAGCGGTTCCATGACCGGCGGCACGATCCGCTGAAGGTGTGGAAACTGTCACCCATGGATATCGCCGCGCTCAATAAGTGGGACGATTATACCGAGAAGCGTGACCGCATGTTCGACAAGACCCATACCGATCATGCGCCGTGGACGGTGGTTCGTGCCAATGACAAGCGCCGTGCCCGCCTCAACGTCATCAGGCACATGCTCCGTGCGCTGGATTACGAGGGCAAGGACGAGAAGGTCATCGGCAAGACCGACGACAAGATCCTCGGCAAAGGCCCGAAGATCCTCAAGAGATAACCCATCTTCCGAGGTTCGACTGCCCGGGCGGTGAGACGTCTCACTGACCCGGTAGGATGCGGACGGAATAAAGATTGACCGGGTGCCCGGCACCCGCGACATCACCATTGATGATCAGCTTGCCCGGATTGGCCGGCGCCATGGCCTGGTCGAAGCCGACGCGCAGCAGCACATCCGATTTTTCCGGATTGACAGTGAAGCGGTGCCGCGCGCACTTGCCCAGGAGGTTCAGGTCGCAATCGACCGAAATCTGCACCGGCTTGTCGCCTGCGGCCTGCATGGTCAGCGCGATCGTGGAGGTCTTGCCCGCCATTTCCCGCATGACGCTGACGGGGACGGCGATCTCGATCTCGCCACCGGCATCGCGGCTGCGGGAGGTGATGCGAACCGCATTGCCATCGCTCGCCGCCACCGTTTCGACCGAGGCATTCGCCCGTGCGCGGATTTCCGAGGCCTGTGCCGGTTCGAACACCGGAACCCAGTCGGCCGAGAAATTTTGCTGCGGATCGAGCGGCGTGACCGCCGGCCCCTCGCTGAAGTCCTCTGCCTCGGCGCGCGGCGGTGGATTGGGCACGCTGGTATCGCGTTCCTCCGCCGTCATCGTCAGGCCGGTGCTGTAGACCCACCAGGCACCGGTGCCGATCGCCGCCAGAAAGGTGAGCAGGATGAATAGTCGCGAGAACCACCGCCGGCGCGGCTTACGCTGGCGAACAACCTTTTCCGGCCTGATGTCGAGTGGCGTATCGGTCTCTTTGGCGGCCTTGCCGCTGCCCGCTGGCTGCGCCACCGGGCGCTCGTTGCCGGTCAGCCAGTCGTCCCGTTCGGCGCGCATCGACCCAAGGCCGGCATCCGCCGGGGATGCGTTGGCCGGTGCTCCGCCACGCTCGGCCCGCAAACCGCCCAGTTCTGCCGCCGGCTCGGTTGGTGCGGATCGCCGTGGCGGCGCCACCTCGGCCGGGATATCCATCGCCGGCTCCCGGCGTTCGCCGCGCATATCGAGCGACAGATCGGATGAGGACATGGCGGCAGCGGCGGCGAGGTCCGCCCGTTCCTGCTGTTCGATCGAATGGATCAGCACTTCAAGCCGGTGCCGCTGTTCGGCCAGGATTTGCGGATCGTTGATGTTCTGCTTGCGCAGGCCGGTTTCCAGGGCCTGCCGTGCGGATTGATAGATGCGCGCCCGCATCTCCGCATTCGTGCGGTCGGAGCGCGCAAGCGCGCTTTTTATGGCGGTTTCCAATCCGTTCACGTCAGGTCCTTCACCTCGCCGCTGCAGCTTCGGCTTGTCGCCGGCCGTTGCGCCGGTTGCATGGCACCACTCTTCAGCTTCCGCAGCCGAGACATCGCGTCGATACCGATGTCTATTGGATTCGGTAGCCGGTCACCTGTCAAATCGCAAGAGGTCGCGGCGGCCAGGGCCGCGAATACCACGGGATTACGGCGGCGCAACAACGGGATGTAAGCACCCTCGGTCGGAAATGCCGCTCCGCCCTCTTTTCCTTCGCCGAAGCTTCTGCTAGGATTTTGACGTTTCCGTAAACGTCAAAAAAATGAGGTTTCCAATGGCTCTGCCGCCGGTCCTGACGAACAATCTTCGGCTGCCCGTGGTGGCATCCCCGCTGTTCATCATTTCCCATCCCGCGCTCACACTTGCGCAATGCAAGGCAGGTGTCGTCGGCTCCTTCCCGGCCTTGAATGCCCGCCCGGAAAGCCAGCTGGATGAATGGCTGGCCATGATCACCGAAGACCTCGCTGCCCACAACGCCGCCAATCCCGATTGTCCGGCAGCCCCCTTCGCCGTCAACCAGATCGTGCACACCTCCAACAAGCGGCTGGAGCACGATCTCATGATGTGCGTCAAATACAAGGTGCCGATCGTCATTTCGTCGCTCGGCGCCGTGCCGGAGGTCAATGCCGCCGTGCATTCCTATGGCGGCATCGTGCTGCATGATGTCATCAACAACCGCCACGCCAATTCCGCCATCCGCAAGGGCGCCGATGGCCTCATCGCGGTCGCGACAGGCGCAGGCGGCCATGCCGGCACGCTGTCGCCCTTCGCATTGGTGCAGGAAATCCGCGAATGGTTCGACGGTCCGCTGCTGCTGGCCGGCGCCATCGCAACAGGCGGCGGCATCCTCGCCGCGCAGGCCATGGGGGCCGACATGGCCTATATCGGATCGCCTTTCATCGCCACCGACGAGGCGCGGGCAACGGACGAATACAAGCAGGCCATCGTTGCCGCCCATGCCAATGACATCGTCTATTCCAACTTCTTCACCGGCATTCACGGCAATTACCTGAAGTCCTCGATCGTAGCCGCCGGCATGGATCCGGACAATCTTCCGGTCGCTGATCCCTCCAAGATGGATTTCGACAAGGCCACGACGGGCGCCAAGGCCTGGAAGGATATCTGGGGTGCGGGGCAGGGCGTCGGCGCCGTCAAGTCGGTGGGTCCCGTTTCTGTCCTGGTTGACCGCCTGGAGGCCGAATATAAGAGCGCAAAAAAGGCGATTTGCGGCTAAGGCCCATCCTGATAGAGCAATGATGCACCTCACGGGATCGCGTCAGCCAGGAGCTTTGTCGGTATCATGCGCCATTTCAGCCTCGTCGTGTCGTTCGTCCTTGCCGCCTCGGCGGCGCCCCTCCTGGCCCAGGATGGCGCGTTCAAGGAATTCAAGTCATGGCAGGTCAATTGCAGCCAGACCCGCGCCTGCGACATGCGTCAGTTCATGGCGGGCAGCGCCATCAGCGGCTTTGAGCTGAAGCGAAGCGCCAAGCCGCAGGCGCCCGTTTCTTTCGCGGTCTCCATGTCGGAGGGAGTGCTCGGGGAGGCGACCGGCGATCTCGGCGCCAGCTTGTCGGTTGATGGCAGCGCTGCCGTGCAGGTTGGCGCTGCCGGTATCGCGCTTGGCGAAGGCGGTTGGTCGGCGACGCTCTCAGGCGATTTCATCGGAAACGGCTTGGTGACCGCCATCCGCAACGGCACGAAGCTTCAGGTCGAGCTGTTTCGCGGCAAGACCAGGGTCAAGGGCGAGATCCAGCTTGCGGGAGCCGCCGCCAGCCTGCTGTTCATTGATGAATTCCAGAACCGCGTCGGCCATACCGATGCCCTCACGGCCAAGGGCAACAAGCCGCCGAACCCGGAGCCTGAACTCAGCGACATGGCATCCCTAGCAGATTTCCCGCAAGAGATACAGGCGGCCTTCAAGGATGATGGCCTGTGTGCGGAGACCGACGAGTCCATGCTTGAAGGCAATGCCCTGGCGCATAGGCTGGACAAGGACCGAACGCTCTATGTCACGCCCTGCGGCATGGGCGGACCCTATAACCTGCCTTATGCCGTGTTCCTCGAAAGCTTTGGTTCCATCAAGCCCCTGGTCTTTCCGACCATGGCAGAGGGTGGCCCGAGCACGATGGAGGTTGCCTACAATCTGGCCTATGACGACAAGGCAGGCACATTCGCGGCATTTTTCAAGGGTCGCGGCATCGGCGATTGCGGCACCTACAGCACTTGGAAACTCTCCACCGGCGCTGCCGATACCTCCCTGGTTCTGACCGAGGAAAGGGTGCGCGACTGCCCGGAAGAGGTGGACGAGAATGCGTCAACCGATATCGAGAACTGGCCGCAGGTCTGGCCCCGCGAGTAATCCGCGATGGAAAATATCCTTCCGGCGCATAAATCCGTCTTGAAATCACCGGGCAATGCCTGTATCAGCCCACATCACTCGCGGCGGGCACGCCCGCTTCGCAGAGGCCGCTTTAGCTCAGGTGGTAGAGCACATCATTCGTAATGATGGGGTCGCAGGTTCGAGTCCTGCAAGCGGCACCATTTTTCCCGAGCAATGCCCGACATCAACCTACGCTAGCTCGTGGCATTGTCGCAGAGGTCGCCATTCCATGGCAGGCCGTTGGCGCCGATCTGCACGCCCCATTGCCCGTCGAAGCCGCCGAAGTCCGGATCGAAGGTAATAGTCAGCCAACCCACCCCGAATTTGTCGGCCCAGACAAGCGTCTTGGTCATGCTGATCGTCGGCGTCACTTCGGTGAGCGTCCCCTTGATCCATTCTCCCCGGTCACGGAACTGGTAGGTGCCAGCGAGCTTGCCATCGGGTTGCAGGTCGAGATGGGTTTCCACGGGCACGATCTCGCCGCCGGATATCGCCTGCCCGCAAAACCGCCCGCTGCCATTGCCCGGCGGGGTGTCCTCCGCGCCGGCCGTGCCCATGCTTGCGAGCATCGCGACCACGCCGACTGCCATCGATTTCCAGGATTTCCTGCATGCCATCAAGCCGAAATCTCTCCCCCGCAACCTTGTCAAAACATAGAGATAGAGCATTTTGCCATTCGGCCGAAAGCGGAAATGCGCTACAGCAACGAGAGCGGTCCCTGCCGGACCGGATTCGGCTGAGGTTGGGAGAGCAGGGCATGAGCGTCGAAGATCGGATGGAAGAACGGGCGATCGAAGACGAGGCGGTGCGCCACGCGCGGCTACAGTTCCTGCCATGGGAGCGTGAGCCCCAGGATGTCGATGGCCCGGCCCAGAGGACGCTCAAGGCCAAGCTTGCCCGGCTTGCCGGAGCGGAATTTGCGCCGTCCGCCTATGTCGCGGCAGACGCCCGGATCTTCACCTCACACCTGCGGCTTGGCGAAAGGTCGTGGATTGCCGGCCACGCGCTCGTGCGCGGCGAGGTCGAGTTCGGAGATAACTGCACGGTCAATTCCTATGCCTGCATCTCCGGCAAGGTCCGCTGCGGCAATGGCGTGCGTATTGCCTCGCTGTCCTCGATCGTCGGCTTCAATCACGGCTTCGATGATCCGGATACGCCGATCTACCGGCAGCCTCATGTCACGCTGGGCATTACCATCGGCGATGATGTCTGGATCGGCGCCAATTCCGTGGTGCTGGATGGCGTCACCATCGGTCGTGGGGCCGTGGTCGCTGCAGGCTCGGTCGTCACCCGCGATGTGCCCGACATGACCATCGTTGCCGGCGTGCCTGCCAAGCCCGTGCGCCGCCGGGGCGAGAGCGGAAAACCACGCCAGAACCGCCGCAGCGCGGTCGAGGAGGCATTGAGCCGGGTCGGCCACGATGCTGCGGAGCAGTGGCAGGACGTTTTGGCCGCCTATCGCACCTCTGCGGGCTATGTCTCGCGGGAGGCCGATGGCGTGGCCCGCGCCAGCCCGCGGCATCTCTGCGATGCAATCGAGATCGGCGCCGGTTTCGGCCATAGGCCTTCGGGCCAGGAGGCTGAAACCCTAGTGGCTGAGTTGCAGGCCCTGCAGGATCCGCAAACCGGCTTCTTTCCCGATCCGGATCGCCCGCCGGCGCCCGGCAGCGACATCAGGGAAGACTATACCGCGCTCTATCATGTGCTCGCCGTTGGCTATGCGCTGGAGATTCTGGGTTCGCACCCGTTGCATCCTATAAAGGGCGTGGAGCTTGCGGCCCCTGATCTCTGCGACTGGCTGGACCGCCTTCCCTGGGCCAAGCGCGCCTGGCGCTCGGGCGATCGCGTGGATGCCATCGGCACGGCGCTTTATTTCAACGCCCGCTATTTCCAGAGTGGTCGCGGACGCGAAGTCCTGTTCGGCTGGCTCTCGATGAAGGCGGACCGTGCCACGGGCCTGTGGGGCAGGGCGACCGCTGAAGAGGGTTTGCTGCAGCCGGTAAACGGCTTCTATCGACTGACACGCGGCACCTATGCCCAGTTTGGCGTGCCGGTGCCCTATCCGCAGGCGGCTATCGACTCCGTGCTGTTGAACCATCGCAACTACAAGGGTTTTTCCGGCGCCACCTACAATGCCTGCAATCTTCTCGACACGATCCATCCGCTCTGGCTCTGTTTGAAACAGACGGATCATCGCCGTGCGGAGGCAGAGGCCCTGGCCGAAGGCGTCATCCTCAGTGCGGTCGACCGCTGGCAGCCCGGCCAGGGCTTCGGCTTCGCCGATGGGCAGGCGCCGAGCCTGCAGGGCACGGAGATGTGGCTCTCGACCCTGCATCTGGCCGCCGATATCCTCGGCCTCGCCGATCGCTTCCCCTTTATTCCCCAAGGGGTCCATCGCACCCGCCCCGCCGGTCTCGGACTGTAGGGTTTCCCGAAGCCGGGTCACGAGCAGGTGCGTGCGGTCACGGACGAAGATTTCGGCTTTTCCAGACCCCAGTTTTGATTGGGTGTGGCTCCCATTTCCAGCACCAGCTCGCCGCCGGAGGTGATCTCGTCGTGCGTGAGCCAAGCCCTTTCCAGCGGCTTTCCATTCAAGCTTGCCTTCTGGATGAAATGCGCAGCATCGCTCAGGCCGCGGGCTTCTATCGTAAACACCTTCCCGCTATCGAAGGTCAGCCGCGATTGCGGGAAGATCGGTGATGTCAGCGTATAGAGCGGTTCGCCGACGAGGCTGGGATAGATGCCGAGTGCGCTCAGCGCAAACCAGCTGGACATTGTGCCGGCATCGTCGTCCATTTCAGGAACGAAACCCCGCGGGGAATCCTGGAAAGCCATGCCGCGCCAAGGCTTTTGCCTCTTCTCGTGGGTTCCGTACCAATGGTCCATCTCCTGCGTGGCGTAGCGGAACGTGATGTCCTGCGTCCGCCAGGGCCGGCCCAGATAGGCGAAGAGATAGGGAACCTGGATGTCAGGCTGGTTGGCAATGTTGAAGTAGCCCTGGTTGAAGAATTCCTCGAGCTGGTTGACCAGCGCGTCCCCACCACCCACGGCCTGCCGGATCCATTCGATATCGTGTGGGACGAACCAGCGATACTGCCAGATCGTACCTTCATAAAGACCGGGCAGATCCACTTTGTCCGCCGAGCCATGATCGACGGACTTGAAGTTCGCGTTCCAGACGTCGCGATACTCGACGGAGCGACGCCAATGGTGGATCGCCAGGTCCTGATCCCCCAGATCGCAGGCGAGTTCGGCGACGGCCCAATGCTGATAGGCCGCTTCCAGGGACTGGAAGATCTTGCCCTCGCCATAGGCTGACGCTTCGGCGCCGGCATATGGCAGGCTTCGCCGTGCCGTTTCGACATCCAAGGCACCCTTTCTAAATCCATCGAGCAGAACCACCGGCGCAAATTCGGTGCGTACCGTCAGTCCCGGCTCGTTGGCGGTCGCCCAGGGCTGCTTGCCTTGGCTATAGAGGTCCGCGAGCGACCGGGTCATATCCCTGGAACGCGTGGGGTCGAGAAGGTTCAGCAAGGGTTGCTGCGTTCTGAACGTATCCCACAGCGACCAACCGAAATATTGGTCACCGACGGATGCGACTTGCAGATTTCCATCCGAGCCACGATAGGAACGTCCCTTGCGGGCGACAAAATATGGCATCTGCATCGCATGGTAGAGCGCTGTGTAGAGCCTGCGCTTGCGTTTGGGATCGCCTTCAACCTGCACGCGCCCGAGCTCCCTTTCCCATGCGGCGGCAGCCAGCTTGACCAGGGATTCGAACGACTGGCGGCTCTGCAAAGCGGCGTGGGCGCGTGCTTCCATCTGCCCGATGCTGGACAAGCCGACGCTGACGACCAGTTGCTCCCCAGCATTCATATCGAAAACGGCCACAGCCTTGGCGTCATTCGTTGTCCAGCTGACCGGCGCACGCGACAACACGGCGCTGGCATGCACCTTGTATGCCCCGAAGTCGCAAACCGTCGTCGCGCTGCTGAACCCGTCGATATAGTCGCCTTTGGCGGCGGTGATGCCCGATGGCCGCGGTTTGGAATGGGCATGCCCGAAGTCGAACAGGATCTGCACTCTGCCAGTCTTGGTGAACGTATAGCGATGAACGCCTGCCTCCGCCGTCGCAGTCAGTTCCGCCAGAATGGATGGGGAGCCATAGGAAACGCTGTAATAGCCAGGGCTCGCCTTCTCCGCGGACTTGTCCATGGTCGGTTGCGCATCATTCACGTAACTTGGCCGTACAAGAAGCACGCCACCCGAGCCCTCGCACCCCACGCCTTGGCTGCGGGTATGTGAAAAGCCGATCAGGCTGTTGCTTTCAAAATCATACCCGGAATGGGGCTTCGGTGCTTTGGCATCGGCCTCATCGGTCGCCGTATCTGGCCCAAGCTTGACCATTCCGTATGGCAAGGTTGCTGCGGGAGACAGCTGACCATGATCTCCAGCTGTTCCGATAAAGGGATCGACAAACGTTACTATTTCGGATGTGCGCGTATTTATAAAAAGGCTTAAAATTACCAGGACGGAAACTACCAAGACTGCCGCAAGGCTGAGAACAAGCCGTCTATTCAGTCGAATTTTCATAGGATTCCCAATCGTGATAGACTTTGGAATATTCAGCCATGCCATGCTTTGCAAAAACAAAAATGGCCCTCAAAATTTCCACTCTTCGATATCAACGGGATTGCAGCAGTTCCACAAGGTATCTTAGCGGTCTGTTCAAAAATGATTTGCCGTTCAATCGGGATTGTTGTGCGCCATTTACACCTGTTCTTGAGGAGGCATCATCCATCGGCTTGTCCGCCTCGCCCTCCGTCTCGCGCGGCATATGTGGTGTCTTCTGCCAGAAGAAGGGGCGGAACCTCAGCTCTAACAGCGCTCGCCAGCCGGCCCAGGAAATCATCAGCCAATAGAGCGGAATGGCGCACCAGCGCCGGCCGATCAAGGCGCGCTCATGGCCAATCATGGCCGTGGCGCCGAGGATGAAGAAGGCCGCGTAGCTGCCAAGGATATTGGCAATATCGATGCCGAGCAGCACGATCTGGCTGAGCGGCACCGTATCATCAGGCCGCTCAGCCATCGCGATCACCGCCGATGTCACGAACACAAAGAGCAGGGGATGGCAGAGCGCCGACATCAGCATGCCGCCGATCAGCAGCTGGAACGCGACGAAGCCGCCGGGGCCCATCTGCCGCAATGCCATGGCCGGATCGCGCATCACCACCAGCCAGGTCTGGAACCACCCCTTCAGCCAGCGCGTCCGCTGGCCGATCCAAATTTTCATCTCGGTCGGGGCATCCTCCAAGGTCTGTCGGCTCAAAACACCGGTGCGATACCCCTGCCGATAGAGGCGCAGCCCCAGATCGGCATCCTCGGTCACATTATAAGGGTCCCATCCGCCGACTGCGTTCAGAACCGAGACGCGGAAGTGGTTTGATGTTCCCCCAAGCGGCAGTGGCAGATGAAATCGTGCCAGCGCCGGCAGGAGCCGCCGAAACAGTCCGGCATACTCAAGCGCAAAGACGGCCGAGATCCAGGAGCTGCCGCCATTCGCGATCACGAGCGGGGCCTGCAGGCAGGCAAGCTCCGGCCCCGCCCTGGAAAACCGCTGATGCGCCTCCAGCAACTGGTCTGGATGGGGTCGGTCCTCGGCGTCATAGACCGCGAGATAGGTGCCGCGGGCGCCGGCCATCGCATAGTTCAGCGCCTTGGGTTTGGTGCGCGGATGCATCGGCGGAACGCGCACGATCTCGATATGCGGCCCGGGCTGTTGCCGTTCGATCGCGGCGATGGTCTCGGGGTCGTCGGCCTCGCAGACCAGCTTGATATCGAGGAGGCTGAGTGGCCAGTTGAGCCGGTTGAGCGCGGTCATCAGTTGCGGCACCACGCCGGCCTCCCGATAGAGCGCCACCAGCACGGTATAGACCGGAAGCCGGCTTTCCACCGCCGTTAGGTCCCGCCGTATCGGTCTGGCGCGCGGATGCAGCGCCGCCATCAGCCGAAGCAGGGTGCAGGCGAGGAAGAACAGCGACAGCACCACATGCAGCGCAAGCGCGGTCATCAGCGGCGCCATCAGCACGGCGCCGATCAGCAGACCGCAGAATAGGCCGATATGAAAGCCTTGGCCGCCGGACATCACGATCCGGGCGGATTGCGCCGGGCGGTCCTCGAACAGCGCCCGCACGCCGTGTCGCACGCGCCGGTCCGCTCCCGCTGCCCAGCTTGCCCGGCGGATTGCCGTGGGCGAAGCGATGGCCAGCGCGTCCCGCAGGCTGGGCAGGTGCTCCAGGCGCTCCGTCAGCTGCGGCAGCCGCTCGGCCTCCGGGCAGATCACGGTTATCGGAGGGCCGTTGCCGTTGGAAAGGCGCAGCATCGTCGGACGCTGCAATTGCGTATCGAGGCAGAACTGGCCGATGATCCGTTCCGGTCCGATCTCGCCGAGAAAAGGCAGGTCCACCAGCCGCGCCATGGCCTCGTAATAGGCATCCTCCTGCACCGCGCCGGAGGCCAGCAATTCCTGTTCCACCGAGGTGCCATGGGCGCGAGCCCGCTCGGCCATGTCCCGGATCAGTGGCTTGGCCAGTCCCAACTCGCGCAGGATGATGGTTTCTGTACCTATGCCATCGGGCAGGGGGCCGCTCGCCGCTTGGCCGGCGCCGGATCTGTTACGCTGCGCACTAAGACCCGCCCCGGACGCCGCCTTTGGCGGCGCGCCGTGTTTCCCGACCTGCATGACTCTGATACACCGTCACCAGGAAGATGACGCCCCAGATGATCCCCGGCAGGCAGTATAATGAGAAACAAGATTTATTCATCCCTGGATTCATGGGGGCGGAACCTCATCGCGGGCATGTTGTCGCTGGCATCGGTGCTGGTGTCAGGCCCGGCTGTCGCCCAGCCGGCCGGTGTCGGCGAGGTGCCGGTGCTGTTCGATGCGCGCGAGCGCCTGCCGCGCCCTGACCTTTCGGCGCTGATCCGGCTGCGCTTCCTGACGACGACGGATTTCGCCCCCTTCAACTTCACCGACCAGACCGGCCGGCTTGCCGGCTTTCATATCGACCTTGTCCGCGCTATCTGCGCGGAGCTGCAGATCGAGGCGAAATGCCAGATCCAGGCCATGCCCTATGGCGATCTGCAGCCAGCGCTGTCGAGCGGCCAGGGGGAGGCGGTCATCGCCGGCATTGCCGTCACGGACCAGTTGCGCCGCGAGTTTCTGTTTTCGCGGCCCTATATGCTGTTGCCGGCCCGCTTCGTGCGGCTGAATGGCGTGAGCTTCGATGGTTCTGATGCCAATGCCCTGTCCGGCCGCCCCGTCGGCGTGGTCGGCGGCACGGCGCACGAGGCCATGCTCAAGAGCTTTTTCCCGCAGATCCGGGCCGTGGCGTTTTCCAGCCGCACGGCGATGCTGGAGGGCCTGCGCAAGCGCGAGGTGGAAGCCGTCTTCGCCGATGCGCTGCAATTGTCTTTCTGGGCCAACAGCCCAGCCTCGGAAAACTGCTGCGCCCTGTTCGACGGCCCCTATATGTCCGAGCGATTTCTCGGCGAAGGCCTCACCATCATGATGCGCCGGCAGGATTCGGCGCTTGCTGAGGCCCTCGACAGCGCCCTTGCGGCGCTGTCGCGAAACGGCAGGCTGCAGGAAATCTACCTGCGATATTTCCCCTACGGCCTGTTCTGAGCGGCAGCGCCGACGCGAGGATCGTCAGACTCGGCGATAGCGCGCAATCGCGCTACGCTCGATGGCGGCGCAGGTCAGCTTGTCCAGCTGCAGCCGGTCGCGCAGCAGCTGCAGCAGGCGGATTTCCTCCGGCCGCACATTGAGGTCCACGGCCGTGATCTCGACGGCCAGCGCATAGGCGGTGTCGTAATGGCTCGGCGGCAGCGCGTCGCGGATGATCTCCAGCGTGATATCAAGCCCCTCGGGACCGGCCAGCAGATCGGCGCAGCGCTGCGAGGCTGGGATCAGATCGTCCTTGTCGAAGCCCTCGAAGACCGGCAGCACATCGAGCAACTGGCCGATGCGCTTCAACTCCTTCTCGTTCATCTGGCTGTCGACGGCCGAGGCCATCACCATCGTGAAGATCAGCGCGTCATGGGGGGTGATCGGGGCGTTCATGGCGTCCTTGGTCCGTTCTTGGGTCATCACTGTTGCACTACTGTTTCATTGTCCCTTGCTGTATGAACTGCGCGGCCGTTTTTCAAGGCGCGCCGTCAGATGCGACGGGGGAATCTGCAGCCGTATCCGGACCCCCGTTGCGGGGATCGTCGCCGAACAGGCCGCGCCTGAGGGTCCTTGCCTCCGCCGACAGCGGTTCGAGCGATGACCCTGCCTCCGCCTCCGCCCAGCCGCTTTGGGCAAGCCAAGTCGCCATGTCGATGCCCGCCACTTCGCAACGCGCCACCGCCTCGCCGTCCCAGTCGGCGCCGGGCAGGTCGCAATCCACGGAGCGGTTGCGGATGAAGAGCCGCTGATGCGTGCGCGCCAACCGGCCGCAGGGCCAGCTCCCGCCATCAACAGTGGGACAGGTCTTGTCTTCGCCGGTGGGCGTCAGGCCGGCAAGCCGCAATCGGCGCGTCCCGAACGCCATCACGCCGGCTTCGATCGTCTGCGGCCTGGCCAGGCGAAGCCAGGGCGCTCTTTTCTCTTCCAGGGGCGTCAGCGCCTCGCGCGGGTCGATGCGCTCCAGCCCGCCGTCACCGGCGGCAAAGGGAGCGGAGAAAAGCTCGGGGCTGATGGCGCGCACGGGTTTCCGCTCCAACATCGCGGGTTTTCGGTCCGCCGATACCGCCATCTCTGGCGCCGGG
Source organism: Rhizobium sp. RU36D (assembly GCF_900176345.1). Taxonomy (GTDB): domain Bacteria; phylum Pseudomonadota; class Alphaproteobacteria; order Rhizobiales; family Rhizobiaceae; genus Allorhizobium. The sequence goes on from NZ_FWXU01000037.1 coordinate 29,118, forward strand.
GCGTCCCTGGCTTCGCCGTCATCAAGAGTACGAAGGCGATCCCCGGCGGCTAGCACACCAAGGCTCCAGCAGGCGATCCCCGCAAGGCCGCAAACAAGGATATGCAGCCGCATAGGGAAATTATCCTACTGGCTGGCCCAGATGATCCGGGCGATCCATTCCACCTGTGCCATGTCGAGATTGCGGTTGGGATGTTCGGGGTTGAGCGACAGCAGTTCTATGCCCTTGGGGGTCTGGCGTGTCAGCACCTTGGCCATCACCTCGCCGTCCCGGGTCTTCACCACCACCCTGTCCCCGCGGCGCACCTGCGCGCCCGGCTCCACGATCAGCACATCGCCATCGCGATAGAGCGGCATCATGCTCTCGCCCTGCACCTCAAGCGCATAGACCCCGGCCTTGCGCTCGGGCGAGGCAGGAAACTCCACGAGATCCCAACCCTGGCCGGCGGGAAATCCACCATCGTCGAAAAAGCCGCCGGAGCCCGCCTGAGCAAAACCCAGCAGCGGGATGGAGCCGGATTGCGGCGGAAACGCGCCATCCGGCATGTGCATGCCCTTGGGCCCCGACTGGATAAAGCCCATGAACTGGTCGATCGTCGCCCCGGTCGCCTCCAGCACCTTGGCGATGGATTCGGTCGAGGGCCAGCGCATCCGCCCGTCAGGGCCGATCCGCTTGGATTTGTTGAACGAGGTCGGATCGAGCCCCGCCCGGCGGGCAAGACCAGACGGCGTCAGCTGGTGTCGCTCCGCCAGCTTGTCGATTGCGCTCCAGATCGTCTCGTGTGACAGCATCACCGTCCGTCCCCGCAGCGCAGCGCGGTGGAAACCACGCACGGACACGCCGCAACACCTTGAACCTATACCCGTCGCATCGGAGGAAACCCTCTGCGCCAGCGGCACTGGAGCGCGCCTTGCAGGCATGGCCCGCCCGCCCCAATCCGTACCTTATCCAAGCAGCACAGCCGAGTAAAGCACAATTAAGGAATAAAATCCTGTCTTTTTGAGGGGTCAGTCCAGGCTTGCCTCAAGCCACCATGGCCATGTTGATCTTGCCGAGCTGGATCACCGCCTGGGTGCGGCTGTCGACATTGAGCTTCAGCAGGATGGCCGACACATGGGCCTTGATGGTCGCCTCGGAGACGCCGAGTTCATAGGCGATCTGCTTGTTGAGCAGGCCTTCGCCCAGCATGCCGAGCACGCGGCTTTGCTGCGGCGTCAGTGTTCTCAGCCGGTTGATCAGGTCTGCTACATCGGGATCCTGTTCCACGCCGCCTTGATAACCATCCGGCGCATAGATGTCGCCTTCCAGCACGCTCTGTATGCCCGACCGGATTTCATCAATGCCGGAAGATTTGGAAATGAAGCCGGAAGCACCGAGTTCGAGCGCCCGGCGGATCGTGGTGGAATCGTCCGTTGCCGAGATGATGGCAATCGGCAGGCTGGCAAACTCCGCCCTCAGCGCCATCAGCCCGGAAAAGCCGCTGACCCCCGGCATGGCAAGGTCCAGCAGCATCAGGTCCGCATCGGGATGGCTGGCGGCTGCCCGGCGGGCCGCCTCGAAATCCCCCGCCTCGATGATATCAAGCGTCGCGTCCATGCCACCCACGGCCTGGCGCAGCGCCCCGCGAAACAGGGGATGGTCGTCTGCGATGATGATTGTGTGTGCCGTCATGTCTCGCCCCCTCCCAAGGGCCCCCTCCCGAGGTCATGTCGTGCCGTCGCGCTCAGCGGCGTTTTCAATTTATCCGCCGTTGCACATATATACAATAGTCCAAGGCCAGGACTCAGATCAGGAGGGTTTCGAGGGTTCTTTTCGCTAGGATCGGTTCGGCACAGGCTCTTCCGACGACTGTTTGCCTTCAAATTCCTGCACCATGCCGAAGAAGCTGCGCATGAAGCGTTCCATGATGCCGATCGAGCGGTCGATCTCTTCGTCCGTCGGCGCCTTTGATATCCCGCTTGCCGTCGTCGCTTCGAGCGCCGCAATTCGCTTCTCCAGCCGCTGCAACTCATCCTCGAAGGCGCTTCGCTCGTCCGCGCCCATGCGACAGGTCAGCGTTCCCTCCTTTTCCCGGCACAGGCTCATCTCGCCTGTCTGGGTGTCGAGCCGCACGAAGTCGTCGCCGTTGCGCTCCATCTGGTAGCGGCCGGTCTCCTGGGCGGCAGCGCCCTGAAGTCCCAGCAAGAGGGCGGTCAGTGCGATTGGCATCAGTTTGGTCAGTCTCATCCTGTCCTCCAAAACAATGGGCCGGTCCGGGCGCTTTAGGACTTTCATCCGTGGACAAAAGCCGCCATTTGCGGCAAAGCCGCCGCATCGCTGCTGTTCACGAGAAGGAGCCGGCCGATGGTCAGCACAGTCTACAAGATCCTGGATGAGAAATTATGGCAGAAGGCGCGGGAAGATGGCGTCTTTCGCGGTGCCGGCATCGATCTTGCGGATGGCTATATCCATTTGTCCACCGCCGCCCAGGCAGTGGAGACCGCACGGCTGTATTTCGCGGGCGTCGACAATCTGGTTCTGGTCGCGGTGGATGCCGCCGCCCTTGGGACCGCGCTGCGCTTCGAGGCCTCGCGCGGCGGCGCCCTTTTCCCGCATCTTTATGGCGACCTGCCGCTCGACGCCGTGCTCTGGGTAAAGCCGCTGCCGCGCGGCGCCGACGGCGCGCATGTCTTTCCCGACGAGGTCGCCCGCCCGGAGGATGGCCAATGACCGGCCCGCTCGACAGCCTCGCCCGCCGTGGCCTCTTTCTCTTCGATCCGGAAACCGCCCATGGCCTGTCGATTGCGGCGTTGAAGTCCGGGCTCCTGCCCGCCTGCCGTCTTGCCGCCGATCCCAGTCTGAAGGTGGAGGTGGCGGGCCTAACCTTCGCCAATCCGCTCGGCATGGCCGCCGGCTATGACAAGAATGCCGAGGTGCCGGATGCACTGCTGAAGCTCGGCTTCGGCTTCACCGAAATCGGCACCGTCACGCCGCTGCCGCAGTCCGGCAACCCGCGCCCGCGCATATTCCGGCTCACCGCCGACAATGCCGTCATCAACCGGCTCGGCTTTAACAATGAAGGCCATGATGCCGCCTTCGCCCGGCTTTCCGCGCGCCAATCTCGCGGCATCGTCGGGGTCAATATCGGCGCCAATAAGGATAGCGCCGATCGCATCGCAGATTACGTCCTGGGCATCCGCCGCTTCCATGCGCTGACCAGCTATTTCACGGTCAACATTTCCTCGCCCAACACGCCGGGCCTGCGCGATCTCCAGGCGCGCGAAAGTCTGGCCGCCCTGTTGTCCGCTGTTCTGGCCGCACGCGACGATCTCGCGAAATCGGCGCCCCGCCGCCCGGTCTTCCTGAAGATCTCGCCCGACCTGACGGAGGAGGGGCTGGATGACATCGCCGCTGAAGCGCTAGCGCATGATTTGGACGGCCTGATCGTCTCCAACACCACCCTGTCACGCGATGGCCTGAGCGACCGCAGCCAGGCAGACCAAGCCGGCGGCCTTTCCGGGCGGCCTCTATTTGCCCGCTCGACAGCAGTCCTTGCCCGCATGCGCAAACGCGTCGGCCCCGCCATGCCGATCATCGGCGTCGGCGGGGTCTCCTCGGCTGAGACACTGCTGGAGAAGGTGCGGGCCGGGGCCGACCTGGTGCAGCTCTATTCATGCATGGTCTATGAAGGCCCGGGGCTTCCCGCCCGCATCCTCCGCGACCTCGGCCCGCTGCTCGACCGCGAAAAGGCGACATCGATCCGGGATGTTAGGGATTCGCGGCTGGACCACTGGCTGGCCCAAGCGATCTGACCGGCTGACTGGCTTCAGATCTGTTCCAAGGTCATGCTGGTGAACCCCCCTCTACCTTGCCAGGCATCTCCCCCTCAAGGGGGGAGATCGACTCGGGGCGACGCCTTGCTTCTGTCAAACCCCGGTGCGTCTGATCGTAGATGGCACACTGCGGCTGCTCCGGCCGATCTCTCCCCTTGAGGGACTGTTGCAAAATTCGGCTGATGTGATTCAGTTGGTTTGCAGCGATTTGAGGGGATTTGATGTCTGTTCGACGGGATGGCCAGT
>NZ_FWXU01000039.1 GCF_900176345.1 Rhizobium sp. RU36D
AAAACTGAACTGGCCATCCCGTCGAACAGACATCAAATCCCCTCAAATCGCTGCAAACCAACTGAATCACATCAGCCGAATTTTGCAACAGTCCCCTTGAGGGGGAGATGCCTGGCAAGGCAGAGGGGGGTATCCAGAGCGGTACGTTGCCCTGCAAGCGACGCGCCGTTTCACGGCCTTATAGATTGGCTCGCTGATCCCGAGCCCTCAATCCCACTGGGGCGCGAGATGCCCCGGATTGACGATGCGGCCATCGGGCCGCGCCAAGGCGCTGATGGCGGCCATCTCGTCGCCGGTCAGGAGGAAGTCGAACACGGCGAAGTTTTCGCCGAGCCGGCTTTCGGTGGCCGTCTTGGAGAGCGCCACCACGCCCTGCTGCTGGATCAGCCAGCGCAGCACCACCTGTGCTGCCGTCTTGCCGTATCGCGCGCCGATTTCGGCCAGCAGGGGTTCGTTCGGCACCTTGCCATTGGCCATGGCATAATAGGCGGTGACCGACATGCCATAGGAACGCGCGGCCGCCAGCACCTTGGCCTGGTCGAGATAGGGGTGATACTCGATCTGGTTGGTGACGATAGGCGCATCCGACAGCGCCACGGCCTCGCCCATCAGCGCGGTATTGTAGTTCGACACGCCGATATGGCGCACCTTGCCGGCCTTACGGACCTCGTTCAGCGCGCCGATCTGCTCGGCCAGCGGCACCGGGCTTTGCGGCCAGTGCAGGAGCAGCAGGTCGACATAATCGGTCTTGAGTTTCCGCAGGCTTTCATCGACTGAGGGAATGAAATCCTTGTGGGCGAACTTGTCGACCCAGACCTTGGTGGTGAGGAAGATATCCTCCCGGGCGATACCCGAACCGGAGATCACTTCGCCAACCTCGGCTTCGTTGCCATAGATCTGGGCCGTATCGACATGGCGGAAGCCGACCTTCAGCGCCAGCGGCAGGATCTTCAAGACCTCCTCGCCTGGCATGCGAAACGTTCCGAAACCAAGTGCGGGAAGGGCTGCGCCATTGGCGGTGACAATATCCATGAACTATCTCCTCGTATCGATGAAAGGGTCCCATGCCGGAACGCACGGGGTGATGCAGATAAGAAAGGTCGGAGGGCCAAGGTGTTGCGCCCCGCGCCGGGGTCAAGGCCTTGCCCCGCCGCTGTTACAGCCGGCCCAACAATTCGGTCTTCTTCGCCTCGAATTCGGCAGCGGTCAGGATGCCCTTGTCGCGCAGCCCGGCCAGGCGCTCGATCATGCCGATGATATCATCGCCCCCTCGGGTCTCGGCCCTCGATGGCTGGAAGGCGGGGGCGTTCGATGATCCGTTTGACGCTACTATCGGCGCCGGGATTGGCTCTGGCGCGGGGCTTGGTACTGCGACCGGGGCTGCGATCGGGGCCGGCGCCACCGCATGGCTTTCCTCAGGCGCATCCCAATCCGGCTCATCCGGCGTCGCCGCGGCCGCAAACGTCTCGGTCCGCGGCGGAAAGGCCGTGGATGGCGGCGGGGCGTCGTCAGGGCGATCCTGCGCCGGGGAGACGATTTCGAGATCCGCGACCCGCACCAGGCCATATTGCGAGGTGAAGGTCAGCGACTGGTCGCCCCCCTGCTGCTGCGAAAATCCGCCGATCTGGTGGTCGCGGGTGTCATAGACCGTGATGCGCCCGGCATTGTCGATCAGCAGCCGCCGCATGGCGGGAAAGAAGGCATAGCGCAGATTGTTCTGAGCGCCGGTGGAGGAGGGCTGGCCAAGCTCTTCCGGCCAGCCGCCCGAGCGCTGCTGTGACCCCGGCACGAACAGGCTGACGCCGCTGCCGAGAAGGTCTCCCTGGTATTGATCCTGATAGGCGCTGCCACCTTGCGACTGCGATTGATAGCTGCTGGTGGCGGGGCCGAACAGGTCCGGATTGCGCACCAGGGCGGACAGTTCGTTGCACAGCGCATCCACCTTGGCTTTCAAGCCATTGTTGAACATGTCGCCGATCATGATCATACCGCCGCGTGACCATTGCCCCATGCCGCCGAGATCGGGGTGGTTGAACTGCGCCTGGCTGCCATTGCCGGCCATCACCGCGACAAGCAGATGCGCCACGGCCGCGGTACTGACGTCATGGCGCTGGGCGATCTCGCTGACGATCCTGTGGCCTTCTTCACTGAGCGGTCTCATCGGGCGATGTCCTTGTTGGCGCGCGGCGCGGCCGTGCTTTCCTGTGATCTGTGCGACGCGGCTCTTGTTGGAACCGGATGGCAGGCCATAACCTACCTTTCATGTAGGAGGACACCCACCATGAACAAGACCGAAAGTCCAGATTGCATCGCCCATTGGAGCGATGTGGAGCGGCCGAAACCCGGCCAATATGACGGCGACAGCGAATTGCTGTCGTTTCGCGCCCCGCTTGGCCGACACCTCGGCCTGACCCGGATCGGCATCAACCATGAGCGCCTGCCGCCGGGCCGGCGCACCTCTTTTCCCCATGCCGAAAGCCATGAGGAGGAATTCGTCTACGTGCTGACCGGCGCGCCCGATGTCTGGCTGGATGGCAGGCTGCATCGTCTGAAGCCGGGCGATGCCGTCGGCTTCCCCGCCGGCACCGGCCTCAGCCATAGCTTCCTCAACAATACGCAGGAGGAGGTCACCCTCCTGGTGGTCGGCGAAAGCAACCTCAGGGAAAACCGCGTCTATTATCCGCTGAACCCCGAACAGAGCGTCCGGCCCGACTGGTGGCCCGACTGCCCGCCGCGTCTCCTCGGCGACCACGACGGCCTGCCGGATCGGTTGCGGGAGGAGAGGGGCGGTCAGAAGGCCGACTGAACGGAGATCAAGTAGCCGCCTTAGCCCCTCACGCCTTCACCGCGATCCCCGCCTCGATGGCGGCCGCGATAAATGCCTTGCGGGCGTCGTCGTCGGTTTTCTTGCCCTTGCGCTCCACCACGGCGGCGCAGACCAGCAGGGCCCTGTCGAGCGCTTCGCCGTCATCCGTCGGCCAGTCCTCGATCATTGCCCAGGAGGCCGCCTCCGTGCTGTCGATCGTCACGTCGGCGCCGTCTTCGCCAAGGGCGAGGATCACGGGCTTGCTCCAGGTTTTTGTCATGGCGGCGGGCTTTCGGTCAGCGGCAGCGGGTCGGTCCGCTGGTGTCGCTTGCTGCATATCGGCGGGCGGAAAATTTGGCAACCGTTCGCCCGGCGCACGACCGCGCATCGCTCAGTCCCCGGCCTTTACGGCAACGATGAACAGCCGCGGAAATTTTAGCAGCACCCGTCCATCGGCCAGTTCAGGATAATGCGGCTTGAGCAGTCCCTCATAGGTCTCGAGATAGGCGGCCTCCTGGCCCGCACCGACGGCGTCGAGATAGGGGCGAAGCCCCGTGCCCTTCACCCATTCCACGATCGCCTTCGTGCTATCAAGCGGATGGTAGTAATGCGTGTGCCAGACATCGACGCGGGCGGATTTCGGCATCAGCGCGTTCATGTAGTCGGCAGGCGAGGGCAGGGCGGCGCGGCGGATGCGGCCGCCTTCGAATGCTGAAGACCAGGGGCCTGCTGCCCCCGCTTCCTCCATTGCCACATGGCTCGGTTCGGCCAGATTGTCCGGCATCTGCGCGGCAAGAACGCCGCCCGGGTTCAACCCGTCCATTAACGAGGACAGCAGGGTCAGGTGATCCGGCAACCACTGGAACACGGCATTGGCATAGAGCAGGTCCGCCTTTTCCACCGGGCGCCACTTTGCGAGATCGGCCATCACGAAGGGCACGCCCGGGAGCCGCGCCCGTGCCTTCTCCAGCATGTCGGCATCGCTGTCCAGGCCGCTGACCGCCGATGCGCCGAACCGTTCGACCAGCAGTTCCGTGGAATTGCCCGGACCGCAGCCCATGTCGATCACGCGCTGCGCGCTTGTCAGCGGCACTTGGGCCAGGAGATCGCGGGCCGGCCGCGTGCGTTCGTCTTCGAATTTGAGATATTGCTGCGCTGACCAGGCCATGGCGGGCGTCTCCTCTCCTGTTGCGGCATCCTCTGGCAGGGGATATGTCGCGCCGCTGCGGCAAAGATAAGTCCGTGACCACATCATTTTTTGTGATGGACCCATTCGTCAAGGCGTTGATATCGCGCATCTATCTTTCAAATCCCGGGGAATCCCGGACGCTTTCTTGCCATTTGCCCCTCCGCGCGCGATTGCGCTTGACCTTGGCGCCCCACCTGTCCTTTCCTGCAGCCAACACAAGACATTGGAGACCGAAATGGCTGTCGATACCTCGCCCCGCACCCCCACCTGGACCTATGTCGATGGCGAATGGGTATCGGGCAATCCGCCGCTGATCGGGCCGACGTCGCATGCCATGTGGCTCGGCTCGACCGTCTTCGATGGCGCCCGCTGGTTTGATGGTATCGCGCCCGACCTGGACGAGCATTGCCGCCGCGTGAACCGCTCCGCCGTCAACATGGGCATGAACCCTGTAATGCCGGCGGAAGAGATCGAGCGGCTGGCCTGGGAAGGCGTCAAGAAATTCGACGGCAAGACCGCGATCTACATCAAGCCGATGTATTGGGCCGAACACGGCACGCCCTATAGCGTTGTGGCCGCCGATCCGGAATCGACCCGCTTCGCGCTGTGCCTGTTCGAGGCGCCGATGCATACGGCGAAGCCCTCGTCGCTCACCGTCTCGCCCTTCCGCCGCCCGTCGCCGGAGGTGGCCATGACCGCGGCCAAGACCGGCAGCCTCTATCCCAATTCCGGCCGCATGATCTCCGAGGCCCGCGCGCGCGGCTTCGACAATGCGCTGGCTCTGGACCTGAACGGCAATGTCGCGGAGACGGCCTCCTCGAACATCTTCATGGTCAAGGACGGCGTGGTGATGACGCCTATCCCCAACGGCACCTTCCTCGCCGGCATCACCCGCGCCCGCATCATCGGCCTCCTGCGCCAGGCCGGCTTCGAGGTGCGCGAGATGACGCTGACCGTCAAGGACTTCCTGGACGCCGACGAGATCTTCCAGACCGGCAACTATTCCAAGGTCGTGCCGGTGACCAAGCTCGACGCCCGCGAACTGCAGGAAGGCCCCGTGACCCGCAAGGCGCTGGACCTCTACATGGACTGGGCTCGCCAGGGAAATGATGCGTGATTGTTGGCTTAAGATTGAGCGGCCCGAAGATGTTTCGAGGCATGTCCTGCTAGTGACACCGCGATCCGTCGGGGAATGTCTCATCTAAAAAAATCATCGACGGCATTTCGGGAGCCGGATGGATCGGGCGGAGCGAGAAACCTACTCTCGCTCCACTGATCTCCTCGAACTCTGCCAAAGGGTCCCATGCCGCTGCTCGATTCGACCGCAACTCATCCCATCACGCTGCCGGACGGCAGCCTCTACACCGATACCGTCTATCTCAAGAATGTCGTCGATCATCCGCGAATTGAGATCGGCGAATACAGCTATTTCACCCATGCGGGCAGACCGGAAGATACGGCGCAGATTCTGGCGCCCTATCTGGGACATGGCTGCCGCGAGCGCTTGCTGATCGGCAAATTCGTCCAGATTGCTCGGGGAAGCTATTTCATTACCAGTTCGGCCAATCATCCGATGTCTGGCTTCACCACTTATCCGTTCCGCATCTTCAAGCCAGAGACCTTTGGCTACAAGGATTTGCCCGTCCGCGATACCGTTGTTGGTCACGATGTCTGGATCGGACATGATGCTGCAATCATGCCCGGTGTTCGGATCGGTCATGGCGCTATCATCGCCGCCCGTGCCGTTGTGGCAAGGAACGTGCCGCCATATGCTGTTGTCGGAGGAAATCCCGCAGAGATCATCCGCATGCGCTATCCGGCAGATGTTATCGAGCAGCTTCTGGAGATCGCCTGGTGGGACTGGCCTATTGATAAGATCGAGGCCAATCTGACGGCTCTTGAAGGTGGCGACCTGGAGGCTTTGAAGGCGGCTTGATTGTATCTTGGGTGTCCCGTGGCAGGGCATCCGCTATTGCCTAACATGGCACGCTGGTTCAAAGCAGGACATGGAAACCTCGCCCCCCGATATCTTCGATTGCCAGACCTGCGGAGCCTGTTGCGCCTATCAGGCGGACTGGCCGCGCTTCTCCCTGGAAACCGACGAGGAAATCGCCAAAATCCCGGAAAAATTCATTGCCGCCGATCAGAGCGGCATGAAATTCGAGGCTGGCCGCTGCACGGCGCTGACGGGCGAGCTTGGCAAGCATGTCGGCTGCGCTGTCTATGCCGACAGGCCTCAGGTCTGCCGCACCTGCATGCCGGGAGATCCCGAATGCATCATGGCCCGCGAGGCCCTGGGACTGCCGGTCGATGTCCTGCCGGATGTCGATGTGTATTTTTGACCAAATGTCATCCGCCAGGCGAGCGCCGCGTCACTTCCCGATCTTCACCGTCAGCACATCGGCGCCCAATTCGCTGCCCAATTCGGCCTTGCCGCTCTGCTTGTCCATGACGCAGAGATAGCTGACGCTGCCTTTGGCGCCCTTGGGTTTGCCCGAGAGCACTGCCACGCCATAGCTTTCGGTGCCGAAGGGATCGACGGCGATGGCGGGTTTCTCCAGGCTGCCGACGGCGGCCGCAAGGCATTGCTTCTTCACCTTGGCGGCAAACTCGGCCCAGGCATCGCCTGATGAAGCAGAGGCGGGAAGGGTGCTGGCGAGAAGCGCCAGGCTGAGCGGCAGGAGGAAACGGATCATGCTGATGTCCTTTTTCTGATATCGACGGGTCGTGCGGCGCGCAGGCTGCGGGTAGAATTTGACATTCGCAAGACAGGGCGGAGCACAAACTTTTGCGGCCCGGCAACAATTTGGCATAAGGCAGGTTGCCTCCCAACACTTCCCCTCCTATGTTCCGGCTCACCCGCCGCATTGCACGCAATCTAATGCCAAGAGGAGATATTGCCATGGCTTTCGAATTGCCCGAACTGCCCTATGACTACGAAGCGCTCGCTCCGTTCATGTCGAAGGAAACCCTCGAATATCACCACGACAAGCACCACAAGGCTTATGTCGACAACGGTAACAAGCTGGCCGCTGAAGCCGGCATGGCCGACCTGTCGCTGGAAGAGATCGTGAAGAAGTCGTTCGGCACCAATGCCGGCCTGTTCAACAATGCCGGCCAGCACTACAACCACATCCATTTCTGGAAGTGGATGAAGAAGGGCGGCGGCGGCAAGTCGCTTCCGGGCGCGCTGCAGAAGGCTGTTGATTCGGATCTCGGCGGCTACGACAAGTTCAAGGCTGATTTCATCGCTGCCGGCACCACCCAGTTCGGCTCCGGCTGGGCCTGGCTTTCCGTCAAGAGCGGCAAGCTTGAAATCTCCAAGACCCCGAATGGCGAAAACCCGCTGGTTCACGGCGCATCGCCGATCCTCGGCGTCGATGTCTGGGAACACTCCTACTACATCGACTACCGCAACGCCCGTCCGAAGTATCTCGAAGCCTTCGTCGACAGCCTGATCAACTGGGATTACGTGCTCGAAATGTACGAAGCCGCATCGAAGTAATCTTCGATCCGCGATCGATTGCAGGACGCCCGGTGCAGCGATGCGCCGGGCGTTTTCGTTACCACGCGCAGGAGGGGTGGCAGTTCGCCCATCGTCAAGTCTGCTGATAACCCAAATTTGACCCAGCGATCGGCACGAAAATCGCTATCAATTGTTGCCTGTGCCAAAATGAGACGTTACAAATTCGGTATGCGTGCTCACTATTTCATCATCTGCTTGTTAACGAGCTTGATCATGTGGGGCGTGGCTTTTCATGCAAGCCGCGACTTCTATCGCATGGCGCAGGAAAGCAGCCATTTCCCGCACGCGCCTATCCGCTCTATCATCCGGGATCTGATGTCCTGATAGTGCCGGCCGCCGCGCTGCCGACGTTTTCGCGTAGACTTGCAGAGCGGTTGTCAGTCGATTTTCTCAACGTTGGTGGCGGCGCGCACGGCATACCGTCGCGCGCCGCGGGGTGGCCTTCAGGTCACTTTTTCGGAGCGGTCTTTCCGGCGTCCTTCACCTGGCTGCCCAGGGTCGGGGCTGCCTTTGGCGGGGCCTTGTCCTTCTTGGGCTTGCGGGTTTCCTTGTTGCTTCTGACTTGTCCCTTGGCCATCTGTCTTCTCCCTGAATGAATTTTTCGGCTTGTGGTCTTCCCAGGCCGGCGACCTGAGGATGTTGGGCGCTGGAGCGCCTTTGAGATCACTGGGCGCGGATGCGCCGAGGCACGTTCACTCTGTTCCATGAGCGAAAGGGACGCGCCCGGCCAGGCATCGACGTCGACGGCTGCTGGTGGCGGGGCGGGTCAGGTTCTCCCAATGCCGGACGAACACGAAACAACACGGCACATCAAATCGATAGCCCCCAAACCAGGCCCTTTCAAGAGCCTGCGCACCGCCAAGGATGACAGCCAGAAAAGAATTTTGGGCGAGGCAGGAACCAATGCCGGGCGGCGACGTTTCTACAGCGAACCCGAGGCGTAACCGCCAAGGGGCGGCGGACCACCCAATTCCAGTAAACCATGACCGAAAGGAACCCCCATGGCCGATTCCAACATGCAGTCCGAACTACGCAACCTGCAGAACCAGGTCGCCGAACTGACGCACGCGATTTCCCGTCAGGGCTCCAAGACGGCTTCCACCTTGCGCGACCGGACCAGCGAGGTGGTCGATACCGCATCGCGCCGCGCCCAGGACGCCGCAGGCTATACCCGCGCCGAAGCCGAAACGATGGCCGGTGTATTCCGTGAACATCCGACCGCCGCATCCGGCGCGCTGCTCACCGCAGGCGTGATCGGCGGCATCATCGGCTACCTCGTCGGCACCTCGGCGCAGACGACCCGCGACAGCCATCGCCGCTGGTACTGATTGAATGCCCAGCGTGACCTATCGCATCGTCGAACATGACGGCGGCTACGCCTACAAGCTTGGCGACGTGTTTTCCGAAAGCTTTCCAAGCCACGACGCCGCGCTGAAGGCAGCGCAGCGGGTGGCGCGGGAGCAGCAGGTCGGCGGCGAAAGCGCCGAGATCAGCTATCAGGACGCGTCCGGCGAGTGGCATAGCGAACACGTCGATGGCGGCGATCGGCCCCAGGCCGAGGTCATCGACGAAGTGAGATAGCCTGTCCGGGTTGCCCCCACCTTGACAGGTTACGTGCGAGGCCCGCTTACCCAGCGGGCCTCGATTTCGTTTGGGGTGCCGGTTCGTCACATCGCTGTCATCGGTCTGTCCTAAGCCCCGCTCATGACAGCCACAGACCTTCCCATTCTTCGCCTCGGCATCATCGCCGATCCGCAATATGCGCCCGTTCCGCCCAATCCCGTGCACGACCGCTTCTATGCGAAAAGCCTCGCCAAAATCGCCGAGGCCATGGATGTCTTCGAGCGCGAAGCGCTGGATGCGGTGGTGGTACTGGGTGACCTGATCGATCATGGCATCGACAATCTGGCACCCGTGCTGAAGGCTCTGGCCCGCTCGCGCCATGAGCTCATCCTCTTGCCCGGCAATCACGATTTCGCGGTCGCAGAGGAACATCTTGCCACGATACATCGCCGTCTGGGCATGCCCGCGCCCTATCACCATCTCCTGCGCAAGGGCGTCAGGCTGATCGTGCTGGATGGCAATGAGATCTCCACCTTTGCCCCGCCGCCCGGCGATCCCCGTCGGGCGCAGGCCAAGGCAAAGCTTGCGACGCTCACCGCTTCCGGCGTCCCCAACGCCATGGCGTGGAATGCCGGCATCAGCGAGACCCAGTTTTCCTGGCTCGAGCGGCAGCTGGCGCAGGCCGCCGAACGGGGCGAGCGCGCCATCGTGCTTGGTCATTATCCGCTTCATCCCTTTACCGATCACAGCCTGTGGGATGCGCCGCGCGTGGCGAAGCTGATTGCCGATGCGCCCGCGGCCATCGCCTATTTCTGCGGCCATTATCACGCCGGCAATTACGGGCTGCTGGGCCATACCCACTTTGTCAATTTCAAGGGCATGGTCGACACCGAGGCGCATAACGCCTTCGCGATTGCAGAACTTTATCAGGACCGTCTCGACATCAGGGGCTTCGGCCGCGAGGAAAGCCGTCGCCTGTCGCTGTCGAGCCCCGCTCCTGCGGAACAATAAGCACGCGTGGCTGGGCCAAAGATTTGCAAGCGGATTGGCGGGGGATCGGCCAGATCCCCCTCACGCATTTTGGCGGATTCGGTCAGATCAGGCCAAGACCACGCTATTATTTAATTCAATATTAGATATGTCTTGCGAATACTGTAGCAACTCCGGGGACGCTGCCCTAGGGGTTCGCGCGTTCAACGCTGAGGCAAGGCATCCCGTGACGAAGAAAATCCTGACAGTCGACGATTCCCGCACCATTCTCTCCGTCTTGCTGCAGACGCTGACCAGCGCGGGCTTCGAGACGGTTCAGGCCGAGGATGGAGTCTATGGTCTTGAGGCGCTTGAAGAATCCGATCCGGATGTGATCATCACCGATATCAACATGCCGCGCCTCGATGGCTTCGGCTTCATCGAGCGGGTGCGCCGCCTCGAAAAATACCGCGCTATCCCGATCCTGGTCCTGACCACGGAAAGCGATCCGCAAAAGAAGGAACGCGCCCGCAAGGCCGGCGCCACCGGCTGGATCGTCAAGCCCTTCGAACCGACCAAACTGATCGAGGCCATCGGCCGGGTGAGCGCGTAAGTCATCCCACCCACCCCGCAATCCACGCCTGCCGCAGCCGGTCGCCTTCGCCTCGGAAGTATCGCTCTTCGGCGTGGCAGGCCGTCATGCGGTCCAAGCGAAAATTGCGGATCGCCTGGCGCATTTCGCACCAGCCCACTAGGTTCATGGTCTGCGAGTAATAGATCAGCGCGATCGGCCTGATCATGCGCGCCGTCTCCCGTCCCTCGGCATCGCGATAGGTCAGCGCCAGCACCTGCTCGTCGCGGATCGCCTGTCGCAGCATCGAGAGGTCGATGGTCTCGGGCGCGGGGGCTCGCGCGCCCCAGGCATAGAGCGCCCGTGACTGCAGGCTGCGACGCAAGGGTTCGGGCACGGCTGCGGTGATCTTGGCATTCACGGATTGCGCCGCGGCCGTGAGGGCCTGGTCGCCGGTGCGGCCCAGCAGCGCGAGGCCCAGCACGATCGCTTCCGTCTCCTCGGCCGTGAACATCAGCGGCGGCAGGTCGAAACCCGGCCGCAGGATATAGCCCAGCCCGCGCTCCCCCTCGATCGGCACGCGCATCGCCTGCAGCGCTGCGATGTCGCGATAGATCGAGCGCACGGTCACCTCAAGCCGCTCAGCAAGCTCGGCCGCCGTCACCACGCCGCGCGCCAGCCGCAGCACCTGGATGATCTCGAACAGCCGGGAGGCCTTGCGCATTTTTTGGGATCCCACATCCGCTACTGACAAACCCCTGTCAGTTGGCCACCGCTAAACAAAGGGTCAGCAGGCTTGAATTTTCGCCTGAATTTGCCTTTGCGGCAAGCCCTATCGACAAGGACCTCCTGACATGGACTACACACAAACTCTCTGGCTTTTCCTGTTGCTGGTCACCGGCATCATCGTGGTGCCGGGCATGGACATGATCTTCGTGCTGGTCAGCGCGCTTTCGGGCGGTCGCTCCGCCGGCCTCACCGCCACATCAGGCATGATGGCGGGTGGCGCGGTCCACACGCTCTATGGCACCCTGGGCGCCGGTCTTCTGGTGACCTTCGCCCCCGGCCTGTTTCTGCCGCTGCTGCTGGTCGGTGCGGTCTATATGGTCTGGATCGGCCTGTCGCTGGTGCGCAGTTCCATCACCGTCTCCGGCGTTGGCGATATCAAGGCCGTGCCGCCGCTGGTGACCTTCCGGCGCGCGCTTGCCACCTGCCTACTCAATCCCAAGGCCTATCTCTTCGTGCTGGCCGTCTATCCGCAATTTCTGCGGCCTGAATTCGGCCCCTTCTGGCTTCAGGGACTGGTCATGGGCGTCATCACCGCCGCCGTGCAGTTCGTCGTTTATGGTGCGGTGGCGCTGGCCGGCACACGGGCGCGCGCCTTCCTGATCGGCTCGCCCGCCGCCACCATCTGGACCGGACGCGCCGCAGGGCTTCTTCTGATTGCAGCGGCCTGCGTGACGTTCTGGCAGGGTTATTCCGTGTTGCTCTAAGACCTGCGTCAAAATGCGCCGATCACGGGAAGTTAGTGATGGAGTTTCAACCGTTTGACTATGTTTTAGTAATTCACCCATTTGTGACTTCATTCCTGTCGCACGATCCTGCAAACATCGCGGCGTCATGTCCCAAGAACAGCCGGTGCGCCGGCCCACCACCAACGGAGTTGAATTTATGAAGCTGAAAATTGCCTTGGCCGCGGCTGCAGTCGCGATCTTCGGAGTGGGCGCCGCGGTGGCTGCCGGCGAACCCCAGGCCGTGCGTCAGGAAATGATGAAGCAGGTCGGTGGTGCGCTGGGTGCGCTCGGTGCGATCGCCAAGGGCGAAAAGCCCTATGACGCCGCCGTGGTGCAGGCTTCGCTGACTAAGCTCTCCGAAGTTGGCAAGGCCTTCCCGGACCAGTTCCCCGCTGGCTCCGAAACGGGTATGGATACCGAAGCCAGCCCGAAGATCTGGGAAAACATGGCAGACTTCAAGGCGAAGTCCGCGGCGCTCGCCTCGGCCGCTGATACCCAGCTCGCCGCCATGCCCGCAGACCAGGCCGGCGTTGGCGCAGCCATGAAGGCCATCGGCGGCACCTGCGGCGACTGTCATCAGACCTACCGCCTGAAGAAGTAAGCGGTTTCGGCGGGGCAGAGCGGCGTTCGCTGGCGGGTGGTTTGGCCAACTGTTGGTGGGTGGATACCCCCCTCTGCCTTGCCAGGCATCTCCCCCTCAAGGGGGGAGATCGACTCGCGGCTTCCTTTCGCAAATCTTCACGGATTGGCGCGCTTTGATCGGATGAGCGGGTGCGGCATCCCGATCTCCCCCCTTGAGGGGGAGATGCCCGGCAGGGCAGAGGGGGGTTGCCATATACCAATATCAATTTTCGGCCCGCCAAACGCGCGGCCCAAAAAATAGAAAACACGGAGGTCGGCATGGCGTCGATATGGCTGAAGACGGTTGGTGCCTTGGCGGCTCTAGGGGTGATCGGTGGCGTCGGTTTCGTCATGGTGACGCGGCCGGCCAAGCAGCCGGAGAGCCATTGGGCAAACCTGGGCGAGCCCGATCTCGCCAATGGTGAGCGCATCTTCTGGGCCGGCGGCTGCGTCAGCTGTCATGCAGCGCCGGGCGCGGAAGGCGAAGCGAAGCTGGTTCTGTCGGGCGGCGCGCCACTCAAGAGCCCCTTCGGCACATTCCACGCGCCCAATATCTCGCCTGATCCCAATGCCGGGATTGGCGCCTGGACGCTGGCGGAATTTGGTGATGCGATGACGCTGGGCACCGGTCGCAATGGCGAACATCTCTATCCGTCCTTCCCCTATGGCTCCTATGTGCGGCTGCAGGCCAAGGACATCAACGATCTCTACGGCTTTATGAAGACCCTGCCGGCCAGCAACAGCGTAGCGCCGGCCCATGAATTGCCGTTCCCGTTCAATGTCAGGCTGGTGCTGGGCGGCTGGAAATTCCTGTATTTCAACGACGAACCGCGGGTCACGCTCGCCAGCGCCGACGACAAGGTCAAACGCGGCCAGTATCTTGTCGAAGGCCCCGGCCATTGCGGCGAATGCCACACGCCGCGCGATGCGCTTGGTGGTTTCAAGTCTGGCCAATGGCTCGCAGGCGGCCCGAACCCGGAAGGCGAGGGCTCCATCCCCAACATCACCCCGGGCTCGAAAAGCATGGGCGGCTGGAGCGAGTCGGAAATCGTCGAATATCTGACCTCGGGCTTCACCCCGGATTTCGATTCCGTCGGCGGCTCCATGGTCGAGGTTCAGAAGAACATGGCGCAGCTTCCCGCCGAAGACCGCGAAGCCATCGCCGCCTATCTCAAGGCAATCCCCGCGGTGCAGTGAGGATTATAGTGCGTCCGGGAACCTGAACGGTTCCCCGGACGGCGCCCAGATGGATGTTCAGGCAATCGGTGGGCCGAGCAGATCGATGCCGTGCGCGCTGCAGAGCCGCGACAGCGATTCCTGCTGTTCGACAGTTGGGGGAAGCTGTTCGGGCAGCCCTTCGTTTTCGGCCGGACGGGAGGCGGCACGTACCATCTTTTCAAAATCCCCCCTAGTGATCGTCAGGAAGCGGCCATAGGCAGAGATCACGCGGAAGCTATGTACGATCCCCTTGGGTACATGAACCGTATCCCCGACGCCGGCTTCGATGATTTTGCCATCACACTGAAAACGAAACCGCCCTTCGAGGATGTAGAAGGTTTCGCTTTCGTGGTGGTGAACATGCAGCGGCGGTCCAAAATCCTTGGCCATGCGATGCTCGATGATGGACATGCCCTCGGCATTGTCGGTCTGCTTCAGGCAAACCTGAAGATTGGCGGTCATGAACCAAAGGTTCTCTGCGGTGGTCATCATGGTGGTTTCTTTCCGGGGAATGGGATGGTTGTTGAAAGCCGTCAGGCCGCATTGGCCTTGATGGTGATGGGGAAGAGGCGGCCAGTGTTGCGGGTCTCGCCTGCCGCATCCGGCGCGGATGCCGCGGTGTATCCGGCGTGTTGGGGTGCCGGCTTGGCGATGACCAGGAGTGTTCCAGTCGAGGTGCCGATATTGCGAAATCGGTGCGGCAGGGTGCCGGGAAGGGCGATGCAGTCGCCTTGCGCCAGTTCGACATACTGCTCGCCGCTCCAGAAGCTGAACGCACCCTTGAGCACCAGAAAAAGCCGATCTTCCCCGGCGCAAACCTCGTCCTGCCGGCCCAGGCCGGATGGAACCGTGCATTCCAGAACCGTCATGCGGTTGCCGGTATCGTCAGGTGATATCCTGATCCTGTTGGGGCCGGCGATCATGGCAACATGCTTGCCGCCGGTGCGGGAGATCGCTGCTTGAGTAAAGCTCGTCATTTCCTCTGTCCTCTCGATTGATTTCGGTGAGGGCGGATTTAACGAAAGCCGCTGAAATGATAAGACCGATGATCAAGCATCATTGACTGGATAATCGCCCATGAAATCCCTCGATCCGCTTGAAGGCATCGCTGCCTTTCTCACCGTCGGCAGACACCTGAGTTTCACTAAGGCAGCGGAAGAACTGGGAATGTCCCGCGCCACGGTGGGCGCGCAGGTGCAGGCACTGGAAAAGAAGTTGGGCGTGAGGCTCCTGCATCGCTCCACCCGCAATGTCGTCCTGACCGAGGCCGGCATCGCCTATCACCATTCGCTTGTCGGCATCCTTCCGCAGATCCGAGAAGCCGAGCGCGCGGCGCTGAGCTACCAGGAAGAGGTCGTCGGCCGACTAAAGATAACCGCGCCGCCCGAATTCGCGCAATTGTATCTGGCGCCAATCATCGGGGAGTTTCTGAAGCAGAACTCCGCCGTCTCCATCGATATCAACTTCTCCCACAGGGCCGTCAACCTGATTGAAGAAGGCTATGACCTTGCCATCCGTGGCACCATCGCCGTGGAGCCCAATCTGGTCACCCGGCATATCGGCGATTCTCCGCTGGTCATCTGCGCCTCTGCCGACTACCTCTCGCGCTATGGCACCCCGATACAGCCCATGGACTTGGCTCAGCATTCATGCCTGCATTTTTCCGGGCTGCGCTGGGGCAATGTCTGGATGATGCGAAGGGATGATCAGACAATCCGCATCCCGATCGTGCCGCGCTACCTCGCCAACGACGGCATCAGCCTGCGCGATGTCGCGGTTGCCGGCGCCGGTATCACTTTGCTGCCGATGTTCGAAATCATTCCTGAACTCCGCGATGGCCGGCTTGTGCGGGTCCTGGAGGACTGGACCATCGGCTCCGTCCCCATCCATGCCGTCTTTCCGGCCAACAAGCATATTGCCTCGAAGGTCAGGCGCTTCACCGATTTCCTCATCAAGTGGCTGCCGAAGGACGCGCTGGCCATCTGAGCCGCGCCACGCCTTGGCCGCCGGGCGCGCTTGAACCAGCGTGGCGCAAGCCTGTTGCGGCATTTTGCCCGCGATGAAATGCGCCGGGAGCGATGATTTGAGTCCAGAAACTGCGAGGATGGAAGGCGCCCTTCAGGCGCTTCTGCAGAACTATCCAGATCCTCAGTTGCATCGCTGGGTGATGGAGACTGTCAGGGCCTTCCGCGACCGGCTCCAGCATATTGTCGACCCCCGGGAAAAGGAGCAGGCCCAGCAGGCCGCCCTCATCCTTATCAAGGAAACCCTGCAGCAATGGTCGAAAAACCCGCCGGTGCGACACTGAGGCGGCTCTGCTAACCCCGATGTTCCGCAGAAAATGCGGCCAGTTCCATCTCCGCCTCCGGTCCCCAGAGGTTGAGCGCTTTCAGGATCTCGACGGTAAAGGTGACGGGCGAGGATCCGGCCGCCGTCACCACGCGCCCGTCGCTCACCGCCTTGGGCTGGTCGAGATAGCGCGCTGAGCCCGTGTACTCAGGATACTGCTGGTGCGATTCCAGCCGGTTGCCGGTGTGTCCGATGTCGTTGAGCACGCCAGTTGCAGCCAGCGCGCTGGCGGCGGCACAGATGCCGGCCACCACCTTGCCGTCCTTGTGGAAGCGGCTGACCATCTCGGTGAAATCAGGCGCGACGCCCTTTTCCCAGGCATAGCCACCGGGAATGACAAGCGCGTCGAATTGCGCGGCATCGATCGCATCGAAGCTGATGTCGGGCGTGACCTTCAGCCCGCCCATGGAAACGACAGGTTTTCCGTCTGGGCTTGCTGTGACGATCTCGCATCCCAGCCAGTAGCGGGTGGCCGCCATCAGCAGCGCAGGCTCCCAATCGGCATAGTCATTTTGAAGCGCAACCACGATACGGGTCATGTTACTCTCCTTCTTCGTGCTCGATCGGTCCGCTCAGCTCAAGGCTTGCATATAGCGCATGCCGGTCACGGGACGCGGCACGAAGTCGAGATTCTCATAGAAGCGATGGGCGGCGAAATTGCCAGTGGCGGCGCTGACCGAGAGGAAGTCGCAGCCGGACTTGCGGGCGATCTCGCGGGCGCGGGCCACGAGATGATGGCCGATGCCATTGCCGCGCTGGCCGTCGCGCACGAAGAGGTGATGCAGGTCCATGCCGCGTTTGCCTTCTTGGGCTCGGTAGAGCGGCACCAGAATGGCGTAGCCGATCAGCCCGTCTTCGCCGCTATCGGCCACCAGTGCGGTGATCCAGGGCATCGGGCCAAACAGGTCACGCTCCAGCTTTTCCGGGGTGATGGCGGCGGCATCGCCATGATGGGCGGCCAGGGCCGCGATCATGGCATTGAGCTCCGGCAGGTCGCGCGGCTTGGCATTGCGGATAACCACCACGGGCGGCCGTTCCAGGGTTATGTCTGTATCTTCGGTCATTGTCGCTTCCCTTTGTTCGTATCGCCGTCAGGGAGAGCTTGGTTGAAACAACAAGGCCGCCTGACGGCGGCCTGTTGACATGTCGATCTGTCGGGCCGCCTCTAGAGGTAGGCCCAAAAATACGTGCAGGAGATGATGGTGCGCGTGTCGATCATGCCGCGATCAATGCGCCGGATTTTCGGCGATGTCAATCGCCATCTTTTCCTTGAACCGCTGATGGAGTACATTACATCGGCATAGGTTATGGCTGCATGGCAAAGGCCCGATTGATCCGAAAAATGCGCAACTACATCCGCGAGGATGTGTTTGTGGAGATCCTGATATGGCAGGTGCCGCTCTCGGTGCGCGGCAGCAGGCATGATTTCAAATATAGCCTGGCGCTGATCGCTGGCGGCGAATGCGTGCTTCGGTATGACAACGAGGCTGGAAAGGGCGACCACCGGCATCTCGGGGATCGGGAATTGCCCTATGTATTTGCCGGCATGGATGCCTTGACGGCAGATTTCTTGGTGGATGTGAAGGAATGGGTAGATGGCAACCCTGAAGGTTAAGATCGAGAGCCTTGAAGAGACGATGGCGGCGTTTGCCGATGCATTCCGGGTGACCGATCTGCAGGACGATCAGGTCGGCGAATACAGTCTTTCCTTCCCTTCCTGGGATCTCATGCACAAGGTCCTGGCGCCCAAGCGACTGGATATCGTCAAGGCGATGGCCGGCCAGGGGCCTCTCTCGATCCGCGAGGTCGCTCGTCGGGTCAACCGGGACTTCAAGGGTGTCCATGCAGACGTCGACAAACTTCTGAAGAGCGGGGTGATCGATAGGGCGGAGCGGGGCGGCGTGATCTTTCCCTACGACCGCATTCATTTCGAGTTCGACATCGACGCAGCGGCCTGAGTTGTCGGTTCACCGCTCCACCACATTCCCCGACTTGTCCGTCAGCCGCTTGACGAAATTCACCTTGGTCAGGTGCAGGTCGTGGTCGGGATAGTGCACCACCTCGTCCGGAGAGCGGGTGCCGACCACCAGATAAGTCGCGTCGGCCTGCGACCGGTTCTCAAGGCAATGGCCCATGGGCACGCCGGCCTTGAAGGTCGCGGCGTCGCCTGGCTGCATCACGCTCTCGCTGTCGCCCTCATGCAGGATGACCGTGCCGGATAGTAGGTAGACGAACTCGTCCTCCTGCTCATGCCAGTGCTTTCGCGAAGAGCGGGAGCCGGGCGGCAGGGTTTCGACAAAGGCGCCGAACTGGGTGAGGCCACCGGTATCGCTCAGCAACCGCGCGGAATAAGGCCCGAGTTCGGCATTGAAGCCCTCGGCGGTCCCCTCTTCCAATGGCGCATCCTCGGCGCGGATGATTGGCATGGTCAGCCCTTAATGCTCGGTGTCGCAAAGGCCGTGATCCGAAAGCGCGCGGATCACATAGCAGTCACCCACCGTATGGGCGCCGCATCGGGAGACGATCCGCTCAAGCTCCTGCTCCAGCTTGCGCAGTTTCTCGATCTTGGCCCGCACATCGCGCAGATGGTCGGCGGCAATGCGATCGGCCTCGCCGCAGGGCTGCTCCGGATGGGCAGACAGCGCCAGGAGATCGCGGATCGCCTCGATGGTGAGGCCAAGGTCGCGGGCATGGCGAATGAAGGAAAGCCGCTCCAGATCGGTCTTCTCATAGCGCCGCTGGTTGCCTTCGGACCGATCAGGTGCTGCGATCAGCCCCATCTGCTCGTAATAGCGGATGGTCGCCACCTTGACGCCAGTGCGTTTGGCCAGTTCGCCGATGGATAGCATTTTTCTTCTCAAAGCCTCTTGAAGCTCTAGTGACTAGAGAGATTACCTTCAAGATGACGAAGCAGACAAGACGCGAAAGGCAGAAAAATGAATGCAAGCTGCGGCCATACCCATGGTCCCTTCGATGGCATGTCGGCGGATTATCGCCGACGTCTCTGGGCCGTCATCGTTATCAATGCCGGCATGTTTGTCGTGGAAATGGCAGGCGGACATCTCGCGCGCTCCCAGGCGCTGCAGGCGGATGCGCTGGACTTCTTCGCCGATGCCGTCACCTATGGCCTATCACTGGCCGTGATCGGCGCGTCTCTCAAAGTGCGCACCACGGCCGCGGCCGCCAAGGGCGTGAGTCTTTTCCTGATGGGCCTCTGGGTCTTCGGTTCCACCATCTACCGTGTCTTCTACATGGGCCTTCCGGAAGCCCCTGTCATGGGCGCCATCGGCTTCCTGGCGCTTGGCGCCAATCTCGCCAGCGTGTTCTTGCTGATGAACTACAAGGATGGCGATGCGAATGTCCGCTCCGTCTGGCTCTGCTCGCGCAACGATGCCATCGGCAATGTCATCGTCATGCTGGCGGCGGTCGGCGTCTGGGGTACCGCGTCAGCCTGGCCGGATTTGATCGTCGCCGCCATCATGGGCGGGCTGTTCCTGTCATCGGCCTTCCAGATCCTCGGCCAGTCGCTGCGGGAATGGCGATCCGGCGCGCCGGCCGCGGCTGCTGATCACGACCATCATCACCACGATCATGGGCATGAAGCTGAACATCACACATGCGCGGCTTCGCATCGCCATGGATGAGGCACATTGAAGCATAAGACGTGGCCGAGACACCATCCCGGCCATGTCTTCCCGTTTTTGCAACCGTTGCGCTTGGCATTCGTGACGCTTTTGTGAGAGTTTATACTTTCTTTGGTTCAATTCTCCGTGTAGTCATTTTTGTGCTGGCAATTTGATCAGTTTTGATCAATCTCGACAGCCAAGGAACTGGCGGGGGGCAGCCGTGCCCTTATAAGCTCGGAACCAAGGGGGACCATGAACACGAATCTCAAAATGCGGCCGGGCAGGCCGTTGGCCTATTCGACAATGGAGCGTCGTCGCTTGATCCTTGCGGCGGCTGAAAGAGTATTTGTCGAGCAGGGCTACGGCGCCTCGACGATGGAAGAGATCGCGCGCGCCGCGGAGATGTCCAAGAAGACGCTGTATCAGTTCTTCTCCGACAAGGAAGCCGTATTCTCCGAGCTGTTGCAGAGCGAGGATATGCCGGAATTTCCGGAAATCGAGGCCGATGCCAACGACCCGGCATCCGCCTTGCTGCTGCGTGATACCCTGATCACGGTGACCAAGTTCATTCTGGATCCGCGGCATGTGGCGCTGACACGGCTCGTCATTGCCGAAGCGCCAAACTATCCGGAGCTCGCCAAGAGTTTTTATAACAACTACATAGAACGCTTTAAGACGACGCTGCGCGATCGTCTGCTGGAGCTGGAAAAGGCTGGCGTTGCGGGTGCCGCGTCGGCGGTCGCCATGGTTGAGCCGCTCGTGGGCGCGACAATCGGCTCGTCCCACATGATGGCACTGCTGCGCTGTCAGGAGTTTACTGCCGAAGACGTTGAGAACCGCGTCGAACTGGCGATGAAGCTTGTCGGGATCGAATGCACGAAAGGCAGCTGTCGGGAAGCGGCAACGGATCCATCACCGGCTGGCAATTGATGCCGCAAGGCTGCGCCTGAACGGCAAAAAGCCGAGGAAAAGCCACGGCTTCGCTTTGAAGTCTGATATCGACATGGCCTTAGCTGCTGGTCGGCCTCTGCCTGCCTTAGTGAACGTCGTCCACCGGCATGGCATATTCCAGATAAAAGGCTTCGACCTTTTCGGCCGATGAGGCGCGGGCAAGCTCTTCGGCTTGGTTGGCGCCGCCGCGCTTGGCGCCTTCGACGGTCCATAGCGCGCTTGCCAGGGAGGACGAGAGTAGAGTGCTGCTCACGGATGGATTGCTCGCCGTCCGCGGGCGCGAGGCCGTGGTGGTCGCGGCGGACGTATCTTCGACTTCGGTATCCGTGTGCTGGAACCGGTTGTTGTAGAAGAAATTGCTCAGGCCACTGTCAATCCTCATTGCAGGCCTCCATCCTTAGAGTGTCTAGCGAAGACCCTCAGCCGAGAATTCGGCTTGGGCCATGATCGTGACTGCTGCCTTGCGTCGATTAACCTCTCGATGCCGGCGTTAACCATTTGTTAACCTTTGAAGCTTGCGCGAGGCTTGCGTCATTCGCCCTTGCCGCGCATCGCCACATTCGCGGCATGCTTCTTGCGTCGGCCATATCTGGGTCTATCCGGCCGTCGATCACCTGATGCAACGGAGCTACGCCGGAATGGCAGGCGAGATCGCTTTGGCCGGTCTTCCATCAGGACGTGCAGACTTGCCCGTTGAGCCGCTGGCCCACAGCTTTCAATTGGCAAGGCCGTGTGGCGAATGCTATTCGGGAGGTCCGCAGCCGCCAAAGGAGAAAGTGCCATGCTGAAACTCTATGTCGCGCCAGGAAGCTGTTCGCTTGCCTCGCATATCGCCCTGGAGGAGGCGGGTGCTGCTTACGAGGCGGAGCGCGTGGCGCTGGGGCAGGGCGCGCAACAGCGACCCGAGTTTCTAGCGGTAAACCCCAAGGGTCGCGTGCCGGCGCTGGTGACCGATCGCGGCATCATCACCGAGACGCCGGCGATCCTCACCTATATTGCCCAGGCTTTCCCTGCGGCAGAGCTGGCGCCGCTCTCCGATCCCTTCGCCGTTGCGCAGATCCAGTCCTTCAACAGCTACCTCTGCTCGACGGTCCACGTGGCTCATGCCCACCGCATGCGTGGCAGTCGCTGGTCTGATGATGCCGCGGTCATCGAGGCCTTGAAGATCAAGGTTCCCACCAACATGGCCGCCTGCTTCGAGCTGATCGAAACCCGCATGCTCGCCGGGCCGTGGGTCATGGGCGACACCTATTCGATCGCCGACCCCTATCTCTTCACCCTCGCCAGTTGGCTGGAGGCCGATGGCGTCGATCCCGCTCGCTTCCCCAGGGTGAAGGATCACAGCAAGCGTATGGCCGAGCGCCCCGCCGTGAAGGCGGTCATGGATTGGCTCAAGGGCTGATTGGTTCGGCAGCGGGCGGCGGATCGGTCCATTGCTGAAGCCGCTGCCGGTCATCCTCGAATGTCAACGATGCCATGGCGCGGTCGCGGGCTGTCCGTGACATGGCCCTGGCCGCGTCCGCGAAGGCCTGGTCCGAAGATGCCGACAGGCCAGAAAGCGCCTGTTGCAGCGAGATCGCTACCTCCACAAAGGCTGCCCCATCGCGGGAGATGGGCAGGAACGCAGCCTCCACCAGCTCTGTCGCCGTAAAGGGCCGCAGATGAAGCCTGCTGTGCTTCGCGTCTCTTCCGGAAGCCTTGTCCTTCGCCGCCGCCTCGCATTGCGTGAAGTAGTCGCAGAAGAGACGGGTTGCCTGGACGATGACATCGGTCGCGGTGCCCGGATCGTTGATCCCTGGAGATAGCGCGCGCGAGGCAATTTCGGACAGCACGGTCAGGCCGAACATCGGGTCCTGCTCGAAGCTGCGGTTGTGGCCCAGCGTGAAGGCCTTTCGCATCGCGGTCAGGATGGCCTCGCGCTCAGCATCCTGATGGTCCAGCGCGGATATATAGATAAGCGGCGTTGACGGAGAGCAGAAATCCCCCGGTCGCTTCGCCAGATAGAGCTGCCGATCCAGGTCTTCGGCGAGGCTGGACAACTGGGTCAGGTCAATATGGCGAACATACCCTGCTTCCAGCGGATAGACAGGCCTCGCGCCCGGTGGAACCGCGCGCATGGCATGGCAGCCCATGCAGGGTTGCTGGCTGAGTTCGGTAAGAGCCGCCCGCGTGCTGTCAGCCACGCGATCGATCGTCTCTCCCACCTGTCCCAGTCCCGCCAGATGGTCGATCCAGCGCAGCAGCATAACCACGATCAGCAGCACCACGATCAGCGTCGCGGCTAACAGGACGAGCCGCCCACCTCCGCCATAAAGATGCGTGTTGAGGGCAATGATGCCCACGAGCGAAAACAGGAAGGCGCCGAGAAACGTTGATAGCGCCGATTGCGCCGTCCTGTCCTGCAGCACCAGGCTGATGGCCCGCGGCGTTCCGCTGGTAGCCGCCGACGACGTGGCTGAGACCAGCGTCGACAGGGAAAACGTGGTCACCGTCAGCATGCTCGCGGCGATGATGGAGAGAATGCCATCCACCGCATCGGCGCCGACCATGTCCGACATGCGCTCTGGGATGAGCGGCCCCAGGACAATGCCGAGGATGGCGGTGACGAAGGCGATGACGGCGTAGAGAGCCGCGCGAAACCACAACCGCCTCACCACCTGCAGGGCCAGCCACCAGCCCCGGCTCATCGGGAAACGTCCAAATCTTTGGCGAGGCCGACAAGCTTCACAACCGTATTGATATTGCGCGACGTGCCGCTTTTCAGCGCCGGCAGCTTGAGTTTCGACCGTCCCGAGCCAATGGGATAGTGAACATAGATCTCGCGGCCGCGCACGACAGCCTCCTCGCCATCGGGCGCCACGATCCCGTTCAGCGCATCGTCGGGCAGGGGTGTGGAAAAGAAGCTTACCAGCACCCGGTTCGGCTCCATGGCGGCAAACGGATTGTCGTGGAGCACGCCTGACAATTCCGCTAGCGTCCGCACCATCACGTCCGGCGCCTTGCCCAAGACCTCGGCAAGGGCCGCGTCCAGTCTCGCGGCGACCTCCTCCTCCGAGCCCTCAGTACGAAACACCACGTTTCCGCTCTGGATATAGGTGGACACGTCCTTGAAGCCGAGCTTCAGGCAAATCGCCTTGAGATCCGACATGGCAAGCTTGCCGCTGCCGCCGACATTGATGGCCCGGATCAGGGCGATGTAAGGGAGCATGATCTATCCTTGGCGTTATGGCGCGGTGCCAGACGCAGGCGCCAAAGTCAGCTTAAGTCCCAGCGCGCGAGCCACGCCGAGCACGGTCGAGAATTTCGGATCGCCCTTGTCGCTCAGCGCCTTGTATAGCGCCTCTCGGGTAACGCCAGCCTCTCTCGCCACGTTCGACATGCCCCTGGCCTTGGCGATGATGCCGAGTGCCTGCGCAATGTATCGTGCGTCGCCGGAATCGACGGCATCCGCCAGCAGTTCCGCCTGGGCCTCTGCATCATTGAAATAGTCCGAGGGTTCGAAGGGAATTGTCTCGACTGCCATGTCAAACCTCTTTCGCCAGGAGCTTGGCCTTCTGGATATCCCGGTCTTGAGAACTCTTGTCTCCACCGCAAAGCAGAATGACGATGCGGTCTCCATGTTTGACGAAGTACACCCGGTATCCCGGCCCGTGATCGACTCTGATCTCGCCAATACCATCGAAGTATTTGACGTCGCCCATCAAACCCGCCTGAAGGCGAACCAGGCGGATAGCAATGCGTTTTTGCGCTTGCCGGTCTCATAGCCTGCGCAGCCAGTCAGCGAAATCCGGATGTTGTCGAACTTCGATCATCTGTGAACTATAGTTCACAGATGATGCCGGGTCAAACGGTCAGGCGGTGGCTCTTGCCCCTCACATCTTCCCTGACACCTTCACCGCAAAAGCATACTCAAACGCGATTTCCTCCAGCCGCTGGAAGCGGCCCGACTTGCCGCCATGGCCGGCGGCCATGTTGGTCTTCAACAGGATCGGAGCGTCGCCCGTCGTATGTTCGCGCAGCTTCGCCACCCATTTGGTTGGCTCCCAATAGGTCACGCGCGGATCGGTGAGGCCCGAGAGCGCGAGGATGGGCGGATAAGGCTTGGCGCCGACATTGTCGTAAGGAGAATAGGCAGCAATCCAGCGATATTCCTCTTCCGATTCGATCGGATTGCCCCATTCCGGCCATTCCGGTGGCGTCAGCGGCAGTGTGTCGTCCAGCATGGTGTTCAGCACGTCGACAAAGGGCACGGCGGCGATGATGCCGGCGAATTTCTCCGGCGCCATGTTGGCGACAGCGCCCATCAGCATGCCGCCGGCCGAGCCGCCCTCGGCGATGATGTTCTCGTAGGACGTGAAGCCCTCCTTCACCAGATGGTCGGCGGCGGCGATGAAGTCCTTGAAGGTGTTTTCCTTCTTCTCCATCTTTCCGTCTTCGTACCATTGGAATCCCTTGTCCTTGCCGCCGCGGATATGGGCGATGGCATAGACGAAGCCGCGATCCACCAGCGACAGGCAATTGGTGTTGAAGCCGGCGGGAATGGTCATGCCGTAGGCGCCGTAGCCGTAAAGCAGGCAGGGCGCCGAGCCGTCGAGTTTTGTGTCCTTGCGGTAGAGCAGCGAGACCGGCACCATTTCGCCGTCATGGGCCGTGGCGAACACCCGGCGCGTCACATAGTCTTCCGGCTTGTGGCCCGACGGCACTTCCTGCGTCTTGAGCAGAACCCGTTCGCGTGTCGCCATATTGTAGTCATAGAGCTGCGAAGGCGTCGTCATCGACGAATAGGAGAAGCGGATGGTGTCGGTGTCATATTCCGCCGCCCCCTGCAGGCCCAGCGAATAGGCCTCCTCGGCAAAAGCGATCGCATGTTCCTCGCCGGTGCGGCAGTCGCGGACCATGATACGCGGCAACCCATCGCGACGTTCCAGCCACACCAGGTGACGAGCAAAGGCCATGTGGTTCAGGATCAGCCGGCCCGGCTCATGGGCCACGACCTCGGTCCAATTGTCCTTGCCCGGCGCGGTCACCGGTGCCTGGCAGATCTTGAAGTCCTTCGCGCCATCGGCATTGGTCAGGATGTAGAAGACGTCTCCGCCCTCGGTCATGGAATATTCTACGCCTTCCTCGCGCTCGGCCACGACGACCGGTTCGGCCGTCAGATCGCGGGTCGAGAGGATGCGGTATTCCGATGTCTCGTGGTCATGAATGTCGATGAAGATAAAGTCGTCCAGCAGCGAGCCGCCGACGCCCATGAAGAAGCCCGGATCGGTCTCTTCATAGACCAGCCGGTCCGCGCTCTGCGGCGTGCCGATCACATGGTGAAACACCTTGGAAGGGCGGTGGTTGTCGTCCTGCAACGTGTAGAAGAAGCTCTTGCCATCAGGCGCCCAGACACCGCCGCCGCCGGTGTTCTCGATCACGTCGGCGAGGTCCTCGCCGGTGGAGAGGTTGCGCACCCTCAAGGTGAAATATTCCGAACCCTTGTCGTCATAACCCCAGATGCCGTGGCCGTGGTCGGTGCAGTGATCGATGCCCGCCAGCCGGAAATAGTCCTTGCCCGCAGCCTCCTTGTCACCATCCAGCAGCAGTTGCCGGCTCGCCTCGTTCCTGTGGTCGCCATCGCGCGGAATGCGGAAATAGCGGGGCTGCTCGCCACCGGTCACGAAGGCGGTGCCATAGGCATAAGGCCCGTCCTTCATGGGGATGGAGCTGTCATCTTCCTTGATGCGGCCCTTCATCTCGTTGAACAGTAGCTTCTGCAGATCCTTGGTGTCGGCCATGGCCGATTCCATATAGGCGTTTTCCGCCTCCAGATGAGCGCGGATTCGGCTGTCGAGTATGCTGGGGTCCTTGAACATCGCCTGCCAGTTGTCGGCGCGCAGCCAGGCATAATCGTCCGTGCGGGTAATGCCGTGGCGGGTATCGGTGACCGGCTTCTTCAGCGCTGACGGGGCGGGGGCAAGGTTTGCAAAGGGGGGCAAGGCGGGCTCGCTTCTTGATGTTCAATCGATTTGACCTTTCGAAGAGATAGAGGCGCGCCGGGCCGCCATCAAGGCACAATCGACGGGCCTATCGCTGCATGCCCCATTCCCGCCCTGATCTCAGCAACCTTGGGGTGCTGGAATCGGGAACGATGAGCGACTAGAACTCCGCGCAGGTTGAACTACTGCTGGATTCGGAATGATTTCGAGACTGTTTGTATCGTCCCTCGTGCTGCTTCCCCCTGTCTTGGTGCTCTCTGCCGGTGCGACCGCTGCCGTCGATCAGCGCATCCTCAAGGAGTTGATGCAGCTCACGCCGCAGGAGCGCATGGAGCAGCGTTGCGATATCGAGGCGATGGATCGCATCAAGCGCGAGCAAAAGGGTTTCTCCCCCGACAAGGTGATCGCCTATACGTTCTCGGAGCCAGAAATTTCGGGCGAGAAGATCAGGGCGCCCGGCGCGGTGTTCCGCAGCAAGGGCGAGTGGTATCGGCTGAAGTTCAAGTGTGAGACCGGCCCGCAGCGGGTGAACGTCAAGTCCTTTGACTACAAGATCGGCGAGATCGTGCCCCGCGACGAGTGGCAGGAATATTATCTCTACGACTGATGATACGGCCGTCCGGAGCGGACCAGGCCAGCGTTAAATACGAAAGGCACAAGCCCCTTTGGGAGCGCCGTCTCGGCAGCAGTCTGTCGCGCCGGCCCCCCTTGCGGTGATGGCCTGGCACAAGAATGCCCCGCCATAATTCCGGCGCCTTGGCGTCCGATGCCGAGGCTTATTCGTTTGCCTCCCGCCATCCGGCGCCCCAACATAGACCGCTCCCATGTCCCGTGCCCATATCCGCCTGTCCACGATCGCCTGCGTCTTGACGCTATCGGCAAGCTCCGCCCTTGCCGGTGATGGCCTTGTCGAGCCGACGCTGCAACTTGCCCATCGTTCTGACGGGGCGCTGCATGTGGCGCTGACGCTGGACGCCTGTTCCGGCGCGACCGACGGGCGCATCCTCTCCACGCTCATCAACGAAGAGATCCCGGCGACGATCTTCGTCACGGCCCGCTGGATCCATCACAACAAGGCAAGCCTGACCGTGATGGAGAGCCGGCCGGACCTGTTTCGCATCGAAAACCACGGCGAAAACCATATTCCGGCCGTGGACCGGCCCGTCTCGGTCTATGGCATCGCCGCGGCCGGCTCACCTGAGGCCGTGGCCCAGGAGGTCGCGGGCGGCGCGACCGCCATCACCGCCAATGGCGCACCTGTGCCAAGATGGTTCCGCGGCGCCACCGCGCGCTACAGCCGCTCGGCGATCTCGGAGATCGAGCATATGGGCTATGCGGTGGCCGGCTATTCGGTCAATGGCGATGGCGGCTCGCTGCTCTCTCCGGCCCAAGCGGAAAAACGCATCGCCAACGCCAAGAACGGCGACGTCATTATCGCCCACATCAACCAACCCACCCACGCCGCCGGCGAAGGCGTGGTCCGCGGCATCCTCGCACTCAAGGCCCGCGGCGCCGTGTTCGAACACCTGGACGAACCGGGGGTCATGGCGGGGGCGGGGCAGTAGAAGCGAAGTGGGTCTCGCATGGCAGGCGGCATACCAACGTGAAAAGCAGTCATATGCCGTGGAGGTAATGGGAAACATCCTCCCACTCGGGATTGAAACTCTCAATCAACTCAAGCTTCCATTTCCGATGCCAATTTTTGATCTGCTTTTCGCGAGCAATCGCATCGGTAACCAGATCATGCTCTTCGAACCAGACAAGGCGTTTGATGTCATATCGCGATGTAAAGCCGGGAGTTAGCGCCTGTTGATGTTCCAGGAGCCTGCGGGACAGATCGGATGTTACGCCCGTGTAGAGCGTGCCATTGCGCCGCGATGCCAGAATGTAGACATACCCCTTCATGAAAATGCCACCCGAATTCAATTGGATTATTCGTCTTTTTAAGGCGTGAGACAACATCGCTTGCATGATATTGGACACATATCATCCGTCATTCCGGCCTTGAGCCGGAATCTAGCCACGGCGCGCCTGCGCCGTGAGAAGAGTCTTTTGCGATCAAAGACTTGATCGCGCTGGATCCCGGCTCGGAGGCCGGGATGACGGAGGCACGAGGTTTGCCAGTCGGCCCAAAATGACCTCCCAAGGGGTGCCACACCGCCTATGTCAGCACGAAGCTGTCCTACTTTACTCCAGTCGCCCCACAACCCCGTCATTCCGGCCTTGAGCCGGAATCTAGCCACGGCGCGTCTGTGCCGTGAGAAGAGTCTTTTGCGATCAATGACTTGATCTCGCTGGATCCCGGCCTCCGAGCCACTGCTGTCCGGTTTAATTTCCGGTCCATTTGAAGACCAACTGGTTGTGGTTTTTGGGTTTGTCTGGCGGGGGTCTGAGGAGGTGATCGGTGC
>NZ_FWXU01000051.1 GCF_900176345.1 Rhizobium sp. RU36D
AGCCGGCATCCAGCGCAATCAAGTCCTTGATTGCGATAGACTTTTTCACGGCGCAGACGCGCCGTGGCTGGATTCCGGCATTCGCCGGAATGACGACTGAATAGGGTCTCGCGGAAAACCTATCTTCGTCAGTAGAATGAGCCGGGAGAACAACGCCTCCCGGCTGACATCAGTCTCAGGCGAGGTTCTTCTTCAGGAACTCGACGGTGCGGGACCAGGCGAGGTCGGCAGCGGCCTTGTCGTAGCGGGCCGAGGAGGTGTCGTTGTTGAAGGCATGGTTCACGCCCTCATAGACAAACAGCTCAAAGGTCTTGTTGTTGGCTTCAAGGGCTGCCTTGTAGGCGGGAATGCCGGCATTGATGCGCTCATCGAGACCGCCGTAGTGCAGCATCAGCGGTGCCTTGATGGCAGGCACTTCCTCCGCCGCGACCTGGGAGCCGTAATAGGCAACGCCCGCGCCAAGCTCCGGCGAGGCAACCGCCATGCGGTTCACCATGCCGCCTCCCCAGCAGAAGCCGATGGCGCCGACCTTGCCATTGACCTTCTCGTGTGCGGCGAGAAAGGCGCGGGTCGCCTCGGCATTTTTGACCGTCGCGGCCATGTCGAGCGTCGAAAACATCTCGCGAGCCTTGTCCTCATCCGAGGGGGTGCCACCCGAGGGCGACAGGAAATCGGGCGCCAGCGCCACGAAACCCTCCAGCGCCATGCGTCGCGTGACATCGCGAATATGCGGGTTCAGACCGCGGTTCTCATGGATGACGATGACGGCCGGCAGCTTGCCGGCTGCCGCCTTCGGGGTGACCAGATAGCCCTTCATGTCTCCGGTGCTGCCGGCATAGGTGATGTCCTGCGCCTCGAGCCGGGCATCGCCCTCCTCGACAATAGCCGCGCGGGCGCCGCTGGCCGCCAGCATCGGCGCGATGGCAGCCGCGGCGGCACCGGATCCCGCCAGCAGCGACAGCTTTTCCATGAAGCGGCGGCGATCAAGCGTCAGGTGGGTATATTCGTCATAGGCTTCGATCATCGCCTGCGTGATCGTGGGCTTTTCCATGGTCGGTCCTCCTAGATGGCGCATATGCCGACAACATAGAGGAAACATGCCACGTGGGTACGGCAACAAGCGCCGATGGTACACACATCTGCGTTACTTGTGGCACGTGCCCCAAGACTTCAAGACAGCGCCATCCAGGCAGCCAGCCAGATCCACAGGATCGCCAGCAAAACGAAGCCGATTGCGAACAGCGGGCTGCGATAGGCAAGCCGGTTGCTCGTCACATGCACATAGGCATGGGCATAGCGCGAGAACACGAACAGGGAAGCGAGGCCGAGCGTGGCGATGTTGTCGGATTCTGTGATGTAGAGAAGCACACAGACCACATGGAATAGCACCGGCAGCTCAAACTGATTGGCCAGGCTGTTCTTGACGACAAGGCTGTCGGCGGGCTCAGCGCGATTTTCGCGGAAGGCTTGCTGGTCTACCAGGCCTGAGCGAACGGCGCGGGCTCGGCGCCATCCCAACAGACCGTAAAGAAGGAAAACCAGAACGGCATGGGCCACGGATGGCCAGAAGATTTCATATCCAGTCATGACCCCGTCCTAATGACAGAACCAGACAGATGCAACCGCCGGCGGGAGTTTACCCCCGGCGGTTGCTGTCACATGCCTCACGCGGCGCCCGGATAGTTCGGGCTCTCGCGGGTGATGGTCACGCCATGGGGATGGCTTTCGCGCAGGCCGGCACCGGAGATGCGCACGAAGGTGGCCTTGTCCTGGAAATCCTTGATGTCGCGTCCGCCGACATAGCCCATGGCCGCCTTCAGGCCGCCGGCCAGCTGGTGCAGCACGGCCGAGACCGGGCCCTTGTAGGGCACCTGTCCCTCAATGCCTTCCGGCACGAGCTTCAGGGTGTCGCGGACCTCCGCCTGGAAATAGCGGTCGGCCGATCCGCGCGCCATGGCGCCGACGGAACCCATGCCGCGATAGGCCTTGAAGGAGCGGCCCTGATACAGATAGACCTCGCCTGGGCTTTCATCCGTGCCGGCGAGCAGCGAGCCCACCATGACGGCCGATGCGCCGGCGGCAATTGCCTTTGCCAGGTCGCCCGAGAACTTGATGCCGCCATCGGCAATCACAGGAATGCCGTGCTTGGCGGCTTCTTCCACCGAGGCCATGACGGCGGCAAGCTGCGGCACGCCGACACCGGCGACCACGCGGGTGGTGCAGATCGAACCCGGGCCGATGCCGACCTTGATGCAGTCAGCGCCGGCATCGATCAGCGCACGGGTGCCCTCGCCGGTCGCGACATTGCCGGCGATGATGCGCACGGCATTCGACATTTTCTTGACAGCGGCAACCGCGTCGAGAACCTTTTGGGAATGGCCGTGGGCGGTATCGACCACGATGACATCGACGCCCGCATCGATCAGCCGTTCGGCGCGTTCGCGGCCGTCATCGCCGGTGGAAATGGCAGCGGCAACGCGCAAACGGCCATGAATGTCCTTAGCCGCATTCGGATTGAGCTGCGACTTCTCGATATCCTTGACGGTGATGAGACCGATGCAGCGGCCGTCATTGTCCACGACCAGCAGCTTTTCGATGCGGTGGGAGTGCAGAAGGCGCTTGGCTTCCTGCTGGTCGACGTTCTCGCGAACGGTGATCAGATTTTCGCGCGTCATCAGCTCATAGATCTTCTGGCTGTGATCGGAGGCGAAGCGGACGTCGCGGTTGGTCAGGATGCCGACCAAGCGTCCGGGGCGACCGCCGTTTTCGACAACCGGAATGCCTGAAATGCCATGGGCTTTCATCAGGGAGAGGGCTTCGGCCAGCGTGGCATCCGGGCCGATGGTCACCGGGTTCACCACCATGCCGCTCTCGAACTTCTTCACCTGCCGCACTTCCTCGGCCTGTTCGGCGGGGGCAAGATTGCGGTGAATGACACCCATGCCGCCGGCCTGGGCCATGGCGATCGCCAGCCGGCTCTCGGTGACGGTGTCCATGGCGGAGGAGATGATCGGCAGGGAAAGGTCGATATCCTGGGCGATGCGCGTGGCGATATTGGTCTCGCCCGGCATGACCTCGGAATGTCCGGGCTGCAGCAACACGTCATCAAAGGTGAGCGCTTCCGCGCCGGTTGCCGACATTACGATGCGGGCCATGGCCAATTTCCTTCAGTTGAATAGGCAGATTCCGCCACGAAGAGGACATCTCCTCGGGACGCTCCTGCAATGAAATGCTTGGAAGTTGGCGAGGGCACGTAACACGTCTATGACAGGAAGGGAATAGCAAAACGAACCGTGTCCATATGTGACGGTTCGAAGGGCTCAGGCGATTATTTTATGCTTCGCTAAATTGCTACATTTTCGGCCAATCGTTTTTCAAATCTCGTCGCCTATAACTGGCATGCCGCAACGAAAAAACGCGGCAGTCGACAAGAACAGGGGACACCGGTCATGAACGCATTGAAACGCCGCGCCACAGCGCTGGAAACAGAATTCGTCCACAAGCAGGAACTGGCCTTCAGGGCCGAGGCGCGCCGCAACGCGCTGATGGGGATGTGGGCAGCCTCCATTCTCGGCGATACGAATGCCGAGGGATATGCGGAGAACCTCGCCAAGGCCGGTGTCGACGGCGATGAGGCCGTGCTGACGCAACTGCGCCGCGACTTCTCCAGGGCGGGCATCCTGATCATGGATAACGAGCTCAACGACAAGATGGTGGCCATGTTGCGTCAGGCGACCGCTGCCCTGAATGCCGCCTGAAGCGCGCCCGCGCTATTGCGGTATGTGGGCCGGCACTGACTGGCTTGCCGGCCCACACCAATCTTCCCAGAGAACTCAGATATCGAACTGATAGGCCTTCGGCACGTAGCGATAGCCGGTATCGAGCTTTTCCACGAAGCCGACGGCCGGGAACGGCATGTGATAGCCGAGGAACGCGGTGCGATCCGTCGCCAGCATGTCGAACACCTTCTTGCGGGTCGCGGCAGCAGCGGCCTTGTCCATGTCGAAGCGCACTTCCCATTCCGGCTTCTGCAGCGACAGCACGAAGTGGTTAGCCGTATCGGCGGTCAACAACAGCGACTTGCCGTCGGATTCCAGCATGTAGATCATGTGGCCCGGTGAGTGACCGAAGGCCGCCATGCCGGTGATGCCGGACACAACAGACGCGCCGTCGCCGACAAAGGTCATCTTCTCCGCCAGCGGCTTGACGTTGGCGAGAACGCCCTTCTGGCCGTTTTCCGCCGGCGTGCCGGCGCGGGCCGGATCGACCCAGAAATCATATTCGGCCTGACCGGTGACATAGCGCGCATTGGCAAATGTCGGCTTGCCGTTTTCCATCAGCCCGCCGATGTGGTCGCCATGCATGTGGGTGAGGACGACGACGGTCACATCCTCAGGCGTGTAGCCGGCTGCGGCCAGCCCTTCGATCAAGCGTCCACCGCCCTGCGCCCGCGCCGCCGGACCAAGGCCCGTATCGAAAAGCACGACGTCGGCGCCGGTATTGACCAGAACAGGAGCAAAACTATTCACAAACTTATCTTGAGGCAGAAAATTGGCGGCCAACAATTCGCCGACCGCCTCGGGGGTCTGGTTGGTGCCGAATGTTTCCTGGGGCTTGTCCGAAGCCCGCGCGCCATCCTTGATCACCAGAACCTCGAAACCGCCGACCTTGAAGCGGTGGGTTTCAGGGGGCATCGCGTGATCAATATTCATCGAGGTATCAGCCTGGGCATGGGCTGCCCGCGTCATCAGCATGGGGGCCGACAGCGCCATCGCGGCGCCGCCGATCAGAACACGCCTGTTCAGTTCGATCATTTCGTCCTCCGGTCTCTCAACAGCACGTCCATGGCTGCGACGCCCTACTTAGAGGCAGTGACACCGGCGACCAG
This sequence comes from Rhizobium sp. RU36D, assembly GCF_900176345.1. GTDB lineage: Bacteria > Pseudomonadota > Alphaproteobacteria > Rhizobiales > Rhizobiaceae > Allorhizobium. Next base: position 4,889 of record NZ_FWXU01000051.1, read on the forward strand.
ACGCGTCACGAAGACGTGAAGGCACAAACCGCGCCTCCGCGTGTTTGTGAACGTTTTGCGAAGTGTTAATTCGCAATTGGCAGGGGCTTTCCACATCGCTAGAACGGGCCAGCCCGTGCCCGCCCTCCCCCGATCTTCCCTTGCTCCAGGCCCTGCACCTCATGAATCGCGTCGTTCCACTGATCCTCGCCGTGGCCTTTTTCATGGAGCAGATGGATTCCACCGTCATTGCAACAGCGCTTCCGGCGATTGCGGCAGACCTCGGCGTAGGTCCCATCACCCTCAAGCTGGCGCTGACCTCCTATATGGTAGCGCTGGCAATCTTTATTCCCATCAGCGGATGGATGGCAGACCGCTTCGGGGCGAAAAAGATCTTTCGCATTGCCATCCTGGTATTCGTGATCGGCTCCGTTCTTTGCGCAGTATCGGCTTCCGTGCCGGCTTTCGTGATGTCCCGCTTCCTGCAGGGCATGGGCGGAGCGATGATGGTGCCGGTCGGCCGCCTTGTGCTGCTGCGGACGACTAAACGCAGCGACCTGGTCTCGGCCATGGCATTGCTGACGATCCCTGGACTGATCGGCCCGCTGTCCGGTCCACCGATCGGCGGCTTCATCACCACCTTCTTCAGCTGGCACTGGATCTTCCTGATCAATGTGCCGATCGGCTTCCTCGGCATCTGGCTCTCGACCATCTACCTGCCGGATATCGAGCCGATCAAAACCGCTCCGATTGATCTCGTCGGCTTCGTCTACAGTGCGCTCGCCGCATCCGGCATCGTGTTCGGGCTGTCGGTCATCAGCCTGCCGGCACTGCCGCCGCAGGCCGGCATCGGTGCGACGCTGATCGGCCTGATCTCCTGCGTCCTCTATGTGCGCCATGCCCGGCGCCATCCGGCACCGCTGCTGGATCTGACGATTTTCCAGAACTCGACCTTCCGGGTCTCCGCCATCAGCGGCGCCGTCTTCCGCATTGCCGGCGGCGCCATTCCCTTCCTGATGCCGCTGATGCTGCAGATCGGGTTTGGCATGACGCCATTCGAATCCGGGCTGATCACCTTTGTCGGCGCGATCGGGGCGCTGACGACGAAATTTCTCGCCACCCGCGTGCTGGCGGCCTTCGGCTTCCGCAACACCATGATGCTGGCGGTCGTGGCAGGTTCGCTGACGACGCTTGCGAACGCCGTCTTCACACCGGAGACGCCGCATCTGCTGATCATGGGCTCGCTGCTGGTCGCGGGCTTCTGCCGCTCCTTCTTCTTCACCAGCGCCAATGCGCTGGCCTATGCCGACATCGACGACCAGCAGGCAAGCCTCGCGACATCGATGAGCTCGGTGCTGCAACAGATCAGCCTGGCGCTGGGGGTTGCGGTCGCCGCCGCCATCCTGGAGGCGAGCACGGTTCTGCGCGGCTCGCATCTGGAACTCGGCGATTTCCACATCGCCTTCGCCCTGGTGGCCGGCTTTTCGCTCTTCGCGATCGTGCCGCTGCTGACCCTGGCGCGCGATGCGGGAGCGGCAATGTCCGGCCATGGCCGCAATGCGGCGGAAGACGTGGATGTGAAGTAAAACAGGTTATTCCGGCTTTTCGCACACGGCTGACAGCTTGTTGCCATCGGGATCCCGCAGATAGCAGGCGTAAAAATCGGGATGATAGGGACGCAGGCCAGGCGCGCCCTCATCCGTGCCGCCATGTCTCAAACCGGTCGCATGGAAGGCATCGACCGCCGCCCGGCTCTGCGCCACCAGCGCCGCCATGGAGCCATTGCCAAAATTGGCAGCCTTGCCATCATAGGGCTGCACCACCCATAGCCGGCAGCGATGATCCGACGGCTCGCCATAGCCGAGTTCGTCATCCTCGGTGACTCGCCTGACGACCCCAAGGGTTTCCAGCACCGCATCATAGAAGACCTGCGACCGTGCCAGATCATTCGACCCGAGCGTGATGTAGAGCAGCATGGCTATCTCCGGGTTATGCTTGGTCGCGTGCGTCGTCCGGGTCGGTGTCGTCAGCATCCTCGGCGGACGCCTCCGCCATCTTCGACCGTCCCTTGAAGCCCTTGGCCAGGAGGAACATTTCCACCGATTCGGAGCGGGATGCACCCGGCTTCACATGCACAACCTGGCGGAAATTCTGCTTGAGCATGGTCAGCAGTTCGCGCTCCGTGCCGCCCTGGAAGGTCTTGGTGAGGAAATGCCCGCCCTCGGCCAGCACTTCCACGGCAAAATGCGCCGCAACCTCGCACAGATGCATGGTGCGGATATGGTCGGTCTTCTGATGGCCTGTGGTGGGGGCCGCCATGTCGGACAGGACGACATCCGGTGCGCCTCCCAGCGCCTCCATCAGCAGGCGCGGCGCATCGGGATCCAGAAAGTCGAGCTGCAGGATGTTGACGCCGGGCAGCGGCGTCACCTCCAGAAAGTCGATGGCAGCGACGCGGGTATCCTCCAGTGTCGATCCGGTGACCTTGGCCGCGATCTGCGACCAGCTGCCGGGCGCGGCACCCAGATCGATGATGCGGCGCGCACCCTTCAGGATCTGGTGCTTCTCGTCGATTTCCAGGAGCTTGAAGGCCGCGCGGGCGCGATAGCCCTCCAGCTTCGCCCGCTGCACATAGGGATCATTGATATGGCGCTCGAGCCAACGCCGGGACGAGGCTTTCAGCTTGCCCTTCTTGACCTTCTGGCCGAGCTTGCGGCCGGTGCGGTTGCCGCCAATGGGTGGTTTGGCCATGGATTTAGCGCTCTCTTTCGCGGAAAGGACGGCGGCCGCGATTGCGGCGCCACACCCCATCATCCGCCATCATGTCGGTCAACAATCCCTCGCGCAGGCCGCGATCGGCCACGCGCATGCGCCGCGCCGGCCAGCGCCGACGGATCGCCTCCAGGATGGCGCAGCCCGCCAGCACGAGGTCGGCGCGATCCGGCCCGATGCAGGGATTGGCGGCCCGGGAACCATAATCCCAGGACAAAAGCCGCGCCTGCATAGCAGTCACTTCCTCATCTGTCAGCCATAGACCATCGACCTTGCGCCGATCATATCGCGGCAGGTCAAGATGCACGCCGGCCAGCGTCGTCACCGTGCCGGATGTGCCGATAAGGTGGAAATCCTCCGCCCCGCCAAGGGCTGCCGCGGCAATCGGCGGGCAATCGAAGCGCTCCAGCATGCCCGTCACCTCGCGCGTCATCGCCTCGAACATGTCGGGCGTGACATCGCGACCGCCATGGCGCTCCGATAGCGTGACGACTCCGACCGGCAGCGAGGTCCAGTGCGTGATATGGTTGGCGAGCCGGCTGGAGCGGTTCTCGCCGATGCGGATGACGGCGATTTCCGACGAACCGCCGCCGATATCGAACAGCACAACCGAGCGGGCTTCGCGCCCCACCAGGGAGGAGCAGCCGGACACTGCAAGCCGGGCCTCGGTCTCGCGGTTGATGATCTCCAGGTCGAGGCCTGTCTCGCCCACCACGCGGCGCAGGAATTCCTCGCCGTTATCAGCGGCACGGCAGGCCTCGGTGGCGATCAGCCGCATGCGGCGGATTTCCCGGCCCTTCAGCTTTCCAGCGCAGATGCGCAGGGCATCGACGGCGCGATCCATGGCCTCCGGCGACAGCCGGCCGCTGGCCGCCAAGCCCTCGCCCAGCCGCACGATGCGGGAAAAGGCATCCACGACGCGGAATTGGCCAGGCCGCGTGGGCGCCGCGATCAACAGGCGGCAATTGTTGGTGCCGAGATCAAGGGCTGCATAGAGGTCCTGATCGGCATCCGCTTCGCGTGACCGGGGCGCATGGGCAGAGCTGCGATGTTCGACATGCCTGCCGCGTTCGGGCGCAACGGGTTCCGGCGCACGCGCGGGCTGGTGGCGCTCGTCCATGACGGGCGCTTTTTCCGCCTGTCCGCCGGCCACCAGGGCACGACCCTGCGGACCACGGCGGTTGCGGTGGCGCCTGTTCTTCTTGCCGGATTTGTGACTGGAGCCGGAGGGTTCACCGTGATGGTGATCCGCCCCATGGCTCTGTTGCGCGCCGGGACGCGGCTGCGCAGCCGCCGAGGCGCTGGCCGCCCTGCCGGTGGCCCGTCCTCGCCGACGACGCTTGCGCTTGCGCGCACCTGGCCCAGGTTCTGCATGTGCGGGACGCACGACCGCGCCGTCCGAGGCGCCTTGATCGATAGGGCCTGCCGACGCGGCGGAGGAATGACCTCCATTGCGCTTCGACTTTTCGCGCCGGAAAGCTTTCGCCTTCCCGCGAGATTTGGCCGCCGTCCCCTCTTCTTGCGGCGAAGCGCCGCGATCGGGGTCTGTCACGTTATCATTCCGTTGGCCGCGCAACGCCTTTTCAGGCATGCCGCTGGCGACTGATGTTCATTGTTGGAACAAAGATAACAGGCAGGCCAGCATTCGCCAAACGCTTTTTCCACAGGCCACCAAGGCCTTGAATTCGAACTCTCAAAAAGCCTGCGCGACATTCCACATTTTTTTGCCTGGGGGTATTTGCAAACTCGCCACTTATGTTTATAAGCCCGCCTCACCGGCGGACGTGCACAGCACGGACAGCAGCCCAGTTGGGGAATAGTTCAACGGTAGAACGACGGACTCTGACTCCGTTAATCTTGGTTCGAATCCAGGTTCCCCAGCCAATTCTCCCCAAAAGCCCTGAATTCCTTGTTTTTCCAGTCGTGCCGGATATCGTTTTGGCATCATTGGCGACCTGATGCCCAGAAGTGATGCCCAAAGGTGATGCCCAGCCGAATTCGGCGCGGTCGAACCTTCGGGCTCGATACAGGGTCTGTTCGTCATGGCTGTGCGCCACGAGGTCGAGAATCTCATCCGCCGCGGAAACATCTTCTATTGGCGGCCACGCGTCCCGGCCGCTCTCCTCAACTGCGGTCCCGGTAGCCGCCTTTCACTCAGCCTTCATTGTTCCGACCATAGAAAGGCTCAGATCATTGGCCGGAAGCTCAACACGCGACTGGCCGAATTGAAGTTGAACTCGAAGGAAATGATGTCCAAGCAACAGCTTCAGAAACTGTTCGAGCATGAGCGCGACAAAGAACTCGAGCGACTGGACGAGATCAATACGCTTGCCCGGCGCAATGGCCGTGGCGGGAATGTCGAGGAGATGGAACTCGATCTCGAGGCCGGTTGGGCCTGTCAGCTCGTCGCGAAGTTCGGGAGCCGGACGGAGCTGACGCTGGAGAGCGGTTGCGCGGGCCTAACCTATCTCCTCAACAATCGTGTCCCGATCTCGCACATCGACGCCATCAGGGCGAACTATCGGGGCGAACTGGCCATCGCACGCAGCCCGGGGTTTGAAGACGGCATCCGGCGACTGATCTACAATTTCGAAATCGACGACACTGTCGCTAATCGTCAGCGCGCCATGTCGAAGATCTTTGAGGGTCGCGCTGCTGCCCTCCTCGACATCGATGAGCGGCACGAGCTTGTCGACAGAAGCCAGAGCGAGTTCACGGGCGGCGAAAGAGCCATCACGCCGATTGCCGAGGTTCTACTTCCTGAAACTGCAGCGCCTCAGCCGCTGACGCGGCACGATGAACAATCGTCCTTATCGGCTTTACAGATCATTTCAGGAGAGCCGGGCGTCGCTTATCTGGATCTCACACCGCGCCCGGAGAAAATCACGGCACAGCCGAAAGCTCCCAGTGCCGAGCAGAGGGTCGTTCCTATTGCCGACTTCGAGCAGGAGTGTGAGAAGCTCATCGACAACATGGGCGAGGATTGGACAACTGAAACCGGGCGGGATGCCATGGCGCTGGTTCGGATGTTCAAGTCGGTGCTCATCGAGCATGGGGTAGAGCATTCCGGGCAGATCGAACAATATCACATTGGGCAGTTGCGCCAGCACTTCAATCACATTCCGACGGACTGGGGCAGAAGCAGCAGGATGCGCGTCATGTCAGCGCCGGAACTTCGTGCGGAAGGCGACAGACTGCGTAAGGCTGCGGAGATTTCAGGAACCAAGGCGAAGGTTGGTCTGGCTCCGGGAACGATCCGAAAGCACTTCGGAAATCTACAGCACTTCCTGAAGCATCTGAAAGGCCACGGGTTCGAAATCGAAAACTGGACCTTTGAAGGCCTGCGTCCACGAAAGCCCAAAGTAGGAGACATCCGTCACCAGCAATACAAACCGAAACCGGAAGACATCGCTCCGATTTTCTCGAGCCCCGTCTACACTGGCTCTCTGGATCATCTGCGCGGAAAACGAAGAAAACCGGGCAGCCAAGTTTTCCATGATTCGCTTTATTATCTGCCGATCCTGTTCACCTACCTGGGGCCGCGACGCAAAGAGTTCGCAGGACTTTCCGTCGACGACATTGCGAAGGACGAGGACGGATATGTCATCCTCCTTCGCACCAATGGCATCAGGCGATTGAAGACCGCGCAATCAAAACGACTGCTGCCCATGCCCGACGAATTGATCCGATTGGGCTTCCTCGATTACTATCAGGCGATCAAGGGACTAGGCTACGAAGCTCTCTTCCCAGACCTGTTCTCGGATAAGACGGATAACGATCCAGGAGACCGTTTCTACGACACTTTCATCCCTATCATGCGGGGCGCGCTCGGTGAAAAAATGTGGGAGCGAGCCATTCATGCCCTTCGTCACGGGATGGCGGACACCCTGAAGCAGGCCGGAGTCTCATCTGAAGTGATCGATGACATCTCGGGGCGATTGAGCGAAGGCAGTGAAACGAACACCCGATACACCAATCCGGCTGGCCTTCCGTTGATGCGCAGCGCCCTCAAGCACTACCCAATCATTACGTCGACCGTCGAATCGAAGCCGCTGCAACTTCTGCCATGGATCGAGAATAAGCAGCCACCGCCATGGGCGCGAGAAGGCAAGAAGTGAAGCCCGGGCGGAAATGATTTCCGGTCGGACTGTGTTCGGCTGGTAGTGCGACACCGGGCTGAGCCCGGTTTCGAACTCTGGAAATCCGATTCAGAATCAAACGGCGTTTCACGAAGTAATGGGGGGAGAAGTCGTCATTCCATCAAACGCCGTTAGGCGTTGGAGCGGCCTCGTCGAGCAAGAAGCTCCGAAACCAAAAGAGCAAGTTGAGAGCGGACGCTCAGACCTCATCGTCGGCGCCATCGGGATAGATCAGGTGGATTTTCCTACGGAACGGTGAGCCGCCTGTCCGATACTTGGCGACAAGATCATCGAACACGACGTCACATTCGCGCTCATCGAACCCCTGAGCCGTCAACATTGAGACGATCTTATTCTGGAACGTCTCAAGCTCGGCCTCCTGGCCCTTGTCCACGGCCCTGCGGATCAACCAGAACAACGCCACCCTTGCCACGTCGTCCCGGTCAGGAC
>NZ_FWXU01000040.1 GCF_900176345.1 Rhizobium sp. RU36D
GCTTGGAACAGGCTCGTCGATCAGCCGTGGAAGATCATGTCCATCGGAACGCGCGATTGGGCGCATCGGTCATGATCCGTGCACGTTGGTATTAGACGCCGGGGAACACAAGGTCACGTTGAGCTCATGGAAGCATGACGCCCCCCCCGACATCGCGCGTCCCAGAAGCGTGAATGGATTTTCTTAGACAACCAGGCCGTCGTGGCCCAGGAAAGGATAATCGCATGTTCAAGCGCATCGTCATGTCCCTGACATCCGCACTGATCTTGGCCGGCGCCGCAGAGGCGCAGACCATCACCCTGCGGGTGCTCAGCCAACCCTCCGGCTCCGGCCTCATCGCGCAACAGAAGGAGAAACCCTTCTTCGAGTCGCTGGCAGAAAAAACCGGCCTCGACATCAAGGTCGAATACCTGCCGGTCGACGTGGCCGGCATTCCCGACACCGATGGGCTTCGGATCCTGAAATCGGGCCTCTTCGACATCGTATCAATCCGCGGACCGCAGGTCAGTCGCGACGAGCCGTCCATACTGGGTCTCGATCTCGTGGGATTGAACACCAGCTTCGAGGCGGGCCGGAAGCACATGGATGCCTTCAAGGGCTATGTCGGCGGCAGACTCGAAAGCCAGTTCAACGCGAAGCTGCTCGGCGTCTGGCCGGCGGGTCCCCAGGTCATCTTTTGCAAGCCTCAGGTCAAGGGCCTTGCCGATCTCAACGGGCTGAAGGTACGCGTCGGCGACCAGAGCGCGGCCAATTTCGTTGCCAAGCTGGGTGCGACGGGCATCTCGATGCCCTTCGGCGAAGTACAGCAGTCTCTGTCGCGCGGTGTGGTTGACTGCGCCATCACCGGTCCAGCATCTGCCAATTCGGGTGGTTGGCCCGAGGCTACCACCACCGTGCTCCCGGTGGCGCTGCAGCTCGCCGTCAATGGCTATGCGATCAACCTCAAGAGCTGGGAAAAGTTCAGCCCCGAACAGCAGGAAAAGCTGGCAGCAGCGATCAGCGAACTCACGGGCGATATCTGGAGCTTCTCCGAAGAACTGTATGAAGACGCCATGCGCTGCAATACTGGCCAGACGCCCTGCGAACGCGGCAAGCCCTATGCCCTGACCGAAGCGGCGGTATCCGAAGCAGACCTGAAGACGGTTGCGGCCGCGGTTGGCGAAGTGTCACTGCCGGTATGGGCGCAGCAGTGCAACGCGGTTGCAGCAGACTGCGAGGAAAGCTGGAAGAAGACTGTTGGAGCCGAACTCGGCCTCTGATCGCTACCCGGCACAGGAGAAAAAAACATGCAGACCTATGCACGTATCCTCGGCATTACTTTCGGAATCATGATGATCCTGCTGTCTCTGGCGATTACTGCCGAGACCGTGCTCAGAAAGTTCTTCTCCTTTTCGCTTGGCGGAATCGACGAACTGGGCGGCTATGCGATCGCCATCGCCGCCCCGCTCGCCTTCACCGTCGCCCTGGTAGAAAATTCTCATATCCGCATCAACCAGCTGACGGCCCTGATGCCGGGTTCCGTACAGGCATTCCTGAGCGGGTTGTCGGCGATCGCTCTGGCGCTGCTTGCCGGCTATTTCTTCTACTTTACCGTCGACACCGTTCTTGACACGCAAGCCTACAAGTCGATCGCCCAGACCCCCTGGGCGACGCCTCTGATCTATCCCCAGACGATCTGGCTGATCGCCATGGCGACCTTCCCGATCGCCGCCGTCATCCTCGGCGTCAAGGCCGTGCTTCTGATCGCACGCCGCGACTGGCGCTCCCTCAATCTGCAGTTCGGCCCCATCTCCGCCCGGCAGGAACTGCAGGCCGAACTCGATGACCTGCGCAAGCGCGAGGAGGCAGCACAATGAATATCGTTATCGTCGCAATCGGCTTCTGCGCCATGCTGGGGCTCATGTTCCTCAGCTTTCCCGTGGCGGTCGCGATTGTCGCGGTCGGTGCGCTCGGCGGCTATCTGATGTATGGCATGCCACTGGTCGACATGATGGGCGGCGTCATATGGCAAAGTCTCAACAGCCCCTCGATGCTGGCCATACCGCTGTTCATGATGCTCGGTGAACTGCTGCTGCGCGGCGGCATCGCCGACCGGATGTTCGACGCGCTTGCTGTTTGGCTTGCCCGACTTCCGGGTGGTCTGCTTCATACCAATATCGCAACCTGCACGCTCTTTTCCGCAACATCGGGCTCCTCGGTGGCGACGGCAGCCACTGTCGGGACCATCGCCCTGCCGGCGCTGCAGCAGTACAAGTATCCGATGCGCCCGGCGCTCGGCTCTCTGGCTGCGGGCGGAACTCTTGGAATTCTCATTCCTCCAAGCGTCAATCTCCTGGTTTATGGCCAACTTGCCAACACGTCGGTCGGACAGCTTTTTGCTGGCGGCGTGGTGCCGGGACTGCTGATGGCGCTGCTGTTCTCCGTCTACATCTTCCTCTTTCACGGTCGGGCCGGGCGGGAGGCAGGGGTGCTGGCCGAAATGCCGTTGTGGCAAAAACTGGTGCTCGCCAAACATCTTGTCCCTCCTTTCGTGATCTTTGGCGTGGTCATGGGCTCGATCTATGGCGGACTTGCCACGCCGACCGAATCCGCTGCCATCGGCGTCGTCATCGCCCTATGCTTTGTCGCGCTCAATCGCCGTCTCACGCTTGACCTGCTGGTCAATTGCTCGATCCAGGCAGCCAGGACAAGCGGCATGGTGATGATCGTGCTGGTCTGCGCATTGCTGCTCAACGTTACGATCTCGATGACGGGTGCCGCGCAGACCATGACACAATGGATCGCTTCGTTCGAACTCAGCCAGCTTGGGCTGCTGCTAGTGCTGCTCGTATTCTACGTGCTGCTCGGTACCTTTATGGACGCCATGTCGATGCTGGTGCTCACCGTCCCGATTGTCATCCCGATCGTAATAGCCGCAGGCATCGATCCGGTCTGGTTCGGCATCTTCATCGTCATCATGTGCGAGGTGGCGCTGATCACCCCTCCCGTCGGCATGAACCTCTTCGTCGTCCAAGGCGTCCGTAACGACGGTGGAAGCTATGGCGACGTCATCCGGGGCGCCGCACCCTATGTGGTGATCATGATGGGCTTTGCAATTGTCCTGATGATCTTTCCGCAGATCGTCATGTGGCTTCCCGATACGCTGGCGGGCCGGTGATTCCGACAATGCAAGCACAACCGTTCCCTTTGACAGAGACGCCACGACCGCGCCGCCTCCTCGTCATCAATCCCAATACCAATCCCGGCGTCACGGAGAAGATTCGCAACGAGGCGGCCAAGGTGGTTGCTCCCGGTACCCAGGTCACCGTCGTCAATCCCGTCAGCGGCCCGTTTTCGATCGAAACCAGCGAGCATCGCGACGATGCCGTTCCGCGTGTTATCTCCCTTGTCCGGGACATGCTGGCACAACGCTACGACGCCTTTGCCTTCGGCTGTTTCGATGACATTGCATTGTTCGAAACTCGCGCTATTGCCGGCGTGCCCGTTGTAGGCACCTGTGAGGCGGGCATCGCCGCCGCTCGCACAATGGCCGGACGCTTCGGCATCATCACCACGGTCCACTCCGCGGTTCCGGGGATCCATGCGCTGCTCGCCCGCTACGGTGCAAGCGACATTTGCACAGTCAGGGCTGCTGGGATCGGCGTGGCCGCCGCCGCGGGAAGCGATGGGGAAGCGGAAAGGCGCATTCTGATGACAATCAGGGAGGCAATTCAACAAGACGGGGCCGAGGCAATCCTGCTCGGTTCGGGCGGATTGACAGGCCGTGCGGCCGATCTGGAACGACACTTCGGAATACCGGTGATTGATGGGGTTGCGGCCGCGATCAAAATGGCGGAGGGGATTGCAAGCCTCAGAGGCCTCAATGATATCGGCGCTGAGGTCTAGGTCTGGGTGTGGAAATCGAGAGCATAGGCCGCCGTGCCGTTGATCAGCGCCGCCCGTTGCGGGGTAAATCCCTGTTGCCGTGAAGGAAAAGCACGGGTCGTCGCGGATCACGCCTGCGTTCACTGCACCATGACTGGAATATTTGAGAGCGGCTCGATTGTCCGCCAACCCTGCCAATCGACGCGAAAGTCCACAAAGCCTCTCTAGGGTCAAAACTCAATCAGGATAGGTGTTCTGTTGGCCGCGTGAGGCACGGCCAGTTTAGAGGTTGTCTTTTTCGCACGCCGGGCCTACTGCTTTGAGAGATGGTTCCGCCTGACCTGAGGAAGGGTGGATCAAAAGGGAACACGGTGAGGATTACCCATCAGGGGCCGAGACCGTGGCTGCCCCCGCAACTGTGAGCGGAGAGCGACGTCCTTCATGCCATTGGCCTTTTCGGGCTGATAAGGCGGACCGAGCCATGACCCGCGAGCCAGGAGACCTGCCATCGCTGGGCCACGACATCCGTGGTGACTTTTCAAGCCGCGCGGTGGGCGCGGTCGAGGGAACAGTTATGCATATCATGGAAGGCTTTCTGCCGGCCGCGCATGCGGTTGGCTGGAGCGCAGTATCAGCACCTTTTGTCATTTACGGCGCAACGCGTATCGTCAAGCTCGTTCGGGAAAAGCCCGAGGTGAAGCTCCTCATGGCAGCGTCAGGAGCCTATGTCTTCATTCTCTCCGCGCTGAAAATTCCTTCCGTGACGGGTAGCTGCTCGCATCCGACCGGGACAGGGCTGGCAGCCTCTCTCTTCGGGCCAACGGTGACGACCGTCCTTGGAACGATTGTCCTGATATTTCAGGCGCTTCTCCTGGCCCATGGCGGCCTGACGACGCTTGGTGCCAACGTCTTCTCGATGGCTATTGTCGGTCCCTTCGTAGCCTATGGTCTTTTCAAGGGGATCACCGGAGCGGGTTTCAGCGGTGCGGTCGCGATCTTCTTTGCAGCGACACTCGGCGATCTCGCGACCTATGTGACCACCTCGCTGCAACTGGCTTTAGCCTTTCCCGATCCCGTCTCGGGCATGACAGGGGCTGCCGCTAAGTTTCTCGGCATTTTTGCACTGACCCAGGTGCCGCTTGCCATCAGCGAGGGGCTCCTCACCGTGATCGTGTTCAATCTCCTGCAGCGCTACAGCCGCGGTGAGCTGAATGCTCTCAACATCATGACTGCGAAGGCGTGACCATGCTCAAACGGAACCTATTGCTGCTGTCTTTGGTCATCCTTCTGGCGATCCTGCCGCTCGTCATTCATCACGGCGGAGACGCCGAATTCGGTGGTGCCGATGGTGAGGCCGAAGTGGCGATCACCGAAATTCAGCCTGACTACCAGCCATGGGCCGCCCCTCTGTGGGAGCCGCCGAGTGGAGAAATCGAAAGCCTCTTGTTTGCCTTGCAGGCGGCAATTGGAGCAGGGCTGATCGGCTTCTATTTTGGTCGCCGAACCTCGCCATCCAAACGTCCTGATTCAAACTGACAAATGCGCGCGATCGATCGTTCTGCGCAGACCAATCGCTGGCGGCATCACGCCGCTGGCGAAAAGGTTATGCTATCGCTCGGCATCATGATCATCTCCCTGTCATCAACCAACTGGGGTCTGCAACTCGCGACGCTGGTCTCTATGGTGGTCTTGATGGTGGTCGGAGCCGGCATCTCCTGTCGCGATGTTGGCCGCGCTGCTCGGGTCCCTGTCCTGTTCATCGCGACCGGCACGTTCGCGCAGCTATTTTCGGTGTCGTTGGAAGGGTATGTCCCAAGCTTCGCCTTGTCCCCTGAAGCGGCTGTTCATCAAGCCTTGTTCGTAGCCTTGCGAAGCGCCGCCTGTATCAGCGCGCTGCTCTTCCTGGCACTCACCACACCGCTCTCCAGCATTTTGCAACTCATGCAGCGAATGGGGCTAAATGCCGAGATCTCCGACATCGCGATGGTCATGTTCAGGATCATCTGGGTCTTGCTGGACTGTCTGGATGCCGGAAGGCAATCGCTTGAGGCAAGGCTCGGCTATTCCGGCAATCGTCGCCTTCTCAAGTCGAACGGCCTGCTGCTCGCGTCCCTGCTGCCGCGTGTCTTCGCGCGCGCTCGACGCATGGAAACGGGCCTGGCGGCCAGAGGCTATACCGGTCGCCTGGACTTCATCTCGATTGAACGACCTGCCTCGCATGCCAGACTGCTGTTGATCGGTACACTCCTTGCCTTGCTCTTTGCCTTGACTTGGTGGCTCGGATGATCCTTGAGGCGCTTGCCATCGGCTACCGCTATGAAGACGGTACGCAGGCACTCGACAATGTCTCACTGACAATCGCGCCATCGCAGAAGCTCGTCGTCGTGGGGGCAAACGGTGCCGGGAAATCCAGCCTGCTTGCGCTTCTCAACGGTTCCTTCAAGCCATCGGCGGGCGAGGTTCGCCTGAACGGCAAACCTGTCGGTTACGATCGCAAGGGGCTTACCCTGCTCAGATCGAACGTCGGCTTGGTCCTGCAGGATCCAGACGACCAACTATTTGCCGCCAGTGTCTTCGAAGACGTGTCCTTCGGGCCACTTAATCTCGGCCTCTCGGTCGAGGAGGCAAGGAAGCGGGTCATGCATGCCCTTGAGGTCATGGAAATCTCGGATCTCTCGCATCGTCCGACCCATCTTCTCAGCTTCGGTCAGCGCAAAAGGGTCGCGATCGCCGGTATTCTCGCCATGTCACCCTCGGTCCTGCTACTCGACGAGCCCACGGCGGGGCTCGACCCAAAGGGCGTCGAGGATCTGACGAAAACCTTGGATGATTTGGCCAAGCATGACGTCGCCGTGGTGGTCGCCACCCACGATATGGATGTGGCCTACACACTCGCCGATCGCGTTGCGGTGTTCTCAAGAGGCAAGGTTGTTATGCAGGGGGTGCCGGAAGAGGTATTCGGCGATGCCCGCTTCTGCGAGCGCAGCGGTTTGCGGCTCCCCATCGTGTATCAGATCTCGGCAGGATTGAGAGACTTGGGACTGATAGCAGGCGCGGAAGGATGTCCACGTTCCGTGGACGAATTGCTGACACGGGTCAGTGCGGCCCGTAGCGCCCGCATTGAATCACGCTGATTGCATTCACATATGCGACAGATCGTACCCTTGTGAGCAGCTTTCGCTGATGCTATCGGACTGCAATCTACGGGGCACAATAATGGCGTTTCTGAGCCGCACCAGCATCGAAAGGATGATCCGCATTCTCTGCGTGATCGCCTTGGTGTGCCTCGGTCTCGCCCATAAGCCGCCAGCATTTGCGGCCAACTCTCTCTCTGCCGCCGAGATCGCGGCGCTCACGCTACCAGACGGCACCTTGCCCGAACTCTGCCTGCCGGAAATGCATGCTGACGGGAAGACGAAACCGCATGCGATGGGCTCCGATTGCGAGGCCTGCCGGGTCACGGCGGTGGTGGTGTTGCCGCAACCGTCCGACGAGGTCGGCATCAGGCTTGTTGCCAGCATTGAGGCCTCGCTTCCGAAGCCGGCAGAGGCACACTACCGCCAGCTCTTCCCACCCAGCAGCGCCCCCCGAGCACCACCCGCCACCGTCTGATCGAAGGTCACGGCCGGAGCCTTGTCGCGTCCGGTTCTTCTTGTCGTCAGGCCGGTGAGCAAGCCCGCGTGCAGCTCCGGTCGAAATCGGATGTCTGCCATGCCGCCAATGCTCGCCGACTACGCAGCCTTGTCCGCGTTTCCGCCCATTTCCTCAAGCCTGTGCCATCCGCGCGCAATCTCCCCTGCGAGTCGGCTTCTGCCACCGCGCAGGGCGGTCTTCTTCGCGCGTCAGTTCGGCCGTCGAGCTGATGACCGGACGCGGGGTGACGTGAGTTTTTCTCCTCCGAGATTGCGAACGGCCACATCGCCCCGCTGAAGAAGGCCTTGAGTGATCGGCTTAGAGCGGTGCTGCCTCCGGCTGGCCGACACCGACCCCATTTTTCAAAACCATGAGATAGAAAGGATCCCACTCATGAAGAAACTGCTCCTCGCCGCCGTCGCGGCGCTGGTCTTTGCCGGCCCGGCCATCGCCGATATCACCGTCACCGACGTCAAGGGTCGAACGGTCACGGTGCCCGATGTGCCGGAACGCGTGGTGCTCGGCTTCTACTACGAGGACTATCTGGCCATTGCCGGTCCTGATGCGCTCGACAAGGTGGTGGCGCTGTCGCTGTCGACCTGGAAGGATTGGCGTCCGAACCAGTTCGCGCTTTATGAGAAGGCCCTGCCGAAGCTCTCCTCCATCCCGGATGTCGGCAATACCGAAGACAACACCTTCTCGATCGAGAAGGTCGTGGCCGCCAAGCCGGATCTGCTGATCCTGGCCGCCTGGTCCTATGACGCGTTGGGCGAAGGCGTGAAGCAGATCGAAGCCGCCGGCATTCCGATCGTCGTTCTCGACTACAACGCCCAGACCGTCGAAAAGCACGTTGCATCGACGCTAGCGCTCGGTAAGCTGATGGGCACCGAAGACCGGGCCGAGCAACTGGCCAAGGACTACGAAGTGGCGATGGCCGACATCGATGCTCGCATCAAGGCAGCCGGCGCGACGGAGAAGAAGGTCTATGTCGAGCTTGCCCAGAAGGGCGCTACCGAAGTCGGCAATTCCTATGGCGATACGATGTGGGGTGCGC
This sequence comes from Rhizobium sp. RU36D, assembly GCF_900176345.1. Lineage (GTDB taxonomy): Bacteria > Pseudomonadota > Alphaproteobacteria > Rhizobiales > Rhizobiaceae > Allorhizobium. Next base: position 8,552 of record NZ_FWXU01000040.1, read on the forward strand.
TGGTCGAAAGGCTTGGCGGCAAGAACATCGCCAAGGGCCAGGTCGGCAATTGGGGTCCGCTCAGCCCCGAATATGTTCTTGCCCAAAAGCCTGACCTGATCTTCCTCGCCGGCTCCGAATGGGTCAATCGCCCGCAGTCCGTTCAGGTTGGCTTCGGTGCCGATCCGACCGTGACCCGCGAGCGGATGAAGCCCTATGTCGAGCGCGCTGGCTGGAGTGAGCTTCCGGCGGTCAAGAACGGTCAGGTCCACGCGATCTACCACGGCGGCGCCCGCACCCTCTCGGACTTCGTCTATGCCCAGTACATCGCCAAGCAGCTTTATCCTGACGCCTTCAAGGATGTCGATCCGGCCAAGAACATCGCCGACTACTACGCCAAGTGGCTGCCGATCAAAGCCGACGGCGTCTTCGTGCTGCCCTATCAGGCAGCCGGCCAATGAGCCTCGCCACCGGCGATATCAACGCGATGCACGGCGAATTTCGCCGTGCCTCCGTCCGGCGTGGGGTCAGCCTCGTAATGGCCGCAACGGCTCTCGTCGCCCTCATGCTTCTGGATCTGACCACCGGCCCCTCGGGCATGCCGCTCCAAGATGTCTGGGCGGGACTGCTTGCCGGGCCTGCCGGCGAAGACCGAACGATCGCCACCATCCTTTGGCAGTTGCGGATGCCGCAGACCTTGATGGGTGCGCTTGTCGGTGCCTGCCTCGGGCTTGCCGGGCTGCAGATGCAAACCATTCTGGACAACCCGCTCGCCAGCCCCTTCACGCTGGGTTTCTCGGCCGCCGCCGGCTTCGGTGCAGCGCTCGCCATCATGTTCGGCGGCGTCCTGCCGCTTCCGATCTACGTCGTGACCCCGCTTGCGGCCTTCGCGATGACACTTGCTGCAGCTGGCATTGTTCACCTGATCGCCAGGCTGCGTGGCGCCTCGCCGGAAATCCTTGTGCTCGGCGGCATCGCCGTGTCGTTTTTCTTTCAGTCCCTGCAGTCGCTCCTGCAATTCATGGCCTCGCCGGAAGTCCTTCAACAGATCGTCTTCTGGTTGTTCGGTAGCTTGCTCAAGGCCACATGGACCAGTGTGCTCGTCAGCGGCCTGATCTTTTTGGGCTGCCTGCCCTTTGTCGCTCGCAATTGCTGGTCACTGACGACCCTGAAGCTCGGCGATGCCAATGCCCGAAGCCTCGGCCTTTCCGTCGATCGCCTGCGCCGCGAAAGCTTCGTGCTGGTTGCCCTGCTCACCGCCGCCGCCGTCTGCTTCGTCGGCACCATCGGCTTTGTCGGGCTGATTGCCCCGCATGTCTGCCGCATGCTGGTCGGCGAGGATCACCGTTTCTCGCTGCCGCTTTCCGCGGTCATCGGCGCCATTATCCTGATCGGCGCCTCAGTTCTCGGAAAGGCCATCTCGCCGGGTGCTGCCATTCCGGTCGGTATCGTCACCGCCGTTGCCGGCATTCCCATGCTGTTTGCCGTCATCTTGTTTTCCGGCGGAAAGGCACGCTGATGACCGGGACACTCTCTCTCAAAAATGTCTCGGTGACCCGCAATCGCCGCCGGATCCTTGACAATATCAACTGCAGCCTGACCGCCGGCCAGATCGTCGGGGTCATAGGGCCAAACGGCGCCGGCAAGTCCACCCTACTCGGGGCCATCGCGGGCATAGTCGCCTGTGATGGCTTGATCCGCTTTGCAGGTGCCCCGATCCATCACGCTGAACTCGGCTTCATGCCACAGCAAAGCCAGGTTGCAGCCGATCTCACCGTCATAGAAGTGGTCCTGCTTGGTCGCCATGAGCGCCTCGGCTGGCGCGTCGCACCTGATGTTCTCGAGGCGGCAGGCGCGATCCTCGCTGAATTCGGCCTGGTTGATCTTGCCCCCCGCAAGATTCGCACGCTGTCGGGAGGGCAGCAGCAACTGGTCATGCTGGCCCAGCGTCTGTTGCGCGAACCCCGACTGTTGCTCCTCGACGAAGCCACCAGCGCGCTCGATCTCGCCCACCAGATGCGCGTCTTCGACCTGCTACGCCGCTATGTCACGCGCACCGGGGCCCTTGTCCTCTTTGCCATCCACGACCTCAATTTGGCTGGCCGTCATGCCGATAGCATCATGATGCTCGGCCAGGGCGGGCTTGTCGGCGCTGGCGCCTTCGAGGCTGTCATGACGCCCACCACGCTTCGCGACATCTACGGCGTCGAAGCAGAGTTTCTGACCTGCCGCCAGGGCCGGCCCGTGATCCTGCCGCTTTCAACGATTGAGCAGCATTCACCCTCAAAAGGATAACCTAGAACAGACCATTGATGCCCGCCTTGGTGGCCGTTCTTGACCTGGCGCTGCCAGCTTCGGTCTCGGCCAAGGCGGGTCACAAAACATCCCGAAGCCCATGCAGCCCACAGCATAGGCTCCGCCCATGAGCCTGTCCCGACAGGCGACGCTGCCGTCGATGTCACTGCAAAGCTCAAGGCGATGTTTGAAACGGAAGACATCCGCTCGCCTTCCAGCCGGTTGTTGTCGTCTGTGACTGGACCATCGCCGGCTGGACCCAGGATGGTCGCGACGGCCGGGCGCTTCTCAAACGCCAGGGCGATAGGAATGACGATCAACCGCCCTCCACGGGTTGCACGCGTCGCTCCGACAATTCCAACTGCCGCGAACTCACCCGCTTGAGCAGGGCAGCGTCGTGGCTGATGGCAAGGATGCCAAGTTCTGTCGCTCGACGCTTCATCAGAAACGACCAGATCTCGACCTGGGTGATCGGGTCGAGCATCGCGGAGAGCTCGTCGGCGACCAGAAAGCGGGTCTGTGGGGAAAGAGCCCGGACCAGAACCACGCGCTGCAATTCGCCGCCGGAGATCTCATGCGGATAGCGATCAAACCAGCTTCTGGAAACGCCGATGGCGTCGAGTGTTCGGTCATCAGGTTCCCAGGCTTCCGCAATGATGCGCCCCAGTCGCCAACGTGGATTGACGGCGAAAATCGAGGACTGGTGGATATATTGCACGGCGCGGTACCCGGCCGCGATCGCTTTGCCGTCCAGCAGGACTTGCCCGCTGTCCGGAGCCAGATGACAGGCGACGATCCGGCCGAGTGTTGACTTGCCGGCACCCGATTTGCCGCAAAGCCCAACGATCTCGCCTTCCCGCAGGGTCAGGGACACATCCTTTAAAATGGGCGCGGATTTGGCGAAACCGAAATCGACGCCTCTCAACTCAAACATCCAGGCCTCCGCTACCAGGCAGGGAGACCGCAAACCGGTTGCCGGGCATGGCAAGCCACAGCGCTTTCGCATAGGGATGTGTCAGTCTCTCGCCATCATCGGAAAAAGCGTCTGCGGACTCGATGCCGACCATGCGTCCGTTCTGCAGAATGGCGACGCGATCGGCATGGGAGACGGCTGTCACCAGGTCATGGGTAATGAGCAGAACAGCCTTGCCACCATCGGCGAGGCCGCGAAGATGGCCAAGCACGCCGCGTGCGGCATCGGGATCCAGTCCGCTTGTCGGCTCATCGGCGACGACAAGGGCGGGATTGGCGATGGTTGCCATGGCCAGCAGCAGGCGCCGCGCCATGCCGCCCGAGACCTGATGCGGATAAAGCCGCATCACCTCGGTGCCGAGGCCAAAGCGCTCCAGGGCCGCAAGAAGCTCCTGCCGGGTCTTGCTTACCCCGCCGCGCCGCGCCGCCCATTGCAACTGCCGCCCACAGCGGGCAAGCGGGTCGAGATGGCTGAGCGACTGCGGCACGAGCGCCATCCCGCCACGCGCATCCACGCTGCTGGCTCCCGGCAGCGGCATGCCTTCTAGAGACAGACGTCCGCGCACCACAGCATTGGCCGGCAGAATGCCGAACAGCGCGTGGGCGAGCAGGCTTTTGCCCGCACCGGAGGCGCCGACCAGAGCGACTATCTCGCCGCGAGAGACCGAGAGGTCGATGCCGTCGAGTGCCGTTACTTCACGGCGATGAACCACGCCGTCATAGCGCAGGAACGATATGGAGAGGTTCTCGACTGATAGCATCAGGTCTGCTCCTGCCTGGGATCGGTCAACAGCCTCAGCCCGTTGCCGATCGCATCGAAGCACAGCACGACCAGGAGCAGTGCCAGACCCGGAAACAGGCCAAGCCACCATTTGCCTCCGGTCAGATAGCGCATGGAATCTGACAGCAAAACGCCGATCGCGGGTTTGGAAGGTTCGAGCCCGAAGCCGATAAAGGTAAGGCCCGCCTCGTGCAGGATGGCATGCGGAAAAAGAAGCACAAGACCGACCAGCAGCTGCGGCACGAGATGGGGCAGGAAATGATGCCGCCCGATATAGAACCAGGATTTGCCGAACTGTCGGGATATCTGAACAAACTCGGCGTGACGCAGCTGCAGGAGTTCGGCCCGGAGAATGCGTGTGAGCCGTGGCCAGTGGGTCACTGCGACCGCGATGATGACGGCCGTTGTGCCGCCGCCGAGGCTGAAGGACACGAGGATCAGCAGCACCAGATGCGGCAGGCCCATGGCCGCATCGACCAGAAAGGACACGGCTTCATCCGCAAGCCGCCCGCAGGTTGTGGCGAAAAGCGCCAGCAGCATGGCGATGACAACGGAAAGGGAGGCCGCAATCAGCCCGACCCAGAAGCTCAGTGCCAAGCCATGCAGCGTGCGGGCGAACATGTCGCGTCCGAGCTGGTCGGTTCCGGCAAGATGGCTCCAGGACGGACCCAGCAGCCGGGTGGAGAAATCGGCATTGATGCCATAGCGCCCGTAGATATGCGTCGAGAGTAAAACGGCAGTCAGGCCGAGCGCCGCAAGGACCGCGACAAACAGGGTGCGGATCCTGTGGCCATCGCGTGCCCGCTCGGGAGCAGAAGGTGGAAGATCGAGGATCGCACTCATGCCGGCGTCACTCCCGACGACATCCTGGGATCAACGATCCGGTAAAGGAGATCGGCAATCGTGTTTCCAAGAAAGACGATAAAGGTTAGCGCCAGCGTGATGGCGAGCAGAAGGGGCACGTCGCCGCGAATGCCGGCCTCCACCGTTGCCTTGCCAAGCCCTGGATAGGCAAAGACCTGTTCGGCCAGAACAGAACCGCCGAAAAGCTCCCCGAGCGAGGCAAACAACACCGTGACGGCCGGAAGAGCGGCATTGCGTGCGCCATGGCGCAAGGCGATATCGAGCGTTGATGCGCCTTGCGCCCGGGCATAGAGCGCGTAATCCGATTGCATGATCTCGACCATCTTGGCGCGGGTGTGCAAGGCAATTTGGGCAACGCCGAGCACGGTGAGCGTGGCAAGCGGCAGAGCGAGGTGTTGGAGGCGGTCGAGGGGCGTGACGTCGTCAGGGAGCACGCCGATCGGCGTTGCGCAGCAGATCGGCGCCCAGTTCAGCCCGACGGCGAAGATGACCAGCAGCATGATCGCGAGCCAGAAGGTTGGCGTCGAGGCCAGCACATAGGAATAGACACGGATGATCCGGTCCGCCCAGGAACCAGCAAAGGCACCGGCAAAGACTCCCAATGCAAAGCCGAGCACGCCGGATAGAAGCCATGCAAGCGCCATCAGCGGAAGTGAGGCCCAAAACCGGGAGACGAGCACATCGGCGACCGCTGCGTTGTAGGTCATCGAGTAGCCGAGGTCACCGGCCACCAGGTTCTCCGCCCAGCGCCAGAACTGTGTGGCTGCCGGCTGATCCAGCCCCCATTTCTCGGCAATCATTGCGCGCTGCTCGGGGCCGACACGTGCGATGTCGGCGCCGAGATAGGCGTTGATCGGATCAACAGGGGAATGTTTGGCCAATGCAAAGGCGACGACGGCGACCGTCATCAGAACCAGCACCAGACGGATCGCCTTTGCGGCAATCAGCCCGGCCCAACCATAGGGGCCCGCCTTATTCACACGTCCATTTCCAGTTCTGGATCATCGCGGTGATAGGCCATCCGTGGCCATGCGGCTCGATCTGGGTCGGACCGATACCCAGGCATTCGTTGACATAATAGACATGGTCGAGATTGACGAGCCAGGCCCAGGCCGCATCCCCCTTGGCGCCGAAGCCCGTGGTGCCGTCCCATTCAGCTTGTCGCCAGGACGCGAAGGATGCCTCCAGGCTTTCCGCAGCCTGAGCTGCAGCAAAGTGCTGATCGACAACAGGGTTGGAATAGAAGCCCGCATTGTAGAACTCGATGCCGCCGAGACCAGACTGATAGAGATTGTAGACTTCGAGCGGCGAATGGCTGCCCCAGCCGAAAAGCACCGGCTCGGAATGCATGATGCGGCCGATCTCGTCCCAACTCTTGCCGGTTGCCGCCGCCTCGATGCCCAGTGCCCTCACCTGTGCCGACACGGTTTCGGCGAGCGCGCGACGTGTCGAATCCGACGCTGGATAGTTGATCGGGAAAGCGGCTCTCACGCCATCCTTGACGCAAATGCCGTCATTGCCGGGAACCCAGCCTGCGTCCTGCAAAACCTGCTTTGCCTGCTCCGGATCAAAGGTCAGAGCCGCATCCGGGTTCGACCACGGCAGGCCATCGGCCGGGCCGGATGCCGGGCTTCCATGGCCAAGCAGCGCGACGTCTACCAACTGGTTGCGATCGATCCCGAGATTGATGGCGCGCCGGATGGCCGGGTCTGACGTGACAGTGTTGCCGATCTTCTTGCCCTCGCCGACGGTCTTGCCCTCGTCCTTCGCCATCGGGAAGACGATGCCTCTGTTATCGACGGACTGGGCGACAACCTGCTTGAAGCCCTGCGGGGCCACGTCGGCAGCCGTTGCCGGCACGGAGACCATATGCACCTGTCCGGCCTGAGCTGCAGCCAGGCTGGTGTCTTCTTCCGTGAACAGGAAGGTGATCCGCTCGAAGGGGCCGGTCTCGCCGTAATAGTTCGGATTCTTCTCGACGATCAACTGCTGGCCTTCGGTCCAGGAGACGAGCTTGTAGGGTCCGGAGCCGACAGGATTGCGCGCATAGCCTTCGCCATAGCTGTCCGAAGGCACGATGCCGAGGGCATAGAAGTTCTCGGTAAATGTGATCCAGGGCTTCTTGAGCTTGATCTCGACGGTCTGATCGTCGATCGCGCGGGCAGAATCCAGCGCCGTCAGATCGACTGCGCTGCCGATCTTGGCAGCCTCGTTGAAGGTGAAGGCGACATCGTCGGCTGTCAGCGGTGAGCCATCGGAAAATTTCGTGCCCGGCCGCAACTTGATCGTCCAGGTCAGGCGATCCGCGGAGAGCGACCATTCGGTGGCAAGGTCGGGCTTGGTCTTGAGCTCGGCATCACGCGTCAGCAATGTCGACTGGAAGAGAGGATGGCCGTAGCGACCCCAACCCGTCAGTGGGTCGTAGCCGCCTTCCGGTTCACCGCCGATGGCCAGTACCAGCTGCGTTTTTGTAGCCGCAAGCGCCGTTCCGGACAAAAGCATGGCGGCGAGCGCTGCCGAAACCGCAGCCCGGTGAATTGCCTTGATCATCAAAAATCCCCTATATCAAATCAGAGGTCGCCTGAAAGAGCCTCGAAATGACGGGACCATAATCTCAGAAAAGTATGATGTCTAGACAAAAACATCATACTTATGGAGTGCGATATGCAGCGTGTTACGATCACCCTCGATGACGACCTGATGCAGGAACTCGATATCCTGATTGCCGCACGCGGAGACCAGAACCGTTCCGAGGCGATCCGCGATCTCGTGCGGACCGGGCTGAAGGAAGCTAGCCGAAATGCGGGTGGCGATGAACCCTGCATAGGCGTGTTGAGCTATGTCTACGATCATGCGGCCCGCGATCTCGCAAAGCGCCTGACGAACACGTTCCATCATCACCACGACCTGACGATCGCAAGCCTCCATGTGCATCTCGATGCCGAGAACTGTCTCGAAGTTGGGATCCTCAAGGGATCGATGAACGAGGTGCAGCACTTCGCCGATCACATCACCGCCGAGCGCGCGGTCCGTCATGGCAGCGTCCAGATCATTCCTGTGCAGGACAGCGATAGTTGAGACCGAAGCGGTTTCAATGTGAACGAAAGAGGGTCGCAAACTGGCCTCCGCCGTTGCTTATGGAAGGGCGGGACCGACTTGTCGGGCCTTGCCCGTAAAACCAGCTGGCGGCGCTCTTTGTCGTCATGCCCGCAGGCGCTGTTCGCCGCAGCGAACTTCGTTTCGGCATTCGCCCAGTCCGGCCTGAGCGTGCCCCTCAAATATCGGATGCGAAACGCGCTGGCCGCTCTGGAGCGTCATTGCGCCGAATTACCTAACTGCGGTAAATTGCGCCAAACATTACATAAATTTAAAGATTGCCTGTTTGACGATCATCATGTGCGCCAATAAGTGTACTTGCACGTTTTCATACTATTTCTTGGTCGGCGGCCAACGTAAACCCTTCATTCTTCCGTTCTCGCTAATGTAGGCGGCAGTGGCAGCATCTTTCCAACAACGAGGCTTGTAATGATCCCGACGCGGTCGAAGTTTGCTTTCGGCATAATCCTGCTTGCGATTGCCGGTTGCTCCGAGCAGCAGACGGGTGCAGCACCGGGCGTGCCGGGGCAGGCTCGAGGGCCCGTCGAAGTCGCTATCGTGACACTCAAGCCGCAGTCTGTGCCGCTGTCCGTCGAATTGCCAGGCCGGGTCGTGGCGCTTGCCACCGCCGAAATCCGCCCGCAGGTGGAGGGTATCGTGCGCAGCATCGCCTTCAAGGAAGGTGGCAATGTCGCCAAGGATGATGTGCTCTACGAGATCGACGCCCGCAAGTTCGAGGCGGCGCTCGCGTCCTCTGAGGCAAACTACAAGAAGGCCCAGGCTTCCGTGACCGGCGCGCAGGCGACCCTGGAGCGAAACCGCAGGCTGGCGGATACCAACGCTGTCAGCGTCCAGACAGTGGAGGATGCGCGCACCGCCTTGCTGGAAGCCGAGGCCAGCGCCGAAGCGGCAAAGGCCGAGGTCGATACGGCGCGCATCAATCTCGAAAACACGAAGATACGCGCGCCGATTTCCGGCATGATCGGCATTTCCGCTGTTTCGGTGGGAGCACTGGTGACGGCCAACCAGGCCGATGCCCTTGCGACCATCCGGCAGGTCGATCCGGTCCATGTCGATCTGGTGGACAGCAGTGCCAACCTGCTGCGGATCCGTGAGCAGATCAGCAATGGAACCCTGGGGCGCGGCGAGGCGCACGAGCCGACCGTTACACTGACGCTGGAAAACCAGAAGCCTTATGCTGAGACCGGAACGCTGGCGCTGGCAGACATGAATGTCAGTGAGACGACAGGCACATTCTCCCTTCGTGCGCGCTTCGGCAATCCCGATCGGATCCTGCTGCCCGGCATGTTCGTGCGGGCGCGGGTCAATCTCGGCGTGATGCCGAATGTCTTCCTGGTGCCGCAACGCGCCGTCACCCGCAATGCATCGGGCATGGCGACTGCCTATTTCGTCTCCGCGGACGGAAAGGCCGAGCAACGCGAATTGGTGGCCGGCGACACCACCGGCAACAACTGGATTGTCACCTCTGGCATCACGGAAGGCGATCGCCTTGTGGTCGACGGGCTGCAGAAGGTTTCCCCTGGTGCCGCCGTGACGACGGTTGAGGCAAAAATCGACGATAACGGCGTCGTCGAGCAGGAACTCAGCGCTGGCAAACCCGCTTCCGCCGGTGCGGAGGTGTCCAAATGACCGTTCCGTCAGCAGAGGCTGCGTCCTTCCGGCGCAATGTGCTTGCCAGCTATTTTATCGACCGGCCGATTTTTGCGACCGTACTTGCCATCGCCACCATGCTGGCCGGCGTCATGGGCATCTATTCGCTGTCGATATCACAATATCCTGATATTGCCCCGGTGACGGTACGGATTTCGGCCACCTATACGGGGGCAACGGCCGAGGCGGTGGAAAACTCCGTTACCAAGAAGATCGAGAGTGCCCTGACAGGGCTCGATGGCCTGCTCTACATGGAATCGTCTTCGAGCACCGGCTCGGCCTCGATCTCCCTGACCTTCGACAACAGCACCGATCCGGAACTGGCCCAGGTCGAGGTGCAGAACAAGCTCGCTTCGGTGGAAGCGCAACTGCCGGAAGCTGTCCAGCAGCGCGGTGTGCGGGTGTCGCGCGCGCCATCGGGCATTCTGATGATCGGCAATATCGTCTCGACGGACGGTCGCTATACGTCGTCAGAACTCTCGGACATCATGGCCAGCCAGATTGAAGACCGCATCCAGCGGGTGGATGGCGTCGGTTCCATCCAGTCCTTCGGCTCAGGCTATGCCATGCGCATCTGGCTGGACCCGCTGGCGCTCAACAAATACCAGTTGACGACCGCCGACGTGACCGCAGCAATCTCGGCGCAGAATATCCAGGTCTCGGCCGGCTCGATTGGCGCGACGCCCGTCGTTAAGGGTCAGCAGTTGAAGGCGAGCATTGTTGCCCAGACCCAGCTCACCAATGTCGACGAGTTCAAGACCATCATCCTGAAGACCGATACCGATGGTGCGACGGTGCGTCTGCAGGACGTGGCGCGTGTGGAAATCGGGCTTGAAACCTATGGCCAGAGCTCGACCTTCAATGGCAAGCCGGCCGCCGGCTTCGGCGTACAGTTGGCCAGCGGCGCCAATGCCATCTCGACCGCCAACGGCGTGCATGCGGAGCTGGACAGGATCGCTGGATCGCTGCCGCAGGGTGTCGAAATCGCCTATTCCTATGAGACCACACCCTTTGTCGAACTATCCATCGAGAAGGTGGTGGAGACGCTGATCGAGGCGATCGTGCTGGTCTTCGTCGTCCTGTTGATCTTCCTGCAAAATTTCCGCGCGACCCTGATCCCGATGATTGCGGTGCCGGTCGTTCTGCTGGGAACCTTCGGCGTGCTGGCGGCTCTTGGATTTTCGATCAATATGCTCACCATGTTCGCCATGGTGCTGGCCATCGGCTTGCTGGTGGACGATGCCATCGTCGTGGTCGAGAACGTCGAGCGCATCATGACGGAGGAGGGGCTATCGGCCCGCGAGGCGACCCAGAAATCGATGGGCGAGATCACTGGCGCGCTGATCGGCGTGGCTCTGGTCCTGACGGCCGTGTTCATCCCCATGGCATTCTTTGAGGGTTCCGTCGGCGTCATCTACCGGCAGTTCTCGGTAACGATCGCCAGCGCCATGCTGCTCTCGGTGCTGGTCGCCATCATTCTGACGCCCGCCTTGTGTGCCGTGATGCTGAAGCCCACCCATGGTGGCTTGGGCCAAAAGCTGTTCGGCTGGTTCAACAGGGGATTTGACAAAGCCACAGGCGGCTATGTCTCCAGTGTCGGCGGCATTCTGCGCCGTCCCCTGCGCATCCTCGTCATCTTCGCGGTGCTGCTGGGAGGCGCCTACTGGCTCTATGCCAAGCTGCCAACCTCCTTCCTGCCGGAAGAGGACCAGGGCGTGCTGATGACGCAAATCACGCTGCCGGCCGGTGCCAATGCCGCTCGCACCCAAGCCGTCATCGACATGGTCGAGAACTACTACCTGACCCAGGAGAAGGACGCGGTTCAAAGCGTGTTCATGACCCTTGGTTTCGGCTTCGGCGGCAGCGGCGAAAACGCCGCCATGGGCTTCATCCGGTTGAAGGACTTCGACCTGCGCACCGGTGACCCAAACCTCGCAGCAAAGGCTGTGGCGGCGCGTGCCTCGGCCTATTTCGGCAAGATCCGCGATGCCCAGGTCTTCGTGCTGGCACCACCGGCGATCCAGGGGCTCGGGCAATCGAGCGGCTTCTCCATGTATCTGGAAGATGCCGGCAATACCGGCCGTGACGCGCTGACCGCGGCGAGCAACACGCTGGCGGACGATTCGACGAAAACCACCGAAATCGCCAATGTTCGAGGCAATACCCGAACGCTGGAAAGCCAGCTGAAAGTGTCGATTGACCAGGAAAAGGCCGGTGCTCTGGGCATCGAGCTTTCCGCCATCAATTCCATCATCAGCACAGCCTTCTCAGGCAATTATGTCAATGATTTCGCGCTCAACGGAGAAATCAAGCCTGTGTATGTCCAGGCCGATGCCCAATATCGCATGCAGCCTGGCGATATCGAGCGCTGGTTTGCCCGCAATACCAAAGGCGAAATGGTGCCGTTTTCGGCATTTACAACCGTGGAATGGACACAAGGCTCGCCGTCTCTGGCACGGTTCAACGGTACCGCGGCCATTTCCATGAGCGGTTCGGTGGGCCAGGGCGTCAGTTCCGGCGATGCGATGGATCGCATGGCCGAACTGGTTGAAGCCTTGCCCGGCGGTTACACGTCGTCCTGGGTCGGTCTATCCTACCAGGAACGCCTGGCGGGCTCGCAGGCAACGCTGCTTTATGCGGTCTCGCTGCTGGTCGTGTTCCTGTGCCTGGCGGCGCTTTATGAAAGCTGGTCGATCCCTTTCTCGATCCTGTTTGCCGTGCCGGTCGGTGTTTTCGGTGCGCTCTTGGCAGCGAGCCTGTTTGACCAGTCAAATGACGTATATTTCAAGGTTGGCCTGCTGACGACCATCGGCCTCACGGCGAAGAATGCGATCCTGATCGTCGAATTTGCCAAGGATCTGATGGAGCAGGGACGTTCGGAAGTCGACGCGGTCCTGGAGGCTGCACGACTGCGGCTGCGGCCGATCGTCATGACCTCCCTTGCCTTCATCCTCGGCGTCACACCCCTGGCCATCGCGACCGGCGCTGGGTCGGCCGCGCAACAGGCGATCGGCATTGGCGTCATGGGCGGCATGCTGGCAGCAACACTGCTGGGCATCTTCATCGTGCCACTGCTGTTCGTGATGGTGATGAAGCTTGCCGGGCGGTTTAGGAGCACGTCCGCGGCGGGGCCATAAGGCGCCGAGGATCAAAGTTGGTCCCGGAATTCCGCAAGGCACTCCACGCGGGAGAAATCCTGTCCTGTCGAAGCACGATTTTCTCCCGTGATTGACTTGGCGCCGCGAGATCGCAATTTTGCATCTGCCGCGGCAGAAGCACCGCCTGGCGAAACTGGGAGGTTTCATGAGCATTTTGAGGAACGCAAGATCGATTGCTGTTGGTTTCCGCGCGGAACTGAGCCGGTTAGTGGAGTGAACCCCTCGGGCTGGACCACGGGTCGCTTTCAACTAAGCCGCCTGCTGGGCGAGTTTGGTTTCAAATTCTTCTGGCGATCGATATCCAAGGGCTGAGTGCAGCCGCTTCGCATTGTAGACTTCTTCGATGAACCTGGGCAATCGCTCGGCGACGTCTGCGAAGGTTTCATATCCGGCCGGATGGATTTCTTCTACTTTCAGAGTTTTCATGAAGCTCTCGGCCTGCGCATGGTGATAAGGGTTGCCAACGGCGCTCATGGATCCCTGTAGGCCTGCCGCTGCAAGCGTTCGTCGATAGGTCTGACTTGCGTATTGGCATCCGCGGTCCGTGTGGTGAATGCAGCCAGGCGGAGGCTTTCTGTTTTCAATGGCCTGATGTAGTGCGGCCAGTGCCAGCGGCGTATCCAGACGTTTCGACAGGCCATAGCCAACGACTTTCCGGCTGCAAGCGTCGAGTATGACGGCAAGATAGCAGAAGCCGGCGGCGATGCGGATATACGTGAAGTCTGCCACCTAGACCATATCGGGCCCCGCTGGGATCACGTTGCGATAAAGGTTTGGGTAAACAGGCGAATTGTGGCTGCTATCACGCTGGCCTCGGCCTCTTCATCACTCAGTTCGCCACGATCGAACTGCGTGAGCCACAACTGGATGAGGTTGGCCGACACACCGTAGGTGCGCTGCGCGTCGCGCCGTCCGATAACGCCGTTTCGGATATCTTGGCAAAGCTGCAATTTGAACGGCGTCGAATGCCGTCGATATGGACCTCGGGACTTCATGAGCCTTCTCCGATTGAGGCCCGCAGAGTGTATCAGTTTTTCCGTGTCCCGTGGTCCAGCCCGAGGGGTTCACTCCAATCCCGGGTCAGCAGTGCAAATCAACAGAGTGCAGCGTGAAAGCTGGCCGTATGATCTGTTGCGCCGAACAATGGCTCAGGAAAAGGACTAATCGGTCTTGGCTGCGGCCCTCTTGGCATTGACGAAGATGGAGCCGGGGTCTCGTCGGAGAGGATCTGTCGCGGCCTGGAACGCGTCACAGTTTCCGACTTGCGGAGAAGGGCTTTCTTCGATTTCCCACGTGGTTTTGTAGTCCGGATATCTTCGCCGGCAGGTGGCTCTCCGAGCCAGCGAATAATCGCGTCCAAAACTGGACGCAGCTGCTTTTTCAACTCCGCGGTCATTTCGCCTTCAAGCCCGCATGCCTCGCCAATGGCCGTCCAATCCATACGGCCACTAACGATCGGTGGTGGTCGCCGGTGGATGACAAGACCGATAAGAAAGGTCCTAATGCATTGCAGCATTCACTTTGAGGCAATTGGCGCAATGCGGAGCCCGCAGAAATCCGAGATTTTTCGTTGAAATTGATGAGATGAAAGATCGTGTTTTACCATGCTCTTATTCCGTTCTCTGGCACCAGTGCCGAGTGCGGGCGGGTAGGAGCGGACATTTAAAGAAGCGTGTATCGCGGGTGTGCTTCCAGTTTCGGTGCCCAGATGACCTAACGTCCTATCACCAGAGTAAGAAAAATGATCTTAGAAGGGATCTTTTAGTCTCATATGATCCCTATTCACGTCATTAATTTTGACAGCGCACATGACGTGAGATACCTAGACATACCATATCGATAAAAATGAAACGCTAAGGTGCCAAATGACATCGGGTTCGGAGGCTCTTCACGAGATTGGTCGGCTGCTCAAGAGGTCACGGAAGACGTTGGGCCTCACCCAGGAGCAGGTTGCGGATATGGCGGGAATATCGCGTCCGCGTTACCGCGAGATTGAGGCTGGAGCCAGCGCTGCCCGTACGACAACACTGATCAACATTGGTCGTGCACTTGGTCTGGAACTGATGCTCATCCCGCAGGTCGTTGTCCCGGCGGTTGAAGCTTTGCTGCAGCCAGTTGGTGCCGAAGATGATCTTCCTGCTTTCGTCGCCAGCCCAGATGGTGAAGGCAATGTCTAATGCGCACCTTGATCCAAGATCCACAACCTCACTTGACGCGCTGCTAAATGACATGAAGGTCGGCATGATCGTGAGGACGCCGGGAGACTTCAACGCGTTCAGCTTCGACGAGAGCTATCGACAGACGGGCGGTTTCCCAGTGCTCAGTCTATCATTTCGCGCGGCACACGGGGGTTTGCGGAAAGACCCGAAGCCTGTTGCGAGGGATTTGCCACCGTTCTTTGCGAATCTTCTTCCAGAGGATAAATTGCGCGAGGCGATGGAGAAGCACCATTCAGGTAGCGTGCGGGCAGGAAATGATTTCGATTTGCTTGCAGCACTCGGATCGGATCTGCCCGGGGCTGTCCGAATTGTGCCGAGCGAAGGCACCGTTGTTCGTAGTGAGGGTTTGACACCCCCCAGACCGAAGGCGCGGTTTTCGCTCGCCGGCGTGCAGATGAAACTCTCCGTCATCAAAAACACAGGCAAGGGCGGCGGGCTGACGATCCCCTTAGGCGACGAGCAGGGTTCATATATCGCCAAGTTTCCTTCGACATCATTTCCCGGGGTCTCGGAAAACGAATTTGCGAATCTTGCACTGGCCGAGGCGATTGGTATGGACGTGCCGGAACGCGAACTCGTGGAACAATCGCAGTTCGAGGGTATCCCGGCAGAGTTTGAGACGCTGTCGGACGGCAAAGTCCTCCTCGTCAAACGTTTCGATCGGGTTGCCGGTGGTGAGCGTGTGCATATCGAAGATTTCGCTCAGGTATTCGGCGTCTATCCGTCTCGAAAATATGAGGGTGCCGCTTATCATGATATCGCTGCGGCTCTTGGGGTCGCCGTTTCTTCAGCAGCAGCCCTGGAGTTCGTCCGAAGACTGGCTTTGGCAGCGCTGACAGGAAATGGCGACATGCACCTCAAGAATTGGTCGCTTATTTATCATGGCAAGGGTGACAAGCCGGCACTCGCCCCAGTCTATGACGTGCTCTCGACTGTCCCCTACATTCCCTCGGACGCCATGGCCCTGTCGCTAGCCGGTGAAAGGCCGTTCAAGGCAATGGACGCCCAGCGATGGAAAGTCTTCGCTCATCGTGCGCGACTGCCGGAAGCTGCTGTGCTGAAGGCTGTTACGGAGACGGTCGAGCGCGTCAACCAGTCTTGGTGGTCTCTGCCTGAAAGAGCCGTTCTCCCCGATAGAGTGTTGGAACGGCTTGATGCCCACATCAAGCTGATGTCGCCGGTCCTCGGCACGTGCGCTGGTTAGCAGTTGGTGTTTTTGCGTAACGCGTCAGCAGTTTCGTGGCCCACCAGTACCGATCGGGTTGCTGGTCCGAATCCCTTCAAGGCAAAGCTATGACGGCTTTGCGCCTTCATTTCGGGCGTAGAGGACATCCCCTAAGTGCCCGAAAGCGGACATGCCTCCTTGGCCGGGTTACGTCGCTAAAGTGCCAATGCGATCAGGTGTAGTTATCACAGCTTGCGGTCCGCATCGGGTAACGTCAAGAGGTCACAGACATGGCAAGGCGGGCATTGGCGACGTGCCTTTTGGCGAAGCTGCCGGGGGAGCAACCAAGCCTTTTGCTAAACGCTGTGCTGAAGGCGCTGGCAGATTCGTAGCCTATCTCATCCGCGATCCGGTCGAGCGACTGTCCACCGCTCAGCAGGGCCTGTTTGGCGATAGCAATACGCCAGCGAGCCAGATATTCGATCGGAGCGCAGCCGAGAATCTCGTTGAAGCGTGCAGCGAAACCCGATCTCGACATTCCAGCTATTCTCGCAAGATCGGCTACCGTCCACCTCTTGCGGACGTCTTCGTGGATGGACCTGATGACACGAGCCATGGCGGGATCGCGCAGCCCGCTCAAGAGACCTGCCGAGGCTGCGTTGTTGCCGATAATGTCCCACCGCAATGCCTCTACCAGCAGCGTCTCCAGCAAGCGCTGGATAATCAGGTCCTTGCCGGGGTAGTCGGCGCCACACTCTTCGGACAGCAGTTCGACCATGCGGCCAAATCGTGTCCCGCGCCCCGCCGAAGCGGGAATGTAGATTGCATCGGGCAGCAGCGCCAGCAGCAGCGGCGCGTTGACGCTTTCAATCGAGAAGCTTCCCCCCAGAGCCACGAATTCGGACTCTCCTTCCTGCTCGCCGTGGCGAACAGCCTCGGCCAGAGGTTCTGCGGCAACGCAGGGAGCGTCAGGGTGGCTAGCCAATGAGAAGGCGGGCGTCGTCGGCAGCAGGAGAAAATCGCCTTCGGATATCCGCAGCGGTTCCCGGTCACTGAATGCGAGCCATGCTTCTCCAGTCAGGACGAGCGTGAATCCGGGTGCATCGTAGGATTTGTAGCGAACGCCCCATTGGCCGCGCCCGGAGATGGGTTTTGCGATCGCGGCCCTCGGCCGCAGTAAAGTGACGATATCGCTCAAAGGATCCATATTTGGACGATCCATAATCTTTATTGGATTATTATCCATAGATCGTCCAGAAGCTGCTGTCTATTGTTATCTGACCGCAACCAAGGAGACGGACATGACCAAGACCATCCTCATCACCGGCACATCATCGGGCTACGGCAATGCCACCGCCGAACACTTCCTCGCTCACGGTTGGAATGTTCTCGCGACCATGCGGCGCCCGGACCCCGCGCTGTTGCCCCGGACGGACCGGCTGCGTGTGTTGCCGCTCGATGTCACCAGCCCGGACAGCATCGCCAGCCTTCTCGAATCCGTTGGTCCGATCGATGCGCTGGTAAACAATGCCGGGCTTGGCGGTGTTGGCGCATTCGAAGCCATGCCAATGTCCCTGATCCGACAGCTTTTCGAGACCAACACAATCGGCGTTATGGCGATGTGCCAAGCCGTCATCCCGCAGATGCGCGAGCGCCGCTCCGGCACCATCGTCAATGTCACGTCTAGCGTGACCTTGGGAGCGTTCCCGCTCGCGGCGGCCTATACCGCCACCAAACAGGCAATTGAAGGCTTCTCGGCTTCGCTGGCACATGAACTGAGCTATTTTAGGATAGGGGTAAAGCTTGTCGAACCCGGTTATGCACCAACGACGAGATTCGGGGCGAATGCCATCGTTCCAGTCTCGGAACTCCTTCCCGGCGGATATGCAGACTTCGCACGCCCGATCCTCGAGGCGTTTGCGCGCCCATCCCTGACCACAAGGGAAAGCGATGTTGCAGAAGCCGTTTGGCAGGCCGTTCACGATACAGATAATCAGCTCCGCTTTCCTGCCGGAGCTGACGCTGTCGCGCTTGCTCAGGCGCACTGATGGAGGAGGCATGAGGGAGCGGCAACGGTACTAGCCAGCTATCTGCTGCCTCTCGTGTTTTTCTGCTCAGCCCTTTGCCGGAACTGCATGTTGCTGACCTGAGTCTGTCACGTCGATTGGAGTAACTGATACTTTTCAAGCAGAAACGTCCTGACTGCCGCGTCCTCGGTCAGCGAGATCGCCACCGAAAGGGCTTCTGCAGCGACATCTGTGTACTGGGCGAGCGACGCAACACGGCTGCGCGCCACCCACCAGGGAGCATGGCCTTTTACGCGCTCCATAGGCAAGGCATCCAGTTCGTGCAGGGCGTCGTCGATCTCGCCCTGTTCAGCGATGACGACTGCGCGACTGATCCTCGCGCCGATACTGTCGGATTGCGACACCAGCAGGTCATATAGTGTACGCAGGGCACCGAGGTTCAAATGCCCGGTGATCGGTCGCTGGATATGGACGGACTGGATGGCAGCCTCGCATTGATATCGGCCGAAGCGGCCTTCGCGTGCTGCCGCAGTGAGGAGTCCCTCGGCTTCGATGATGCGGGTGCGGTCCCACAGACGGTAGTCCTGCCGGTCGAGCGGCACGAACTGCCCCTTTGCATCCCGGCGCGCCCGGCGTCTTGCGCTACAATACAGCATCAGCGCCAACACGCCCTTCGGCTCCGGTTCGTCCGGCATCTGCTCTGCAACGAGCCGGGCAAGCCATATGGCGTCGCCTGTCAGCGCCTCCGGCGCCTCTGGCGTATCGAGACTATCCCAGCCTTGCCCGAAGGCCGCGTAAACTGCGTCCAGCACCGCTCCCAGGCGCTCCGGTATCTCGCTTGGCTCGGGAACGGCAAAGCGGAGCCCCGCGTCGCGGATGCGCGACTTTGCCCGAACGAGCCGCTGCGACATCGCCGCGGGTTCAACCAGAAAAGCCCGGGCGATGGTTGCCGCGTTGATCCCCAGAACCGTCTGCAAGACAAGAGGAGCTCGTGCTGCTGGGTCTATTGCGGGATGCGCGCAAACGAACATGAGTTTCAGGCGATCGTCGCCGACGGGCGCAGGGTCGTCGAACGTGTCGTGGCGACGGATCACATCCGGCTCAGCGGCGCGCCGAACCGCCTGTGCCCGCGCATCATTCTTTCGCCTGTTTCTCGCTGCCGTCAGCAGCCAGCCCTCCGGATTCAAGGGGACGCCGGTTACCGGCCAGACCCGGAGTGCGGCAAGAAGAGCCTCGGACAATGCATCTTCCACAGCCGCGATATCACGGTCTCGCGCTGCCAGAACAGAAAGTAACTTGCCATAGCTCGCGCGGGCCGCCTGTTCGGCGGCCCGCAGGGCGTCTTGAGGTGTGGTGCTATCCATCACCGCCTGGGCGCTGGCATTGGCGGCAGAACGGGCCGCACCTCGACCGACGCGGTCAAGGCAGATGGCGCCTTGGCCGCCCAGTCCAAGGCAGCATCGAGGTCTTCCACCTCGATGACGAAGTAACCACCAAGCTGCTCTTTGGTGTCCGCGAACGGGCCGTCCTCCACGACCCGCTTGCCGTCTCGGATCCGCATGGTCGTTGCAGCCTGGGGGCCGTGCAGGCCGTCGCCCTTGACGATCACCCCCGCCTGCGCATGGCGCCGATGAAGGCCGTCCATCCGCCCCAATAGTCGTCTGCCTGTGCCGGATCATTGCGGCGGGCGAAGTCTTCTGCAGTCTCGTTGAGAATGAGCATGAACTGCATTGAATAATCTCCTTTAGGTTCAGATTATCATGGACGACGAGAGAAAATCAGGCCCTTGCAGCCGGGTGGCGGCTGAGGGCAAATAGCACTGATGCAACTGCAACGACAAAGGTCAGGATGATCACCTGGGGCAGGCCCATCGCCGCAAAGACGCCGTGGAAAGCATCCCCGAGCCAAAGTGCGATATAGGCAGCCAGAGAGACGGCGAGCACGGGTCTGGCGACGCTCAGACGGAAAAGCAGAAGAACGCTGCCGGCAAGGCCGCCGAAGACACCGAGGGCAAAGGCAAGCGTCATCCAGCCGGGGTAGCCGATCAGCACCGCCGCCTGATGGGCAGTCAAACCCGAAGCAACCAGGGTCTCTTCGGTTGCGACGATGGCCCGCGCGAACTGGACCACGCCGTAGATGTTCCATGCGATGCCGCCAACACCGGCCGCAAGAAACCAGGCAGGCGCGCGGAGCGAGTATTGCGATTGGACAGTGCTTGACATGAGATGACTCCGTTCTTTCGAAGCGTCCGGGATGTCAATCGGCACGCAAACTTGACCCCCTATCGGCGTGCAAACTTGGCTCTGACGCAATCTCGATGACATCAGGGCGCTCCCACAATACGTGCTTCGAGCAGATCCAGCTGTCCGCGGCCGTAC
>NZ_FWXU01000007.1 GCF_900176345.1 Rhizobium sp. RU36D
TAAAGACAATCTGGAAGCTTGGATCGACCGCGCAGCAAGAAGCCTGGTCGCGTCATTCGCCAACGGAGTCATCCGCGACCGGGCAGCGGTTCAGAATGCAATGACTTTGATGTGGTCGAACGGCCAGACTGAGGGTCAGATCACCAAGCTCAAACTCATCAAGCGGCAGATGTACGGCCGCGGACAGCTGGATCTGCTCGAAGCACGTATTGTGGGAGCGCCCTGATGTCATCGAGATTGCGTCAGAGCCAAGTTTGCACGCCGATTGACACCTTCCGGAGTTGAAGGAGTAGGCGACGAGGATGCCCATCGGCACGTAGAGAATGACGAAACAGGTGATGGCAAGCGTTGACGCACCCGGCAGCCGTTTGACGTTGAACGTGCCCTCAGCCATGGTTGGCCTCCGTCTTTTCGGAGGTGATGCGGGTGTACCAGACGAGTGCCAGCATCACGAGGATCGTGAGGGCGATGGCGAGTGCCGCGCCGAGCGGCCAGTTTCTGCCCTGGCCGAACTGCATCTCGATCAGGTTGCCCAGCATCATGGACTTGCCGCCCCCCATGATGCGCGGGGTGACGTAGGCGCCGAGCGCGGGCACGAAGACGAGGATCGAACCAGCGATGATGCCCGGGCGTACCAGGGGCAGGATGACCCGTCGCAGGCAGTAGAAGCGCGAGGCGTAGAGGTCATAGCTTGCTTCGGCAAGCGTGAAGTCGAACTTCTCGACCGCGGCATAGACCGGCAGCACCATCAGCGGCAGGAAGACATAAGCCATTCCGAGCAGCACCGCAAAATTGGTGAACATCAGTTGCAGGGGTTCCTGGATCAGTCCGAGCGCCATCAGGATCCGGTTCAGAACGCCCTCTGAGCGGATCATTTCCTGGACGGCGATGGTGCGGACCAGAAGGTTTGTCCAAAACGGTATGGTGATCAGGAAGAGCCAGAAACCTCGCTGCGATGCAGGCCGTGTCGCGATGAACCAGGCGGTTGGCAGGCCGAAGATCAAAGTGATGAGCGTGGTCGCAAGGGAGAGACCTACGGACCGGCCGAGAATCACGAGATTGGCCTGTGAGACCGTCACGGTGTCATCGAATATGTCCCGTTCGAAGAGGACCGAAAACCATCCGTCGGTCGAGAAGATCCATTTGACGTTGCCGAAGTCGCCAGGCGTGAGGAAGGAATAAACGAGAACGATGCCGAGCGGCAGGATGGAGAAAAGCATGATCGTCAGGATCGCCGGCAGCAGCAAGATCCAGCGGCGGGACGGTTCCGAGACAGTCATGCCGCAGCCTCCGTCTCGGCGATGATCTTCAGCGCCTGTGCCGGAAGTGCGATGGCGATCGTCTCTCCCTCAGTGAAGCTACGCGCTCCGTGCAGTGCATTCTGCACGCGAGCAACGAGCGGCGAGCCATCGGGCAGGGCGATATGCACGTGGCTATCGGTGCCGAGGAAGACCACCTGCGTAACGGTGCCCTTCAGGTTCATGGCGTCGTGACGATGCTCACCAAGCATGACATGCTCCGGGCGGATCATGAGTGTCAGCGGACCGTCGCCTGTGCCGGCGAACGAGATCTTGCCTGCCCCGACTTCTACGACACCGGCGGCTCCTCGTGCCCTCAGGAAGTTCGATTCCCCGATAAAGGAGGCGACGAAGCGATTGGCCGGGTTCTTGTAAAGCTCGACCGGGCTTGCGATCTCCTGGACGCGCCCGCCGCTCATGACAGCGATGCGGTCGGACATTGTCAGCGCCTCTTCCTGATCGTGGGTGACGAAGATGAAGGTCAGGCCCGTCTCGCGCTGCAGGCGCTTCAGTTCGGTCTGCATTTCCTTGCGCAGCTTCATGTCGAGCGCCGACAAAGGCTCGTCGAGGAGCAGTATGCGAGGCTTTGCGACGAGGGCCCTTGCGAGCGCCACGCGCTGCTGTTGCCCTCCGGAAAGCTCGATGCTTTTCCTATGTTTGACGTGTGAAAGCTGCACCAGTTTCAGCATGGCATCGACCGCCGGCTCGATCTCGCCGCGCGAGCGGCCCAGCGCCTCCAGGGCTAAGGCCACGTTCTGAGCAACCGTCATGTGAGGGAAGAGGGCGTAGTTCTGGAAGAGCGTGTTAACGGGACGCCGGTTGGGTGGCATATGGGCAATGTCTTTGCCGTCAAGGATCAGGGCGCCGTTGCTCGGGCTGCTGAAGCCGGCAATGAGCCGCAAGAGCGTGGTCTTGCCGCATCCCGAAGGCCCCAGAAGTGTGAAGAACTCTCCCTCGGCGATGGAGAAGTTCACCTCGTGCAGGGCGGTGACTGTTCCTTTGCCATGGCCGAACCGCTTGGATAACTCACTGATGTCGAGCATGTGCCTCTCATTCCCAAAAGCCTGTCGATATGGAATTGACAAAATTACTTTAGTCGATAAAATTTTTTATCGACGCAAATTTTTAATGGTGAGTAACTCATGGCCGGTCTGTCCAGCATTGCAAGCGTCGGCGAGCTTGGCTTGCGTAGTCGCAAGAAGGCGAAGCGGCGCGACGAGATCATCGCGGCGGCGGCCATACTTTTCGCCCGGCAGGGAATTGATCAGACCAGCATGGCAGACATCGCAGCCGCTGCAGGCATATCCATCCCGACGGTGTTCAACTATTTCGGGTCCAAGGACGGTGTTCTGATCGCATTGATCAGCGATGGCACCAGCGACGCGAGGGAGCAGGACCGCGATCAGCATTGGCGTGAGGGCGCCGATCTCGGCACGCTGATGGTCGAGCTTTACGTCCGTGTGTCTCGCCGGACGCTGGAGATCGCTGACAAGCGTCTATGGCGTTATGCGGAGTCTGCAGTGATCCGCCATCCGACAACGGAACTCGCGCTGCAGTATCAGGGTATCTCCGACGCGTTGGTCGATGTCGTTGCCGAATTCATCGACAGTCTGGAGCTCCGGCTGCGGCACGGACAGGTTGTCTCTGCGCCTTTCATGGCGCGACTCTTTCAGGACGTCTGGATGCCCTGTTTCCTCAGTTTCATCACGCATGAAGAGCAGAGCCTCGCCGCTCACGAGGTCATGTTGCGCGAGCGCATGCTGCCGCTCGTGGACATGCTGTTTGACGAAAGCTGCGCCAAGGCGCCCCAACGCAAAGGAAAGTGCGCATGACGGCTTCCCTTGTCTTCATCAACGCCCGGGTCCTGACAATGGACGCAGCTCGGCCACGGGCATCGGCCCTCGCCGTCGCCGGCAACAGTATCTTGGCGGTGGGCGAAGAGGACGAAATTCGCGACCATATCGGGTCGGGGACCAGGGTAATCGACGCCGCTGGTGCAACGGTGATGCCTGGTTTTGTCGAAAGCCACCTGCATATCTTCTCGGGCGCCTATGGCCAGACCCTTTTGCAGCTCGCCGATGTCAAAGGTTTTGACGCGATGAAGCGAGCCGTGGAAGCATTTGCGGTAGCGCGCCCGAACGAGGGGCTGCTCTTTGCTCAAGGGGCAGATTATGAAATCCTGGGTGCGGGAGTGCGACTGGATCGACACGCGCTAGATGCCATGTGCCCGGATCGGCCGCTCGCCGTCGTGGCTTATGATTTCCATACGCTTTTCGCCAATACCGCCGCTCTGAAGGCTGCAGGACTGCTCGACGGACGCGATCTGCCGGTTGGCAATGAAGTGGTGATGGGGGACGACGGGCTGGCAACCGGCGAGTTGCGCGAAAAGTTTGCCCTTCTTCCCGTCCTTGAGCTTCGCACATCAGGTGGGCGAGAAATGCTCGGCATGTCCGGGATCGAGCCACCGCAACCACCGACGGAGGCCGAGTGGCGCGAGGATGTCGAAATTCTCAAGGCCGGCATGCAGTTTGTTGCCTCGAAGGGGATCACGTCAATCCACAACATGGACGGCAACCGTCATCTTCTCGAATTGTTGCGCGATGTGGAGCGGGAAGGCGGGCTGCTCGCCCGCACGTCGGTGCCGTTCCACCTGACACGCGAAATGCCGCTTAGTGAACTTGATCGCGCGTCGGCCATGACCCGCGACTTTGTCGGCGATACACTGCGTTGCGGTCGCGTGAAAATCTTCCTCGACGGTGTGATCGAAAGCGGCACTGCCGCGATGGTCGCTGAGTATGCCGATCGTCCCGGCTTGCGAGGTGATCCCATTTTCGACCTGGAGAGCTTCAAGGAAGCAGCGATCGAGGTCGACAGGCGGGGTCTACAGATCACGGTGCATGCGATCGGCGATGCGGCTGTCCGAATAGCGCTGGACGGCTATCAGGCGGCGCGCGATACCAACGGTGTGCGCGACAGCCGTCACCGTATCGAGCACATCGAGATGATCGATCCCGCCGATATCGCCCGCTTTGCCGAGCTCGGCGTGATTGCTTCGTTCCAGCCGCTGCATGCGCCGAACGGGGAAAACCCGACGACACGGAGCATTGGAGCCGAACGTGCTCAGACCGCCTATGCCTGGCTCGCACTGGCGGAATCCGGTGCAGTGGTCGCCTTCTCGTCGGACTGGCCGATCGTGCCAATCGATCCTCTGCTCGGTATCCAGACCGCGCTCACACGCAAGCCGCATCTTCCGGGCCTGCCGGATCAGCGCCTGCCGCTCCATCTGGTGCTCGAAGCGTTCACCTGCAACGGCGCCTTTGCGGGCCATATGGAGGAGAAGACCGGGCGACTGGCGGCCGGGATGCTGGCGGACATCGTGGTTTTGGCCGGTGATATCGAGGCGACCCCGGTTCAAGAGATCGGATCGCTCGGTATCGTCATGACGGTCTGCAATGGACGCATTACCCATGAAGCGTGAAAGTCTGACCTTTGACATGATGAGCCTCGGTGCGGGTCGAACACTCCCGGCGCCGGTCTTGCGCAAGGCCTGCGTCATCCGTGCCGATATCGGGCAGGCCATGGAATTCATGACTACCGAGGGCCGCAGCAGAGCCTATTTCCCCATCATCGGCGGCGAAGTGCTCGGCGGAGGGTGGTCGGGCCGAATCGTACCCGGTGGCGCAGATTTTGCCATCGCTCTTCCCGATGGCTCCTATGCGATCGAAGCGAATACATGCTGGAACTTAACGACGGGACACCGGTCATGGTGAGCAATATAGGCCGAATGATCTGACAGGGGGACGGCAGTTATCATGGCCACACCCGTGCAACCCTTGAGGTGCCCGAGGGACGGCATTCGGTTCTAGGCAAAGCCTCCTATTTTGGCACGGCCCTCGCAGAGGCCGACGATCAGGATCACGTCTACATCGAATTGTGGGAAGCGGACCTCTGAAATCGAGACGCCTGGTTGGCTATGTTCTGCCATGCCGACCTGCAAGATCAATTTCCCATCGCCCCAGACACAAAGAAGCGGGCTATCTTCCGCAATTACACGGAGTAGAGCAAAATGGTTAGTATCCGCAGAGCCCTGGCCGATGCCACGCTCTAGCCCTTCTGGCTGGACAACAAGCTGGCGCCGGAGTCGGAAATGCACTTGGTCGGTCCAACCGATGCTGATCTGGTGATTGTCGGGGGTGGTTTCACCGGCCTTTGGGCCGCCATCTTGGCGAAGCAGGAAAATCCGGGTCGCGACGTGGTCATCATCGAGGCCGGCAAGGTTGGCCATGGTGCGTCAGGTCGGCCAGGCGGTGTCGTGTCGACCTCGGTGATGCATGGTCTCTACAACGCCAATCGGATCTTCCCGAATGATCTTGCAGCGCTGGAGCGCCTTGGTAAGGCCAATCTGGATGGATGGCAGAAGACGATCGATGATCATAAAATCGATGCCAACCTGGAATGGACGGGCGAGATGACCGTGGCCGTTGCCAATTCGCATCTCCAGGAACTGCAGGACGAGTATGAACTCGCCAAGCGACATGGCCATAACGTTGTGCTTCTTGATCGCGAACAGGCACAGGCCGAACTGGCGTCGCCGATCTTCGAGGGTGCCATGTGGTCGCGCGAGCGCAGCGGTATCGTGCATCCGGCCAAGCTGGCCTGGGGCCTGAAGCGCGTCGCCTTGAGCCTCGGCGTGCGCATCTACGAACACACGCCGATGACCGGCGTCGAGGACAATGGCTCGACGCTGACGATCACCACGCATGATGGTCGGGTCAAGGCACCCAAGATGCTGTTTGCCACCAATGCCTGGAATGCGGGTCACAAGAAGATCAAGAGCCGCATCGTCGCCGTTCGTGATCGGGTGATCGCGACCGAGCCTCTGACCGAAGAGCAGCTTGCGCGGCTTGGCTGGAAGAACAGACAAGGGGTCTACGACACGCGGACGCAGCTGAATTACACACGCCTGACCTCGGACAACCGCATCATCTTTGGCGGTCGTGTCGGCTACTTCTTCAACAACAACACGGATCCGGTCCAGGATCGTCAAATCGAAACCTATGAGCGGCTGGCCGGCTATTTCTTCAATACCTTCCCGCAGCTTCATGACGTGAAGTTCACCCACGCCTGGTCCGGTCCGATTGATCTGACCATGCGCCTTGCTGTGCATTTCCAGCGCTACTACGGCGGAAAGGGCATCTATGCGGGTGGCTATTCCGGTTTCGGTGTGACCACTACCCGTTTCGGCGCAAATATCGGACTGGATATACTCGATGGGAAGACGGGGCCGGACCTCAACCTGGATTTTGCCCGGACGCTGCCGAACTGGATCCCGCCTGAACCCTTCCGCTGGATCGGGGCCAAGCTCACCATGTATGCGCTCGATGAAGTCGACCAGAAGGGCGGCTGGCGCAAGCTGTGGATCAAAATGGTTCACCGGATGGGCTTCCCACTATGACGCCATAGATCGGATATGTGGCCGGTGGACTGGAATAGGCGCCCAGGCAAACTTCGCCAATGGCGTGTTGATCATTCCGCAGAAGGGAAGAATGGGAAACCCGACATTACGTTGGATAAGATCGTCCATGGGGGCATACTCGGTCTCAACCGCGATCCTGGCGCGACGACCGATACGGGCGAGTCCATCTCGATAAGCGTCCTCAAACAATCGGGACGCGGTGTGAGGATCAGCGGTTTGTCAGCAACGCTGTCGAGGTCCACCGGATGTTCTGGGGAAATCCCACTCCCGATCGGGCCGACGAGGTAGAGCTTTTCACGCAGAAGCGGCTCGGTGTGAAGATCGGGATCGTTCATCCGTCACAGCCTTGCGGAAATCTCGCTGACAGTTGGCCCCTTTGCCCGCCGGAGGATTGGCAGAATGTCCGTTGCGGCCACCACACGCACCCGGGTGCCGGCTTGCTTGCCGGCACCCGCTTGTCGGTCGTCAACTGACGTTTTTATTCGCTACCATCAATCATCGCGATCGATCGGTGACACGTCATGCATATCGCGGCTGCCGGCGATGATGGCGCGTTTGCCGACGTGGTTGGCGGGGCCGACCAGGCCTTCCTGCTCCATGCGCTCGACCAGGGACGCGGCCTTGTTGTAGCCGATCGAGAGGCGCCGCTGGATGTAGGAGGTGGAGCACTTCTTGTCGCGCATCACCACCTTGACGGCCTTTTCGTAAAGGTCGCTCGCATCCTCGTCGCCCATGGCGGTCTTGTCGAAAACGGCGGTGTCCTCTTCGGCAACCTCTTCCGCCGCTTCGTCGGCATCTTCCGTAACGGTGCCGAGATACTCCGGCCGGCCCTGCGTCTTGAGATGCGCCACCACCTTTTCAACCTCTTCGTCCGAGACGAAGGGTCCGTGGACGCGGGCGATCCGCCCGCCGCCGATCATGTGCAGCATGTCGCCCTGGCCCAGCAGGTGCTCGGCACCAGGTTCGCCCAGGATGGTGCGGCTGTCGATCTTTGAGGTCACCTGGAAGGAGACGCGGGTGGGGAAGTTCGCCTTGATCGTGCCGGTGATGACATCCACCGAGGGGCGCTGGGTCGCCATGATGATGTGGATGCCGGCAGCGCGAGCCATCTGGGCGAGCCGCTGGATCGCGCCTTCGATCTCCTTGCCGGCGACCATCATCAGGTCGGCCATCTCGTCGACGATGACGACGATATAGGGCATCGGTGTCAGGTCCATCTCTTCCTGTTCGAAGATCGGCTCACCCGACGAACGGTCGAAACCCGTCTGGACGCTGCAGAGGATGGTCTCACCCTTGGCGCGGGCGGTGGCGGCGCGGGCGTTGTAGCCATCGATATTGCGCACGCCGAGGCGGCTCATCTTGCGGTAGCGGTCTTCCATCTCGCGCACCGCCCATTTCAGCGCCATCACGGCCTTCTTGGGATCGGTCACGACGGGGGTCAGCAGATGCGGGATGCCATCATAGACCGAAAGTTCCAGCATCTTGGGATCGACCATGATGAGGCGGCATTCATCCGGGCGGAACCGGTAGAGCAGCGACAGGATCATGGTGTTGATCGCGACCGACTTGCCGGAACCGGTGGTGCCGGCCACGAGCAGGTGGGGCATCTTAGCCAGTTCGGCGATCACGGCTTCGCCGCCGATGGTCTTGCCCAGGCAGACCGGCAGCTTGAAGCGGGTTTCGGCATAATCCTGCGATTCGATCAGTTCGCGCAGATAGACGGTCTCGCGCACCGGGTTCGGCAATTCGATGCCGATGACGTTGCGGCCGGGGATGACCGCCACGCGTGCCGACAGGGCGGACATGGACCGGGCGATATCATCGGACAGACCGATGACGCGGGACGACTTGACGCCGGGGGCGGGCTCAAACTCATAGAGCGTCACGACCGGACCCGGGCGGACATCGATCATCTCGCCCTTGATGCCGAAATCCTCCAGCACGCTTTCCAGGAGGCCGGCGCTCTGCTCCAGAGCCTCCGGTGTTATGATGGTGGTCTGCTGGACCTGCGGCTTCTGCAAAAGGTCGACGGGCGGATGCTGGTATTCGCCTTCCGATAGGGCAGGGGCCTCATGGAAGACAGGCGCATTGCGCAAGGCGGATCGAACGGGAGCTATGACCGCGGCAGGAGCGGGCGCCACGGGATTTGCGACCAGAGGTGCTGCGATAGGTGCCGTGTCGATTGTCTGGGGCAGCGTCGCCGGTTCCACGGCAGCGGTTGGTGCAGGAGCTTCTAGCTGCGGCGGGGATGCCAGGTTCCGGGCGATCACCTGGCGGTAGAAGGCAACGACCGACAGGCCAGCTTCCTCGAAAGCGGATTGACCGATCGGTGGAAGCGGGGCGAGCACCACATGCGGGGCGGCAATCGCCACGGTCGGTGCGGAAGCGACGTCAGTGTTGACCGGAGCCGCGACCGACGGTGGCACGGCATCCAAGTCCAGGCCCATGGTTTCCCAGAAGGCATGGTCGGACAGGAAAGCGGCGGCGCTTGGCATGAAGGATGGGCGCGGCACATCGACGGGCTCTGTCGCAAATACGACCGGCTGAACTTCGGTGGCCGGGATAGGCGCAACCGCGTCCGGCGTCATCTCGGCGGCGGGTTCGGCGCCTGATGCAAGTTCGGGGTTGGCCGCCATTTCTGCCGCTTGCTGCTGTCGGGCCAGTTCGCGACGCAGGCGGTAGGTGAGGGCGCGCGCGCCCTTGGCGTCTTCCGGCTGGGGGAGGACAAGCGGCTTGGCGATACGTGGTTCGGGGCGCGGCACATAGACCATCGGCGGTGTGGGCGCTGCAACCGGTGCGGGAACATGAATGGCAACTTCCGGCGCGTTGGCCGTCAGGCCGGCATGCGGTGCGGCGGGCTGCGGAGCGGTGGTTTCAGGGCCAGGGCGCTTCGACAACGCGGCCTCGGGCGTTCGGGTGAAGCGCACGTTTGGTCCAAGCACGAAGGCGTTCTGCCACACGGGCATGTCGCTCCTACCCTCGATCTGGCTTGCGGCCATTTCATCGGCGCCAGGACCATCGCTCGCGTAGGACGGCGGGGTGGCCCGTGCCGGAGCAGGGTTGCGCGGCTGTGAAACCGCCTCTCGTCCGGCGCCTCCGTTATCCGCTATGTGGTTGACAGATGTCACGAAATTTGAGCGGGGAGGACGCATGGGCACCTGGGATACTCACTGATGGACAAAAAACGGCACACCACATCTGAATAGAAAATAAAGGTTAACCAGACATTGCCGTTTGGCCGGTCGCGTCAATTGTTCGTGCTGGCAGGCCAGCGAGTACCAAACGCCGAGGTTGCAGCAAGAGACGCCAGCCTTGTTGCCGGTCGCGCAGGGATTGTCAGTCAAATCCTCAGCATGACTAAAAAATTGTTTTTTGTTATATGAGTTGTACTCAAAATATTAAGCATTAACTGCGCGTATTTTAGACAATTCATCTGCACGCATCGGTGATGAAGAAACCTTAATATTAGCTGGGTCTGTTTCCATGTCGATTTCTTCCAAAGCTGCCGCTGCCATCAATGATCGCCTTAAATTTGTCGGTCTGGAGGACGCGCAGCGGAAGTCGCTGGCGGCCCTGCAGCAGACGATCGCCGAGAGCATCGGCCCGGCCTTGGACATCTTCTACGAGCGTGCCGCCAAGGAGCCGGAAACGAAGAAGCACTTCGCCAATGAAGGCCATATGCGGCACGCGAAGGAGATGCAGGTCCGCCATTGGAAGACGCTCGCGAGCGGCAAGTTCGACAAGGCCTATGTTGATGCCGTCATCCGGATCGGCGAGACCCATGCCCGGCTGGGGCTGGAACCCCGCTGGTATATCGGCGGCTACACGCTGATCATCGAGGGGATCATGCGCTCCATCGTCAAGCAGGCGACGTCGAGCCGTTTCTCGCGGGTGAACGGGGAGAAGCTCGCCGACGACATCACGGCCGTCATGAAGGCGGCGATGATCGATATGGACCATGGCATTTCGGTTTATCTTGAGACGCTGGCCGAGCAGCGGGAGGCCGTGACCAAGGCCGCCGCACAGCAGAAGGCCGAGCAGGATCAGGCCCTGGCCGCCCTCGACCAGGCGCTCGAGAAGCTGTCACGCGGCGACCTCTCCAGCGACATCCAGGCGTCGCTTGCCCAGGACTTTGCCGAGCTGAAGCAGAACTTCAACCGCACTGTGAGCAATCTTGGCGAGACCTTTACTGCGGTGGCACAGGCCGCAAACGACACGGCCAGCAATTCCCAGCATCTTTCCAGCGCCACCTCAGATATGGCACGCCGGGCGGAACAGCAGGCTTCAGCCCTGGAGGAGACCGCCGCCGCCATCGAGCAGATCAGCACCATCTCGCAGCAATCGCGGGAGCGGACCAATGAGGCCCGCGAAATCGTGCGCCAGACCACGGCGGAAGCCGAACGTTCGGTAACCGTTGTCGGTGATGCGGTGGCCGCGATGGGCGAGATCGAAAGCTCGTCCCAGAGGATCACGCAGATCATCGGGGTGATCGACGAGATTTCGTTCCAGACCAACCTGCTGGCACTCAATGCCGGTGTCGAGGCCGCGCGCGCGGGCGAGGCGGGACGCGGCTTTGCCGTCGTCGCACAGGAGGTCCGGGAACTGGCTCAGCGATCCGCGACCGCCGCGAAGGAAATCCGGCAGTTGATCCACAAGTCGTCGACGGACGTCACCAACGGCGTCGCCCTGGTCAACCGGGCCGGGGACGCGCTTACCACCATCGGCTCGCAGATCGCCTCCATCGAGACCCTGATCAATGCGATCGCCCAATCGGCGCAGGAGCAATCCCAGGGCATTGGCGAAATCAATTCCGCGGTCGGTTCCATGGACCAGATCACTCAGAAGAACGCCGCGCTGATGGAAGAGATCGACGCTGCCACGCACTCGTTGATGGCCGCCGGTGATAACCTTGTGGAGCTGATGCGGCGCTTCACCTTGAAGGGCGCTCCACGGACCAACGTCGCCGCGCAGCCTATGCGGCGCTCAGCCTGACATTTGCGCCAAGCATGACGGTGTTCGCTTGAAGTTGCGGATTAGGTCTAGATTTGTTCTGTAGGATTTGAGATGCCGGCTGTGGATTGTTGTGGAAAACTCTCCAGGCCGGCAACTGGCTTAAGAACTGGCACCCACCATTCGCGACTGCGGCAGCACGAAGGGCATGCGCGGCGGCGGAAAGCGGCCAACCGCTCCCCTGATCCCGTAGACATTCGAGACGGTCTCATCGGTCAGGGTATCTTCGGGCGAGCCTGCAGCAATGATTTTGCCCCGGTGCATGATGACCAGATGGTCGGCGAACTCCGCCGCGAGATTGAGGTCGTGCAGCACCGCCAGAACGGCACCACCGCCGCGCGCAAAATCGCGGGCAATGTCCAGCACGGCGATCTGGTGGCCGATGTCGAGGCTGGCGGTCGGTTCGTCCAGGAACAAGGTGCGGGGTATCCCGCCTTGAACCGGCTCCGGCAGTTGCGCCAGCACACGGGCAAACTGAACGCGCTGCTGCTCGCCGCCGGAGAGCCCGTGATAGGACCGGCCTTCGAAACCGGCGAGATCGACACGGTGGAGCGCGCGCCGGGCCGCAATTGATGGTTCAAGGCTGCCGAAGGCGACGGCGCCCATCCTTGCCACTTCCAGTGCAGTGAAAGGGAATGCCAATGCCGTGGACTGCGGCAGCACTGCGCGAAGGGCTGCGAGGTCGCGAGGGGCCATGCGCGTCACATCCCGGTCAGCATAGGTCACCGTGCCCTTGTCCGGCTTCAATTCACCCGAGAGCACCTTCAGAAACGTAGACTTGCCGGCGCCGTTCGGCCCGATGATCACGCAGAAGCGGCCAGGCGTCAGTTCAAGCGAGGCTCCATCCACGAGGGTTCTGCCGTCGCGGATGATGGCGATGTCGGTCGCTTTGATCATGAGAGATTGTCCATGGCGGCGCGACCGCTCTTGCCGAGAAGCAGGCTGAGAAAGACGGGCGCTCCGAGAATTGCGGTGACGATGCCGATCGGCAGTTCCGCCGGCGCCGCCACGCCGCGGGCGATGCTGTCGGCAAACAACAACAGGGCCGCGCCACCGAAAGCGGAGGCGGGTAGCAGGAAGCGGTGAGTCGGGCCGATCGCGAGGCGTAGCAAGTGGGGGACGACGATGCCGACAAATGCGATGGAGCCGGCGACGGCGACCGAGGCACCACAGGCGGCGGCGACCGCCAGGATCGTCACGCGCTTCACCCGCTGCACGGCGACCCCCATATGATAGGCCGCCGCATCGCCCAGCACCAGGGCATCAAGGCCGCGTGCCAGGAACGGCAGGGCTGCGAGGACGGCCACGATGAAGGGCAGGGTGGCGCCGACCTTGGTGTAGGTCGCGCCGCCCAGCGAGCCGAGGCTCCAGAAGGTGATGTCGCGCAACTGCCGGTCATCCGCCACGAAGATCAGGAGCCCGGTTGCGGCCGCGCTCATCGCCCCGATGGCAATGCCGGAGAGAATCAGCGCCATGGTGGATGTCCGACCATGGCGGGTGGCGATGGCATAGAGCAGGATGGTGTTCAAAAGGCCGCCGGCAAAGGCCATC
The DNA here is from genome assembly GCF_900176345.1 of Rhizobium sp. RU36D. Taxonomy (GTDB): domain Bacteria; phylum Pseudomonadota; class Alphaproteobacteria; order Rhizobiales; family Rhizobiaceae; genus Allorhizobium. The sequence goes on from NZ_FWXU01000007.1 coordinate 13,336, forward strand.
AAGGACACGAAGTGATTGCCCATGAAGGCCTGCACGGGCGCCAATATGGTGGTGCCGAGAACGATGGCGGTGACTGCCGCAAGTGCCGCCCCCGAGGTGACGCCGACAATGCCCGGGTCCGCCAGCGGATTGCGAAACAGGCCCTGCATCAGGGCGCCGGAAACACCAAGGCCGGCACCGACGAGCATTGCCAGCGCTGTGCGTGGCAAACGCACCGCTTCGAGAACCACGCGTTCCTGCTGAGACAGTACGGACGGGTCTGCGAACAGATATTGCCAGAGATCGCCGAGCCCAACGCCGGTCGGCCCGCTGCCGAGCGAGACGAGGCAGGCGAGGGCCATGAGGGCCGCGGTCGCCATGACCGTGGCCGCGCCAACTGCATCGCGGTCGCCTGCCTGTCGGCGCAGAAAGCCTGAAGTCGCAGGCATCGTCATGGCTTGATCGCATCCGGATAGAGCTTGGCCGCCAGATCGCGGGCCGCCTCCGGCGTTCTGGGACCGAGGCCGAGGAGATAGAGCCCGTCCATGGCAATGAACGCCTTGTTTGCGGCGGCGGGGCTTGATTGCAGCGACGGCAGGGCAAAAGCTTCCTCCTGCGTCACCCGCGCGCCACCATTTTCCATGACCAATAGCACCTCTGGTGCTGCTGCGATGACGGCCTCGTCGTTGACGGGCTTATAGCCCGTCATGGCCGCGGTCGCGTTTTCGCCACCCGCGAGCCCGATCACCGCATTTGCCGCGGTATCCGAGCCTGCCGCCATCATGCGTCCATTGGCGACGGACAGCGCGAACAACACCTTCTTCCTCGGCGCCGGAATGGCTTGGATGTCCTTTTCAAGGGCAGCTAGCCGCGCCTCGACATCCGAAGCCAGAGCTTCGGCTTCCTTGGTCTTGCCCAGCACTGCGCCGACGGCGCGGATCTTCGGCGCGATGCCCTCGACAGTCGGCGGTGTCGGAATGGTGACGACAGGCGCGGAACTGGCCTTGAGAATGGAGATCGTGTCCGGCGGGCCGGCGCCTGCCTCCGCGAGGATCAGGTCCGGCTGCTGGGCGAGAATGCCTTCGGCGGAAAGCTGGCGCATGTAGCCGACATTGGGTTTTGCTGTGGCTTCCGGCGGATAGAGGCTGGTCGTATCCACGGCGATCACCCGGTCGCCGGCGCCAAGCGCGTAGATGATTTCGGTGACCGTTCCTCCGAGCGAAACGATACGCTTGGCATCCGGATAGCTATCGGCGGCGCTTGCCGATGACGGGGATACCAGCATGGCTCCGCCAAGCGTGAGGGCGAGCGCCGCGCTGATCGTGCGGAAACGGAATAGCTTCATAATATCAAAATCCTATCGTCTTCAGCGTCCACAGCTCCGCCACCGTTTCCGCGACTTTCCGGACCACCGGCTGCGCAAAACGGGGCGTCTTCCCGATGCCATTATTTAACTTGACTTCAATACACAAGATTAAATATCAACGCAACAAGCCTCGGCACGGAACCGCTCAAACCAGTGGCAATTCCGGTGCCCGGCGAGGCGCCGCTACGTGCGGCCGAAGGTTGGGGTCGGCGGATTTGGCGCTGGGAGGATGCATGATCTTTTGGTTCGGATTTCGCTATTCCAGGGCCTGTCGCGGTGCTCTTTTTTCCGGCCGTTGCCGTCTGTTGTGCGCAAAAGTTCCCGATATACTGGCATCGCTGTGCAGAGCTTGCAGGTCCCTTTGCCCGACCGATAGCGCCAGGCCATCCCTAGGTTTCACATCTCCAGCATAAGGAAGAAGCAGATGTATATTGCCATGAACCGTTTCCGCGTGGTGCCAGGTTCGGAGGAGGCCTTCGAAGCACAGTGGCGCAATCGCCAGGGCCGGCTTTCCGAGGTTCCGGGTTATGTGGAGTTCCACATGCTCAAGGGGCCGAAGGCTGAAGATCACACGCTTTATGCATCCCACACCGTATGGGCAACCAAGGAGGATTTCGTTGCCTGGACGAAGTCCGAGCAGTTCCGCGCTGCCCATGCGCGCGCCGGCGAAAGCAAGGTGCAGTATCTCTCAGGCCCGCATTTCGAAGGCTTCGACGTCATCATCCATGAGGACCGCGACGGCAAGCGCCAAGCGGACGCCGCGTGAGCCGCCATGGATAGCATGAGCAACGATCTTGCTGCCCGCCTCGAGCGGGCGAGGGCAGCCTTGGCCGAGAAGCCCGATGGCGTTGTCGAGGCGATCGCCTCAAGCTCGGGAACGACGCCGGCCGATGTGCTGTCGATCCTGCCGGAAGGCGCCGCGAAGCTGGTGCCTGCCTCGCATTTTGCCGATATCTGGACGCAGATGGGTGGCTGGGGCGAGGTGCTGATGATCGTCCATACCGAAGACATCGTCTTCGAGGTGGTCGGCTCGCTGCCGCAGGGCTCCGAAGGGCATGGCTGGTTCAACATTCACGGTGACAGCCCCATCGGCGGTCATATCCGCAAGGACCGCTGCGTCTCGATCGCCTTCGTGGATCGCATGTTCCACGGCCGACGCTCCTGTTCCGTCTGGTTCATGAATGCCGATGGCAACGTGATGTTCAAGATCTTCGTGCGTCGCGATGCCGCCAAGGAATTGCTGGCCGACCAACTCTCGGCCTTCACGGCGCTGCGCGAGACGCTGGCAACGGCCTGATCGGTCGACCCTCGACAATATCATCCGCCACCGCGACGATGCTCTCGTTGCGGTGGCGGATCGTTTTTTGCCCTGCAGCACGCGCTCCTTTCATTTGACCAGATCAGGCTCTATGTTCCGGCCGCTTCGCAGTGATTTCAGCCGGAAGATCGATCTTGCCTCCCATCAAAAGCCTTTACCTTCGCGTTATCCTGTCCTTGTTCCTGCTGTCCGTCGGGTTGCTGACCGCGCCCTCGCATGCTCAGGACGCAAGCCAGGACAGCGTCATTGTTGTCAATGATGTCGCCGAGGAGGCGCGCACCAAGCTGAACCAGGCGCAGGGGCGGTTGGAAGGTCTCTTTGCCACCGTCGAGGACAGCAAGACGGATGATGGTCGTCTTGCGGATACGAAGATCAAGGTGGATGCGCTTGTCCAGGAACTGCTTCAGGTTTCCGTCAGCCTCCGGCCGCGATTTGACCAGATCAAGGCCCGCCTTGCGGAGCTTGGCGAGCCCCCTAAGGACGGGCAGCCTGCGGAAGCCGTGGAGGTCTCGGAAGAGCGCAACAAGCTGACGGCCGAGCGGCTGGCGATCAACAATCTGACGGGCGACGCCGAAAACCTGTCGATCAGCGCCACGCAGCTCTCCAATACCATCAGCCAGATTCGCCGCGACCTGTTTGCTGACAGGCTGCTGGAGCGCAAGGAGATTTCCGGGGCGCTGCTGCAGGACGCGCTCAATGCGGCGGATACGGAAGTTGCGGATTTCAAGCGCACGGTGGGCAGCTGGCTTGCCTTCATCTGGAAGTTCAAGCGCGCGGCGCTAGGCAGTGCCGTCATGCTGTCGATATTCGTGGCGCTGGTGCTTCTGGTGGCGGAATACCGCCTGTTCGGCTCCTTCATCAAGCGCGATCCGTCGATCGAGGCACCGGCCTATGTCAGCCGCCTTTCCGTGGCCTTCTGGTCCACCATCATTCCCTCGCTGGCGGTCGGTGTCTTTCTCGCTTCGGCCTATATCTTTCTCGACGTCTTCAACGTGCTGCGTCAGGACACCGCGCCCATCGTCCTGGCCTTCCTGGCATTTGTCGGCCTGATCTTCTTCGTGGCGATGCTAGCGCGGGCGCTGCTGGCCCCAAAGGCGCCCAATTGGCGCCTGGTGCCCCTGTCAAACCGCGGCGCCGGCTATATCGCTGTGGCCGTGGTGCTGATGGCCGTGATCAACGGATTTGACTATGTGTTGAGCACAGTCTCGGAGGCCCTTGGTTCGCCTGTCGTCGTGACCGTCATGAAGAGCCTGCTCTCGTCGGCGATTGTCGGGTTGATGGTCTTCCTGATCTCCTTCCTGAAGCCGGTGATCAGTGCGGATGGCGATCCCACGGCCCCCGGGCGGCCCTGGCCAAGGGGCATTGCCTCGATGCTGCGCCTTATCGGTTTGGGCGTGATATTTGCCGGTTTCATTGGTTATGTCGGCCTTGCCCGCTTCCTGGCAACCCAGCTTGTGCTCACCGGTGCGGTGATCGCAACCATGTATATCGGCATCCTCTCGGGTCGAGAGATCTCGGCGCCAAATCGCTTTGGCGAGACCCGTGTCGGCCGATGGGTGGCCCGCCGCTTCGACCTCAATGAAGTTGGGATCGACCAGGCCGGCATGGTCGCGGGCTTGCTGATCTACATCTTTGCCCTGATGGTCGGCGTGCCGCTGATCCTGATCTCCTGGGGCTTCCAGCCGCGCGACCTGCAGATCTGGGCCTTTCAAGTCTTCACGGAGATCCAGATCGGCTCGATCCGCATATCGCTGATCGGCATCGTCGGCGGCATCCTGCTTTTCGCGCTGGGGCTCTATGGCACACGCTGGCTGCAGAAGTGGCTGGATGGCGGGGTTCTCGCGCGGTCACAAGTGGATGCGGGTGTGCGCAACTCCGTGCGAACGGGTGTCGGCTATCTCGGCACGGCCTTGGCCGGTCTTATCGGCATCTCGGCGGCGGGCATCGACCTTTCGAGCTTCGCGTTGGTCGCCGGTGCGCTCTCGCTCGGCATCGGTTTCGGCCTCCAGAACATCGTCTCCAACTTCGTCTCTGGCCTGATCCTGCTGGCTGAACGGCCGTTCAAGGTGGGCGACTGGGTTGCCACCGGCACGACAGAAGGGTTCGTGCGGCGCATCTCCGTGCGGGCGACCGAAATCGAGACCTTTCAGCGGCAGTCGATCATCGTTCCCAATTCGCAGTTGATCAACAACTCCGTTGGTAACTGGACCCACCGCAACAATCTCGGGCGTGTCGATCTTGAGGTCCGAGTGAGCCAGGAAAACGATCCCCGGCATGTGATCAACGTGCTTCAGGAACTGGCCAGCGTGCAGGCGGGCGTGCTGCGCAATCCCGAGCCCTTCGTCATCTTCTCCGGCTTTGGCCCGTCATCCCTGGACTTCAAGCTCTGCCTCTACATCCCCGATGTGATGAACAGCCGGGTTGTCAAGAACGAGACGCGTATCGCGATTTTCGACCGCTTCAAGACCGAAGGGATCGAACTGGCCAAGACCTGATGGAATTCGGATTTGCCAGATGCCGGTGTCGATGCCACAATCATCCTTCATGAACGAGATGTTCAGGTCCCGTTCAGTCGCAATGACGTAAACCGGCAACATATCGAAGGACGCGCTTTCCAATGGGTTCGTGTCCGGTCTGGTCGAACGAGAGGGCGGCGCTCAGGCGTCGAAGGGGCATGAAAAGACTTCTGACGGGTGCTCTGTTGCTGCTGTCTGTCGCGGGTGTTGCCCATGCTGCGTCGGTCACAAATGCCGGCGACACGGCCGTGGTGCTGACGGTGGTCGAGGGTGGAAGCCGCGTCCAAGTGGCACTTGATCCCGGCGCGACCGAGACGATCTGCACGGGAGGCTGTTTCGTCACGCTGCCAAACGGCGACCGGCTGCCGCTGAGCGGCGGGGAAACGGTGGAAATTTCCAACGGCTCTGCTGTCGTAAAATAGAACAGCACGCGATCTTCAAAGTTGCCAGCAACGCCCGCGCCACCCGCGGGCGTTTTCGTTTGTGCTGCCATTTTAGCCCGTGGTGATATTTTCCTTCCAGACACCCCCGAGATTAATGTTTCTGCAAATTGTTTCCGTTATTCCAAATGCTTGACAAAATCCTCCCGCAGCAAAAGGCGTGTCATGACTTTCTTCGGTATTTCTGGAATGCAGTATTCGGGCGATCTCTTTCCAGAAGCTCGCATCATCGTCGCCGAGGACTCCAACGTCTTTACATCGATGATCCGGACACGTCTTAAGGAACTCTTCAACATTGACGTTGAGATCTGCCGGACCTTCGAAGATCTACAGGCCGCCAACGAGCTTTCCGAAGAACCCGTCACGCTTGCGATCTCGAACATCAACCTGCCGGGTGCCGAGAACGGCGAAGCGCTTGAATACCTGATCGACCTGAACATCCCGACGATCGTCTTCACTGGGACCTTCCAGGAGCAGACGCGCGAGGCGATCCTGTCGAAGGACATCGTCGACTACATCCTGAAGGACAATGTGTTCGCGGTCGAACTTCTGGCTGAGGCCGTCTGCCGGTTCCTCACCAACCACCGCCATCACGTGTTGATCGTGGATGACAGCCCGACCGCCCGGGCGCTCTTGTCAAGCCGCCTGAAGCGTTACAATTTCCGAGTCAGCCTGGCTGAAAACGGCGCCAAGGCGCTGGAAATCCTGAAGGCCAACAAGGATATCGGCCTTGTGGTGACCGACTACAACATGCCCGATATCGATGGCTTCGAACTGACCCGGCGCATCCGCTCCGTGCGCGGCAGCCATGAACTGCGCATCATCGGCGTTTCGTCCTCGACCAACCGGCTGCTGTCGGCGCGCTTCCTGAAGGTGGGCGGCAACGACTTCATGCTGCGCCCCTTCATTGACGAGGAATTCTATTGCCGCGTCAACCAGAACCTCGACACGCTGACGGCCATTGCGGCGGCCCGTGTTCGGCGCGCCTGACGCAATCGGCACGCCGCGTCTGGTTATCACGCCAGTGTTACCTATATTGAGCGGGATATTTTTATGGATCCCTTCCCGCCATGGCCCCCATCATTTCCATCCGTAACCTTTCGAAGACCTATTCGAATGGGTTTTCCGCCCTCAAGAACGTGTCGCTCGATATCGAGGAGGGCGAAATCCTTGCCCTGCTCGGTCCGAATGGCGCCGGCAAGACCACGCTGATTTCGATCGTCTGCGGCATGACCAATCCGACCGGCGGCCAGGTGCTGGTCTCCGGTCACGACGTGGTCAAGGACTTCCGCAAGACCCGCGGCGAGATCGGCCTCGTTCCGCAGGAACTGACGACCGATATGTTTGAGAGCGTGATCAACACGGTCAGCTTCTCTCGCGGTCTCAACGGGCGAAAGCCCAATCCTGAGCTGATCGACGACATCCTCAAGGACCTCACTCTGTTCGACAAGCGCCAGAATGCGCTGCGTGAACTGTCCGGTGGCATGAAGCGACGGGTGCTGATCGCCAAGGCCCTGTCGCATGAGCCGCGCATCCTGTTTCTCGACGAGCCGACCGCGGGCGTGGATGTCGCCCTGCGCAAGGATATGTGGCAGCTGGTGTCGCGCTTGCGCGAGAAGGGCGTCACCATCATCCTCACGACCCACTATATCGAGGAAGCCCAGGAGATCGCCGACCGGGTGGGGGTGATTAACAAGGGCGAGCTTCTGCTGGTCGAGGAGAAGAACGCGCTGATGCGCAAGCTTGGGAGCAAGCAACTGGCGATCGAACTGACGACGCCGCTTCAGGCCATACCGCCTGAGCTTGCCGGGTTGAACCTGTCGCTGAGCGCTGATGGCCGGCAGATCATCCACGATTATGAACTCGGCGGCAATGGCGGTGCCATCGGGCCGCTGCTGCAGAGGCTCGAGGCTGCGGGCATAGGTTTCGGCGACCTCTCGACGCGTCAGACGTCGCTTGAGGATATTTTCGTCTCGCTGATTGGAGAAGCCAAATGAATTTCGAGGCGATCAAGTCCATCTACTTGTACGAAATGGCCCGCACGCGGCGCACGCTGCTGCAGAGCGTCGTGTCGCCCGTACTCTCTACGGCCCTATATTTCATCGTTTTCGGGGCCGCCGTCGGCTCGCGCATGCAGGAGGTCGAAGGCATATCCTACGGGGCCTTCATCACGCCCGGGCTGATTATGCTCACGCTGATCACGCAGTGCATTTCGAACGGGTCGGCGGGCATCTATTTTCCAAAGTTCACCGGGACCATCTATGAGATATTGTCCGCGCCGGTCGCGATGACCGAGATCCTGATCGGGTATGTCGGCGCTGCGACAACCAAAGGCATGATGATCGGCCTGATAACCCTGGGGACCGCGGCTTTATTTGTCGATCTGTCGATCGATCATCCCGCGCTGATGCTCTTCTTCATGCTGCTGACGGCCATCGCCTTCAGCCTTGCGGGCTTCATCATCGGCATCCTGTCGAAGAATTTCGAGCAGTTGACGCTGGTGCCGTCGCTCGTCGTGCCGCCGCTGACTTTCCTGGGCGGGACCTTCTATTCCGTAAACATGCTGCCACCCTTCTGGGAGGCGGTCAGCCACTTCAATCCGGTGCTCTATCTCGTCAGCGGTTTCCGCTGGAGCTTCTTCGAAGTGTCCGATGTGCATCCGCTGATCAGCCTCGGCATGATTACGCTGTTCCTGCTGGCAGGCCTTGGCTTCCTGGCTTGGGTTTTCCGCACCGGCTACAAGCTGCGCAGCTAGGGGCGTTGGGGCCGGTCTAGCGCTGGTCCCGCAGCCGCAGCTCGTCGGACTGGATGGTCAGAGAACCCAGCGTGCCAAGAAATGTCATGCCGAGCAGGCTCTGATGCAGCCGGCCCGGCTCGGCGACGATGGCCCTGATGTCGTTGCGCACGATGGGGCCAATGGCCACCTGCGACAGGCGCACCGGCGCGCCTTTGGCCTCGCCATTCGCCGTCAGGATCGTCTGGCTGTAGCGCAAGGTGTCCGGATCGATGCCGATGCGCATGGCGTCCTCGTAGCTTAGGGCGATGCTGCTGGCTCCGGTATCGACCAGCATGCGCAATTCGCGCGCATCGACGGAAACATCGGCCTCGAAGTGGCCACCGCGGGAGCGGTGCAGGATGATCTCGGCATTCCCTGACGCATCGGTCGCGACCACGGCGCGCCCGGGCATCAGCCCGGCGGTCAGTCTCTGGCCAAAGCCTTCGAGATCTCCGCGATAGAGGTAGCCCGCGACGAGGGCAAGTCCGATCAGCAGCCACCAGGAGAGGTAGCGCAGGCTCTCGCCCATGCGCCGGCCCGCCAGGATGCCCGCCGAGAGCAGGGCGACCATCGGCAAAAGCACGATCATGCGGCCGAAATCGTCATTGTCCATGCCAAAGCTTTGGCCGCTGTCATTGTTGAGGAACAGCACCACCAGGCCAAAGCCAAGGATTGCGAGAACGAAGCCGAGCCGCATCATGTCGTCCCACGCTCCCGTGCCATGCGGGTGCGGCGGGTCTCCCGGCGCGGCTTGCGTTCCACCGTTTCCAACCGCGCGGGAAGTTCGCGCATGATGGCGCGGCGCTGTTCGCCGGTATAGCCGATCCAGCCGGCAATTTCGTCGCGGGTGCGACCGCAGCCGAAACAGAGGCCGGTCTTGTCATCGATCGAACAGACGAGAATGCAGGGAGATTCCATAACTTGCTTGCCTTGTTGAACCCGGAATATTGGGATTTCAGATCGATGTGGCAAGGGCGGCCAGCGCAACCGCCTCGCAAATCTGCTGGGTTGCGCCGATGGTGTCGCCCGTATGTCCGCCCAGTTTGCCGCTGACATGGGCGGTGAAACCGGCTGCCGCGAGGCTGGCAAGGCCAAGAACAAGCGCCATCGTTGCGATCGACGTGACGGGCCAGAGCAGGATTGCAAACAGGGTTGTGCCCACGAGTATGGCCATACGAAAGGCCGGCTTTTCCGGCATGCCGGCATTGGCAGCAACCCCTTTGGCGCGCGCCGAGGGCAGGGACGACCAGTGCCAGACCATCATCATGCGGCTGAGGCTACCGATCGCGAGCAGGGCTAACGCGACGGATGTCGGCGGCAGGTCATGGGCGATCGCAGCGATGGCCGCGGCCCGCAGGCCAAAGCCCAGGATCAATGCGACGGTGCCGTAGGAGCCGATCCGGCTATCCTTCATGATCTCAAGCGCATGGTCGCGGTCGCGCCCCCCGAACAGGCCGTCGGCGCTGTCGGCCAAGCCGTCTTCATGCAGGGCACCTGTTGTCACGGTCTGGATGGCAAGCGCGACGATGGCCGCCAGCATGGGATCGGCGCCTAGTTCCATAAGCAGAAGCAGCGAGAGCGCCGAGGGCACGAGAATCAGCACGCCGGCAGCCGGAAAGGCTCTTACCGTCTGGGACAGGCTGCCGTCATGGCCGGCAAACACGCGCGCCGGCACGGAGAAGCGGCTGAGAAAAGCGATCGAGCGCAGGATGTCGGCAAAATAGTCCCGCAATTCCATTGGGTTGACCCGCTCCCTTGTTTTGGCGACAGGAATGGCCGCTTTTTGGGTTGTGGCGCCGTAAAGCGCTGATTATGAGAGGCGCACCAAGCCTGATTTCGACAGCAAAGACAAGGAACTTGCTCCATGAGCGTGACCGGCCTGCCATTCGACGATTTCCGCACCCTGCTGCGTGATCTGCCGGGTCCGGACACGGCGGCGCTGGTGGCGGCGCGGGAGCGGGACAAGCACCTCACCAAACCGCCGGGTGCGCTCGGTCGGTTGGAGGAAATTGCCATGTGGCTGGCCGCCTGGACCGGTCGCCCGCCCGCCGTCAACCGTCCTCTGGTCGCGATCTTTGCCGGCAATCACGGCGTGACCCGGCACGGCATCACGCCGTTTCCGCCATCGGTGACGCAGCAGATGGTGGAAAACTTTGCTGCTGGCGGTGCGGCCATCAACCAGATCTGCGTGACCCATGATCTCGGCTTGAAGATCTTCGATCTGGCGCTGGACTATCCAACCGGCGACATCACCTGCGAGGCGGCGCTTTCGGAGCGTGATTGTGCCGCGACCATGGCGTTTGGCATGGAGGCGATTGCGGGCGGCACGGATCTGCTCTGCATCGGCGAAATGGGCATCGGCAATACGACCATTGCCGCGGCGATCAATCTCGCGCTTTACGGCGGTGAGGCGGAAGACTGGGTCGGTCCCGGCACCGGCTCCCATGGCGAGATCCTGCAGCGCAAGATCGCGGCCGTGAAGACGGCGGTCGAATTTCACCGCGATCACCTCAACGATCCGCTGGAAATTCTCCGGCGCCTGGGTGGACGCGAAATCGCGGCGATGGCCGGTGCCATCCTGGCAGCCCGCGTGGAGCGGATCCCGGTGCTGATCGACGGCTATGTGGCGACCGCTGCGGCAGCCATCTTGAAGGCAGCCAATCCCTCGGCGCTGGATCATTGCCTCATTGGTCACGTCTCGGGCGAGCCCGGGCATCTCAAGGCGATCGAGAAGCTGGGCAAGACGCCGCTTCTGGCGCTTGGCATGCGCCTGGGCGAGGGCACCGGTGCAGCGCTCGCCGCAGGCATCGTCAAGGCGGCAGCCGCCTGCCATTCCGGCATGGCAACGTTCGAAGCCGCGGGGGTCAGCAACAAGACCGATGGATGATCAGCAGGAAGAGGGCCGCGCCGGCTACGGCCACGGAGTGCCGGGGCGGAAGGAAACGGGCTTTGCTCATTTTCTCTCGGCCTCCCGCTATTCCTGGCAAGGCTTTCGCCGCCTGCTCCGGGAGGCGGCCTTTCGCCATGAACTGGCCTGCTACGGCGTTGGGCTCGTCCTCTTTGCCATTGTCGGGGCTGGAGCCCTTGATTATCTTGGCTTCACGATCCTGGCTCTGCTGTTGTTCTCAGCCGAGGCGTTGAACACGGCGATCGAGGAGGTCGTCGACCGGGTGTCGCCGGAGTTTTCGCTGGTGGCGCGGCACGCCAAGGATCTCGGCTCGTTTGCGGTGTTCTGCCTGCTCGTCGCCAACGGATTGTTCGTCGGTTACGTGATTTTCTTCTAAAGCGCGTCGCGATCTTTCAGATTCGCTTTCCTCGCTTTAGTCCTTTGTTTTTTGAGCATGTCGTTATCGCAAAACCGCGGCACACTTTTGCGCGACATGCTCTAGCCGATCACGCGAAGTGCCGGCGACGCGGTTCGACCGCACGGGTTTCTTCGACGGCCGGCAGGCTTTGCAGGACGCGGACCGCCGGCAGGATGGCAATCACTTCGGTGCCCTCGCGCAGCTTGGACTTCAGCTTGAACTCACCGCCGTGCTTGGCAAGAATGGCTTGCACGATCGGCAGGCCGAGGCCTGTGCCTTGTTCAGCGCTCTTGATCGCGATTGATCCCTGACCGAAAGCGGAGAGCACGACGGGGATCTCGTCCTCGGGAATGCCAGGTCCGTTGTCCTTGATGGCGATATATTGACCGCCGCCAGCCGTCCAACCCACGCGCACCATGATCTCGCCGCCCTGCGGGGTGAACTTCACCGCATTGGAGAGGAGGTTCAGCGCAACCTGGCGCATGGCCTTCTCGTCCGCCCAGACCAGCGGCATCGAAGGTTCGAACTGCTGGGAGATCTTGATGTTCTTCGCGCCGGCGCGAAGCTGTACCATGCCGATGCAATCCTCGGCCAGTTCGAGCAGCGAGACCGAGTCTTCATTAAGTTCGTATTTGCCGGCCTCGATGCGCGAGAGGTCGAGGATCTCATTGATCAGGTTCAGGAGATGCTGGCCGGAGCGATGAATATCGTGCGAATATTCCTTGTAGAGCGGATTGTTGAGCGGCCCGAGCACTTCTGTTGCCATCACCTCGGAAAAGCCGAGGATGGCGTTGAGCGGCGTGCGAAGCTCGTGTGACATGGAGGCGAGAAAGCGGGATTTGGCTAGGTTTGCCTCTTCGGCGCGGCGGCGAGCCTCGTCGGACAGCGATTTTGCCACTTCCAGCTCGGCGATCAGGTCGTCCTTCTCGGTCTGGAAGGACAGGAGCGTGATCGTGGTCTGGTAGAGGCGGCTCGTGACATAGACGAAGAAGATCAGCGATGTCGTGAACATCGCGGTCATGCCGATGTCGAGCACCTGGCGATGGGTTGCCGCGACATAGATCAGGGCAAGCACCGTCGGCAGGAAACCGAAAAGCACCGCCTGCCGCAGCAGCATGGTCGCCATGGCCGTGACCGACAAGACGATCAACAGCACGGCGCCGCGATAGAACATGAAGCTCTGGCCATCGCAGGTCGAACAGGACTGCATGGCAAAGATTGCCCAGGCCAGACCCATTGCTACCTGGCCGACCAGCAGCAGACGCCGCCAGCGCGGCGTGTTTTCCGCGGTCAGTTCGCTTCGCTGAATTCGGCGCAGGATGAGGATGTTGGCCGCATGGACCGTGAGGCTAAACAGCGCCCAGATATAGAGTTCCGGACCGGGATCGAGATAGGCGCCGATGCCGGCAACGAGCACGATCATGAACGGCATGACCGCGGCGCCCTGCAGCGCTGCCGTGACATACATGCCGAGCGTTTCGCGATCGAAGACGGGGCTGCCCGTCTTGGCATATTGCAAACGCTCGCGCGTCACCCGAACGGCCTTCGACGCGGCCTTGTTGCGATGGCTGCGCGAGAGGTCGACGATGTTCTTGTCGGTGGAGGTACTGACGCCTTTACTCATGGACACACGTGATCGCTTACGCCTCGACCTGTGAAGACTAGTGGGTAAATCTTAAAAAGATTCCCCATGGCAAGGATTTGTTTGCCATTGTCGGCAAGGATTCGTTCGTCAACAAGGCGCAGATGTGGCTATCCTTCGCAAGATCCGTGATGCGATCGTGCTTGTCTGCATGCTAGTGCTGGGCCTGTTGATCCTTGCCAAGCTGGAGCAGCAGCAGGGATCCACCTATTCCGGGCCGTTCTGGGCTGTGGATGGCGACACGGTCTCGGACGCGGGGGAACGGTTGCGGCTGGCCGGCATCGATGCGCCCGAGCTTGCGCAGACCTGCGAGCATAATAATCGCCCCTGGCCCTGCGGCCGTGTTGCACGCGACCGCCTGCAGGCGCTTGTCACCGCACGAGAGGTGCGTTGCGAGGGTTTTAGCCAGGACAAATATCACCGAGTGCTCGTGACCTGTCGAAACGGCGAGGAGGACCTCGCCGCGCTTCTGGTCCGTGAGGGGTTGGCGGTATCCTATGGCCGGCATCAGAGCGAGGAGGCAGCGGCTCGTGCCGCGGGTCGCGGCCTGTGGGCGGGGCCGTTTATGCGACCGCAGGATTATCGCCGCCAGCAAGGGCTTGCCGAAGAGGATATCGGCGACGCATGGCTTTCAAGGCTTGTCGATTGGCTGTTCTGTCTCATGTGAGAGAGGAGAGATATCATGAAGCTCTATGACGGAGGCCGTGCCTCTAATCCGCGCCGGGTCACGATCTTCCTCAAGGAGAAGGGTGTCTCGGTCCCGACTGTGCCCGTGGACATGGCCGCGCTCGGTCACCGGGCGCCTGAAGTGACGAGCCTCAATCCGTTTCAGCGACTGCCGGTCCTTGAACTTGATGATGGCACTGTCATCACCGAATCGGTGGCGATCTGCCGCTACTTCGAGGAACTGCATCCCGATCCGCCGCTTTTCGGGCGCGACCCTCTTGAAAAGGCGTTGGTGGAGATGTGGGATCGCCGGGTGGAACTCATCTATTTTGCGGCGGTCGCCGCGGCCTTCCGGCATCTGCACCCGGCCATGGCCGGCTGGGAGGTGCCCCAGGTGCCGGAATGGGGCGAGGTGAACAAGCCCAAAGCGCTGGATTTCCTCGGTTTCCTCAACGAGGAACTGGCCGGTCGCGCCTGCATCGCGGGCGAGCGCTTTTCCATCGCCGACATCACCATGCTGGTGGCCTTCGATCTGATGAAGCCGGCGCGCATCACCTGTCCGCCGGAACTCAACCATGTCTGGCGCTGGTATCGCGAAACCTCGTCCCGCCCCAGCGCGGCGATTGCGAGGGTCTGAGCGGCGTGGCGGAGCGCATCTCCCTCCCGGACCTGCGGGGCGATATCGCCGCCTGCCGCATCTGTCGGGACAATCCCTTGCGCGGACCGGATGACCGTCTGCCGCACGAGCCGAGGCCGGTAGCCGTGATCTCGGAAACGGCGCGCATCCTGATCGCCGGGCAGGCGCCCGGGCTGAAGGTGCATGAAAGCGCATTGCCGTTCAACGATGCCTCCGGCGACCGGTTGCGCAGTTGGCTGGCCGTCGACCGCGAGACGTTCTACGATAGCGACAAGTTCGCGATCGTCCCGATGGGCTTCTGCTTTCCCGGCTATGATCTCCAAGGACATGATCTGCCGCCGCGCCGGGAGTGTGCGCCGCACTGGCGCCAGATGGTGATGGACGCGATGCCGCAGGTCGAACTCGTGCTCGCCATCGGTCAATATGCGCAGGCCTGGCATCTTGGCGGCCGCCGCGCCAAGACCATGACCCAGACGGTGCGGGATTGGCGCGATCACCTGTTGTCCAACAGTCCGCCGCGCATCCTCCCGCTTCCCCATCCGAGCTGGCGCAATACAAGCTGGCTCAAGAAGAACCCATGGTTCGAAGCCGAAGTCCTGCCTGTGCTGCGCCGTGAAATCGAGCGTCTGATTACCTGAAAAAGCCCTTTATGTCTGTCACAACTCAGATATACGGGAATAAAATTCTGAAAGGTTACTGCATGGATCGTCTCGACCGAAAGATTTTGCGCATATTGCAGGAAGACTCGACCCTGGCGGTCGCTGATCTCGCCAAGAAGGTCGGGCTGTCCACCACGCCATGCTGGCGCCGGATCCAGAAGATGGAAGAGGATGGCGTGATCCAACGCCGCGTGGCGCTGCTCGACCCGGGCAAGGTCAATACCAAGGTCACGGTGTTCGTCTCGATCCGCACCAACAGCCATTCCATCGAATGGCTACGGCGGTTCTCCGAGGTGATCGCGGAGTTTCCCGAGGTGGTTGAATTCTACCGCATGAGCGGCGATGTCGACTATCTGTTGCGGGTGGTGGTGCCTGATATCGGCGCCTATGATGCCTTCTACAAGCGCATGATCGCCAAGATCGAGATCCGGGACGTGTCTTCGGCCTTTGCCATGGAGCAGATCAAGTACACGACGGAACTGCCGCTCGACTACATGGTGCTCGACAACCAGAAGTCCGGCGAGGAGTGAGGCAGCCGGTTAGGACCGTGCGGCAGTGCGGGCGAGAACCTTCTCGCTCGTAAGCTCCTTGACGGCGTCCTTGCCGATCCAGCGGGCCGTCTTGTCCTTTGAGGTGGCCAGCTTTTCCGCCATCGCCAAGGCCGGGCCGTGGCAGTGACGGTTGCGCTTGCCGATATTGCGCAGCGACCAGTTCACGGCCTTGCAGACGAAGTTTCGCGCATCCGTGGAATGCGCCTCGACCAGCGGCAGGAAGCCGAGCAGGGTATCGTCCGGCTCACTCTTGTTGTGCACGGTCGCGCCGGCAATCATGGAAAACGCCGTCCGGCGGACGAATTCGCGGTCGTCGGCTGCGAATTCCTGGATCAGGTCACGCCAGAACGAGGTTTGTGTCAGCAGGTCGGCCGCCGCGTCGACAATTTCCCAGGAATTGAAATCGGCGACGAGCCTGCGGATATCCGCCACAGTCAACGCGCTGGCGTCGAAGGTGTAGAGTGCCAGCAGCCGGGCTTCGCGGATATCGGTGGCCCAGAGTTCGAAGGCACGCGCGTGGTTCGTCTTGATCAGCCTTGCCAGTTTCTGCAGGTCGGGATTGGAAATCCCGACCGCCTTGTCGGCGACGATGCCGAAGCGCGTCATGCCGGCGATGTTGTCTTCAGAGCGCCGGGCCTTGAGTTCGCTGACGATCTCCGGGACGCTCGAGGCCGGCGACAGGGTCATTTTTCCAGCCGTGCCAGCAGCGAGGATGTATCCCAGCGTTTGCCGCCGAGTTTCTGGACCTCACTGTAGAATTGGTCGACCAGGGCCGTGACCGGCAGGTTGGCGCCATTGCGACGGGCTTCCGTCAGGACGATGTCCAGGTCCTTGCGCATCCAGTCGACGGCGAAGCCGAAGTCGTATTTTCCGGCATTCATGGTCTTGTGGCGGTTTTCCATCTGCCAGGAGCCTGCGGCACCCTTGGAGATGACTTCGACAACCTTTTCAATATCAAGCCCGGCCTTCTTGCCAAAATGAATCCCCTCGCTCAAGCCCTGGACGAGGCCGGCAATGCAGATCTGGTTGACCATCTTGGTGAGTTGGCCGGCGCCGGCAGGACCCATCAGGCCGACCATGCGGGCATAGGCATCGATGACGGGACGGGCCTTTTCGAAGACCGCTTCGTCGCCGCCGCACATGACCGTCAGCACGCCGTTTTCTGCGCCGGCCTGTCCGCCGGAGACCGGCGCGTCGATGAAGCCCAGGCCCTTCGCCGTGGCCGCGTCATAAAGCTCGCGGGCGACTTCGGCAGATGCCGTCGTGTTGTCGATCAGGATGGCGCCTGCCTTCATGCCGGAGAATACTCCGTTTTCCGCCGTGGTCACGGAGCGAAGGTCATCATCATTGCCGACGCAGGTGAAAACGAAATCTGCGCCTTCGGCAGCCTTGGCGGGGGTTTCGCCCATCGCGCCACCATATTGCTTCACCCAGGCCTCGGCTTTCGCGGCGGTACGGTTATAGACCGTAACGTCGTGACCGCCCTTTACCTTCAGATGTCCGGCCATGGGATAGCCCATGACGCCAAGACCGATGAATGCCACCTTTGCCATGCCGTATGCTCCTGCGTGATGATGTCGTCACAAGGAGGCATAAAGCATGGGGCGGCACGGGGGAAGCATCATTGCGAACCAGTGCCGCCAGGGTGGATCATGTCTTGCCCTGCGCGATCTCTTGGTCGTTCAACAGCCCCACGGATTGCGGACCGAGACGTACGGAAATCTCGTTCCACAAGCGGCGCAGCCGTCTGACGTGCAAGTCGTCACCGATCCAGTCCATCAGGTGTTCGATGGCCAGGGACGCTGATTGGTTGCTGGCACCGATGGAGTTGAGCGCCCAGATGCTGAATTCTGCTGCATCCACCTGCTTGATCTTCCCCCCTTCATCCGGAACCAGAAATTTGGCCTCTCCGGCCTTTTGGATCCCGACCAGCATGCTGTTGGGTGCAAACAGCACGGCCGCATAGATGCGATCGAAGTGGTCGGTTGCAGCCTTGGCGGCTTCGTCCTGTGTCTTGTTCTGCTTCAAAGCGCGTTCCAGGTCGAAGATCGTGCGTATGTTGAACTGCCTCAACATCAGGAAGCGATCCAGACCGACGACGCAGCAAAGCTGCGCCTGCGCTATCCAGTCGATCGCCTGATAGATGCCGTAGGGAGTCTCGATATGCAGCATGATGGGGTTGTAGGTTGCCAGAGACTGGACTTCCGATATGCCGCATTCTTCTAGGCGAAAGCGTGTAAAATAGTCTATTCCATCGATCACATCGAGCGGCACGACACGGGTCCATTTGACGAACCGATCGTCTGTCTGCTTGACCCAGTTTATGACATTGGAAGCCTTGACCACCGCGAACTGGAACACGCTGCCGGGAAGCAGGCCGAAGGCGAGTGCCAGCACCATCCACCCAAAAGAAACACCGCTGTTTTCTGTCATGGCGGCTGGCTTGGTCCAGGCCTGTGACATCACGCTCGCATCGGGGAGTGCCCGATACAGGATCACAGTTACGAACACGGAGATGACGATCATCGCCGTTTGTCGGATCATGGTGTATCCAGACAGGTCGAAGATCGAAAGCGCCTGCACCATGTAGCGTAGGGAGGCGACATAGGCGCCGGTGAAGGTTATGGCCGCGATCGTCAGCGTGTTCTGAGCCGTCCACCTCAAGACATCCGAGGCCGCCTCGCTTGATGCTACGGGGAGACCGCCAACCATCAGGAAGTTCAGATACAGTTGTGCGCATCCATCCGTCGCGAAATTGCAGAACGGACCGGTGAAAACCAGTTTGAAGCCAAAAAAGATGACGAATACGTAGGGGATGGCCGCCGCCGCGAGACGCCAGTCGCCCCGGTTCATGAAGAAGCGTGTTTTACTGATGGTCTCGTTTATTTCATCGATCACGATGAAAGGTGCGTTGGGTGCAGCCGTCTGAACGCCCGAAGTCCGATCCTGATCGAAATTCTCGTCCCTCGATCGCACATCCGCCGAATACTTCGTCCGGACAAATTCGAAGGACGGATTGATGCCGTGTTGATCGTCTGGACCTGTCGTATTTGGAAAGGCGCGGACATAATCACGGATCATCCGCAATCGTCGAAGCCTTATCTCGTAGCGTCCGAAAATCAGGGCAAAAAATGTACCCGCGGCGAGCGCAGCTGAAGCAAATGTCGCGCTCGAAACAAGGCTGCCAAGCCATTCCCATAACGATTGTATCGTGACCATGATCGTTCCCCCATCATGAGGGAATGATACAATCAACCATTAAGAGCGCAACTTATTTATAATCTTAAAAGTTGTCTTTTCGCTTTCTGGCAATCACCAGATGGCCGGGGCTGGGGGCGCCGTCCTGCATGCGGACATTGATCTCCTCGATATCGAGAATTTCGAAGCCGGTGGCGGCGAGCCGCTCCCTGATATAGCTTTCCTTGTGCATGAAGCGCTGATGTGGCCCGACCTTGTAGGGCAGGTCGTGTGCGTCGTCCTCTGCCATGGCTTCGGACGAGAAGGCCAGGATGGCGCCTTCCACCATGTTTTCCGCAGAACCGAAGAACAGCGGCTCCAGCGCGCCGAGATAGGGCAGGACGTCGGTCGCGGTGATCAGGTCGAATGCCTCGTCGTCATTGTCTTCCAGGAAATCCTCGACCTCGGCGACGTAGAGCGTCTCATAGATGTCCTTTTCATGGGTGATCTCGACCATGTTTTCCGAAAGGTCTATGCCGGTGATATCGGCTGCCATGTCTCGCAGGGCGGCTCCCGTCAGGCCGGTGCCGCAGCCGAGATCCAGCATGCGCTTGAACGGCCCGAGCGACAGGGACTGCAGCTTTTGCCGCACCATCATCGGCACGGCATAGCCGAGTTGCTCGACCAGGATATCCTCGAAATCCTCGGCATGCTGGTCAAAGAGCGTCTCGACATAGGCATCCGGGGCCCGGGGCGGCGTCTCGCCGCGGCCCATGGCTGCCAGCCGGACAGCGGCACCGCCATGATCCTCGGGGTCTATGGCGAGCACGTCCTGGTAGGCCAGGGCGGCGGCGTCAAACTCGCCTGCCTTTTCGAGCGCCAGCGCGCGGTTATAGGCTTCGGCAAGCGCTTCCTCGTCAATCCTCGCCATCAGGCTCTCCCAATCGGACGACCGTCCTTAAAGTCTATAGCTGTTCTGTTCGCGTCTAGTTTGTCGCTGGGTGAATTGCAATGGCGATTGGGCGGAACCGCGGCCTGCTTTTTCAGTTGAGCTAAAAAAGGTTTTACAGGGCAGGAAACAGACCATGGCCGACCAGATCGTCGCAGCCCCCGAGGCGAAGGGACGCGCGCCATCCTTGCCCGCGAGCGCGGTCGAAAAATCCAACATGATCATTCACTATTATCGCGGCGAAATCGGCCGGATGACGAGCTGGCGCGACCGGATCGACCGGACATCGAACTGGGCGATGACCGTTGTTGCCGGTCTTTTGTCCGTGTCGCTGTCTACACCGACGTCCCATCACGGTGTCGTGTTGTTTGCGATGCTGTTGATCTCGCTGTTCCTGTTCATCGAGGCCAGGCGGTACCGGTTCTTCGATGTCTACCGCGCCCGGGTGCGCCAGTTGGAGCGATATTATTTTGCGCAGGCGCTCAGCCCGCAGGCCGAACTCAATCCGGATTGGGCGACGGCGATTGCGAGCAGTCTCCGGCGGCCCGTCTTCCTGATGAGCTATCGCGAAGCGCTGTTTCGCAGGCTCCGGCGAAATTACTGCTGGATGTATTTCATCCTGCTCCTGGCTTGGGGGCTGAAGATCTCCTCGCCGAAACTGCTGCCGGATCAGGATCGCACCGAGTTCGTCTATTCCCTGGTGCATCTCCTGGGAAATGCGACCCTGGGGCCGGTTCCTGGTATCGCGGTCATCGCCGCCGTTGCCGTCTTCTACGCCGCGGTTCTCTGCGCCTCCGTGTATCGAGAGCCCGACGATGGTGAGTTCGCGCATGGGGAGGTGCATGTCTGACGGCAGTCAGTGCAGGATGAATTCGCCCTTCAGCGCCCGCCATTCATTGGCGCGGATCAGCTTTTTGTGGACATAGCTCACCGAGTGGAGCGGGCCATCCAGCTTGTCCTGCCAGAATTTGAGGAAGTTCTTCATTTCGGGAAAATCCGGCGCCAGGTCGTAATGCTGCCAGACATAGGTCTGCAGCAGTGCCGGATGGTCGGGCAGGCGGTACAGGATATGCGCCGTCGTCAGGCCGTAGCCCCGCAACATCAGTTCCATTTCCGAATTCATGCAAGCCTCGCTTTTTTCGTTCCCACTCTGTGACGAGGAGGCCGGCGCGACGGCTTGCCGAAGGTGCCATCTGGTCCGGCTCCCGACCGCGTGAAACGCGGTTGATAAAATGGAAACACCGGCTGCTTAATCGAGGCTTAACAAAACTGTCATATCGGCAGATTAATTGGAAAAACAAGGGCTTGGCAGCCGATTTGGGAGAGTGCTGCCAAATCATTCGATTTGCGCCGGGCATGCTAGCATTAGGCTGACTGTGGTCATTAATCTGGCTGCGGGGCGCCAAATGGTATAAGCTAATGACATGAACAGGACCGAAGCCATCAATAGACTGAAGCAGCACGCCGATGCCGTGAAGGATATGGGCGCAACCGCCTTGTATCTGTTCGGATCGACGGCCCGCAACGACGCCCGCGCGTCAAGCGATCTTGACCTGTTCATTGATTACGACCCCGCCAAGCGGTTCTCCCTGATCGACCTGGTCAGCATAAAGCAGTTCTTGGAAGAAAACCTCGCCATGACGGTGGATGTAACCACGCGAAACAGCCTGCACCCCATGCTGCGTAGCGATATCGAGCAGTCTGCCGTCCGCGTCTTCTAGTGGCCAAGCGCAGGGTCGGGCCGGTTCTGGCCGAAATGCTGGAAGCGATCGACGGCATCGCGGCACATACAGCCGGAAAGTCTCTTGCTGAATTTGAGCAAGATTGGCTGCTGCGTCTTGCCACCCAGCGGGCGCTTGAGATTATTTCGGAAGCATCCCGGCATATTCCCGAAGACCTGCTATCGCGGGCACCCGATGTGCCGTGGAAGCAAATCAGGGGTATCGGCAATATCTTGCGCCACGAGTATCACAGGATTGCAGATGAGGTCGTCTGGACGGTCATTACCGAGAACCTCGCGCCTCTCAGAGCAGCCATTGAGGTAATTCAGCAGACGGTCGGCGATGAATAACCAGAAAATCCAAGGAAGCCACTCAAAGCTGTTTCTCAAATAAAGCTATATACTTATTTGATGCTTCTCTGATCTTGCTTCCGCTTCCTGTGCGCACCTTACCGCTTGAGGTGCCAGGTCAATCCTGCTTCCACGGCGCCCAAAACTTGTCGCATGCCCTCGACAATCGTCAGATAGAAGACCGCCGCCCAGAGATAGGCCTGATAGTCGAAGGTCCGAGAGAAGGTGTAGCGTGTCTGGCCCATGATGTCGAAGACGGTGACGATCGAAACCACGGTCGAACCTTTGATCAGCAGGATGATCTCGTTGCCATAGGGTCGAAGCGCCACGATCAGCGCCTGCGGCAGGATGATCTTGAAGAAAGTCACCGTCTTGCTGAGGCCAAGGCTGGCGGCGCCCTCGCGCTGGCCGCGCGGTACGCTTTCTATCGCGCCACGAAGGATTTCCGCCTGATAGGCGGCGGTGTTCAGGGTCAGCGCCAAAAGGCTGCAATACAAGGCATCCCGGAAGAACCACCAGAGACCGACGCTCTCAAAAGCCGAGCGAAAACTGCCGAGGCCGTAGTAGATCAGGAACAGTTGCGCCAGAAGCGGTGTCCCTCGGAAGGTATAGACGAAGGCAAAGGAGACCGTCTGCAGCACCGGGTTCTTCGACATGCGGGCGAAGGTTACCGGCAGCGACAGGATCGCACCCATGACGACGGACAGGGATACCAGCATGACGGTGATCAAGAGCCCGTCCCAGTAACGGGGGCCATAGCGAACAAATTTCTCGACGTCCCAGTTCGATACCAGCATGAGCAGCAGCTGGGCGACCAGCAGCAGCCAGATGCCAAGCGTGATCCAGCCAATGACCCGGGCGCGCGTCAGTGGCGGGCGGACGGCGGGTGGAGCCGGGCGAGGGGGGATCATCTCCTGGGCAATGCTCATCGCGGCGCCTCCGACCTGCGGATCCTTCGGTCGATGAAGCCGATGCCGATGGAGGAGGCAAGGGCCAGCACCAGATAGAGGGCGCAGGCGAACAGGTAGAAGAAGAAGGCCTCCTTGGTGACCTTCGCGGCAATGCCGGTCTGGCGCATGATTTCGGACAGGCCGATGACGGAGACCAGGGCCGTGTCCTTGAGCAGGTTCATCCAGAGATTGACCAGACCCGGCAGCGCAATGCGGATCAATTGCGGCACGATAATCAGAAGCATCGTCTTGCCGGAACTGAGGCCAAGCGCGTGGCCTGCCTCATACTGGCCCTGGGGAATGGCCTTGAAGGCAGATTGCAGGACCTCCGAACAATAGGAGGAAAACACGACGGAAAGCGCGATCATCCCGGCGAAGAAGGAGTTGATCTCGACCCGTTGCTCCACGCCCATGGAGGCGAGCGCGGACTGGATAAGAAATTGTAGGCCGTAATAGATGATGAACAGGGTCAGCAGTTCCGGCAGGCCGCGGAAGATCGTCGTGTAGATGCCGGAGGATAGCCGGAGCACCCTGTCCGTTGACTGGTTGCCGAGCGCCACGAGGAAGCCGAGGGTGAGGCCTACGGGCAGGGTGGCGATTGCCAGCGAAATCGTGATCTTGACCCCGAAGGCGATGTCATCGCCCCAGCCCGCGTCACCGCAGGACAGGATCGAGTTGCCGCCGAACCAGGTCAGTATGCCCGCGGGCCCGCAAAGCGGATCCAGGATATGCCCGATCCACGCAATCAATGTGCCAAGGGCGGAAAACACTCCGCTGATCAACTCGGTTCCCCTTACGGCTCAGCCGCTTTGCTTTTGCCTGACAATGTCAAATAAAAACGGCGGAAGGGCAAGCCTTCCGCCGCGCGCTTTCTTGAGGTGAGCCGTTTATTCGCCGTAGACGTCGAAGTCAAAGTACTTGGCGTTGATTTCCTTGTACTTGCCATTGGCGCGGATGGCGGCGATGGCTGCGGTGAACTTGTCCGCAAGCGCCGTTTCGCCCTTGCGCACGGCAATGCCGGCGCCCTGGCCGTTGATCTCGACATCGATCGGCAGGGGGCTGAGGATCTTGCAGCAGGCGCCTTCCGGCGACTTGATCCATTCCGACAGCACGACAATATCGTCGACCACGGCGTCGATTCGGCCGTTGGAGATGTCGAGCTTGTATTCGTCGGCGGTCGGGTAGAGCTTGATGTCGGCCTTCGACATATGCTTTTCAGCATAGTTCGAATGGGTGGTGGAGCCCTGGGCGCCAATGGTCTTGCCTGCCAGCGCCGCCTCGGTTGCTTCCGTCAGCGGGCTATCCTTGGGCACGGCAATCGCCGGCGGGGTGTTGTAGTATTTCTTGCTGAAATCTACCTTTTCCAGGCGCTCCGGCGTGATCGACATCGACGCGATGATGGCGTCGAACTTCTTCGCCTGCAGCGCGGGAATGATGCCGTCCCAATCGTTGGTGACGAATTCGCAGGTCACCTTCATTTCCTCGCAAAGCGCCTTGGCAATGTCGATGTCGAAACCGACCAGCGTGCCGTCAGCCTGCAGATTGTTGAAGGGCGGGTAGGCGCCTTCCGTGCCGATAACCAGCTTTTCCTGAGCCATCGCGCTGCCGGCAAACAGCGACAGGGCGGCAATCGAAGCCGCGGCAAAGAATCTGGATGAGATACGCATGAGGATCCTCTCTGTTGGTGGGAGCCGCTGTCTTTTATTTCGGCTCTCCATGCGGCGTGACGTGCGGTCGTCACTTGGCCTTATTATACCCACTTTTGGACGGCGAAAATCAACTCCAAAGACGTGTATCGGGGAAAATGTCGCCGCTTTCGCAATTTAGGGGAAAAACGGAAGGCGCTGAGAAACCAAATCGTTCAGGTCGGGTTAATGCAGCGCTCTATAACGTCGAGCATCAGGGATGGCCGATTCCAAGGCCGGAAACACGTGGGATGAACCTCGGCCAGCGGGTCGGGCACCGGGATCCCAGCAGGAAGGAAACGTGAATGAAAAGAAGATCTACGCTGTTGGCGACCGTTGCCATACCGGTGCTGTCGCTTGCCATCGTCGCAAAGCCGGCCGTGTCGTCGCCACTGCGAATCGGTTCGGCTATGTCCCAATCGCATCTCGCCGAGGCTTCGCTCATTGAATTGGCGCAAGCCGTCGTGTGCCCCGATGGCGTAGAAGCCGCGGACCAGGCCACCTGTGACGCGCGCGAGGCGCAGCGTCAGGCAGAGGCCGAGGCCCAGCGGCAGGCCCAGGAGGCAGAAGCCCAACGCCAGGCGCAAGAGGCTGAAGCCCAGCGTCAGGCTCAGGAAGCGGAAGCCCAGCGTCAGGCCGAAGCCGAGGCCCAGCGCCAGGCGCAAGAGGCGGAAGCACAGCGTCAGGCCGAAGCCGAGGCCCAGCGCCAGGCGCAGGAGGCAGAAGCCCAACGCCAGGCCCAAGAGGCGGAAGCGCAGCGTCAGGCCCAAGAAGCGGAAGCCCAACGCCAGGCACAAGAAGCCGAAGCGCAGCGTCAGGCACAGGAGGAAGAACTCCGGCGCCAGGCGGAGGCCGAGGCTCAGCGCCAGGCGCAGGAAGCAGAGGCTCAGCGGCAGGCTCAGGAGGCAGAAGCACAGCGTCAGGCCCAGGAAGCCGAGGCTCAGCGTCAGGCCCAGGAAGCGGAAGCCCAGCGTCAAGCCGAAGCAGAGGCACAGCGGCAGGCACAGGAGGCCGAGGCTCAGCGTCAGGCCGAACAGCAGGCACAGCAGCCTGCAGAGGCACCAGCGGCTGTTACCTGCGCTGATGGCTCCCAGGCCGCGTCGGCGGAAGCCTGCCCGGCTCCGGCAGACAATGCGCAGCAGCCCGCCGAACAACCGGCCGATCAGGCGCCCGTGGCCGAACAGCCGGCTCAGCCCCCGGCAGACCAGCCAGCCGTCGCACAGCCTGACAATGCCCAGCCGCCGGCCGATGCGCCTGTGGCCGAGCAGCCGGCTCAGCCTTCTGCGGATCAGCCCGCCGTCGCCCAGCCCGATGGCACGCAGCCAGCGGCAGACGCACCGGTAGCTGAGCAGCCCGCGCAGCCCGATGGCCAGGCGCCGGCTCAGCAGCAGGCTGGCGAGCAGCAGCCTCAGCCCGAGCCGCAGCAGGTCGTGGTTCCGGCAACCCTGCCGCCGGCCGACGCACCTGTTGTCGCGATCGAAGAAACGCAGACCGAGGAGCAGAAGCAGGAAGTCGCCGAAGATCCGGCCAAGACCGCCGAGACTGTTGTCCTGCCGGTCGATGGTGGCGCTGCCGTGCTCGACAGCGACAAGGATGCCGACAACACTGGTGGTGCCGCAGCACGCGAGACCCGCACCGAACTGCGTGCGCAGGAGCAGCCTGTTGCCGCCCCGGAAAGCGATGCCGCCGCACAGGCCGAGATCAAGGTTGATCCGCAGGCCATCCAGGCTGCCGCAACCGAGGACGGAACACGGCTGCAGGCCGCACCGACCTTTGCCGTGCCGACGACGGTTGTGAACAATGTCACCAACGTGACCAATGTGACGAACGTCACCAATGTCACGAACAACACCGTGACCAACAACAATGTCACCAACAACACGGTGAACAACGTCAACAACGGCGTTCAGAACAACATCGTCCAGAACAACATCGTCAACCAGGTGACGCAAGTTAAGGTGATCGAGCAGGTCGATAACCGCACGATCATCAATGTCGGCAATCAGGTCGTGGTTCGCTCCAATGACCGTGATCGCCTGCGCTACGACGCGTCCGAAACCTACTACGAAGAACTGTCCCGCGGCCGCGTCCGCGAAACGGTGATCCGTTCGGACGAGTCGCGTATCGTTACGGTCTACAACCGCTATGGCGACATCATTCAGCGGTCCCGCATCAGCCCCCGTGGCCGGGAATATGTGTTGATCTATTCGCCGGAGGCCGATCGCGAGGAAGCTCGTGTGTTCATCGACGTCGGCTTGAGCCTGCCGCCGATGCGCCTGACGGTTCCGGTCAGCGATTACATCGTAACGACGTCGCGTGCGCCTGACCGCGACTACTACGACTTCCTGGCAGAGCCGCCGGTCGAACGGGTCGAGCGCGTCTACTCGATCGACGAGGTGAAGTCCTCGGCACGTCTGCGCGACAAGGTGCGCCGTATCGACCTCGATACCATCACCTTCCCATCCGGTTCGGCCGAAGTGCCGCTGGAACAGGCCCGGACCCTGCGCAAGGTGGCCGAAGCCATGGAGAAGATCCTGGACAATGATCCGGGCGAAACCTTCCTCATCGAAGGTCACACGGATGCCGTGGGCTCTGACCAGGCTAACCTGATCCTCTCCGACAAGCGTGCAGAAACGGTGGCGAACCTCCTGACCCAGGTTTACGGCATTCCGCCTGAAAACCTGCAGGTCCAGGGCTATGGCGAGCGCTATCTGAAAATCCGCACCCTCGAAGGCGAACAGCAGAACCGCCGCGTGGCGATCCGCCGCGTGACCTCCCTGGTGCGGCCCGTCGCCGTCAACCAGTAAGACCGCGCGTGAAGCGACATGAAGAGGCCGCCGGCGACCTGCCGGCGGCCTTTTGCGTTTCAGGCTATGGGTGGAAGGCCGGTGACGCCGGCGATGAAATCGGCAATGGCCATGGTGTCATCGAGATCAAACACCGGCAGCCCCGTGTCGGTCACGGGGTGATCGGCGGCCACCGCAACGATGTGCGGATCGGTGGGAGCAAGCGGTTCACGGTTTGCAGCAGCGGTCCGCCGTGCCTCGATCTTCGGAACCGGCTCGCGCTTGTAGCCTTCGATCAGAACGAGATCGCAAGGGGCGATCCGCCCGAGGATCTCGGCAAAGCTGGGTTCCGGCGCGCCGCGCAATTCATGCATGATGGCCCAGCGCGTGCCTGAGACGATGGTCACTTCGTGGGCGCCAGCCTCGCGATGGCGGAAGCTGTCGGCGCCGACCTTGTCGATATCGAAGTCGTGATGGGCGTGCTTGATCGTGGAGATGCGATAGCCACGCCGGGTGAATTCCGCGACCAGCCGAACGGCGAGCCCGGTCTTGCCCGAGTTCTTCCAGCCGGAAATTCCAAAAACCCTTGGTGCACTCACAGTCCCAAAGCCCTTGCCAGTGTTTCCGCCTCAGCCAGATCCTGCCGGGTGTTCACATTGAAGAAGGGATCTATATCGCCGATCGCCGAGACATGCGACGGAAACTCCACCGTCTCATGCTGATGTCTTGCAATGTAGGAGAGGACCCTGCGGTTCTCGTGATGGGATAGCCATTCCTCAAGATCGTCGGCAAGAGCAGCCGGCCAGTAAGTTGCCAGGGGGTGGCTGCGGCCTTTGTGAGCGGCCAGTGCGATGATCGTTCCCTCGCGGGAGGCTGCGGTGAGGCGGGTAACAAGATCGAGGGGAAGGAAGGGGGTGTCACCCGCGATGGTGACCAGGCCCGGTGCGGCGGGGGCGGCCTTGGCGAGATGGCGCAGCCCAGCCAGCACGCCCGCCAGCGGCCCCTGATGTGCCGCCATCGTATCGGGTATGATCTCTCTGCCCACAGAATGCGCATAGTCCAGCGGCGCATTGACCCAAAGCCTGGTGACCTGCGGGTCAAGCCTTGCGATCACATGCTCGATCAGCATCCTGCCGGCGAGACGTTCCTGCGTCTTGTCCGTGCCCATGCGGCGCGACTGGCCGCCGGCAAGGATCAGTCCGGGAAAACCGGGAGCGCTCATTGATCCTCGCCTGGATTTGCAGCGTCGCCGAGGAAGCGTACGAACAGGATCGCCGCCATGCTGAGCAGACCCGATATCAGCATGACATTCAGGACAGGCCAGGGTCCGCTCTGTTCCGTCACTAGGGCGGATGCCAGCACGGAGAAGGATGCCCCGCCACCGATGGTGATGGCGCCTGCCAGTCCGGAGGCCGAGCCGGCCAGGTCGGGCTTCACGCTGACGATACCGGCATTGGCGCTCGGCAGCGTCATTCCGTTGCCGAAGCCGACCACGGCCTGAGGGACGAAGAAGGCGAAGGTGGGATCGACGCCCCACGCGAGCAGCACCATAGAAAGGGCCGCCCCCAAGGTGCCGATGATGCCACCGCCGAGCATCATGTTGGCGACGCCGATGCGCTTGGCATAGCGGCCCGAGACGAAGTTGCCGACCATATAGCCTGCCGTGATGTAGAAGAATTGCAGCCCCAGTTCGCCGGGTGTCAGTTTCAGCACGACGCTGCCGATGAAGGGTCCGGCGCCGAGAAAGACGAAAAACGCGCCGGACGAAAAGGTTGCGGTCAGCGTGTAGCCCCAGAAGCGGGGGGATGTGATCAGTTTCGGCCAGGCGGCAAACTGGGCGCCGAAGCTTTCCGAGCGGCTTTTGTTTGTTTCCCCAAGGTCGAGATAAGCGATGATGAGGACGAGCACGCCGAGGACCAGCAGCGTGACGAAGGTTGCCTGCCAGGAAAAGAGGTCATTGAGGTAGCCGCCGAGGGTCGGGCCGATCATCGGAACCAGCGTCATACCCATGGTGACATAGCCGATCATCGAGGCGGCCTCTTCCATCGGCACCATGTCGCGCACGATGGCGCGCGAGAGCACGAAGCCAGAGACAACGGCCGCCTGGAGGATGCGACCGGCCATGAAGACGCTGAGCGATGTCGCGAAGATGCAGAGAAGCGTGGCCGCGAGATAGACCAGCAGGCAGGCGATGAGGGTCGGCCGCCGGCCATAGCGGTCCGAGGCCGGTCCGATGACAAGCTGGAGAATGGCCGTCACCGTGAGGTAGCCCGAGACGGCAAACTGCATGATGGCATAATCGGCGCCGAAGAAGCGGGCCATTTCCGGCAGCGAGGGAAGGAAGATATTCATGGTCAGCGCTGCGAGGCCGGCGATGGCGACCAGAGTCAGGATATGCGGCGGGGTCTTCCGGTTGAACGGTATGCCTTGGTTCACTCTGTTATTCCTCCCGCATGATCGTCCACGCCCTCCTCAGAGCGGCGATCCTGGCAGTGATTCTTGTCCCATGGCCAGCCTTGCCGCGCGCTTGCGCTCGCGCGAGAAGGTGTAGAGGCCGGAGCAGATGACGATGACGGCGCCGGTGATCGACCAAAGGTCCGGGCGTTCGGCGAAGAACACCATGCCGAGCCCAATCGCCCAGAGCAGGCTGGTATAGCGGAACGGCGCGATGAACGAGATTTCGCCGGTCCGCATGGCCATGACGATGGACTGGTATCCGACCAGGACCAGCAGCGATGCCAGCGCTAGCATGCCCAGCGTGAAAGCCGAAATCGGCTGCCAGCCACCGAGCGGCACGATCAGCAGGCCGCCAAAGAAGGCATTGCCTGCGGTGGTATAGAGCGTCACCGTCAGGGATGGCACATCGGCCGAAATCCGCGTTGTCACCAGGTCGCGGGCAGCCGTGAAAAACACGCAGGTGACACAATAAAGCGACGCGATCGTGAAGCCTTCAGGGCCAGGGCGGATGATGATCATGACGCCTATGAAGCCCACGACGATCGCCGCCCAGCGCCGCCATCCGACAGGTTCGCGCAGAAAGATTGCCGCTCCCAATGTGACCGCCAGGGGCAGTGACTGCAGGATCGAGGCGGCATTGCTGAGCGGGATTTGACCGAGTGCTGTGACATATAGCAGAGCCGCGCCGATTTCGAAACAGACCCGCAGCAGCAGCATGGGTTGAAGCAGAACGCTTGGTGGCCTGATTGCCCCCATGCGCCGCGCGATCAGATAGACGAGCACGAGCGTCATCGACCCGCGCAACATCATGATCTGCCCGACATTGAGATACGGAGAGACGGCTTTGATCACCGCGTCGTTGCAAGTAAAGGCCGCCATGGCAAGCGCCATCAGCAGCGCCCCCTTGGTGTTGTCGGACAACGCCATATCTGTCTCGTCTCGATTGTCGTGATGCCGTATCTATCGCAATCGCATCATCGGACAAGCCTAGATTGCCATTGATCCGTCGTGTGCGCATTGATTTTCGGCATGGTTTGCCGAAAAGCGATGTCAGCCGCCGGTGACGCTCATATGGCGAGGCACGGCGGGATGATTGTTCCGGTCGATGACGAAATCATGGCCCTTCGGCTTGCGTCCGATTGCGGCGTCAATGGCTGCCGACAGAAGGGCATCCGAATCTGCCGCGCGTAATGGGGCTCTGAGGTCGGCGGCGTCGTTCTGGCCGAGGCACATATAGAGCGTGCCGGTGCAGGTGAGGCGCACGCGATTGCAGCTCTCACAGAAATTGTGGGTCATCGGCGTGATGAAGCCCAGGCGTCCGCCGGTTTCCTTGACCTCCACATAGCGGGCCGGGCCACCGGTGCGGTGTGCGATGTCGGTCAGCGTGAACTGACGCTCGAGGTCTGCCCTGACCTGCGACAAGGGAAGATAACGGTCTGTGCGGTCTTCGTCGATCTCGCCCATTGGCATGGTCTCGATCAGGGTCAGTTCCATGTCGCGCCCGTGCGCGAAGCGCATCAGTTCGACGATCTCGTGCTCGTTGAAATCCTTCAGCGCCACCGCGTTCAGCTTGATGCGCAGACCGGCTTTCTGGGCGGCGTCGATGCCTTCCATGACCTTGTCGAGCTCACCCCAGCGCGTGATCGCCCGGAACTTGGCCGGGTCCAGCGTATCCACCGACACGTTGATACGGCGCACGCCGCAGTCATACAATTCGTCGGCATAGCGGGCGAGTTGGGAGCCGTTGGTGGTCAGCGTCAGCTCGTCCAGCGCGCCGGACTTGAGGTGTCGGCCAAGCGAGCGCACGAGGAACATGATATTCTTGCGCACCAGGGGTTCGCCGCCCGTCAGCCGCAGCTTGCGCACGCCCTTTTCGATGAAGGCGGAACAGAGCCGGTCCAGTTCCTCCAGCGTCAGCAGGTCCTTCTTCGGCAGGAAGGTCATGTTTTCCGCCATGCAATAGGTGCAGCGGAAATCACAGCGATCCGTCACCGAGACCCGCAGATAGGTCACGGCGCGGCCGAAAGGATCGATCATCGGCTGGCCCTTGGGTCCCAGCAAAGACACCGCTTCGAACGGCCCGGCGACAGTGTTCAAGATGTGCACTCCCTTTCCCACTAATTTGGGCAGTCTGGCTGCCTGCGTCAAGCAAACAAGGTTTCGATGCGCTGCGAAAATGCCTTGCGCCGCGAGAGCGCCGCGCTTAACTCATCCTTCGAATGAAGAGCGAGGCGACATGAGCGAGATCTGGCCAACGGAATTGAAGGTGTCGAAGGACCGCAAGCAATTGACGGTTACTTTCAATGACGACGCGCGCTTTGCGCTGCCGGCCGAAATGCTGCGCGTGTTGTCGCCGTCCGCCGAAGTGAAGGGCCATGGGCCGGGCCAGGAGGTCACCGTTCCCGGCAAGCGTGACGTCGCCATCGCCAATCTGGTGCCCACGGGCAATTATGCGGTGCGCATCGCCTTCGATGACGGCCACGATACCGGCATTTTCACCTGGACCTATCTGCACGAACTGGGCACGGATGGAGACAGGCTGTTTGGCGAATATGAGAAGAAGCTCGAGGAGAAGGGTCTCAGTCGCGACCGCCGCTGACGGCCATACCAACTCTTCAACGTATCAATCGCGTCCGCCTTCGGCCTGAAGGCGCTCAATCAGCTTTTCCATGGCCTCTGCCATCTCAAGGCATTGCTCGATTGGCGTCGCGGACAGCGTGCGCTCGATCATGTCCGTCTGGATCGCCATGGCCTGCGCCGTTAAGTCTTGGCCCATAGGGGTCAAGTGCAGGCGTAGCACGCGCTTGTCCTTGGCATCGCTGCGTCTCTCAATCAGGCCGCGTTTTTCCAGTTGCGGCAGCAGCATGCTCATGTTCGAGCGACCGACCAGCAGTTTGCGCGCCAGTTCCTGCTGCGAAATGCCATCGAAACGATAGAGATTGACCAGGATATCGAGATGCGGCGGCTTGATGTCGAGATGAGCGAGCGCTCGCGCCAGCGTGTTCTGCATCATCTGGCAGGCGCGTCCAACGGCGATCCAGCTTCTGAAACGCGGGTGGTCCCAAGGCAGGCCTTGCTTTTTGTTCATGCTTGTACTTTATTGTTCATCGTTGAACATATTACGGGAGTCTGACTATGCCATCCTTTCGCCGGCGGGTCACGCGGCTTGCATTCTCGACGTTGAGCAAGGTCAGTCCCGTGACGGCGGGTCGTCTGGCCTTGGCGCTGTTTTGCAGAACGCCGCCGAAGTCTGCGAAGGCGGGCAAGGCCCGCACAGCCCTGGACACCGGGCGCAAGCTGTTGGCGCAGGCGGGCGTCTCATCGCATCCCCTGGCGTTTTCGCTCACCGGCCAGTCGGTCATGACCCACCGGCTTGCCGGGGCTTCTCCGTCGGCCAAGCGGGTGCTGGTGCTGCACGGGTGGGGCTCCCGCTCGGAATATCTGGCGCGGATGGCACTTGAGATCCATGCCACGGGCGCAGAGGTGGTCATGATGGACCTTCCGGGGCACGGCGGATCGTCGGGCCGGCATCTGCATCTGCGCAGCGCCGCCGAGGCGATTGCGGCCGTCAACCGGACTTACGGGCCGTTCGATGGGGCGGTCGCGCATTCTTTTGGTGGCGCCTCGCTGATGGTTGCCGTCGGCGGTGTCTTTCCCTGCGTTCCGAGGTTTGACGTTGGGCGCATCGTGCTGGTGGGCGCCCCGACGGAGATCGAAAGCCGGTTTGCCTGGGTATCGCGCGAACTTGGACTTAACTCCGCCGCCAGTGCGGATCTGATCCGCCGGGCCGAAGGCATCGGCGGCGTCTCCCTGGCCGCGCTGGATACCATTCCCATCGCCCGCTCGCTGCGCGTGCCGATCCTGGTGGTGCATGCCGAGGACGACAAGGAAGTGGATGTGCAACACGCGCGCCGATACGAAGGTGCTACGCCGACGCTGCGGTTTCACTGGGCCAATGGTTTCGGACATCGGCGGATCGTCAGCGCGCCATCAGTCGTCGCCCATGTCGCGAGCTTTCTGGTCGATGTGGAACCGCGGGCGGCCTGACAGGGCTGCCGCCAACCGTCACAATCGTGTTAACTGTCCGTCGTAGACGCGCATGTTAACACTGACGGAGAAGACACCGTGACCATCATCCGCACCCCAGAGGCGCTCAAGGAAATCTATGGCGACGTTTCGGAAGCGTCGGTTGCGAAGGTGACACGGCATCTGACGGCGGAATACCGGCTGATGATCGAGAAATCGCCCTTTGTGGCGCTGTCGACCGTCGGTCCGGAGGGATTGGATTGCTCGCCGCGTGGAGATCGTGGCTCGGTCGTTCGCGTCGAGGATGAGCGGACTCTGGCCTTGCCGGACTGGCGGGGCAATAACCGAGTCGATTCGCTTCTCAACATCGTGTGCGACCCGCGCGTCGCGCTGATGTTCCTCATTCCGGGCTCCAACACCGCGATGCGGATCAACGGCAAAGCCGTGGTTTCCGTGGCACCCGAACTCCTCGAGAGTTTTGTGATGGATGGCAAGCATCCGCGCACGGTCGTGGTCGTGTCGATCGATGAGGTCTATTTCCAGTGTGCCCGGGCGCTGATGCGCTCGGATCTTTGGAATCCCGCCAATTTCGTCGAGCCATCAAGCCTGCCGACGCCAGGCGATCTCCTGAAAGCCGCCAAGGCGGATTTCGACAAGGACACCTATGACCGGGAATGGCCGGCTCGCGCCGCCAAGACGATGTGGTGATTTCGGGTGTTTTCGCCGTGAGGATCAGCGGCGATAGATCAGCCAGCTCTTGCTGAAGTCTTTCTTCATGCCGTCCTCGAATATCTTGGTCCGGTTGCGCCCGGCATTCTTGGCGCAATAGAGGGCGATATCGGACTTGCTGTAGAGTTCGCCGGCGTCTGCCGCATCGGCAGCCATGCAGAAGCCGAGCGAGATGGTGATCGGTCCGTAGTTGACGCCAGTCTTCGAATTCTTGAACGGGGTCGATTCCAGCGCCGTGCGAACGCGTTCGCACATCTGGTTGACCTCCTCGGCGGTGTTGCCCTCAACGATGATGGCGAACTCTTCCCCGCCCGTGCGGGCGACGAAATTGTCGCGCCGCACATTGGCACGGATAACGCTGGCAACGGTTGCGAGGATCTTGTCACCGACGGGATGACCATAGGTGTCGTTAATCTTTTTGAAATGATCGATATCCAGCAGGGCGAGTGCGGCCAGTTGCGTGCCGGCGGGCTGGGAATAGACCATGGCAAGCCGCTCGTCGAAGGCGCGGCGGTTGGCAAGACGCGTCAGCGAGTCGGTGTTGGCGATGCGCTTGTATTCGTCCAGTTCCTTGCGGACCTGGTCCATCTCCTGGGACTTCTGGTTGACGCTTTCCACGGTCTTTTCACCATGGGCCATGGTGTTGCCGGTGGCATCCGTCAGCATGTTGATGGCGTTGCGCAGAAGGTCGGCGCTCGATGAGCTCTTGGAATTGATCTGGGAATAGGTCTCGCCCAGCAGCTTGTTATAGCTTTCGAGAGAGCTCTGTTCCTGCTTCAGAACCCGCAATAGCTGGTCCAGTTCGCCGATCAGGCGGCTATGGGCGCGCTCAATGACCCGGGTCTGCTGGTTGCCGATATACTGCTCGCCCAGCGCATCCAGCTCTTCCTGCGTTGCGCGGTTTCCGAGTGCTGCCAGTTCGCGGGAAAGGGGAGGGTTGGAACCGATATAGGCTTCGTAGAACAGTTCGTAATTCCGGGGAATGGGAGCGATACCCATCGCGCGCATGGCGTAGGTTATCTGCCCCACAATATCAGGAATTTGCGCCTTCGGCGTCGTTGCCGTGTTCATCGGCGAACTCCCATATTTTCCCGTCATTCGTATCAATATAATTGTTAGGGCAAATTCCTTTGAAAAGATTTAATGGCAGATACCCCAATAATGGCCATAGATTTATTGTGGGTCAGCGGTATCTGCCATTCAAGTCATTGAAATCGCAATGCAAGCGCCCAAAGCATCAAAGGCGTGCAGTTAGCGAACGTTCTATTTTGGGTGGAAATTAACCCAGATTGAACTCCTGGAAGAAATCATTCCCCTTGTCGTCGGTTACGATAAAGGCCGGAAAGTCCTCAACCTCGATCCGCCAGACGGCTTCCATGCCGAGTTCAGGATATTCCAGGACCTCGACCTTGCGGATGCAATCCTGCGCCAAGCGGGCAGCCGGTCCGCCGATCGAGCCGAGATAGAAGCCCCCATGCTTGTTGCAGGCTTCGCGGACCGCGCGGGAGCGGTTGCCCTTGGCTAGCATGACCATCGATCCGCCGAAAGACTGGAACTGGTCGACGTAACTGTCCATGCGGCCCGCGGTGGTCGGTCCGAAGGAGCCGGATGCGTAGCCGGTCGGCGTCTTGGCTGGACCGGCGTAGTAGACCGGGTGGTTCTTCATGTAGTCAGGCATGCCTTCGCCACGCTCAAGCCGCTCGCGGATCTTCGAATGGGCGAGGTCGCGGGCCACGACGATGGTGCCGGTTAGCGACAGTCGGGTCTTGACCGGATGCTTGGTCAGTTCCGCGAGGATCGCGCTCATGGGTTGGTTGAGGTCGATCTTCACAACGGATGACGACAGGGCCGTCTCGTCGATATCGGGCATGTATTTCGACGGATCGGTTTCCAACTGCTCGATATAGATGCCGTCGCGGGTGATCTTGCCGAGCGCCTGGCGGTCGGCGGAACAGGAGACGCCAAGACCGATTGGCAGCGATGCGCCGTGACGGGGCAGGCGGATGACCCTGACATCGTGACAGAAGTATTTTCCGCCGAACTGGGCGCCAACGCCGAGGGATTGCGTGAGCTTGTGGATTTCCTTTTCCATTTCGAGATCGCGGAAGGCGTGGCCGCTCTCGGAGCCCTGAGTGGGCAGGTCATCCAGATAGCGCGTGGAAGCGAGCTTGACCGTCTTCAAGGTCATTTCGGCCGAGGTGCCGCCGATCACCACCGCGAGGTGGTAGGGGGGACAGGCCGCCGTGCCAAGCGACAGGATCTTGTCCTTGAGGAAGTCGATCATCCGGTCATGGGTGAGCAGCGAAGGCGTGCCCTGGTAGAGGAAGGTCTTGTTGGCCGAGCCGCCGCCCTTGGCGACGAAGAGGAACTTGTAGGCGTCCTCACCCTCTTCATAGATATCGATCTGGGCGGGCAGGTTGTTCTTGGTGTTCTTTTCCTCGAACATCTTGATCGGGGCGAGCTGCGAGTAGCGCAGGTTCTTGCGCTCATAGGCGTC
Organism: Rhizobium sp. RU36D; assembly: GCF_900176345.1. Classification (GTDB taxonomy): domain Bacteria; phylum Pseudomonadota; class Alphaproteobacteria; order Rhizobiales; family Rhizobiaceae; genus Allorhizobium. Next base: position 50,518 of record NZ_FWXU01000007.1, read on the forward strand.
CAGAACACCCTTGGCCAGCGCCTGGTAGTCGCCGCCCTCGGTCCAGACGCGGCGCCCCTTTTTTCCCATGATGATCGCCGTGCCAGTGTCCTGGCACATCGGCAGAATGCCGCCGGCGGCGATGTTGGCGTTCTTCAGGAGGTCATAGGCGACGAAGCGATCGTTGTCGGTCGCTTCAGGATCCTGCAGGATCGACGCCAGTTGCTTGAGGTGGCCGGGACGGAGCAGATGGTTGATGTCGGCGAAAGCTGTCTCGGCGAGCAGGCGCATGCCTTCCGGATCGACGGTCAGGATTTCCTGGCCCTTGAAGGTGTCGACGGACACGTAGTCGGAGGAAATCTTGCGGTAAGTGGTCTTGTCTTCGCCAAGCGGAAAGAGATCGTCAGCCATCGCGGAACCTTTGGAGGTCAATTGAGATGGCTGACGTTTAAGTGGCAGAGGTTAATATTGCAATGATTCTAAAGTGGAGAGATTAGCCTGTCGGCAACAGGCTTTATCAAGTCTCAACAAGGCCATACCGAGTGCCGCGGTCGCCTGCGGCCTCATGCGACAAGCGACTTATTTGGGGCCGATCATCAGTTCCGGCCGGACAAACTGGTCGAATTCCTCATTGGTGAGGTAGCCGCCGCCGACTGCCTCTTCGCGCAGCGTGGTGCCGTTCTTGTGGGCCGTCTTGGCGATCTTGGCGCAGATGTCATAGCCGAGGCGACCGTTCAGCGCCGTCACCAGCATCAGTGAATTCTCCACGCCCTTGCGGATGTTGTCTTCGCGCGCCTCGATGCCGACGACGCAGTTGTCGGTGAAGGAACGGGCCGCATCACCAAGCAGCTGAACCGACTGAAGGAAGTTGTAGGCCATCATCGGATTGTAGACGTTGAGTTCGAAATGGCCCTGGCTGCCGGCGAAGGTGATGGCGGCATTGTTGCCGAAGATGTGGGCGCAGACCTGGGTCAGGGCTTCCGACTGGGTCGGGTTGACCTTGCCCGGCATGATCGAGGAGCCCGGTTCGTTTTCCGGCAAAGCGAGTTCGCCAAGGCCGGCACGCGGGCCGGAACCGAGGAAGCGGATGTCGTTTGCAATCTTGAACAGGGCGGCAGCGGCCGCGTTGATCGCGCCGTGTGCGAAGACCATCGCGTCATGGGCGGCAAGGGCCTCGAACTTGTTGGGAGCCGTGACGAACGGCATGCCGGTGATGGCCGCGATCTCCTCTGCGACCTTTTCAGCGAAACCGACCGGGGCGTTGAGGCCCGTACCGACCGCGGTGCCGCCCTGGGCCAGTTCCAGCAGTCCGCCCATGGTGTCGCCGATGCGCTTGATCGCCGAATGCACCTGGGCCGCATAGCCGCCGAACTCCTGGCCGAGGGTGAGGGGGGTCGCGTCCTGCGTGTGGGTTCGGCCGATCTTGATGATATGGGAAAAGGCCTGGGACTTCGCTTCCAGCGCCTTGTGCAGGTGGGTGAGCGCCGGGATCAGGTGATGCGCGATCTGCTCGGCGCAGGCGATATGCATGGCCGTCGGATAGGTGTCGTTGGATGACTGGCTCATATTGACGTGGTCATTGGGATGCACGGGCTTCTTGGAGCCCATCACCCCGCCCAGCATCTCGATGGCGCGGTTGGAAATCACCTCATTGGCATTCATGTTGGACTGCGTGCCGGAACCCGTCTGCCATACCACCAGCGGAAAATGGTCATCGAGCTTTCCGTCGATGACCTCCTGGGCTGCGGCGATGATCGCCTGGCCCAGATTGGCGTCCAGCCCTCCAAGAGCCATATTGGCGCGGGCAGCGGCCTGCTTGATGATGCCGAGTGCACGGATGACAGAGGCCGGCTGCTTTTCCCAGCCGATCTTGAAATTGCCGAGCGACCGCTGCGCTTGCGCGCCCCAGTAACGGTCTGCGGCCACTTCGATAGGCCCAAAGGTATCAGTCTCGCTGCGCGTGGTCATGGATTTCGCCTGTCGTCGGTTGGGAAGTCAGAAGCCATATGTAACGCCCGGAGGTTTTCCGGCAACCGGATCATGAAATCATGATAATTAAATTCATGTTATCCACACAAGGTTACCTTCGGGATCGAGTTGCGGTGCTGGCGTCGATGTGGATATCAGGCAACGCTTGATGAAGAATTTAATCAATTCTTAAGTACATTTTCAGACTGAATGAATTCGCGCTCGGTCTCGACTGGGGCGTCACATAAAGTTGAGGCGACGAATCGCCGAGGCTCTGAAACGATTCCTTCCCAATGCCAAAGTGTTCGGCTAGTGCTGCGCGCCAAGGCTGGAACGGGTCGATGGGCCGTCCACATCACTCTCGGGAATGACGATGCAGATGAACAGGAAAACTCTCGCCGCAGGCCTACTATCCGCAGTGTCCGCCATCAGCCTGCCGGTCGGCGATGCTGGCGCCACGACGCTCATGGACCTGCTGCGAGGCGGCCCGGCGGCCAACAAGACGCAAGGCGCCAGCAAGCCGCTGTTCGGTGGCACCGCTCAGGAGATCGAAGGGGCGATCAGCGATCCCGATCCGCTGCCGAAGATCACCGGACCGCGCTACTATACCTACAAGACCGATGCGCTGCGCGTCATCCAGACGGCCAAGTTCGTGGCTGCGCCGGCTGCCGATGCGACCGTGACGTCGTCGACAGCTGCCCCGGCTGCTGATCCCCGGGCCGCAATGGCCGGTGTCAAGGTGTCGGCGCCCGATGAGATTGCCAAGGCGATCGAGGATTATTATGGCTCTGGCCGACCCCTGATCTGGGTGCAGGCGGGTGAGATTTCGCCTAAGGCGCAGGCGGCGATCACGGCGCTCGCGGCTGTCGGCGACGTCGGGCTCGATGCCGAAGACTATGCCGTCACCGCACCCGACCTGTCGGCAATCACCGATCCGGCGGCCCGCGATCTTGCCTTGATGCAATTCGAGCTGACCCTGTCGGCCAAGGTCTTGACCTATGTGCAGGACACGGAGCGGGGTCGGGTCGATCCCAACAAGCTTTCGGGCTATCATGACTTCAAGCGCAAGACGGTCAACCTGAAGCCCGTTTTGAACATGCTGCGGCTGAGCCCCGACGTGGCGGCCTATCTTCGCACCCGCGACCCTGACAATACCCAGTTCCTGGCCATGAAGGCGGAGCTTGTCCGCCTGCGTGCCGAAAATGTGGGTGGCGAAGCGCCGATTACCATTGCGCCGGGAACGGTGCTGAAGCCTGGCAAGGATGATCCCGAGCTTGCCAACGTGATCAAGGCGATTGGCCGCAAGGCATCCGATGCGCTCAAAGTCGAGCATTCCGTGACCCTGGCGAATTATGCCGGTACGCCGCAATACACGCCTGAACTCGTGGCGCTGGTCGAAGGCTTCCAGAAGGAAAACGGCCTCAAGCCCGATGGCGTCGTCGGTCAGGCGACCATTCGCAAGCTGGTGGGCGACACCAATCAGGAGAAGATCAACAAGCTGATCGTTTCGATGGAACAGCGGCGCTGGCTGCCTGACGATCTCGGGTCGCGTTTCGTCTTCATCAACCAGCCTGCCTTCCAGGCCTACTACTTCAACGAAGGCAAGCAGCAGATCGCGATGCGTGTCGTGGTTGGCTCCAAGTCCAACCAGACCTATTTCTTCCAGGATCAGATCGAGACCGTCGAATTCAACCCCTATTGGGGTGTGCCGCAGTCGATCATCGTCAATGAAATGCTGCCGAAGCTGAGGGCCGATCCGAGCTATCTCGACCGGCTCGGCTATGAAGTCAGCCATGGCGGCCGCAAGGTTGCATCGAGCCAGGTGAACTGGAACACCAATCCCAATGTCGATGTGCGCCAGCCGCCGGGTGGCGATAATGCGCTGGGCGAGTTGAAGATTCTGTTCCCGAACTCGCATGCGATCTACATGCATGACACGCCGTCGAAGAGCTTCTTCCAGCGCGACATGCGCGCACTCAGCCATGGCTGCGTGCGTCTGGCCGAACCACGCGTGATGGCGGCTGCCGTCATGGGGACGACCGTGGCGGAGATCGGCAAGCAGATTGCATCGGGCCAGAACCGGGCAGTTTCCGTGCCGCAGAAGATCCCGGTCTATGTCTCCTACTTCACGGCATGGCCGGATGAGGCCGGTGGCCTGCACTTCTATGCCGATGTCTACGACCGGGATGCGCATACGATGAAGGCGTTTGCGGCGATCACGTCATCGCGAAGCGGCCGCAGCTGAACCAGGCTGCCGGAGCCTCAGGCGGCTCCGGCACGCTTCTCGTCAATGAGCCGGGCAGCCAGTTCCGGCGTCAGTTGATCGAAATGGGTGATCAGCACATCTGCACCCAACTGTTCTACCGGCGGATCGGAATAGCCGAAGGGCACGGCGATGCAGGCGATGCCAGCATTTTGGGCCGCAAGAATGTCATTGATGCTGTCGCCCACCATGACGGCACGCTGCGGATCGCCGCCGGCCATCGCGATCGTATCGGTGAGGTGGCGCGGGTCGGGCTTGCGCACCGGGAACGTATCCCCACCGGCAATGGCCTGGAAGTGCGGGGCCAAGCCCAGCTTCTCAATCAGGGTGACGGCGAAGCGCTCCAGCTTGTTGGTGCAGACGGCAAGCCGGTAGCCGGCATCCGAAAGCCGCGTCAGTGACTCGACCAGGCCCGGAAAGGCCTTGCTGTCGCCGGGCATGTTGGCGCCGTAGTGGTCGATGAAGCGCGCCATCAGCCGGTCGAGATCGTCAGACGAGAGTGGCGCCTGGCGGAGCGTGAAGGCGCGCTCGATCATGGCGCGGGCCCCATGGCCGACAAGGTGCGTCAGATCATCATAGGTCACGGGCTCAAGGCTGGCCGCGGCAATCGTGTGGTTCAGGCTGGCCATCAGGTCGGGGGCGGTGTCCACCAAGGTGCCGTCGAGGTCGAAAACGATGATCGGATCAGCCATTTGCCTTTGGTCTCCTGGACGTTTGCACGGGGCTTCGGCGTTAGGGTATGGCCGGAAAAAATGCAACGGCTTTGGCGTCATCAAAGGGGCTTTCGTTTGCGTCGGGAGCCGTGTAAACAGCATCACGATCAAAACAGACGGGAGTTGCAGGCGCATGGACGCCCGCCAAATGAAGATCAAGGCCGCAGAGGCGGCACTCAATTACGTTGAAGATGGCATGAGACTGGGCATCGGCACCGGATCGACCGCCGAGGAATTCGTCCGTCTCCTCGCGGAGAAGGTGGCGGCTGGCCTCAAGGTCGAGGGCGTTCCGACATCGGAGCGCACCGCGCGGCTGTGCCTGGAACTCGGTGTGCCGCTGAAGTCGCTGGACGAACTTCCCGAGCTCGACCTGACGATCGACGGCGCCGACGAGGTTGACGGAGCGCTGCGCCTGATCAAGGGCGGTGGCGGTGCCTTGTTGCGTGAGAAGATCGTTGCTGCGGCCTCGTCGCGGATGATCGTGATCGCCGACGAGTCCAAAGTCGTGCCGACGCTCGGCGCATTTGCCCTGCCGGTGGAGGTCAATCCCTTCGGTTTGACATCCACCCGGATCGCCATCGAGAAGGCCGCGGAAAAGCTCGGACTTTCCGGCGAACTGCGCCTGCGGGGAGGGGATGACGAAGTCTTCACCACCGACGGCGGCCATTACATAATCGACGCATCTTTTGGCCGCATTCCTGATGCAGAGGCCTTGGCAATCGCATTGAATTCCATACCCGGCGTCGTCGAACACGGGCTGTTCATCAACCTGGCCACGCTTGCCATCATCGCCGGTCCGGCGGGAGCGCGCGTGATCGAGGCAAAGCACTAGACAGGAGCACTGAGTTTCATGTTCAATTCGAAGCGTTTCGGCGGCGTTGCGACGGCCGTCATCGTTGCCGGTGGGCTGTTGTTTGCCGCTGCCGCCAAGGCTCAGGAAATTCCGGAAGCGCATCTGCAGGCGGCCCGCAGTGCAATCACCGCACTTGGTGTGACCAACCAGTTCGACGGCATCCTGCCGAACCTGGCTGAAGGTTTGAAGGCGCAGCTGATCCAGGCCTATCCGAATTTCCAGGACGAGATCTTCAAGACGGTTGACTCCAAGGCCCTGGAACTTGCCGGCCGCCGCGGCGATCTGGAGCGGGAAGCCGCTTTGGTCTATGCCAAGGCCTTTACGCCGGAAGAACTCAACGCAATCGCAGCCTTCTACACCAGCGATGCCGGCAAGAAGCTTCTGACGGATGGACCGATCGTAACCCGCGAACTGGTTCGTGCAGCTGAAATCTGGGCATCCGGCATTCGCCGCGACCTGGAAAACAGCACGAACCAGGCGATGCTGGCGATTGCTGGCGCAAGTGCCCCGGCCGATGCAGCGGCCGGTGCCGGTCAGGCGCCTGCTGCTCCGGCCGAAGCGCCCGCACCGAAGCCCTGATCATCATAGCTTCAGTATTTTGAAAGCCCGGAACGCCCTTCCGGGCTTTCGCATGTCTGCTGCAGCGCCTATATGCGTTGCTATTGCATCCCCGTTACGAATTATCCCAGGAGCCTCCCATGCCGACATTCGACTATGATCTCTTTGTCATCGGCGGCGGATCTGGCGGTGTCAGGGCAGGGCGCGTCGCGGCGTCGCTCGGAAAGCGCGTGGCGATTGCCGAAGAATACCGGTTTGGCGGCACCTGCGTTATCCGCGGCTGCGTACCGAAGAAGCTATTCGTCTATGCCTCCCAGTATCACGAGCATTTCGAGGATGCCGCCGGCTATGGCTGGACCGTCGGTGAAAGCCAGTTCGACTGGAAGGCACTGGTCGCAGCCAAGGACCGGGAAATTACCCGGCTGGAAGGCCTGTATCGCCGCGGTCTTGAGAATGCGGGCGCCGAAATCATCGAAAGCCGCGCGGAACTGGCTGGTCCCAACAGCGTGCGCATCGTGAAGACGGGCCAGATCGTGACGGCCGAGCGGATCGTGATCGCCGTCGGCGGCGGACCTAATCCGCATGCATCGCTGCCGGGCTATGAACTGTGCATCTCCTCCAACGAGGCCTTCCATCTGGAGAGCCTGCCGCGCTCGATCCTGATCGCAGGCGGCGGCTATATCGCCGTCGAGTTCGCCAATATTTTCCATGGGCTGGGCGTCGATACGACGCTGATCTATCGCGGCAAGGAGATCCTTTCGCGCTTCGATCACGACATGCGCCAGGGCCTGCATGAGGCGATGGAAGCCAAGGGTATCCGCATCATCTGCCAGGATGTGATCACCAAGGTGGAGAAAATGGCGGCCGGCGGATTGCATGCCGAGACCAAGAACAGCGGCACGCTCGCGGTTGACACTGTCATGCTAGCACTGGGTCGCGATCCCCATACCGTTGGGCTCGGCCTTGAGACGGCCGGCGTGAAGCTCAACGAGCGCGGCGCCATCATCGTCGACGAGTATTCGCGAACCAATGTGCCGAATATCTTCGCGCTTGGCGACGTGACCGATCGGGTGCAGTTGACGCCGGTGGCCATTCACGAGGCCATGTGTTTCATCGAGACCGAATACAAGAACAACCCGACCTCGCCTGACCATGACCTGATTGCCACGGCCGTGTTCTCGCAGCCGGAAATCGGCACGGTCGGTCTTTCGGAAGAAGAGGCCGCCAAGCGCTACCCTGAAATCGAAGTCTATCGCGCGCAGTTTCGTCCGATGAAGGCAACGCTTTCGGGTCGTGCGGAGAAGATGATCATGAAGCTGGTCGTGAATTCCGCCGACCGCAAGGTGTTGGGCGCCCATGTGCTGGGCCATGATGCCGGCGAAATGGCGCAGCTTTTGGGTATTACCTTGAAGGCCGGTTGCACCAAGGATGATTTCGACCGCACCATGGCCGTTCATCCCACGGCGGCCGAGGAACTGGTCACCATGTACAACCCCAGCTACCGCATTCGCAACGGCGAACGGGTCTGAGGACAAGATGACGAAACCGAAAACGGGCGCCGCGGCGCCCGTTTGAATTTGGTCTGTCGAAACTCAGCTGGAAATGCGCGGGGTGCTGACGATCTTCTGGAACAGCGCCGTCATCGCATCCGAGATACCCTCGCTCGGGCTCACCTCGAAATAGAAGCCGGGGCTGGCGCAGGATTCCATGTTCTTGGCGATCTCGCTCTGGAACGGCTTGATCCAATTATTGTACCAACCGTTCTTCGGCAGCGGCAGGTAGGTAGTGTAAAGCACCGCGACCTTGATGCCCGCATCCTTCAGCGGCTGGCAGAAGGAGTAATCGATCGGCTCCTGGCAACGGGTGCCGTTGGTGGTCTTCTTTGTGCATTTGCCGGCCTTGGCGCTGTCCGTAAGACCATCCGACACGAAGAAGACGACCTTTTGCGGATCGGATTTGCTGGCGCCACCGCCACCCTTCTTGATGATCGTCTTGAGGCTGGTCATGGCTTCGTCGATGTCGGTCGCCATGTCATTGTTATAGTTCTGGTACGGGATCGTCATCAGGTCGATGGCGTCAGCCGACTTTCGTACCGCCGCCATATCGGTGGACATGGATGCCACCTGGGTCAGCTTGGTGCTTTCGGCAGAGCTACCGAAGGTATAGACGGCCATGCGGTACTGGCCGGGATAGCGCATGGTGTCGGCGGCGGTGTAGGTCAACTGCTGGGTTGCCTGGCGCACGACGTCAATGCGCATCTGCACTTTAAGGCTTTTCGCCAATGCATAGTAGTTGTTTGACTTGTCCAACTGGTGGCAGGCAAAGGCGCAGCTGTCCGACGTGTTGCGTTCCATCGTCGCGATGTCGCTGTCGGTGGCGCCAACGCCCATGGACGGCGTGTTGTCCAAAAGCATGTAGAAGTCGATATAGGTGCCGGTGTTGTACACCGCCGTAGCAGAGCCTGAGATCGTGATGTAGTTCTGGTTGATCAGCCGGAGGAAGGTCGTGGGAACCTTCGCCGTGAATTTGACCTCGGACTTGAGATCCGCACCTTTTTTGGTGACGCTGACATCAAGGCCCGAAAGGCTGACGCCCTCCGTGTCCTCGTTCTTTCCTTGGCCTTCGGCCGCAACCTGCTTGGCGGTCTGTCCCTGGAAGAACTTGCGCGCATCTTCCTCGCCAACCTTGATGACGCCGTCCTGTTCCATCTGCAGGGCAGCCAGAACGCCGACCGACTGGCTTGCGAGCGCGCCAACCGCGGCGGCATCGGCAGCCGCAAGCAGGTCGTTGCGTTGGTCTATCGCATAGCCAAAGTCGAGCGCCATCCCGACGGCGGTCAGGAGAGGCACGGTTACGAGAGCCGTGATAATGCCGAAATTGCCCGAGCGATCACGGGCGAACCGGTTTGCAGACATACGCATGCCGAAGCCTGTATTCGTTGTGATGACGATACGTCTTCATGACGTGCTACGGTCGCATCATTCGACCCATGGTCTCAGCCATATCAGGCCGCGCGTTTAGTGGAAATTAACGGGAGACATTCGGTCAAGTGGTCTTGTCATTTTGGTTAACGCATTGACTTCACTGCGTTTCCATTTGAACCATATTTTGCCCTCGACGATGCGCGACCAGCTTGGCGGTGGGCGGCCCAAAGAGCCTATAAGAAAATCCCATGTACGGACTGGTACGTGCATCCGGGAATCAGCAGCAATCTGGAAGTTCGACTTTGCAAGGTAAATATTAGGAGCTATAAGCCCCCATCCAAAACGGCCCCTTGACGGCCGCACGACGAGAGCAGGAAGAGAAGATGGCACAGAATTGGAACCCGTCCAGCTGGCGGCAAAAGCCGATCAAGCAGGTGCCGGCCTATCCGGATCAAGCCGCGCTGGCGGCAGCGGAAGGTCGTCTTTCCAAGTTTCCGCCGCTGGTTTTTGCCGGCGAAGCACGTCGCCTGACAAAGGCATTGGGACAAGTGGCCGACGGCAATGGCTTCCTCCTGCAGGGCGGTGACTGTGCCGAAAGCTTTGCGGAACATGGCGCGGACACCATCCGCGACTTCTTCCGCGCCTTCCTGCAGATGGCCGTCGTCCTGACCTTCGGTGCGCAGTTGCCGGTGGTCAAGGTCGGGCGTATTGCCGGACAGTTCGCCAAGCCCCGTTCATCCGATTTCGAGCGCCAGGGCGATGTCGAGCTTCCGAGCTATCGCGGTGACATCATCAACGGCATCGAGTTCAATGAAGAGTCGCGCATTCCGAATCCGGAGCGGCAGATCATGGCTTACCGCCAGTCCGCCGCGACGTTGAACCTGCTGCGTGCTTTCGCGATGGGTGGCTATGCCAACCTGGAAAACGTGCATACCTGGATGCTGGGCTTCGTGAAGGACAGCCCGCAGGCCGAGCGCTATCGCAAGCTTGCCGACCGTATTTCCGAAACCATGGACTTCATGAAGGCCATCGGTATCACCTCGGAAAACAACCCGAACCTGCGCGAAACCGACTTCTTCACCAGCCACGAGGCGCTGCTTCTGGGCTATGAAGAGGCTCTGACCCGCGTCGATTCGACGTCTGGCGATTGGTACTCCACATCAGGCCATATGATCTGGATCGGCGACCGCACGCGCCAGGCGGATCATGCGCATGTGGAATATTGCCGCGGCATCAAGAACCCGATCGGATTGAAATGCGGTCCGTCGCTCCAGGCCGACGATTTGTTGAACCTGATCGATATCCTGAACCCGGCCAACGAGTCCGGACGCCTGACGCTGATCTGCCGCTTCGGTCATGACAAGGTGGCCGACCATCTGCCGCGCCTGATCCGTGCGGTCGAGCGGGAAGGGCGCAAGGTCGTCTGGTCCTGCGATCCGATGCATGGCAATACGATCACGCTTAACCAGTACAAGACCCGTCCGTTTGACCGGATCCTGTCGGAGGTCGAAAGCTTCTTCCAGATCCATCGCGCGGAAGGGTCGCATCCCGGCGGCATTCATATCGAGATGACCGGGAATGATGTGACCGAGTGCACCGGTGGTGCGCGTGCGGTGACGGCCGAGGCTTTGCAGGATCGCTACCACACCCATTGCGACCCGCGCCTCAATGCCGATCAGGCGCTCGAATTGGCCTTCCTGCTGGCAGAGCGGATGAAGGGCGGTCGTGATGAAAAGCGCATGATGGCGGCCGCAAACGGCTAAGCATGATGTGGTCGCGGCGATCGAAAAGGTCGCCGGACCTGGTGCAGCTTAGAAATACTTTCTGGAACGGGTCGGCAATCTCAGCCGGCCCGTTTTTCAATGCCGGCTCTTTGACGTGCTAGTGATCAGCCTATATCGGGCGTATCAGGCTGATTGCCAGCTTCGGAGCCCGGGGTTTTCAATCCTGGCGATGGCGTAGTGATAGGCTTCGTCCAGGGCGGCAAACTTTGCGGCCTGCCAGTTAAAATAATCATGCAGAAACTGCCGGGATAGCCACATGTTGCCGCGACGACGCGGCAGTTCCCAGCCGATCAGCCCTTCCGATTCCGCCTTCTGGAACATGCGTTTCAGATTGGTTGCCGACAGGGTGTATTTTTCGCTGATCGTTGAAAGAGCAAATGGCGCGATCTCGACGCGTTCTGCATTGGGGTCATAATGCTCGATGCGGGTGATCAGGTCGTGGAGCACCATTCCACCAAAGTCCGACCAGAGGAAGTGCCCGATGGTTTCCGCCGGCTCCAGCCAGACGTCATCGTTCATCAACATGGCCGCAGCGCGCGGTTGGGCAATGCGGAAGATGCGCTCGTCCGCCTGGCAGCTCGCCTCTCGATTGCCGCCGTCAAGCTTGTCGAGGCAGGCCATATGGCCCTGAAACCAGCTTTGCATGGCCGTAAAGCTGGCTTCCGTGGTCTCGAGCACCCTCACTCGCCGGTCTGGAATGTCTGGGACATCACGAAGAAACTTGTAAGCGACAAGCTCCGCGAGATAGGCCGTCGCGGTATTGCGACTGGCTGCCCCAAGCTTCATCACGGTTTCAATGAACCGTGTCGCCGTCAGTCCGGACAGCGGGTCATCCGGTTGTCTCTGCAGCGACAGGGAAAACAGCGCGTGGGTCATCAGCCATTTGCGATGCGACGCCTTAAGCCGAGATAGTCGCGGGCTTTTGTCGTGTATGGCAATCAAATGGCCTGCTATCCGCCGCTCGATTGCGGGGAAATCAGCATGGGTCAGGATCTGCTGGCGTGACATCGGTCCGCGGACCAAATCATGTTCACTGTTCAGTTGATGCATGTGCATGAGCCCAAGGGCCATTCTTTCGCTTTTGCCGCGCCGTCAGCGGCAGCATACCGACCCATATATAGGTGCTACACGATCCCGGTGAAGATATCATTGCTGTTATTCGTGTCGTTTTGCCAGCTGATCCAGCTGCAGCTTGATCTCGGCCAGTTCCTTCAGCACCTGCATGTCGATCTTCTGGTGGAGGGACAGGACCTCCAGTTCGGCCTTCAGGTTGACCTCATAGTCCTTCTGCGCCTCGAGCCGATCGCGTTCCGCCTGGCGGTTCTGCGACATCATGATGATCGGTGCCTGGATGGCTGCCAGCATCGACAGGATCAGATTTAGAAAGACAAAGGGGTAGGGGTCGAAGGCATCGGCCGCCAGCAAGTAAGTGTTCGTCACCGCCCAGACGACCAGGAACAGGCCGAAGCTGATGATGAAGCTCCAAGAACCGCCGATCCGGGCGATCGCATCGGCAAGGCGGTCGCCAAAACCGGCTTCGGCCCGAATCTGGGCATTGATATCGGTCGCCACGGTACGCCGCTCTACAGCCCGACGCAGGACCATGCGTTCGGTTTCGCCAAGCTCCTTGCCATCGGTATCGAGATGTTTGTGCAGTTGATCTGGCGATATCGGCATGGGCGCCCCACTGGTTTCGGTGGCAGATGGCATATTCCACGGAGCGCCAAACTGACAATAACATTCTGCCGGGACAATGAAGGCCGGGATGAGGTGTGGGGCTTGCGGGAGGAATTGCCGATGCTGCCATCATTTCGTTGCTCAGGACCGCGCGGCGCGCTATTTGGTGCACATGACCGAAAACACACGCTCCGACATTCTGCGCATCGCGACCGCCCAGTTCAATCCCATTGTCGGCGATGTCGCCGGCAATCTCGCCCGCATTCGCGAAGCGCGCCGCGAGGCCGCGTCGCAAGGGGCCGACCTCTTGTTGATGACGGAGCTCTTCATCTCCGGCTACCCGCCGGAAGACCTTGTGCTGAAACCGTCCTTCCTGGCGGCCTGCCTGTCTGCTGTGGAGGAGCTTGCGACCGATACGGCGGATGGTGGTCCGGGTATCATTGTCGGCTTTCCGCGCCAGGGTGATCTGGGCAGGCACAATTCGATTGCGGTGGTTGACGGAGGCCGGATCGTGGCGATCCGGGACAAGGTCGATCTGCCGAATTATGGCGAGTTCGACGAGAAGCGCGTCTTCGTGGCGGGAGAGATGCCGGGTCCGGTGAATTTCCGCGGCGTGCGCATCGGCATTCCGATCTGCGAAGATATCTGGGGTGACCTCGGGGTTTGCGAAACCCTGGCCGAGTCAGGCGCCGAAATGCTGCTGGTCCCCAATGGCTCGCCCTATTACCGCGGCAAGGTCGATATCCGCCACCAGGTGGTGCTGAAGCAGGTGATCGAGACGGGCCTGCCGATGGTCTATGCCAACCAGCTTGGTGGACAGGACGAACTGGTTTTTGACGGCGCGAGCTTCTGCTTCAATGCCGACAAGACGCTGGCCTTCCAGATGAGCCAGTTCGAGGCGACGCTGTTCATTTCCACCTGGCGGCGCGAGAGCGATGGCTGGCGTTGCGATCAGGGGCCGCTCTCCCATATTCCCCAGGGAGAAGAAGCCGATTACCGCGCCTGCATGTTGGGCTTCCGCGACTACGTCAACAAGAACGGCTTCAAGAGCGTGGTGCTCGGGCTGTCCGGCGGCATCGATTCGGCCATCTGCGCGGCGATTGCCGTGGATGCGCTTGGCGAAGAGCGTGTCCGCACCGTCATGCTGCCCTATCGCTACACCTCGGAGGAGTCCTTCACCGACGCTGCCGCCTGCGCCAAGGCGCTCGGATGCCATTACGACATCGTGCCGATCTCAGAGCCAGTGGAAGGGTTTCTGTCCTCGCTTGCGGATATGTTCGAGGGCACCGAAGCGGGGATCACGGAGGAAAACCTGCAGAGCCGTACCCGTGGTACGATCCTGATGGCGATCTCCAACAAGTTCGGCTCGATGGTCGTCACGACAGGCAACAAGTCGGAAATGTCCGTTGGCTATGCGACGCTCTATGGCGACATGAATGGCGGGTTCAATCCGATCAAGGACCTCTACAAAATGCAGGTCTACGCCCTGTCGGCCTGGCGCAACACGCATGTGCCACCGGGCGCTCTCGGACCTTCAGGCGAGGTCATTCCGGCCAATATCCTGTCCAAGGCACCTTCGGCCGAGCTTCGCCCCAACCAGACCGACCAGGATTCGCTGCCGCCTTATCCCGTGCTGGACGATATCCTGGAATGCCTGGTCGAGAAGGAAATGTCCGTCGAGGATATCGTCGAGCGTGGCCATGACATCGCGACGGTTCACCGCGTGGAGCATCTGCTCTATCTGGCGGAATATAAGCGCCGGCAGTCGGCGCCGGGCGTGAAGATCACCAAGAAAAACTTCGGGCGCGACAGGCGCTATCCGATCACCAACAGATTCCGCGACCGCTGAGGCGGCCGTGGCGACACCGGGGAGGGTGTGGCATGCGCAGTTCGGTCGAGATCTTCAATATCGATACCCGCGAGACACGGGTGGTTTTCCAGACGGAGCTTCTGATCGAGGCGCCGAACTGGACGCCTGATGGTGCGGCCTTGCTGGTCAACGGCGATGGCGGGTTATACCGGCTGGCGCTTGATGGCCTGCCACAGCTTCAGCAGATCGATCTCGGCTTCGCCACGCAAATCAACAACGACCACGGCATTTCGCCCGATGGCATCCAGATCGTGATCTCGGACAAGGTGGAGCACGGAAAATCCTGCATTTACGTGCTGCCTTCCGCAGGCGGCGTGCCGCGGCAGGTTACCGCGCTGACGCCATCCTACTGGCACGGCTGGTCTCCCAATGGACAGACCCTTGCCTATTGCGGCATCCGCAACGACCTCTTCGACATCTACACCATTCCGGTTGATGGCGGCGAGGAGACGCGGCTGACCCACGGCGAGGGACGGAACGACGGACCCGACTATTCGCCCTGTGGTACATGGATCTACTTCAACTCCAGCCGCACCGGCCTGATGCAGATCTGGCGGATGCGCACCGATGGCTCGGAGCTGGAGCGGCTGACCCATGACGACCTTGGCGACTGGTTCCCGCATCCTTCGCCCCGCGGCGACAAGGTATTGCTGATTTCCTATGCTCCTGATGTCTTCGACCATCCGCGCGACCGCGATGTGTTGATGCGGCTGATGAACCCCGATGGTTCGGATCTCGAAACCCTGTTCCCGCTGTTTGGCGGGCAGGGATCGATCAACGTGCCGAACTGGTCGCCCGATGGCAGCTCGTTCGCCTATGTTCGGTATTTTCCGGTCTAGATTTTCGATGTCGCATTCCTGGCTTGCCTGCCTCTGACACGCTGATAAACATGTCAACGTCAGGTGCCGGCTCGAAAGAGCAGGAGAATCGGGAATCCGGCGCAAATCCGGAACGTGCCCAACGCTGTAAGGCGGATGCCTGGCCGCACAGGTTCCCCGTATGAGGGGCCGGCCACTGGTTCACGAAACCGGGAAGGCTGCGGCCGGCAGGTGATGCCAAGTCAGAAGACCGGCCTGATGCTGATAGGTTTGGCCCGCGTGGACGGTGGGCGAGGCCGCAACAGGGCTTGCCACCGATGCCCGGTGGCGAGGCTTCAGCTTATGGGGTTATCTAGATTGTCCGACCAGTTTCATCGCCACCTTGTCGCGAGCAGTGCCTTTTCGGAGGATGACCGTGAGGCCGTCTACCGTGCCATCATGACGCGGCGCGATGTGCGCGACCAGTTCCTGGATGATCCGGTGCCGGACGACGTGTTGCAGCGCCTGTTGCAGGCCGCGCATGCGGCGCCGTCCGTGGGCTTCATGCAGCCTTGGAATTTCATCGTGGTGCGCAGCGCCGAGCGGCGGGAAGCGGTGTGGCAGGCGTTCAGCAGGGCGAATGACGAGGCCGCCGCGATGTTTGCCGACGAGCAGCAGGCGCGGTATCGCTCGCTGAAGCTTGAGGGTATCCGCAAGGCGCCTGTCGGCATCTGCATCACCTGCGATCCCGATCGCGCCGGGCCGTTGGTGCTGGGACGGACCCACAACGCTCGCATGGACAGCTATTCCACCGTCTGTGCCGTGCAGAACATGTGGTTGGCAGCCCGTGCCGAGGGTATCGGCATCGGCTGGGTCAGCATTTTCCACCAGCAGGATTTGCGCGACATCCTCGGCATTCCCGAAAGCATCGAGATCATCGGTTGGTTTTGCCTCGGCTATGTCGATGCGCTCTATGACCAGCCGGAGCTGGCGATCAAGGGCTGGCGTCAGCGCCTGCCGCTTGAGCAACTGGTCTTTGACGAAGCCTGGGGCAGGTCACGCGGATAAAGACTTGGCACCAAGCTATTGCTGCAGCGGCTGCGGTCCCGGTGACGCGGGGTTTCGCAGGTCTATGCTGCTGGTTTCAGCCGGCAGGAAGGCGGGGCCGACGCGCCGAACCTTTTCGCGGCTCGGGTCATAGGCACGTTCCTGAGGCTGTGGGATATCGGACTGCGCCTTGGCGGCGGGCTCCATGGTGCCACGGATCTCGGTGATGGCCGAATAGCTTTGCTGCGGCTCGTCCTTGGGCTTCTGGGATTGCAGCACGCGGCGGTGATAGTCCGCCAGATTGCAGCTGCAGGCAGGCTTTTCGCCCGGCGGACGGCTCAGATAGGCGAAGGCGTTCGGCAGGCTGCGATAGGGCTCGCCGGTGACCGCCGATACCATATCGGCGCTCTCCTGCGTCAGCAGCTGGTGATAGAACAGCTCGGTCGAGGTGCCCGGGCACATCTGGCTGCACTGCTCCGCGTCGCGGCGGAAGTTGAGTGGCGAGGCCGCGGATGAAATTGGGAAGAACGAACCGTCGCAGGTGCTGACGCACATGGTGCGCAATTGCCCCTGGCGGCTGCCGTCGAGGTTCGCTTCTGGGTGTGGTAGGGTGTATTCTCTACCGATCGCTGCCGTCTGGGAGAAATCCGGTACCGAGGTCAAGGCACGCGGCAGCTGCGGGCCCTGCATTTGCCTTGGCGCAAGGGTCACCTCGCTGGTCGGCTCGGCATTGCAGCCATTGGTATCGAGTGCAGCGAGCAGCCGCGAACGCGCGGGACCGCCTGATATCGTTCCGAGCAGCGCGTCGCGCTTTTGCGTCAGGATGCGCTTGTTGTCTTCCATGCGCTGAAGCGCGGTCGACAGCTCGTTGCAGGCGTTCTTGCCGTCGCTGCCATAGGTAATGATGCTGCCGCCGCAGTTCAGGCGCTGCATGTCCTGCCGCGCCTTCCGGATCTCGAAATTCTGCTTTGTGACGGCACTCGAATAGCGGCGGGCTTCGCGGCTGTTGGATGTGACGACGGGTGCAGAGGCGAGACTGGCGCGCAGCTTGTCGCAGATCACCGAGGCTTGCGCCTCGATCGTCTGGCAGCCGAGAGCGGCCACCAAGAACAGCGCTATCCGTCGACCTTGCGTCACGCGGTCTTCCCCATTGCGGCATCGAGCGGGATTAGTTTTCAGGCGTCATACACCCAACATTATGTCCATTATAGGGGCAAGCGGATGGCGCGCCAACAGCTTATGCTGATTTACCTTAACACGATCACGTGTCGGTTTTGACAGGGCGCGCCATTGTCTGCTTGGATCAGGCTGCGTGCAGTGCCTGCAGGCGGACCGGTTCGGCGACGACCGAGCCGTCGATATCCGCGACAGCCTTCATGCGGGACAGCAAGTCTTCATCGACCTGCCAGGCGATCGCGACGGCAAAGACCGAGCCGATACGGCGGGGGTCACTGATCCGTTCCCCGGGGCATCCCATGCGACGGAACATGCGCTCCAGGAAGACGTCGGTGACGGTGACGATATGGCTGAGGCCCGAGGCAATGCCGAGTTCGCCGACGCCGCACATGAGTTCGGCCGCCGCCATCGTCACCTGGTTGGAGCCGCGATCCTGCGAAATCTCAGGCTCGATGCAAAAGCGGCTGGATTCCCAGATGGCCGCGCTGCGGATCTCCGGCTTGTCCCCGAGAAGGCTCGGGAATGTATCGTCCAGCATGTTGGGGCCTAGGGTCGGCAGGAGCCGCAAGGCGCCGCGCAGGTCGCCGGTATGTTCGTCGTGGGAGAGAACATAGGTCGGATTGGCATCGTCGTATCCGTCGATCTCGTAGTCGCCCTGGATGGCGACGTCCCATTTCAGGAGATCGTGAAACACACGTTTGCGCAGCCTGAACATCTGATCCAGGGCGGCGGCATGGCGGTCGCGATTGGCAGTGTTTACGATTGTTATCATTGGAGAACTCCCGATTGTGTTGCGGGAGCAAAATGAAATTGTTAGGAAAATATTGATACTGGCGGTAGCGACAAGTTGATAATGCAATTATAAGTAATATATGTGAGTATTTAAGAATTTTCAGGGGCGGGCGATCAGGCCTTCCCAGATGGCCTTGGCGACAGCCTGGGCATTGGTAACCACATCAAGCTTGCGTCGGGCGTTAGCCATGAAAAACCGCACCGTGCGCTCGGAGATGCCAAGGATAGCGGCGATTTCCCAGTAGCTTTTGCCCGCAGCCGCCCAAGCCAGCGTTTCGCGCTCGCGCTCCGTCAGCCCAGGCGTCTCCCTGGCGCCGCCCGATGTGCGTCCGTCCAGCAAGGCCGCGTGGAACTGCGCGGCCAGCGCCTGGATGTCGCGGCCGTAAAGACGGCAGAACTGCCGCCAGTCCCGATGGGTCGATGCCATGCTTATCGACAAGAGCGCCGAGCGTCCTGCCCTTGATGGCAATGGGAAGGTCAATCCGTCCTCGGGAAGCCCAAGCTGGCTCAAGCGTGCGGCGATCAAGGCTGCCTTTGGCTCCATAGCGATCAGCCGGTTCCAGTCGAGTGGCCGCACGGCATTGGTCGCGGCCGATAGGACTGACGTCAGCAAGGGCGTGCCCAGATCCGCCAAGGCGGCCGCCTGCTGTCTGGTCAGTGTGTGATGCAGCCGATTGATCTGCATGGACAAGGGCGACAATCTCGCATCGACATAGATGACCTGGGCAATGCCGTAGGTGTCTTGGAGCCTGTGGAAGAAGTCGTCGGGGTTGGGCAGTTTTTCGTTTTCGAGCCAGTCCAGCAGATCGAAATATCGACTTTGGCTCATCGCCGCCCTCATGAATCCATGGGTTTTAACTTGGGCGGCGGCAGAAGGTATGTCCAGTGCAATCATCGGGCATGGCGTGGCATGCGGCGTCCGTGCACAATTTCTATTGTTGGTTTACCTGCGCGTTGGGCATGGCGAACCGGCCTCATGAAAAGCAGCGGCGGATCGAGATCAATCCGCCACTCGCTCATCTGTTCTCAAGCGATCTGCGATGCCTCGACCACGGCCAGCGCCGCCATGTTGACGACCCCGCGCGAGGTGACTGAGGTGGAGAGGATATGCGCCGGCATCGCGGCTCCAAGCAGGATGGGGCCGACATGCAGTGCATCCATCATGGTGCGGACGATGCCGAGGGAAATGTTGGCGGCGTCGAGATTGGGGAAGACCAGGAGATTGGCTTCGCCGCTCAGCGTGCTGTTGGGCATGGCGCGCTTTCGCAAGGTTTCCGACAGAGCGGAGCCGCCCTGCATTTCGCCGTCCACTTCCAGCTCCGGGGCACGTTCGCGGATCAGCTTCAATGCATCGCGCATCTTTCGGGCGCTGGCGGAATCGCGGGATCCGAAATTCGAATGCGACAGCAGGGCGGCCTTAGGGTCGATGCCGAAGCGGCGGATTTCCTGGGCCGCTAGAATGGTCATTTCTGCGATCTCGGCGGCTGATGGATCTTCGTTGACGAAGGTATCGGTGAAGAAGATCGCGCCGCGCTGGGAAATCAGGAGGCTGAGGCCGGAAAGGGCGCAAACGCCCGGCTTCTTGCCGATGATCTGGCTGACATCGCGCAGATGCCGGTCGAAGCCGCCTTCCACGCCGCAGATCAATGCATCGGCCTCGCCGCGCTTTACGGCAAGGGCTGCGATGACCGTGTTGTTGGTGCGTACGATGGTGCGGGCTGCTTCCGGGTTGATGCCGTCACGCCCCACAAGGGCGAAATAGTCGTCGACATAGTCGCGGTAGCGCGGATCGTCTTCCGGGTTGATCAGTTCGAAATCGGTGCCGGGGCGGATGCGCAGGCCATAGCGCTGCAGCCGGGTCTCGATGATCTGCGGACGGCCGATCAGGATCGGTTTGCCGGTGCCTTCTTCGAGCAGCACCTGGGCGGCGCGCAGTACCCGTTCGTCTTCGCCTTCGGCGAAGATGACGCGCTTGTTGCCGGCAAGGCGGGCCGCTGTGAAGATCGGCTTCATCACGAAGCCGGAGCGGAAGACGAAGCGGTTCAGGGTGTCGAGATAGGTGTCGAAATCGGCGATCGGCCGGGTCGCGACGCCGCTTTCGGCGGCAGCCTTGGCCACAGCCGGAGCGATCCGGAGGATCAGCCGGGGGTCGAAGGGCGAAGGGATGAGATAGTTCGGTCCGAAGGTCGGCGATTCCCCTGTATAGGCGCGGGCAGCCACTTCCGAGACTTCTTCGCGTGCCAGCGCGGCAATGGCGCGCACGGCCGCCATCTTCATCTCTTCATTGATGGTGGTGGCGCCGCAATCCAGTGCGCCACGGAAGATATAGGGGAAGCAGAGGACGTTGTTGACCTGGTTAGGGAAATCGGAGCGACCGGTGCAGATCATCGCATCGGGGCGGGCAGCGCGGGCCTCTTCGGGCATGATTTCGGGCTTCGGGTTTGCCAGCGCCATGATCAGCGGGCTGGGGCCCATGCGGGCCAGCAATTCCGGCTTCAGCACGCCGGCGGCGGAAAGCCCCAGGAACACGTCGGCGCCGTCGATGCTCTCGGCCAGCACGCGCTTGTCGCTGTCCTGGGCGTAGATTTCCTTCCACGGGTCCATCAACTCGTTGCGACCCTTGTAGACAAGGCCCTCGATGTCATGGACCCAGATGTTCTCGCGTTTGGCACCGAGCGTGACGAGCAGGTTGAGGCAGGCCAGTGCTGCGGCACCGGCGCCCGACGCGACGATTTTCACGTCCTCGATCTTTTTGCCGGCGAGTTCCAGGCCGTTCAGGATGGCCGCTGCAACGATGATGGCCGTGCCATGCTGGTCGTCGTGGAAGACCGGGATGTTCATTTTCTCGCGCAGCTGTGCCTCGACCTCGAAGCATTCCGGCGCCTTGATGTCTTCCAGATTGATGCCACCGAACGTCGGTTCCAGCGCGGCGACCGTCGACACCATGGCCGGCACCGTGGCGGCGTCGATCTCGATGTCGAAGACGTCGATGCCGGCGAACTTCTTGAACAGCACGGCCTTGCCTTCCATGACCGGCTTGGAGGCCAGCGGACCGATATTGCCAAGACCGAGCACGGCGGTGCCGTTCGACACCACGGCGACCAGGTTGCCGCGCGCCGTATAATCGGCTGCGCTATCGGGATTGTCGCGAATGGCAAGGCAGGGTGCGGCGACACCCGGCGAATAGGCAAGCGCCAGGTCTCGCTGGTTGCCGAGCGGCTTGGTGGCCTGGATCTCGAGCTTCCCGGGGCGGGGATAGCGGTGATAAAACAGCGCCTGCTCATCCAGATCCGCGGATGCGGGAGTAGGCTGCGTCTTGTTCACTTCCGGAGCGTTCATCGGGGTCCACCAGTCTCGTCAATCGGGCTACGAATCCTTGAATACACGAAATGGCGTCAAGGGGGAGTATGCACGCCGCCGAAGGGCGGGATTTGACTGATCAAATCGTTGTTGCAGCGCGATGTACTGGACGCATATGCGTCACCGTCTGCGACTTACTGCCAGGTTTATTGCCGTCCGTTTCAAAATACTGGCCGCATCAGGTCTGCTCGCAGAGGGAGGATTCCCGGCCTGCCGCGACAAAATTCCGGTCATGTCATCATCCTGAAACAAGAGTCTGGTCTTGGAAACGCAGTTTGAAGGACGTGAAAGGACCACGCCGGTGAGCGGGCAAGGCGAGATCAAGCATTTCAGGACGTTGTTCATCTCGGATGTCCATCTCGGGTCCAAGGCCGCAAAGGCGGATTTTCTTCTGGACTTCCTGCGCATTCACGAAGCCGACACCATTTTCCTCGTGGGCGATATCGTTGATGGCTGGCGCTTGAAGCGCAGCTGGTACTGGCCGCAGGATTGCAATGACGTGGTGCAGAAACTGCTGCGCAAGGCGCGCAAGGGGACGCGCATCGTCTATATTCCCGGCAATCACGACGAGTTTCTCCGAGGCTTTCCGGGAACCCATTTCGGCGGCATCGAAGTTGCCGAGCGGATGATCCACGAGGCCGCGGACGGCAAGAAATATCTGGTTCTTCATGGCGACGAGTTTGACGTCGTGGTGCGCAATGCCCGGTTGCTCGCCTATCTCGGGGACTGGGCCTATGATGCGGCGATTTCGATCAATCTGGTCCTGGCGGCCATCCGCCGCAAGCTCGGCATGCCGTACTGGTCCTTCTCTGCCTGGGCCAAGCTGCAGGTCAAGCAGGCCGTCAATTTTATCGGCGAGTTCCAGAACGTGGTGGCCGAGGAGGCGCGGCGCAACCATGTCGACGGCGTAATCTGCGGCCATATCCACCATGCCGTGATGGAAGATATCGACGGCATTCATTACATCAATACCGGTGACTGGGTGGAAAGCTGCACGGCCATTGCCGAGCATCACGACGGTCGCTTCGAACTGATTTCCTGGGGCCACATGATCAGCGCAAGGCAGAAGCCCAAGCTGAAGGCGGTGCCGCTTGCCCTGCCCAAGCCAAAGGAGCACGCGGCCGAGGACGTCGAGGCGCAGGTTGCCTAAAGGGCCAGCCACTCCCGATGGTATCAGGTTGCTGACGAATTGTGTCAGTTACCGCTAACATCGTGACCGGCGGGGCTGCCTTGGACATAGGAATGCCGCAAGGAGGGTGCTAAGTTCAGCACCATATTCCGAGCCGGATTCTCCTTCCCATGACTGCTCATGTTCCGTCCGCCTTTTATGGCGCGCCGCCAGCCTGGTTTCGGCTGAGAAGCGCTCTTGGCTTTTGCGTGCCGATGTTGACCAGCGGCGTTATCCTTCCTTTCGTTCCTGTATGGCTGAAGCATCTCGGATTTGCGGAAGGCGAGATCGCCTTGGTGCTGGCCGTGCCGATGGTTGCCAAAGTCCTGGTAGCACCCGTCGTGGCGGTCTTCGCCGATCGGCTCAAGGAACGCAGCACGGTGCTGGTTTGGTCCGCGGGCCTTTCCGTGCTGCTGACATTGTGCCTGTTGTCGGTCGACAGTTTCTGGGTGGTCCTCTTGCTCTACAGTCTGCTGCAGGCCGTGTTTTCGCCCTATATGCCGGTGGTCGAGTCGGTTCTGATGACTGGTGTCAGGCGCTGGGGATATGATTACGGCTCCATGCGGCTCTGGGGATCGCTCGGCTTCGTACTGTCGACGCTGGTGGCCGGCTGGGTCATCGGGCATGCCGGTGCCGATGCGGTCATGCCTCTGGTGCTCGGCGGGTTCGTCCTGGCTGTAGCGAGCGCGCTTGTCGTGCCGCGTACTGGCAATGTGCGCCGCCCCGTCGCGATCCGGCCAAGCGAGACAGCGGATGCCGCGAGCAGGGTTTCGTCGCGGGAAGGCAGCCTGATCCAGTTGCATCTGCAGATGCTGTTGATCGGTGCCTGCCTGGTGCAGTCGAGCCATGCCATGCTCTACGCATTTTCCTCCATCTATTGGCAGCAACTTGGCTTTTCCGGTACGGCGATTGGCGTGCTGTGGAGCGGCGGGGTGGTGGCGGAGGTGCTGGTCTTCGCCGTCAGCGGACGCCTGCTGAAGCGTCTCGGCCCCTGGACGATGGTCCGTTTCGGTTGCGCGGTTGCGGTCTGCCGATGGCTGCTGTTTCCCCTGCCGCTGGGGCTCACCGGCTACCTTCTCCTGCAATTCACCCATGCGTTCACCTTCGCATTCGTGCATCTAGGTATCCAGCAGCGCATCGTGGAAGCCGTGGGGGAGGCGCATGAGGCGTCGGCGCAGGGTAACTACTTCTTCTACAACGGCGCCTTCATGGCGCTCTGCACGCTGGCGTGCGGGCCGCTCTACCGGCATTTCGGCCAGAGCGGCTATCTGTTCATGGCCGGACTTGCGGCCGTCGGGCTCCTGGTGGTGATCGCCGCCTGGTATATGCTGCCGGGTGGACCGGTTTCCGGTGGAAAGAGGCGTGCCTGACCGCTGCCGGCCATCGAACGTGTTGCTTCCAGGCGACGTCACATGGTTAATATCGCGTGAGGGGGTGTAAGTGGAGGGCACTGTTCCTATACTTACCATCCGACCGTATCGCTGACCTCTGAAAGTTACCGGGATTTGAACGCATCTCCCCCCCAGACACCCGGCCTTAAAACCGAAACGCTTTCCGGCGGTGCGGTGCGCGTGTCTTTGTCCGGTTCCTGGCGAAACGACCGAATTTCCTCAGTCCTGCCGGAGATCGAGCGGATCCCGGCCCCGGGCGCTTCGCTGCAGATCGATCTTGGCGCCGTGACCGACATGGACATGGCAGGAGCCTGGCTGGTGCGTCGGCTGGTGGAGCGGGCCGGTGGCCAGGCGGAGCTTGTCGGCGGGAACAGTGTTTTTTCCGAGTTGATCAATGCCTTGCCGCATGAGGTGACGCCGCCGGGACGCTCGTCGGCATCACGCGGATCGCTGTTCGAGCGCATGTTTGCCCCTGCCGGCAAGGCTGTGTTCGATATGGGATCGGACTTTGCGGCGATGATGCATGTGCTCGGTTCCGCGGTGCGCGGGGCGCAGTTGAAGCTTGGTCGCAGTGGCGGGGTTTCGCCAGCCTCGGTCGTCAACCAGCTTGATCACATGGGCGTCAGGGCGGTGCCGATCATCGTGCTGATGTCCTTCCTGATCGGGGCGATCATTGCCCAGCAAGGGGCGTTCCAGCTTCGATATTTCGGGGCGGAGATCTTCGTGGTCGATCTGGTCGGCATTCTCCAGCTGCGCGAGATCGGCGTGTTGCTGACGGCCATCATGATCGCAGGACGTTCCGGCAGCGCGATCACAGCGGAAATTGGCTCGATGAAGATGCGCGAGGAAATCGACGCCCTGAAGGTCATCGGCCTCAATCCCATCGGCGTACTGATTTTCCCGCGCCTTGTGGCCCTCACCATCGCCTTGCCGCTCCTGACCATCGTCGCCAACTTCGCCGCCTTGGGTGGCGCGGCGATCGTGGCCTTTGTCTATTCCGACATCACCTTCGATACATTCCTGTCGCGGCTTCACGAGGCGGTGGATTATTCGAGCGTCGCCTCCGGTATGATCAAGGCGCCGTTCATGGCCCTGATCATCGGCATCGTCGCGGCGGTGGAAGGCATGAAGGTCGGCGGCAGTGCCGAGTCGCTCGGCAGGCACGTCACGGCATCCGTGGTGAAGTCCATCTTCGTGGTCATTCTGGTAGACGGGCTTTTTGCCATGTTCTACGCGGCCATCGATTTCTAGGGGATGGAATGATGGAAGCGGTTGCAGCCAGCAGAGACAATCAAGAACGCGACACGGTGCTATCGGTCCGCGGCCTGACCGTGGGGTTCGGCAGCAAGATCGTACTCGACAAGCTGGACCTCGACGTCTATCGCGGCGAGATCCTCGGCTTTGTCGGTGCATCCGGCGCCGGCAAATCGGTGCTGATGCGAACGGTGCTCCGCCTCCTGCCGCGCCGCGCCGGCACGATCAGCATTCTCGGCGCCGATTATGACCAGGTGACCGACGCCGAGCGGATCAGCCTCGATACGCGGCTTGGCGTGCTGTTCCAGCAGGGTGCCTTGTTTTCCTCGCTGACGGTGAAGGAAAACATCCAGCTGCCGATGCGGGAATATCTGGATCTTCCGCAGTGGCTGATGGATGAACTGGCTCATCTCAAGATCAAGCTGGTTGGCCTGCAGCCCGATGCTGCGGATAAATATCCGTCAGAACTGTCCGGTGGCATGATCAAGCGTGCTGCGCTGGCCCGCGCACTTGCGCTCGATCCGGCGCTCGTCTTCCTCGACGAGCCGACCTCGGGGCTGGACCCGATCGGCGCTGCAGAATTTGACGATTTGATCGCCCAGTTGCGCGACACGCTGGGCCTGACGGTCTATATGGTAACCCATGACCTCGACAGTCTGTTTTCGGTTTGCGATCGCATTGCCGTTCTCGGAGAGAAGCGTGTCTTGGTGGAAGGAACGTTGGACGATATGCTGGCCTGCGACGATCCATGGGTGAAGACCTATTTCAGAGGCAAACGCGCTCGCATGATCGTGCGGTCTGACCGACAAAGCCCGACGGAAAGTGATTGAAGTCCATGGAAACTAAAGCCAATTACGCCATTGTCGGCTTTTTCACCCTCGTTGTGATCGGCGCTGCCTTCGGTTTCGTCTACTGGATGGCCGAGTTCGGTCGTGGCGGACCGGTGGCGCAGCTGGCTATCCGTATTCCGGGTTCCGCCAACGGGCTCAGCATCGGTTCGCCGGTACGGTTCAACGGCATTGCGGTTGGCTCCGTGCGCAGCCTGTTCATTGACCGCGATGACCCGAAATTCTCGGTGGCCTTCACCGAAGTGCGCGCCGACGCGCCGATCACGGCCTCCACCAAGGCAGCCCTCGAGATCCAGGGTCTGACGGGGGCGGCCTATATCGAACTTTCCGGCGGCAATGCCGGCGAGGAAAACATCCTGACCAAGGCGATCAATAGCGGCACGACCGCCGTCATGGTCGCGGATCAGTCGAGTGTTACCAACCTGCTGGCCACGGCCGACAGCATTTTGAAGCGTGCGGATGGCGCCATCGGCGAATTGCAGGGCTTCATTGAGGATTCCCGTGCACCGCTGACCAATACCGTGAAAAACGCGGAAACCTTCTCCAAGTCACTGAGCGACAATGCCGATGGGATCGACAAGTTTCTCGAAAGCGTCGGTGCGCTTTCCGAGACGGTGACCGGGCTCTCCGGGCGGCTCGACTCAACCCTTGCCTCGGTCGAGGACCTGATCCGAGCCGTGGACGCCAAGAAGGTCGACCAGATCCTTGCCAATACACAGACAGTGACCGGAAATCTCGCTGACGCATCGGGCAAGGTTGCAGGGGCGATCGACAACTTCAATAAGGCTATCGATACCTATCGAGAATTCGGCGTGAGCGCAGAAAAGGCACTGGCGCGGGTTGACGCTCTGGTGGCTGCGGTCGATCCGCAGAAGGTGGGCAAATCCATCGACGACATCTCGGTTGCAACAGGCGATGCGCGTGTGGCCATCGCCTCCTTCGCCAAGCTGGGGGATAGCATTGGCAATCGGCAACAGGACATCGATCAGGCGATTTCCGACTTTACGCAACTGGCCAACAAGCTGAACAACGCTTCAAGCCGCGTGGACGGCATCCTGGTCAAGGTGGACGAACTTCTGGGAAGCGACGATACCAATTCGCTCTCTGTCCAGGCGCGCGAGACCCTGGCCTCCTTCAAGACCCTTGCCGAGAACCTGAATTCAAGAGTGGGGCCGATTGCGGCCAACTTGGAGCGGTTTTCCGCAACCGGCTTGCGTGACATCCAGACACTGGTCAACGATACCCGCGGCACGGTTCGCAGCCTGAATGACGCGATCTCGAATTTTGACCGTGACCCGCAGCGCCTGCTGTTCGGCGGCGACAGCGTCAAGGAATATGATGGGCGGGTGCGCAGATGAGAGGCTTGGACAGCGTGACAGGCGTAGCGGCGACAAATGAGGCATCCATGGCGTCTTGTAGTGGTCTGGGAGTATCCCACGGACGCGGTCGGTTGAGGGCAAGGCTCTCCCGCGCGGCCTCCGTTGGCCTGCTAATGGCAGCGGTTGGGTTCGGCGTTTCAAGCTGCAGCACCGCCAAGAACGACACCTTCGATCTGGCTGCGTCGACCGCAGAGATTTCAAGCGCCAAGTCGGCGCGCAACCGGCAGATCCTGGTTCCCGATCCGACGGCCTTAAAGGCGCTGGACAGCGAGCAGATCGTCATCCGTGTTTCGAGTTCGGAACTGCAATATCTGGCCAGCGCCCAGTGGAGCGATCGACTGCCGCTGATGGTGCAGTCGAAGCTCATCGAAGCGTTCGAGAATTCCGGCAAGCTGGGTGGCGTGGGCAAGCCAGGGCAGGGACTCGCGATCGACTTCCAACTCGTGACCGATATCAGGGCGTTCGAAGTGGAGGCCTCCGGCAACCGGGCCGTGGTCGAGATCTCGGCCAAGCTTCTCAACGATCGCAATGGCACGGTGAAGTCGCAGAAGGTGTTCCGTGCCGTCGTGCCCACGCGCGGCTCCGGCAATCCGGCCTTCATCGCAGGCCTCGATGCTGCCTTTGCCCAGGTCACCGGCGAGATCGTCGCCTGGACGCTGTCCAGCATCTGACGGCCTGCCATCGCCATATCGTCAAAAGCTGTTCGTGACGGACTCCGTCTGGACGGCCGGAGCAATTCTGTCTGATACAGAGCTTGGCGATCTTCCGTTTTCCAATGGATGACGTCCCGAAGACGCTCTCATGGACTTTCGGTCCTTCGCGGTGCAGGCGCACCGGGGACCGCCATGCCAATCCGTATAACTCGCAGCCAGCCTGTGGGCGCAACTGTTTGCAGGCAATCGCAGAATCGAAAAGGGCCGCTGCATTACGCAACGGCCCTTGAGCTTTCTGTGCCGGCGTCAGGCTATCAGTTGAACCGACCTGCCGCGTGTGCCAGCATCGTATAGACCTTCCCGGTATCGGAGGTCAGGTAGGACTGGGTGACGGTCTTGTCCCGGTCCGTCCGAGCCACATCCGACAGCAGCTTTTCGAAATCGGCGATGTAGCGGTCGACGGCCGTGCGGAATTCCGGCTCGCGATCGTATTTGCGCTTGATCTCGTCGAAGGTCTGCTGACCCTTGAGCGTGTAGAGGCGACGGGTAAAGACGTCGCGCTCACCACGCTGGTAGCGGCGCCACAGATCCACCGAGGCATCGTGATCGATCGCGCGGGCGATATCGACGGACAGTGAATTCAGCGACTCGACCATGTGACGCGGATTGCGGGTATCGGTCGTGCGCGCCTGTGCCGGTGCCTCGGCAGCCGTCCGTGCGGGACGCGCCTGCACGTCGTCGAGATCGTCGCGGGATGCGCCGCGCAGAAGGTCGCTGATCCAGCCGCCATTGGCCTCGTCCCGACGGGGGGCGGCAGGCGCGGGCGGCACGATCGGCTGAGCCGCCACCTGGCGTTCCAGGCCAAAGCCGCCGCGAAGACCGAGGGTGTCAGCCTGTTG
This sequence comes from Rhizobium sp. RU36D, assembly GCF_900176345.1. Classification (GTDB taxonomy): domain Bacteria; phylum Pseudomonadota; class Alphaproteobacteria; order Rhizobiales; family Rhizobiaceae; genus Allorhizobium. The sequence continues at coordinate 79,871 of NZ_FWXU01000007.1, forward strand.
TGCAGGCGCTGCGACCGGTGCAGCGGCCTGAGGGGCCGGCTGACGACGCGGTGGCTCAACCACCCGTGCAGGTGCTGGGGCAGGTGCAGGCGCCGGAGCGGCGGTCTGAACCGGTGGAACCGGACGCGCCTGCGGCTCAGCCACTTCAAGCGCCTGGGTCGAGCGGCCGACCAGCTGGGAAATATCCTGCAGGGCGCGGATCTGCTCAGAGACGGCGCGGCGCATGGCGGCAGCGCTTTCCTTTGCCTCTTCCGGCAGGTCGAAGGCACCGCGCTTCAACTCGTTGCGGGTCAGGTCGAGTTCCTTGCGGATGTCCTCCGCCGAGCGGCGGATTTCGTCGGTTGCGCCAGAGAAGCGGCCCGATGCTTCCTCGACAGCCTGGCGGATGGCCTCGCGCATCTGTGTCGCGGCGCTGTCCGACCGGCGGCCGACATCGCCGAGCAGCTTGTCGACGTCCGACAAAGATGCCGACAGACCACCGCGCAGGCGGTTTGCCAGATCGCCGGCGCGCTTTTCTGCTTCCGACAGGGTCTGCTCGATCGAACGATTGGCCTCTTCGCCCGCCGACAGCAGCGAGTTGCGCATGGAGTCGGCGGTCGACTGCGCCTGCTTTTCGGTATCGGTCAGGATCTGGCCGATATCCGAGAAGGAGGTCTGGACGCTTTGGCGGAGATTGCCGGCGACCTGCGACGAGCGCTGCTCGGCGCGGTCGAAGGCTGTGTCCACCATCGACGTCAGCGAACGCATGGTCGTCTCGATTTCTTCCGAACGCTTGACCAGACCGACGGAGAGGTCGCGCAAGGCCTGCTGGCGTTCTTCCATCGTGCCCGCCAGGTTGGACTGGGCGACGCCGAGGAGTTCGGATGCCTGTCCCAGCACGCGGGAATGCTCGCCGAAGCGGCTGACGATGCTGCCGACCTGAGCCAGGGCCTCGTTCGACACTTCCGACAGCTTGTCCAGCTTGCCATCCAGCAGGCGGCTTGACGTGGACAGCATGTCGGCCGCCTGGGCGGTCGCCTCGGCGAACCGCGCCGTGGTCGCGCCGAAGCTTTCATCAGCGCGAAGCATGTTCGTGGCGGCTTCCTCGATGAGGTTCGCGATATTGGCGTTGCTGCTGCCCAGCCGTTCAACCAGGCCGCCGACGCTGGCGGTCAGGCTGCCTTCGACGGCACCGATGCGCTGCGAGGCCCATTCCGCACGGGCGGCGATGGCTTCCAAGACGGCGTCATTCTCATTGCGCAGGTGCTCGGCGCTTTCGCGGGAGACGCTGGCAATGCGGTCTGCGGCGGAGCGGCCGAGGTCGCTGAATTCCTCGACGGCCGGACGGACCTTCTCGTCGATAATCCGGGCAAGCTCGGTAGAGCGGCCCGACAGCATGGCGTTGAGTTCGCGGGTACGCTCGTCAAGAGCCGTGCGAATGGCGTTGCCGCGGGCGGCCAGGGCCTTGTCCACGGAGTCAAGCGTGGACGACAGCTCTTCGGTGTTTCCGGCAATCGCGGCGCGGATTGCGGCCGTGCGGTTTTCCAGCTCCGAGCCGGCGCTGGAGACGATGTTGCTGATGCGGGCGACCTGGTTTTCGACCAGGCTGCTGGCCTCGGTCATCTTGTTGGCAACGGTCGTGCCGATCTCGGCAAAATTGCCGGCGATCGCATCGGCCTGGCCAACAAGGCGGGTTTGCGTCTCGGTGATCCGGCCGACAACCTCTTCGGAGCGCTCGACCATGATGCGGCCGAACTCTTCGCCCTGCGCGGTGATGCGCTCGGCAAGTTCGGTATTGCGGGCAGCGATCTGGTCCGCCAGTTCGGCATTGCGGGCGCTGAGCTGAGCGGCAAGCTCTTCGTTGCGGGCGTTGACCTGCTGGGTGAAATCCGCACTGGCGCGGTTCAGGCGCTCGGTCGAGCGAGCGGCCTCGATATCCATTTCCTGAGCGGCACCGGCAACGGCATCCCGCAGTGCGGATGCCAGGCCTGCGGCCTTGCCCTCGATGGTGCGGTTGACGTTTTCGAGGCCGATATTGAGCGCGCGGTCCATGGTGGAGAGGCGCTCGTCGATCTGGGCTGTCCGGCTGTCAAAGGTCCCGACGACGCGTGCGGCGCCATTCTCGACCACATCCGAAATCCGCATGGCGGCTTCCTGGGTCGCACGCTCCAGTTCGCCGACCTTGTCGGTGAGGCGCTCGGCGAATTTCTCGCCTGCATCGCCAACCCTGATATCCACGCCATCAAGGCCATTCTTGATGCGGTCTTCCAGGGTGCCGAGGCTCTGCTCGATCTTGGTGCTGGTGTCGTCCAGACGACGGGCCATGGCGCCAACGGAGTCCGCCACCTTCGACGAGAAGGTTTCCGCGCTGTGCGTGATTTCGCCGGCGGCTTCGCTCATCTGACCGGCAATCATGCCGGCGGTGCCACGCAGGCGTTCGTCCAGGGCCTTGCCGCTGTCGTCGATGGTGCGACGCAGGTTGTCGCTGTGGTCCTCCAGCGTCAGCTCCAGCATGCCCGTGCTTGCGGCGATCGAGGCACCGATCGATGCACCCTGCTCGGACAGGGTATGCGAAAGCTGCTCGCGTACCTCCTGCAGGGTGGAGGAGAGTTCCTGGGTGCGTGCATCAAGCGTCGAGCGGATGCGCTCCTGATTATCGGCAAGTGTGTTTTCGATCCGGTCGGCACCGGCACCGAGGCTGGCGCGCAGGGCGTCCGAATGGCTGGTCAGGGACTGTTCCAGCACCTGCTGGCTTTCGCTGTAGGCTGCACGGATCGTGTCAGCCTTGTCGGCGAAGGCGGCCTCGATGCGCTGGTCAGCGTCCGACACGGTGTCGATGATGAGCGCCGTGCGATTGTCGAGGACGCTGGCAAGACGTCCTTCGGTTTCGCTCAGGGCAGATGTTAGGCCGCTCGAGCGCTCGGCCAGGATGCCGTCGATGCGGCGCTGCTTCTCGTCCAGGCTCGATGCAAGCGCATCCGAGCGGGAAGCAAGCGTCTGATCGATAAGGCTGAGGCCGCTCTCCAGCGTGTCCGTCATCGTCTGGGAGCGACCGGCAAGGGTTTCGTCCAGGCGGCGATATCCACCATCCAGGGTATCGGCAATAGCCTGCGACCGGGACGACAGGCTGTCGTCGATCCGACGCTGGTTGGTGTCGAGCGTGTCGAAGATAGCCTGGGAGCGGGTCGACAGCGTCTCGTCGATGCGATCATGGCTGGAATCCAGCGCCGTGATCAGCGAGAGCGAACGATCCATCAGCGTTTCGTCGAGGCGCTCGTGATTGGCGTCGAGAATGCCGGCCAGCGACTGGGAGCGTTCGTTGAGCGTCTGCTCTATCTTCTGATGCGCGCCGCTCAGGGTATCGTTCAGCGCGGCCGAACGATCGTTCATCGTGGTTTCCAGGGCGGTGCGTGCTGCCTCGAAGTTGTCGTTGACCTCCTGGGCCTTGCCGGCAACGATCTGGGCGATTTCCTCGGCGCGGCTTGCCAGCGCGCTGTCAAGAAGCTCCTGGCCGGTGCCAAGGGCCGTCGCCAGGGCGAAGGACTGGTCGGTGAGGGTCGAGTCAAGACGCTCGACATTGGAGCTCAGGATGCCGTCGATGGCATCCGTGCCGCTGCCGATCGTGTCGTTGATGCGGCTCAGGCTCTCGGCGAGCTTGCTGTCCAGAGTGCCGGCGCGCTGGTCGAAGGCGGTGGCGAATTCGGCAATGCGTTCGTCGAAGGCCGTGTTGACCTGGCCGACGGTGGCCTGCAGGCGGTCTTCGAAGAGGCCGGAACGCAGGTCGAGATCCACGATCGCGTCATCCGCCGTGGTCTGCAGGCTCTGGCGGAAGGTTGCGGCACGGCTGTCCAGCGCGTCGTTGAGTTTCTGCAGGACGCTGTCCAGTGTCTCGGAAATCTGCAGCTGGCCGTTGATCAGGCCTTCGCTGATATCGCGGCTGCGGTCGTGCAGGATCTCGTTCAACTGGCGGGCGCGCTCGTCCAGAGCAGCGTTCAGCTTTTCGCTGTTGCTGTCGAGCGAGGAGGCGCGGGTCTCGAATTCCAGCAGCAATTCCTCGCCGCGCTGGGCAAGCGTCCGCGTCAGCACCTGCATCCGGGTATCGAATTCGGTCGACAGGGAGAAAGCAGACGCGCTCAGGGTCTGGACGAGGTTGTCGGTCTTCTGGGACAGGATTGTGCCCAGATTGGTCGCAGCCGCGTCCGATTTTTCCATCAGCGCAGCTGCTCGGGTGTCCAGCATGGTGGCGACGGCTTCGCCCGATGTGCTCAGGCGGACCGTTATCTCTTCCGTGGCGACCCAGAGGTCGTCCTTGAGTTGGTCATGGGCGCCAATGATCGAGGAGCGAATACGCTCGGCGTGGTTGACGATCGCGTCACGCTCGGCACCGAGTTCCTGCACCAGGCTGCGAACCCGCATCTCGTTGTCGGAATAGCTGCGCTCAAGCGCGGTGACTTCAGAATGCACCAGGGTTTCGAGCTCGGTCGCTCGCGCAATGGTCCGCTCGATGCCCTCGTTCATGGCCGAGACTTCGCGGCGAACCGCCTGGCCGACGGTCATGATCCGGTCGGAGGCAACGGTTTCCGGCTCCGCCAGACGCAAGGCGACTTCCGCCATCGAGCGGGCGGCGTTGCGCAGCTCATGGGCGCGCGCCATCATGATCGAGAAGGCGAAGAAGACCAGGATCGGCACGATGGTGCCGACGCCGATCGCGACGATACCGGGCATCGCGGTCAGGTCGGATACCGACGCGTTCTGCAGCATGTCGCCGTAAAGAAGGTAGGTCAAGGCGGCGGCACCGGCGACCCAGGCCACGGAGACGAGCGTGGCATTGCGCAGCGCGGCGCGGCCTGCGGCGCCTTCGATCGACTTCATCAAGGCGGAGGAGTTGCTGCGGCGCGACGTGTCGTTGGCCGGTTCGAAGCTGGAGCTGCGCGGCGAAAGGTCAGAGCCGGCAAGGTCGCCGTTCCTGCCACGCCGTTCGCCACTCTGCTTGACGGAGCCGCTACGCTGACTTGAAGTGTCCGACACTCTGGCCTCCGGTGCGCCTGACGCCGACCGCTTGCGGGGCGCCTGAATCTCGTTTTCGTCGAAGTCGATACTCAGGGCCGCTTCAAGCGCCTCAAAGGCGTTTTCGTCTATAGACCCACTCGTCTTCTTGTTCGCCATCGGATTACGCCTCGCTACGCTTATCCAACCGGATTGCCTGCTCCCACGTCCGCCACTGGGCGCACGGCATCAACCGGTCTTCAAGGACAAGCTCTCCCACCGCCACGGGGAAAACATTATCCCATATTCACACCAAACCGGAACTCGCTTATATGAGCGGCAAAGCAGATGTTTTCGCACCCATGCTCCGGTCTCGGGCCAAGATATATACCTTCAGCCCAATTTATCCGTATCGTAGTGACACATCCAAAGAAAGCTTACAATTAACCGCCCCGGCCAAACCGCCTTGCCTGCCAGGGTTGTTAACACATTTTCAACCTTCGTAAGTGGCCAAACGCCTTGCTTTAGAAGGGTTTAACGGATGTTAACCACGTCTTTAAGTTTTCGCCGCCAGGCGCCCCGGATTTAACGGTATGGCGAGTGCGACAGCCCAATATCGGTCCACCAATGAAAAACAAAAAAGGAAAATTGGACCATGGCATCGCCGAACATCGCATTCAACGCTCCCGAACTGGACGCCGCCCGCTGTCCCTCCCAATCCCGGCCGATCGATCTCGTATATCTGGCGACCCAGACGAAGGGTGACAAGGAAGCCGAGATGGAAAATCTCCAGGCCTTTGCGCGCCAGGCGAGAGCCTGTCTCCAGAGCATCGGCACCGGTGAACTGGATGTCGCCCGCGCGGCCGTACATCGGCTGCAGGGAGCAGCATCGGCCGTTGGCGCCTTCCGCGTCAGCGCTGCGGCATCGGCTGTCGAGAACGAGGGTGTCGACGCGGCTCGCCTGGCTGCCGTGGGGGCTGCCGTTATCGAGGCACAGAATTTCATCCTGAAGCTCTGCCGCTGAACCGAGCGGCCGATGATCGCCTGAGTTTTTGCATTGCGCAAAAATGTGACGGACGGCGCTGCGCCCTTGATTGACTGCCTAGACAATTTATCGGAAGAGTTGGCGGTTTAATCGGGCGCGCAATGCCTGAAGACCCTGTGAAGGCAGTGTCGACACTGGGCGCCTTGTCGGAGATCAGGGCGGCATTCCGCGGCGAGCCATGGGTTTCGCCGCAAGGGCCGCCGCAAGTTTGGACGAGCATTTCATGACCCAACTGACGATCGTCGCTTTTGACGGCACGCGTTACGACCTTGCTGTCGAGAATGGCTCGACCGTGATGGAAAACGCGGTGAGAAACTCTGTGCCCGGCATAGAGGCCGAATGCGGCGGTGCCTGCGCCTGCGCCACCTGTCATGTCTATGTCGATGAGGCGTGGACCGAGAAGGTCGGAAGCCCGTCGCCGATGGAAGAAGACATGCTGGACTTTGCCCTCGATGTTCAGCCGACGTCCCGGCTCTCCTGTCAGATCAAGATCAAGCCAGAACTCGACGGCTTGGTCGTACGCGTTCCCGAGCGCCAGGCCTGATTTCTCACTACTGGATAAGATTTGACGAAAAAAGCCTCGCTCTTCGATGAACGACGAGCGAGGCAGGAGGGCGCATCGCCAACAGGCGAGGGAGGAACACCTGCGGCACCTGGATGCGCCAGGAGAACGGGAACAAACGTCTACGCCACGCGATCAATGTTGATCACAGGTATAAATGCATCTTTTAGCAAGTGCTATTGTAAGAAATTGCCGGTTATTCACAGGGAACCGCGCAAGCTTCGCGCATGTTTTGCGGCTTTATTGCCCTTACGCCACGCTAGATTTGGGGGCTTACTTAGCGTGAGTTTGGTCCCAATCTGACATCCAGAAGTTTATCCACAGCCTCTCGAAATCTGCGCTTTCGTTTAGGTCAAACCGCCGTTGGTCTAGGTCATGATTCACAAGCGTTTGGGCGGCAAGGACATCTTTAGCGTCTTCCAATTCTTTGCATGTACGTCGCGGCCGCAAATCGAGAATCGCTTTTTCCAAGGCCTTGCCGTGCATCAGAGCAATTTGAACATGATGCTCTTCATGTAAAAGACTCTCCCTTGACAACGCGTCCCATGCCAGACCTAGCCTCTCATCCGCAAGTTCTCGATCTTTCCAGCGAGGCAGAATGATGTGCGCGTCCACAATTACGCGCGCAGATTGCACGACGCAACGTCCACCACTCTCTGCCGAGGTGTAGTCCCCCCCGAAACTGGTTTTCGTCACACCAGGATGACGTTCGCCGTCGGGTCGTATAAGAGGGCCATGTCGTAAAATCTCTTTGAGAAGATCGTCAGCTGTGTGTCCGCTGATGTCGAAATAGGTGATCGTCTTATTTAGTACAGTGTCTGCGGCTACCTCGTCGAATCCGGTTGCTGCAATCCCCAACGCGATGATCGTTGGGAGCATGCTGGGCACTCGTCGCATCGGCTGGTTCCGTTGTGTTGTATTCCTGCTGACCTTGGGGCATAGCCGTGGCCAGTGCAAGCACGGTTGGAAGGAAAACATCATGGAGGACCATGCTTCGGTGGCAGGAATCGGCGAAACTCTCTGGGAGGTCGCTCACGGCCTGCACTTAAGCCTTGGTGACCGGGGCCGGTTGATGGCCATCATCAATGTCACGCCGGATTCGTTTTCCGATGGCGGTCGCCACGGCTCGACCGAAGACGCCGTGGCCCATGCCCTGCGCTGTGCTGCCGAGGGCGCCGACATCCTGGACATTGGTGGTGAATCCACACGGCCGGGTGCCGATCCTGTCGATGCCAGGGAGGAACAGGCGCGGGTCCTGCCGGTTATAGAGCGGCTGGCTAGGGAGACAGGCGTTTTGATTTCGGTCGATACCTACAGGGCGGAGACGGCCCGCCTGGCGGTTGCCGCGGGCGCCCACATAATCAACGACGTGTTCGGCCTGCAACGCGACCCTGAAATGGCCGATGTTGTCGCGCAAACGGGCGCAGGGGTCTGCATCATGCATACCGGTCGTGACCGGCAGAAGCTGCCCGATGTGATCGAAGACCAGAAGGCCTTTCTGGCGCGGTCGCTGGAGCTTGCCACCACGGCTGGCGTTAAAAAGTCCTCCATGGTCCTCGATCCGGGATTTGGCTTTGCCAAGGAGACGATGGAGGAAAACCTGGAACTGCTGCAGCGATTCCATGAGCTACAGGCGTTTGGCCTGCCATTGCTGGCGGGTACGTCGCGCAAGCGGTTTCTAGGCTCGCTGACGGGCCGCGAGGCATCCGAGCGGGATGCCGCGACGGCCGCATCCACCGTGCTGCTCCGGCTTCAGGGAGCGGCGATTTTCCGCGTTCACAATGTCGCAATCAATCGCGACGCGCTGGCCGTGACCGATGCTATGGTCGTGGCGAGGCGTTCGCCAGCATGAGGAGTTTCGGCATGCCCGAGACCTACAAGATCACCATGAAAAACTGCGCGTTCTTCGCGCGCCACGGGTTTCACGAGCAGGAAGCCTTTCTCGGGCAACGCTTCTTCGTCGACGTGGAACTGGATGTTACGGCCGGTTCGACCCTTGAAACCGATGAAATCGAGGGGACGGTGCATTATGGCGAAGCCTTCACGCTGATCGAGAAGGTGATGACCACGACGCGGCGGCGGTTGATCGAAACCCTGGCCATGGATGTTGCAAAGGCGCTTTGTGCCAACTACCCGATGATCCGCCGGGCCTATATTACCGTCCGCAAGCCCAGTGCCCCGATCGAGGGCATACTCGATTATGTGCAGGTGAGCGTTGAGCATTTCAACTGAACGGGACTGGAGCGTCGCGACCCTAGGCCTTGGCGGCAATATCGGCGACCCCGTCTCTGCCATGGCCAGGGCACTGACAACAATCGACGGGCGCGAGGATTGCCGCGTGACGGCGGTATCGCGCCTCTATCGCACGCCCCCCTGGGGGAAGACTGATCAGGCCGACTTCTTCAACAGCTGTGCCTTGATTAAGACGCGGTTGGAGCCGCAGGCTTTGCTTCGGCTTTGTCTCGATATCGAGCGGGACATGAAGCGTGTGCGGGACGAACGCTGGGGGCCGCGGACGATCGATATCGATGTGCTGACCTATGGCGAGATCGAATTTGCGGCTGACGATCTGCAGATCCCGCATCCCCGCATGCTGCAGCGTGGTTTCGTGCTGATGCCTTTGGCCGATATCGGTCGCGAGATTGTCGTTCAGGGAAAGACGGTCGCCGCTTGGCTGGAAGAGGCCGATGTCAAGGGCATCGAAACCGTCGATGACGCCACGGACTGGTGGCGCCGATAGGGGCTGGCTTGGATCTCAGTTCTGGATTGCGCCGGTGGCCATGGCGTCGGCCTGGCGGTTGAGGCGCAGTCCGATGACCGGGATCATGCGATCCTCGACCTTGACGGAAATGGTGATGTTCATCGCCGTGGGATCCTGGATGCGTGCGACCATGGCACCGTCGAGCTTGGCGCGGTTGAGGCCGACGACCACCTTGTCGCCGCTGACCTGGCCGGAAACGATATCCAGTCCCTTGCCTTCGGCGCCATCCAGAAACTGGCCTTCATAGCTGCTGCCGACCTGGGAAATTTCGGCGGACATCGGCTGGCTGAAGACGCCAACGCGGCAGGTGCCGTCAAGCTTAATGCCGGTTGCCTTGCCCGAAGCGGGCTGGCCCGTCAGGTTGCAGGTGAACTTGGTGCCCTTGTACTTGCCGGCAACGATTTCGCCCGGACCGGTCCAGACACCCGCCACCTGCTCGAAGAATTTGCGATCGCGCGAGGCCGCGTCTGCGGGGCCTACGGGAGCCAGCATGGCGAGGGCGGCAAAACCGCCGATGAGCTTGAACAGACGAGACGACATCGATTGACCCTGGCGCGCTATAACGAGAAACACGAAATCACCCTAGCGTAATGTGGTTAATGCTTTCTTGCCGTTAACCATATCAGTTTCTCAAGGCAATGGCCCCCGATAGGCCAAATTTACTCGTTACTATCTTTGTTGCCGCCGGAAAGGCCCGATGTCAAGTCGCCCATGAAGTCGCCGATACCGGGGCGCCTGAGCGCGATGAACGGCAGGGGACGGCAGAGATCCATGGCGGCGATGCCAATGCGGGCTGTCATCAGACCGTTGATAACCCCTTCGCCAAGTCTTGCCGAAAGGCGCGATGCCAGTCCGTGACCCAGAACCTGCTGGGCCAGGCTATCGCCGACGGCAATGGACCCGGTGACCGCGAGGTGGGCCAGGACATCGCGCAACAGCCGCAACTGGCCAAGGCCTCCAGGCCTTCCGCCGTAAAGCTCTGCCATCGACCGCACGAGACGGACGACCTCAAACAGGACATAGGCGAGATCCACCACGGCACGCGGACTGACGGCCGTGACCACCGATACGCGCTTGGCGGCACCCAGGATCAGGCCACGCGCACGAATATCGAGCGGCAGCAGCAGTTCCCGTTCTGCAAGGGAGAGCAAATGCGGGGCGTCGATGATGTCGTCCTCGGTTGCCTTCAGCACGTCGCGCCCGCGCGCCGTCTCCGGCCGGTGGGCAATCAGGCTCGTGAGCTTGGCGACAATCGCCCGCGCCTCCGGCGTTCGATGCTCCGAGGCCGCAATGACGGCGTCGGCCTTCAATGTCTGCACCGCCTCAAGCCGGGCAATGCACATCATTTCCCTGATGATGAAGATTGCCAGGGCGCCAAGCGCGATCGCCACGACGGCCAGTGCTACATAGCCAAGCCAAGGCGCACGGCTGTAGAGATCGCGCACCAGCGCATCGACCCAGAGCCCGAAGGCCAGCGACAGCAGTATGGAAAACGCGCTGATAGAGAGCTTCAGGAAAGAGAAGCGGCGGCGCCGCGGTTCGGCAAGCGGGATCTCGGGAAGATCTGCCAGGCCGGAAAATGGATCCTGCTCGTCGGGGGTCACGATGACGCCACCATCGAAGCTGCGCGGTTTGCGTCGCGGCGGGTCCGACTTGGGCGAGGCGGCGCTATCGACTTCCAGGGAAAAGGCAGCCGGGCTGCGCTTGGGGCCTTGCGGCGGCTTGGATGCGCTGCTCATGCGAGGCGATCTCCCAGAAGAAACTGCAGGGCTCGGTCGAGCCGGATATGCGGCATGGCGATCGTTGCACCGCTTTTCTCGATGAGCGGGGGCCGGAACCTGACGATGTTGAGATCTGGTAGCGGATCAGGCCCACCCCCAGCTTCCAGATCGCGGAAGAAACTCTGCGGGTCAGTCGGCAGGTCGCCCGGGAAAACCGCCGTCTTGCGATTGCCGTCGAAGCGCTCGTTGCCGATGGTTTCGCCAGCCATCGGTGTGCCGACGATGACCGGCAGGGCTTCGCCATTCTGGTTGACGGTGGCTTCGCGTGTAGCCCGCACCGATGCCAGCGCCATCACCTCAATCCCGGCGCCGGCCATGCCTATGGTGTGGATCGCCCTGTCAACGATGCGACGCGTGATCGCCTGCAGCCGGTCATGGCTTTCGTGGTGAAGGTGATCCGCCTTGGTAGCGGCGACCAGGACCTTATCGATGCGCCGGCCGAGCAGCGCGCTCAGAAAACCGTTTGATCCGGGGCGGAAACAGGCGAGCACATCCGCCAGCGCCCGTTCCAAGTCCTGCACTGCCTCTGGGCCGCGATTGATCGCCTGGAGCGTGTCGATGAGCACGATCTGACGGTCGAGCCGCGCGAAATGCTCGCGGAAGAACGGCTTTACCACCACGGACTTGTAGGCCTCGTAACGCCGCTCCATCATGGCCCTGAGCGAGCCGCGTCGGGCGGGGGTGTCGGACATATCGGGCAATGGGGCGAAGGTGAGGGCAGGCGAGCCTTCCAGATCTCCCGGCATCAGGAAGCGGCCGGGCGGCAAGGTCGACAGGGATCGTTCGTCGGAGCGGCAGGCGCGCAAATAGGTGGTGAAACTTTCGGCCAGTCGACGGGCCAAACCCTCGTCCGCCGGGCCATCGAGATCCGCTGCCGCAGCGAGCGCCAGCCATTCGCCCGAAAGCTCAGCGCGGGTGCCGCTGCGCGCCAGCGCGACGGTGTTGGCGCAGAAAGTGTTGTAGTCCTGGCCGAGCAGCGGCAGGTCGAGCAGCCATTCGCCGGGATAGTCGACGATATCGACGGACAATCTTCCGGGCGAGAACATGCGGTTCCAGCCGCTGGCGCTGCGAAAGTCGATGGTCAGCCTGAGTTCGGAGATTGCCCGAGTCGACTGGGGCCAGATCCGGTCGTTCACCAATGCGGAGATGTGATCCTCATACTGAAAACGAGGGACAGCATCGTCCGGCTGCGGCTCAAGCCGTGTGCCTGAAATTCGATCGGATTGCCGCGCCTCGAACAGGGGCAGCCTTCCGCCGTGAAGCAGATTGTGAACCAATGAGGAAATGAACACGGTCTTTCCGGCGCGAGACAGCCCGGTCACGCCCAAGCGCAGCGTCGGATTGACGAGGCTTGCCGCGCGATCGGAAATGTTGTCGAGGGCAATCAGTGCCTCATCGGTGAATGACGTAATTGATGGCGGCACTTTCTTCCTTCCGATGGTTCCGGCCCAATATAGGCGTTGCGTCCTGCGGAAAAAAGGCTGGCTTTCACGTCATCGCGCAAGGAAATCGGTAAGCCGCCAGGAATGCCGGCTATCCGGTATCGGTTCGCCGGCATGGTCGATAACCGCGAAGCCCGCAGTCGGGTAACCCTCGGGCACGGCCTCTCCCAGGGCGGTCGGGCCAATCAGCTCTCCCAGGATTTCCTCAATTGCCGGATTGTGACCGATCATCAGCACGGATTCTATGTTCGAAAGCGTGGCCAAGATCTCGAAATAGGTATCTGTTGGGCAATTATAGAGTTCGTCGATAAAGCGGAACTCCAGGTCGCCCGGGAAGGCGCGACGCACGGCTTTCGCCGTTTCCCGGCACCGAACGGCGGTGGAACTGATCACGAGGTCAGGCCGGTAGCCTTTGTCCGCTGCCCTGTCTGTTACGATTTCCGCCTCGGCATAGCCCTCGTCGTCAAGGCCGCGATCGAAATCCCGCTGGCCGGGCGTGGCCCAACCCGATTTCGCGTGACGCAGGAGATAAATACGGCCGGGCGGAGGCGACAGGTTCATCGGGCGATCGTCCCATGGGTATAGGGTTTTGCAATGAACTAGCGTCGTTCGGGGAGGCGCGTCAACCGGCTGTCGAGCCGGCCGGGCCATATCTTCGAACTGTGGCGGGCTTCAGGCGAATCAACCAGGCATTGCGTCGCCGCTGAAAAATTAAGCATAAAAATTAACCATTTAGCTTAATTATATGACAGATTTAAAAATGCCTTAACGCGCGGCATAAGGCTTGAATCACAGCTATTGAAGGTCTATACACCCCCGCATTGAGATGTTCTTCAGGAGAATCGCGTTGAGTGAGAAGATCAATCTTAGCAACTATGTGCTCTCGGAAGACGAAGAGTTCATGAATGCAAACCAGCGGGCTTATTTCCGTGCCAAGCTCATCGCATGGAAAAACGACATCCTCCGGGAAGCCCGCGAGACCCTTGGCCACCTCGCAGAAGAGAGCGCCAACCATCCCGACCTCGCAGACCGAGCCTCCTCAGAAACCGACAGAGCCATCGAACTTCGCGCCCGTGACCGTCAGCGCAAGCTGATTTCCAAGATCGACGCCGCCCTGCAGCGCATCGATGACGGAACCTACGGCTATTGCGAGGAAACCGGCGAGCCGATCGGCCTGAAGCGTCTTGATGCTCGACCGATCGCCACGTTGTCGATCGAGGCCCAGGAGCGCCACGAGCGGCGTGAAAAGGTCTACCGGGACGAATAACTGACGAATTGAAACGGGACGGCGCAAGCCTCCCGATTTTTGTTTGTGCCGTTGTGCAAGGCGTCGGTGAAGCGTTGCCTCGGCACGATGAGGCCGTCGCGATCATGCCTCCAGTTCCATAGGGACGCAGCTTGCGCAGAGCCCTGTGACGTCTGTAACACTTTGGCGATGTCCATTATCCCATTGAGCGCGCAGGCTTAAGGCCCGTTCTTTACAGGTGCCGGCAAGCCTGCTCGATCTCTCCTGTGCGCTGCGTCTCGAGCGAGGATTATTTTTCCCGCTTTGTCGACATCTCGCCGAAGATGCGCGCGATTTCATTTTGTAGATTGGGCTGACCGCTTTTTGCTCCTGACGCCGCTGCTGGGCGCGTCGCTGCCGGCGAGGGGCGCGACGCCGTGCTTGGCTGTGGCCTTGCGGCGGGTTGGGCTGCAGGCCGGGCGGCCGATGCTGCGGCTGGCCTGCGCTCCTCGATCGGGCGTGGGGGCGCCAGGTCGGCAGCCGTGCGCCGTGGTTCGGCTGCGCGGCCTGTTGGCAGCGGTGGTGCGACTGGCCTTGGCGGAGCGACGGTTGGGCGGGGCAGAGGCGGCGGAGCGGCGGCGCGCGCCGGTGTCAGCGCCGCCTGCTGCTCGGCGGACATCTGCATGGCCATTTCCTCCTCCAGCACGCGCGCGAAATCGCTGGCGGAGAAGGTTTGTGCCGGTGTCGCGGCCGCAGGCGCAGGACGCTGCGGGCGGGCTGCTGCCTGCGTCTCGATGGGAAGAGATTGTGCGGCTCGCTGCGTGACCGGTGCAGGCTCCGGCTCGGAGAACACACGTTCGCGCGATGCCTCCAGCAGGTCGGCTAAATCCTCTTCTTCGGTCGTATCGTCAGCGAACTCGTCGTAGAAGAAGCTGTCGGTTTGCTGGTCGGAGGTGTCGCCGGCAACGGCAACCGGTTCCTCCCTGCGATAGGCAGCAGCCGGCGGCTGGCGGGTGGCTTGCCTTGCCGGTGATGCCTGCATGGGCGGTGCTGCCGCCGCTACCTCCGGCGGACGCCTGGGTTCAGCCCTCGGCAATGCCGGGGCAGGTGGCGGCATTTCGGCGACCGGCCGTTGCGGTGCCGCGGCAATCTGATGACGCGGATGATCGTCGGCATCGGCGGCATAGCCATCCGCCTCACTGATCCGGCTCTCGATCACCAGATCGGTAGGGCCGCCGATCATGATCAGGTGTTCGACATTATCGCGGCGGACAAGGACCAGGCGACGGCGTGCATCCACGGCGGTCGCATCCAGGACCTGCAGGCGTGGCATTCTGTTGCGGTTGCCACGCATGAAAGGCGAAGGCGAGCGCTTCTTCAGGAACCACATGACCAGGACGAGACATGCCAGCGCGAGCAACACGCCGATGGCCGCGACGAAAAAGCGGCTGCCATATGCGCTCACCAATTCATCAACCATGGATCCCCCTGGCGCGGCGGCGTGTCCGGCTGGACCCCGTCGCTTGGCTATTCATTAGAGTGTTGCACAAGACCGCCGAGGGACCCGTTTGCGATTCCCGCATGCGCCACCATTGCAAGACGATAAAAAACGACTTTAGGTTTGGTTGCAAGGCACTGTTTTTCTTGTCCCAAGTTCGCTTCGAATGGCGGCCGATCGGTGGAACTGCCGGTATTGCCACGCGATTCCTTGGGATAGCCGCGTCTGGGGGAGCAATTGGAGGTCGAAGCGCTTTTTGCGATTGATGCAAATTGGTAAGGAGAAATGGACTGGGTTGATTCTGGGGCAGCCGTCAGGGCCGCGCGAAACCAGTCCGAACAAGAGGCGTAGATGACGAGATTGCAGCAGGCCGGCGACGGGGAAGGACCACTGATCGACCGGGGCGCACGCTCCGGTACCGCGATCCGTATCGTGCTGCTTGCCGTGGTGCTGCTTGCCGCGGCCGCCGCCTTCGTCTTGTTCAAGGATCAGTTGGAAAGCGAAATCGTTCTCGGCCTGCTCGGCATCCTGGCGATGGTCGGCATCTTCTTTGTCGTCTCGGCCGTTATCGGTTTCGTTGAAGTGATGCCGCAATCGCAGTCCGACACGTTGGCGCGCCGTTTCCTGGCGAGCCAGCCGGAGGGCTTGCTGATTGCGGACGAGCAGGGCCGGGTCGTCTATGCCAATGCTGCTTTCGGCCGCATGACGGGCGCCCGGTCCGAGGCTGATGTGCAGACGCTGGAATCGCTGCTTTCGCGCCACAGGGAGTCGGGAGAAGCGCTCTACCGCCTGACAAACGGCTTGCGGGAAGGGCGCAACGGCTCGGAGGAGTTCCGTCTCATCAAGCCGCTCGGTCCCATGAGCAGCGCCGGATCGGGTCCGCACTGGTATCGGCTGAAGGCGCGCTCCCTGGTTGAGGACAAGCAAGACAAGCGAAAGCTTTTCGTTTGGCAATTGACCGACATCACGACTGAACGGGATGATCAGGAGCGCTTTTTCCGCGAACTGCAAAGCGCCATCGACTATCTCGACCATGCGCCTGCCGGGTTTTTCTCGGCGGGTCGCAAGGGAGAGATCTTCTATATCAACGCCACGCTGGCGGAATGGCTGGGCGTGGATCTCACCCAATTTTCGCCAGGCTCGCTGTTCGTCGGGGATCTGGTTGCCGGGGAGGGCATGGCCCTCATCCAGTCCATCCAGGCGGAGCCCGGCTTGGAAAAGACGGAGACGGTCGATCTGGATATGCGCCGCACCAACGGGCAGATCCTTCCCGTCCGCATGGTTCACAAGGTGCGCTCGGCCCGTGATGGCGCCCCCGGCGAGAGCCGCACGATCGTGCTGGCCCGGCCGCAGGAGCGCGAGAGCGAAAATTCTGCCTCGGCCGCCTCGATGCGGTTTACGCGCTTCTTCAACAACACGCCGATGGCGATTGCGTCCGTAGACGGCGAGGGGCGGATTCTGCGCACCAACGCCCCGTTCCTGAAGCTGTTTTCCGACATCGTTTCCCGTGATGACATCGACCGGGGTGAGCATTTCCGCATGGTCGTCCATGAAAGCGACCGCGAGGCCTTTGCCCAGGCATTGTCGGCGGCAAAGAACCGCCAGGTGGATATTCAGCCGATCGATTCGCGCCATCCGCAAAACGAGGTCCGGCATTTCCGCTTCTATGTAAACGCGGTGATCGACCAGAGCGACGAGGCGCCCGAAGAGGCGGCCATCGTCTATGCGGTTGAGGTCACGGACCAGAAGGCGCTCGAGACGCAGATGGCCCAGACCCAAAAGATGAATGCCGTGGGCACGCTGGCGGGCGGCATTGCCCACGACTTCAACAACGTGCTGACCGCCATCCTCTTGTCTTCGGACCACCTGCTGCTTCAGGCGCGGCCGGCCGATTCCAGCTTTGCCGACCTGATGGAGATCAAGCGAAATGCCAACCGTGCCGCCGTGCTGGTGCGGCAACTCCTGGCCTTCTCGCGCAAGCAGACGATGCGTCCTTCGGTGCTCAATCTGACTGACGTCATCGGCGATCTCAGGATGCTGGTGGACAGGTTGATCTCGGGCACCAACGTCAAGCTGCGCGTGGACTTTGGTCGCGACCTTTGGCCCGTCAAGACTGACCTGTCGCAATTCGAGCAGGTGCTGATCAACCTCTGCGTCAACGCACGCGATGCGATGCCCGAGGGCGGGACGATCACGATCAGCACCCACAATATCGACGCCGGGCAGGTGAATTCCTACGGCTATCGCGGGTTGCCCGAAGAAGATTATGTCCTGGTTGAAGTGGCGGATACCGGCACCGGTATTGCGCCTGAGATCATGGACAAGATTTTCGAACCGTTCTTCACCACCAAGGATGTCGGCAAGGGGACCGGTCTAGGGCTTGCCATGGTCTATGGCATCGTCAAGCAATCCGGCGGCTATATCTATCCCGAATCCGAGGTCGGCAGCGGCACGGTGTTTCGCATCTTCCTGCCGCGGCATATCGTCGAGGTCCAGCCGGAAGCCCCGGTCAGCGCCCTGCCGGCGGATGGCTCGGCCGAAGCCGGGGCCGCCGCTGGTACCGCCGCCAATTCGGAGGCTGCGACTTCCACCGATCTTACCGGCAAGTCCGCTGTGGTGCTGCTGGTGGAAGACGAGGAAGCGGTCCGGCGTGGCGGAAAACGCATGTTGGAAACCCGCGGCTATACGGTTCACGAGGCGGGCTCCGGCGTCGAGGCGCTTGAGATCATGAAGGAGTTGGACGGCGCGGTGGACATCGTCGTGTCCGACGTCGTCATGCCGGAAATGGATGGGCCTTCGCTGTTGCGGGAATTGCGCAAGGACTATCCTGACCTGAAGTTCATCTTTGTCTCAGGCTATGCCGAGGATGCCTTCGCCCGGAACCTGCCTGCAGACGCAAAGTTCGGCTTCCTGCCCAAGCCGTTTTCGCTGAAGCAACTGGCGGTCGCGGTGCGGGAAATGCTCGATGGCTGATTTGACAATCATCATCTAACACGCGTAAGCTTCTAACTATCGGATATGTCGACTACTTTCGTTCGCGAGAGGCAAGCTGCCTCTCGCCCCCTTGAGCGATCGGCATGAAGCGTGCTCGCATGGGACCCTCGGGCTTTCATGTGCAGCCAGGTCAAAAACTGCATGCCAGAATCACATAACTGGGCTGAAATACAGGACAGGGCCATGGCCGAGTTGCAGCAGGCCCAGAGCCTTGAGGCACTGCGTCCTGTCATTTCGAGCATCGCCACGTCTTTCGGCTTTCGTTTCTACAAGGTCTACAAGTCGCCGATCCCGGCTGTCGGGTCGCTGCGTGACTTGCTGCTGCTGACGGATCTTCCGGATGCCTTTATCGAAACGTTTGATACGATCGGCTACACATCGGACGAATTGGCCAGGATGCGTTTCGTCAACCGGTCTCAGCTGACGGAATGGACAGTCGACCATCTGTTGGAACCGGCGGATAGCGGAAAGAATGAAAGGCTGCTCGACCTCCTGGGTCTCTACGGCATCGACCGCGGTGTCTATGTCAACATCGCGCCCGTCGATGGTCCTGTCCGTATCCTGAGCTTTTTCGGCCGGAGGGATCCGCTGCCGGTTCAGGTGGCTGAACATCTGACGGTGCTTGCGGTGCAGGTGCTGCATCACGTTAGCCGGATCCAGATGCGTCGGGAATGGGACGATGCAGGGCTGACCAGCCTGGAGATCGAATGCTTGCTGCTGGCCTCACAGGGCCATGAAGCCCACGAGATCGGCCGGCGTCTTGGGCTTTCCGGCCGAACCGTGCTCTATCTCGCAAATTCGGTCTGCTCGAAGCTAAAGGTCTCGACGCTGGACCAAGCGGTAGCCGAAGCTCTGCGCTGCGGCTTTATCACGTGATCCACGTGCATCGCCCGACCCGCAAGGAATTCGGGAGATGCACCGTCATGGGATCACACCATGGCGACGGCGATTTCTGCAGCTAGCCGTGCGTTGTTCTGCACCAGCGCGATATTCGTCTTGAGGCTTCGCCCGTCCGTGAGATGGAAGATATTGTCCAGGAGGTAGGGCGTAACCGTCTTGCCTGACACACCCTCGCGATCGGCATTGGCCAGCGCGCGGCTGATATAGATCTCCATCTCCTCCCGAGCGATCTCGTCGTCTTCCGGCACCGGATTTGCGATCAGCATGCCGCCATCAATCCCCAGATGGCTGCGCATCTTCTGGAAATTGGCAATTGCAGCCGGGCTAGCCAAAGACAAAGGGCTTTTCAACCCTGATTGGCGCGACCAGAAGGCCGGAAAATCCTCGCTGTCATAGGTGACGACCGGCACGCCGCGGGTCTCCAGCACTTCCAGCGTCTTGGGGATATCGAGGATGGCCTTCGGGCCTGCGGACACCACGATGACCGACGTCCTAGCGAGCTCTTCCAGGTCCGCGGAAATGTCAAAACTCTCTTCCGCGCCGCGATGAACGCCGCCAATGCCGCCGGTGGCGAAGACGGAGATGCCGGCCCTGGATGCCGCAATCATGGTAGCTGCCACGGTCGTGGCGCCATGGCGGCGCTCGGCGATGGCAAAAGCGAGATCGGCCCGGGACAGCTTCATCACGCCGGTCAGTTGCGTCAACTGTTCGATCTGTTCGGGTTCCAGCCCGATATGCAACACACCCGAAATCACGGCGATGGTGGCCGGGACGGCGCCGGCATCCCTGACGATAGCCTCGACGCTACGCGCCATTTCCAGATTGCCGGGATAGGGCATGCCATGGGTGATGATGGTGGATTCCAGCGCGACCAAGGGCGCACCACGCGTCTTTGCGGCAGCGACTTCGCGGGAAAACACGATTGGGAGCGATGGCGAGACAGGTCTGGTCATGATGGTTCCGTTCGATATGGTCTGCCAGTCATGACAATATTTCCGGCTGGGGAACAAGAGCCATCGTCGTCTTGAGCAGGTCCGCCGTCATATTCTCTGCCGTCGCATTGTTTGACTGGATGGTCAGCGCTGCCGAGGCCGTACCCATCCGTAGCGCCTCTGCCAGCGTCAGGCCCTGGCGAAAGGCCGAAAGCATCCCGGCCGCCATGGCGTCACCGGCGCCGGTGACATCCTCGACCCCTTCGATCGGCGGCGGCACGAGCCTCACCACATGATCGCCCTGAAAGGCAATGGCAGCCCGTCCACCGGAGGTGACCACGCCAGCCTGAAGCCCCGTCTTTCGCAACAGGCCGGGCCAATCTTCCACGGTTTGGGCGCGGCTGCCGGCAAGGGCTTCCGCCTCTGCGGCATTCATGAACAGGAACCAGAGACGGTCGAGCGCCGGCCGCAGGCGTTCGACCTTGGCTGGGGAGATGGCGATGGCAGCCAGCGGCAGTTTTCTTGCCGTCGTTGCCTCGGCGAGCGCCATAAGCGTTTCGGCTGAGTAGTTGGCGTCGCACAAGACCATGGATGCCTCGTCCAGCGACTGTCGCACCGCACGCACGCGAAAACGCCGCGGGGTGAACAGGCGGTAGAGATCCATGTCGGCAATGGCCACCACGAGATCACCCGAGGCATCCAGCACCGCCGTATAGCTGGGGGTCGCCCTGTCCAGGAAGATGACGGGCCGGTCGTCGATGCCGGCAGCCTCTGCCGCAAGCGACACGGCATCCCCTGCCGCATCACCGCCGCGCGGCGCGATCAGCCGCACGGAATGGCCCAGGCGGCTCAGCGTTCGCGCGGCATTGAAGCCGCCGCCGCCCGGCTCCTCAAACCAGCGTCCGGGATTGCTGGCGCCCATCACGGTCGTGCCATCGACGCGCCCGCGGCGGTCGATATGGGCGCCGCCAAAGACGAGGATTGGTCCGGTCATGCTGTGGCCTTTTGGTTCGCCGAATGCGTCACGGCGAGATGGAGCGATGCAACGCCCGTCATTGCGTCAGCAGGGCGTGGACCTGGTCGAGCTTGTGACGGATGTCGACCTGATGGTTGCCGATGAAGAAACCGTGGGTATCGACCCGTTCGGCCGCATCAAGGCTTCCCGCGATCTCATAGTCGAAGAAGCGGATGACGGCATTCTTGACGAAGTTGCCGGCGACGATCGGCCTGACATCGACTTTCTCGGCTCGCAGCCGGGCGATGACCTCGGCACGGGTGAGCGGGCTGTCCGGCTTGATCGTCATCGCAAAGCCGAACCAGCTACTTTCCCCGGTCTCCTTTTGTATGGCGATATGGGGATGGTCGGCAAACAGGCCCTGGAAGTGGACGCCATTTTCTCGCCGTGCCGCAATGAAACCCGGCAGCTTGCGCAACTGGTCCTGACCGATGGCGCCGCTCATTTCCAGCGGCCGGACATTGTAACCCGGCAGAACGAACTTGAACGATTCCTCGAACGGATCGTCGCTCTTCTCCCCCGTCACGTGGTTGACCTTCGGCAGGTTGCGGGTCCAGCCATGGGCCCGCAGCGACAGCAGCACGTGGTAGATCTCCTCGTCGTCGGTGACGATGCAGCCGCCTTCCATTGTGGCAATGTGATGGGAGTAGAAAGAGCTGAACGTCCCCATCAGGCCGAAGGTGCCTGCCTGCCGGCCGCCAAAAGTCGCGCCCATGGATTCGCAATTGTCTTCCAGGATCGTGATGCCGCGATTGCCGACAATGCGCTTTATGGCAGAGAAATCATTGGGATTGCCAAGCAGGTTGACGAGGCAGATGGCGCGGGTTCGGTCGGTGACGGCGGCTTCGAGTTTCTTCAGGTCAATATTGAGTGTCAGCGGATCTATATCGACAAAAACCAGCTTCAGGCCATATTGCTGGAAGGGGAAATAGGTGGTCGACCAGGAGACCGCAGGAACGATCACCTCGTCGCCGCGCTTCAACCGGGGATTTTTGGTGTAGAAGAGAGCGGCGACCATCAACAGATTGGCAGTCGAACCGGAGCTGACCATCAGCGCATGGCGTGAGCCGAAAAAGCTGGCGAACTGCTGCTCGTAGGTGGCGACCTCGGCGCTCATGCTGAACATGCCACTGTCCACAACCCGCTGGATCGCGGCATATTCCTTTTCGTCCCAGGTGTCTGTCGCCAGCGGCAAGTCGATCATTGGCCTCTCCCGTCTTCGTAAAAGGCAAGCGTAGCCCTCAGGCCTTGTTCCAAACCTGTCCTGGCCTGCCAGCCAAACGCCTTCAACCTGCTGATGTCGACGAGCTTGCGGCGCATGCCCGATGGCTTGCTCAGGTCGTGCACGAACTCGCCGCGATAGCCGAGAATGCGGGCAATTTCCCGGTAGTAGTCATTGATCGAGCGATCGACGCCGATACCGACATTCATGTCCTGCGGCAGGTCTTCAAAGCGATCGATGGCGGCGAAGATGAAATCGGCCAGATCGCCGGCATACATGAATTCGCGCCGCGCTTCGCCGTCTCCCCAGATCTCCACCGTACTGGCACCGGTATTGACGGCAGAATGGATCTTGGCGATGACGGCCGGGATCATATGCGCCTTCAGCGGGTCGAACTTGTCATGCCGGCCATAGAGGTTGCAGGGAATGATGGTTCGATAGAGGAAGCCCGGATCCTCTTCCGCGATGTAGGTGCAGAGCTTGGCGCAGGCGATCTTGGCCAGGGCATAGCCCTCATTGGTCGGCTCCAGCGCGCCGGTCAGCACGGTTTCCTCCCGCAGCGGATTTTCGCCCGCGCGTGGATACATGCAGGAACTGCCGATATTGAGCAACCGTCTGACACCGGCTCGGCGCGCGCCCATGATCAGATTGATGCCCATGGTCAGATTGTCGGTGAGGAACTGCACGGGAGCTGCCATGTTGGCGCCGATGCCGCCGACCGTTCCGGCAGCATGAATGATGAGATCGGGCTTCAGCGACCCTAGATAGGCGTCGACCGCTGCGGCATCGGAAAGATCAAGCTCTGACCGCCTTGGCGCGACAAGCTCAACGGCCTGCGCGCGCGCATGCTCCTGAATGTTGCGGCCGACCATGCCGGACCCGCCGGTCAACAATATTCTCATCCTGAACCCATTGCCTTGGCCGACCGAAGAATCACCGGCGCCGCTGCCATAAAGAGCATGGCGGACCCGGAGCGTCAAAGGGCGCCGGCGTCGCTGTCCTGGGTCGTATCGAGCACCTATCCGTGGTGGCAAGAGGGGACGAATCGATCATTGACATGACGACGACCGACGAGGCGTAGCAGGCGATTTTCCACAGGGCAGGCGGTGTCGATGTCGGCGTAAAACGAAAGAAGAACACGATCCGGATTTTGTAGACAAGGCAATGCCTTAATTGCCTCTTGCCAAATGAGAACAAAAGCGGTACATAACCGACATCAGCTGCTTCATTGCTTGTGCGGCTTCAATAACCTAAAGGTGGACCCAATGGCTCAGAATACGTTGCGGCTGGTAGAGGACAAATCGGTGGATAAAAGCAAGGCATTGGAAGCGGCTCTCTCTCAGATCGAGCGCTCCTTCGGCAAGGGCTCGATCATGAAGCTCGGCGCCAACGAGACGGCGGTCGAGACGGAAACGGTCTCCACGGGCTCCCTGAGCCTCGATATCGCGCTCGGCATTGGCGGCTTGCCGAAGGGACGTATCATCGAAATCTACGGTCCGGAAAGCTCGGGTAAGACGACGCTCGCGCTGCAGACGATCGCGGAGGCCCAGAAGAAGGGCGGCATCTGCGCTTTTGTCGACGCCGAGCACGCGCTCGATCCGGTCTATGCCCGCAAGCTGGGGGTCGACCTGCAGAACCTCCTGATCTCCCAGCCCGATACCGGCGAACAGGCGTTGGAGATTACCGATACGCTGGTGCGCTCCGGCGCAATCGATGTTCTGGTGGTCGATTCGGTTGCGGCCCTGACGCCGCGCGCGGAAATCGAAGGTGAAATGGGCGACAGCCTGCCGGGTCTTCAGGCGCGCCTGATGAGCCAGGCGCTGCGCAAGCTGACGGCGTCGATCTCCAAGTCGAATTGCATGGTGATCTTCATCAACCAGATCCGCATGAAGATCGGCGTGATGTTCGGCTCTCCGGAAACCACGACGGGCGGTAATGCGCTGAAGTTTTATGCGTCTGTTCGTCTCGACATCCGCCGCATCGGCGCGGTCAAGGATCGGGAAGAGGTGGTTGGCAACCAGACCCGCGTGAAGGTGGTCAAGAACAAGATGGCACCGCCCTTCAAGCAGGTCGAATTCGACATCATGTATGGCGAAGGCGTGTCGAAGACCGGGGAACTGGTGGATCTGGGCGTGAAGGCCGGCATCGTCGAGAAGTCGGGTGCCTGGTTCTCCTACAACAGCCAGCGCCTGGGGCAGGGCCGCGAAAACGCAAAGATTTTCCTGCGGGACAATCCGGCCCTGGCACAGGAGATCGAACTGGCTCTGCGTCAGAATGCCGGCCTGATCGCCGAGCGCTTCCTGCAGAACGGCGGTCCCGATGCCAATGACGGCGATGGCGCCGACGACGCGTAATCGGTTTTTTCCGGTTCGGAAATTTGGAACCGGCCATGCATCGCAAGATGTGTGGCCGGTTTT
This sequence comes from Rhizobium sp. RU36D, assembly GCF_900176345.1. Lineage (GTDB taxonomy): Bacteria > Pseudomonadota > Alphaproteobacteria > Rhizobiales > Rhizobiaceae > Allorhizobium. Next base: position 104,630 of record NZ_FWXU01000007.1, read on the forward strand.
CTGTTCCTTGGCTGGACAGGTTCCGTGGCGGACGATAAAAGCCAGTGGTTTTGAAGATTATCCGGTTTCCGGCGGCATTGAGGGCATGACATGAGCGGCGTTAATGATATCAGGTCGACCTTTCTCGACTACTTCAAGGCCAATGGGCACGAGACTGTCGCATCGAGCCCACTTGTGCCACGCAATGACCCGACCTTGATGTTCACCAATGCGGGCATGGTGCAGTTCAAGAATGTCTTCACCGGCCTGGAACACCGCCCATACACTACCGCAGCGACCGCCCAGAAATGCGTGCGCGCCGGCGGAAAGCACAACGACCTCGATAATGTCGGTTACACCGCCCGCCATCACACGTTTTTCGAGATGCTCGGAAACTTTTCCTTCGGCGACTATTTCAAGGAACGGGCGATCGAACTCGCCTGGAACCTGATCACCAAGGAGTTCGGCATCGACCGCAACCGCCTGCTGGTGACCGTCTATCATACCGATGATGAGGCATTCGGACTGTGGAAGAAGATCGCCGGACTCACGGACGATCGCATCATCCGCATCCCCACGAGCGACAATTTTTGGGCGATGGGCGATACCGGCCCTTGCGGCCCGTGCTCGGAGATTTTCTACGACCATGGCGACCATATCTGGGGCGGACCTCCAGGCTCGCCCGAGGAAGATGGTGACCGCTTCATCGAGATCTGGAACCTGGTTTTCATGCAGTATGAGCAGGTGACCAAGGAAGAGCGGATCAACCTGCCGCGGCCTTCGATCGATACCGGCATGGGCCTGGAGCGCGTAGCGGCGCTGTTGCAGGGCAAGCATGACAACTATGATACCGATCTGTTCCGCGCTCTCATTGAGGCGTCCGTGGAACTGACGGGGGTGAAGGCTGAAGGCGAGCGCCGCGCCAGCCACCGCGTCATCGCCGACCATCTGCGGTCCTCCGCCTTCCTCATCGCGGACGGCGTTCTTCCATCGAATGAAGGCCGTGGCTATGTGCTTCGCCGCATCATGCGCCGTGCCATGCGCCATGCCGAACTGCTTGGCTCGCGCGAGCCGCTGATCTACCGGCTCCTGCCGGTTCTGGTGCAGCAGATGGGTCGTGCCTATCCCGAACTGGTGCGCGCCGAACCGTTGATCTCGGAGACGCTGAAGCTTGAGGAAAACCGTTTCCGCAAGACACTTGAACGCGGCCTGTCCCTGCTGTCGGATGCCAGCTCCAATCTCTCCAAGGGCGATACGCTCGATGGCGAAACCGTCTTCAAGCTGTACGACACCTATGGCTTCCCGCTGGACCTAACGCAGGATGCGCTGCGTGCGCGTGGCATCGGCGTCGATATCACCGGTTTCAACGACGCGATGCAGCGGCAGAAGGCCGAGGCGCGGTCCCATTGGGCTGGTTCCGGGGACAAGGCGACCGAAACGATCTGGTTCGAACTGAAGGAGCGTCTCGGGGCCACGGAATTCCTGGGTTACAGTGCCGAGACGGCCGAAGGGCAGGTGCAGGCCATCGTGCGCGATGGCGTATCGGTGGACGCCGCGTCCGAAGGGGATCAGATTCAGGTCATCGTCAACCAGACCCCATTCTACGGCGAATCCGGTGGACAGGTCGGCGATAGCGGCACGATCTCCGGAGATTCGGTTTCGATCGAGGTAACCGATACCCAGAAGAAGGGCGAGGGGCTGTTCGTTCACCAGGCGGTGGTGCGCCAGGGCAGCGTCAAGGTCGGCGATGCCGTTTCTCTGACGGTTGACCACGCACGCCGGTCGCGCATCCGGGCAAATCACTCGGCCACCCATCTCATCCACGAGGCCCTGCGTGAATTGCTCGGCACCCATGTGGCGCAGAAGGGCTCGCTGGTCACGCCGGACCGCCTGCGTTTCGACATTTCCCATCCCAAGCCGATCTCGGGCGAGGAGTTGAAGATTGTCGAGGACATGGCCAATGCCATCGTCCTGCAGAATGGCACGGTGACAACCCGTCTGATGAGCGTCGACGATGCGATCGCTGAGGGCGCGATGGCGCTGTTCGGCGAAAAATACGGCGACGAGGTTCGCGTGGTGTCGATGGGCACCGGCATTTCGGGCGCGAAGTCCGGCAAGCCGTATTCGGTTGAATTGTGTGGTGGCACCCATGTTTCGGCGACGGGTGAAATCGGCCTGGTCCGCCTTCTCTCCGACAGTGCCGTGGGTGCCGGCGTGCGCCGCATCGAGGCGGTGACCGGCGAAGGCGCCCGTGCCTATCTTGCGGAGCAGGACGAGCGCATCAAGGCGCTTGCCACCTCGCTGAAGGTGCAGCCGGGTGACGTCGTGTCGCGCGTCGAGACCATGGTGGAGGAGCGTCGCCGCCTGGAGCGCGAACTGGCTGATGCCAAGCGCAAGCTCGCCATGGGTGGCGGTCAGGGCGGTGGACAGCCCGCTGTAGCCGAGGTGGCAGGCGTCAAGTTCGTTGGCCGCGTTCTGGAAGGTGTCGAGCCCAAGGACTTGAAGGGTCTGGCCGATGATAGCATGGCCGGGATCGAATCGGGCGTCGTGGCGCTGATCGCGGTCGCTGCCGATGGTAAGGCCAGTGCCGTTGTCGCTGTCAGCCAGGATCTGGTGTCCCGCTTCAGCGCTGTGGATCTAGTTCGCGTTGCGTCTGCAGCGCTCGGCGGCAAGGGCGGCGGTGGCCGCCCCGACATGGCCCAAGCCGGCGGCCCTGACGGTGCGCAGGCAGAGGCAGCGATCGCTGCGATATCACGCGCCATGGCTGGCTAATTTTGGCAGGCGGGTGGCAGTCTATCGCCGCCCCTTGGCAGCCGCTTGAATGCCGGCAGAGATGAGGCTCGGTGGTAATCGTTTCGAGCCAACAGGAGATTGCGCGGGTCTGCGATCTCTAGGGCATGTCGCGCAAAACTGTGGAGCGGTTTTGCGCGACAGACTGAAAATACACGAGAATAAAGCTTCGAGAGCGGATCTGAAAGATCGCGACACGCTTTATGGACCCGTTCGACATGGAGCCCGTGATGCTGGCCGGGTTTCATCTTTGCGATTTATTCAGCGTTCGCTGTTAGAAAATTGGCGTTCTGCGTAGGGCTTTGGTGTTGATAGAGCTTTTTCATATTCCGACCCTGATGCTCTGCTTCTTCACGGGCTCGGCAATCGTCGCCACCTTCGTGACGGCCATGTGGGTCAAGGAGCGGCACCGGTTGGACCTGCTGAGCTGGTCTGCCGCATTTTGGATCGGTTCCATCGGCATCTTCTTCCTGGCCTTCCGCAACGTCGCCCCTGCATGGTTTTCGATCGGCCTTGGCAATCTGTTCGCTGTGGCGAGCCCCGGCCTGTTCCTGGTCGGCCTGCGGGCTTTTGATGGAAGGCGGCCGCATGCGTGGCTGGCCTTGCCGGCCCCGATGATCTGGGGCGTGTTGTATTTCGGTGTTCCGGCCTTCACCAACGATATCAATGCACGCATTGTCTTGGTTTCCGTGATGGTCAGCGTGCTGTCGGTGGTCATCGCCCATACCGGCTGGAAAGGCCGCCTCGCCGAGGCGTCGATGGCCCGGCATGCGGTCATCTGGTTCTTTGCCTCCCACGCGCTTGTCTATCTATCCCGCATTCCCCTGGCCTATTATCGGCCGCTCAAGGAAACCGACAGCTTTTCGCCGGCCGGCTGGTTCGGCTATTATACGTTTGAACTTTACGTACATGCCCTGTTCGCCGGCATGGCGATTTTCGTCTTGGTCCGGGAGCGCGTGGAGCGCGCCTATCGCGCCGCCTCTGAATCGGATCCGCTGACGGGCATCCTCAATCGCCGCGCATTCCTGGCCCGCTCCCAGGTTTCGATGGCTGCTGGTGGTGGCGCGTTGGTGCTTGTCGATCTGGATCACTTCAAGCGTATCAATGACAGTTACGGCCATCCTGCTGGGGATGCTGCCCTTTCCACCTTCTGCCGCTGGGTCGAGCTGGAACTATCGCCGCAGATGATCTTCGGACGGATCGGGGGTGAGGAATTCGCGCTGTGGCTGCCCCGCCATAGCGAAGAGCAGGTTGCCGGCTGGTGCGAAAAACTCAGGTCGAAGATTTCCATGGGACGTGTGGAGACCGACCGCGGTTCGTTCGGTTTCACCGTCAGCATGGGCGCTTGCGCGGACCTGCTGGCCGAGGGCTCGATGGAACTGGCCATGGGCGTCGCAGACCATGCGCTCTACATGTCGAAACGCAGCGGGCGTGACCGGGTGACCGTCATCCGCGCTGCGGATGGTGTCGACCGGGCCGCAGAAGCGCTGGGCGCCCTGACAGCCACCCCGCCGCAGTCGGCGCTCTCAGGCGTCGCTGCCGTTCGCCTCGTCTAGGTCTGTCCGAAAGGCAGGCTATCCCGGTCCTGCTCATATTTCACGAGCATCGCGATCATCAATTGCGTCGGTGGGTGCCCGGCGGCGTTGTTCTACCGGACGTGACGTGCCTTTGGCTGCAGTCATCACGTGACTCTGCATGCGTGTCTGATTGCCGGCGCGCTCAAACCAGCCACGAAAAAGGCCACCCCTGCATGGCAAGGGTGGCCCTCAACTTCGATCCTGATTTGGCTATCAGGCAGCCATGGCAGCCTTGAGATTTTCGTCGACCTTGTCGAGGAAGGCGGTGGTCGAGAGCCACGGCTGGTCCGGGCCGATCAGAAGCGCCAGGTCCTTGGTCATGTAGCCGGCTTCGACGGTATCGACGCAAACGGTTTCCAGCGTGGTGGCGAACTTGGCCAGTGCGGCGTTGTCGTCCAGCTTGGCGCGGTGTGCGAGGCCACGGGTCCAGGCGAAGATCGAGGCGATCGAGTTGGTCGAGGTTTCCTGACCCTTCTGGTGCTGGCGGTAGTGGCGGGTCACGGTGCCGTGGGCCGCTTCGGCTTCTACGGTGCGGCCATCGGGCGACAGCAGGACCGAGGTCATCAGGCCGAGCGAGCCGAAGCCCTGGGCAACGGTGTCGGACTGGACGTCGCCGTCGTAGTTCTTGCACGCCCAGACATAACCGCCGGACCACTTGAGAGCGGAGGCGACCATGTCGTCAATCAGGCGGTGTTCATAGGTGATCTTGGCTTCGTCGAACTTGGCCTTGAATTCGGTCTGGTAGACCTCTTCGAAGATGTCCTTGAAGCGGCCGTCATAGGCCTTGAGGATGGTGTTCTTGGTCGACAGGTAGACCGGCCACTTGCGCATCAGGCCGTACATCATCGAGGCACGAGCGAATTCGCGGATCGATTCGTCGAGGTTGTACATGGCCATGGCAACGCCGGCGCTGGGGGCGTCGAACACGTCCTTCTCGATGACCTGGCCGTCTTCACCGACAAACTTGATCGTGAGCTTGCCCTTGCCGGGGAACTTGAAGTCGGTTGCCTTGTACTGGTCGCCGAAAGCGTGACGGCCGACGACGATCGGCTGGGTCCAGCCGGGAACCAGGCGCGGGACGTTCTTGCAGATGATCGGCTCGCGGAAGATGACGCCGCCCAGGATGTTGCGGATCGTGCCGTTCGGGCTCTTCCACATCTGCTTGAGGTTGAATTCCTTCACGCGGGCTTCGTCCGGCGTGATGGTCGCGCACTTGATGCCCACACCATGCTTCTTGATCGCATGTGCTGCGTCCACGGTGACCTGGTCATTGGTTGCGTCGCGATTTTCAACCGAAAGGTCGTAATACTCGATCTCAAGGTCAAGATAGGGCAGGATCAGCTTGTCCTTGATGAACTGCCAGATGATGCGGGTCATCTCGTCACCGTCGAGATCGACGACGGGGTTGGCAACCTTGATCTTTTCCATTGGTATCCTCGCAGCTTGGGGGAGGGATGAGGGTCCCTGTTTCTTGTCTGGCAGCGCCTATAGCATTCCGCTTCGGGAACGGAAAGCGCGCAGGCTCCGCTCTAACCCGTTTTCATTGACAAAGTCATACCAACTTTGGCCGTATCGCCGGCGTTTTGCCGCCCTTGCGGTTTGCCGCCCCTCGGCTAAATTGCCATGCGCAAAATACCAGCCTTCCAGGATGCCCAGACATGAAGCTCTTCGCCGCCGCCGTCGTCCTCGCTACCGGCCTCACCATGGCCCCGGCCTTCGCTGCCGATATGACCACGCCGGTCAAGGAGTTCATCAACGTTGCGGCCGGCAACTGGCGGGAAAACAATCCGACCTCCGAAGATGTCTTTGACGAGAAACGACTTTCTCGTCTTTTCAGCGCCGATTTTGCGGCTGCCTATCGCGAGGCCTCCAAGTTCCCCGCCTATGATCCGCCGGAGGGGCAGACCACGGGCTCGCCCTTCGATTACGATCCGATCGCCGGCGGCCAGGATGGTTGCCCCTTCGAGAACATCCGCGTCGAGGATGATGGCGACGGCCAGATCGTGGCGCTGTTCAACAACCGCAAATGCCTGGGCGATGACCCGGCCAATCTGGAAGACCGGGTGCTGTTGTTCCACGTTGTCAAGGAACGCGGCCGGGCCGTGATCGATGACATGTATGTGGTCGTCGACGGGAATTCCGGTGAGTCGTTCAAGGACGAATTGAGAAAGATCGCGACTCAATGACCACGCGTCGGAACCTGTCTGCTGAGGCCTGCCCATGAATATGCTCAGGACTTTCCTTAAGGCATCTGTTATCGCCATAGTCGCGGGTCTGCCTGCCAAGGCAAACGAGCCGGTCGAGCCGGTGAAAACTCTCGTGGACATGGCGAGCTACAATGCCGGAGTGGAGTCGGCATCCGACGCCGTCTATAGCGAATACTTTTCCGCCAGCATGCTTCTCAACTATTTCAGCGAGGGGTTCGTTGATGCCTATGCGCAGGCCTTGATCGCGCTTCGCAAGGAACACGACATCATGTTGTTCGACCACGATCCTGTGCTGGGCGGGCAGGAAAGCTGCGTGCCCAAGGACGTGACCTATGATGCGCCACAAACAATAGCTGATGTCACCGTCATCAAGGTGCGGTTCAAGGCTAGCTGGTGCTACGACGGAGAGTATGAGGGCAAGAACGATGTGACCGAAGTCACATATCGGCTTGTGCAGGAAGACGACGAGGTCGGCGAAAAACGATTCTTTATCGATGACATACAGTTTGTGGGTCGCGACTCTTTAAGAGCACTGCTGCAACCGCTCGCCCGGTAATGCCGGCCTGCGACACGCATACATCAAGCCCTAAAGGAGAATGCGCAATGAGCCTTCGGTCGCTGGTCCTCATGATGGTGTTGACTGCCGGCGCGGCGCATGCCGCCGGGCCAACCGATCCGGTTGTCACCCTGATGAATGTGGCTGACGGTATCGAGGGCAATAGCGAGGCAAATGGCTATTATGACGAGGTCCTTTTGCAATCGATCTACAGCCTGAGCTTCGTCCAGACCTATCGCATGGCTGCACTCAGCGACGAACTCCTCGACATGGGCGGCATGATGACCGGCCAGGACGAGGTGGTCGTCAGCCAGGATCCCTGCGAGATGAAGGGCCTCAAGATCGTCGCCGGCAAACCGAACGCTGATGTGACGCCGGTCGAGGTTTTCTTCGACGTTTCATCCTGCTGGGGCAACAAGCCTGACATGACGAAGCCGGCGCTGTACTTCCACGTCATCCAGGAAGACGGACGTTATGTGATCGATAATTTCTGGAATGCCGATTACAACAAGGGGCAGATGTCGACATCGGTGAAAGCGCGTTTTGCCGATCTGGTGAAAAGCAATGTCGACCTGATGAGTGCCGGCGCGCCGGCGCAATAGTGCGACGCTTGCACTGACGCCCTTTGAATCTCCCCGTTTTTGTGCCAATGGGACCGCGGATTTTCAAAAGGGCAGGTCATGGCTGGCACCAATAGCGAACGGGAACTTCTGGCCGAGGGGCCGGCGATCATTCTGGTCGAGCCGCAGCTTGGCGAGAATATCGGCATGGTCGCGCGCGCGATGGCCAATTTCGGCCTGTTCGAACTGCGGCTGGTCAATCCCCGGGATGGCTGGCCTAGCGAGAAGGCCCGGTCGGCGGCATCCAATGCGAACCACGTGATCGAGCAGACGACGGTCTTCGCGACGCTGGAAGAGGCGATCGCCGATCTCAACTTCGTGTATGCGACGACGGCCCGGCAACGCGACGGGTTCAAGGCCGTGCGTTCGCCCGTAACGGCGGCGGGAACGCTGCGGCAGCGGTTTCGTGCGGGGGAGAAAACCGGCATCCTGTTTGGCCGCGAAAAATCCGGCTTGTCGAACGAGCAGGTGGCGCTGGCCGACGAAATCGTCACCTTCCCGGTCAACCCCGCCTTTGCCTCTCTCAACATCGCCCAAGCCGTGCTGCTGATGTCCTATGAATGGATGAAATCCGGCATGGAGGATCTGGAGGCGACGCCGTTCCAGGCGGTCGACCAGATGCCGGCGACCAAGGACCAGGTGGTGGGCCTGTTCGAGCATATCGAGGAGGCGCTTGACGCGCGCGGTTATTTCCGGCCGGCCCCGAAAAAGCCGAAGATGGTGGACAACTTGAGGGCCGTCCTGTCTCGCAGGGCCTTCACCTCCCAGGAAATTGGCGTCATGCGCGGCGTGATATCTTCCCTCGACCGGTTTTCCCGCAAGCGGCCTCGTGGCAGTGGTGCGCCGTTGGACGAGTTTGACGCGGAGAACGCCGAACTGGATGGCGGAGCCGATCATGAGTGATGGGAGGCCGGTGCTGGTTTTCGACAGCGGCATCGGCGGCCTGACGGTGCTGCGGGAGGCGAGGGTCCTCATGCCGGAGCGTGGCTTCATCTATGTGGCGGATGATGCGGGATTTCCCTATGGCGGCTGGGATGAGGAGCCGCTCAAGCAGCGTATCGTCACGCTTATGGGGGACTTGCTGGAGCGGTATCGTCCCGAAGCTGTTATCGTCGCCTGCAATACCGCCTTTACGCTCGTGGGCGCCGACCTGCGTGCCGCCTTTCACGGCGTGCCCTTCATCGGCACCGTGCCGGCGATCAAGCCTGCGGCCGAGCGCACCCGGTCCGGCCTTGTCTCGGTGCTGGCAACGCCCGGAACCGTTCGACGGGCCTATACCCGTGATCTGATCCAGTCGTTCGCCTCCCAGTGTCACGTCCGGCTCGTCGGCTCGGAAAACCTCGCGCGCATGGCCGAGGCCTATATCCGGGGCGATGCCGTGGCCGATGCGGACATCCTTGCGGAGATCGCTCCCTGCTTCGTTGAGAAGGACGGGCTGAAGACTGACATCGTCGTGCTGGCCTGCACGCACTATCCGTTCCTCGCCAATGTTTTTCGCAGGCTGGCGCCGTGGCCGGTTGATTGGCTCGATCCCGCGGAAGCCATTGCGCGCCAGGCGCGCCGGCTCGTGCCGGCCTCCGATATGGAGGATCATCCGGAGGAGTTTGATCGGGCCGTCTTTACCTCAGGCCGTCCTGACTTCTCCACCCGCAGGCTGATGCAGGGTTTTGGTATGCGAACGGTCTGAACCAAGAATAGCCGCAGGTTGAAGCGAAATTCGTCTCCTCTTGCGGTAAAATTGCCGTGGCTCATTTGGAAAGTCGCGGGGCGGTGTGCTAGACACGAGGCCGGGTTCGCTTTCGGGCGAACAAATGGAGCTTTGGAACTCTCGTGTTCGCTGAAATACTGATCGTTGTTTTTCTAACCGTCGTTAATGGTGTTCTGGCCATGTCTGAAATGGCCATTGTTTCTTCCCGTCCTGCCAGGCTGAAGGTTCTCGCCGAACAGGGCAATCGTGGTGCAGCCGTGGCCATCAGCCTGTCCGAGGAGCCAGGCCGCTTTCTCTCAACAGTTCAGATCGGCATTACCCTCGTGGGCGTTCTGTCCGGCGCATTCTCTGGTGCGACGCTCGGCTTGCGCCTTACCCAGTGGCTGGAGACCCAAGGCCTTTCCGATGGCGTTGCGGACGCCTTGGGCGTCGGCTCCGTCGTGGTTCTTATTACCTATCTTTCGCTGATCGTCGGCGAACTTGTGCCCAAGCAGATTGCGCTGCGGAACCCCGAGGCGGTGGCATCACGGATTGCCGGCCCGATGCGCCTGCTGTCCCGCATTGCCGCGCCGCTGGTGTGGCTGCTCGATAACTCCGGTCGTCTCGTCCTGGGCCTGCTCGGCCAGAAGGGCGAATCGGCCGGCACGGTGACCGACGAGGAAATTCGCTCTGTTCTGGCCGAGGCGCAAAGTGCCGGCGTGATCGAGACCGGCGAGTCCGCGATGATCTCTGGCGTCATGCGGCTTGCAGACCGCACAGCCCGTGGTTTGATGACGCCGCGTCGCGATGTTGAAGTTATTGACGTTCACGACAGCCTTGATGAGATCAAGGAGACCCTGCGGGAGACCCAGCATTCGCGCCTGCCGGTGCGTGATGGGCATTCGGACGAGATTATCGGCGTCCTGTTCGTCAAGCATTTCTACAACGCCATATCGCAGGACCCGAATGTGGATCTGCGCAGCGTCGTCGCGGAAGTGCCGATCGTTTCCGATCTGGCGGGTGCGATCGACATCATCCAGGCCATGCGCGCTTCGCCGCTGCATATGGTTCTGGTCTATGACGAATACGGCCATTTCGAAGGCATCATCACATCAGGTGATATCCTCGAAGCCATCACGGGCGTGTTTGTCGAGCATGAGGCTGAGGAACCTCATCTTGTTCGGCGTGAGGATGGCTCCTATCTGGTCGCCGGCTGGATGCCGATCGACGAATTTGTCGAGCAGATCCGCGTGCCGGTCGATAGCGATCCTGACTACACGACTGTGGCTGGCTATGTCATTGCTGGGCTCAAGCGTATTCCTGAGCTTGGCGAGTATTTCGAAACCGGCGGCTGGCGCTTCGAGGTGATCGACCTGGACGGACGACGCATCGACAAATTGCTGGTTACGCCGATAGAGGAAGGCTCACTGTAGCCTTCCAGTCTCCCGTCTGGTTTCCTCCTGCTTCCACTGGCCGCGCCTGATGGTTCGTCGATCGCGGTCAGTGTTGCGCGATGGCCACAGATGCGACATTGTGTCTGCAATCGCGAATTGCGGGCTTGCCGCCGCCTCGGCGCTGTGTAATTCTCTGCGTCGTCCACTGATCAACCCTTGGGAGGCGTAACATGACTATTGTTTATGTGCTTGCACGCCGATCCGGTGGACACGGTTCCATGACCATTGCATCCGGTGCAGGTCTATCGCGAACCACCCGCTGAACGAATTCGTTCGGCTTTCTAGCCACTTGGCATCTTTTCTCAAGCTGTAACCGCAGGTTCTGTTCGCGCTGACGCGTGTTCCTAGGTCTGCGTCCTTTTCATTTTTCATTCGATCAGAGGGCCTGGCTGCCGCGTGGCACCGGGCATGAAAAGTCATGCATCAAGAACAATCCATAGTTGTCGAGCCGCTTGACGCGGCATTGGACGAGCTTTGCCAGAAATTCGGTGTCTGGGGCACGAGTCTTGCTTTGCTGGGCGTTGCCTTCCGGCGCCGCAGGCAAAACAATTCGCTGCGCCACATGTCCAACCGAATGCGGAGGGATATCGGTGTGGCAGAGGTTGACGATCTGTTGCTGCCGCCGCGATTTTCCGTCTGGGATATCAGGCTGTAGCGGTTTACCAGCCCGCACCGGCGCGAGCCACTGCTCGCGTCGGTGCTGGCTCTGCGATTTTCGCGGTCATTGCGATCACTCTCGCGGATGAAGTGCAGAATTGCCTGTTGATGGAGGCGGCTTTCATTGCCGCTCTCCGTCATTTATTTGCTAAACAGCTCGGTGATGACGAGTCTCGATCCGTCATGTCATTGGAAGAGGTGCAACAGGTGCAGGTCGGAATCGATATGGGAACGGTCTCGGGCGGCGCGCCGGCCAAGCTCGATATCGAGGAACTGCTCGCGACGCGTCTTCTGGTGCAGGGCAATTCCGGTTCCGGAAAATCCCACCTTCTGAGGCGATTGCTGGAGCAGTCGGCCCAGTGGGTGCAGCAGGTCATCATCGATCCGGAAGGCGACTTCGTGACGCTTTCGGACAAATACGGCCATGTGGTCGTGGATGGCGAACGCACGGAAGCAGAGCTCGCCGGCATTGCCGACCGCATCCGCCGCCACAGGGTGTCCTGCGTGCTGACGCTCGAGGGGCTCGATATCGAACAGCAGATGCGGGCGGCGGCTGCCTTTCTCAACGGGCTGTTCGATGCGGATCGCGACTATTGGTATCCCGTGCTCGTGGTGGTCGACGAGGCGCAGATGTTTGCGCCCTCCGTCGGCGGCGATGTGTCCGAAGACGCGCGCAAGATGTCATTGGGCGCCATGACCAACCTGATGTGCCGTGGCCGTAAGCGCGGCCTTGCCGGTGTGATCGCTACGCAGCGACTGGCGAAGCTTGCCAAGAACGTGGCCGCTGAGGCCTCGAACTTCCTGATGGGCCGCACCTTCCTTGATATCGACATGGCCCGTGCAGCGGACCTGCTTGGCATGGATCGGCGTCAGGCGGAGATGTTCCGTGACCTGAAGCGCGGTAATTTCGTGGCCCTGGGGCCGGCCTTGTCGCGGCGGCCGCTGCCGATCGTCATCGGCAATGTCGAGACCTCGGCGCGGTCATCTTCACCGAAGCTGATGCCGCTACCGGATGCGCCTCAGGATGTCGAAGACCTGATCTTCACGCCGGATCCGGAAGAGTTTGCCCGGCCGATCGTGCGCCGTGCGCCGCCCGCCCCACGCCCCACCACGGATATTCTGGCCGAATTGTCGCGCTCGACGCCTGTCGCATCTGACGAAGGGGTGGTCATCGCCCCGCGTGCCTCCGCGCCGGAACTCTCCGCCGAGGAGCGTGAGGAGCGGCTGGTGGCCGTGCTGCAGGAAATCCTGTCCGATCCCCAGGCCGGCTATCGCACCGATTCGGTGCTCTATCAGGAATTCCTGGTTCGCGCCCGCATGCGCCGCGTGCCCGGTCCACCGATGTCGATGGGCGAGTTTCGTCGGCGCATGGCCATTTCCCGGTCCGGCGTGGACGAGGAGACGGCTTCCGGTGAGACCTGGGCCATGGCGCTGGACCTTTCGTCTCGGGTGTCGGATGACCTTCAGGGCGTGTTCCTGCTGGTGGCGAAAGCGGCGATCAAGGGCGAGCCCTGTCCCTCCGACCAGCAGATTGCTCGGGCCTACGGCACACATTCCGCCCGCCGCGCGCGCCGCCTGCTCGGCTATTTCGAGGAACAGGGCCTGGTGGTGGTGCATACGGATTTTTCCGGAAAGCGCATCGTCGCCTTCCCGGACATGCAGGTCGAGACGGCACCAGGTGCGGCCGACGCTCCGGGTGATGGAACGGATATGGCGTCTGCGGCGGAATAAATAGGTTATCCGTTGCGCACATGGATGTATCATCTATGGCCGCGTGCAGTTTGGGAATCAAAGGATGCCAAGAATTGTCGCAGTCTGCGGATTTTTTTGCTGCATTGCTGTTTTTGCTTTTACTATAATACTGGGCGTCTCTGTATTTGGAGACGGCCCCATCGATGATTCCGGATTTTCCAATTTATTGTTCTTGATGCTTTTAAGTTCTTCGATAACAGGTGTTGCTTTTTTCGCGGTAAATGTTTGGTCGATTGCAATCCTATTGATGGCTAAATCGTATGGGTCGTTCGACGTGATCCGAGACGCCGGTTCTCCTATGTATTTTCTCCTCTGGAGCGAGTTGCAGCACGAGTTGCAGGATCCAGCAAAGGATGTGGATGATTGATTTTCGTTGGGATCGCAAGCTGAGGTCATGGCGAGTTTCGGTGGCAGGAAATGCGGATGTCCAGCCTGACTTGATTATGTGGGTGAGCTTCTACTGTCGGACAAGGCTGGCAACGGTTAGTTCATCCCTTTCGCCCGCATGGAATTTGTTCAGCAAGGCCGTAAAGCGCTCCTCCCGCAGGTCGGCGTTGGCAAACAACGTGAGGCATGATTTGAGCTTCAAGACGTCGGGGTAGCCGAAAACCATTTCGGCCGTAACTCCGTCAAGGTCGAGCAGGATATCGCAGCATTCGCGCAGGCGGTTTCCCAGGACGGGATGCTGCAGATAGGACTGCGCTTCGGCCAGTGATGAAATCCCATAAGCGATCGCTGTCGGGCTGGAGCCGAGCCCCTTGATTTGCGGGAAGACGAACCACATCCAATGGGATGCTTTTCGGCCTGCCTTCAGCTCGCGCAAGACCGAGGACCAGACGGCGTCCTGCGCGGTCACGAAGCGCTGGAGATCGAAGGGATCGTCGGACATGGTTTCCTTTCAGCATGGGGCGGATCAGGCCGTCGCCCGTTCCTCCCAGATCTTCACCAGTTCGACGATGGTCTTGACCGAGATTTCCATGTCCTGGCGGCTGACCCATTCCAGCGGCGAGTGATAGGCGTGGCCGCCGGTATAGATATTCGGGCAGGGCAGGCCCATGAAAGACAGGCGCGAACCGTCCGTGCCGCCGCGGATGCTGGTCAGCTTGGGCGTGAGCCCGACGCGGCGCGTGGCTTCCTCCAGATTGGCCATGAGTTCCGGATGCCGGTCCAGCACCACCTTCATGTTGCGATACTGCTCGCGGACCTTGAAGCTGTAGCTTGAGCCGGGATAGGCCGTCATCACTTCGCGGGTGATGTCCTCCAGCAGTGCCTCCTTGGTCTTGAGGCCCTCTTCCTCGAAGTCCCTGATGATCAGGCTGATCCGGGCGCTGTCCATCGAGCCTGAAATGCCGGTGGGGTGGATGAAGCCTTCGCGGCCTTCGGTCGTTTCCGGTGTGATGTCGCGTGGCAGGCGGGCGACAATGTCGCTTGCGATCTTGATGGCATTCTCCATCTTGCCCTTGGCGGTGCCGGGATGGATGGCGACGCCGGTGATGGCGATCTCCACGCCATCGGCGGAGAAGGTCTCGTTTTCGATCTCACCCACGGTACTGCCATCGAGCGTATAGGCGAATTGCGCGCCGAGTTTTGTCAGGTCGACCTTGTCGGCGCCACGGCCGATCTCCTCGTCCGTCGTGAACAGGATCTTGATGGTGCCGTGCTTTATGTCGGGGTTGTCGATGAGGAAGCGGGCGGCGGTCATGATTTCGGCGATGCCGGCCTTGTCGTCGGCGCCCAGCAGTGTGGTGCCATCCGTCGTGACGATGTCGTGACCGATCTGGTGAGCGAGTTCCGGGTTGTCGGAAACGCGGATCACCTGGCTGGTGTCGCCCGTCAGCCGGATATCGCCACCCTGATAGTTTTTCACGATCTGCGGTTTGACATTGGTCCCGGTGAAATCCGGTGCGGTGTCCATGTGCGAGCAAAAGCAGATCACCGGCACGGTCTTTTCCGTATTGCCGGGGATCGTGGCGTAGACATTGCCATGCTCGTCGAGATGGGCATCATCGAGCCCGAAAGACAGTAATTCGCTCACCAGCAGCCGACCCAGGTCCTTCTGCTTTTCCGTTGACGGCTGGCTTGAGGAGGTCGGGTCTGACTGCGTGTCGATCACGACATAGCGAAAAAGGCGGTCCACAACAGTTTCGGTCATGAAATTATCCGATTCACATAAGAAAGGAGCGTCCAGCATAACCTTACCGAACCGACGAGGAAACGCTGCTCAGATGTCTTTACGGGCCTCTGAACCGGCAAAACTGTGGCAGGGGTGGTACACCGCGATGATTTCTTGGCCTTGATGGGGCGGAACAGCGTCGCCGCGAAAGATGGCATTTGTCACGCGGCCTTCAATGAATATTAGTAAATCGCCGGGAAACATGCCCGTCCGATTGCATTTTTACCTACGGAGATATGCCGGATGATGACTCGTCGGAGCCTCATCGGAGCAGCGACCTTGTTCGCCTTGCTGTGGAGCAGTGCAGTGCATGCCGAAAATGACGAAATGCGCCTTTGGACCAGCCAGCCCCCGGGTGGCGGCGGCCCTCAAGGCCAGATGATCGAGACGAATTTCGGCGCTCGCAGCAATATCGATGTACCGACGATCCGGGTCTATACGCCCAAGAAGCCGAACGGCGTTGCAGCCCTGGTGGCTGCCGGCGGCGGTTACCGGCAAATCTCGCTGGGGGGCGAGGCAAGGCCCGCGGCCGAGTGGCTGAATGCACGGGGCATCACCGCGTTCGTCTTGACCTATCGATTGCCGGGCGAGGGCTGGAAGGCCGGCCCGCTCAGCCCCTTGCAGGATGCGCAACGCGCCTTGCGGCTCATTCGCGCCAAGGCCAGCGAATTCAAGATCGACAAGAACAATATCGGCGTGCTCGGCTTTTCCGCCGGTGGCCATCTGATGGGCCTGGCTTCGGTCCGGTCAGACTTCCAGTCCTACAATCCGGTTGACGAGGCCGATAAGCTGTCGGCGCGTCCCGACTGGGCCGCCCTTGTCTATCCGGTTATTTCGCTTAGCGATCCCTATAACCGCACCTCGACTCGCCGGCAGATGGTCGGCCTTGAGGCGACGGCGCAGGCGGTGGCGGAATGGTCCGTCAATACGCATGTCAACAAGTCGACGCCACCGATGCTGCTCGTGCATGCGGCGGATGACCCGATCGCGGATTATCATCACAGCGAAATCATGAAGTCCGCCTGTGAAGGCGCCAAGGTTCCGGTCGAACTCGTGCGTCTGCCTGCCGGCGGGCATGGGTTCGGCATGAGCCGCCCGGGTGCGTCTAGCTATGGCTGGAGCGCCCATCTCGACGAATGGCTGAAGCGCGGCCCGCTGAAGCTGAAGCAGAGCGAGCCGCAGATCGCATCGGCTTCGACCAAACGCAGCTGACAGTTCCGCGCGAACCAGAAGCGGGAGTTTTGGTGGTTGACAATTCGATGACATCTGACTAATGCACCACCCAACGCCGGGCGGCAACGCCCGGTGTTTTATTTGACATGTCCCGTGGCCTCGTCCGTACGCGTTACGTGAGAGACCTGTCGGATCTTCCAAAAGAGGATCAGAGGAGGGCGTGTTTCCTCGATCGGTTTGGCAACGGACCGGTCTAACATCTTGAGAAGGAAATGCGATGAGCAAGCGCGCTGCATCCAAGTACAAAATCGATCGCCGCATGGGCGAAAATATCTGGGGTCGTCCGAAGTCCCCGGTCAACCGTCGCGAATACGGCCCCGGCCAGCACGGCCAGCGCCGCAAGGGCAAGCTTTCGGACTTCGGCGTGCAGCTGCGCGCCAAGCAGAAGCTCAAGGGCTACTACGGCGACCTGCGCGAGAAGCAGTTCCGCGCCATCTATGACGAAGCCAACCGCCGCAAGGGCGACACTTCGGAGAACCTGATTGGTCTGCTCGAATCGCGTCTCGACGCGATCGTCTATCGCGCCAAGTTCGTTCCGACCGTTTTTGCTGCGCGTCAGTTCGTCAACCACGGCCACGTGACTGTCAATGGCGTTCGCGTCAACATCGGTTCGTACCGTTGCAAGGCCGGCGACGTCATCGAAGTTCGCCAGAAGTCCAAGCAGCTCGTCACCGTTCTGGAATCGGTGCAGCTCGCCGAGCGTGACGTTCCGGACTACATCGAAGTCGATCACAACAAGATGGTCGCGACTTTCGCTCGCGTTCCGGGCCTGAGCGACGTGCCTTACGCCGTCGTCATGGAGCCGCAGCTGGTCGTCGAATTCTATTCGCGCTAATAGAATCTTGATTTTATGGAAAAGCCGCTCTTCGGGGCGGCTTTTTTATTTGCACTGCAGCATCTGTCGTTGAATATGGCGTATGGCATCCGCCGCAGGAGACACCATGGACCTACAGTCTGTTGTCGATGACATCTATGCCGATCTTGCGCCCCGGATTGGGGAAGGCAAGGTCGCCGACTACATTCCGCAATTGGCGCGGGTCAATCCAGCGCAGTTTGGCATAGCCATCACGACCGTTGGCGGAGAGGTGTTCTCGGCCGGCGATGCGGCTGTGCCCTTCTCAATCCAGAGCATTTCCAAGGTCTTCACCTTGACGCTGGCGCTGGGCAAGGCCGGTGAAACCATCTGGAACCGCGTCGGCCGGGAGCCCTCGGGGTCTGCCTTCAACTCGATCGTTCAGTTGGAGCAGGAGCAGGGTATTCCGCGCAATCCCTTCATCAATGCCGGTGCCATCGTTGTCACCGACATGGTGCTGGCCGGCCATGCGCCGCGCGAGGCGATCGGCGAGATCCTGCGTTTCGTTCGCTATCTCGCCGATGACGAGACTGTTGGCATCGACGACGCGGTTGCCGCGTCGGAGCAGGCGACGGGCTATCGCAACCGGGCGCTTGCCAATTTCATGCGCGGATTCGGCAATCTCCAGCATCCTGTGGACCATGTGCTCGGCGTCTATTTTCATCAATGTGCGCTCGCCATGACCTGCCGGCAGCTGTCGCGATCCGGTCTGTTTCTCGCCAATAGCGGCCGGGATGCGATGAGCGGACATTCCGTTGTGTCGAATCGCAGGGCGCGGCGTATCAATGCGCTGATGCTGACCTGCGGCCATTACGATGGCTCGGGCGATTTCGCCTATCACGTGGGTCTGCCGGGAAAGAGCGGCGTCGGTGGCGGCATTCTGGCGATTGCGCCGGGGAAGGCATCCATTGCCGTATGGTCACCAGGCCTCAACAAGGTCGGCAATTCTGCGCTGGGTTCGGCCGCCCTGGAGATGCTGGCAAGCCGCACCGGATGGTCGGTGTTTGAGTAGAAGTGTTGCCGCTCACCCACGGAGGTTGGGCGTCGCAACATTTATTAACACCGTCTGCCGGCAATCAGGCTCGCGCTGAAGAGCCTCTTCGGATAGACGGGGTAGCGCACTGTCGAAATCACCGACGGTGCGGCTGATGATACGGAGTGCCGTGAATGCAAGAAAGGGGTGGATGGCGCCAGAATTGGCAGACGAAGGCACTGCTGGCGACGATTGCCATTTTCACCGTCGTTCTGACGCTCCATGCTGACTGGTCCCGCTTCAATCTCGACGAATGGGGCGACATGCCGGAGAACTACGCCTGGGGCGTGCTCTGGCAGTGGGGATATTTCAAGCACCCGCCGTTTTTCGCCTGGGCCGTCGCGGCCTGGTTTTCGGTCATGCCGCATACCGATTTCGCCTATTATGCGTTTGCCTCGCTCAATATGGCTGTGGCGCTCTATTGTCTCTGGCGCATCGCTTTGCGCTATGGCGGTCCCGACTATCAGCTCTTCGTCATTCTGGCGGCCGTGCTCATTCCGCCATTGTCGTTTCAGGCTATCAAATACAACGCCAATTCCGCCATGACTCCGGTCTGGGCAGCGGTCTTCCTGTTTTACCTGCGGGGGCTTGAGCGGCAGCGCTGGTATGATGCGGTGGTGCTGGGTGCGCTCACCGGCGTGGCGATGCTGACCAAATATCATTCTGCCGTGCTGGTCTTTACCCTGTTGATCCATGCACTTGTCGACCGGCAGGCACGTTCGATCCTGTTGTCCTGGTTCGGTCTGATCACCGCGGTGGCGTCGATTGCGGTGTTCTCAGGACATGCGATCTGGCTCTTTCAAAACGATTTCCGGCCGATCACCTATGCCGCGTCCCAGGGCGACGGGTCTCTGGTGCTCATCGCAACAAGCCTGGTGCTGTTCCTGACGGGCATGGCGGTCTATCTTTTGCCCGCCGTCGGTCTGGCAGTCCTGCTCCGGGCGCCAAATGACGGCTATCCCCTTGTGTGGTTGGAAGGCCTGAGGAAGCTTCGAGAGACAGTGACGGGTCGGGCGCTGCTCGCCTTCGGTATCCTCCCGACAATCCTGACGATCATTCTTGCCTTCGCCGCCGGGGCGGACCTGAGCGTCGTCTGGGTTCTGCCGCTTTACGTGCCGCTGCTTCTCTTGGTCGGCCTGTTGCTACCTCCTGATCTCATCGGCCGCTATCTCCGGCGTGGTCTGGTCGTGGTCGGCATCTATATGGTTGCCCTCCTGGTAGCGGCGCCGATCTACAAGGAGAGCATACGCGGGAGCGATATTCGCAATATGACCGTGCCCGTGGCGCGCATGAGTGCGGCGCTGGATGAGTTTTGGGTGGAGACTGCAGGCGATGCGCCAGGTTTCGTCGTGGCCGGCGAGCCAATTCTCGCCAATTCCATGTCCTTCTACTCGCGCCATCATCCGCTGACGCTTGAAGCAAACTCGCTTGAAATCGCGAAAGGCCATATGGATAAAGCCGAGATCGATCGTCGCGGGCTTATGGTGATCTGCCGCGCTGGCGACGAGGCATGCCTTCCACTTGCGACCCTGCTGACCCAGGGCAAGCCGGATGCAGTCACGCGGCCCTTCACGATCGAGGGCTTCGACGGAGAGCGGCAGTGGCCGTTCGTGGTCACCATGGTGAAGCCGCAGGGCCGGTAATTCCTCAGCGCGCGAGCTTGTTTTCGATCGACCACCGCGCCGCGACGAAATTCAGGATCGCTGCGACAATCGTGCCTGCAATTTTTGCGGGCCAGAGACCGATAAAACCGGTCAACACACCGACGGCGAGCGAAGACACCAGGAGCGAAACGAGTGCGCCGCTGGCGACGAAGCGGAGCAGCGCTGGGAGATGGCGGACGCGCCGTTCAAACGACCAGTTGGCATTCGCGACATAGGAAAACACCACCGCGATCAGCCAGGCGACGAGATTGGCGAGCAGCGCCGTCAGGCCGACATGGATCAGCAGGCCGAAGATCGAAAAATCGATGAGCGTGTTGCCGACGCCCACAATAAGAAAGCGGACGGCCTTGCCCTGTAATGGTCGCTCTTGTTCCATGCTGATCCATCCTGTTTCACGCACCGCGATCTATCCGATATTGCAGCACAGGTTAAGCCCCTCATCCCGCTAGAGCGGAGGTGGGGAAGGATGTCTATGAACCAAGACGCTGGCTATTGTGCGCCTCTGTCATTATAGAGCCTGACGAAAGCATGTTTGTCACCGGAGACGTGAATGGCCCTCCTGACTGTCGTCGCGCCCTTCCTCAATGAGCGCGATTCAGCCGCCGATTTTGCAGCCTTTGCCAGCAAGCTGGGCGAAGAGGTCAAGACGCGCCACGGGCTCGATCTCGAAGTCATCCTGGTCGATGACGGCAGCAGCGACGACAGTATCGCACGGTATCGGGAATATCTGAGTGGCAACTGGCGGATCGTTGAGCTCAGCCGCAATTTCGGCAAGGAAGTCGCGCTTTTTGCCGGTATCGAGCAGAGCCGCGGCGATTTTGTGCTGATGGTCGATGCCGACCTGCAGCATCCCTATTCGGTTTGCCTGGAACTGATCGACAAGATCATGGCCGATCCCGAACTGGATGTCGTTTATTCGATCCGCGACGATCGCATGGACGAGTCGCTGAAGAAGGCGATTGCCGGCAGGTTCTTCTACTGGATCATCAATTCCCGCCAGCGGGTGAACATCCCGGAAAATGCCGGCGATTTCCGCATCATGCGTCGGTCGGTTGCCGATGCGCTTCTAACCGTTCGCGACAAGCGGCGGTTCAACAAGGGTCTCTATGCTTGGGCCGGTTTCCGGCAGGAAGGCGTGTATTACACCCCGGATGCGCGACATGCTGGCACCAGCAAATGGTCGCGGCTTGCCCTGGTCGCTTTGTCGCTGGAGGGCATCACCTCGTTTTCCGTGCTGCCTTTGCGGGTGCTGTCCGGTGTTGGCGTGCTGATCGGCCTGGCCGGGATGCTGTACGGCCTGAAGATCCTGTTCGAGGTGATGTTCCACGGTATCGACGTGCCCGGCTATCCGAGCCTGATGGTGGCCGTACTGGTGCTCGGGGGCTTCAATCTGGCGCTTTTGGGCTTGCTGGGCGAATATATCTGGGTCGCGGTCAGCGAGGTGAAGGACCGCCCGCTCTACATCGTCAGGCGTATCCACGGACCGGATAGATCGTCATGACCGAGACCGCTCCGTCAACACCGATGCCTCAGAACATCGTCCTGGTTGCCGACGATTATGGGCTGGCGCCCGGCATCAACAATGCGATCAGGACACTGATCGCGGCCGGTCGGCTGTCTGGGACGGGATGCATGACGCTGTTTCCGGAATGGCCTGAGGCGGCCAGGCAATTGAAGGCGATGCCGGAGGCGAGCGATGTCGCCGTGGGCCTGCATTTGACGCTGACGGATTTCGAGCCGTTGAGCGGTGTCGGCCCCCTCGGGACCGGACCCATGCCTAAGCTCAGCCGCCTGATCCGGGCAAGCTATACCGGTGGAGTCGACCTGCCGGCGCTGTTTCGCGAACTGGATGCGCAGCTCGCAGCCTTTGTCCAGGCCATGGGGCGCATGCCGGATTATCTGGATGGCCATCAGCATGTGCACTTCCTGCCGGGGGTGCGCCTATGGTTGACGCGGCGACGGTTTCACTTGGTCTCGTCGGGGACGCCCTGGCTACGCGGCGCTCCGGTGACTGGGCTCGCGGATGGTTTCAACATGAAGACCAAGGTCGCCGTCGTGGCGCTTCTCGCCCGCGGTTTCGATGCGGAGATGGCGGCCGCCGGGTTCGTCGTCAGGGGGCCGCTGGCCGGCTTTTATGAATGGGGCTCGCCTGCCAGCTTTGCTCCGACCTTGCGGTCTCTGGCCGCGCGCCTGCCGGATGGCGCCGTCGTCATGTGCCACCCCGGCGAGGTCGATGAGGTGCTCAAGTCACGCGACATGCTGATCGCCGCGCGGCCGATCGAATTCCAGGAATTGATGCGCTTCGATGGCTGGCGGCTCGCCAGGAGCGGAACGGGCAGAGGAGCGATTGCATGACACTCGACATGATCGATCAGGACGCGGCCGAAACGACCGTGACGGACGAAGACGAGGCGCGCCACCCGCTTTTCGCCGATGCGCCACGTTCTGTCTCGTTCAACAAGCTGCGCAAGCGGCTGTTGCGGCAGGTTCGGCAGGCCATTGACGATTTCGATATGCTGAAAGGCCAGCGGCGCTGGCTGATCGGCGTCTCCGGCGGCAAGGACAGTTACGGCCTGCTCGCCCTGTTGATGGACCTGAAATGGCGGGGCTTGCTGCCGGTCGAGCTTATCGCCTGCAACCTGGATCAGGGCCAGCCGAATTTCCCAAAACACATTCTGCCGGACTATCTCGCATCCATCGGCGTGAAGCATCGCATCGAGTATCGCGACACCTATTCCATCGTGAAGGAAAAGGTGCCGGAAGGCGCTACCTACTGCTCGCTCTGTTCGCGGCTTCGGCGTGGCAATCTCTACCGCATAGCGCGGGAGGAGGGCTGCGACGCGCTGGTGCTCGGGCATCACCGGGAAGACATTCTCGAAACCTTCTTCATGAATTTCTTCCATGGCGGCCGGCTTGCCGGGATGCCAGCAAAACTGCTGAATGACGAGGGCGACCTGATGGTGCTGCGTCCGCTGGCCTATGCGGCCGAGGACGACCTTGCCAAATTTGCCGCTGCCATGGCCTTTCCGATCATTCCCTGCGATCTCTGCGGCTCGCAGGATGGCTTGCAGCGCAATGCGATGAAGGCCATGCTGGCGGATATCGAAACGCGCATGCCGGGCCGCAAGGACACCATGCTGCGGGCGCTTGCCCATGTGAACCCTTCCCACCTCCTCGACCCCAGGCTGTTCGACTTTGCCGGCCTGATGGCACATTCCAAGGAAGACTGACGATGGCAGACATCGATATTTCCCTGCTGGCCAACCTGTTGCAGGAGGCCGCGGCGACGGAAATCCTACCGCGCTTCCGCAATCTCGGGGATGGCGACGTCAGGATCAAGACGGAGGCCATCGATCTCGTGACCGAGGCGGACGAGGCCGCGGAACGGCTGATCGCCGCGCGGCTGAAGGAGGCGATGCCGGACGCGCTGTTCGTTGGTGAGGAATCCGTGGCTGCTGACCCCGGCTTGCTGGGACGGCTGGCCGATGCGCCGCTGGCGGTGGTTGTCGATCCGATCGACGGAACCTTCAACTTCGCCTCCGGCCTGCCTCTGTTCGGCGTGATGATCAGCGTCGTTTCCGCAGGTGAGACGGTCGCCGGCATCATCTATGACCCCATGGGCAATGACTGGCTGATTGCCGAAAAGGGCTCCGGTGCCTGGCTCTGCAGCGTCGATGGCGCCCAGACGCAGATGCAGGTCTCGCCGTCTGTCCCTCTGGCCCAGATGGTTGGAATTGCCAATACCGGTTACTTCGAGCTGGAGACGCGCCGGCGGCTTCTGAACAATCTCGCCGATGTCAGGCTATTTACCAGCTATCGTTGCGCGGCCCATGAATACCGCGCCTTTGCGGCCGGGCACCTGCATTTCCTGATGTACAACAAGCTGATGCCCTGGGATCACCTGGCCGGCACGCTGATATCAACGGAATCCGGTGCCTATGCCGCCCGCTTTGACGGCACGCCCTATTTGCCGCACCACGTGGATGGTGGTCTGCTGATTGCCTCCGATAAGGATGCCTGGACCGAGCTTCGCGAGAAGATCTTCACCGTCTGAGCCCCAGCCACAACGCATGAAAAAAAGGCCGCGGAGCAGGTGCTTCGCGGCCTTTTCTATATCTGCTGTCCGACGCTCAGACTGCCGGGTTCTGCTGGCGGAACAGCTTGCCCTTCTCGCCGATCAGCACGAAAACCAGGCCGATGATCGAGACAACGAAATAGCCTGCGACCATGGGCAATGCCGTTCCGTCATAGGCCTGGCCGATGCCGGCGCCGATGATCGATCCGCCGACCGTGCCCATGAAGCCGAGAACCGAAGAGGCGGTTCCTGCGACGTGACCGAGCGGCTCCATGGCCAGCGAGTTAAAGTTCGACCCGATCCAGCCGAACTGGAACATGGCCAGGGCGAAGAAGGTGAAGAACAGGAAGAACGGCATCGGCTGCGGTCCCAGCAACTGGGCCAGCAGCCAGATGAAGGTGATGGCGATGAAGCCGAGCAGCGAGCCGTGGGACAGCCTGCGCATGCCGAAGCGGCCAACCAACTGGGCATTGACGAAGGACGACAGGGCCATGAACAGCGCCACACCCGCGAAGGCGACCGGGAAATAGACGCCGAGCTGGTAGATGCCGACATAGACCTGCTGTGCCGAGTTGATGAAGCCGAACAGCGCCCCGAAGATGAAGGTGCTGGCAATCGTGTAACAGAGCGCCACGCGGTTGGTGAGCACGATCCGGAAGCCTCCAAAGATCGACGCGGCCGACAGCGGACGAACATCCTCCGCATGCAGCGTTTCGGGGAGCTTGATATACATCCAAAGCCCGACGATCAGCGCTGAGACGGCCATGAAGACAAAGATCCAGTGCCAGTCGCCGAACATCATGATAACCTGGCCGCTGCCGGGAGCCACGACCGGTACCACCATGAAGACCATCATGATCAGGGACATGACCTCCGCCATCTTGCGGCCGCCATAGACGTCGCGAACGATCGACACGGTAATCACGCGGGTGGCGGCGGAGCCGATGCCCTGGATGAAGCGCAGCACCAGCAGTGATTCGAAGCTCGGGACCAAAAGCACGGCCATGGACGAGACGACATAGATGCCAAGGCCGACGAGCATGGGCATGCGCCGTCCAAAGCGGTCGGCTATCGGGCCATAGAAGAGCTGTGCGATGCCGAAGCCGATCAGATAGGCCGAGACGACATACTGACGATGGTTTTCGTTTTCGACGTTGAGTGCACTGCCGATCTCCTGGAGACCCGGTAGCATGATATCGATTGCCAGCGCGTTCAGCGCCATGAGCATTGCCATCATGGCAATGAATTGCGTTCTGCCCATGCCCTTCAGGGCCGCTGGGCGGTCGTCCAATGAACTGTTCATGAATTCCTGCCTCAAAACAGACTCAAGGCGCTGTTCGGCACAGCGCCTTGAAAAATAAACCGAATTTTCTTCCGGGATGCCGGAGGAGATCAGGCGGCGCCGCGAACGGCGATGCCCTGCTGTTCAAGATGGCCCTGCAATTCGCCGGCCTGGAACATTTCGCGGACGATGTCGCAGCCGCCGATGAATTCGCCCTTCACGTAGAGCTGGGGGATCGTCGGCCAGTTCGAGAAATCCTTGATGCCCTGCCGCAGTTCGCTATCGGCCAGCACGTTGATGCCCTTGTAGTCGACGCCAAGATAATCAAGGATCTGCACCACCTGTCCGGAGAAACCGCACTGCGGAAACTGCGGGGTGCCCTTCATGAACAGAACGACGTCGTTGCTCTTCACTTCGTTTGCGATGAAATCATTGGCGCTCATGGGATATCCTTTCACATGCGGGGTAAAGGCCCGCTGCTATACCTTTAAACCTTAAATACCATGAGTGGCCGCGAATTCCAGCCGCGAAATTAAAAAACCCGGGCGTGCGGATATTGCGACACAGATCGACTATCGGCTGCGCTGCCTGCTGCGGGCGCGGGCCGTCCGGCGGCGGCTCTGCTGGCGCTTGGCCGGCTTGCGCGTGGTGGACGTCGCCTTCTTTCGGACGAAGCGGCCTGTGGTCGCTGAGCGTGTTTGCTGGCGCTTGCGACGCTTGGTGGTGCTGCGCTTGCCGGTAGTCTTCTTGAGGATTTCCTTGATGACGCTTTCCACCACGCCGGTCACAAGCTCATTTACCAGATTGGCCATACCGAACTTGCTCCCCTCTAGCGATTGGCAAAACGTCCCGTAGCCCCGATCAGGACTGCGGCGGTGCGCTAGTCTGCAGGGCCAGCGCGTGCAACACGCCGCCCATATTGCCCTTCAGCGCATCATAGACCATCTGGTGCTGCTGCACGCGGGTCTTGCCGCGAAATGCCTCGGCCACGACCTCGGCGGCATAGTGATCGCCGTCGCCTGCGAGGTCGCGGATGACGACCTTGGCGCCGGGAATGCCTGCCTTGATCAGATCTTCGATTTCGCCGGGTTTCATGGCCATGACGGATTTCCTTTTACTGCGCTGCCACATGGCGGGGCGCTGGCCCCTCCATGAATTCAGGGAACCACGATTCATGGGCGGAGCGCAATCGGTCAACCGACACTGAGACGAGTTCGTCGATCACAAGCGCGTCGCCTTCGACGGTTCCGAGCTGACGGAAGGGCACGCCGGCGCCTTCTGCATTGGCGCAGACATAGCTTGCCAGATCGGCCGGAACGGCCAGCACGTAACGGGCCTGGTCCTCGCCGAACAGCAAAGCATGGCTCTGGCCCTTGGCATCCTTGAGGCTGACCTTTATGCCCTTGGCCGATGCCATGGCCATTTCGGCCAGCGCGATCGCAAGGCCGCCGGAAGAAATGTCGTGGCAGGCCGTGACTTGGCCGTTGCGGATCGCGGAGCGGACGAAATCACCATTGCGGCGCTCGGCAAAGAGATCGACTTCCGGCGGCGGGCCGTCGATCTGGCCAATGATGTCGCGCAGATAGACGGAGCTGCCGAGATGGGTGCCGTCGCCCCCGATCAGGATCAGATGGTCGCCCTGCTTGGCGCTGCCGATGCGCACCATGCGGGACCAATCGGGCAGCAGGCCGACGCCGGCAATGGTCGGGGTAGGCAGGATCGCCACGCCGTTTGTTTCGTTGTAGAGCGAGACATTGCCGGAGACGATCGGGAAATCCAGCGCGCGGCAGGCCTCGCCAATGCCTTTGATCGCATTGACCAATTGCCCCATGATCTCAGGCTTTTCCGGGTTGCCGAAATTCAGGTTGTCGGTCGCCGCCAGCGGCTCTGCGCCGGTTGCGGTGATGTTGCGCCAGCATTCGGCCACGGCCTGCTTGCCGCCCTCAAACGGGTCCGCTTCCACATAGCGCGGCGTGACGTCGGAGGAGAAGGCCAGCGCCTTTCTCGGATTGCCATCGACACGCACGACGCCGGCATCGCCGCCCGGCAGTTGCAGGGAATTCCCCTGGATCCAGGTGTCGTATTGCTCATAGACCCAGCGGCGGCTGGACTGGTTCGGCGAACCGACGAGTTTCAGCAGAGCATCGGTGTAGTCGGAGGGTTCCGCCACGAGATTGGCGGGCAGGGGCGCGCGCTTGGCGGATTCGCGCCACGGGCGGTCATATTCCGGCGCTTGGTCGCCCAGTTCCTTGATCGGCAGGTTGGCCACTTCCTCGCCCTGGTGCAGGATGCGGAAGCGCAGGTCATCCGTGGTCTTGCCGACGATGGCGAAATCCAGGCCCCATTTGATGAAAATCGCCTTGGCGACCTCTTCCTTCGAGGGCTCGAGAACCATGAGCATGCGCTCCTGGCTTTCCGACAGCATCATTTCGTAAGCCGTCATGCGCTCCTCGCGCACGGGAACCTTGTCCAGGTCGAGCTCAATGCCGAGATCGCCCTTGGCGCCCATTTCAACGGCGGAGCAGGTGAGGCCGGCCGCGCCCATGTCCTGGATGGCGATGACCGCGCCGGTTTGCATCAGTTCAAGGCAGGCTTCCAGCAGACATTTTTCGGTGAAGGGGTCGCCGACCTGCACGGTCGGACGCTTTTCCTCGATCTGCTCATCGAACTCGGCCGAGGCCATGGTCGCTCCGCCCACGCCGTCGCGGCCGGTCTTGGCGCCGAGATAGACGACGGGCAGGCCGACACCTTCGGCCTTCGAGTAGAAGATGGCGTTGGATTTGGCCAAGCCGGCGGCAAAGGCGTTGACCAGGATATTGCCGTTGTAGCGCTCGTCGAACTCGACTTCGCCACCGACTGTCGGAACGCCGAAGGAATTGCCATAGCCGCCAACGCCGGACACGACGCCTGAGACGAGGTGGCGGGTCTTGGGATGGTCAGGCGCGCCGAAGCGCAGCGCGTTCATGGCGGCGATCGGCCGTGCCCCCATGGTAAAGACGTCGCGCAGGATGCCGCCGACACCGGTCGCAGCGCCCTGGTATGGCTCGATATAGGAGGGGTGATTGTGGCTTTCCATCTTGAAGACGACGCAGTCGCCGTCGTCGATGTCCACCACGCCGGCGTTTTCGCCAGGACCCTGGATGACCCGCGGTCCCTTGGTCGGCAGGGTGCGCAGCCAGCGCTTCGACGACTTGTAGGAGCAGTGCTCGTTCCACATCGCCGAGAAGATGCCGAGTTCCGTGAAGGTCGGTTCGCGCCCGATCAGGTCCAGAATCCGCTGATATTCGTCGGGCTTAAGGCCATGGCTGGCGATGAGTTCCGGCGTGATCGCAATGGTGTTCGGGATGGTCATGGCGGTTCCTGGATTTGGCCCTTGCCGCTCGACAGGCCGGGCTTCGCGGTCTCTTTAGCGCAAGTGCAAAAGGCGCGCGACAGGAAAAATCACTAAAGCGCGCCGCGATCTTTCAGATTCGCTTGCCACGCTTCAGTCTCTTGTTTTTCAGCATGTCGTGATCGCAAAACCGCTGCACACTTTTGCGCGACATGCCCTAGAATCGGCCTCGTCCCGGAACATAGTCGGGGAAATCGCTATTGGATCGCCCCGTCAGGCAATGCTGTCATAGCCCGCCGAGCCGTTTTCCAGGAGATGGCGCAGCGTCCTCATGCCGCTCAGCACCTCGGCGCGTGTCTGCGGCGCCGAAAAGCTGATGCGGATCCGGTGCGTGGTCTTTTCCGACCGGCCTGCCTTGAATTCGTCCTCGTCATCAATCAGCACGCCGTCAGTATAGGCTGCATTCTTGTAGGTGCCGGAGAGCCAGGGCTCGGGTAATTTCAGCCAGAGGAAGGGAATTTCTGGCGAAGATCGATAATCGTAGCCGGTTAGGTGCTCGGTCACGATCTTCTCGCGCTCGCGAATTTCCTGCGCGCAGCGGGCGCTGATCTCTGCCGCGTCGCCACTGACGACCAGGCGGGCGCAGAGTTCGGCCAGGAGGAAGGGAATTCCGCCGGTCATCATTCGATGGGCGATGCGAACTCGCTGGGAGAAATGCGGCGGGCAGGCGACCCAGCCGCCGCGCACGCCGGCCGCGACCGCCTTGGACAGGCCGCCGACCAGAAATGTCCGCTCCGGCCCCAGTTCCGCCAGGAGCGGAATGGCGTTGTGGGACATGGCACCGTAGAGATTGTCCTCCACCAGCCAGACATTGTACCTGCGCGCAATGTCGACGATGGCCTTCCGGCGCTCCACCGGCAGCGTGGCCAGCGTCGGATTCTGCGCCGATGACATGATGAACGCCATCTTCGGATGCTGCTGCGCGCAAACCCGTTCGAAATCATCCGGCAGGATCCCGTCCGCATCGGAATCAACCAGAGTCGTCCTGCGGCCGGCCAGGCCGGCGCTGCGACTGATCTGCGAATAGGTGTGGTGTTCGAAGATGATCCGGTCGCCAGGCGCGGTGAGGGCGCTGATCACAGCCATCACGCCGGCATGGGCGCCGAGTGTCGGCACAACATTTTCGGCGAACGGATGCCAGTTTCCGCAGGCAAGCCAACGCGCCCCCGCCTCGAACCAATGCTCCGGAAAGGTCCGTGTGTAGCTGGCAATGTCGAGCGGATGGTCCTTCAGGATCGCCGAAATATGCTTTTCCAGAAGCTGGCCTTGTCCGACATCAGGCGCCGCCGTGCTGTCAAACCGGATCTTGCCATCCGGCGGCGTCACCGGCCTGGTTCCGCCCATGGCATAGGGGCTAACCTCTATGCCCGCGGATGGATTGAGGTGCGGGTCGGTGCGCCCGAGCACATAGGTGCCGCGTCCGACCTCGCCGCTGACAAGGCCGCGCTCATGCATCAAGGCATAGGCACGGCTTATTGTGCCGATTGTCACCCCCAGATCATAGGCGAGATTGCGCTGCGGCGGCAGCTTTGAGCCCGCCGGCAATATGCCCTCGGAGATGGCGGTCTCCATCTGGTCCGCGAGGCGGATGTAAATGGGGCCATCGCCCGTTTTTAAGTCAGGTAGCCAATTTGTCATCATGACAATTATCTACATTGATACCGTCGCGATGTCAATGTTACAGGATTGTCACCCAACTAGAGAGGCAATAGGTGCAATATGCGGAAGATGGACCAATATCTTAACACAATCGATACAATTTATCCAGATGGATACCAGCGCGAGTTCCTGTTCCGGGACAATGGTGACATGGTCGACGCGGCGCCTGTCGATGATCGGAAGCGGAGCCTTCTGTCGCGCGTGTTTCGGGCGATGTCCGCATGGAATACGAAGCGTTCCAGCCGGCTGGCGCTGCGGGACCTCAACGATTCGCAGTTGCGCGATATCGGTGTCTCGCGCTCTCAGGCGATGATCGAAGCGCGCAAGGCTCAGTTTCCGTTCAAGTAAATTACATCCAGCCAAACTGGTTGGATGTTGATCCGGCGCTGCCACCCAACCGGCCGCGCCGGATTATCTGTTTTTAGAAACGGTGCGCGTGTTTGTGCTCCGGAGCATGTCCGGCATCTGCGGCATAACCAGACATGCGGTCAGCCTTTTCCGTCACACAATGTCAGACAGAAGCAGGTTCGCTCAGTCTGCACAATTGCTCCAAAACAGGCGCCTTGACCGGCGATGTTCAGAACTTGTAGCCGACGGCAATGCCAGCATAGCTGAGGCCGTCATTGGCGTCACACAGGTCGGCATTCGACGAATGTTCAACAGTCGCCAGCACACGCCAGTTGTCGGTGATCTTGTAGCCGAGGCCTAAGGCTTCGTGGAACAGGACATTGCAGCCGACATGCGGGCCACGACCGAAGTTCGTGTCGTTGGCATTGTTCCAGGCGCCGCCGAAGCTCGCATCAACAAAGATTTTGTCGGTGACGTCGACCGTCCAGGTGAAGCCGGCGAATACCTGGTCGGCATTGCCGTCCGTGGAGATGATCGCACCTGCATGGATACGCGGCCGCAGGAAGATTTCCGTCCAGGTCTGGGCATTCGCGCGGTCAAAGGGATCGAAGAACAGAGTAGCCGACGGGAAGGCGCCTGACTCGAATGTATTCGATGACTGGATGGAGCCGGAGACGCCGATGCGCACTTCATCGAGAAATTTCTTCGGCGTGGTCATGGGAGTAAAAGGAGAGGCGGGCGGCGAGGGCGGCGGCGTCAGATCAGCGCTTTCAGCCGAAACCGCTCCTGATGCGACAACCAATGCGGCAAGTGCCGCGCTACGTATGCCATTGATCGCAGACTTCATGTTGCCTCAGTCCCCATGATGCCGATCGTGCCCCCAGCAGAATCAGCATGTGCTCCATCGTCACGTTCACGAACCATTAAGGTCCGATATGACTCGGATTCCTATAGCGACCGATGCGTCGCGTCCATAGGCTGAACATGTAAATTCGCAAGTGTGGTAAAATCCACGCGCTCTGGCAGGTCCGGTCTCAGCAGGACCGGTCACCCCTGGACCATCTGACGACGTCGGTGGAGATCCGCGCCTTGATCGGTTCTGCCATCATGGGGCCGAAGGCCTCCAGCTTTGCCGGCTTACCCTGGGCCTGGACCACCAGCAAAGGCCTGATATCCTTGCTCTGGCGACGCACCAGCAGAATGCGCGGTCGTCCCGTGAAGGAGTTCAGTTCAGGTGCCATGCTGTAGGACTTAAAAGCGGGATCGCCTGACTTGATCCAGCAGTTGTTGGCGGAAACCGCCACCCGTTCCATGATATCAAGCGCTGACGGGCCTGATGTCACGGGCGCTTCCGACTGGCAACCGCCAAGGGCCGAGGCCATGAGGAGAACTGAAATAATGGCGCGGCGCATGACGTGATTCCCGTTAATGATAGCGGGTCATAGAGTGTTTCGCGATGAAAGGGAATCCTTGCGCGGCTCAGGCCGCCGCAACAACTTCCAGGGCAGAGGCAAAGATGCCACGGCCGTCATTGCCGCCATGGGCCGCCTCAATGAGGTTTTCCGGATGCGGCATCATGCCCAGCACATTGCCCTTGGCATTGATTATACCGGCGATATCGTTGATCGAGCCGTTCGGATTGGTGCCGTCGGCATAGCGGAACACCACCTGGCCGTTGCCCTCGATGGAAGCAAGGGTTTCGGCGTCGGCGAAGAAGTTGCCGTCGTGATGGGCGACCGGGCAGCGGATGACCTGGCCATTTTCATAGACCCGGCTGAAATCGGTATCCGCATTGACGACTTCGAGCCGCACTTCACGGCAGACGAAGCGCAGGGAGGCGTTGCGCATGAGGACGCCGGGCAGCATGCCCGCCTCGACCAGAATCTGGAATCCATTGCAGACGCCCAGCACCTTGATGCCTTTGTCTGCGGCCGCCTTGATGGCCTGCATCACCGGCATGCGAGCAGCAATGGCACCGCAGCGCAGATAGTCACCATAGGAGAAGCCGCCGGGGATCACCACCAGGTCCAGGTCCGCAGGCAGTTCCGTCTCGGTCTGCCAGACGGTCACAGGCGCCCGGCCAGAAATCTTGGTGAGCGCCGCGATCATGTCGCGATCGCGGTTGAGACCTGGAAGCTGAACGACGGCCGATTTCATCAGGCAATCTCCGAAACGATGGAAAGGAAGTCCGCCGGGACATTTGCGGTGAGCCATACGCCATTGTCCGCACGAAGGAAAGAATAACCTTTCGCCTCCATCTGCCGTGCCGGCACCATCAACAGGACATGAGGCCCCTTGCGGCGCCCGGCCACCTGGCGGGCGGTTTCGAGATCCGCGGAGAGATGCACATGGGTGCGGTCCATCGGCTTCAGTCCTGCGGTTTGGATCGATGCCCAAGCCTCAGCGGTTGTTCCGTGATAAAGGACATCCGTTGCCGCAGCCACTTGTGCGGCAAGATCCACGCCGACGCTATGGCCCTGTGCCGCGCGGATGCGCGAACCGTCAAGGGTGAAGCGTTTCTTGGAATTCGTTGAGATGACCCTGATGATGTCATCGTCGGTGACGCCAATGCGTTCGCAGACGCGCTGGCTGAAAACGTCATAGTCGGTCCAGCCGGCATCATCCAGGGCAAGCCCAAGTTCCTCAGGAGCATGCCGCAGGATATAGCTCATGAACTTGGAAAGGTCGGTGTCGGACGTGGTCGTCACGGGATGCCCGGATGTTGTCAGGGGTGAGGCTCGAACTTCGCTTGCGCTTCCTGGAGCTCCCTCAGCTCCAGGCGATGCTCTATGCGGTCGAGGCGGTTCTCTATATGCACGACCGTAGTTCGGAGGTTGTTCACATCACCCTGCAAGACATGCAATTGCCCGCGAAGGGTCTGGTTGTCGGCCCGAAGCTCACTGATTGCGAAGTCGACTTTGTCGAAACGTTGGTTGAGCTTCTTGAGAAGCTCGTACATCAGCTCATTCGTCACTTCGGCCACAACGACCTCCTCAACCCCTAGGCGATGGAGATAGTATAGTTCTCGATCACCGTATTCGCCAACAGCTTCTCGCACATCGCCTTCAGGTCTGCCTCGGCCTTGGCGGTGTCGGAGCCTTCGAGTTCCAGATCGAAGACCTTGCCCTGCCTGACATGGCCGACACCTTCAAAGCCTAGGCCCGACAAGGCGCCTTCGATGGCCTTACCCTGCGGGTCCAGAACGCCGTTCTTCAACGTGACGGTTACGCGTGCCTTGATCACTGGCTTTCTCCGAATAGCTACTTGGCTGTGCCGACTTACTTGACGAGAACCGGGCCGGTGCCGCGGATCGGTTCGTTCTCGTTGATGATCCCGAGGCGACGCGCTACCTCCTGGTAGGCCTCAAGAAGGCCACCGAGGTCCTGGCGGAAGCGGTCCTTATCCAGCTTCTCCTTGGTCTCGATATCCCAGAGACGGCAGCTGTCGGGCGAGATTTCATCGGCAAGGATGATGCGCATCATGTCGCCTTCGTAGAGGCGGCCGCATTCGATCTTGAAGTCAACGAGCTGGATGCCGATGCCGAGGAAAAGGCCGGACAGGAAGTCGTTGACGCGGATGGCGAGCGCCATGATGTCGTCAAGCTCGGCCGGGTTTGCCCAACCAAAGGCAGTGATGTGCTCTTCGGAGACCATCGGGTCGTTCAAGGCGTCGGACTTGAAATAGAACTCGATGATCGAGCGTGGCAAAACCACGCCTTCCTCGATGCCGAGCCGCTTGGACAGGGAGCCTGCCGCGACATTGCGCACAACTACCTCAAGCGGGATCATCTCCACTTCCTTGATCAACTGCTCGCGCATGTTGAGGCGGCGGATGAAGTGGGTGGGGATGCCGATCTTGTTCAGGTGGGTGAAGACATATTCGGAGATGCGGTTGTTCAGCACGCCCTTGCCGTCGATGACATCGTGCTTCTTCTTGTTGAACGCGGTGGCGTCGTCCTTGAAGAATTGGATCAGCGTGCCTGGCTCAGGTCCCTCATACAGGATCTTGGCCTTGCCTTCGTAAACGCGGCGGCGACGGTTCATAGCGGGTTTTCTCTGTAGTTGGCGTCCCATTGCGGACGCGTGGATCGATCATTGAAGCGGTCCCATATCGGAAAACGCCCGAATTCACAATGCGCCTGTTGTTCCTTCCCTGGAATTCGTCCAAAGCGTAATCACGCACAGAATCAGCAAACTGTCATTGTACTTTTTACAGCCTTTTGCTTAATGGGATGCGAACCATCGTAGTTGGGCTAGATAACGGGAGACACCGATGAGCGGCATCAGCGATCGCGAAAAAGCATTTGAAAACAAGTTCGCCCATGACCAGGACCTCAAGTTCAAGGCAGAGGCACGTCGCAACAAGCTGCTCGGCCTGTGGGCAGCCGGTCTTCTGGGCAAGGCCGATGCGGAAGCCTATGCGAAGGAAGTCGTGGCCTCCGATTTCGAGGAAGCCGGCCACGAAGACGTTTTCCGCAAGATCAAGGGCGACCTCGATGCCGCCGGTGTATCGGTCACGGACGAGGTGATCCGCGCCAAGATGATCGAATTGCTCGACGAAGCCGCCTCGCAGGTGCAGAAGGGCTGACGTCGTTCAACCGAGAATTTGGGCTGCGCGAGGACCTGTCCGCCGCGCGGCCCTCTCGCCTAAATCGGGGCAACTACAGTCCGGCGCTAGACCGCCGTAACGGATCCGCCCAGCCCAGCGCCTCGCCAGCTGCCGGCGCGAATGAAGGCCTCCGTGGCCGAAAACTCCATGGACCTGGATAGGCCGTAGCCCTGCAGCATATCGCAGCCGAGCGATTGCAAGACCCGGACGTGATCGGGTGTCTCGACCCCCTCCGCCACTACCTTGATGCCGAGGGAATGGCCGATCTCGATGATCGAGCCGACCAGCTTGCGTTGCTCCAGCGAAACCGGAATCTTCTGCACCAATTCGCGGTCGATCTTGAGCGTGCTCGGGTTCAATCTGAGAAGGCTCACGATCGAGGCATGGCCGGTGCCGAAATCATCGATTTCGATATCGATTCCGAGCTCCCGCAGGTGGTTGAGGTTCTCGAGCACCTGGTCGTCATGCTTGTCCAGGAAGATCGACTCCAGCAGTTCGAACGACAAGGTACCGGGCTCGAAGGAGAGGCTGGCAAGTTTTCGCCGCAGGATAGGATCGTGCAACCGGCTTGAAGAGACATTTACCGACACCTTGGGGACGCCGAGGCCGCTCGTCTTCCAGCGGGCAAAGTCGGCCAGGGATTTTTCCAGGATCATGGCGTCGATTTCCGACACCACATCAAGGTCTTCGGCGATGGCCAGGAATTTGTCGGGCGTCAGTATGCCGCGCGTGGGATGGTGCCAGCGCGCCAAGGTTTCTGCGCCGGCAAGATCAAGGCTGCGGGCATGAAACTGGAATTGATAGTGGGGAACGAATTCGCCCCGTTCCAGGCCGCACAACAGCTCATCCGAAAGACGTTTCGCCGCGATCATACGGTTATGGGTGTCGCGTGAGAAGAATTCGTGGCGGTTCCGGCCGCGGTTCTTGGCGTTGTAGAGAGCGATATCGGCGTTCAGCAAGATCTGCCGGGCGTTGATATCGGGCCCCGTGGCATGGGCGATCCCGATGCTGGCCCCGAAGCGCACGTCGTTGCCCTCGAAGGTGACAGGCTGGCGCATGGCGTTGATGATCCTGTCCGCCAGGTCTGCCAGGCGCTGTTGCGCTCCGTCGAAGCGCGCCAGGAACACGAACTCGTCACCGCCGATCCGGGCGACGAAGTCACGGGCACGAACATTGGATTTCAGGATGCCAGCAGCATGCTTGAGCATCATGTCGCCGGCACCGTGGCCAAGCGTGTCATTGATCTGCTTGAAGCGGTCGAGGTCGATATGCAGGACGGCCAAGCCGTTGCCATCGCGTATGCACTCGGCAGCGAGCTTGTCCAGCATCTCGTCCAGGTAACGCCTGTTGGGAAGGCCGGTCAGATGATCGTGCAGAGCGATATGCTCGATGCGTGCCTTTGCGCTTTCCAACTCGCGGTTATGCGCCTCCGCCTGTTTTTTGGCGTGGTCGAGGGCCTGGTGCAGATAGACATCCTCGGAGACATCCCAGGTGACGCCGATCAGTTTGCGCCGGCCCTCATTGTCTGTGAAGGTTGTGGCGCGGGATCGCAGATAACGCACGGCGCCGTCATTGCGCCGGAAGATCCGGAACTGGTTGGTGAGGTTCTGCCCCTGCGCAATGGCGATTTCGGTGTGAGATTCCGCCAGGGCCAGGTCTTCGGGGTGCACCAGGCTTTGCCAGGTGCCGTTGGGCAGTTCACGGGCCGGACCATCCAGGCCGTAGAGCTGCATCGACCTGTCGTCCCAATAGACGGACAGATTTTCCAGGTCTGCCTCGAAAATCCCGATATTGGATGTCTCCAGCGCCAATTCCAGGCGCCGGGACAT
Organism: Rhizobium sp. RU36D; assembly: GCF_900176345.1. GTDB lineage: Bacteria > Pseudomonadota > Alphaproteobacteria > Rhizobiales > Rhizobiaceae > Allorhizobium. Next base: position 142,057 of record NZ_FWXU01000007.1, read on the forward strand.
TTGCGCGACCATTTCCTCGGCTCTCTTACGCTGCGTGACATCGGTGTCGGTGCCGATCATGCGCACGGGATTGCCCTGGGCATCCCACTCGACGCAGGCGCCCCGGCATTCGATCCATACCCAGTGGCCATCCTTGTGACGTTCGCGATACTCGAACACGGCGTAGTCCGGGTCGCCGGCCAGCTGCCGTTCGATGCAATGGGGTATGCGCTTCTTGTCCTCCGGATGCAGGTATTCCAGCCATTCCTCTGTTGACAGGGGGATGGGATCGCCGGGCGTCAGGCCACGGATCTTGTACCATACCTCGGAATAGCTCATCGCGTTGGTGACGATGTTATGATCCCAGACGCCTGAGGCAGCGCTGACCAGTGCGGCATTCCAGCGGTTTTCGCGGTCCGTAACCTCGTTCAGTTCCGCGATGAGCGAGCTTACATCCGTCGCCTGAAGCAATACCGTGGTCTGGCCTGGACCCAAATGGGCGCCGAGGCGTCGCATGCCGATCCTGAACCATCGTTCTTGCTGCTCATCATCGGCCAGCCGGACATCCACGGTGTCGCCAACGTCATCACTGACCAGGGCCGAGATCAGTCTTGACGAGAAGGCCGGGCGATCGTCGTCGCAAAGCGCTTCAACCACCGACGAGGTGGGGTATGGGAGCCGGAATTCTGCAAGAAACCGGGGATTGGCGGCGAGCACGATGCCATCGGCGTTAAGGATTGCGGCAGCGAAAGGCAGTGCATCGAGCATGTCTGCGGGCCAGGCAGGAGCCTGCCCGCTATTGCTCTGCCGCCGCCGCTGGTCTTGACGCACCATATCTTCTGTTGACGCTCGCGTTGCCTCTCTCAAGACAATGCCGACGTCCCCTTAAAGACCGCTTAATTGGTTTTGCCGGATTGTCGCGAAAAGGGTGCGTTGCATGGCTGCGAGCACTAAACGGTGCATACCGGTCTGCGCAGGCTCAACCCTTGAGGCGGCCCAAGAACTGCGCGAACACCATGGTTCCTTCCGGCCAGGGTCCATGACCGGACTCGGCGTTGAGGTGGCCCGACTCGCCCGCATCGATCAGCAGCGACCCCCAGGCATTGGCCATCTCGTCGGCATGTTCATAGGCACCGAAGGGATCGTTGCGGCTTGCGACGGTGACCGAAGGAAAGGGCAGCGGATCGCGCGGGTAGGGGCCGAAGGTCATCAGGTGCTTCGGGCGTATGGCCGGGTTTGCAACGTCGGGCGGAGCGACAAGGAAGGCACCGGCGATCGGTTTGCGGAATTTCGGCACGGCATGGATGGCAGCCGGCACCCCCAGCGAATGGGCAACCAACACGACGGGACGTGTCGACTGGTTCACTGCTTCGGCGACTGCGTCGACCCAGTCTTCCCGCACGGGTTTGGACCATTCGCGTTGCTCGACCCGTCTTGCCGTCGACAGCTTCGCCTCCCACCGGGTCTGCCAGTGGTCGGGGCCGGAATTGGTGTAGCCGGGGATGATCAGGATGTCGGTTTCTGAGGCTTTCATGATCACGCGCATGTGTGCCGCCACCGCCGGCCTGTCAAGGGTTTGGCGGTACAAATGGCCGGAAATGTGCTAGAAAGACCAATGCCGGTTGTTCAGTGAGCGTCGGCGCAGAGCCCGTCGTTCGCCGGCCCGGTGTCACATGAAGTGAAACTGGAGGAGTGAACAATGACGCAATTTCATGTCTGGTCTGGCCCGCACAGTGACTATTCCCGGCCGGCGGTGCGACGTATCGGTGTTGCCGATGTGTTCGACGCGCTGAAAGCCGGTGCGCGGGATTTCAACGAGAAACCATCGCACTACGTGTTCCTGGCAATGATCTACCCCGTCGTCGGGATCCTGCTGATGGCCTGGGCGGCGGGCGCCGAACTGCTGCCATTGCTGTTTCCGCTGGCCTCGGGTTTTGCGCTGATAGGCCCTTTTGCCGCCATCGGTCTCTACGAAATCAGCCGCCGGCGTGAGCGGGGTCTTGGCACGCAGGGGCGGGATATCTGGGCACTGAGGCACTCGCCGGCTCTTCCATCCATGCTGGCTTTGGGCGTGATGCTCGCCATCGTGTTCGTTCTCTGGATGGTGACGGCCCAAGGGATCTACACGGCGCATTTCGGTGAGGCCCCGCCGACATCCGTAGGTGCATTTATGGGTGATCTCCTGTCGACCGAGGCGGGCTGGTCCATGGTGTTCCAGGGCATGCTGGCCGGTTTCTGTTTCGCCGTCGTCGTTCTCGCCTGCACCGTGATTGCGTTTCCGATGATGCTGGAGCGTGATTGCGGTGCGGCCTGCGCCATAGAGACATCGGTACGCGCGACCATGGCCAATCCCGGCCCGATCGCGTTGTGGGGACTGATCGTGGCGGCCATGCTCACGATCGGCTTCATACCGCTGATGGTCGGCTTGATCGTGACGATGCCGATCCTCGGCCATGCGACATGGCATCTTTACCGGAAGCTCGTGGCCCGACCAGCGAGGTGACCGGATGCCAAACGAAAGACGCCGCCGGGAAGGCCGGCGGCGTCCATTGTGGTGAAGCGCTATCTCGGATCAGCCGAACACGCGCTTAAAGATCGTGTCCACATGCTTGGTGTGGTAGCCGAGGTCGAACTTCTCGCGGATCTCCTCTTCGGAGAGCGCCGCGCGGACCTCTGCGTCGCCGAGCAGTTCCTCAAGGAAGTCGGCGCCCTTTTCCCAGACCTTCATCGCATTTCGCTGGACGAGACGATAGCTATCCTCGCGGGAAACACCGGCCTGGGTCAGGGCCAGCAGGACGCGTTGGCTCATGACCAGGCCCTTGAACTTGTTCATGTTCTTCAACATGTTCTCGGGATAGATCACCAGCTTTTCGATGACGCCGGCAAGGCGGTTCAGGGCAAAGTCGAGGGTGACCGTGGTATCGGGACCGATGGCGCGTTCGACGCTGGAATGGCTGATATCCCGCTCGTGCCACAGCGCCACGTTCTCCAGCGCCGGGACGACCGACATGCGCACCAGCCGGGCAAGACCCGTCAGGTTTTCCGTCAGCACCGGATTGCGCTTGTGCGGCATGGCCGAGGAGCCCTTCTGCCCCGGCGAAAAGAACTCTTCCGCTTCCAGCACTTCGGTGCGCTGCATGTGGCGGATTTCGATCGCCACGTTCTCGATGGACGAGGCAATCACGCCAAGCGTTGCGAAGAACATCGCGTGGCGGTCGCGTGGGATGACCTGGGTCGAGACGGGTTCGGGCACCAGGCCGAGCTTGGCGCAGACATGCTCTTCCACATAAGGATCGATATTGGCAAATGTGCCAACAGCGCCTGAAATGGCACCGGTCGCGACCTCCGCACGGGCTGCGACGAGCCGTGCCCGGTTGCGCTGCATTTCCGCATAGAAGCGGGCAAAGGTCAGGCCCATGGTGGTGGGCTCGGCATGGATGCCGTGGCTGCGGCCAATGCGGACGGTATCCTTGTGTTCGAAGGCACGGGTCTTCAGCGCCGCCAGGACCCGGTCCATGTCGGCCAGGAGAATGTCGGCGGCGCGAACCAGCTGGATGTTGAACGTCGTGTCGAGCACGTCTGACGACGTCATGCCCTGGTGGACGAAACGGCTGTCCGGACCGATAAACTCGGCAAGATGGGTAAGGAATGCGATGACATCATGCTTGGTCACGGCCTCGATTTCGTCGATCCGGGCGACGTTGAACTCGGCAGCGCCGCCTTTTTCCCAGATGGTGCGTGCGGATTCTCTAGGGATTACGCCGAGTTCCGCCAGCGCATCGCAGGCATGGGCCTCGATCTCGAACCAGATGCGAAACTTGGTTTCGGGAGACCAGATGGCGACCATTTCGGGCCGGGAATAGCGCGGGATCATGGGCGAGGCTTTCTTTGAACGCTTGGTTTCTTTTAAGGCTTGATGTCTTCGATCACAGGGGATGGCGCCGCTTTAGCAAAGACGGCCGGCAATCTCAACGGATGAGCCGTGTCAGGATGATGCTTGCCACCAGCAGCAGCAGAAAGCCGAAGGGCATCAGCAGGCGCAATCCGAGCACGCCGAACTGGTAGACGGCGGAAGCGGATGTGAACACAAACTGGAACATCCAGATTGTCGTGCCGAATGGCTGGTGCCACTGCGCGTAGAACATGCGGTATTGAAGGGCAAACAGGAACGCCGTGGACGCCGCCGAACCGAGTGTCAGCAGCAGCAAGGCCACCGCGAAACGGGTCTCGACAGGGCTGCCAAGTCCCATAAAACGCGCCAGAGGCAGCGCTACCACCCAGCTGAGCAGACCGCCGGCAAAATAGAGCCCGAGCAGCAACGGCAGGCCGGCCTGCGACAGGCGTTGCTCCAGGGCCAGGGAGAGCAGGATGGAGACGGCCATCGCCAGGCCCCAGGTCACTCCACCAAGGAGCCACTGGCCGGTGGGAGGCCGCATGCGGCGCAGGCGCGATCTGATGTCTCGACCTGGTGTGGCGACGGTTACAGGTGCTGGCGACCTCATGGGCGAAGCGGAACCGCGATCCATCGGCCGTCACGTCCCTCGAAGCCGATGCTCAGCACCATAACGAGAGCCATGTGAATGGTTTTGCCGCCGGTCGTCGGCGCATGGGTCATCACGCCGCCAAGCCGGTATCCGGAGGGGCAGTTCCGGCTCTTGGGTATCGCCTTGTCCTGGTAAAGCTTCTCGTTCGCCGGCTTGCCTTCGCGGGCCGTCAGGATCAGCCGGAAAGACCTGATCTGAGCGACCATGTCCTTGCATTGTGGCGGTGCGGGCTCGGCGATTTCCTCAAGACGCAGGCCATAAGCGCCACCGACGGCGGGGTCGGCGGGATGGACCAGATAGCGCAGGGTGTGCGACTGGGCGTTGACCTCGGAAATCGGGTTGAAGGCGACGAAGTTGCCGGGATGATCCTCCAATGCGAAGGAGCCAAGCAGACCGGAGGCCGCTGTCGCAGCCTCGGCTCGTGCCTTGCCGAGGCTTGCACCGTCATCATCGAGGCGCACGCGTATCGGGGTGCCGTCGAGATAGGCGTCTTTTTCCGTGTCGATGGCGAAGATGTTGGAATAGGGGAAGCCGGATCCGTCCTGGATCCCGTATTCTTCAAAGGCGAAGATGCGTCCGTGCGCGGAAAAGCCGATGGGCCTGATTGCCGCGATGTCGGCGGATTGGGCAGACGTGGCTGAGAGCGCCAACGCCATGGCGGCCATCGCTCCCCATTTCCTCGCCCAGCGCTTGATCAACGGCGCCCTCCCTCTGCGGCTTCCCTGATAGCTTCGACCGTTTTACGATAATCGTCAACGCCTGCGCCCTTGAAAATGGCGGAGCCGGCAACGAGGACGTTGGCGCCGGCCGCGGCCACATGCGGCGCGGTGTCGACCGTCACGCCACCGTCCACCTCAAGCTCGATCGGTCGGTTGCCGATCATCAGGTTGGTCTTGGCAATCTTTTCGGTCATCGCGGGAATGTATTTCTGACCGCCGAAGCCGGGGTTGACGCTCATGATCAGGATCAGGTCGAGATCATCAAGAACATGCTCGATGACCGAGAGCGGGGTGGCAGGGTTCAGCGATACGCCGGCCTTCTTGCCAAGCGCGCGGATGCTTTGCAGCGAGCGATGCAGATGTGGGCCCGCCTCGGCATGGACCGTGATGATGTCGCAGCCGGCATCGGCGAAGGCAGCCAGATAGGGATCGGCCGGGGCGATCATCAGGTGGCAGTCAAAGACCGCTTTGGTGTGCGGACGCAGGGCCTTGATGACCGCGGGACCGAAGGAAATGTTGGGCACGAAATGGCCGTCCATCACATCGAGATGCACCCATTCGGCGCCGGCCTCGGTCACGTCGGAAACTTCCTGTCCCAGCCGTGCAAAATCAGCAGCCAGGATGGAGGGGGCGATCTTCAGGGGGCGGGTCATGGTACGAAATCCTCAAGCCAAACTCTTCGTCGCGGCTGCCATATCATTGGGACGGCGCTGTCACAACCTCGCCGGCTACCCGCCAATGGTCTGACTCCATGCCGGCGCCACTGCCCGAATCCGGGAATCGATGCTATGAGGCGACAAACACACAGGAGGATGGAATGGCCAAGTTCGCAATCGTCACCGGCGGCAGCACGGGAATTGGCCGGCAGCTCGTGATATCGCTTTGCGATGCGGGTTATCAGGTGGCCTTCACCTTCCTGAAGGACTCGCTGGAGGCCGACCAGTTGATCATGACGCTGGGGCGGCGGGGGGCCAAGGTGGAAGCCTTTGCCTGCGACCAGCGCCAGGGGTCCGAAATCCTTTCCTTCTTCAATCGCGCTGTCGCATGGGCGGGGCAGGCGCCCGACGTGCTTATCAACAATGCCGGCGTGCAGACCTGGTCGCCTCTCCTCGAACTCTCGGAGGAGGATTGGAACAATGTGATTTCCACAAACCTCACCGGCTGCTTCCTCAACACCAAGGAAGCGGCGCGCCGCATGGTGGAGGCCGGTAAGGGCGGCTCTATCATCAATCTCGGTTCCGGCTGCAACAAGCTCGCCTTCCCCAAGCTGGTCGACTACACGGCGTCCAAAGGCGGCATCGAGCAGTTCACAAAGGTTTCGGCAGTGGAGCTCGGCCCGCATGGTATCCGCGTGAATTGCATCGCTCCGGGCGCGATCGAAACGGAGCGGACCAAGGCCGAGGCGCCAGACTATGCCGCGACCTGGGGCAAGGTGACGCCGCTTCGGCGGGTGGGAACGCCTGAAGATATCGCCGGACCTGTGCTGTTCCTCGCCAGCGATGCCGCGTCGTTCGTGACGGGACAAACCATCTGGGTGGATGGCGGCGTGTTTTCGCAGGCCTTTTGGCCATACGAAACCTGATCGGGCGCTGCTACTGCGTGCCCTGGGCCAGCGGCAGAAATACGGTGCCGCGCCATTCCAGCAGGCGATAGGGGTTGTCGCGCAATTCGTGGTCGGCACCGAAGGCAATCGGCCCGAGCACCGTGTCGAAGGTTTCGGTCTTGAGGCTTTCTTCGGCGGAAACCGTGTTTGCGACAGCCTTGGCCGCCACCTGCGTCGCCGCATAGGCGGGCAGGACATAGCCTTCGGGAATGATCGCCTTTGCTTCCAAGGCGGCCGCGACCGCCGTTGCGGGCGCCTGCGTGTTGTAGGCCGGCAGCGTTACGGCCTTTACGCCATCTGCCAGCGGTATCGGCTGGTTGGCGGCATGCAGACTGTCGCCGCCGAGAAGGTCCAGCGTTATGTTTTCGGCGGCGGCGTCGCGGGCGATGATGGCCACGTCATTCCGGTCGCCGCCGATGAAGACCTTGGTGACGCCTGCCTTTTTCAGCCGCCGCACCAGTGCCACCTGCTGCTCCTGCCCGGGCCTGTAGGTGTCGAGAAAGGCCGGTTTCATGCCGCGTTCCTCAAGCGCGTTGCGGATTGCTTCGACCAGTTCGCGACCCCTGATCGTGCCGTCCTCGATCAGGGCGAAGGCGCTGCCCGGCCAGTCGCGCAGCATGACCTCGATCAGTTTCGCGGCCTCGGCCCCGTTCGACGGGGCCATGCGGTAGAATGGCCATGAAAACTTCAGCGCGTCCTCCATGAGGATCGGCGCCCGCACCGAGATGGTAATGGCGGGAATGCCGGCCTGCTGCAGAAGCGGCAGGGAGGCTTCGAGCGACTCGCTGCAAAGGAAGCCGATGGCTGTCTTGACCCCCGACTGCTTCAGCGCCTCAGCGATGGCGGGACCGCTGCCGGGTTCGCAAGTCTCGTCGATCCAGGTGATTTCGGTCCCCAGATCCGCTGCAGCAGCCATGGCTCCATCGGCCATCTGCTTGCCCAATGTCTCGTAGGCGCCGGTCTTCGGGGCGACCAGGCCAATGCTGGCGGCGTCAGCTGTTGCCGGTAGGGCGGCAGCAGCGAGGCTCAAGCAAAGGCGGACTATGTAACTCATCAACATCGGCTTTCGTTGTTGCGCATCATCTCGGCATTGTAGCCTTTGCGGCTTGCAAACCGCAATGGCGGGCCACCTGCGCCCAATCCCGAAAATATCCATCCGCATATTCTGGAAAAGGTAATCTCTCAGCGCCATATTGCGGCGACCCGCCGCATCACGTCGCAGTTTGTCCGGCAATCGGGGTTTTGCCGAGGCGGCTGCGAAAAACGGTCCTGTCGGACCGGGAGTATTCGTTTCTTGACCAGCGATTTCATGGATCCACTAGTCTATCGAAATGCCATGGCCCTCTATGCCGGCCATGTTCAGATCGTCACGACGGAGAAGGATGGGCTTCGACGCGGCGTGACGATCACGGCAGCGTGCTCGGTATCCGACAGCCCGCCGATGGTGCTGGCCTGCCTCAACAACGGCAATGCCAGCAACCAGGTGTTCTTCGAGAGCGGCGTGTTTGCGCTCAACACGCTCGGACTTCGCCACCAGGGGCTCGCAAGTGCCTTTGCCGGCTTTGGCGGTCTGGCCGTCGAGGATCGGTTCGCGCTGGGTGACTGGCAGTATCTGGCGACCGGTGCCCCGGTCCTGAGCGACGCCATCGCCTCCTTCGATTGCCGGGTGATCGATGCCAAGGTGACCGCCACCCATACCGTCCTGTTCGGGCAGGTGGAGGCCATCCATTTCGGGCCACCGGATGCGGCCTTGATCTATCTGGACCGAAGCTTTCGGTCGCTATAAGCTCCCTCTAAAACGGGAGGAAATATGTCACATCTGACGGACCAGGGCCTTCCCTCGTCGATCGACGCGCTCGTGTCGCTGCTTGCCGACCATGACTATCTGTGCGGTCGTCCCATGGCGACCGTGCTGTTCCTGGCGCTGAAAATGGGGCGTCCGCTGTTTCTCGAGGGGGAAGCGGGCGTGGGCAAGACGGAGATCGCCAAGGTCCTGGCCAAGGCACTCGACCGCCCGTTGATCCGGCTGCAGTGTTATGAAGGGCTCGATATCTCCTCAGCTGTCTATGAGTGGAATTATCCGGCGCAGATGTTGGAAATCCGGCTCGCGGAAGCGGCAGGCGTGACCGATCGCGAGCGGATGGAGCATGACATCTTCTCGCAGCGATACCTGATCCGCCGACCGGTCCTGCGGGCGCTTGAAAGTGTGGACGGTCGCGCGCCGGTCTTCCTTATAGACGAACTCGACCGCACAGATGAAGCGTTCGAGGCTTTCCTGCTTGAGGTTCTCTCGGATTTCCAGGTGACCATTCCCGAACTTGGAACAGTCAAGGCCGAGCATCCGCCCATCGTGATCGTCACCAGCAACCGGACGCGTGAGGTGCATGACGCGCTGAAGCGACGCTGCCTGTATCACTGGGTGGATTACCCGCAGGCGGCGCAGGAACTTGATATCATCAGGCGCAAGGTGCCGGGCTGCAATGCGGCGCTGTCGCGGCAGGTTGTTGCCTATGTGCAGAAGCTGCGCACCCTTGACCTGTTCAAGAATCCGGGTGTTGCGGAAACCATTGATTGGGCAACGGCGCTGACAGAGCTCGACCGCCTGGCGCTGGACCCCGAGACGATTTCGGATACGCTTGGCACTCTCCTGAAATATCAGGACGACATTGCCCGGATCCAGAGTGGGGAAGGCCGCCGCATCCTCTCGGATGTGCAGGCAGAGCTTGAGGCGGTACGTTGACCGCGGCAAAGGGCGCCGCTTCGGACGGGCTGGTGGTTGCGCCGGTCGGCATGGGTGACGGGCGGTTTGCCGACAACATCGTGTTTTTTGCGCGTGTGCTGCGCAAGGCCGGATTGAAGCCCGGGCCGGGTGCGGTGGCCGATGCGATCGAGGCTGTCGACGTCATCGGCATCGGCAGTCGTGACGAGTTTCATGCGGCCTTGTCCTCGATCTTCGTCAAGCGGCATGAGGACCAGCCGGTATTCGATGAAGCCTTTCGGATTTTCTGGCGATCCCGTGATCTCGTCGCCAAGATGATCGCGATGATGTCGCCGGTGGCGGCGGACGCGCGCGAGAAGGAAAAGGCGAAAGCCGGCGCGTCGCGTGTCAGCGATGCACTCTATGCCGAGCGCCAGCGTCGCCAGACGGAAAAGGACGATCCCGACATTGAGGTCGATGCCCGGTTCACCACGTCAGGCAATGAGGTGCTGCGGGCCATGGATTTTGCCCAGATGTCGGCGCAGGAACTGGCGCTGGCGCGTCGCGAGATGGAGCGCCTGGTTCTGCCGTTGGACAGGGTCAAGGTGCGGCGCTTCGCGCCGTCGCATCGTCCCGTCAGGATCGATCCGCGGGCAACCATGCGCGGAGCGCTGAGATCCGGCGGCAAGCTCATACTGCCGCGCTACCGCGCCCGGCGCGAAATGCATCCGCCGCTGGTGGTGCTGGCCGATATATCCGGCTCGATGAGCCAATATACGCGGGTGTTCCTGCATTTCCTGCATGTGCTGACCGAGAAGCGCCGTCGGGTGCACACCTTCCTGTTTGGCACGCGGCTCTCCAATGTTAGCCGCCAGATGAAGAACCGTGATCCGGACGACGCCCTGGCGGAGTGCACGCGGCTGGTGCGCGACTGGTCGGGAGGCACGCGCATCGGCGAGGTGCTGCATGAGTTCAACCGCACCTGGTCGCGGCGTGTGTTGGGGCAGGGTGCGGTGGTGCTCCTGATCACCGATGGCCTGGAGCGCGATGAGGTTGGGCAGCTTTCCCATGAGATGGACCGGCTGCATCGCTCGTGCCGGCGCCTGGTTTGGCTCAACCCCTTGCTCAGGTTCGACGGGTTCGAGGCGAAGGCGAGAGGCGTGCGGGCCATGCTGCCGCATGTTGACGAGTTCCGTTCCGTGCACAATCTAAACTCTCTGGGCGACCTGGCCAGGGCCCTGGCTGTTGGGCGCTCATCGGATGGCGACTTGCGTCGCTTCCTTCAGACCTTGAGGACAGACTGATGTCAGATATCGATACTCTGGACCCGCTTGCCGTTGCAGAGAGCTGGAAACACGACGGACGTTCCGTTGCCATCGCGACGGTGGTCGAAACCTGGGGCTCGGCGCCACGGCCTGTGGGGAGCCATCTCGTCATCGACGGCGAGGGCAATTTCCATGGTTCGGTGTCGGGCGGCTGCGTCGAAGGCGCCGTCATCACCGAGGCGCTCGAGGTGCTTGAGGCGGGGAAGGCCAAGATGCTCGAATTCGGCGTTGCGGACGAGACGGCCTGGCGCGTCGGCCTGTCCTGTGGCGGGCGGATCAGGGTCTATGTGGAAAGGCTCGGCTGATGAATCTCGAAAACCTTGCTCGCCTGAACAAGGCACGTCATCAGCGCCAGGCCTGTATCCTGGTGACGGACCTCTCCACCGGAGCCGACCGCCTTGTCATTGAAGGCGAGCCGTTGGATGGCGCCTTGGGTGCCGAGCTCGGCCGTCGTTTTGGCTCAGGCACGTCAGGTTCGGTCGAAATCGAGGGGCAGACCCTGTTCCTAAACGTGCACCTGCCGCCGCCGAGCATCGTCGTCATCGGTGCCGTGCACATCACCCAGGCGCTTCAGGTGATGGCGCCGGTTGCCGGGTTCGATATGCGCGTGATCGATCCCCGGACCGCCTTTGCCACCCCTGAACGCTTTGCCGGCGCCGACCTTGTGGCCGACTGGCCGGAGGATGCGCTGAAGGGCCGGCCGCTGGATGCCTATACGGCGCTGGTGGCGGTGACGCATGATCCCAAGATCGACGATTTCCCGATCATCGAGGCCCTGCGCGCCGGCTGCTTCTATGTTGGGGCGCTGGGCAGCCGGAAGACCCATGGCAGGCGGGTGGAACGTCTTCTGGCGGAAGGCCTGACGATGGAGCAGATCGGGCGGATATCCGCCCCCATCGGCCTGGATATCGGCGCTGCGACCCCGGCGGAAATTGCCGTGTCGGTTCTTGCCGATATCATCCAGGCCCTCAGGCGGCGCAAGCGGTCAGATGTCACGGAGATAGTCGCATGATCTTCGGCCCGGTGCCGATATCGGAAGCCGAGGGCGCAATTCTCGCCCATGCCGCGCGTCTGGCCGATGGCCGCATTTCCAAGGGCACAGTGCTTTCGGCTGGCGATGTCGCGCGCCTCGCCGATGCCGGGCTGACCACCGTCATCGTCGCCCGACTGGAGGCGGGAGACCTGCAGGAGGATGATGCCGCGGAGGTGCTGGCCAAGGCGATCGAGGGTGATCATCTCAGGCTCACCCCGGCCACCACGGGCCGCGTCAATATCCACGCCACGGAAAACGGTATGTTCGTCGCCGACAAGGCGCTGATCGACAAGTTCAACCGGATCGACCCCGCCCTGACCCTGGCCTGCCTGGCGGACCATGTGGCCGTGATGAAGGGCGACATGGTCGCCACCTTGAAGATTATCCCCTTGGCGGTATCCGGCGAAAAGGTGGAGGCCGCCCGCCGCGTCTTGGCCGAGGCCTTTCCTTTTGCGGTCAAGCCGTTTGTCCCGCATGATGTCACGCTGGTCGCTACCGAACTGCCCTCGCTGAAGCCGTCCGTGATGGACAAGACTGCGCGCCTGCTGGAACAACGGCTCGCTCCTTCCGGAAGCAGGCTGCGACGCGAGATCCGCGTGGCGCATGATGCTGAGGCGGTTGCCACGGCCATCACACGTGCGCTTTCCGAGCCTCCAGAGGCTCCGCAGATGGTGGTGGTCTTCGGCGCCTCGGCAGTTTGTGATCCAGAGGATGTCATCCCCGCGGCAATCCGACTGGCGGGTGGAGACGTGACGCAGGTGGGCCTGCCCGTCGATCCGGGGAACCTGCTGGTGCTGGGAATGGTTGGAGGGGTGCCTGTCATCGGCGCTCCCGGCTGTGCCCGGTCGCCGAAGGAGAACGGCTTCGACTGGGTGCTCACGCGCATCCTGGCTGGAGACATGCCCGATTCGCATGCTTTGACAGGTCTCGGCGTAGGAGGTTTGCTGATGGAGATTCCAACCCGGCCGATGCCGCGCGCAAAGGTTTCAGACGGGCAGGGCGGTCTGCGCATGGCGGTCCTGTTGCTTGCGGCCGGCAAGGCAAGCCGCATGGGTGAGGGCGGACGGCACAAGCTACTGGCGGAGTTTGAGGGCGTGCCCCTAGTGCGGCGGATGGCAGAGCGCGCGCTGGATGCCTGCGAGGGACCTGTCATCCTGGTGACGGGCTATCGCGGCGCCGATATTCTGAGCGCGGTGGAGGGGCTTCCGGTCGAAACCTGCGACAATCCTGACTATAGCTCGGGCATGGCGAGTTCCATCCGGTCGGGCCTGGCGTCGCTGGGCAAACGAGATATGGACGGGGTGATGATCATGCTCGCCGATATGCCCGGGGTGAGTGTTGCCGACCTCGAAGCCCTGTTTGGCGCTTTCCGGCGCATGGGCGGGCGGGCAATCGTGCGGGCGGTCGCCGACGGCAAGCGCGGCAATCCCGTCATACTGCCGCGCTCGACCTTCTCGGCGCTGATGAAGCTCGAAGGCGATATCGGCGCGCGGGCTCTTATCGAGACATCCGGCCTTGAGGTGATCGATGTGGAAATCGGGGCCGCCGCCCATCTCGACGTCGATACGCCGGAAGCTGTTCTCGCCGCGGGCGGCGTGCTGAAGTCATGACCATGGATAAGGATGCGATCGAGGAGATGTTTTGCAGCCTTGGCTCCGTCAGCATCAAGCGCATGTTCGGCGGCAAGGGGATTTATCATCAAGGCTTGATTGTCGCCCTGGAGGTTGACGGTCAGATCCTGCTCAAGGCAGATGCCATCTCGGCGCCGGCCTTCGCTGTCGCTGGCGCGCAACAATGGGGCTACGACGTCAAGGACCGGAAAACCGTGATGATGCCCTACTGGAACATTCCGGAGGATGCCTATGACGATCCTGACGAAATGGCAAAATGGGTGAGGCTGGCTTACGAGGCCGCAGTCAGGTCAGAGGCTGCCAAGAAGGGCTCGCGGTCAGCGAAGAAAGCGAAGAATTGATGAGGTGAAGGCCGACAGCGGCTGCGGCAGATCATCAAGGTCGAACCAGCCGAAATCGGAGAGCTTGTCGGGTTCGACAAGTTGCGGCTCGCCGGAAACATCCTCGGTCTTGTAGAGCAACGACACCCAGTGCTGTCCGTCGGCGGCGATGATCTGCTCGGTCATTCCGACATAAGTGATGGCGCCGATCGTCAGACCGCTTTCTTCCTCGGCTTCGCGGCGGGCTGCCTGTTCGGCAGGTTCGAGGTGATCCACCTTGCCGCCGACGATGTTCCAGAAACCCGCCTCCGGCGCCTTCATCCGCTTGTAAAGCAGGAGCTTGCCATCGCGCAGAATGGCGAGCCCGACGCCGACACCGGGGAAGTCGATTCCTGGAACACCCATTGGCTCGGTCAGCCCTTGGCGTTGGCCACGATCAGCATGAAGGCCGGAATTTCGTCGCCGAAGCCGATCGGGGTCGGACCATCATCGTGGTCGCGATAGTGGCGACGACGCTGTTCGCGGTGATCGTCATTGGCAGGATTGGGCCGGCTGTTGCGATTGCCCTGCTGCGGCTTCCTGTCTGCCCTGCGTTCTGGTTTCACGCTATCCGCCCCTGTTTGAGCTGTTTCCTCGATGACAACAACACTGTTTTCTTCTGTTTTGGTGTCGGTTTTGTGACTGGAAGACCGGCGGCTGTCACCGCGATCCCCGCGCTCGGAGCGGCTGCGTCCGCCACGCTCATTGCGACGCTTTCCGTCGTCGTGGCTTTCTGCGGCCGGGCCAAGCTCGGACAGGTCTCCGGCATGCCATTCGATCTTCTTGACGATCAGCTTTTCGATCGCATCGAGATGTTTTGCATCGGAACGGGTCACGAGCATGAAGGCGCGACCGGAGCGGCCTGCACGACCGGTACGGCCGATCCGGTGCACGTAGTCTTCAGCGTGAATCGGGACATCGAAGTTGAAAACATGGCTCACATCGGGAATGTCGAGGCCACGGGCGGCGACATCAGAGGCGACCAGGAGCTTGATATTGCCATCCTTGAAGTTGGCAAGCATCGCGGTTCTCGACCGCTGGTCCATGTCCCCATGCAGGGCGCCGACCGAAAAGCCATGACGCTCGAGCGAGCGGAAGAGGTCAGCCACGTCCTTCTTGCGGTTGCAGAAGATGATCGCGTTCTTGATATCGGCCTCTTCTGCCCGGATCAGATCGCGCAGAGCAGCGCGCTTTTCGTAATCCTTGTGATGGGAGGCAACGAGGCGCTGCGACACCGTGATGGCGGTGGACGACGGCTTGGCGACTTCGATTCGTTCGGGATTCTGCAGAAACTTGTCGGCAAGCTTCTGGATCTCCGGCGGCATCGTTGCAGAGAAGAACAGCGTCTGCCGGGTGAACGGGATCATCTTGGCGATTCGTTCGATATCCGGGATGAAGCCCATGTCCAGCATGCGGTCGGCTTCGTCGATCACGAGGATCTCGACACCGGTCATCAACAGCTTGCCACGCTCGCAGTGGTCGAGCAGGCGGCCCGGCGTGCAGATCAGCACGTCTGCGCCCCGTTCCAGCTTCTTGTTCTGATCCTCGAAGGATACGCCGCCGATCAGCAGCGCGACGTTCAACCGGTGATTCTTGCCGTATTTGTCAAAGTTTTCAGCAACCTGGGCTGCCAGCTCGCGGGTCGGCTCAAGAATGAGCGTGCGCGGCATGCGGGCGCGGGCGCGGCCGGTTTCCAGCAGGGTCAGCATCGGCAATACGAAGGATGCTGTCTTACCCGTACCGGTCTGCGCGATCCCGCAGATATCGCGTCGCTGCAGCGCTGGCGGAATTGCACCCGCCTGGATCGGCGTCGGTTGCGTGTAGCCGGCGTCCGTGACGGCCGATAGTACTTTTTGGCTCAGGCCAAGGTCAGCAAAAGTGGTCAAAGGGAAATCTATATCCGTTCTGTTCTTGCGAACTGAGTGATTGGTCGTCTTGAACGCGACAATGCAAGCGCGGCTTAGTGCCAAAACGCCGGAAAGTCAAGGAAAGTGCCGTCGTGAACGTTGGAAGTCTCGCCGCAAGATTAACGGCTTGTAGCACTGGCGATGATTGTGACGCCGGATCCTGACATAACTATGGCTGCGGCACGGTTTGTCGGGCGCGCCCGGGCTATCAATCGAGCAATGTGTCGAGTTTCATGCCGGCATTGAGAAAATGCATCGGATCGATGGCATCGCCATTGCGGCGGATCTCGTAGTGAAGGTGAGGGCCGGTGGAGCGGCCGGTGCTGCCGGCGAGCCCGATCAGGTCGCCCGATGTCACGGTCTGGCCTTCCTTGACGAGGATGCGCGAGAGGTGGCCGTAGCGCGTGGAGATCCCGAAGCCATGGTCTATTTCCACCATGTTGCCGTAGCCGCCTGATGGGCCTGCCGTCGTCACGGTGCCGCCGCCCGAGCTGCGGACTTCACCGCCGGTCACGGCGCGGAAATCGATCCCTGCATGCATGGCGAGCCGTCCGAGGAATGGGTCGATTCGGTTGCCGAATCGGCTGGTGATCGGTTTGCCCGGCGCCGGATTGGAGTAGGGAAGGCGGCGCGCTGTCTGGCGCATTGAGTCCAGGCGGTTGAGCGCAGTATCCAGATTGTCGAGGGACGTCTCAAAATTGCTGCCCAGCGAGGGTGCCAGATAGGGGCCGCCCATGGCGTCTGCACTGTCTTCCGTGGGGATGTCGATACCGGTCCGCTGCAGGATATTTTCGATCGCCGACGCGGTTTCGCTGGCGCCGATGGTCAGTTTCTGGATGCGATCCATCTGCTGGCGCTCGATGTTCTTCAGCGACAGGGTCACCTTGGAAAACACACGGTCGGCGCGATCGGCCGTCGTTTCACGCAGCGGCGCATAACCGAGCGCCCGGTTTTCCTTGCCCGTGGCCTTCGACGCCGTCTTGCCGAGCAGCGCGTCGATGGCGCCGAGGCCGCCCGAGACGCTGGCGTGATCCGCAGCCTTTGCCGGATTGTCCGTCGGCACGGGAATGGTGGGAGCGATGACGCCCGATTCGGTGGCGCGGTCCAACAGCGAATCGAGCTTGCCGTGACGGGTGGTGAGCGCCATTTGCTGCGCCAGGAGTTTTTCCACCTTGTCCTCGACGAGTTGCTGGTCGAGCAACTGCCGCGAGGTGACGCGATCCACCTGCGCCCGCAGCGCGGCAATGCGGTCTTCATATTCGTGCTGCATGCGCGCCTGGCGGGCCATGGTGGCACCAATCAGGTTGTCACGCAGGACCAGGTAGGAGGTGGCGGCCAGATAGCCGATGGCGACGACGCCGATGAAGGAGGCTCCGAGAGCGGCCATCCACGGCCGAATCGTCATGTGGCGGACTTTTTCACCGCTGGCGAGGATGATGATATGCTGCTGGCGGCGTTTTCCGAAAACCCGGTTTTCTGCCTTGCTCACCACAATTCTCCTACTCGCCCACCCTCTGTCTGCCCGGCACCAGGGAGGCCGCTCGAATACTTGCGCCGCAAGGCTTGTGGCTGCGCCGAGCCCGCCGTCGGCGGATGCGTTCAGATCAGGCGATTAGAAATCATTATGGTTAATAATTCCTTGCGCGAGCATGGTGTCGCGGCGGAAATCCAGCATTTGCAGGTGAAAGCGGCACTCAAGCGTGGCTTGTGGCAGTCAGCGAGCGGTAGAAGGAGGGTGTCAAACCGGCAGCCGCACGCGCCACATCGTTGAACGGCGGTTTCAGCGCGCCGCGGAAGTTTTCGCGGACCAGTTTCTGGAAGGTCAGGGCCGGGTCCTTGCCTTCGCGCGCGCAAAGGAAGCGGAACCACTTCGCTCCCACGGCGACGTGTCCCTTTTCGTCGTCGTAGATCACTTTCAGCACGTCGGCGCTTTCCGTATCGCCGGTCTCGCGCATCTTTGCCTGGAGCGAAGGCGTGACATCAAGGCCGCGTGCTTCGAGAATCAGCGGCACCACCGCCAAACGCGCTGTCAGGTCCGAACGCGTCTGGTGAGCGGCCTGCCATAGACCGTCATGAGCCGGCAGGTCGCCGTAATCGGCACCCAGGCTGCGCAGCCTGTCGCGGACCAGGCCGAAATGCTTGGCTTCCTCGTCGGCAACCATCATCCAGCCCTCAAAGAAGGAGAGCGGCACCGGCTGGTCCGCAAAGCGCGCGACGATATCCAGCGCCAGGTCGACGGCGTTTAATTCGATATGGGCGAGCGCGTGCAGCATGGCGATTCGGCCGGCGGGCGTATGCAGCGAGCGCTTGTCGGTATCCTTGGGCGGCACCAGCACAGGCTTGTCCGGTCGCCCGGGACGGTCTGGAACCCGAGGATCCAGCGGCGAGCGCAGCGACAGCCGCCGCTCGCGCCAGCGCCGGGCCAGATCTCGGGTCAGGCCGGTCTTCAGGTCGAGATCCGTCTCGGCCACGGCCATGGCAGCGCCGGCCCGCAGCGTCGAGACGGCCGGAAACCTATGGCGGGTATCAGCGATGCCTGTCACAGCGCGCGCACGGCCTGGAGCACGACTTCAGCATGCCCTGGCACCTTCACCTTCGGCCAGATCGCGGCAATCTTGCCCGCGGGGTCGATCAGGAACGTGCTGCGCTCGACACCCATGTAAGTCTTGCCGTACATGCTTTTTTCTTTCCACACGCCATAGGCCTGGCATGCGACCTTGTCTTCGTCCGCGGCGAGTGCCACCGTCAGATTGTGCTTGGCGGCAAACTTGTCGTGGCTTTTCACAGAATCGGGCGAAATGCCGATCACGACGGCGTTGGCTTGTTCGAAGTCCGAGGCAAGCGCGGTAAAGGCAACCGCCTCGGCGGTGCAGCCGCTCGTGTCATCCTTCGGATAGAAATACAAAACCACCTTTTTCCCGGCGAGGTTAGCCAGGGACAAGGTGCCTCCGCCATTGCTTGGCAGGGAAAATGCGGGTGCTGCGTCGCCGATCGAAAGCTCGCTCACGATAAGACCTTTCTTTTGCCGGTTTTGTGTATGTATAGCGCGTCGAGTAGCGTTATAGTGCGGGAGCGGTAATCGTCCAGCCCATGCGGACGGGCTTCGTGTGAATGCGGCCATTTGGAGAATAGACGAGACGGGATGGGAGATCTCCGCAGCGAGAAGCTGAACTTCCGCAGGAAAGATATTGTTTCCCTCGGCGACCTGCCGTCCTCGCAGGTGGCGGATCGCCTTGTCGTGAAGTGTCCTCCGGTGCGCCGGTCCATTGTCCGCAGGGTCTTGCGGTTCTATGGTGGGCTTTTCCTCCTTATCGGCCTGCTGGTTGCCGCCGCAGTGTCGGCACTCGAGAGCGGCATGCTTGACCGGAGCCTGTCGTCAGGCGCTCAGTCCGCACTCAATGCAGCCATGGCGCCGGACTTCCGGGTGTCCATCGGGTCGAGCGCCACACGCTTCTCGGGCAATCTGCATCTTGCTGTCGAGGCGCGCGATGTCGCCGTCACCAATGTCACTTCGGGCGAGGAAGTATCCAGAACCGAGATCCTGCGGATCATGCTGGATCCCGTCTCGCTGCTCAGCGGACAGGTGTCCATCAGCCAGATCGAGGCAGATGGCATTGCGCTGGATTCATCGCTTCTCTCCTCGGGCAACGCGCCCATCGACCTGTCGAAACTGCGGATCGACGCCATTCCCGGAACGCTTGAGCAAGGCTTCTCGTGGCTCGATCAGGCCGCCTCCTTCATGCGCAGAAGCGGAACCGACAGTCTCAAGCTGAACCGGGTTGCCGTGGGGCTGGTGGCCCAGGATGGATCGCCAAAGCCGCTCACGGTCGATGACTTGCAATTGATGCGCAGCAGCGCGCAAGGGCTCGCCCTGTCCGGCGTCGTCTCCTTCGCCGGCAACGACACCGAGTTTCGCGTGGACGCCGATCATGTGGGCGAAAAGACGCAGGCGCTGTCGGCGACTTTTGATTCCATCGAGCTTTCGCCCTTCATGCTGCGCCGAGACAAGGCGGGAGAAATTCGCCAGGGATATGCGGGTGCCGCGTCCTTGAACATTCGGGCCAGACGGGCGCTCAACGGGGCCGCCCCCGGCATCAGCGCCTCGATTTCCAGCCGCGACGGCATGTTCTATTTCGACGCGGTGCCGCAGGCCGTCGGTCGCGCTGACATCGCGCTGGCCTATGACTTTTCCAAGGACACGATCGAACTGATGCCGTCCGAAATCGAATTCGGACCGATGCGCGTGCCATTTTCCGGCGGTCTGATCGACCTCGACCGTTTGGAACGCGGTGGCAAATCGGGCTTCGGAATTGATTTCCTGGTGAACGACGCCTGGGCGGATGCGCCCGCTGCCGGCGAAGCGCCGTTTCCCTTTTCCCTCAAGCTGTTCGGGCGCTATCTTCACGAGGAGAAGCTGATCGATGTAACGGAATTGACGGCGCAGACGCCGTCGGGAAATCTCAACGGCAAGCTGCGGGTTTCGATGGCAAACCCATCGCCTGACATCCGGTTCAACGCGCAAATTCCGCAAATGCAGACCGGCATGGTCAAGCAGCTATGGCCCTATTGGATGGCGGCGAAACCCAGGCAATGGGTGTTCGCCAACCTGTTTGGCGGGACCATTCGAAATGGGTCGATCGACGTTCACATCCCCTCCGGCCGCCTGACGGTCGAGCCGCATCCGCTCGAATTGCGTGGCGATGAACTGCGGGTGGAATTCGATATCGAGAATGCCCGCATGAATATTGCCGGGGATATCCCGCCGGTGCGCGACACCAGCGGTCATCTTCTGCTGCAAGGCGAGACCCTGGCCGTGAACGTTACGGGCGGCACGTCCTATTTCGGATCGAACCGAAGCGTGAAGGTCGAAAGCGCGCAGATCGGCATTGCCTCTACCTACACGAAGCCGTTGATGGCCGACATCAGCGTTGCCGTCTCTGGCGAGGCTGCGGCTGTCGGGGAACTGGTTTCCTATCAGCCGATCAACGCCTTGCAGCGAACCGGCTTTTCGGCAGAGGACCTCAGCGGCCACGTCAAGGCCAAGGTCGATCTGCGGCTCGGCCTGATCCGATCGCAGCATCCGCCTGATCCGGATTGGAAGGCCGAGGTGCAACTGAACGACGTGGCTCTGGCGCGCGAGTTCGACGGCCGGAAAGTGTCTGCCCTGTCGGGAACCTTGTCCATCGATCCGGCTGCTGCTCGACTGGAGGGCAAGGGCGAGGTCGATGGCATGCCGATGGAGGTGACCCTTACCGAACCGATCGAAAAGGGCTCTCCGGTCGCCCGTGAACGACTGGTCAAGCTCAAGCTCGATGATGCCGACCGCAACAGGCTGGTGCCGGGGCTTGAAGGCGTGATCGATGGCCCGATCGAGCTGGAACTGACCCGCATCGATGAGAAGCGCCAGGCTGTGGTGACCGATCTTAGCCGTGCCAGCCTGACCGTGCCATGGGTTGGGTGGAGCAAGGGCAAAGGCGTTGCCGCCAAGACGCAATTCGAGATGAAGGACATCGATGGCGTCACCCATGTCGACAACTTTTCGCTGAAGGGCGATGGCTTCGGCGCCGATGGTCGTTTTGTCGTCAACAAGGCTGGACTGGTGTCTGCCGACCTGCCTCGGGTGCAACTGTCGCCGGCGGATGATTTTGCCCTCTCGCTCAATCAAAACAAAGGCAATTACCAGATCAGCCTCAGCGGCAAGTCAGCCGATCTGCGCTCGATTTTTGGCAAGCTAAAGAGCTCTGGCGACGGTGGAAAGTCGCAGTCCAGCAAGTTCACGGGCAAGATTGACGCCAAACTGGAGCGGGCGGTCGGCTTTCACGACGAGACCCTTTCGAACCTGTCGCTCCGTTATGTCTCGCGCGGCGGGAAGGTGTCGGCGGTCGATCTGTCGGCGGTGACCGATAGCAAGCAGGCTGTCGTGGCGCAGATGCGCGGGGAGGGTGGCGACAGCACGCTTTCGCTGACAAGCAGCGATGCAGGCGCCGTCGCACGTTTTGCCGATATCTACCGGCATATGCAGGGCGGGTTGGTCAACCTCAAGCTGAATGGGACCAATAACGGCCCCTGGGTGGGCTCCATTGATGTCCGCAATTTTCGGATCGACAATGAAGAGCGCTTGCAATCGATCGTCTCGACACCGGCCGACCCCTCCGGTCGCAGCCTGAACAAGGCGGTCAAACGCGATATCGACGTCAGTTCGGCCAAGTTCCAGCGCGGCTTCGCCCGGCTGGTCTATCACGACGAGGCCTTGCGGATCGACAATGGCGTGGTGCGCGGGGAACAGGTCGGTGCCACGTTCCAGGGGATGCTGCGGGACGCCGCTGGCAATATGGACATGACCGGTACGTTCATGCCGGCGTACGGGCTGAACCGACTATTCGCCGAACTGCCCGTCATCGGGGTCCTGCTTGGCAATGGTCGCGACCGTGGCCTGCTCGGCATCACGTTCAAGCTAGTTGGGCCGACCGACAAACCCAAGCTCAGCATCAATCCGCTGTCGCTGATTGCACCCGGTGTGTTCCGCCAGATCTTCGAGTTTCAATGACATCCAGATGCAGAAACGCCGGCGAGGTGCCGGCGTTTCATGTTGTATCTGACATCGGCGATCAGGCCGGACGAACCAGAATATGCTTCTTCTTGCCCAGGGACAACTTGATTAGGTTGTCGGCGGTGAGTTCGCCGCTGCCGATCACCTTGCGTTCATCCGCGATAGGCTGGTCATTGATGCGCACGGCGCCACCCTGCACATGGCGACGGGCTTCGCCGTTCGATGCGGCCAGACCGGCGCGCACGATCAGCGACAACAGGCCGAGACCGGCTTCGAGCTCTGCCGCCGGGATCTCCACGGAGGGCAGGTTTTCCGCAACGGCGCCTTCCTCGAAGGTCTTGCGTGCGGTTTCTGCTGCTTCCTCGGCCGCCGCCCGACCATGAAGGATGGCCGTTACTTCCGTCGCCAGGATCTTCTTGACCTCGTTGATCTCCGCGCCGCCGAGCTTGGACAGGCGTTCGATCTCTGCCATCGGCAGCGTCGTGAAGAGCTTCATGAAACGGATAACGTCCGCGTCCTCGGTGTTGCGCCAATACTGCCAGAAGTCATAGATTGGCATCAGGTCCGCGTTCAGCCACACGGCGCCGGACGCGGACTTGCCCATCTTCGCGCCCGATGACGTGGTGAGAAGCGGGGAGGTCAGCGCGTAGAGCTGCTGGGTGCCCATGCGGTGGCCGAGATCAATGCCGTTGACGATGTTGCCCCACTGGTCGGAACCGCCCATCTGCAGCCGGCAGTCATAACGCTTGGCCAGTTCGACGAAGTCGTAGGCCTGGAGGATCATGTAGTTGAACTCCAGGAAGGAGAGCGACTGCTCCCGGTCGAGCCGCGTCTTGACGCTGTCGAAGGACAGCATGCGGTTGACCGAGAAGTGACGACCGACATCGCGCAGGAATTCCAGATAGTTCAGCGGACGCAGCCATTCCGCATTGTTGATCATCATCGCGGCGTTGCCGGTCTTTTCGTAATCAAGATAGTGGGCGAAGACATGCTTCAGCGAGGTGATGTTGTCCTCGATCATGTCTACCGTCATCAGCTTGCGGGCCTCCTCCTTAAAGGAGGGGTCGCCCACCATGCCCGTGCCGCCGCCCATCAGCGAAATCGGCCGGTGGCCGGTTGCCTGGAACCAGTGCAGCATCATGATCTGGGTGAGATGCCCGACATGGAGGCTGGAGGCTGTCGGATCGTAACCGATATAAGCCGTCACGGTTTCCTTGGTCAGCAGGTCGTCCAGGCCGGTTTCGTCGGAAACCTGGTGGATGAAGCCACGCTCTGCGAGCGTGTGGAGGAAATCGGACTTAAACTTGGTCATGACCCTGGTCTTTCTGAGGATACGGACAGTCTTTCGCTGTGTCAGCACAAATGCGGGGCGGCTTTAGCATTGTTTTGGCCGATGTGCACCTGTATCGGCCACGAATCTTGACGCGTGGCGGTTCTCAGTTCGCCGGTCAGGATCCGGTTTGTTGCCGAGCAAAGGCCAAACCATCCCGCAATCCTACCTCATAGGCATGCCGGATGCCGGCTGCGTCGCCGACGGCGAACTTGCTGACGGGGATGTCCTCGCTCGGGCCGACGACGGTGCGGTTCGCCGCGGTCGGCGGGCTTCGACCATATCGGGTCGAGAGAAGCAGGGTCTTCCAGCCCTTCTCCTCGACCTCGCGAAGCTTGATCAAGGGCGGATTGTCCACCAGCCCGCCATCGAGATAGGCGCGGCCCCTGACGCGGCCGACGGGCATAAAGGGCGGTACCGAAGACGTGGCCATCAACGCGTCTACCAGTTCGCCAGGATAGTCCAGATGGTGCGTCGAGAGCCACACGGGTCGCAGCCCCATCCGGGCGCCGGCTTTCGAATGGCTCCCGTCGGTCATAAGCTTCTCGATCTGATATGCACCGATCGAGCCCAGCGCTCCGAGCGACCCCGGCATCCAGTCCGGAAGCCCGGATAGCTGGATCAGCATCGGCGGGGCCGCCTTTAGCGCCATGAGTTCTTCCTCGCCAAATTCGCTGGCCAGCAATTGCCGGAAGAGCGATCCGACGACCAGCGGCGATTGCCGTCGCCTGAGCGCTCGCCAGTCCACACCCGAATGCCCTTTCTCGGCGAATGCGAAGGCCGATGCGCGAACACGGTCGCCGACGCCCGCGAGAAACATGGCGCCGTGATAGGCGCCTGCCGATACGGAAACATAAAAGCGTGGAGAGAGCGTATGGTGTTCGCTGAAGGCCTTGAGGAAGCCGCTCTGCCAGTAGCAGCGATTTCCGCCACCCGCCAGGCCGACGGCATCAAATGTCATGGGTGGGTTCATTCCAAAATCGCAGTCTGAAATCGCAGCCGCAGGTCAGTCGCGCCGAAGCAAAGCGAGCGCCACGTCGATCTTGTCCTTGCCGCGTTCCTGCATGTCTCGAAATCTCTTATAGGCATCATATTGCTGCACCATTTCGGATGCCATCTCGGAGAGCAGGGCCTCTGGTGTCACACCCTTCTCCATAGCAATGAGATCGACCTTTTCTTGAACGTCGGTGCTCAGATTGATGGTCAGCGCGTTCATCTAAGAAGCCTCTTTGCCGTTTCTTCAGGGAGTTCGATTTTCAAATGCGGAAAACGCAGTTCTGCATGTGCGAAATCTCGCGTATTCGACGTCACCAGTATATGCGCATTCACCGCAATTGCCAGTTCGATCAGGTGATTATCGGCCTCATCGCGCAGATTGGGCCGCCAAGTGAAATGCGCTATTCCCCATTCGCACCTAGCAACAAACGCCTCAAGAAGGTCCCAGCGCTCTGCAAGCGACAGTCGTGCGTTCTTGAATGGAGCATCGCGGGAGAAAACGTCTCGGTACTCCATAAGGAGCGGGCCAGAAAGGTAGGGTTTGCAGCGCCCGTCGAGACACGCCTCGATCACTTTCGAGGCGGGGCCGCGGCCGATACAAGCGCTGACGACAACGTTTGTATCGGCCACGATCCGGATCATCTTACCGGATCCGCTTGGCGGCCGGTTCCGGAACCAGATCGCCTTCCAGGCGACGGTCGAGATAGTCTTCGCATTCGGCCAGCAGCGTTTCCACCTGGCCGTTGAAGAAGTGGTTGGCGCCCGGCACTGTCTTGTGCGTGATCAGGATGCCCTTCTGTGCCTTCAGTTTGTCGACGAGGCCCTGGACATCCTTTTCCGGCGCGACCTTGTCGCTATCGCCGTGGATGATCAGACCCGATGACGGGCAAGGGGCGAGGAACGAGAAGTCGTAGATGTTGGGCTGCGGGGCGATTGACATGAAGCCCTCGATCTCCGGGCGGCGCATCAGGAGCTGCATGCCGATCCACGCGCCGAAAGAGTAGCCGGCGACCCAGCAGCTCTTCGAATCAGGATGAAGGGTCTGCACCCAGTCCAGCGCAGACGCCGCGTCGGACAGCTCACCTGCGCCGTGGTCGAATTCGCCCTGGCTGCGGCCGATGCCGCGGAAATTGAACCTGAGAGTGGTGAAGCCGCGCTTCTGGAACATATAGAACAACTGATAGACGATCTGGTTGTTCATCGTTCCGCCGAACTGCGGATGCGGGTGCAGGATGATGGCGATCGGCGCGCTCTTCTCCTTCGAGGGCTGGTAGCGGCCTTCAAGGCGGCCTGCGGGGCCGTTGAAAATGACTTCGGGCATCGATACTCCGGTCCGGATCTTTTTTCAGTTCCAGTGCATTCAATTCAGCAAGATGACTTGACGTACGAAGTCAGCTTTTCTAAAACGCAGTTTAGAACTATTCGAAACTTTACGGCGTTCCATAAAGCTTGGGACGTGTCATAGGACATGCCAGGCGGAAATTTCAAGGAAAATGCGCCGGGTTTTGTTCCTTTACCCTCAACGTAGCCGAAGACGATGACAAAGCGCATCTATCTCGACTGGAATGCCACGGCTCCGCTGCTTGCAGAAGCGCGGTCGGCGATGCTGTCGATGCTGGATGCGCCGACCAACGCCTCTTCCGTGCATGCGGAGGGTCGGGCGGCACGCATGGCTGTGGAGGGGGCCCGCCGGTCGGTTGCTGCCTTGGTGGGGGCCGAGGCGGCGCATGTGGTGTTTACGAGCGGTGCCACCGAGGCGGCCAACATGGTTTTGACGCCGGCCTTTCGCATGGGACGTGCGCCGCTGGTGGCGAGCCGTCTTTATGTGTCCGCCATAGAGCATCCGGCAGTCAGGCTCGGCGGGCGCTTCCCGGCGGGTTCCGTCAGTGAACTTCCGGTCGAGCAATCCGGTCGACTGGATCTGGCGGTGCTTGAGGCAGCGCTGTCCGCCCATCCGCGCGAGACGGGTCTGCCGCTTGTGGCGGTCATGCTGGTCAATAACGAGACCGGCATTGTTCAACCGGTGGCGGAGGCGGCAGCAATCGTGCATCGCCATGGTGGCCTGCTGGTGGTCGATGCCGTGCAGGCGGCTGGCCGCGTGCCGATCGACATGGCGTCTCTGGATGCTGATTTCCTGTTTCTCTCCGCCCACAAGATCGGGGGTCCGAAGGGGGCAGGCGCGCTGGTGTCTCGCGGCGAGGTGCTGATGCCCGAACCGCTGATCCGCGGCGGTGGTCAGGAAAAGGGGCATCGCGGCGGCACGGAAAACGTGGCCGCGATCGCCGGCTTTGGCGCGGCCGCCCAGGTTGCTCGTGAGCGAATCGATGAACGGACCGCTGCGATTGGCGCGTTGCGCGACCGGTTGGAGCGCGGCATGGCGCAGGTCGCAAAGGATGTCGTGATTTACGGACAGGATGTGCCGCGGGTCTGCAATACCACGTTTTTCAGCCTTCCCGGGCTGAAAGCGGAAACCGGACAGATCGCATTCGATCTGGAGGGTGTCGCAATTTCTGCCGGCGCGGCCTGCTCCTCCGGAAAGGTTGGGCAGAGCCACGTGCTGCGGGCAATGGGGCATGAACCAAGGGTCGGGGGTCTGCGTATTTCTCTCGGAGCTTCCACGACCGAGGCGGACATCGAGAGAGCGCTTGCGGTCTTCGAGCGGGTGGCAGCACGGCGAAAGCCGGCCGGCAAGGCTGCCTGAGACCTAGTAATTAATTGCGGAAAGCCAAATTTCCGCTTGCCAAGAGGGGTGAAAAGCTGCCTCTGGCCACCTAAATAGGGGCGGGTTTCCCGCTTCAAACGTTGACAAGCCGCCGGACCTTGGACCCGGCGAGATTGGAGAACGCCAATGGCTGCCGTACAGGAAACGATCGATCAGGTGCGTCTGATCGATGTAGACCAGTACAAATATGGTTTTGAAACGACGATCGAGGTCGATAAGGCTCCGAAGGGGCTTTCCGAAGAGATCGTGCGGTTTATTTCTGCTAAGAAGAACGAGCCGGACTGGATGCTGCAATGGCGTCTGGACGCTTACAGGCGTTGGCTGACGATGGAAGAGCCCACCTGGGCGCGCGTCGATTATCCCAAGATCGACTTCAACGACATCTACTATTACGCCGCGCCCAAGAGCACGGCCGGACCGACGTCGCTGGACGAGGTCGA
Source organism: Rhizobium sp. RU36D (assembly GCF_900176345.1). GTDB lineage: Bacteria > Pseudomonadota > Alphaproteobacteria > Rhizobiales > Rhizobiaceae > Allorhizobium. Next base: position 169,893 of record NZ_FWXU01000007.1, read on the forward strand.
TCCCGAACTGCTCAAGGTCTATGAGAAGCTCGGCATTCCCTTGAAAGAACAGGAAATGCTGGCGGGCGTGCAGCGTTCGAAGATTGCCGTGGATGCCGTTTTCGATTCGGTCTCTGTCGTGACGACGTTCAAGGAAGAACTGAAGAAGGCCGGCGTGATCTTCATGTCGATCTCCGAGGCCGTGCGCGAGCACCCGGACCTGGTGCAGAAATATCTGGGCTCGGTTGTTCCTGTTACCGACAATTACTATGCCACGCTCAATTGCGCTGTCTTCACGGACGGATCGTTTGTCTTCGTGCCGAAGGGCGTTCGGTGCCCGATGGAACTGTCGACCTATTTCCGCATCAACGAAAAGAACACCGGCCAGTTCGAGCGCACGCTGATCATCGCCGAGGAAGGCGCTTACGTGTCTTATCTCGAAGGCTGCACCGCACCGCAGCGCGACGAGAACCAGCTTCACGCCGCAGTCGTCGAGCTCGTTGCGCTTGATGATGCCGAGATCAAGTATTCCACCGTCCAGAACTGGTATCCGGGCGACAAGGACGGCAAGGGCGGTATCTACAACTTCGTCACCAAGCGTGGCGATTGCCGTGGTGACCGGTCGAAGATTTCCTGGACCCAGGTCGAGACCGGTTCGGCGATCACCTGGAAGTATCCGTCCTGCATCCTGCGCGGTGACGACAGCCGCGGCGAGTTCTACTCGATCGCCGTGTCGAACGGCCACCAGCAGGTGGATAGCGGCACCAAGATGATCCATCTCGGCAAGAACACGTCGAGCCGCATTATCTCCAAGGGTATTTCGGCGGGCTTTTCTCAGAACACCTATCGCGGCCAGGTCTCGATGCATCGCAAGGCGACCAATGCTCGCAACTTCACCAATTGCGACAGCCTTTTGATCGGCGATACCTGCGGCGCTCACACCGTGCCCTATATCGAAGTGAAGAACTCCACCGCCAAAGTCGAGCACGAGGCGACGACGTCGAAGATTTCCGAGGACCAGAAGTTCTACGCGATGCAGCGCGGGATTCCCGAAGAGGAGGCGATTGCGCTCATCGTCAACGGCTTCGTGCGCGACGTTATCCAGGAACTGCCGATGGAATTTGCGGTCGAGGCGCAGAAGCTGATCAATATCTCGCTTGAGGGGTCGGTCGGTTAATCTGGCGCGATTGTCTTGATGGAAGCGGACAGAGGCAAGCAAAAGGAGTGGAACTACCTGAGGGATAGGATGAAACGGCTCTACGACCGTGCCGGATATCTCCTCCTTGCCTTCGGCTTCTTGTTTGTTCTGTTCGTGGCCTTCCACTCGGATGATTGGCTGGTGATGATGTGGCGGGGGCTTTTGATCCTTTTCACAGGCGGGCGAAGCGATCCGGCGGGTTAAATGTCAGAGGTTCTCAGCGTGTCCCGGTTTGATGCCTTCGAATGTGTGCTAGCTGGGATTTTGGGCGTCCGGCCAAGACATGTGGTCAACTGAAGGTTTGAACAGGAATGATTTCACAGTCGGCAAAGCGGAAATTCCTGATTGGCTGGTTTGGCGTCGTGGCCGCAGGCTTTCTTCTGCATGTTGCTGGATTTGAGCTTGGGACATTTTTGCTGGGACTGACGATCTGGGCGCCTATCATCGGATACGTGCTTCTCCACTTTTTGCTTGGGATGTAGTGACAACAGGTCTCGGTCACGAAAATTTGCAATCAAAGCGCCCATAGGCGCTCGATCATCGACAGGCGGCCTTTGAACCGCCCTATGAACAGGAACAAAGACATGCTTGAAATTCGCAATCTGCACGCACGCATCGCCGAGGACGGCACCGAGATCATCAAGGGCCTGAACCTGACCGTGAAGGCGGGGGAAGTGGCTGCTATCATGGGGCCGAACGGGTCTGGCAAGTCGACGCTGTCCTATATTCTCTCGGGTCGCGAAGACTATGAGGTGACCGAGGGTGACATTCTCTATAACGGCGAGAGCATCCTGGAGCTTGATCCGGCCGAGCGCGCCGCCAAGGGCATCTTCCTGGCCTTCCAGTATCCGGTGGAAATCCCCGGTGTCGCGACCATGCAGTTCCTCAAGGTGGCGATGAATTCGCAGCGTAAGGCGCGCGGCGAGGAGGAGCTGAAGACGCCGGATTTCATGCGCCGCGTCAAGGAAGCCGCTGCCGAGCTGAAGATCAACCCTGACATGCTGAAGCGTCCGCTCAATGTCGGCTTCTCGGGTGGCGAGAAGAAGCGTGCCGAAATCCTGCAGATGGCGCTGCTGGAGCCCAAGCTCTGCATCCTCGACGAGACTGATTCGGGTCTCGACATCGACGCCTTGAAGATCGTCGCCGATGGCGTGAATGCGCTGAAGCGTCCTGATCGCGCCACGGTTGTGATCACCCACTACCAGCGCCTGCTCGACTACATCGTGCCGGATACGGTGCATGTTCTCTACAAGGGCCAGATCATCAAGAGCGGCGATAAGGCTCTTGCGCTCGAACTGGAACAGAACGGCTATGCCGATATCACCGGTCAGGCCGCCTGAGGCGTCCGGCAGGAAGGAGTAGCAAGCCATGACATTGCAAGCGGCTAACCGGCTCACCGCAGCCGAGACCCAGCTTATCGAAGCCTATACCCGCGAGATTGGCAGCCTGCCCGGCGACGCCTCCGTGCTCTTGAAGCGTGACGACCTGTTCGATGGGCTGAAGCGCCAGGGCCTGCCGACCCGGCGGGTGGAGAGTTTTCATTATACCGACCTCAAGGCATTGCTGCGTGCTCTGCCGTCAGATCAGGTCGGTGCGATTGGGCAGCCCGTCGCGCCCGTTGTCACCGAAACGAAGGTGCTGTCGGTGCTCCAGGGCGTTGCACAGGATGTCGGCAACCTTCCCGAGGGTGTAAGTGTTTCGCTCTATCGCGATCTGCTGAAAAGCGGTGCCGCGGCCGAAGCCTTGACCGCCCACGGCAATGACGACACGGTTGGCCGGATCAACGGTGCTTTTGTGCGCGATGGTTTCAGCCTTGCGGTTGCCGATGGTGCCGAGGTCGCGGGTCCGATCGAAATCCAATCGGTGCACGCTGCCGGCCATCTGCATCTGCGCTTCCCGGCTTCGTTCGGCAAGGGATCGAAGGCGACCATCATCGAGCGCCATGTCGGCCAGAGCGATGCCGCAGCGCTTGCGACTGTGGTCGCTGACCTGACGCTTGCCGAAGGTGCAGAGATCACCTGGATCATCCTGCAGGGCGAGGGCAATGCCGATAGCCATTTGGGTCAGATCCGGGCCGATCTGGGGCCCGATGCGAAGTTCCGCCTGTTCGTCATCAATGCCGGCGGCAAGCTGGTGCGCCAGGAAGTCCATGTCAAGACGAGCGGCGAGGGCGCTGATTTTACCCTGCGCGGCGTCAACCTACTCGGCGGCGATAGCCATACCGATGTCACCATGACGCTTGGCCACAATGTGCCGAACACGACCTCGACGGAGATCATCCGCAACGTGGTGTTCGACAAGGCCCGTGGCGTGTTCCAGGGCATGATCCGGGTGGCGCCCGATGCCCAGAAGACCGATGCGCGCATGGCCTGCAACACGCTGCTGATGTCCGACGAGGCCGAGTTCTCGGTGAAGCCCGAGCTCGAAATCTTCGCTGATGACGTGCAGTGTGCCCATGGCGCGACCGTCACGGACATCCAGGCGAACCATCTCTACTACCTGATGTCTCGCGGCATTCCGGAAAAGACGGCCCGTGGCCTGCTGATCAACGGCTTCGTCGCCGAGATCGTCGAGGAGCTGGAAGACGAGGCCCTGGTCGAGGCGCTGGAAACCATCATCACGGATTGGCTGGAGCATCATGGCTGACATGATCGGAAATGCAGGCGCTTATGACGTCGAGGCGATCAGGGCGGATTTTCCGATCCTGAGCCGCGAGGTCTATGGCAAGCCGCTGGTCTATCTCGACAACGGGGCCTCGGCGCAGAAGCCAAAGGTCGTGATTGATGCGATCTCCCACGCCTATTCCAACGAATATGCCAATGTGCATCGTGGCCTGCATTTCCTCTCCAATGCCGCAACCGATGCCTATGAGGCGGCGCGCGAAAAGGTGCGCCGGTTCCTCAATGCCGGATCGGTTGACGAGGTGATCTTCACCAAGTCCTCGACCGAGGCGATCAACACGGTTGCTTATGGTTACGGCAGGCAGGAGATCGGCGAGGGTGACGAGATCGTGCTCTCGATCATGGAGCACCATTCCAATATCGTGCCCTGGCATTTCCTGAGGGAGCGCAAGGGCGCCAAGCTGGTCTTCGTGCCTGTCGACGAGGACGGTGCCTTCCACATCGAGGATTTCGAGAAATGCCTGACGGAGCGCACCAAGCTCGTGGCGATCACGCATATGTCCAATGCGCTGGGCACCGTGGTGCCCGTCAAGGAGGTTTGCCGGATCGCCCATGAGCGTGGCATTCCGGTTCTGGTCGATGGGTCGCAAGGGGCCGTGCATATGCCGGTCGATGTGCAGGACATCGATTGCGACTGGTATGCGGTTACCGGTCACAAGCTTTACGGCCCCTCGGGCATCGGCGTTCTCTACGGCAAGATGGATCGTCTGAAGGCCATGCAGCCCTTCATGGGCGGTGGCGAGATGATCATCGAGGTGAGCGAGGATCGCGTCACCTACAACGATCCGCCGCATCGCTTCGAGGCCGGCACGCCGCCGATCGTGCAGGCGATCGGGCTCGGCTATGCGCTGGACTACATGGAAAAGATCGGCCGGGCGGCAATTGCCGCCCATGAGGCCGACCTGACGGCCTATGCGCATGAGCGGCTGACTGCGATCAACTCGCTGAGGATCTTCGGCAATGCGCCGGGCAAGGGCGCGATCTTTTCCTTCGAACTCGCCGGCATCCATGCGCATGATGTGTCGATGCTGATCGATCGGCAGGGCGTCGCGGTTCGTGCGGGAACCCATTGCGCGCAGCCGCTTCTGGCCCGCTTCGGCGTGACCTCCACCTGCCGGGCCTCGTTCGGCATGTATAATACGCGGGCGGAGGTCGACAAGCTTGCCGATGCTCTCGACCACGCGCGCAAATTCTTCGGCTGAGGACACAGTGATGAGCGATACGGAAGACAAAGCCGATGTCCGCAAGGACATCATCAATTCGGCCATCCCGCCGGAAGAACTGGCGCGCCTGTCGGACGACATCGTCGCAGCCCTCAAGACGGTCTACGATCCGGAAATTCCGGCCGATATCTTCGAACTCGGGCTGATCTACAAGATCGATATCGAAGATGACCGAATGGTCAAGATAGACATGACCCTGACCGCCCCGGGTTGCCCGGTGGCCGGCGAAATGCCGGGCTGGGTGGAAAATGCCGTCAGTTCCGTCGAAGGCGTCTCTGGAGTCGAGGTCAAGATGACCTTCGATCCGCCGTGGTCGCCCGACCGCATGTCCGAGGAAGCGCAGGTTGCGCTCGGCTGGTATTGATCGGTTAAGCCTGCACCACTAGATTAATGTCAAATCACCGGTGCTTGGGGGTCAACAAGCAGTCAGAATGCCAATGCTGATTGAGTTTGTCCCGATCCGGTCGAGTTGAGGAGAATGAGATGGGCTTTCAGGTTATGACGCTAAGCGAGGCTGCGGCCCAGCGCGTCAAGACGATCGTGGAGAATTCCGGTCCCGACGCGAAGGGTATACGCGTCGGCATCAAGAAGGGCGGCTGCGCCGGCATGGAATATACGATCGATCTCGTATCCGAGCCGAACCCCAGGGATGACCTGATCCAGCGCGACGGCGCCAGCGTCTGGGTCGATCCGTCGGCCGTTCTCTATCTGCTCGGCACCGAAATGGGCTTTGAGACGACGACGCTGCGGTCCGGCTTTACCTTCCACAATCCCAACCAGACCTCGGCCTGCGGCTGCGGTGAGTCGGTCGAGCTCAAGGCCGCCGATCTTGCGCTGCTGGCTCGGGAGCGCGGGGCCGATGCCGTACGCACCTGAGCGGTACATTCATCGATAACGACAGGGCTCGGAGCGATCCGGGCCTTTTTATGTCTGGCTATGACCGCGCGACCGGTGACGCGCTCCGTTGAAACCGACCAGCACGTTCCGTGGTGAGCGAAACCAGGGCTGCCCGGTGGGCCATGGCCTGGGCATAGTCTTCGAAGGTGGCGAGCGGTACGGGCCGGCCAAAGTGATAGCCCTGGAACTCGTGGCAGCCGATCTCCATCAGGAAATTATGCTGGGCGCTGGTTTCGACGCCTTCGGCCAGCACGACCAGATCCAGTTCGATACCCATCTGCACGATGCTCTTGATCAGCGCGGCGCCTTGGGCACTGGCAAGAGCTTCCTCGACAAAGCTGCGGTCGATCTTCAATTGCCGGATCGGCAGGCTCCTGAGGTAGCTCAGGGAAGAATAGCCGGTGCCGAAATCATCAAGCGCGAACGTGATGCCGGTCGCCCGCAGCACATTCATCCGGGCAACGACCGAGGTCATGCCCGAGACGACCACGCTTTCCGTCAGTTCGAGCTTCAGGCGCGTCGGGTCGATGCCATGGCTATAAACCATCTCCAGGACCGACTGATCGAATTTTTCGACACCGAACTGCACGGCACTGACATTGACGGCCAGCGTCAGCCTGGCGAGCACCGGATCCTTGCTCCATGAAGACAGCGTGCGGCACGCTTCTGCCAGCACCCAGTCGCCCAGCAGCGGCATCAGGCCGCAATCTTCGGCGGCGGTAATGAATTCGCCCGGCGGGATGTAGCCGCGCTGCGGATGCTTCCAGCGCAGTAGTGCCTCGGCGCCGACGACCTGGCCCGCCCGGTTGAGCTGCGGCTGGTAGAAGAGTTCCAGCTCATTGCGGCGTATGGCTCCGCGCAATTGCCGTTCCATGCCCTTATGGCGCTGCAGTTCCCGTTCCATGGCCACCACGCCTCCGCACATCATCAAGACGGCAAGGACGCTGTTGATCCAGGTGCCCATCACCCTGATGTCGTCGGGAATGGGCTCGGCAAAGGAGAAATGCAGGTCGGCACTGGAAAATGTCACGAAGGCAGCAAGGCAGCCCGCTATGACGGCCAGTTGGATGTTTGACTTGCGCCTGAGATAGTTGATGTAGGCGAGGATCGCGAGAACTGGCAAAAACAGATGGGAAACGCGGGGATAGCCGGGGCTGGGCACGTCGAACAGCAGGCAGAAGCCGATGGCGAAGGCCAGCAGCGCCACTTCCGTGCAGACCAGAGCCGCATTCAGGTGACCGGCGCGGATCAGAAGCCAGCTGACGAGGCCAATCGCGGCGAAGACGAGTTCAACCGCCGCCAGCAGCCACCATTGATTGGCGGCAAAGATCGCGCCCCACAACACACCGACAAAGACGACTGCGAGGGCGGCCGCCTTGTAGGCATGGATAAACCGCCGCGATCGCTTGTCGCTGGGTAGGACCTGTTTCGTCGTGGGCTGGGTTGGCGCCAAAAGTCGTCTCACATCGATCGACTGTCTCTAAGGGCAGTCCTTGTTTTTGCAGATGCTAACAAAGCGAATTTAAAAATTCGTCTTTGAACTGGTGAGAATGTCCTAGATTTGCGCGTTTCCCGGGCAAAGCGGGCGCCGTTCCCAGTGCGCGACGTGACCAGAGCTCAATCCCTAACCATCGTCATCAGCACGTCCCACATATCCGCGCCCGTTTCGAACACTGCGGCATTTGCCTTGAAGGTTGTGCTGGTCTCAAGAAGGTCGAACATTTCCTGGCCGAGATCGACCGGGGCTCCCTGGTCCTGAGATACCGATGCGGACACGCCGCCACCTGGCGCGGTCGAGAGATTGACCTGTTGGCGGGCATAGCCAGGGGTCAGGGCATTGGCAACGTTGTTGGCGGTGGCAGCGCTTCGGGTCGCGCCGGCCTGCATGCCCGATACCGCATTGGTCATTGCAATCGAAAGGCTCATTGCAGGCATCTCCGCAGGATCACTGCATGAGCCATACCCCAATCACATTAGCAAAGGCTTGAAAGACAGGGTTGACGGAGTTTTGCGCGCGATGGCGGGGTGTTTCGTAGTGGGACGAGCGGCGGAGCGCCAAAGTACCGGCGTGGTGCGAAGCCTGCCGCAAAACACGCCGCTGTGGTTCAGGCCGCCAAGTCGACGCCCTGATTGGAAGGGAAGGGCCCGCCTCTCGGCGAGCCCCTCGGCCTTCACTCAGCCGCCTCCGCATACTCGCTCATCGGCGGGCAGGTGCAGACGAGGTTGCGGTCGCCATAGACATTGTCGACGCGATTGACCGGGGACCAATACTTGTCCACCCGGAAGGCGCCCGGCGGGTAGCAGGCCTGTTCGCGGCTATAGGGGCGATCCCAATTGCCGACCAAGTCTTCGACCGTATGCGGGGCATTCTTGAGCGGATTGTTGGTCTTGTCCGCGCGGCCCTCCTCGATGGCGCGGGCTTCCTCGCGGATCGCCAGCATGGCCTCGCAGAACCGGTCGATTTCGGCTTTGGTTTCCGATTCGGTCGGCTCGATCATCAAGGTGCCCGCAACCGGCCAGCTCATGGTCGGCGCATGGAAGCCGCAATCGATCAGGCGCTTGGCGACATCGTCCACGGTCACGCCCGCCGAGTCGGCCAGCGGCCGCACATCGATGATGCATTCATGGGCCACGCGTCCGGTGTCGGACTTGTACAGCACCTCATAGGGGCCGGTGAGCCTTGCTGCGATATAGTTGGCGTTGAGGATCGCCACCTTGGTTGCCTGGGTGAGGCCGGCACCACCCATCATCAGGCAATAGGACCAACTAATCGGCAGGATCGAGGCGGAGCCATAGGGTGCCGCAGAGACCGCGCCGGGGCGTCCATCCGTCTCGGGATGACCGGGCAGATAGGGCGCCAGATGGGCCTTCACGCCGATCGGGCCCATGCCCGGACCGCCGCCGCCATGGGGAATGCAGAAGGTCTTGTGCAGGTTAAGATGGGAAACGTCGGAGCCGATATCGCCAGGCCGTGCCAGACCCACCATGGCATTCATGTTGGCGCCGTCGAGATAGACCTGGCCGCCATGCTGGTGGGTGATCTCGCAGATCTCCCGCACCGTCTCCTCGAACACGCCATGCGTCGAGGGATAGGTGATCATGCAGCAGGACAGGTTTTCCCGGTGTTGCTCCGCCTTGGCGCGGAAGTCGTCGAGATCGACGTCGCCGTTGTCGCGGGCTTTCACCGGAACCACCAGCATGCCGGCCATCTGCGCCGAGGCCGGATTGGTGCCATGGGCCGAGGTCGGAATCAGGCAGACATTGCGATGGGCGTCGCCGCGGGCGAGGTGGTAGTTGCGGATGGTCAGTAGACCCGCATATTCACCCTGCGCTCCCGAATTCGGCTGCATCGAGAAGGCATCATAGCCTGTCACGGCGCACAGCTTTTCGGAGAGGTCGTCGATCATTTCCTTGTAGCCCAGCGCCTGGTCTGCCGGAGCGAAAGGATGGATCTCGGAAAATTCCGGCCAGGTGATCGGCAGCATTTCCGCGGTCGCATTGAGTTTCATGGTGCAGGAACCGAGCGGGATCATCGCCCGATCCAGCGCCAGATCGCGATCCGACAGGCGGCGGATATAGCGGGTCATCTCGCTTTCCGCGCGGTTCATGTGGAAGATCGGATGGGTGAGATAGGGGCTCTGCCTCAGGAGATCCTTAGGCAGGCGATAGTCGGGCGTGAAGTCGGCAATTGCAAAAGCCCCACCGAAGGCGCGCCAGACGGCTTCGAGGGCTGCCGGCCGCGTGCGCTCGTCCACCGTGATCCCGATCCGTGAGGTGCCGACCTTGCGCAGATTGACGCCCTCGGCAACGGCTGCCCTGAGGATGAGGCCCTGCATGTGGCCGACATCCACCGTGATGGTGTCGAAGAAGGTGTCGGGCTCGATGGCGTAGCCGAGCTTTTCCAAGCCCTTGGCCAGCAGCACGGCCTTCTGGTGCACCTGCTGGGCGATCGCCTTGATGCCCTCGGGGCCGTGGAATACGGCATACATAGACGCCATGACCGCCAGCAGCACCTGGGCGGTGCAGATGTTGGAGGTCGCCTTTTCGCGGCGGATATGCTGCTCGCGGGTCTGGAGGCTCAGACGATAGGCGCGGTTGCCACGGGCGTCGACCGAGACGCCGACCAAGCGGCCGGGCATGGAGCGCTTATAGGCATCCTTGACCGCCATATAGGCCGCATGCGGGCCGCCATAGCCGACGGGTACGCCGAAGCGCTGGGTGGTGCCGATGGCGATATCGGCGCCCATCTCGCCCGGCGATTTCAAGAGCGCCAGCGCCAGCGGGTCGGCTGCAACCGTTGCAATGGCGCCGGTCTGGTGCAGGCGGGCGATCAGGCCGGTGAAATCCCTTACATGGCCATGGGTGCCGGGATACTGGAAGATGGCACCGAAAACGTCCACCGGATCGAGGTCTGCAAAGGGATCGCCGACGATCACTGTCCAGCCCAGCGGCTCGGCGCGGGTCTGGATCAGGGCGATGGTCTGCGGGTGGCAGTTCTGATCGACGAAGAAAGCCTTGGCCTTGGATTTCGACACGCGCTCGGCCATGGCCATGGCTTCAGCCGCGGCGGTTGCCTCATCAAGAAGCGAGGCGTTGGCGACGTCTAAGCCGGTGAGGTCGCAGACCATTGTCTGGTAGTTCAACAGCGCTTCGAGGCGACCCTGGCTGATCTCGGGCTGGTAGGGCGTATAGGCCGTATACCAGGCCGGGTTTTCCAGGATGGTGCGCTGGATGACCGGCGGCGTGATGGTGCCGTGATAGCCCTGGCCGATCAGCGAGACCATCGGCTTGTTCATGTTGGCCGTCTCGCGCAGCTTGTCGAGCGCCTCACGCTCGGTCATCGGGGCGCTCCAGGTCAGCGGCGCCTTCTGGCGGATCGAGCCGGGAACGGTGGCGTCGATCAGTGCATCCAGCGAGGGAAAGCCGACAACCCCAAGCATCTCGGTCATTTCGGCCGGGGAGGGGCCGATATGCCGGCGATTGGCGAAATCATAGGGCTGGTAATCGGTGAAGGTGAATTCGGTGGGTGTCGTCATCAGGCGATCAGCTCCTTATAGGCCGCTTCATCCAGCAGGCTGTCGGCGTCGCCGGCATTGGCAAGCTTCAGCTTGAAGAACCAGGCCTTGCCCTCGGGGTCCGAATTGACCAGCGAGGGGTCGTCGACGATCGCCTGGTTGACCTCGGTGATCTCACCATCAAGCGGACAATAGACTTCGGATGCTGCCTTGACGGATTCCACCGTGGCCGCATCGTCACCCTTGGAGAAGGTTGAGCCGACTTCGGGCAGTTCGACAAAAACCAGGTCGCCCAGCTGTTCGGCTGCGTGCGTGGTGATCCCCACGGTGGCGACGCCATCCTCAAGCTTCAGCCATTCGTGTTCGGCGGTGTATTTCAGCATGATTTTAGTCCTCTCTGAAGGAAGTTTTGAATTGGTTTGGCTGAGGGAGCACGCGAGCCCCCCCCTCTGGCCTGCCGGCCATCTCCCCCACAGGTGGGGAGATCGGATCGGCGCACCCTTGTCCCCACCAATTGACGCCGACGAAGGGCGAAAGGCCGCAGCCTGCTGATCTCCCCCCTCGTGGGGGAGATGGTCGGCAGACCAGAGGGGGGCTTGGGCTGTCAGCGGCATCATAAAACGTTACCGCTTGTAGGTGGGCTGGATGAAGGGAAGGGCGGTGACGGTGACAGGCAGATATTTGCCGCGCACCTCGGCGAAGATCGCCGTACCGGGACCGGCATATGCGGAGGGTACGTAGCCCATGGCGACGGGTCCGCCGGCGCTGGGGCCGAAGCCGCCGGATGTTACCTCGCCAATCTCGGTTGCGCCTTCGCTATCGGCGAAGAGTTTCGAATGGCCGCGGACGGGCGCCTTGCCTTCCGGCTTCAGACCGACGCGGCGGCGCGTCGTGCCCGCGTCGAGTTCCGGCAGGATGCGAGAAGCGCCGGGAAAGCCGCCTTGACGGGCGCCACCGCTGCGGCGCACCTTCTGGATCGCCCATTCAAGATCGGCCTCGATCGGCGAGGTCGTGGTGTCGATGTCGTTGCCATAGAGGCAGAGGCCTGCTTCCAGACGGAGGGAATCGCGTGCGCCAAGCCCGATCGGCTCGCAATCCGGATGCGCGAGCAGCGCCTTTGCCAGATTCGTCGCCTTGTCGGCCGGCACCGAGATTTCGAAACCGTCCTCGCCGGAATAGCCGGAACGGGAGACGATGCAGGGGCTGTCATGAAGCGAAACCTCACGCACATCCATGAATTTCATCTCGGCAATTTCGGGTGCAAGCTCCGAAAGCACCGCCTGCGAACGCGGCCCCTGAAGCGCCAGCAAAGCCTGGTCCTCGACATAGGTGATGTCGCAGGTTTCCGACAGATGCGCCTGCATATGGGCGATATCGGCGTCCTTGCAGCCGGCATTGACGACGACATAGAGGCGATCACCGAGATTGGTGATCATCAGGTCGTCGAGAATTCCGCCATTGGCGTCCGTGAAGAAGCCGTAGCGCTGGCGCCCAGGCTTCAGGCCGAGAATATCAACTGGCACAAGGCCTTCGAGCGCAAGGGCGGCATCTTCGATCCGGCCAGATTTGGCGCGCAGGATGACCTGGCCCATATGCGAGACATCGAACAGCCCGGCATTCTCGCGGGTGTGAAGGTGCTCCTTCAACACCCCGGCGGGATACTGCACCGGCATGGAGTATCCGGCAAACGGAACCATCTTGGCGCCGAGCGACAGGTGAAGATCGTATAGCGGGGTGGTCTTGAGGTCGGTCTGGTCGTCCAAAGGTGCCTCCGGTCCGGCGCGGTCGCGCCTGCTCAATGGTTGACGCTCCGCGCGTCGGTTCATGAGCCCCCTCTGTCCGTTTGCCTGAGATTGTTATCCCTTCGGCGCACCTCACCTTTCGGCGAGATATCTCTCCAGAGTTTCAGTCGGCACCTTGTGGTCCTTTGGCCTGAGAGTTTCCGGGGCGGTTGCTCCTTCGGCACCGGAGTGAACCGGTTTCTCCCGACAAGGTGGCATCAGCTTTAGCCGCCGGCCCCAAGCTTTGGCAAGGGTGTCACGTCGTTATGAAGCAAATTTTTGTCGCGCGACTGCCAGGCGTGCGCGATAAGGCCTTGTCCTCAGCCTATGGGCTGCGTCCCCTTTCTTATATCCGCCTGCCGTTTGTGATGCCGTGCCGGTTTGTTGCGCCGGATCAAAGACAGGTTCGATCGCTGTGGCAACATGGCGCATATTGTTAGTGGGACTTTGATTTTCGGCAGGAAAGCCGGTACTCAGGTTTCGACTCGGAGGGCCTCATGGCAAAGCGGACGGCAAGAATGGCAACGGTGATGCTGCGCATGATCTGCGCGCTGGCCGTTGTGCTGCTTGCATTTGCCCACAAGCCGCCGGAAACGGTCGCGGCAATCGTGCAGAATGTCACGCTGCAATTGCCCGATGGCAGCTATGCCGATCTTTGCATCGGCGACCACGCCACCGAACATCCGGAAATGGCACGCTATTGCGAAGTCTGCGTGCTTTGCCATTCGATCGCGCTGCCCGGTCCTGATGATCATGCGTGGCTTCTGACGAGCACCGAGGCGGGGGTAGCCGCAACGCTGGTAAAGACCTCTGTTGTGCCAGCCCTCGGCGTCGCTCGGCCGCGCTCGCGGGCGCCGCCTGCAGTCTCCTGATACTCTGACCATCCAATTCCATCCGCTTCACGCCGTTGACGGCATCACGGACGCGCCGCAACGAGCCGCCCGTTCAGGAGAATGACCATGAAGACTATTTTTTCCGCCGCCGCCGCTTTTGCCTGCTTGGGAGCAGGTTCGGCCCATGCCCACGCCACATTTGCCAATACGCCGGTTCAGCCGGAATCGACCGTCGTTGCCGTGCTTCAGGTTCCGCATGGCTGCGATGGGAAAGCGACCACCGAAGTGCAGATGATCCTGCCCGAGGGCTTCATCTCGGCAAAGCCGCAGCCTAAGCCCGGTTGGGAACTGGAGGTCGTGAAGGGCGACTACCAGAAGGCCTATGAGGATCACGGCAAGAAGGTCACCAGCGGGCCCGTCGAGATCCGCTGGAAGAACGGAAATCTTCCTGACGAATTTTATGACACCTTCATCGTTCGGGGCAAGGTTACCGGCGTCGAGCCGGGCGGCGCGCTGCCGTTCAAGGTAACCCAGCTTTGCGGTTCCGATGCCAAGGTTGCCTGGGATGAAATCGCTGGCCCCGGCGTCGATCCGCATTCGCTGAAAGGTCCTGCACCGCTCCTGAAGGTCGCGGGTGGTGACGCCGCCGCCGCCGGACATGACGCTCATGCGGGTCACGATGCCCATGCCGGTCACGGTGCCGGTCATGATGCGCATGCAGGTCACGACATGGACGCCAATGCAGTCGCACCAGCGGGTACAGAGACAGTCAAGCTTGGTGATCTGGAACTGACCGGTGGCTTCACACGGGCCATGCTGCCTGGCCAGCCTGTTGGCGGCGGGTTCATCACCATCAAGAACGCCGGTGGCACGGATGACCGGCTGATCGCTGCGGAATCAAGCGTTGCAGGTGAAGTTGAACTGCACGAAATGGCCGTCGTCAACGACGTTATGAAGATGCGCAAGCTCGCGGACGGCATTCCGGTGCCGTCAGGTCAGACGGTGGAACTGAAGCCCGGCGGTCTGCACCTGATGTTCATGGCCGTAAAGGAGCCCTTCGTCGAGGGCGGCAAGGTCACGGTCAAGCTGACGTTTGAAAAGGCAGGCGCTGTCGACGTCGTGCTGCCCGTGGGCCCGGCCCGGGGCAAATAACGCTTTTTGATTTCTTTCGCCAAACGCCATCGCGCCGGCGCATGCCGGTGCGGTGGTCAGAAGCTCTCGTAGGCCTCAAGCGTTGCCTGCAGCGAGGCGTTTTGCTTCGACTGGTGGCCACCCGTCATGAATTTCAGCGCCGAAGACGTTGAATCGCTCACCGTCGCCGAGATCTGAGCCGTGTAGATGTCTTCGGACGGCGCTTCCTTGTCCACGGACTTGCGCGTTTCCTTCACATGCGTGCTGCGCGACACCTTTGGTGGCGTCTTCATCGCCTCCGCGACATAGGCGGCGGTATGGGCCGATACTGTTACAACCTGTGTCATGTCGTTCACCGTTTTTTCTTATAGGCGTCTATTTTACTCCCCCTGTGTCTCTCCATCTTTGCGAAAAAACCTAAGATTTTATGCACTTCCGCCCTTTGCGGCGCGGCAGATTGGCGCGCGTCTTTGGTCAGGGTTGCCAAGAGGTTAAAATTTGGACAACCTCGGGCCTCTAAGCCAAAAAAAAATTACGGGTTGCCGATGCTGCGGCCCGCGGCAATCGATAATTTGTGGGAGGGGAAGTGTTATGATCGTTCTGGTCGGATATGTCACGATCGAGGGGCAATCGCGAAAGATAGCCGAGTCCGTTGCGGCTGCCGTGGAGAGGACCGGCAATCGCGCCGTGCTGTTCAACGTCATGTCGATGGCGGAATATGCGCTCGAGCGGCCGGAGGCGGCAATCCTCTGCGCGCCGATCCATGGCGGTCGTTATCCCGCTCCCTTTGCCGGCTTTGTCACGCGCGAGCGCGACTTCCTCAACTCCGTGCCGAGCGCCTTTATCTCCGTGTCGCTGTTCATCGCCAGCGAATATGAGGAGGAGCGAGAGGAAGCCCGTCACTTCCCGGATGCGTTGCTGGCCGAAAGCGGCTGGACGCCGCGCCATGTGCATCACGCCGCCGGTGCTCTGCGCTACACCGAGTATGATTTCTTCAAGCGCTGGATGGTGAAGCGGCTGGCCGCACGCGAAGGGGCGCCGACGAACACCGCCAAAGATTTTGAGCTGACGGATTGGGATGCGTTGGAGAGTTTCGTCACCGCTTTTGTTGCGGAGGCCAAGTCCTGATCTGCGCCAAGTCTTTTCATAACGTGGCGCCGATGCCGGTTGTCGCGGCAATAGCCGGAGACGCACAATGCTGAACCTGGTTTTGGTCGGTGTCGGCGGCGCCGTCGGGTCCATCTGCCGCTACCTCGTCGGCATGGGCGCTCTGCGGCTGTTAGGACCGGCATTTCCCTGGGGCACGCTGATCGTCAACCTGTTCGGGTCGTTCCTGATCGGCGTTCTGGTCGAATTGATCGTGGCGCGGTTTGCCGCTTCAAGCGAACTCCGGCTCTTTCTGGTCACCGGCTTCCTGGGCGGCTTCACCACGTTTTCGTCGTTTTCGCTCGATGCATTTGCGCTCTATGAGCGGGGCGAGGTCGTGCCGGCCTTCGCCTATGTTGCGGCGAGCCTGGTGCTGTCGCTTGCCGCCGTCGCAGCCGGTGTCGTTGTAACGCGCTCGATCCTGCAGGCCCTTTGACGGTCTTCCGTCGGGAGAGGGGCGTTTTTGGCTTTCCATCAAGTGTGCAAATGCTCTAAAGCCTCATGCAAAGACGGGCGGCCGGTCACGGCGATCGCGACCCGACAAGAAGGCGAAGGCTAGAATATGGCGGGCATCGAGCACATCACTGTCAACGCGGACGAGGCGGGAATGCGCCTCGATCGCTGGTTCAAGACCCATTATCCGGGGCTTGGCTTCGGGCAGTTGCAGAAACTGCTGCGGTCCGGCCAGGTCAGGGTCGACGGCGGCCGCGTGAAGACGGATGCGCGGGTGCAGCCGGGCCAGGTGGTGCGCGTGCCGCCGCTGGATGTGGATCTCAAGGTCAAGAACGGTCCCATCGGTCAGCATGATCTCAAGCATTCCGAAGACGGCGAGCTACTGTCGCGCATGCTGCTGCATGAAGACGAGAAAGTCTTCGTGCTCAACAAGCCGGCCGGTCTTGCCGTCCAGGGTGGCTCCGGCCTCAATCGCCATATCGACCAGATGCTGGAGGCCTGGACCAGCAAGAAGGGTGAAAAACCGCGGCTGGTGCACCGGCTGGACCGCGATACCTCGGGTGTTCTTGTTGTGGCCCGCACCCGCGGCGCCGCGCAAAAGCTGACGGCAGCGTTTCGCGAGCGCGACACCAAGAAGACCTATTGGGCACTGGTGAAGGGCGTGCCGCGCAAGCGCGAAGACAAGATCTCGACCTGGCTGGTGAAGGAACAGACCATCGATGGCGACCGCATGCGGATCGCCAAGCATGGCGAAGAGGGCGCCGATCACGCCATCTCCTATTACCGGGTGCTTGAAACGGCGGGGCAAAACCTCGCATGGCTTGAGATGGAGCCCTATACCGGGCGTACGCACCAGTTGCGTGTCCATGCGCTGCATCTGGGACATCCGATCCTCGGGGACCCCAAGTATTTCGTTGAAGATCACAATTGGGATTTCCCCGGCGGCATGCAGAAGCGCCTGCATCTCCATGCCCGCCACATCGATATTCCCCACCCCAATGGCGGTCGGCTGAAGGTGACCGCGCCGCTGCCGCCGCACATGGTCCAGAGCTGGAACCTCTTGGGGCTGGACCTGGAGAGCGGCGCCCGCGACGACGACTGACCTTGCCGCGGTCCAGATGACCGCCGGCATTTTCGAAAGCGAACAATCTCATGAAGCTTGTCCTGTTTGATTGCGATGGCACGCTGGTTGACAGCGCGCGGTTGATCCACGAGGTGATGCGGCGCACCTTCGTGCAGTTCGGGCATGCGGAGCCGCAACTGGCGGACACCAAGGCGATCATTGGCCTGACCCTCGACATCGCCATTGCGCGCATGCAGGGCAAGGCCCATGCCGACGACGAGGCCGTGGCGATGATGGGCTACTACAAGTCGATCTTTGCCGAGGTGCGGGCGCTGCCCGGTTATCACGAGCCCCTGTTTGACGGCATTTCCGACCTGATCGGCACGCTGGCCCGCCGAGACGATCTTCTGCTCGGTGCGGTCACCGGCAAGTCACGCCGTGGCCTGAAGATGATCCTTGAGACTCACGGCTTTGCTCCGCATTTCGTCGTTTCGCGCACGGCGGATGACTGCCCGTCCAAACCCCATCCGGCGATGGTCACCGAATGCTGCGACGAGATGGGCATCGATCCGCGCGACACCCTTGTCGTGGGCGATGCCATCTACGATATGATGATGGCAAAATCGGCTGGCGCCACCGCCATCGGCGTGTCCTGGGGGTATGCCTCCACCGCCGACCTTATGGCGTCCGGCGCCGATGCGATCGTCACCCGCGCCGGGGACATCCTTCAACATATCCAGTGAGTTAAGACATGCGCGACCTGTTCGACATCTTCAACATCCAGCAGAGCGACCCGGATCCGGTGCGGCGCGCGCAGTTGCAGATGCATCGGCCGCTGCCCAAACGGTTTTACACCGCAGTCCAGGTCGAGCCGGTCGAGGCTGGCTTTGAAGTGCGGCTCGATGGCAAGACGGTCCGCACCCCGGCGCGCAAGGCGCTTGCGGTGCCGAAGGAGCGGCTTGCACACCTGATTGCCGCGGAATGGGAGGCCCAGGTCGAGGTGATCGATCCCCATTCCATGCCCGTGACCCGTCTGGTCAACACCGCGCTGGACGCGGTTTCGGATCAGGTCGAAGCCGTACTCGAGGATATCGCGCGCTTCTCGCAAAGCGATATGCTGTGCTACCGGGCGGAAGAGCCCGAGGGTCTGGTGGAGCGTCAGGTTCACGGGTGGGATCCGGTGCTGGAATGGGTGGCTGAAACCCATGGCGCGCGATTTTTGCTGGCCGGCGGCATCATTCACCAGGAGCAGCCGGCACAGTCGCTGCAGGCATTTCGCGAGGCATTGCAGGCCTATGCCGAGCCGATCCGGCTGTCGGCCCTGCACACCATTACCACGCTGACCGGCTCGGCAATCCTGGCGCTTGCCGCGGCGGAGGGGAGGTTGTCCCTGGATGAGGCCTGGGCGCTCGCCCATCTCGACGAGGACTGGACCAATGAGCATTGGGGAACGGATGAGGAAGCCGAGGCGAGGCGCGGCAAACGTTTCGTCGACATGCAGGCTGCGATGGCCGTAATCCAGGCGGTCCAGACCTGAATTAACGCTTCGCTAACCATGTTCAAACATCCTGCAGGGCACCGAGAATCATCCCTGTCAGGATCCGTTCCATGCCCTTCCGCTGGCTCCAGGCCGCTTTTGCATTGCTGCTCATCGCTGTCCTGTCTTCCTGCAGCCTGACGGGGCGACAGCCGATCGAACGGCCACTCTATTACGACGTGCGCGATGTCGGTGTGATCGCCGATGCAAGGGTATCGCGGGTGCTGATCGCCGGTGTCGACCGTCGGATTGCCGAGGCGATCGCTGTCACGCGGCGGCCGGTTGCTCTGCCGCGCGTGGTCCTGACCGTTTCGATCCGCGATTACGCGCCGTCGGGTGGATTTGGCGACCGCCGGCCGCGCGCGACCTTCAAGGTCGTGGCGACGTCGGTCGATAACGGCATGGATATCGCGGCCGGCACCTTCACCGTCTACAGCGCCACCGACAACCCCTATATGATCGATGAAAGCCTGGCCGAGGAGGTCAGCGCACGGGTGCGCTTTGCCTTCTCGCTGGCAACCCCGCCTGTGGTGCGCAGAGAACGTCCGCGTCCCTCTTCGACTCGCCTGCAGCCACAGCCAGCGGCCCAGCCGACGACCGCCGAGCCGGTTACGGCTCCAGCCCCGCAGGCACCCGTTCAGCCGACGGAGCCGGCTCCGGCACCGGCGGCTGCACCCAGCGCGCCAGCGGCTGCCCCGGCGGCGCGTCCGATCCCGCCGGTCATTCCGCCCGTGATTCCGCCAGTCGTCCCAGCAGCACCGACGCCGGCTGCGCCGAAGGCTTCTTCCAATACGCCTGAAGCCACCGTTGGGACCAATGTGGAGGAGGGTGCAAAGGGCTCCATCAAGCTCGGTGAGCCCGTCTGCGACCCCAAGGAAGATCCCGAGTGCCAGCAACCGGCGCAGTAACGGTGGCGTGGCGATGAGGTCGATTGACTTCCCCCTGTGGCGGGCCTAATCATCTGGTCATAAGGATGGTTCCTGTCGTCTTGCAAGGGAGGGCGGGAAGCAAAAGGGAATGTGAAAAGGCGGACCCAGACAGGGCGCCTCTATCGCAGCCGACCCCGCGACTGTAGAGCGGCGAGGTATCCCCATCCGATCTGTTGTTTCTGGTGCGACCGGACCGCATGCTGCGGACGGGTATCGGATACGGTAGAGAGGAAAAGCCACTGGCGTGGCATTGTGAGCAACCAGGGCGGACGCCTCCAGATCTACGAATCGTCCGCTCTTTACAATGCCGTGACGCGCCGGGAAGGCGAGGGGACACCGATGGTCCAACCGGACCGAAACCGCGAGCCAGGAGACCTGCCATCCGTGCCGGGCCCCTCGGGAGCCCACGACCTGGGGCATGTTGCCCCGTTGCCAGCACGGAGGTTGTCGTGGCGACAGACAGTATTGGTGGACGAGTCCGGCCACGTGCCGGCATTTCGTGTTTGATGTCCTTCCTGCGCTCCTCCGCGGGGAGGCGCTAGCATGGTTCGACCCTTTCCTTCCCTGATTCTTGGCTTCTGGGTGCTGCTTCTGGCCGCCCTTGCCTTTGCCGTTCTTCCGCTTGTCATGCCAAGGCCGGCACCGCCCGTCTCAGACCCTCCGGATGCTTTGATCGATTCGGCACCTGGGGCAGCGCCTGGGCGCCAGCCGCTGGCAGGCCAATTGGCGGTCCCGGCATCTTCCTTGTTCGCCGATGGCAAGGCTCCGCCCTCTCCAGCAGCCTCTGGTTCTGGAGCGCTGTTTGCCTCTCCGATTCCCCTGACCGGGGTGCGGCCACCCGTGGCTTTTGCCGATCGTCCGGGTGGGCTGTTCGCCGCGCCTGTGGAAGGGCGGTGAAGGCATGTCCAGTCTGATTTCGAGGGCGGTGCTGGTTCTCGGCGGTGCCCGATCCGGCAAGTCCCGCTTTGCCGAGGAGTTGTGCGGCCAGTCCGGGCTTGAGCGCCACTATGTGGCGACCGGCCGCGCCTGGGATGACGAGATGCGCGATCGGATCGCCCAACATCGCCTCGACCGGGGTGATGGCTGGATGACCCATGAGGAGCCGGTGCAACTCGCTGACATCCTGCGGCGGATCGATGCGCCCGACCGGGTCGTGCTGGTGGATTGCCTGACGCTCTGGGTGACGAACCTGATGCTGGACGAGGCGGACATACCGGCGCGCTGCGCCGAGCTGACCGCCTTGCTGCCGACGCTTTCCGCCCGGGTGGTGTTTGTTTCCAATGAAGTCGGTCTTGGGATCGTGCCCGAAAACCGCATGGCGCGGGATTTCCGCGATCATGCCGGGCGACTTCACCAGATGGTCGCAGCTGTTGCGGCCGAAGTCTATTTTGTCGCGGCCGGATTGCCGCTGAAAATGAAGGGTTGAACCATGTTGCAGCAAAAGATTCCGGCAACCGTGATCACGGGTTTCCTCGGCGCCGGCAAGACAACGATCATCCGCAACATGCTGATGAATGCCAATGGCAAGAAGATCGCGCTGATCATCAACGAATTCGGCGATCTCGGCGTGGACGGCGACGTGTTGAAGGGCTGCGGTGCGGAGAATTGCACCGAAGACGACATTATCGAGCTGACCAATGGCTGCATCTGCTGCACGGTTGCCGATGATTTTGTGCCGACGATGCAGAAGCTGCTGGAGCGGGACGTCAAGCCGGACCATATCGTCATTGAAACCTCGGGCCTGGCTTTGCCGCAGCCACTGGTCGCGGCCTTCAACTGGCCCGACATCCGCACCCGCGTGACCGTGGATGGCGTTGTGACCGTGGTGGATAGCGCCGCGGTCGCGGCCGGCCGGTTCGCCGATGACCACGACAAGGTGGATGCGGCACGCGCCGCCGACGAGAGCCTTGATCATGAGAGCCCGATCGAGGAACTGTTTGAGGACCAGCTCACCTGCGCTGACCTGATCGTGCTCAACAAGACCGACCTGCTTGATGCGGAAGGCATCGCTGCCGTGCGTGCCGAGGTCTCCGGCCGGACCGCGCGCAAGCCGGCGCTGGTGGAGGCCAGGAATGGTGAGGTTCCGGCGATCGTCTTGCTCGGTATCGGTGCCGGCACCGAGGACGATATTGCAAACCGCAAGTCGCATCACGAGCTGGAGCACGAGGCGGCCCATGCGGCAGGCGATGATCATGACCATCTGCACCATCACGACCATGACGAATTCGAAAGCTTCGTCCTGAAGCTTGGATCGATTGCCGATCCCGCCGAATTCGTCGAGCGGCTGAAGCCGGTCATCGAGACCCATGACATCCTGCGCCTCAAGGGCTTCATCGATGTGCCCGGCAAGCCGATGCGGCTGGTCATCCAGGCGGTCGGCACCCGCATCGACACCTATTTCGACCGTCCCTGGACCTCGACCGAGAAGCGCGAAACGCGCCTCGTCGTCATCGGCCTGCATGAATGGGATTTCAGCGCCGTCGTCGAGGCCGTGCAGGGCGCCGTGTGAGCGCGGCATGCATCTCCTCCTAGCCCAGAAGGGTTCGATTGCCGACGGCGAGGAGGCGATCGATCTTGGCCAGACACCCGGCGACGTGCTGTTCCTGTCGGCGGCGGATACTGAACTGGCGGCGATTGCCGCTGCCGTGTCCGCGCGGACCGACGGACCGCGCTTCCGGCTGGCCAGCCTGATGAGCCTGAAACACCCGATGTCGGTGGACACCTATGTCGAGCGCAGCGCCCGCCATGCCCGGCTGATCGTGGTGCGGGCGCTGGGAGGCGCCAGCTACTTCCATTATGCACTGGAAGCTTTGCATGCCGCAGCCCGCCGGTCGGGTGCTGGTATCGTGGTCTTGCCGGGCGACGACAAACTGGATCCGGGGCTCGATCGCTTCAACGCATGTTCCAGCGAGGATCGGTCGGCACTCTGGTCCTATCTTGTCGAGGGCGGGGATGCCAATGCGCGGGCCTTTGTCGATTATGCTGCGGCCATGCTGGGCGAGGGCGAGCGACCTGGGCCTGCCGCGCCGCTGCTGAAATCCGGCATCTGGTGGCCCGGCCGCGGGGTTGTCGGTCTTGGAGAATGGCAGGAGCTGGCGCCGCAAAACCGGCCGGTCGCAGCGATCTGCTTCTACCGCGCGCTGGTGCAGAGTGGCGAGATCAGGCCGGTGGAAGCGCTGATCGCGGCGCTTGCCGAGCAGGGCCTCAGCGCCCTGCCGGTCTTCGTCTCGAGCCTCAAGGACTCGGTGTCGGTCGCGACGATCAGGGCGATTTTCGCAGAAGCACCGCCGGCCGTCGTCCTCAACACCACAGGCTTTGCGGTATCGGCCCCTGGCAGTGTCGGCGCCTCGACGGTGCTGGACGAGGGCGGCGCGGTGGTATTGCAGGCACTGTTTTCCAGCTCCAGCCGGGAGGCCTGGGCGAGCTCAGCCCAAGGCCTTTCGGCTCGCGATCTGGCGATGAATGTCGCGCTGCCCGAGGTCGACGGCCGCATCATGACCCGTGCCGTTTCCTTCAAGGCGGCAGCACGTTTTGATGCCCGGGTGGAAACCAATATCGTCAGTCACGATCCCGATTTCGACAGGGCGGCATTCGTAGCACGGCTTGCCGCCAACTGGGCGCGGCTTCGCTCGACGCCCCCGGCTGAGCGTCACGTGGCCCTGATCATGGCCAATTATCCAAACCGCGACGGGCGCCTTGGAAACGGTGTCGGCCTCGATACGCCGGCTGGCACGATGGAAGTGTTGCGGGCGATGCAGGCGGCTGGCTATGACACGGGCAGCCTGCCAACGGACGGCGACGCGCTGATTTCCTATCTCATGGCTGGCCCCACCAATGCCGCCCGAGATGGTCGTGAGATCCGCGAGGTCATTTCCCTACATGATTACATAGAGTTCTTTGAATCTCTTCCTGCTCCTGTGAAGGATGCGGTTTCGTCGAGGTGGGGGGCACCGGAAGGCGATCCGTTTTTCACCGAGGGTGTGTTTGCCTTGCCGATTGCCCGGTTTGGACAGGTGGCGGTCGGCATCCAGCCAGCGCGCGGCTACAATATCGACCCGAAGGAAAGCTATCATTCGCCCGACCTCGTGCCGCCGCATGGCTATCTCGCCTTCTATGCCTATCTCAGGCGGACCTTCGGTGCCCATGCGCTGATCCACATGGGCAAGCACGGCAATCTCGAATGGCTGCCGGGCAAGGCGCTGGCCCTTTCGCCGGCCTGCTTTCCCGAGGCGGTGCTTGGTCCCTTGCCGCATCTCTATCCCTTCATCGTCAACGATCCCGGCGAGGGCACCCAGGCGAAGCGACGGACGTCAGCCGTAATCATCGACCATCTGACGCCGCCGCTGACACGGGCGGAAAGCTATGGACCCCTCAAGGATCTCGAGGCCTTGGTGGACGAGTATTACGAGGCTGCCGGCGGCGATCCCAGGCGCCTCAAGCTGTTGAAAAAGCAGATCCTGGAACTCATCGCCGATATCGGCCTGGACCAGGATGCGGGCATTGCCGCAGGCGAGGCGGAGGACGTGGCACTCCAAAAACTCGACGCCTATCTCTGCGACCTCAAGGAGATGCAGATCCGCGATGGGTTGCATATTTTCGGCCTGGCGCCGGAAGGACGGCTGTTGACGGACCTGACGGTGGCGCTGGCGCGGGTGCCGCGCGGAACGGGTGAGGGCGGCGACCAAAGCCTGCAGCGGGCGATTGCCTGGGATGCGGGACTTTGTGGGGCACGACATTCCGCGCCTGCTTCAGCGACCGGAATACCCCCCTCTGCCTTGCCAGGCATCTCCCCCTCAAGGGGGGAGATCGACCCAGCGATGCCGCCCGCTCAATCGGAAAAGGCTGAGCAAGATCAAGGCGCCAACCCCAAATCGATCTCCCACCTTGAGGGGGAGATGTCCGGCAGGACAGAGGGGGGTACGCCGAAAAGTGACGCTGGCGGCTTAACCCACTTCGACCCGCTCGACTGCAGCATGTCCGCCCATTGGACCGGTCCCCGCCCCGACATCCTGGCCGGCCTCACCGACCAGCCGTGGCGAACCCAAGGTGACACCGTAGAGCGCATCGAACTTCTGGCTTCCGCACTGGTGGCGGGCGAGATCGCCTGTCCTGATCACTGGCATCGGACCAGGACCGTGCTTGAGGAGATCGAATGCCGGTTGAAACCGTCAATCCTGCAATCCGGGCCGGCCGAGATTGCCGGCCTGCTGACGGGGCTCGACGGGCGGTTTGTGGCGCCGGGACCTTCGGGCGCACCGACGCGCGGACGTCCTGACGTGCTGCCGACCGGCCGCAACTTCTATTCCGTCGATAGCCGCTCGGTGCCGACGCCGGCGGCCTATGAGCTCGGCAAAAAATCTGCCGAACTGCTGGTTGCCCGCTATGCCCAGGACAATGGCGAATGGCCGGTTTCCTTCGGCCTCACGGCCTGGGGGACGTCGAACATGCGCACCGGCGGCGATGATATCGCCCAGGCGCTGGCGCTGATCGGCGTTAAGCCGGTCTGGGACATGGCGTCGCGACGCGTGACGGGCTACGAGATCCTTCCGCCAGCGC
This sequence comes from Rhizobium sp. RU36D, assembly GCF_900176345.1. Lineage (GTDB taxonomy): Bacteria > Pseudomonadota > Alphaproteobacteria > Rhizobiales > Rhizobiaceae > Allorhizobium. The sequence goes on from NZ_FWXU01000007.1 coordinate 195,315, forward strand.
TGCTGGGCCGACCGCGGGTCGATGTGACACTGCGGATTTCCGGTTTCTTTCGCGACGCCTTTCCCGAGCAGATCGCGCTCTATGACAAGGCGGTCCGGGCTGTGGCCGCGCTTGACGAGGACGAGGCCGACAACCCGATTGCGGCCCGCGTCCGGGCCGAGACCACGTACTTGATGGCCGGCGGGGCCGACGAGACCTCCGCGCGTCGCCGTGCGGGGTATCGGGTCTTCGGTTCCAAGCCGGGTGCCTATGGGGCTGGCCTTCAGGCGCTGATCGATGAAAAAGGCTGGGAGCGTCGGGCCGATCTGGCCGAGGCCTATCTGGTCTGGGGCAGCTACGCCTATGGCGCCGATGTCGAGGGCAAGGCCGAGCGCGGCCTGTTGGAGGAGCGCCTGCGGGGCGTGCAGGCCGTGGTGCAGAACCAGGATAATCGCGAACACGACCTGCTGGACAGCGATGACTATTACCAGTTCGAGGGTGGCATGACGGCCGCCATCGAACACGTCGCCGGGAACAGGCCCCGCGTTTATCACAACGATCATTCTCGCCCGGAGCGGCCCGTCATCCGCTCGCTTGAGGAGGAGATCGGCCGGGTGGTGCGCGCGCGGGTGGTCAATCCCAAGTGGATCGACGGCGTCATGCGCCACGGCTACAAGGGCGCTTTCGAGATCGCGGCGACGGTCGATTACATGTTTGCCTTCTCGGCCACCACGGGTGCGGTGCGCGACCACCATTTCGAGGCCGTGTATCAGGCCTTTGTCCTGGATGATCGGGTGCGCGAGTTCATGGCTGACAAGAATGCGCCTGCTTTGCGGGACCTCGCGGAACGCCTGATCGAGGCGATCGAGCGCGGGCTGTGGACGCCCAAGAGCAATTCGGCCCGGTATGGGCTTGAGGCGCTGGCGCGGGAGGTCGTGTGATATGGCGAGGCTATCAGGTCACTGTCTGTGCGGGAGCGTCCGCTTCACAATATCAGGCGCGGTGCGTGGCGCGCTGCATTGCCATTGCCAAGCGTGCCGCAGGGCGACGTCTTCGCCGTTGACAACCTTCGTGACCGTCGCCCGGTCGGATGCCGAAATATCAGGAGATAGCTATCGGCTGTATGCCTCGTCGCCGGGCGTGAGCCGCGGATTTTGTGGAACTTGCGGTTCGCCGATGTCCTATGTGTCCGACCAACGTCCTGACGAGATTGATTTTTACGTCGCAAGCCTTGACGATGCATCGTCGATCATCATTCGTGAACATGGCTATTGGGGCGAGCGGGTTTCGTGGCTCAACGTGGTCGACGACTTGCCGAAGAATGAAGCATAGGATGGATAGAATGGTCGATATCAGCCTTGTCGATGCGGAAGACGAGGATTTTGCCAAGGGGGTGCTGGACATCCTCGATGCCTCCGCGCGCGATCTGGGCCGTCCCTTCGAGCCCAATACCGTGCAGTTCCGGGCTGGTGATGCCGATGGACATCTTTTCGGCGGGCTGGTCGGGTCTGAGGTTCAGGGCTGGTTCTTCGTCAAGTATCTGGCGGTGACGGCCGAGGTCCGCGGCCAGGGCGTGGGCGCCCGGCTTCTGGCCGCGGCAGAGCAATTGGCAAGGGATCGGGGCTTGGCAGGTGTGTATCTCGACACGTTCGATTTCCAGGCGCCGCGCTTTTACAGTCGCGAGGGCTATGTCGAAATGGGTCGGCTGCCGGCCGCTGGCGGCGCACCGCAGCGCATCTGGTTCGTCAAGGCATTCTAGGAGTTGGAGAGCGTATTATGACCGCGGAAACACTTCCTGACGATGCTGACCTCGTGCGTCACGCCGAGAAGATGGCCAAGAAAAAGGCCGCCCGTGAGAAGATCATGGCCACCAAGACAGGCGAAAAGGGCCTGGTGATCGTCCATACCGGCAAGGGCAAGGGCAAGTCATCGGCCGCCTTCGGCATGATCTTCCGCCATATCGCCCATGGCCGCCAATGCGCCGTCGTGCAATTCATCAAGGGCGCGATGTCGACCGGCGAGCGGGATCTGATCCTCAAGCATTTTTCCGATGTCTGTGCGTTCCACACCATGGGCGAGGGCTTTACCTGGGAAACCCAGGACAAGGCCCGCGACATCGCCATGGCAAAGGCGGCCTGGGAGAAAGCCAAGGAACTTATCCGCGATCCCGCAAACCTCATGGTGCTGCTGGACGAGATCAACATCGCCATTCGCTACGACTATATCGATATTGCGGAGGTCGTGGAGTTTCTCTCCAGCGAGAAGCCCGAGATGACCCATGTGGTGCTGACTGGCCGCAACGCCAAGGAAGAACTGATCGAGATCGCCGATCTGGTCACCGAGATGGAACTGGTGAAGCACCCGTTCCGCTCCGGTATCAAGGCGCAGATCGGCGTCGAGTTTTAAGTTCTGCGAACGACGACTCAGAGGCCGGTCCAGATCCGCAGGGGATTGGAGGGATCGGCCAGCAGCCTCACAGCCATCGCGCAGCAGGAGAGGACCAGCAGCGGCTTGATGATGCGGGCACCGCCGCGCATGGCGAAACGCGAGCCGATCTGCGCACCGAGGAACTGGCCAAGCCCCATGATCAGGCCGATTTTCCAGAGCACCGCGCCGGTGAAGACGAAGACGAGGAAGGCGCCGGCATTCGAGCCGAAGTTCAGCAACTTCGTGTGCGCGGTCGCCTTCAGCATGCCGAAGCCGGCAAGCGAAACGAAGGCCAGCATGAAAAACGATCCCGTGCCTGGGCCGAACACGCCGTCATAGAAGCCAATGAGCGGAACAAATGTGACCCCGAACAGGAATGGTGTCATGCGTCGATGGCTGTCCTGGTCGCTGAGATTTGGCTTCAGCGCGAAATAAAGCGCGATCGACACCAGGAGCACGGGCATGATTGCCCTTAGGACATCGCCGGGCACCATGGCGGCAAATCCCGCGCCGATGATGCCGCCGGCCGCTGCGACGAGCGCCATCGGCAATTGCGCCTTCAGGTCTACATGGCCACGCCGGGCATAGGCAATCGTCGCCGAAGCCGATCCGAACTGCGACTGCAGCTTGTTCGTCCCCAGCGTTTCCAGCGGCGGTATGCCGGCAATCAGCATCGCGGGGAGGGTGATCAGACCGCCGCCGCCGGCAATCGAATCGACGAAGCCGGCAAAGACCGCTGCCAGGAACAGCAGAAACAGGGTGTGAAGCATGATTTCAGGCACGGCAATGACCTTGAATGGTGTGGTGCCTCGGGTTGATCCGGGGGCGCATCGCTATCGCAGAATTGCTTGCGGCCTGAAAGGTCGATTGGCGCCAGTTTCGCCAAATAATCCGCCTCTGATGTTGGTGAGCCCGGCTTTGCGCAGATGGCGGCGAGAATGACGCAAACGGGTTTGACCTGATGCAGGCGACTGGATAAAGCTCTTGCCATGTGCGACGGCGCCTGTTCGACAGGCTGGAAATAGTCCGGTGCGGCCGACCCAAGCAGGGGGCCAATTCCGGAGCTGTCCCAATGGCCATGGAACCGCTTGAGGCGGCTCCGGCGCTTCGTACATGCCGATTTTTGCGAAGCAGGAGGCCCATATGGCGGAAAAACTCGGAATCATGGTCTGCGGACACGGTAGCCGCAATCAGAACGCGGCGCGGGAGTTTGCTGTTATTGCGGAGGCGCTGAAGGCCCGCAATCCCGACATGCCGGTCGAGTATGGCTACCTCGAATTCTGCAACCCCGTCATTGCCGAGGGGCTGGATCGCCTGCGGGCGCAAGGGGTGACGCGCGTTCTCGCCGTGCCGGGCATGCTGTTTGCCGCCGGTCACGCGAAGAACGACATCCCCTCTGTCCTCAATACCTACCAGGCCCAGCATCCCGGCTTCGTGATCAATTATGGCCGCGAACTTGGCATTGATCTGAAGATGATCCGGGCGGCCGGCGATCGAATCCAGGAGGCTGTCGATGCGGTCAATGCCGAGCATGGGTTCGTCGATCGCCACGACACGCTGTTGATGGTGGTCGGGCGTGGCTCGTCCGATCCAGATGCCAATTCCAACGCCACGAAGGTCATGCGCATGCTCTGGGAAGGCATGGGCTTTGGCTGGGGCGAAACCTGCTATTCCGGCGTGACCTTTCCGCTGGTCGAGCCCGGTCTGACCCATGCGGCAAAGCTCGGCTACAAGCGCATCGTCGTTTTCCCGTATTTCCTGTTCACCGGCGTGCTGGTGAAGCGCATCTATTCCTACACGGACGAGGTTGCGGCCCGTCATCCCGAGATCCAGTTCGTCAAGGCGGGTTATCTCAACGATCACCCGCTGGTGCTCGACGCCTTCCAGGACCGCGTGCGCGAGACGCTGGAAGGGCAGGCGGTCATGAACTGCCAGATGTGCAAGTACCGCGAACAGGTGCTGGGTTTCGAGGCGGATATCGGGCGGCCCCAGGAAAGCCATCACCACCATGTCGAGGGGATCGGCGGCGGCTTGGAAAACTGTCCGTGCAAGGGGGATTGCGATGCCTCCTGCCGTGACGAGGATTTCTGTCGCCAGCATGGCCTGCCGTTTACGCCGCTGCATTCCCATGCGGAGCCAAATGCCCTGGAGCCGGTGTTCGATTACGGCGCCTCCGTCACCCTCGGCGGAAAATATGCTCATCTGATGAATGCAGCACCCGATGCCGATCTTCAGGCGGTGATGGATGCGCCGTCGACGGGGAAAGCCCATGGTCACGAGCATGGGCCGGACTGCGGCTGCGGTCACCATCACGATCATGGTCACCATCACCACGACCACGGGCACCACCACGACCATGGGCATGACCGCAATCATGACCACGGGCACCATCACCACGATGACCACGGGCATCATCACGACCATTCGCACGGTCATGCGCATGACCATGCCCATGGTCACGGCCACGGGCACGGGCATGATCATCACCACGCGCCCTATCCCCATGCGGACCATCCGCTGGGACCGAGATCGATGCAGAAGAAGAAGTGATGGCGCTGTTCGACCGCTATCTGATCGTCGACTGGTCCGGGGCCGGTCAACCGGTCACGGGCAAGAACTCGCTCTGGGCGTGCCTCGTCCGGCGCGAGGGCGATGGTCATGCGATCGAGTGGAACGAGAATTTCTCAACGCGCCACGCCTTCATGCAGCGGCTTGCTGCGGTGGTCGGTTCAGCCGTCGCCGAAGGCCATCGTCTGCTTTGTGGCTTCGACTTCGCCTTTGGTTACCCCGAGGGAACCGCCGAGCGGCTGGCGCAGGAGCCCAACTGGCGGTCCCTCTGGCGCAAGATCGCCGACGAAATCGAGGATGCGTCCGACAACCGTAACAACCGCTTCGATCTCGCCTCGCGCTGGAATGCAATTCATTTTTCCGGCGAGCCGCGCTTCTGGGGACGGCCGCATCAGCATGTCTATGCCAATCTCTCCGACAAGAAGCCGCCGGCACCGGCCCAGGCGCCACTTGCCTTTCGCAGATCGGAACAGTTTGCCAAGGGAGCGAAATCCGTCTGGCAATTGAGCTACAACGGCTCCGTGGGCAGCCAGACACTGCTCGGCATTGCCAGGCTGTCGCGCTTTCTGGACGAGAGCGACCACGGGAAAGACGTCGCCGTATGGCCGTTCGAGACCGGCTTTGCTGCGAATTTCGCCAAGCCTGTTGTTTTCGCCGAAATCTATCCGTCGCTGTTCGCTCTGATCGCTCAGGACGAGGTTAGGGACCAGGCGCAGGTCAGGACGGTTGCCGAAGCCTTTGCCCGCTTTGACGCGGACGGGCGGCTTGGCAGGCTACTTGATCGCCCACCGATGCTGTCTGACGCGGAGGTGGCGACATCGCTTTCCGAGGAGGGCTGGGTGCTCGGCATCGGTCACGAAGCCCTAAAGGTGGCCGCCTCTGGCCCCGCCAGCGAAGAGATTGCGTCCGTGAGCGACTATATCCGCGATCCCGCGGAAATCTACCGGCAGTCCTTTGCCACGATCCGGCGAGAAGCGGATTTGTCCCGCTTTTCCAATGGCATGGAAGCCTTGGCTATCAGGCTGATTCATGCTTGCGGCATGATCGATGTGGTCGATGACATTGCTTTTTCCGAGGGGGCCTTCGAGGCGGGTGCGGCAGCCCTTCTGAAAGGAGCGCCTGTCCTCTGCGATGCCGAGATGGTGCGTCACGGGATCATCCGGCGGCTGCTCCCCGATGACAATCCGGTTCTTTGCCTTTTGAACGATGAGCGCGTGCGGCCGCGGGCGGCCGAGATCGGCAATACCAGGTCCGCCGCGCAGGTCGATCTGTGGGACCAGCATCTGGCCGGCGCTGTCGTGGCGATCGGCAATGCGCCGACAGCGCTGTTCCGGCTCCTGGAGCGGGTGGATGCAGGGGCGCCGATGCCGGCGCTTGTGCTCGGTTTTCCCGTCGGTTTCGTCGGCGCCGCCGAAAGCAAGGAGGCTTTGATCTCTAGTCGCAGCGGCATTCCCTATATTGCGGTGCGCGGCCGGCGCGGTGGCTCTGCCATGGCATCGGCGGCCGTCAACGCCATCGCGGGAGGCCTTGGTGCCAATGACTAAGGTGTGGCTGACAGTGATTGGGGTTGGCGACAACGGGCTTGAGAGCCTGACGCCGGAAGCGCAGGCGCTGTTGTGGCAGGCCGAGACCATTGTGCTCGGGGAACGGCTGGAGGGCGTGCTGGCGGGCGGCACGCTGCCGAACCTCAAGCGCGTCCTGAACTGGAGCGCCGGCTTCCGAGATACCCTGCAGGCGCTGTTGAAACTGCGTGGCCAGCCGGTCACGGTCCTTGCCACAGGCGATCCCATGCATTTTGGCATCGGTGCCACCTTGCGTCGCTATGTCGATGCCGAGGAGTTGCGCATCCTGCCAAGCCCATCGGCCTTTTCGCTGGCGGCCGCCCGGTTGGGCTGGCCCTTGCAGCAGGTGGCGCAGATATCACTCCATGGTCGTCCGGTTGAGCATCTCAATCGCCATATCCTGCCGCGGGCGCGCATCATCGCTCTGACGTCGGATCGGGAGACGGCGGGCCAAGTCGCCGAGATGCTGGTTGCCCGGGGTTTTGGCGGCTCGAAACTGGCCATACTTGAACACATGGGCGGTGTGGCCGAGCGACGACTGGACCTGAGCGCCGAGGAGTTCTGCGAGGAACCGCCCGAGATTGCGGATTTCTTTGCGCTGGCGATCGATTGCGCCGGTGGCGGACCGCTGCAGGCGCTGATCCCCGGTCTTCCCGATGATGCCTTCCGGCATGATGGCCAATTGACCAAGCGGGAGGTGAGGGCGGTCACGCTCTCCCTGCTCGCGCCTTTCCCGAATGCCACCCTCTGGGATGTCGGTGCGGGTTGCGGTTCGATCTCCATCGAATGGCTGCGCACGGGCATGGGCACCGAGGCGGTGGCAATCGAGAGCAAGCCGGAACGCGTGGCCATGATCGAGGCGAATGCTGGGAGGCTCGGCGTGCCGGATCTCAGAATCGTCGAGGGATCTGCACCGGATGCCTTGCTCGATCTTGATGATCCCGATGTGATCTTCATCGGCGGCGGTATCACACATGAGGGCGTGTTCGAGGCGTGCTGGACCGCGCTGCAACCTGGGGGACGGTTGGTTGCCAATGCGGTGACCGTTGAGGGAGAAGCGCGGCTTGCCATGCTGCGCCAAGCCCATGGCGGCGAACTCACCCGCATTGCCGTCAGCCGTGCCGCCCCGGTCGGCCGCTATTGCGGCTGGAAGGCGTTGATGCCGGTGACGATCTGGGCCGTGACCAAAGGCGGTGAGACATGAGCGGCAAACTCTACGGGCTGGGTCTCGGGCCCGGTGATCCTGAACTGCTGACCTTGAAGGCGCATCGCATCCTCACATCAGCCCCTGTCATTGCCTATCCGGCGCCTGACACCGGCCCGAGCTTTGCCCGTCGCATCGTGGCGCCCTACCTGCTCGCGAGCCAGATCGAGGTGCCGATCGTCGTGCCGATGCGCATCGAGCGTTTTCCGGCCCAGGACATTTATGATGCGGCCGCGCGCGAGCTGTCGAGCCATCTCGATGCCGGGCGTGATGTCGCTGTTCTCTGCGAGGGCGATCCGTTCTTCTACGGCTCGTTCATGTATCTGTTCGAACGCCTGGCAGAGCGCTATCCGACGGAAGTCGTGCCGGGTGTGTCCTCCGTCATGGCGAGTGCTGCCGCCCTCGGCCGTCCGCTTGCGGCGCGCAATGACGTGCTGTCGGTGGTGCCGGGGCCTCTTGACGATGCGACAATGCGGGCGCGCATCGACGCGGCGCACGCCATTGTCATCATCAAGGTGGGCCGGCATTTTCATCGTCTTCGGGCCTTGATCGATGCCATGGGGCTGACAGCCAAGGCCGCCTATGTCGAACGCGTCAGCCTGGATGAGGAACGGCTGCTGCCGCTGGCTGATGTGCCCGGCGATACCGCGCCCTATTTTTCCCAGATCCTGATCTACAAGGGGTCTGAGAACTGGCACCTCGGGTCATCGGCCAGCGATAGCCGGGAGCCCGGCTGATGACCGGGGAGCCAAGACCCGCTGTGGTGATACTGTCGGAGGCTGCCCGTGAGACCGGCGAACGCATTGCGCGGGCGCTGGGTGGTGAGCTGCATGGGGCAGCCGCGCGGGTCGCGGGCGCCGATGTGTCTTTCACCGAGGCCAAAGCGCATCTCCAATCCCTGTTCCTGGCCGGACGCCCTGTCGTGGCCGTCATGGCCTCGGGCGCGCTGATCCGGATCCTGGCACCCGTTCTTGCCGACAAACACCGGGAGCCGCCGGTGCTTGCGGTGTCTGAGGATGGTTCCTCAGTCGTGCCGCTGCTTGGCGGCCATCACGGTGCCAACGACCTGGCGCGGCAGATTGCCTCTGAACTTGGCGGCCACGCCGCAATCACCACCGCCGGCGACCTGAAGTTCGGCGTGGCACTCGACCAGCCGCCTGCGGGTTATGTGCTCGCCAATCCTGGCAATGCCAAGGCTGTGATGGCAGAGCTTGTGGCGGGTGCGGGGGTGCGGCTGACTCTTGGCGTACCGTGCTCGGATACCCCCCTCTGGCCTGCCGGCCATCTCCCCCTCAAGGGGGGAGATCGGATTGCCGCAGGCGTCTCGACCGTCGCTGTCGGATCTGGGGATGCCGAACGGGACTCCCAGCCGATCTCCCCCCTTGAGGGGGAGATGGCCGGCAGGCCGGAGGGGGGTATGTCCCGCACGACTGGCTCCCGTGAAACCCCAATCGCCGCCTGGCTCCACAATTCAAGACTTCCCTTCGACAAAGAGGCCCGCGTGACGCTGACCGTGACCGATACACAAAAGAAACCTGACGGCCTGGAGCTGGTCTATCACCCCAAGACGCTGGTGCTAGGCATGGGCTGTGAGCGCCATGCGTCGGCTGAAGAAGCGATTGCGCTGGCCGAACAGGCCTTGCAGACGGCCGGATTGGCGCGGGAGAGCCTCGCGGCCGTCGTATCCATCGATCTCAAGGCAGACGAGGCGGCGATCCATGCGGTCGCCCGGCATTTCGGTGTGCCCGCACGCTTCTTCACCGCCGCCCGGCTGGAGCAGGAGGCGCCGCGGCTCAAGAACCCGTCTGACGTGGTTTTTGCAGAGGTTGGCTGCCATGGCGTGGCCGAAGGTGCGGCACTGGCTGCGACCGGCGCGTCTGGCGAGCTCGTCGTTGCCAAGATCAAGTCGAAGGGAGCGACGGCGGCGATTGCCCGTGCAGCCGATCTCGTCGATCCTGACAACATCGGCCGGGCGCGCGGCAAGCTCTTCGTCGTCGGCATCGGGCCGGGCGCCGATCAGTGGCGCTCGCCGGAAGTGTCGCAGATGGTCGCCGCCTCCACCGATCTTGTCGGTTACTCGCTTTATCTAGACCTGCTTGGGCCCCTGGCTGAGGGCAAGGTCCGCCATGATTTCGATCTCGGCAAGGAAGAGGCGCGCGTGGTGCATGCGATGGAACTGGCGGGTGAGGGCAAGGCCGTTTCCCTGGTCTGCTCCGGCGATGCCGGCATCTATGCCATGGCGACCCTGGTGTTCGAACTGTTCGATAAGGGCGGGATCACCGATGCGGCTAGCAGGATAGAGGTGCAGGTCTCGCCGGGAATATCGGCGCTGCAGGCCGCCGCTGCCCGTGTCGGCGCGCCGCTCGGCCATGATTTCTGCACGATTTCGCTCTCCGACCTCCTAACCCCCTGGGAGCATATCCAGCGCCGGGTGAAGGCGGCGGGGGAGGGCGATTTCGTGATCGCCTTCTACAATCCGGTGTCGATGAAGCGTCGCACGCAGCTTGCCTATGCGCGGGACGAACTGGTGAAGCACCGACCGCAGGACACACCTGTTATCCTCGCCACCAATCTCGGTCGCGAGGGGGAACTGGTGCGCGTCGTGCCGCTCGGGGAGTTGAATGTCGATGATGTCGACATGCTGACGGTCGTGGTGGTCGGCTCGTCCGAGAGCCGAACTGTGCGAACCGGCGATGGCAAGACCTGGGTCTACACGCCGCGCGGCTATTCCGGCAAAGCCGGCAGCGGAATGAAGGGAAGCGAAGCATGACCGTCTATTTCATTGGTGCGGGGCCGGGCGCCCCCGATCTCATCACTGTTCGCGGACTGAGGCTGATCGAGCGCTGCCCGGTCTGCCTTTACGCCGGGTCGCTGGTGCCGGAGGAAATCGTCAAGGCGGCTCCGGAAGGTGCCATCGTCAAGGATACGGCGCCGATGCATCTCGATGAGATCGTCGCAGACATTCAAGCGGCCCATGCCCGCGGCGAGGACGTGGCGCGCGTGCATTCGGGCGATCCCTCGATCTATGGCGCCATTGCCGAGCAGATGCGCCGGCTCGACGCGCTTGATATTCCCTATGACGTCGTGCCCGGCGTGCCGGCCTTCGCGGCCACGGCGGCGCGGCTGAAGACAGAACTGACCCTTCCCGAAATCGCCCAGACCGTCATCGTCACCCGCACCGAGATGAAGGCGTCGTCGATGCCGGAGTTCGAGACGCTGGACATCCTGGGCAAGTCCCGCGCGACGCTCGCCATTCACCTTTCGATCCGGAACCTCACCCATATTCGCGACACGCTGACCCCCTATTATGGCGAGGATTGCCCCGTCATCATCGCCTATCGCTCGACCTGGCCGGACGAACTCTTCATCCGCACGACATTGAAGGGCATGGCGGAGGAGGTGCGCAAGGCCAAGATCACCCGCACGGCGCTGATCATGCTCGGCAAGGTTTTTGGGTCGGTCGAGTTTCGCGACAGCGATCTCTATAATGCCGATTTTACCCACGTGCTCAGAAATGCTGGCAAGAAGGCGAAGAAGGCCAAGGCGGCCGGATAGGCGGTTGCGTCCCATGACGCAGGGGCTATTGTGCCTGATGATCGGAGGGGACAGATGAACGACGTTGCGAGCATCCGGGAGGGCGCCTGCCGTTGCGGGCAATTGCGGCTGAAAGCCCATGGCGCACCGCTGATCACCATGGCCTGCCACTGCGAGGGCTGCCGGAAGATGACCGCGAGCGCCTTCTCGCTCAGCGCGCTCTACCCGCAGGATGCCGTGGAGGTCTCCGGCCTGGAGCCCGTGATCGGGGGCATGCATAGCGAGTTGCATCACTATTTCTGTCCCTATTGCCTCAGCTGGGTGTTTACACGCGCCGAGATGATGGGACCCTTCGTCAATGTCAGGGCGACGATGCTTGATGGTGCAGACGATCTGGCGCCGTTCATCGAAACCTGCGTGGCGGAAAAGCTGTCGTGGGTGACGACGCCGGCCGTCCACAGCTTCGAGGTCTTTCCACCGATGGAGCGCTTTCCGGAGCTTATGGCGCAATACGCGACGTCGCGTCAGGCCTGACACGGTGCCTTCGCGGTATTGCCTGCGCCTGTCGTTTCGCGGCTTGAATGGTCCAGTTCGCTGGGATAAGCCGGAGGTCGGCGCGACGGCGCCATCGCGTTTCTCTTAGCACCCTGGCGGCTTCCCATGCACAAAGTCATTTATGATACCGATCCTGGCGTCGACGATGCCATGGCATTGCTCTTTCTGCATCACCATGCAGAGATCGACCTGATCGGCATCACCACCGTTTTCGGCAATGCGCTGATCGAGACGACGACGCGCAATGCGCTGTTCCTGAAGCGGGAATGGAAGATCGATGCGCCTGTCGCGCGGGGTGCGGGGGAAACCTTCATTCCGCACCGCGTTAGCCATGCGCCACCAACCTCGATCCATGGCGATGACGGCCTGGGCAATATCGGCGTGCCGGAGCAGGTTGATGTGCCGCTTGATCCGCGCCCGGCCCATCGCTTCATTGTCGAAGCGATCCGCGCCAATCCGGGCGAGGTGACCCTGGTGGCCGTCGGTCGCATGACGAACCTTGCCAATGCGCTCAAGGAAGACCCCGAGATCGTCAAGCTGGTGAAGCAGGTCGTCATCATGGGCGGTGCGTTCCATACCAGCGGTAATGTCACGCCGGCGGCCGAGGCCAACATCCATGGCGACCCTGAGGCGGCCGACATGGTGTTTACCGCCTCATGGCCCGTCGTGGTGGTCGGCCTCGACGTGACGATGCAGACCGTGATGACCCGCCAAGCGCTGGCCGATATCCGCGACGCGGCCGGCAGCCGCGCCCAGTTGTTGTTCGATCTGTCGCAGTTCTACATCAAATTCTACGAAAGCCGCGTGCCGGATGGCATGGTGATCCATGACAGCTGTGCGGCCGTCTATGTCGTGGCTCCCGAGCTGTTTACGACCCGCAAGGGATCGATCCGCGTTGTGTGCGGCGGCATTGCGGATGGCATGACCGTGCAGAAGCCGGAAGGGCGCGGATTTGGTCCCTCGGATTGGGATGGCCTGCCCTCCCAGACCATCTGCACTGGCATTGACGCCCCCGCTGTTCTGAAGATCATCCACGACACCATCGTCAGTGTTCGAGAAGACTGATGTTCCAATTGAGGTGTAACGGGCCGACACGGTTATCGGCCCGTTAACCATCATCAAAAAATTAGAGATCTATAAAATTCGGTAAGGTCCTATTAAGGCGTAGCCATGTACCCCTGTACCGGGGGTACAACTATAGAGATCTGAAAAACCATGACAATTTCGTGGAAGACTGTACCACCGAGCGAGGCCGTTGAGGCGGTCCGGCGCGTCGTGATCAGTCAAGGCGAGTATTACGTCACGAAAGATCCCAGCGTCATGATCTCGACTGTTCTTGGATCTTGTGTCGCCGCCTGCATCCGCGATCCCAAGGCCGGCGTGGGAGGCATGAACCATTTTGTCCTGCCCACTCCGATGGGACAACGCGCAGAGGCCGGCGACCAATCCCGCTATGGCTGCTTCCTGATGGAGCGGCTGATCGATCAGCTTGTGGCCCGGGGGGCGTCTCCCAAGCGCATGGAAGCCAAGATATTCGGTGGCGCGAGCTCACTGACCTGTCGATCCACCGTGGGGGAGCGAAACATCGAGTTCGCAACCGAATTTCTGACCACCAGGGGCATCACGATAGTCGAGTCCTTCGTCGGTGGGGCCCTGGGCTGCCGGCTGGAATACTGGCCGGTCTCGGGAAAATCGATGGCCACGATCATGAATACCGCAGTTGAGCCGCCGCCGGCGAAATCGGCCTCGGGTCATCGGCGCTGAAGGCATCGCAGCCAGATCCTCCTAACCCATCACCATGTTGCTCCTGATCATATTGAGCGGGGATGCTTGCAGCGCGTCGCCTTTCGCAAGCATGCGCGTAGAAAATCATTCACCCATATGGTTGACTATTGTCGGAACTTTCGATATTCAACCAATAGGGTGAATGAATGGACGACGACGATCTGTCACGTATCTTGAAGGCTGCTGGAGATACGACGCGCCGGCACATCCTGACGCTGCTCGTTCAAGAGGGCGCGTTGAGAGTGACCGCACTCGCCGCACATTTCGACATGTCGCTGAACTCCGTTTCCAAGCATATCAAGGTGCTGGAGGAGGCAGGGCTGGTCACCCGCCGGACTGTGGGGCGCGAGCATTTCATCGCCGCGGAGCTTGAACCACTCAAGCTCACGGAGACCTGGTTCACGCAGCTGAAGTCCATCTGGGAATTGCGCCTGGCGGCGCTCGAACACGTACTCGTGACAGGGGAAAATGAAGATGAGTGAACTGGAACTGACAGTGAGCCGTACCATACCAGCATCGCGCGAGAAGGTCTTCAATGCCTGGCTTTCGCCTGACCTGATGGCGAAGTTCATGCGGCCGCCAAGCGGCGAGAGCGCCGTATCGCGCGTGGCGAACGATCCGGTGAAGGGCGGCCGTTTTTCGATCGTGATGGTCATGCCGGACAAGGAGGTGGCCCATGCCGGAACCTATCTGGCGATCGACCCCCACAGTCATCTGTCGTTCACCTGGGAGTCGCCCTTGTCGCTTGATGATAGCGTCGTGACGATCGATTTCGCAGAGCCGAGAGCTGGCGTGACCGATATCACCCTGAGGCATGTGAAGTTCCGCAGCGAACAGGCCAGGGACGGCCATCGCCGGGGCTGGAGCGCGATCATCGAGAACTGTGCCGGTCTCCTGGAACTGGCTTGACCCTCACGACGGCTGCCGGTTCCGGCAGCCGTCAGCCTGCCCTTTCCACCATGATCACGGGCAGGCCAAGACTTCTGGCTGCGGCGATCTTGCCGTAGCCCGCTGGGCCGCCGGAGTTTCGGCAGACCAGATGGGTAATGGCATGAGCCATGAGGAGGGCGCATTCCTCCTCCTCGTCCGACGGCTTGCCCAGCACCAGTTCGGCGCTGGCGAAGGGTAAGGGGCTGGCCGGCGGATCGATCATGCGGATCACGAAATGGCAATCCGTTCGTCCCGTGAAAGCATCAAGATACTGGCGTCCCAGGGCCAGGAACACCCTCGCGCCCCCTGGCAGCGCCCTCGCGGCCTGCGTCAGATCCTGGACCGACGTCCAGTGGTCATCCCCGCGGGGCTCCCAGCGCGGTCTCTGAAGTGCCTTTAGAGGCACACCAGTGCTATCGCAGGCAAGCTGCGCGTTTTGTGAAATCCGCGAGGCGAACGGGTGCGTCGCGTCAATGACGAGGGATATGTGGTTTTCCAGGAGATAGCGCGCCAGGCCTTCGCTGCCGCCAAAACCGCCGATCCGCACCTCGCCCGGAGGCAGCACGGGCTCGACCGTCCGCCCAGCAAGAGAAGATATGACCTGCTTTCCCTCCGCGATCAGACGGGCCGCCATCGCCGTGGCTTCTGCCGTTCCGCCGAGGATGAGGATTCGCTCGTGGTTCTCACGGGGCATGGGCGATGATCTTTCCCTTGCGGTCCGTGATGATCACGTCGACATCAACAGGCGCGCCGCGCAGCACGGACAGTGCCGTCTGCCGCGCGTTCACGGCGATCTCCGACGCGATGTCGATGGATTCTTCCGTCATGATTTCAAGTACTTCGAGCGCGGTATTGGCATTTTGAATCCGGTCGCGGACGCCAGTGTCCAGCGTTTCGGCGCAAGCCAATGACAGGAAATAGGAATTTTCGATTCGGCTGCGTGACGAATGCAGGTCCATGGCGCCCTGCGCCAGCTTGGTCATCTTGGCGAAGCCGCCGGCAATCGTCAGCCGCGGCACGGGGTGGACGCGCAGATACTTCAAAAGCCCCCCGGCGAAATCGCCCATGTCGAGCAAGGCGCCATCGGGCAGACCGTAAAAGGCTTGGGCAGCTTTTTCGGATGTCGAGCCTGTCGCGCCGAGTACATGGGTGAGGCCTTCAGCCCTGGCCACGTCGATGCCGCGATGAATTGAGTGAATCCAGGCCGAGCAGGAGAAGGGATTGACGATGCCTGTCGTGCCCAGCACCGACAGTCCGCCGACGATGCCGAGACGCGGATTCCAGGTCTGGGTCGCCAGCTGTTGGCCGCCAGGGATCGATATCGTGATCTCGACATCCGGCTCCCGTCCATGCTGTTGGCAGAGCGCCTCGACCTCCGCCGTCATCATGGCGCGGGGCACTGGATTGATCGCCGGTTCGCCTACGCCGATCGGCAGGCCGGCCTTGGTCACCGTGCCCACGCCGTCGCCTGCCACAAAGCGGATGCCGCTGCCGGACGGTAGGAAACGCACCGAGGCGATTACCGTTGCACCATGGGTAACGTCAGGATCATCACCGGCATCCTTGATGATGCCGGCCTCGGCACGGTCTGCCTCAAGGCCCTCGCGGGCGAGCGCAAAGGCCGGTTCCTGGCCGCGCGGCAGGCGGATCGTCACGGGGTCTGGAAAGGTGCCGGTCAAAAGGGCCGTGAGGGCGGCCTTGGTCGCAGCTGTCGCGCAGGCACCGGTTGTCCAGCCGGTGCGCAGCGACGCCGCGTTTTCAGGCACCCTATCGAGGGCGGTTGTCGTTTTGGGCTGGTCTTTTTCTGCGCCGCTCATGGCCCTGTTATAGGCCAGTCCGGCGCGCTGCGGAAGCCGCGCCAACGCCTTCGGCGATTGCAATTCCGCCGTGGGGGGCATAGACAATCGACATGAGTCATCCGATGTTTTCGCAGCTGCCGTCCCTTGAGCCGGGCCATGTCTGGCTTGCCGGTGCTGGTCCCGGAGATCCAGGCCTTTTGACGCTGCTGGCTGCCCGTGCGCTGGGCGAGGCCGATGTGATCGTGCACGACGCCCTGGTCAACGAGGACTGCCTGCGTCTGGCGCGGCTGGATGCCGAGCTGGAATATGCCGGCAAGCGCGGCGGCAAACCGTCTGCCAAACAGCGCGACATCTCCCTGCGCTTGGTGGAATTGGCCCGTGCGGGCAAGCGTGTGCTGCGGCTCAAGGGTGGCGATCCCTTTGTCTTCGGCCGGGGCGGCGAGGAGGCCCTGACGCTGATCGAACACGGCATTCCCTTCCGCATCGTGCCGGGCATCACCGCCGGCATTGGCGGCCTTGCCTATGCCGGTATCCCGGTGACCCATCGGGAGGTCAACCACGCCGTCACCTTCCTGACGGGGCATGATTCCTCGGGCCTGGTGCCCGATCGGATCGACTGGCAGGCCATTGCTCGTGGGTCACCTGTGATCGTCATGTATATGGCGATCAAGCATATGGATCACATCGTGGCCAAGCTGATCGAGGCAGGGCGTAGCGCCGATGAGCCGATGGCCTTTGTCTGCAATGCCGCAACGGCGCAGCAGGTGGTCGTCGAAACCACGCTCGGTGGCGCGGCATCTGCCATGGCGGCCTGCGGCATCGAGCCGCCGGCCATCGTGGTGGTCGGCGAGGTGGTGCGCCTGCGGCCATCGCTCGATTGGCTTGGCGCCCTGGCTGGCCGCAAGCTCGTGCGCGATCCGTTTGCCGATGATCTCCGCAAGGAGACGGCATGAGCGGGCTGATGATCGCAGCGCCCTCGTCGGCTTCGGGCAAGACGACCGTCACGCTCGGGCTGCTCAGGGCTCTCCGGCATGCCGGTCACGCCATCGCGCCGGGAAAGGCAGGGCCCGACTATATCGATCCGGCCTTTCATGCCGCCGCCAGCGGCGAGGTCTGTCTCAACTTCGACCCCTGGGCCATGCGCCGCGAACTGCTGCTTGCCAATGCCCAACTGCATATGTCCGGCGGCAAGGTGCTGGTGATAGAAGCGATGATGGGCCTGTTCGATGGCGCCGCCGATGGCAAGGGCTCTGCTGCGGATCTTGCATCCATCCTTGGCCTGTCCGTGGTGCTGGTCATCGATTGCGCCCGGGCATCCCATTCCATCGCTGCCATCGTCAGCGGGTTTGCCAATTTCCGCGTGGATACGCGCATCGTCGGCGTCATCCTCAATCGTGTCGGCAGCGCGCGACACGAGGCCATGTTGCGCGATGCGCTCATGGCGATCCGCATGCCGGTTTTTGCCGTCATCCGCACAGACAAGGCGCTGACGCTGCCCGAGCGGCATCTGGGCCTTGTCCAGGCGGGGGAACATGGCGAACTCGATGCGTTCATCGAGCGCGCCGCTGCCACCGTTGCCGGCGAATGCGATCTGGATCTTCTGATGCGCACCGCGCGCCATATCCCGGACAGGACGTCAGAGGCCAATATCACAAGGCTTCCGCCCCTGGGCCAGCGCATTGCCGTGGCCCGCGATGTCGCCTTCTCCTTCTCTTACGAGCACATGCTGATGGGATGGCGCCGGCGCGGTGCGGAGATCTCCTTCTTTTCACCGCTTGGCGACGAGGCGCCGGCTGAGGATGCCGATGCGGTCTATCTGCCGGGCGGCTATCCCGAATTGCATGCGGATCGGCTTGCGGCGGCGACGCGGTTCAAGGCCGGCATGCGGCAAGCCGAAGCGCGCGGGGCGCTGATTTTCGGTGAGTGCGGTGGCTACATGACCTTGGGCGAGGGTCTTGTCGATGCCGACGGAAAGCGCCACGAGATGCTGGGCATGCTGCCCGTCGTCACCAGTTTTGCGACGCGCCGCCGCCAGCTTGGTTACCGGCGTGTGACACCCGTCGACGGTTCCGTGTTCGTCGATTCGATGACCGCGCATGAATTTCACTACGCCACCATTGTCTCCGAGGACCTTGGATCGGGTGGTTGCGTCAGGCTGTTCCGGGCCTCAGATGCCCTAGGAGAAGCGCTGGGGGAGGTGGGTCTGAGGCGAGGGCGGGTTGCCGGCTCCTATATCCATCTCATCGACGTGGCCGGCGAGGGCGAATGAGCAATCCCATAGTTCACGGTGGCGGGCTTGCCGCGGCGGCCGCGCGATATGGCGGACGGATCGAGGATTGGCTCGATCTCTCCACGGGTATCAATCCCTGCCCGCCTGACTTGCCGCCCATACCGAGCCGGGCCTGGCATCGATTGCCGGACAAGGAGTTGGAGGCTGATGCGCGGCTTGCGGCGCAGGCATTCTATCGCAGTGGGTCGCGTTTGCCCTTGCCGGTCCCGGGCACCCAGTCCGTAATCCAAATCCTGCCGAGGCTTGTGCCAGCGGATCGGCCGGTTGCCGTCGTGGGACCCACCTACGGCGAATACCAGCGCGTGCTGGCGCTGGCCGGTTTTGAGGTGCGGTCGGTGTCTTCGGTCGGCGAGATCGATGACCGGCATGGACTTGCCGTGGTCGTCAATCCCAACAATCCAGATGGTCGCCGGCATGATCGTGCCGAACTCCTTGCTGCGGCGGAACGGCTCTCGGCGGCCGGTGGCTGGCTCGTGGTGGACGAGGCTTTCGGCGATCTGAAGCCGGCAGCCAGCTTAGCGGGAGATGATGTTGCCAATCTCCTGGTCTTCCGCTCCTTCGGGAAGTTTTTCGGCATGGCGGGGATAAGGCTTGGTTTCGTGATCGCCGCCGAGGATGTGGTCGAGCGGGTAGCCGGGTGGCTGGGGCCATGGGCCGTCTCCGGTCCGGCGCTCTCCTTGGCGGCGCAGTTGTTTCGAAGCGACAGCGCGCCGATCAGCGCCGTGATTGCCGAGCGATCGGGCGCTCTGGCCAGGGTGTTGCAAGGCGCCAATCTTCAGGTCGCGGGTGGGGCCGGCCTGTTCATGCTGGTCGATCATCCAAATGCTGCGACCCTGCATGAGCATCTGTGCCGTGCCCATATCCTGACTCGCCGTTTCGATTATGCACCGACCTGGCTGCGATTCGGCCTCGCGCCGGATGCGGCTGGCGATGGGCGGCTGGCGAATGCGCTCTCCTCCTGGCGCATGGGCGACCAATGATCGCCGAACCGCTGATCCTGATTGTCGCCCTGCTGCTGGACCGGCTGATCGGTGATCCGCCCTGGCTGTGGAACCGCGTTCCGCATCCCGTCGTCCTGTTCGGGACGGCCATCGGCTTCTTGGATCGGCACCTCAACAAACCAAGCCTTTCGAATGCCTCCCGCCGTCTTGCCGGCGTGGCGGCCATCGTCGTGCTTCTCACTCTGAGTTTCCTGATAGGGGACATGCTGAGCGCGCTTTTCCGGCACCTTCACCTCTTGGGATTTGTTGCCGAAATCGTCATCGTCGCCGTGCTTCTGGCGCAAAAGAGCCTGGGAGATCATGTCATGGCGGTGGCGCTGGGGCTGCGTGAGGGCGGTCTTACGGGTGGACGCCAGGCCGTTTCGATGATCGTCGGACGCGATCCGAACACACTGGACGAAAGCGGTGTGTGCCGCGCCGCCATCGAAAGCCTGTCAGAAAACTTCGCAGATGGGGTGGTTGCCCCGGCCTTCTGGTATGCGGTGTTGGGACTGCCGGGTATACTTGCCTACAAGATGCTCAATACTGCCGATTCCATGATCGGCCACAAGTCGGAGAAGTATCTCTATTTCGGCTGGGCCTCGGCGCGTCTCGATGATCTGGCCAATTGGCCGGCTGCCAGACTGTCGGCGGGCCTGATCGCGG
Source organism: Rhizobium sp. RU36D (assembly GCF_900176345.1). Classification (GTDB taxonomy): domain Bacteria; phylum Pseudomonadota; class Alphaproteobacteria; order Rhizobiales; family Rhizobiaceae; genus Allorhizobium. The sequence continues at coordinate 215,594 of NZ_FWXU01000007.1, forward strand.
TTGCTGCGTGGGGGAGGCTTGGTGCTGCTGCAGGCCGGGCGTCGATGAGCGCGGCCTTGCGTGACAGCGGGCTGCATCGCTCGCCCAATTCGGGCTGGCCGGAGGCTGCGATGGCCGGCGCCATCGATGTGCAGCTGGCCGGCCCGCGCCAATATCGCGGTGAGACGGTCAGCGAATCCATGATGCATGCGCAGGGCAGGGCGCGGGCCGGCGTTGGCGATATAGAGCGCGCCGTGTCGCTGTTTTACGCTGCCTGTTCGGCGCTGACCATTCTTGCTGTCCTATACAGCCTGATGTCGTATTTGCTTTAAAATGTATCAATTCGCGACAGTTGTTTTTACTGTTCCGATTTGAACTCTGTCAGCCTTGCGATTTAGTCTTGTGTAAGCAAAACTCTATTATATTCTCCCTGATCGGGTGCCTTTTTGGCAGTAAAAAAGAGGGGAGAAAATGCGCAAAATTCTTATGGCCGCCTCGGCCTTTCTATGCCTGGCCTTCCAGCCTGTCGTGGCGTCGGCCGGTGATATCGTGGCCCGCATCAATATATCGCAGCAAACCATGACGGTTTCTCAGGATGGTGTGGTGACACATCGCTGGAAGGTCTCCACGGCGCGCAAGGGCTATGTCACGCCCGTCGGCAGCTACAGCGCCAAATGGGCGTCACGGCATCATCGGTCGCGCAAGTATGACAACGCGCCGATGCCCTATGCCATTTTCTTCAAGGGTGGCTATGCCGTTCACGCGACCTTCGATCTGAAGCGGCTCGGTCAACCGGCGTCCCATGGCTGTATTCGGCTGCATCCCGACAATGCGGCGCAATTTTTCGCCATGGCCAACCGCAATGGCCTGAGGAACACCCAGATCGTCATTACGCGCTGAATGAAGCCACCGGCTTCGACACCAAGCAGCGGGCGCTTTCGGGCGCCCGTTTCGTATCAATCGCCGCCGGCGGCGCGGCGCAGGCGCTTGATGTCTGGAATGGTCACATGGCGATTGTTCTCGATGACGATGATGCCTTCCTTGCGCAGCTTCGTCATCTGCCGGCTCACCGTTTCGATCGTCAGTCCGAGGAAATCCGCGATATCGGCCCGTGAAAGCGGCAGGTCGAAGGACTGGGTCGCCTGTTGCTCGGGGTTGATATGGGTCGCGATCAGGTTGAGGAAGCTTGCGACCTTTTCATGGGCGGTCTTCCGACCAAGCGTCAGCATCCAGTCGCGCGCTTCGTCAAGTTCCTTCAGCGATTGATTGTGCAGCTTCCGTTCGAAATCCGGTACCTCGGTGGCGAAGCGGTCGATGATCTGGCGCGGGAAGGTGCAGATTTCCGTCGTTGTCGCCGCTTCCGCCGCGATCGTGCTTTCGCCGAGAAAAGGCCGGCCGAGGAAATCCGGGGCAAATTGCAGGCCGACGATCTGCTGGCGCCCGTCCGACATCATCTTCGACAATTTAACGACACCGCGCAGAATATTCGAGTAGTGCGAGGTTTCCTCGCCCTGGCCGATGACTTCGATGCCCGACTGGATTTCGCGGCGGGAGGAGTGACGATTGAGTTCCACGAGCTGACTGGCCGACAGGGTCGAACAAACACCACCATGGCGCGCATCGCATGACCGGCAGATCGCCGGAGTTTCGCTGTCGCTCGCGGTTTTCTTCTGTGCGTCCATGATGATCTTCTGCTCCGCCATGGCGATGGTCGCATGACCACAGGGCTGGCTTGAGGGTTGGTCGTCGTCCGGGGCTATCCCGTCCAATCTCCAGCCAAAATTACCAGCAAATTGATCGAAGTCAAAGGATTGCGGCGGGTAAGGGCCTATCTCCACACTGCACCTTCGTCTCGATCGGGATTGTGAGAATTTCATGAGCAAGAGCCTTCTGGCCAAATATTCTGGCCCTGTTCCGCGCTACACCAGCTATCCGACCGCGCCGCATTTCCACGAGGGCGTCGGTTGCGGCAATTACGCGCAATGGCTGAAGGCGCTGGGGCCGGGGCAGTCGCTTTCGCTCTATCTGCACATTCCCTATTGTGACCGGCTCTGTTGGTTCTGCGCCTGCCATACCAAGCACACGCTGAGATATGAGCCGATCGCCACCTATCTGGAGGCGCTGCACCGAGAAATCGCCGCGGTCGGTGAGTTGGTCGGCAGTGGTGCGCGCGTCAGCGCCGTGCATTTCGGCGGAGGATCGCCCACCATGCTGCGGCCCGAGGACATGACGGCGCTGATGGCCGCGCTGCGCGCCGCCTTCGATTTCCGGGAGGATGTCGAGATCAGCGTCGAGATGGATCCGAACGACCTGGATGATCCGCGCTATGATGCGCTTGCAGCGGTCGGCATGACGCGGGCCAGCCTCGGTGTGCAGGACTTTCACCCCGATGTGCAGAAGGCGATCAACCGCATCCAGACCTTCGAACAGACCCGCTCGGTTGTTGAGGCTGTTCGTGCACGCGGTGCCCGGTCAGTGAATTGCGACATTCTCTATGGCCTGCCGCATCAGACGGAGGAGACGCTGGCGCGCACGGTGGAACAGATCGTCTCGCTCGATCCCGACCGGGTGGCGCTGTTCGGCTATGCACATGTGCCGTGGATGAAGAAGCATCAGACCATGATTCCGGACGCGTCCTTGCCCGGCATGGAGGCACGTTTCGCGCAGATGAACCTCGCTGCCGACATGCTGGTGGCAGCCGGATATGTTCCCGTCGGTATCGACCATTTCGCCAAGCCGGATGACAGCCTGGCGGTCGCCACGGCTTCCGGGCGGTTGCGGCGGAACTTCCAGGGCTATACCGACGATGCGGCCGATGCCGTCATCGGTCTCGGTGCCTCGTCCATCGGGCAACTGCCGCAGGGCTATGTGCAAAACATCACGGCGACGGCCGATTACCAGCGCATGGCCCACGGACAGGGGCTTGCGGTCACCCGAGGGATTGCCATGACGGAGGAAGACTCCGCCCGTGCGCATGTGATCGAGCGCATCATGTGCGACTTTTCCTTCTCGCTCTGCGAGTTGCGCGCCACCTACCCCTGGATTGCGGAAAGCCTGGTGGAAGAGGCCAAGGCTTTCGCCGAAGCCGACCAGGACGGCCTGTGCATCATCGATGACAAGAGGTTTTCACTGACGCCTGCCGGTCGGCCTTTCGCCCGCACGGTCGCCGCGGTCTTCGACAGCTATCTCGCCAACGGCAAGGGGCGGCACTCCGTGGCAGTCTAGGCGATTGCTGTTTCAGCAACACTGTCACGGCATTTTTCCACAAGTACCATTCTGGCCATTGGCATTCGGGTTCGTTTTGCCTATGTGGGGAACCGAATTGGATTTTTCGTGAGGACTATGAGCGTGACCGCTACATTCGACAAAGTTGCCGACATCATCGCTGAAACGAGCGAAATCGACCGGGCAACGATTACGCCGGAAAGCCATACGATCGACGATCTCGGTATCGACAGCCTCGACTTCCTCGACATCGTGTTCGCGATCGACAAGGAATTCGGCATCAAGATCCCGCTGGAGCAGTGGACCCAGGAAGTCAACGAAGGCAAGGTTTCGACCGAAGAATACTTCGTGCTGAAGAATCTCTGCGCCAAGATCGATGAGCTGAGGGCCGCCAAGGCTTGATGCCTGGCGTCTCGGACCCGGCCAATGCTGCTTGAATACTTCCAGATGATCGACAAGGTGGAGGCGCTCAGCCTGCCCGAGGGCAAGCTTGTGGCGCGCTCCGTCGTGCCGCAGGCAAGCCCTGTCTTTGAAGGTCATTTTCCGGGAATGCCGCTGGTGCCTGGTGTGCTGCTCATCGAGACGATGGCGCAGGCTTCCGGGTTTCTCGTGTTGGCGCACAGCAATTTTGCCGCCATGCCGTTCCTGATGTCGGTCGATGGCGCGAAGATGCGGACCTTTGTCGAGCCGGGCGCCGTTCTCGACATCGAGGCGGTGCTGGAGCATGACGGGTCCGGCTTTGCCGTGACCAAGACGCGCATAACGTCGGCCGGCAAGAAGATCTGCGATGCGCAATTGAAGCTCAGGACTATGCCGTTCAGCGAGGTTCCGCTGGCGGATATCGTTCGAAACCGGGCGGCCGAGGTCGGTCTGACGGACCTGATGGCCCGATCTGCCTGACAGGCGAACCCAAGAGGTTCGAACTCTGATCGCCGTAAAAGCCGCCTCCAATGGCGGTGCGCAAGGCCTCGAAATCAACGGCCGGCCTGCGCCATAGGGGATGTAACATGGACAAGAAGCCGAACGATGTCGTGATAACCGGGGTCGGCATCGTGACCTGTCATGGGACCGGCAAGGCGCCGCATGTGGCGCTTTTGACCGCCAGCTCGCTTTCGCGCCCCCCTGTCGAAACCGAAAAGTTCCAGCCCTACCCACTGCATCCCTTGCCGGAGATCGACTGGAGCGCGCAGATCCCCAAACGCGGCGACCAGCGGCAGATGGAGAACTGGCAACGGCTCGGCGTTTATGCCGCCGGTCTGGCGCTTGACGATGCCGGCCTCAAGGACAATGCCGAGGCCGTCGGGTCGATGGACATGATCGTGGCGGCCGGCGGCGGCGAGCGCGACATCAACGTGGATTCGCTGATCGTCGATGAAGCGCTGAAGCGCAATGATCGCGAGACGCTCCTGAACGAGAAGCTGAGGACCGAACTGCGCCCGACGCTGTTCCTGGCGCAGCTGTCGAACCTGATGGCCGGCAATATCTCGATCGTCCACAAGGTCACAGGCTCTTCGCGCACCTTCATGGGCGAAGAGGCCGCCGGCATTTCTGCCGTTGCCACCGCGTTTGCCCGCATCAAGGCCGGACAATCCACCCACACGCTGGTCGGTGGCGCATTTGTTGCTGAACGCTCTGACATCATCCTGCTGGTCGAAGGCATCAGGGCGCATGCTACGGGGGACTGGAAGCCCTTGTGGTCGCGCAGCTCTGGTGAGGGCGGCGGCATGATGCTTGGCACCGTCGGCGCCTTCCTGATGCTGGAATCGCGCGAGCATGCCGAAGCGCGCGGCGCCCATATCTATGCCGTGCTGGACGATATCATCGGTGATCGTGGTCCGCGAGACGGCCGCTTCGAGGAGCGCCTGGCGGAAATCGGCCGCAGCGTCGCCCCGCAGCCGCCTGCCGACACGGTGATTTTCAGCGGCGCAAGCGGCTTGCATGATCTTTCTGCCCGCGAAAAATCGGTGCTGGAAACCGTGTTTGCTGGCGTGCCGGTGCGGGCCTATGGCGGACAAACGGGCCATGCGCTGGAAGCACAATTCCCGCTTGGCCTGGCGCTTGCGGCTCTGGCTGTCGATGCAGGCGCCACCGTGCCGGCCTTCGATGCGGACCATGAGACACCGGCCAAGGCGCCGGCGCGGCATGCGATCGTGACCACCGTCGGCTATACCCGTGGCGAAGGCATGGCCTTCGTTTCGGCAAATACGTGAGGAGACAGGCGATGACTGAGCAGCGCTTCACGGATCATCTGGGCCGGCCACTGGTGGCGGTCACCGGCATGGGTGTCATCACGTCGTTGGGACAGGGGCTCCAGGATAACTGGAAGGCCCTGACATCGGGCATTTCCGGCATTCATGCGATCAACAGGTTCCCGACGGAGGGGCTTTCGACCAGGATCAGTGGCACGGTGGACTTCATGCCGGTGCCGGCGGAAAACTCGGTCGAGCGGTCCTTTGCCTTTGCGCGCGCGACCACCGAGGAAGCGCTGGCGCAAGCCGGATTGTCGGGCGATTTCAACGGACCGCTGTTTCTCGCCGCTCCCCCGGTCGAACCGGAATGGTCGGATCGTTTTGCGCTTGCCGACCGCGCGCCGCCGGCCACACGGCCGGGCGATGCCTATGAGCGGTTCCTGGCCGCGATGCGCGAGCGGCCGGATCCGGTCTTCATGGAAGCAGCCCAGTTCGGCTCGATCTCCGAGCGCCTGGCCGATACCTTCGGCACCCGTGGCCTGCCGGTGACTTTGTCGACCGCCTGTGCGTCTGGCGCGACCGCCATCCAGCTCGGCGTCGAGGCTATCCGTCAGGGCCGCACGACGAGGGCGCTCACCGTTGCGACCGACGGGTCTGTCAGCGCGGAAGCCTTGATCCGCTTTTCGCTGCTCTCGGCACTCTCGACCCAGAACGATCCGCCGGAAAAGGCATCCAAGCCGTTCAGCAAGGATCGCGATGGTTTCGTCATTGCCGAAGGTGCCGCTACCCTGGTGCTGGAATCCCTGGAAGCGGCGATAGCGCGCGGTGCAAAGGTCCTCGGCATCCTCAAGGGTTGCGGCGAAAAGGCCGACCACTTCCACCGCACTCGGTCCTCGCCGGATGGCGGTCCGGCGATTGCAACCATCCGGGCTGCACTTGCGGATGCGGGCATGGACGAAGGCGGCATCGGCTACATCAATGCCCATGGCACATCGACACCCGAAAACGACAAGATGGAATATGGCGCGATGCTGGCCGTGTTCGGCGAAAGCCTCAAGAGCATCCCGGTCTCGTCCAACAAGTCGATGATCGGGCATACCTTGACGGCAGCCGGTGCGGTGGAAGCGGTATTCTCGTTGCAGACCATGCTGACCGGCACGCTGCCGCCGACCATCAACTACGTCAATCCGGATCCTTCGATCGCGCTCGATGTCGTGCCGAACGTCAAGCGCGATACTCAGGTCTCGGCCGTTCTGTCGAACTCCTTCGGGTTCGGTGGACAAAACGCCAGCCTTGTCATGGCGCGTGAACCGGCGTAACCGGATCACGCGCGTGAACCAGCATAAGCGGTTCGCCACACCACCAATAATCCGAAAACGCCGTCCGGGCGAGGAATAGTCATATGCGCGCTTTGCAACTGGTCGAAGACCGTAAGCTTGAAATCACCGAGCTGCCCGAGCCGGATGCGCCCGGTCCTGGCGAAGTGACGCTGCGCGTCAAGGCCGTCGCGCTCAATCACATCGATGTCTGGGGTTGGCGCGGCATGGCCTTTGCCAAGCGCAAGATGCCGCTGGTCATCGGTGCCGAAGCATCCGGGGTCGTCGAGGCGATCGGTCCGGGCGTGGGCAATATTCTGCCGGGTCAGTTGGCTGCCGTATACGGTGCGCGGACGTGTGGCCTCTGCAAGCCCTGCCGCGAAGGGCGCGACAATCTGTGCGAACATGTCGGCGGCGTTCACGGCTTCCATCTCGATGGATTTGCCCAGGAGAAGATCAATCTTCCCGCTCGCCTGCTCGTGCCGGCCCCTCCGGGTGTCGATGCCGTGGCTGCCGCTTTGGCCCCGGTCACCTTCGGGACCGTCGAGCATATGCTGTTCGACAATGCCAAGCTGGAACCGGGCGAAACGATCCTGGTGCATGCCGGCGGCTCGGGAATCGGCACGGCGGCGATCCAGCTCGCAAAGAAGATCGGCTGCACCGTAATCACGACTGTCGGTTCTGACGACAAGATCGAGCCGGCCAAGGCGCTCGGCGCCGATCACGTCATCAACTACCGCACCGATCGCTTCGAGGGTGTCGTGCGCAAGCTCACCAAGAAGAAGGGCGTCGATGTCGTCTTCGAACATGTTGGCAAGGATACCTGGGCCGGATCCATGCTCTGCATGAAGCGCGGCGGGCGGCTAGTCACCTGCGGCTCGACGTCTGGCGTCTCGACCGACATGAACCTGATGATGCTGTTCCAGCAGCAGTTGCGGTTGATCGGCTCCTTCGGCTGCCGGATGGAAAACATGGCCAATGCCATGCAGAAGATGGCGCGCGGCATCGTTCACCCTGTCATCGATACGGAAGTCACATTCTCAGACATCGATCGTGCGCTGTCGCGCATGGAAGGCCGCCAGGTCTTCGGCAAGATCATCCTGCGCATGGACTGACGCCATTGGAGTTGTTCATCACCCGGATCGTTCTCGCCCTTCGCAAGTTCCAGCAATGGTCCGTGGCGCAGCTCGCTTTCGGGTTCCTGAACCTCCTCAAGATCTTTCCTGCGGATGCAGCGATCAACTTCGCGGATGGGCTGATGCGACGCATCGGCCCGCGCACGCGTCGCCATCGCCTGATGCTCACCAACCTGCGCAATGCCTATCCGGACAAAAGTGATGCCGAGCTTGAGGCCATCGCTTTGGCAAGCTGGGGGCATATGGGGCGGCTCGCCGCCGAATATGTCTTCCTCGATCGCTTGTTCGACTTCGATCCGGCAAAGCCGGGGCAGGGGCGGATCGAGGTCTCGGGCATCCCGATCTTCCTCGACCTGCGCGATAATCCCCGGCCGTTCATCGTCTTCACGGGACATACCGCCAATTTCGAATTGCTGCCTGTCGCCGGCGCGGCATTCGGCCTGATGGTGACGGTGATGTTTCGGCCGCCCAACAATCCCTATATCGCCCGCAAGGTCTATGACTTCAGGGCAGGGCGAATGGGCAAGCTGGTTCCGTCCCATGCCGGTTCATCCTTCGCTTTGGCTCGCCAACTGGAAGCCGGGGGCGGGGTCGGCGTGCTGGTCGACCAGAAGTTCCAGAAGGGCCAGAAGACCACTTTCTTCGACCGCGACGTTCAGACCAATCCGCTGCTGGCCAAGCTCGCCCGGCAATTCGACTGTGAGGTCTACCCCGCCCGTTGCATCCGCCTTCCTGGCAATCGGTTCCGGCTGGAGATCGAGCCAGCGATAGACCTGCCGCGGGATGCAAGTGGCCACCTAGATGTCAAGGCGACAGCGCAAAAGCTCAACGACAAGGTTGAAAGCTGGGTTCGTGAATATCCGGAGCAATGGCTGTGGTATCATGATCGCTGGGACATTAAGCGCAGCCTCTGACCTTTTTTGGATTTCTACATTGTCTGGTGGGCGGATCGCGCCGATTCCGGCTCGTGCGTGTTCGCTGTAGACAGTATTCTCCATGACGCGCCTGGGCGTTATATTCACGCTTTTGCCTGCAAAAGCGCGAGAAATGCTTGCATCGGTTAAAGATATTGAGACGGCCGCCGCTCTGTATTGGCCGCTGCATCCCAAGATGGTGCGGATTGATACCCTAATCTTAGTTGATTGAACATGAAGGCCATTCATGTTAACAGCCGTGTGATGGTCGGAGCAAGGCTACAACACAGTAGTACGGTGCGGCCTGTGTGTAGAAACAGTTGCTGTTTTGCTGCCAAGAGGTCTGGCGCTGTACATGTCTCAGGAATTACATGACGAAATATTGCCGCGGCTTTTTGAAGCGGTTTCGCTGAAAAGCCTGCAATTGCAGCAGGCCATTCGCTCCGGTGATGATCAACTGGTCAGGCTGCTGGACCGGGAGCTTGCCCCGCTGATATCCGAGGTGGTCGAGTACAGGGCCTGCAACAGCCGCGAAATTCACCTGCAATTGCGTTTTGTCAGCAGTCTGATCCGCGAGGATGCTGATGATCGTTCCTGCGTCGTGCGCAACTCGACTATTCTGTCCGTTCTGCTTGATCGATACTTCGGCACCTCGGCGGTATCGGATGTTGCGGGCTTCGGCGTCGGCAATACCTATCAATCCCTCGGTGACGATGGATTGCTGAACGAATCCATTCTGAACGCGCTACCGGACATGGTCGCCGTGGTTACCACGGATTATCGCTACCTCTATTCGAATGCGGCCCATGGCGCTTCGCTGAAATGCTCACCGCTGGAACTGGTCGGACGCCATATCTCCGAATTCATGGAGCAGGGGTTGTTCGAAGACATGGTGCGGGAGCGGCTCGACCGATGCTTCCGTGGCGAATGCGTGGAATATGTCTATCTGCGCCGCGAGGGAGATCGCGGGCTGTTCGTCCGCTGTCGCCTGGCCCCGCTGAAGGGGCATGATGGCCGCGTTGTCGGTGCTGTCTTGACGATGCAGGATTCGGGCGAGTCCCAGAACATGATCGCGGCCTGACCACCCGGCCTTGGCCGACCCTCGCGTTCACCGTGGCGGTGTGTCAAAGGCCGTAAGGCGAGAACGCCAAAGACTTAGGCCAATGCCTGGTCGTCGCCGGGCAGCCGGCTCAGCAGGAATTCCCGTTCGAAGGCGATATGGCGGCGCATGCCCTCGAAAAAGCCCCGGAGCATATAGCCCGTCGCTTCCATGTTGACCCGGGCACCGGAGCCGAGCTTCAGCAAGGCGTCCGTCAGTTCCTCTGCAAAACACTCGTCTTCGCAGTGTTCGAATTTCAGCCGGTCGATGGTTTCAGCGAAATGTCCGCCGGCCGCCGACTGAATCAGCGGAAACAGCACGGTCTCTTCGAAATGATGTACCCCGCGAATCAGGGGCCCCAGGGCCTTGGCGGCATAGATGCATTTCTGCCGGTTTATGCTCGACGGAAGCGAATCGGCGATGTCTTCCAACTCCCCGCACAGCGCCAGTTGCTCCTCATGCGCCTTGCGCAGCCAGGCCAGGGACTGGTGCTGGACGAGGTCCTCGGCCGGTTGCCGGATGGGAGACCCTTTCAGGCTGACCAACTTGTTTTGCATCCACATCCTCCAAGGAACCCGCAAAGCTGAGTACGCGGCCTGCGCAAAGCCATTTGGGTCCGTTTGCGCATGTTTCCCTTGATCAACGTCAGCGACCTTGTGTCGCTGCTGCAATCCTGATTGGGCCCAAGTCTTGGCAGTTCGGCGGATGTCCGCATTGATCTGCATCAAGGAATGCGGACGCCGCAACTGGCATTGATGCAGCATACACCGGGTACATGCCCTGCTGATCGGCAGACATGCCCGTGATGCCATGCAAGCCGTTGGGGGATGCCAACAATGAATTATACCATGGAAACCATGGCAATGGCGGTGCTCGCCTTTGCCGCGCTGCTGGGGGCGGCCTTCGCTCACGACAGCCTCTTTGCCGCTCACATGTGGGTGGCCTTTTTTACGCTCGGCGCCGGCACGCTCGTCATGCTGCGCCGTATCCAGTTCGCGCCCGCCGGCGTCCGTACAGCCGCCCAGACCAAGTCGGAATATTTTGACGAGGTCGTCAAATACGGCGTCATCGCCACCGTTTTCTGGGGTGTCGTCGGCTTCCTGGTCGGCGTGGTGGTTGCGTTGCAACTGGCATTTCCCGATCTCAATATCGAGCCCTACCTGAACTTCGGTCGCCTGCGCCCGCTGCACACCTCGGCGGTCATTTTCGCCTTTGGCGGCAATGCCCTGATCGCGACGTCCTTTTATGTCGTGCAGCGCACCTCGCGTCAGCGCCTGTTCGGCGGATCGCTGGGCTGGTTCGTGTTCTGGGGCTATCAGTTCTTCATCGTCATGGCTGCAACAGGCTATGTGCTGGGGATCACCGCGGGCCGTGAATATGCCGAACCGGAATGGTATGTCGACATCTGGCTGACCGTCGTCTGGGTGGCCTACCTGATCGCCTTCATGGGCACCGTGATGACCCGGAAGGAAAGCCACATCTACGTCGCCAACTGGTTCTACCTGGCTTTCATCGTTACCATTGCCATGCTGCATATCGTCAACAACCTGGCGATGCCGGTGTCGTTCCTCGGTTCGAAGAGCTATTCCGCCTTCTCGGGCGTGCAGGATGCGCTGACTCAGTGGTGGTATGGCCATAACGCCGTGGGCTTCTTCCTGACAGCCGGCTTCCTCGGCATGATGTACTACTTCGTGCCCAAGCAGGCGGGTCGCCCTGTCTATTCCTACCGCTTGTCGATCATCCACTTCTGGGCCCTGATCTTCATGTATATCTGGGCCGGCCCGCACCATCTGCACTATACGGCTCTGCCGGACTGGGCGCAGACGCTTGGCATGGTCTTCTCCATCATGCTGTGGATGCCCTCATGGGGTGGCATGATTAACGGCCTGATGACGCTTTCGGGCGCCTGGGACAAGATCCGTACCGACCCGATCATCCGCATGATGGTCATCGCCATCGCCTTCTATGGCATGTCGACCTTCGAAGGCCCGATGATGTCCATCAAGGCCGTCAACTCGCTCAGCCACTATACCGAATGGACCATCGGTCACGTGCATTCCGGCGCCCTCGGCTGGGTCGGCATGATCAGCTTCGGTGCGATCTACTACCTGACGCCGAAACTGTGGCACCGCAACCGCCTCTACTCGCTGCGCCTGGTCAACTGGCACTTCTGGCTCGCCACCCTCGGCATCGTCGTCTACGCCGCCGTTCTTTGGGTTGCCGGTATCCAGCAGGGTCTGATGTGGCGCGAATACGACGAGCAGGGCTTCCTGGTCTACTCGTTCGCCGAATCGGTCGCCGCCATGTTCCCATACTTCGTGCTGCGTGCACTGGGTGGAGCGCTCTACCTGCTGGGCGGCATCATCATGGCCTACAACGTGCTGATGACCATCCTTGGCTATGAGCGCCAGGAAGCTCCGATCCCGGGCTCTGTTGTCCCCGCTGCCATGCAGCCGGCTGAATGAGAAGGAAGGCTAACAATGTCCATTCTTGATAAACACGTCATATTCGAGAAGAACACGAGCCTGCTCTTCCTCGGTTCGCTGATCGTCGTGACCATCGGTGGCATCGTCGAGATTGCACCGCTGTTCTACCTCGAAAACACCATCGAGAAGGTGGAGGGGATGCGTCCCTATTCGCCTCTCGAACTGGCCGGACGCAACATCTATATCCGTGAGGGTTGCTATGTGTGTCACAGCCAGATGATCCGTCCGTTCCGCGACGAGGTGGAGCGCTACGGCCATTATTCGCTGGCCGCAGAGTCCATGTACGACCACCCGTTCCAGTGGGGTTCCAAGCGTACCGGGCCTGATCTCGCCCGCGTCGGCGACCGCTATTCCAACGAATGGCATGTTCAGCATCTCATGGAACCGCGCGACGTCGTGCCGGAATCGATCATGCCGAGCTACTCCTATCTGAAGGAGACGCCGCTCGAGATCACCGACATCTCGATGGACCTGAAGGCCAACAGGACCGTCGGCGTGCCCTATACGGATGAGATGATCGAAAACGCCAAGGCGGACCTTGCCGCCCAGTCGGATCCCAATGCCGATACCAGCGCGCTGCTTGAGCGTTACCCGAAGGCCAAGGTCGGCAATTTCGATGGCGATCCGACGCGCCTGACGGAAATGGATGCGCTGGTCTCTTACCTGCAGATGCTCGGCACGCTGGTGGACTTCTCCACCTATGACGACGCAACCGGTTATCGCTGAGGAGGGCGCCATGGAAACCTACACCGCCATGCGTCACTTCGCCGACAGTTGGGGCATGCTGGCCATGCTCCTGTTCTTCGTCGGTTCCGTGCTCTTCATATTCAGGCCGGGCGCCAAGAAATTGGCTGACGAGGCCGCAAGCATCCCTCTCAAGGAGGATTGAAAATGGCAGACAAACATATCGACGAGATCAGCGGCGTCGAAACGACTGGGCATGAATGGGACGGGATCCGCGAACTCAACAATCCCATGCCCCGCTGGTGGGTCTATACCTTCTATGCGACGATCGTCTGGGCCATCGGCTACACCATCGCCTATCCGGCCTGGCCGCTGCTGACCGACAGCACCAAGGGCCTGCTCGGCTATTCCAGCCGGGCTGAGGTGGCGCAGGAAATCAGCGCCGCCAAGGCCGATCAGGCCGTCTATCTCGACAAGATCGCCGCCATGCCGCTGGCCGAGATTGCCGCTGATCCGCAGCTGTCGCAGTTTGCCATTGCCGGCGGCGCGGCCGCCTTCAAGGTGAATTGCTCCACATGTCATGGCTCGGGTGCGGCCGGCGGTGCCGGATATCCGAACCTCAACGACGACGACTGGCTGTGGGGCGGTGACCTGGAAGCGATCCACCAGACGATCGCCCACGGCATTCGCTATGACGGCGATCCCGATACCCGCATTTCCGAGATGCCGGCCTATGGCGAGATTCTCGAGCCGGAACAGATCCGGCAGGTGGCCGCCTATGTCGTGAGCCTGACCGGCACGCCGTCCAACGCGGCACTGGTTGAGCCCGGCAAGCAGATCTTCGCGGAGAATTGCGCTGCCTGCCACGGCGAGGATGCCAAGGGTGGACGGGATTTCGGTGCGCCGAACTTGGCAGACGCCATCTGGCTGAAGGTGAGCGACGAAGCGTCGATTGCGGCGCAAGTCGCCCAGCCGAAGCACGGCGCCATGCCCGCTTGGGGAGCGCGCCTGGGTGATACCACCGTCAAGCAGCTGACTCTGTTCGTGCATTCGCTGGGCGGCGGCGAATAATCCCATCGCCTGTTTCAAAAAGATCGGCCCTCGAAGCTTTGCCTCGGGGGCCGATGTCGTTTTGCCCCGCCGTTGGGTCTGCCCTGCGACCAAACGCCCGGTCTTGATATAAGTCAAAGCGACTTTGCAGGGGGCGTGGGACAAGACGAGGGACAGCAAGAGGTTCCAGTCATGAGTCTGCAGGACACCAGCGAAAAATCCGCTCCCGACGAGGTCGAGCGCCTGGAGGCGGAGGCCGTCAATTCGGCCGCCCGCCGTAAACCACTCTACGAAGCCCGCAAGAAGATATTCCCGAAGCGGGCGTCAGGTCGTTTTCGCCAGTTCAAATGGCTTGTCATGGCGATTACGCTCGGCATCTACTATCTGACGCCTTGGCTTCGTTGGGACCGCGGCCCCTACGCACCGGATCAGGCCGTTCTGATCGATCTTGCGCATCGCCGCTTCTATTTCTTCTTCATCGAGATTTGGCCGCAGGAGTTCTTCTTCGTCGCCGGCCTGCTTGTGATGGCCGGTTTTGGACTGTTTCTGGTCACCTCGGCCGTCGGCCGCGCCTGGTGCGGCTATACCTGTCCCCAGACGGTCTGGGTCGATCTTTTTCTGGTGGTCGAGCGCTTTATCGAAGGCGACCGAAATGCGCGGATGAAGCTCGATACCGCGCCGTGGAGCTTTGACAAGCTCTGGAAGCGCGTATCGAAACATGCGATCTGGGTCGCGATCGGTGTTCTGACAGGGGGCGCCTGGATCTTCTATTTCGCCGATGCGCCCGATCTCGCCATGGATTTCATTCACGGCAGGGCCGAGCCCGTCGCCTATATCACGGTCGCGATCCTGACAGCCACGACTTACGTGTTTGGTGGCCTGATGCGGGAGCAGGTCTGCATCTATATGTGCCCCTGGCCGCGCATCCAGGCGGCGATGCTCGACGAGAATTCGCTTGTCGTCACCTATAACGACTGGCGTGGCGAGCCGCGCACCCGTCACGCCAAGAAGGCGATCGCAGCGGGCGGGCCGGTCGGTGACTGCGTCGATTGCAATGCCTGCGTCGCCGTCTGTCCCATGGGCATCGACATCAGGGACGGCCAGCAGCTGGAATGCATCACTTGCGCGCTGTGCATCGACGCCTGCGATGGGGTCATGGATAAGGTGGGCAAGCCGCGCGGTTTGATCGCCTATGCCACGCTTGACGAATACCAATCGAACATGGCGCTGGCGACCAACAACGGATCCTCGCCCATCGTGCCTGCGAACGTCCGCAAGCCGGACGGCAGCTTCAGCGACAAGGTCAGGCATTTCGACTGGCGGATCATCTTCCGGGCGCGCACACTTCTCTACATGGGTGTTTGGAGCGCTGTCGGTATCGGTCTCATCGTGGCGCTTCTCACCCGCGACCGGTTGGAACTCAACGTGTTGCACGACCGCAATCCGCAGTATGTGCTGGAATCGGACGGCTCCATCCGCAACGGCTATTCGCTGCGGGTCCTCAACATGGTGCCGAGGCCGCGCGATATCATCGTGTCGATCGATGGCCTGCCCGATGCGACGATGAAGGTCAACGGCCTGGCCGCGGAGCAGGTCCGCTCCTTCACGATCTCGGCGGCTCCGGATGAAGTGACAACGCTTAAGGTCTTCGTGACGCTGCCGGGCGATCAGGCGGCCTGGCAATCGGAAGAAATCCGCTTCGTCATCAAGGATGCCGGCAGCGACGAACAGGATAGCTACACGGCCGTATTCAATGGCCCGGGGGTGAAGAAATGACTGCTGTGAGGGAAAAGCCAGGCTTTGTATTCACCGGCTGGCACATGCTGGCCGTGATGGTGGCCTTCTTCGGTGTGATCATCAGCGTCAATATGCTGATGGCCTATTACGCGACGTCGACCTGGAGCGGCCTTGTCGTGAAGAACACCTATGTCGCCAGCCAGGAATTCAACGGCAAGGCCGCGGGCATTCGCGCCATGCTGGCCACCGGCATTCGCGGAACGCTGACGGTGGAGAATGGCGAGATCGCCTATGCCCTGACGCTCGAAGATGGCAAGGCCGTGGAGGCCGATGCCGTGACGGCCCATTTCAAGCGGCCTGTCGGCGAGCACCAGGATTTCATCGCACCTCTATTGCCCGCCGCCGATGGCCGATATGCGGCACGTCACGAGGTGCTGCCGGGCGACTGGATCGTCGAGATCATGGCCATGAAGGGTGGCGAGACCATCATGCATGAAGCCAACCGGATATCGGTGCGTGGAGTGGTAAAATGAGCTGCTGTGCTGCGGGAACCGAGAGCGCGCTGGACCTTGAGCGTCTGGACCATGCTCTGCCGACATCGGAAGAGATGCGGCTGTCGAGCCGCGACCTCGGCGAGGGGCTGCGCCAGATCGACCTCAGCGTTCCAGCCGTTCATTGCGGCACCTGCATCACGACGATCGAGCGGGCCTTGCGGCAATTACCCGAGGTCGAGCGGGCGAGGGTCAACCTCTCAACCAAACGCGTCTCCGTCGTCTGGAAGGACAAGGTCGGCGAGGTGGAGACGGATCCGGTGTCGCTCGCGCGTGCGATCGCCGCGACGGGCTACGAATCCCATCTGTTCACTTCGGCGGAGGAGGGGTCGGACGCGCTACGCAACCAGTTGATCCGCGCCGTGGCGGTATCTGGATTTGCGGCCACCAACATCATGCTGTTGTCGGTGTCGATCTGGTCCGGCGCAGATGCCTCGACGCGCGATCTCTTCCACTGGATTTCTGCGCTGATCGCGGCTCCGGCGCTGATCTATGCCGGGCGCTTCTTCTATCAATCCGCATGGAATGCGCTCCGGCACGGCCGCACGAACATGGACGTGCCGATCGCGCTGGCAATCACGCTCTCCTACTTCGTGTCGCTGTGGGAGACGATCCATCACGGCCACCATGCCTGGTTCGACGCGACAGTCTCGCTGCTGTTCTTCCTGCTGATCGGCCGCACGCTCGACCATATCATGCGCGACAGGGCGCGTTCGGCCATCTCGGGCCTGGCACGGCTCAGCCCCCGCGGCGCCATGGTGGTTGGCGCAGATGGTTCGCGCGACTATCGACCCGTCGAGGACATTCGCATCGGCGACCGGGTGGCGGTTTCCGCAGGCGATCGGATCCCCGTCGATGGCCTGGTTGCTTCTGGCGCCAGCGATGTCGATATGTCGATCGTTAACGGGGAGAGTGCGCCCAATGCTGTCTCGACCGGCGAGCGGGTGCAGGCCGGCACGCTCAATCTCACGGGGTCGCTGATCATCGAAGCGACGGCTACCGCGAAAAACTCCTTCCTGGCTGAGATCATCGGGCTGATGGAAGCGGCTGAAGGGGGCAGGGCACGGTACCGGCGTATCGCCGACCGGGCCGCCCAGTATTATTCGCCCGCGGTTCATCTGCTGGCGCTCACATCCTTCATCTTCTGGGGCCTCTACGACGGCGACTGGAAGCATGCCATGCTGGTCGCGATCGCCGTGCTGATCATCACCTGCCCTTGCGCGCTCGGGCTGGCGGTGCCGGTCGTGCAGGTGGTGGCCGCCGGCCGACTTTATCGCAACGGCATCATGGTCAAGGACGGATCGGCCATGGAGCGGCTGGCCGAAATCGACGCGGTGGCCTTCGACAAGACCGGCACGCTGACCCTGGGCCGTCCGCGCCTGGTCGGAGCAGACGAGATCAGCCGCGATGCGATGGCGCTGGGCGCAGGTCTTGCCGCTCATTCGCGCCATCCCCTGTCTCGGGCGCTGTGGTCGTCCGCCAGTGGTCCCGTCAGGCAGTTCGAGGGTGTGCGGGAGATACCGGGCGCCGGCATCGAAGCGGAAACTACCGAGGGTCTCTACAGGCTCGGTAGCCGGCGGTTTGCCGTTACAGAGGCCCGTAACGGCGATCATGCAGATCGCGACGACAGGGCGCTTTCCGAGGTGGTCTTGTCACGCGACGGACAGGAGCTTGCCGCCTTCCGCTTTGAGGATACCTTGCGTCCCGGCGGCGAGGAGGCGATTGCCCGCCTGAAGGCTGAAGGGCTTTCGGTCGGCATATTGTCGGGCGACCGTGCCGGTGTTGTTTCAGCACTGGCCGCACGCCTGCACATGGATCATTGGAAGGCCGAATTGTCACCGCGGGAAAAGGCCGAGTTCTGTGCCTCGGCCCAGGCTGATGGCCACAGGCTGCTGATGGTCGGTGATGGCATCAACGATGCTCCCGCGCTTGCCGCGGCTCATGTCTCGATTGCGCCGGCGACGGCCGCGGATGTCGGACGCCAGGCCGCCGACTTCGTCTTCATGCGGCCGGGCCTGGAGGCCGTACCGCTTGCCATCGAAACATCGCGCCGCGCCGGTCGGCTGATTCGCGAGAATTTCGCGCTTGCCATCGGCTACAACATCATCGCCGTTCCGATCGCGCTTGCGGGGCTTGCAACGCCGCTGATCGCCTCGATTGCGATGTCGACCTCCTCCATCATCGTGGTGGTCAACGCGCTGCGCCTCAACCGTGCCACCAAGGCGGAACGTGCGGCGCTGCGGGCGGCGGCGGTCGAATACCCATCTGCCGGTACGAGGTTAGCCTCATGAATATGTTGATCTTTCTCATTCCGATCGCGCTGCTGCTTGGCGCGCTCGGACTGTTCGCGTTTCTCTGGTCGCTGAAATCCGGGCAATATGAGGACCTGGAAGGCGCGGCCTGGCGGGCGCTCGAGGATGACGACGACAGGCCGGCCGCCTGACGCCGGAAGTCTGTCGCACGCTCACGATTCCGCCTTGCCGCCTGCCCGGTAGAATGCGAGAAAGCCTCCCTAATCGATTTGCATGCGGAGGTCTTTGTCGTGCAGCAGGCTGAAATCGGACTGATCGGTCTTGGGGTCATGGGCTCCAATCTTGCCCTTAACATCGCGGAAAAAGGTAACCGCATCGCGGTCTTCAACCGGACCGTCGCCCGCACCGAGGAGTTTCTCGGTGAGGCTGGCGATCTTGCCGGCCAGGTCATCGGCTGCAAGACGATGGAGGAATTTGTTGCCGCCATCCGCCCGCCGCGGCCGATCATCATCATGATCAAGGCGGGCGATGCGGTGGATCAGCAGATGGCGGCGCTGGCGCCGCTGCTGGCCAAGGGCGACATCATGATCGATGCCGGCAATGCCAATTTCCGCGACACCGTCGCCCGCTTTGACCGCCTCAAGGACACCGGCCTGACCTTCATCGGCATGGGTGTGTCTGGTGGCGAAGAAGGCGCGCGTCACGGACCTTCGATCATGGTCGGCGGTACCGAAGAAAGCTGGAAGCGGGTCGAGAAGGTGCTGACCTCCATCGCCGCCAAGTTCAACGACGAGCCTTGCGTCGCCTGGCTCGGCAATGACGGCGCCGGACATTTCGTCAAGACGATCCATAACGGCATCGAATATGCCGACATGCAGATGATCGCCGAAATCTACGGCATCCTGCGCGATGGTCTCGGCAAGAGCGCAGCCGAAATCGGCTCGATCTTCGGTGACTGGAACAAGGGCCGACTGAACTCCTACCTCATTGAGATCTCCGAAAAGGTGCTCGCGGCAACCGATCCGATTTCCGGCGGTGCCATGGTCGATATGATCCTCGACAAGGCCGGCCAGAAGGGCACCGGCAAATGGTCGGCGATCGAAGCGCAGAACATGGGCGTGCCGGCCACCGCGATCGAAGCGGCCGTTGCTGCGCGCAGCCTTTCCTCGCTCAAGGGCGAGCGCGAGGCTGCTGAGAAGATCTTCGGCAAGCCGGAATACAAGTTCCCGGTCGCCTATGGCGACGACCTGAAGAAGGACCTGGAGCTCGCCTTGTTCGCTGCCAAGATCGGCGCCTATGCGCAAGGTTTCGCTGTCATGGCGGAGGCCTCGCGCGAATATGGCTGGAACCTGCCGATGCCGACGATTGCCCGCATTTGGCGCGCCGGCTGCATCATTCGCTCGCAGTTCCTTGACGAGATCACCACCGCCTTCACCAAGGCGCCTGATGTCGCCAATCTGATCGTCACGCCGGCCTTCGCCGACATGGTCAAGGAATCGCTGCCGGCCCTGCGCCGCGTGGTGGCGGCTTCCGTGTCCGCCGGTCTCCCGGTTCCGGCGCTTACATCGGCACTCACCTACTTCGACGCCTACCGCCAGGGCCGCGGCACCGCCAACCTGATCCAGGCGCAGCGCGACTTCTTCGGCGCCCATGGCTTCGATCGTCTCGACGGCAAGGACTTCCATCACGGCCCGTGGGGCTCGGGTGCGGCGACGTTCTGAGGCACGTCGACAAGCCAGACATGCGACGGCGGCCAAGAGGCCGCCGTTTTCTTTTGCGGCACAAGGCGGGCAATCAGGGTATGGCCAATTGAAATGCTGATTTCGCCATGCAATGAAATACCGTGTCCCGAAACGGAAGGCGGTTTGTTGCATGTTCAAGAAGCTGATGGCGTATACGCATTCGGGAAATACCTTGCTTGGCGACGTTGTTACAACGTCCGCCAGCGAAAAAGGCATGCTCTCGTCTTCGCATTTCGAATGGCGTGTTAAACGTACTCTTGATGGCGGCGACTACCTTATCGGGATCAAGATGAAACCCGACGGTTCCGTCGGAGCAGAAGGCTCGGCCTGGAACTATATCAATTTCGATCTGGAAACAGCCATCAGAATTCGCGACCGTCTCAATGACTGCATTACGACGATTGAACAAGCTCGCGACAAAAAGTAAGCCGGGCGCTTTCCCCGCTATTCCTTTCAAAACAGGATGTTAAGCGTCACTCCGGCCACATCGGCTGGCTGACGCTCTGCAACGCCTCGGGCGGCGCGCCGTCGATGCTGGCGATGACGGCGCTGGCGAGCGAGCGGCCCGCCTGGCGCACGTCTTCAAAGGCTGTGATGATTTCCGGGCGGATCCACTTGAGGATGGGGACCGCCTGCTTGGATACGAGATCAACATCGGTGCCAAGGCGCTTGTCGGCGGCTTCGATGGCGGCGTTGACGGCAATGGCTGCGCTGCTGGATGAGCAGATTATGCCGTCAGGGGCGTCCGGCCCCCGCATCAGGGCCTCCAGGTCATCGCGAATACCGGAAAGCGGCGTGTCGATATTCACCTTTGTCTGCACTTCCTCGGCGCCGAAATCATGGAGCGCTGCCTGAAACCCGTTGCGGGTGTGCAGGTAGTAAGTCAGCGTGCTCGGCGGGTAGAGCAGGGCGATCCGTCGCCGCTTGCGCTCCTTTACCAGACGCTCGACGGCGCCGTAGGCAAAGGCCTCGTTGTCGAAGTCGTGATAGGGATGAATGATCTCGCTATCGGTGCGGCCATGGGTGGCGAACGGCATGTTGTGCTCGCTCAGCAGCCGGATCCTCGGGTCGTTCGGCTCCGTGCGCGAGATGATCACGCCGTCGGCCGAGCCTGTATCGAGAATGTAGCGCACTGGCAGCATGGGGTCCTTGCTGTGGGAGTGCGGCGTGACGACGATGTGATAGGGCGTGCCGCTCAGCACTTCCGAAATGCCGAACACCATCTGGCTGGAGAAACCCATGATCTCCTCGTCGATGGACAGAACCAGCGCGATGACATTGGTCTTGCCGGTCCGCAGACGCACCCCGGCGCGGTTGGGCTGATAGCCGAGTTGGCGTGCCACCATGCGCACGCGCTCCTTGGTGTCGGCGCCGATATCCGGCGCATCCTTCAAGGCGCGTGAAACCGTGGTGATACCGAGGCCTGTCATGAAGGCGATGGTCTTGAGCGTCGGGCGCACGGGTGCCAACCCCGCGGCCGCCTGTGCCGCGCTTCTAGTGTCTTGTACCATGGGGCCCCCGTCGATGCATTGGCCATTCTTATACTGCTTATTGTCAGCGGCTGTAAACGAACGCGTTTTGCCTCGCGCGGCCACCACTAGCGTTAATAACTGTAACGATACAGGTCTATTGTCGAGCGGTTTTTGCAGGCAAAACTTTTGCGCGAATAATCTGCAGTTGTTGGTGCTGCGCGAAAGCCTATCTTCGCATCCGCAAAACTGCGTAACGGAAGGCGTTGTGCTAAAATTGACGAAAATGACCCGCAAATGCTCGGATATACAACGATAATTCGGGTTGGTTGCGTTGCGAGAGATGCAAAATTGATCATTTAATCGACTCCAATATAGCGCTTATCTCAGGTTGAAATTCATCACGAAAGAAAAAATTTTGATGCTGCGGTTGCGTCTTTAAATCGTTTCGAATAGGTTTTTCCGGCAACGTTTCAGTGAGGGAGGAGAACTCATGAATTTTCGTAGCGTAGCGGCAGCTCTCGCCGCCAGCGTAGTATTGCCGTTCACTGCTGCCCAGGCAGCTGATCTCGAAGTCACCCATTGGTGGACCTCGGGTGGTGAAGCCGCCGCCGTGGCCGAACTGGCAAAGGCCTTCGATGCCACCGGCAACAAATGGGTCGACGGCGCTATCGCCGGTTCCGGCGGCACCGCTCGCCCGATCATGATCAGCCGCATCACCGGCGGCGACCCGATGGGTGCCACCCAGTTCAACCACGGCCGTCAGGCTGAGGAACTGGCGCAGTCCGGCCTGATGCGCGATCTCACCGCTCTGGCTGAGAAGGAAAAATGGCGCGAGATCATCAAGCCGGTCAGCCTGCTGGATAGCTGCACGATCGACGGCAAGATCTATTGCGCGCCGGTCAACATCCACTCTTGGCAGTGGCTGTGGCTGTCGAATGGTGCATTTGAGAAGGCCGGCGTTCCGGTTCCGAAGAACTGGGATGAGTTCGTGGCCGCAGGCCCGGCGCTGCAGAAGGCCGGCATTCAGCCGCTCGCCATCGGTGGTCAGCCCTGGCAGGCAAACGGCGCCTTCGGCGTTCTCATGATCGCCATTGCCGGCAAGGACACGTATCTCAAGGTCTTCCAGGACAAGGACGAGGAAGTAGCCGCGGGCCCAGATATCGCCAAGGTCTTCAAGGCTGCCGACGATGCGCGCCGCCTGTCGAAGGGCAGCAACGTGCAGGATTGGAACCAGGCAACCAACCTCGTGATCACCGGCAAGGCCGGCGGTCAGATCATGGGTGACTGGGCGCAGGGCGAATTCCAGCTCGCCGGCCAGGTTGCTGGCAAGGACTATACCTGCCTTCCGGGTCTCGGCGTCAACGAGATCATCACGACGGGTGGCGACGCCTTCTACTTCCCGCTGCTGAAGGACGAAGAAAAGTCCAAGGCGCAGGAAGCCTTGGCATCGACGCTGGTCAACCCGAAGACGCAGGTTGCCTTCAACCTGAAGAAGGGCTCCCTGCCGATCCGCGGCGACGTTGATCTGGCTGCTGCCAACGACTGCATGAAGAAGGGACTTGAGATCCTGGCCAAGGGCAATGTGCTCGTCAGCACCGACCAGCTGATGTCGGCCGATAGCCAGAAGCAGACCGAAGACCTGTTCTCCGAGTTCTTCGCCAACGAGTCGATCACGCCTGAAGCTGCCCAGAAGCGCTTCGCCGAGATCATCGCATCTGCCGACTGATCGCATCTCCGACAACGGACCGGCTTCGCTCAGGTGAAGCCGGTCCTTCACAATCCCGAGCTCTCAGAGGCCGGTCTTCGGTGCTTTTTCGCGCCGCTGGATGGGGAGCCTGGGACGTGAGCGGACAACCGTCTTGTCGGGCGGTGTCTCGCGGATGAATGCGCTTATTCAGGAGGTACAGTCCATGACGGGCCATGCGCGCTCCGGCCGCCCCAACCAGTTGTTTCGCAATCTCAATTCAAAGATTGCCTCGATTCCGATGATCCTGACCGCGGTCGTCATCTTCCTCGGCGGCACGATCTGGACGATCGTCTATTCGTTCACCAATTCCAAGCTTCTGCCGCGCCTGAACTTTGTCGGCTTCGACCAGTATGAGCGCCTTTGGGATGCTCCGCGCTGGGTGATGTCCATCAGCAACCTCGCGATCTACGGCGCCTTGTCGCTGATCTTCAGCCTGCTGATCGGCTTCGTGCTCGCGGCCCTGATGGACCAGAAAATCCGGTTCGAGAACACGTTCCGCACCATCTTTCTCTATCCCTTCGCGCTGTCCTTCATCGTCACCGGGCTCGTGTGGCAATGGGTGCTGAACCCGGATTTCGGCGTGCAGTCCGTGGTCCGGTCGCTTGGTTGGGAAAGCTTCACCTTCAATCCGCTCTATGACCAGCAGATCGTCATCTACGGCATCCTGATCGCAGCGCTGTGGCAGGGAACCGGGCTCGTGATGTGCCTGATGCTCGCCGGCCTGCGCGGTATCGACGAGGATATCTGGAAGGCCGCGCGCGTCGACGGCATCCCGATGTGGAAGACCTATGTGATGATCATCATTCCGATGATGCGCCCGGTCTTCGTCACGACGCTTGTCATCATCGCCAGCGGCATCGTGCGCGTCTACGACCTCGTCGTGGCGCAGACCTCGGGCGGCCCCGGCATCGCCTCGGAAGTCCCGGCAAAATATGTCTACGACTATATGTTCCAGGCCCAGAACCTCGGCCAGGGATTTGCCGCCTCGACCATGATGCTGATCACCGTTGCTATCATCATCGTGCCATGGGCCTATCTCGAATTCGGAGGCAAGAAGCGTGGCTAATCCGGCAAGTCTCAACACCACCGCCGCAGGCTTCGACGCCGTATCCGGCCGGCTTGGCTCCGGTCCGCGTGGCCGCAAGCCGCGGCGCCTGCTGTCTCCCCGCAATATCATCGTCTATGGCGCGCTGACCTTTGCCGCCATCTACTATCTGCTGCCACTCTACGTGATGATCGTCACGTCGCTGAAGGGCATGCCGGAAATTCGCTTGGGCAACATCTTTTCGCCCCCGGTCGAGATCGTGTTCGAGCCCTGGGTGAAGGCCTGGAGCCAGGCGTGCACCGGTTTGAACTGCGATGGCCTGTCGCGCGGCTTCTGGAACTCGGTCCGGATCACCATTCCCTCGACGATCGTGTCGATCGCGATTGCCTCGGTCAATGGCTATGCACTGGCCAACTGGCGGTTCAAGGGCTCCGAAGTCTTCTTCACCATCCTGATCATCGGTGCCTTCATTCCCTACCAGGTCATGATCTATCCGATCGTCATCGTGCTGCGTGAAATGGGCATTTACGGCACGCTTACGGGCCTGATCATCGTGCATACGATCTTCGGCATGCCGATCCTGACGCTGCTGTTCCGCAATTACTTCGTGTCGCTGCCGGAAGAACTGTTCAAGGCGGCTCGCATCGATGGCGCCGGCTTCTGGCAGATCTTCTTCCAGATCATGCTGCCGATGTCGTTGCCGATCTTCGTCGTTGCCATGATCCTGCAGATCACCGGCATCTGGAACGACTTCCTGTTCGGCGTGGTCTTCACCCGGCCGGAATACTATCCGATGACCGTTCAGCTCAACAATATCGTCAATTCGGTGCAGGGCGTGAAGGAATACAACGTCAACATGGCGGCTACGCTGTTGACGGGCCTGGTTCCGCTCATCGTCTACTTCGTCTCAGGACGGCTTTTCGTCCGGGGCATCGCCGCCGGCGCAGTCAAGGGTTAAGTGTCCATGTCCATCAGCGTTTCGATCAAGGATCTGTCGCTCGACTTCGGCGCCGTCAGCGTGCTGAAAAACCTCAATCTCGATATCAAGGACGGGGAGTTCCTCGTCCTGCTCGGCTCGTCCGGCTGCGGCAAGTCGACCTTGCTCAACTGCATCGCCGGCCTGCTGGAGCCGACGGACGGACAGATTTTCATCAAGGACAAGAATGTCACCTGGGAAGAGCCCAAGGACCGCGGCATTGGCATGGTGTTCCAGTCCTATGCGCTTTATCCGCAGATGACGGTGGAAAAGAACCTGTCCTTCGGGTTGCGCGTGGCCAAGACGCCGCCGGAAAAGATCAAGGAGAAGGTGGCGCGTGCCGCCGAAATCCTGCAGATCGAGCCCCTGCTTAAGCGCAAGCCGGCCGAGCTCTCGGGCGGCCAGCGCCAGCGCGTGGCGATTGGGCGTGCCCTTGTGCGGGATGTCGATGTCTTCCTGTTCGACGAGCCGCTCTCCAACCTCGACGCCAAGCTGCGCTCTGAACTGCGCGTCGAGATCAAGCGCCTGCACCATGCGCTGAAGAACACCATGATCTACGTGACGCATGACCAGATCGAGGCGCTGACGCTGGCTGATCGCATCGCCATCATGAAAAGCGGCGTGATCCAGCAGCTCGATGATCCCATGGTGATCTATAACAGGCCCAAGAACCTGTTCGTCGCAGGCTTCATCGGCTCGCCGTCGATGAACTTCCTGCATGGGGAGCTTGCGCTGCGTGACGGAACGCCTGTCTTCGTGACCAATGGCGTGGCATTTTCCCTGGCTGGCTATCGCTCCGAAAAGCCGTTGCTGCCAGGCACGAAAGTAGTGCTGGGCGTCCGACCGGAACATATAGCCGTCGACGAGGATATCGAGCCGGGTGCAGAAATGCATGAGGCGGTTGTCGATATCGAGGAGCCGATGGGCGCAGACAACCTGCTGTGGCTCAAGCATGCCGGACATGTGCTGTCGGTGCGCATTGGCGGTACCCGGCGCTTTTCTCCCGGAAACCAGGTGCGCCTTGGCTTCGACATGTCGGTTGCCTCGCTTTTCGATGCGACGAGCGAGGAGCGCCTCTGATATCAAGAGGCTGAGCCGCCCTGCGCGTCGCGGGGCGGCATGCATGCGCAATGGGATGTTCCGCAATGGCAATAGAGGCCAAATCCACCACCGATCACGATCTCGCCGGCTCCTGGCAATTGTCCAGCAGCGATGGTCAGCACACAGCGCCTATCGCTCTTCCGGGCGATGTGCATTCGGCTCTCGCCGATGCCGGCCTCATTCCGGAACCCTATCGCGGTCGCAATGAGGAACTGGTGCAATGGGTGGCGGAGCGTGACTGGCAGGTTGAGCGCAGCGTCATCATCGACGATCCCGATGGCAATTGGTATCTCGACATCGACTATCTCGATACGGTTGCCATTGTCTTCGTCAACGACATCCCGGTGCTGACGGCCGACAATTGCTTTCGGCGCTACCGTCCCGATGTCGGGCACGCGTTGCAGCCAGGCGAAAACCGCATTCGCATCCTGTTTCATTCCAGCATCGCAGCGGGCGCCGACCGGCAGGCGCGCCAGCCCTTCTACATTCCCTATCATCCGGGAAACTCGCCGATCCCCAATGGCAACATGCTGCGCAAGCCGCAATGCCATTTCGGCTGGGACTGGAACATTGCTCTGGCGCCGCTCGGGCTTTACGGCACGATTGCGCTCAGGCGGCAGGATCCGGCCCGCATCGAGCATCTGGTGACGCATCAGGTCCACAATGCCGATGGAAGCGTCAATCTGCATGTCACATTGACCCTCCATGCGCGCGAACCGTCGGTTTTGCCGGTTCATCTGGAATTCAACGGCGAGCGCGTCCGGTTGGATTGTGGGATCGCCGCGGGCGAGACGCAGATCCGGCATGTCTTCCACGTGGAGAGCGCGCGGCTCTGGTGGCCCGTCGGCAGCGGGGATCAGGCACTGTACGAGCTCAGCGTCGATGTTCCCGGCGATCGGGTGACGCGCCAGATCGGCCTTCGCACCGTCGAATTGCTGACGGACAAGGACGAAGCCGGCAGCCGTTTTGCCTTCCGCATCAACGGGCGGGAAATCTTCTGCCGCGGCGCCAACTGGATTCCGGCCGATGCGCTGTTTTCCCGCACATCAAGGGAAAAGACCGAAGACCTGCTGCAGTCGGCCCGCGATGCCCATATGAACATGATCCGCGTCTGGGGCGGCGGCTTCTATGAACATGACTGGTTCTACGACCTCTGCGACCGGCTGGGCCTGATGGTCTGGCAGGACTTCATGTTCGCCTGCAACCTCTATCCCTGCTCGACAGATTTCCTCGACAATGTCGCAGAAGAGGTTGACTATCAGGTCAAGCGCCTGTCGTCGCATGCCTCGATCGTGCTGTGGTGCGGCGATAACGAATTGGTCGGCGCGCTGACCTGGTTCAAGGAATCCATCGAGAACCGCGACCGCTATCTCGTCGCCTATGACCGGCTCAATCGCACGATCGAAGTGGCCCTGCGCAAGGCCGCGCCGGATGCGCTGTGGTGGCCGTCCAGCCCGGCCTCCGGCTATCTCGATTATGGCGATGCCTGGCATGCCGACGGCTCGGGCGACATGCATTACTGGTCGGTCTGGCACGAGAACAAGAGCTTCGACAATTATCGTTCGGTCAGGCCGCGCTTCTGCTCGGAATTCGGCTTCCAGTCCTACACCTCCCTTCCGGTGATCGAGAGCTTTGCCGAGCCGAAGGACATGAACATTGCCTCACCGGTCATCGAGCTTCACCAGAAGAATGCCGGTGGCAACGAGCGTATTGCCGGCACCATGTTCCGCTATTTCCGTTTTCCGCGGGATTTTGCCAATTTCGTCTATCTGAGCCAGATCCAGCAGGGCCTGGCGATCCGGACGGCGGTGGACTACTGGCGATCGCTGAAGCCTCATTGCATGGGGACGCTGTACTGGCAGCTCAACGACACATGGCCCGTCGCTTCCTGGGCGAGCCTCAATCATGGCGGCAGCTGGAAGGCCTTGCACTACATGGCCCGGCGCTTCTTCCAGCCCGTCAGCGTGGCGGCGATCCCGTCAGAGGATGGGCGGTCGATCAATTTCTCTATGGTCAATGACACGGCGGAGGCCGTCGGCATCGACATGAATCTGTTTGCGGTGACGCTCGAGGGCGAGCGCATTCCGCTGAAAACCGCCTATGGCACCTGCGAGCCGGACCGGGCGGGCACGTTGTTGACCGTCGATGTGGCCGAAGTGCCTGACAATTGCCTCTTGGCCTGGAGCTTCATTGCTTCGAGCGGCATGAGCGGTTCAGGCCATCATGTGCTCGGCACCTACAAGGCGCTGGACCTCAAGCCATCAGGCCTCACCACCACATGGAAATGGCTGGGCGATGGAACCGCCGAAATCACGGTCGAGGCGTCGGGTCTGGCGCTTTTCGTCATGATCGAGAACGACCGTGCCGGACGATATTCCGACAATGCCTTCGACCTTGCAGCCGGCGAGAGCCGCGCGATCATCTTCACCCCGGACGCGCCCATGGCAGCCGCCGACCTTCCGGATTTCCGCATCTACGATCTCTATTCCTGCCAGGCGGTGGGCTAGACAAAACATCAGAACAGGCCGGCCGCCCAGGGCCGGCCATAGGGGGCGACCCCACAAAGGAGGAAAGACATGACGAAACTCGGATTTCAGCTCTACAGCGCGCGCAATTTCCAGCCGTTCTCCGATATTTTTCCGCGGCTGGCGAAGGCCGGCTACACCGAGGTCGAGGGTTATGGCGCACTCTATGCCGCCGTCGATGAAGCCGGCTTGAAGTCGCTGAAGGAGGAGTTTGCGGCCAACGGGCTTTCCATGGCAACCGGCCATTTCGGCTTGGACATGCTGGAAAAGGAACAGGGCAAGGTGCTGGAGATCAGCCGCACCCTCGGCCTTGACGGCATCTATTGCCCCTATCTCATGCCGGACCAGCGTCCCAATGACGCCAAGGGCTGGTTTGCCTTCGGCCAGCGCCTGCAGGAAGCCGGCAAGCCGTATGTCGATGCCGGATTTGACTTCGGCTGGCACAATCACGATTTCGAATTCAAGGCGCTGGAGGATGGCTCCACCCCGCAGGAGCAGATTTTCGCCGGCGGTCCAGAGCTTTCCTGGGAAGCCGACATCGCCTGGGTCATCAGAGGCGGCGCCGATCCCTTCGCCTGGATCGAAAGCTACGGCAAGAAGATCAAGGCCGTGCATGTCAAGGATATCGCTCCGGCCGGCGAGAATGCCGACGAGGATGGCTGGGCCGATGTCGGTCATGGCACCGTGGACTGGAAGGGCCTTGTCGCTGCGCTCAAGCCTTACGGGGTCAAGCACTACGTCGTCGAGCATGACAATCCCAAGGATATCGACCGGCTGATCACGCGCTCGATCGCTTCCTTCAACAGCTACTGACACAAACTTCCAGGACTAGACCATGGCACGCGAACTCGGCGTCGGCATCATCGGATGCGGCAATATCTCGACCACGTATTTTTCTCTCGCCCCCCTTTTCAAGGGACTTAAGGTGCTGGCCTGCACCGATCTCAACATGAATGCCGCGGAACTGCGCGCGGAAGAATTCGGCGTCAAGGCGCAGCCGATCGACGAGCTTCTCGCCAATGACGAGCTCGACATCATCGTCAACCTGACGATCCCGGACGCGCATTTTGCCGTTTCCAAGCAGATCCTCGAAGCCGGCAAGCACGTCTATTCGGAGAAGCCGCTGGTGCTGTCGCTCGAGCAGGGCGAGGAACTGCGTCGCATCGCCCGCGAAAAGGGTCTGTCGGTCGGCTGCGCGCCCGACACCTTCCTCGGCGGTTCGCACCAGCTGGCGCGCGCTTACATCGACAAGGGCGGCATCGGTCGTGTCACCTCGGGCACCTGCCATGTGCTGAGCCCGGGCATGGAGATGTGGCATCCCAACCCCGACTTCTTCTTCCTGCCCGGCGGCGGTCCGGTGCTCGATCTCGGCCCCTATTACATCGCCAACCTGATCAACCTGATCGGCCCGGTGAAGCGTGTGGCCGCGCTGACCTCGATGGCCTCGGAGACCCGCACCATTACCAGCCAGCCGCGCAATGGCGAGGTGATCCCGGTCAAGACGCCGACCAATATCCATGCGCTCTTGGAGTTCCAGAACGGTGCGACGATCACGCTCTCGGCCAGCTGGGATGTCTGGTCGCATCGCCACGCCAATATGGAACTCTACGGTACCGAAGGCTCGCTCTATGTGCCCGACCCGAACTATTTCGGTGGCGTGGTCGAGGCCAGCGGCCGGAACAAGGACATCCAGCCGCTCGAAGCCTGGGAGCATCCCTTCGGGATCAACAATCAGGACACGCCGCATGGACCGCGCGCAAACTATCGCACGGCTGGTCTGGCCGACATGGCTGTGTCCATTCTCGAAGGCCGCGACGCCCGTTGCTCGCTCGATCGCGTGCTGCACGGCGTCGATGTGATGGTATCGATCCTGAAGTCCGGCGAGACCGGAGAGTTCGTGACCCTGTCGACAACCTGCACCCAACCGGCAGCACTCGGCATCGACGAGGCCCGCGCACTCTTGAAGTGAGCGACCAAGTGGCTAAGGTCCGGGCGACCTAGAGCGGGACGATTTTAGGTCGAATCGACCAAAAATCGTCCCGCTCTAGAAACAAATAAGTAGAGCATGATGTCGACCGAAAACCGCATACACTTTTCGGCATCAGGCTCTAGCCGCCCGGATCTCATATCGCAGGAGCAGACCCATGACGTGGCAACCGTCCGACGACCGCTACACCAAAATGAAATACAACCGTGTCGGGCGCAGCGGCCTGAAGCTGCCGGCAATTTCGCTCGGCCTATGGCACAATTTCGGCAACGACACGCCGCATCAGCTGAAGCAGTCGCTGTGCCGTGCGGCCTTCGATCACGGGATCACCCATTTCGATCTCGCCAATAATTACGGCCCGCCCGGTGGCACGGCAGAAACCGCTTTCGGCCAGATCCTGCGCGAGGATTTCGCCGGCTACCGCGATCAGCTGATCATCTCGTCCAAGGCCGGATACGAGATGTGGCCGGGCCCTTACGGCGAATGGGGCAGCCGAAAGTATCTGATCGCGTCCTGCGACCAGAGCCTCAAGCGGATGGGGCTCGACTATGTCGACATCTTCTATTCGCACCGTTTCGATCCCGATACGCCGCTTGAGGAAACCTGCGGCGCGCTTGACCATATCGTGCGGTCGGGCAGGGCGCTTTACGTCGGCATTTCCTCCTATAATTCCAAGCGCACCCGCGAGGCTGCGGCGATCCTGAAAAGCCTGGGCACGCCGGTGCTGATCCACCAGCCGAGCTATTCCATCATCAACCGCTGGATCGAAGAGGATGGTCTCATCGATACGCTCGAAGAACTCGGCATCGGCTCGATCGTCTTCTCGCCGCTGGCGCAGGGCATGCTGACCGCAAAGTATCTGAAGGGCATTCCAGAGGGCAGCCGCGCCACCAAGGGCAAGTCGCTGCGGCAGGAGTTCCTGTCGGACGAGAATATCGAGAACATCAAAGGCCTGAACGCCATCGCCGAGCGGCGCGGCCAGACGCTGGCACAAATGGCGCTCGCCTGGGTGCTCCGCGGTGGGCGCATCACCTCGGCACTGATCGGCGCCTCGCGGCCGGAGCAGATCACCGATTGCGTGAAGGCGCTGGAAAAGCCTGACTTTTCGGCCGAGGAACTGTCCGAGATCGAGCGTTTCGCCGGCGACGGCAACATCAATCTCTGGGCGGCATCGGCCGAACGCAAGGGGCCGGCCAGGAAGTAGGCAAGACGTTTCCTTCGTCATGCTCGGGCTTGACCCGAGCATCCACCGAGGTCGAACGCGGTGCCAAGGTCAGTGGATCCTCGGGTCAAGCCCGAGGATGACGTTGGTGGGTGAGGCCGGCGCTGGCGCAAATCTAAAACAATAAATGCATTTCAGGGGAGGAGACCCGACATGATTAAGAACCCCATCCTGCCGGGCTTCAATCCGGACCCGTCGATCTGCCGCGTGGGCGAGGATTACTACATCGCCACGTCCACGTTCGAATGGTATCCGGGGGTGCAGATCCATCATTCCCGGGACCTCGTGAACTGGACGCTGATCCGCCGGCCCCTGGAGCGCAAGGCGCAGCTCGACATGCGCGGCAATCCCGACAGCTGCGGGATCTGGGCGCCGTGCCTGTCTTATGCTGACGGAAAGTTCTGGCTCGCCTATACCGACGTCAAGCGGCTCGACGGCAATTTCAAGGATGCGCATAACTACATCGTCACGGCAGAGCGCATCGAGGACGAATGGTCCGATCCTATCTACGTCAACTCCTCCGGCTTCGATCCCTCGCTGTTCCATGATGATGACGGCCGCAAGTGGTTCGTCAACATGCAGTGGAACCATCGCTCGGAAAGCTATGGTGGTTCACCGAAACATCCGGCCTTCGACGGTATCCTGCTGCAGGAATGGGATCCGGGCGAGGAAAAGCTCGTGGGGCCGATCAAGAATATCTTTGCCGGCAGCCCGCTTGGGCTGGTCGAGGGGCCACATCTGTTCAAGCGGAACGGCTGGTACTACCTGACCACGGCCGAGGGCGGCACCGGCTACGGCCATGCCGTCACCATGGCGCGGTCGCGGCAGATCGACGGCCCCTATGAGATGCATCCACAGACCCATTTGATCACGTCCAAGGATGACCCGTCGGCACCGCTGCAGCGTGCGGGCCACGGGCAGTATGTCGAAACGCCTGATGGAGAGGTCTATCACACCCATCTCTGCGGCCGGCCCCTGCCGCCGAAGAATCGCTGCACGCTGGGCCGCGAAACCGGCCTGCAGAAATGCGTGTGGAAGGATGACGACTGGCTCTATCTCGCCAGCGGAGGCGTTGTGCCGCAGGTGGATGTCGAGGCCCCCGCGGGAGCCCCTGAACCTCATGTGGCTTCCCCACTGGTGCGCCGCTTCGACGGCAGCACTTTGCCTGACGAATTCCAGTGGCTGAGGACGCCAGAGCCGGAGCGTATCTTCAGCCTTGCAGCGCGTCCCGGCCATCTGCGCCTCTTCGGACGGGAAAGCCTCGGGTCCTGGTTCGAGCAGTCGCTCGTCGCCCGGCGGCAGGAGCATCACCGTTTCCGCGCCGAGACCACGGTTGATTTCACGCCCGATACCTATCAGCAGGCAGCGGGCCTGACCCACTACTACAACCGCCACAAGCTGTATGCGCTCGCCGTTACCCAGCATGAAAAGCTTGGCCGTGTCGTGACGATCCTGAGTTGCCCAGGCGACTGGCCGGATGCGCGCATCATCTTCCCGGCCGGCCACGGCGTCAGCATTCCCGATGGCCCGGTGGATCTGTCGATGGATGTGACCGATAACGACCTGCAATTCTCGTGGAAGCCTGCTGGATCCAACGAATGGCAGCCGATCGGCCCCGTGCTGGACGCCGGCGTCATCTCCGACGAAGGCGGGCGAGGGGAGCACGGCTCGTTCACCGGCGCCTTCACCGGCATGTTCGCGTTCGATACCAGCGGCCGCGGCCGGCCGGCGGATTTTGAAGGGTTCGGGTATTTTCCGAGGTGAGTTGGGAAACTAGGTAGGCGGCTGGAAGATGAAGGTCACTGACACGGACTGGGTCGCGCCGGTGATTTCTTTTCTTTCAGCCAATATGCCTCGCACAACGGTTGGCTGGGATCACGACTTTATGACAGCCTACCAGATTGGATGCGAGGCTCTCGTCGCACTGGGCGAGGCGACCGAGACTATTGAAGGTGCTATTCGCCGTAAGGTTCCGGAGCGCCCTCAAAAACTCCCGCGGTGGGACGACATCTGCATCGCAATTCTCAGTTTGGCCAATCAGCAAAACAAATTATCTTATTGTGTGATGGAAGGATCCAAAGCGCCTCAAGATCGGCATGTTCGGGCTATTGACGCGCCGCCTCCGTCTCCGCCCAATATTCTGCCTGCCCACGGGCTTGGGCCGGCGCGGGCAGGCGAGGAGGTGTTGTCTGTCTTGACAGCCCTTGGGCTGATTGGCGCCGACGGCCATTGGACCGAGCAGGCGGAACTTGTCCTTTGGCGGGATCAACCGCTTGAGTGGAGCATGGATGTCACCTCCGATCACCGTTTTCTTAGAGCGGTGCAGAACGCCTTTGGCGGCATTCCAACCGACTTGCGCAAAAAGATTGATCGGCTGGTTAGTATCACAAAGGAAGATGTCGAAGCGGACATTCGACGTCATGATGCTGGTATCGAAGCAGAAAGGGCGAAGTATGGCCCAGGAGTGCAAATAGCGGCGCCAATGACAACAGAGCGTGCTGAGGAAAGTCTACGCTTCCGGCGCCGCGACCAACTCGATTGGATATTCTTCCGCCGTTGGCGACTGCGCGAGGGATGGCTGACGACTGGACAGGCAGCGCATGCATTGGAGATATTTCACGACCCGCTAGCCACGCAGATGCGGCGAGCCGTTCTCAGTCGACTACACCCGAAGCTCCCATACTTTGCGGAGTAGTACCCTCAAACACCTTCGACAATCCTGATATCGCGGACGGCCCCCTCACCCAGCAGCGCCATGGCCTCCTGATATTCAGGGCTGTCATGGGCGGCGCGGGCCTGGTCGACGCTGTCGAACTCGATCAGCACGGTCCGTTGCTCAAGGCCTGCCTCGTAGGTCAGGGCCGGAAGGCCGCGGGCGAGGATACGTCCGCCCGCTGCCGTTATTGCGGGACCGCTCAGCTTGGCATAGGCGGCGAGCGCGTCCGGATTTGATATCGAACGATAGGTGGCAACCCAGTAGACCTTGGCCATTGCAGTTCCTTTTGTTTCAATTCGCCCGCTAATTTCGGGTGCTACCCCAGCCGCTCCGCATGCCACCTCAAGTGATCGTCCATGAATGTCGATACAAAATAATAGGAGTGGTCATACCGCTCCTGCATCCGGAGCGTCAGTCCGATATCGGTGCCCTTGACGGCTTCCTCGAACAGCCAGGGGCGCAGGCCTTCGTCGAGGAACTGGTCGGCCTTGCCCTGGTCGATGAGGAATTCCGGGAATCGGGCGCCGTCTTTCACCAGTGCGCAGGCATCGTATTGACGCCAGACGGCTTGGTCGCTCCCTAAGTATTTTTCGAAGGCCTGGGAGGTCCATTCGGCGGTCGAGGGTTCGACGATGGGTGCGAAGGCGGAGCAGCTCTTGAAGCGATCGGGGTTTTTAAGCGCGATGGTCATGGCGCCGTGGCCGCCCATGGAATGGCCAAAAATGCCCTGTCTCTCCATATCGACCTTGAAGTGTTGGGAGATCAGATCCGGCAATTCCCGAGTGATGTAGCTATACATCTGGTAGTGTTCGGCCCAGGGCATCTCGGTGGCATCGAGATACATGCCGGCGCCCTTGCCCATCTTCCAGTTGGTCAATTCGTCCGGCACGTCATTGCCGCGCGGGCTTGTGTCGGGGCAGACGATGATGAGGCCGAGTTCGGAGGCCATGCGGCGATACTCGCCCTTTTCCATGACATTGGCATGGGTGCAGGTGAGGCCGGAGAGATACCAGAGCACCGGCCGCTTTTCCTTGATTGCTGCCGGCGGCACGTAGACGGCAAAGGTCATGTCCGTCTTGCAGGTTTCCGAGGCGTGGGAAAATACGCCCTGCATGCCGCCAAACGCGGTGTTCTGGGATAGGATGTTCATCTGCACTCCTTGCATGGGATATCAGCCGGCCAGCGTCACGGCCGCATTGACGACCGCCGCGACCAGCACGGTGTTGAAAAAGAAGGAACCGACGGCATGCAACAAATTCAGCTGCCGCATCGGTGTCGAGGTGATCTGGACATCAGAGGTCTGAGCCGTCATGCCGATCACGAAGGCAAAATAGAGAAAGTCCATGCCACAGGCCTGGCGGCCGCCGGGAAATTCCAGCCCGCCATGGGGCGCGCGCACCGTGCGCATGGTCACATCAGGCCGCCAGTAGAGGTGGGCATAGTGGATCGCGGCCATGGTGTGGATGGTCATCCAGCCTGATATCACCGAGGCAAACAGCAGGATCAGTTCGACTGTCTTCGTTTCTCCGCCGCCGTTCAGCGCCGAGAACAGGGACACGAAGCACACGACGACCGCAAGGGCCGCAACCGCGATGATCACGGCTGCCGGCTCGTCCGCCGTTTCGGCATTCTGCCGCAGGTAGACGGTGGTCAGTTGCGGGATGCGACATGCCATCAGGATGAGATAAATGCAGAAGAATGCGACCGCGGCTGCCTCGAATACCAGGTCTGCGCGCCAGAACGCCGTTCCGGCCGCCGTGGCCAGCGAGACCAGGATGGCGGCGAGGAACGGTCCGTGGCGATGGCCGATCAGACTGTTGAAGCTTTCTTTCATCCGTGATCGGCCGCCAGTTGAAGCATTCAGGAATCGTGTGACTATTTCTTCACACGCCTGCAGAGCCTGTCAAAGGTTTCCAGAAAGGCGGAGCGATCCCGGGGAGAAAAGGCGGCATTGTAGCCCTTGCTTTCGCCGGTTTCCCTGAGATGAGCGCCGAGGTCCCGCATGGCAGTGGCCATGCCGATATTGGCGGTGTCGAAGATTCGGCCGGTTGGGCCGGTCACCAGCGCGCCCGCCGCAACACAGCGACCCGCCAGCGGCACGTCGGCGGTCACCACCACATCGCCTTCGCGGGCCCGTTCCGCGATCCAGTTATCAGCCGCGTCGAAACCATTCGACACGATGACCATCTTCACCATGGGATCGCGGGAGGGCCGCAGGCCCGAATTGGCAACGAAGGTCACCTCCATGGCGTGGCGTTCGGCCACCTTCAGGATTTCGGCCTTCACCGGGCAGGCATCGGCATCGACATAGATCACGCGTTCAGACCTCATAAGCGCTACTTTGCCTCTCGGCATGGACCGCTCTATAGGCAGAACAAGGACCGGCGTCGATGCCATGATCGGTGTCGATCACGCGTTCACTGACGCGTCCAGACCTCGCCGGTCACCTGCTTCGAGCCATTATAGGTCCACACGCCCGCCCAGGTGCCGTCAGCCTGCTCGAAGAACATGGCGATGCCGAAGGTGTCGCCCAGCTTGTAGCCCACTGAGATGCCCGTGTCCTCCGGTGTCGCTGGTCCCATGGTGATATGGTCTTCCAGGAGACGGGCACCAATGCCGGTTCCGACCGATTCACTGCCGCCGATGTTCCAAACCACGGCATAGGTGTCGCCCGTCCGCGTCACGGTTACAGTGCCGGTATAGTCCTTGCCGGAATCCGGGTTCTTGCCGACGAGGGAATAGGCACCCACCGGATCGGCATCCGCCGTAAAGGGCACTGCCACAAGCATGCATGCCGCCAGAACAACTGTCTTGAACATTTGGATCCTCCCTTGAAGACGCGCGTCGTTTCAAAGCAGGGTAGCAGACTTGCGCGGCTTTTAGCCGGGGTCCGGGACCGCCCGAAGCGGCTTATTTTCGGGGGGATTCCCGCAGCATGTCCACATGCGGAATGCCATCTTCAAGATACTCCTCCGAGACCGGGACGAACCCGAGGGCGCGGTAGAAGCGTTCGAGATGGCTCTGAGCGGAGAGCGCGATCGGCCTGCCGGGATACAGCCGTTCTGCTTCCCGGATCGCCTCCTGCATGACCCTGTCGCCCAGCCGTTTGCCGCGATGGGTGGGGGAGACGACGACGCGGCCGATCTTGACGGGTTTTTCAGGCCCCTCGGGTTTGAGGATGCGGGCGGCGGCCAGTAGCGCGCCGTCCGCCAAGAGCCGCAGATGCAGCGCATCCACGTCCTTGCCATCGAGTTCGGGATAGGGGCAGGCCTGTTCGACGACGAAGACGTCGACGCGCAGCTTCATCAGCGCGTAGAGGTCGCGTGAGGGCAGGTCGTCCAAAGCCCGCACATCGATCTGATAGGCGATGCTCGTCATCAGTAGACGACGACGCCGCGGATCGACTCACCCTTGTGCATCAGCTCGAAGCCCTTGTTGATGTCGTCGAGCGGCATGGTGTGGGTGATCATCGGATCGATCTGGATCTTGCCCTGCATGTACCAGTCGACGATCTTCGGAACATCGGTGCGTCCACGCGCGCCGCCAAAGGCGGTGCCCATCCAGTTGCGGCCGGTGACCAGCTGGAAGGGACGCGTCGAGATTTCCTGGCCGGCACCTGCAACACCGATGATGACGGACTTACCCCAGCCGCGATGGGAGGATTCCAGCGCCTGGCGCATGACCTTGGTATTGCCGGTGCAGTCGAAGGTATAGTCCGCGCCGCCGATCAGGTCGCCGTTGCGCTTGGTCATGTTGACGAGATACGGCACGATGTCATCGCCGACTTCCTTCGGGTTGACGAAGTGGGTCATGCCGAATTTCTCTCCCCAGGCCTTACGATCCGGATTGATGTCGACGCCGATGATCATGTCGGCGCCAGCCAGCCGCAGGCCCTGCAGCACGTTCAAGCCGATGCCGCCCAGGCCGAAGACGATCGCGGTGGAGCCGATCTCCACCTTGGCGGTGTTGATGACGGCGCCGATGCCGGTCGTCACGCCGCAGCCGATATAGCATATCTTGTCGAAGGGCGCGTCGGGATTGACCTTGGCGACGGCGATTTCCGGCAGCACCGTATAGTTCGCGAAAGTCGAGCAGCCCATGTAATGGTGGATCTTGTCCTTGCCGATCGAGAATCGGCTCGTGCTATCGGGCATCAGGCCCAGGCCCTGGGTCGAGCGGATCGCGGTGCAGAGATTGGTCTTGCGCGACAGGCAGGAATAGCATTCCCGGCATTCCGGCGTGTAGAGCGGAATGACATGGTCGCCCTTTTTCACAGAGGTCACGCCCGGGCCGACATCCACGACGATACCGGCGCCTTCGTGTCCGAGAATGGCCGGAAACAGGCCTTCGGGATCGGCGCCGGACAGGGTGAAGTCATCGGTATGGCAGATGCCGGTGGCCTTGACTTCGATCAGGACTTCACCGGCCCGTGGGCCATCCAGCTGAACGGTCATCACTTCGAGCGGCTTGCCAGCCTGAACGGCGACGGCGGCGCGTACATCCATGGTGTCTTCTCCCTGATTCTTTCAAGAAATATGGTTTCGGCCGAACCTTTGCACAGTGAGCAAGTCCGGCTCAACCCACAAACGACGCCGGCATTCGCAAACCGGCGTGACCGATCATGGCTCGATCAGGGGCACATGGCGGGCTGCCTCTTTCGGCATCAGGCCCGCCAGCCGGGGATCGTCCACCACTTCCACGAGGGTGGCATAGGGCGTGAAGCCCGAGCGGCAATAGAAGGGCAGTGCTGCCTGCGAGTCATGGGTGCAGGTGTGAACCCAGAACCGCCGGATCGGTCGGCTCCAGGCGATGTCGATCGCCCGGTCCATCATGAACCGACCGGCGCCCTTGCCG
The DNA here is from genome assembly GCF_900176345.1 of Rhizobium sp. RU36D. Classification (GTDB taxonomy): domain Bacteria; phylum Pseudomonadota; class Alphaproteobacteria; order Rhizobiales; family Rhizobiaceae; genus Allorhizobium. The sequence goes on from NZ_FWXU01000007.1 coordinate 255,599, forward strand.
ATGGCGTCCGCGACCAGCCCGAAAAAGCTCAGTTCGCATTCACCTTCATCGCGGAAGCTGAGTTCCAGCAGGCCGATGGCCCGCTCGCCATCCATAAGGCGGTAGATCTCGACCTTGGGATCTGCCAGGATCGCCGACAGCTTTTCGTCCGCCATCACCAGCCGCGACATCCACATCCAGTCCTGGCCCACGGCGCGGAAGAGTGACCGGTAGTCGGCAAGCGAAGGCGACGTCCATCGCTCAAGGCTTAAGGATGGATCGACAGGCGGCAAAGGCTTGGCGGCCGGCCGGGCCAGCATTTCCAGGCGGGTTTCGACATTGGCAATCTTGCCGGGAGGTACCGGGGAATAGCCTGACTTGAGCGGGGGATTAAGCGTGTCCATGACCGATCTTGAAACGTCCGGCGGTTCCGTTGTCAAGCGCGGCCGGCTGTATGCTCAACCGAATAGCCGGTCGCAGGCGTAGATCACGGCATAGCCATGGATCGAGATCGCCGCGAAAAGTCCGAAGCCGACCAGCAGACGTTCCGCCGGGGTGAGATCAGCCAGTTCATCGCGCGGTCTTGGACCCGCCGATCCTATCAGGCTCATCAGCGTGAAAACGGCCAATGCCGCCATCAGGCCCATGGGCGGCACGCCGATTCGCCAGCCGATCCAGAGAATGACGCCGGTCAACAGCATGCTGGCGGCCATCTGCGAGCCTCGCCCGCGAAACACCTGCCGAAGCACCTGGCCGCCGTCGAATCGGTGCATCGGCAACAGGTTCAGCAGGTTGAAGGCGCCGAGAATCAGCAGGAAGGCCATCAAGGGGCCTGAAATGTCGCCAAAGAGCCGCAAGGCCCGTGCCGACTGGTCGGCCGCGGTCAGCGCCGGAACCAGGAAGGCCGACATGCCGCTTCCCATCAGGGCGCAGGTCGCCACCTCGAACCTGTTGGCATAGGGGCGGCTGCCAATCGCGATCCCGCCCAACAGCGGAATGAACATCAGCCGCACATGGGTATGGCCGAAAGCCCTGTAGGCGGCCATGTGGCCGAATTCATGCAGCAGGATCACGATGGTGAGCAAGGCCGAGATCATCAACCCGCGCTCGCTCAGGCCGAAGAACGGCCACAGCATCAGCGTGGAGAGAATGGCCAGCAGGGTCTGGATCGCCGGATAGGTGAGGGGATGGCGCCTTAAGCTCGGTTGGCCGGCGATGTATCGCGCGAGGCTCGACATCTCGGCCCGCAGGCACATATAGCGATAGATCAACAGGGCGGCACCCCGATAGCGATCCGTCTGGCTGACCGTGACCAAGGCGCCGCCATCCACCGGCCGCACCGCCCGGCATTCGCGAAAATCCTTCCAGTGGCCGATGTCGAGGGCGCTGTCGTCGGTGACCGATGTCTCGATCGAGCGTTCAAGCCTGTCTTCGGCTTCGAACACTTCGGTGCGAAAACCCCGGACCGTCGGGCGTCCATGTCGATCCGGGTGTTTGTAGCTCAGTTCAAGCCTCGACGGATCGCCGCCGGACCATCGGCTTGCCAGCACGTCGCTATTCCATTGTTCGAACCGGGCACCGGGGCCGAGCAGGCTCCATGCCCTCGGGGCATCGGTCGCGATTCGCTTTTGGATCTTGATGGTGCGGTTGCCGAGCGGGGCCGCCATCAGCAGCCAGATCAGGCCAAGATTGACCGCTGACAGCACAAGTGCCGTCATGAGCGTCGTCATCTCATCCTCCCTGCCTCGTGATCCGCCAGGATCTACTCTAGACCTGAGGCCTTAGCCTATCCTTTCGGGAAAGGCTAAAATTCCAGCGATTGCATTACGTTGCTGAAATGCGGGCGCGCTTCTGTTCGCGCCAGAGGATGAACAGGCCCGAGAGAACGATGATCGCAATCCCGATCCATTTGGAAAATGTCGGGAAGTCGCCGAACAGGGCATAGCCGAGGACGGTCGCGGCGATGATCTCGAAATACTGGAACGGCGCCAGCACCGAAAGTGGCGCCATGCGAAACGCCCGGACGACCAGCAGGTGGATATAGCCCGAGATCGAGCCGAGTAGCACCAGCAGGACGAGCCCGAGCCACGAGGTCGGCAGGGATATGGCGAAATCGGCATCGCCGATACCGGCACCTGCCAGGAGAGCCACGCCCATGAACAGCGTGCCGCCGAAGCCGGCCATGGTCTGCATGGTCATCGGGCTGTCGGCATCACCGATGGCGCGGTTGAGGAACATATAGAGCGCAAACAGAAAAGCGCAGGCGATCGGCAGGAGTGAGGTGAGCCCGAAGACCTCCCAACTTGGCTGAATGACGATCATGGCGCCGCCAAAGCCGATGATGATCGCCAGCCATCGCCGCCATCCCACCCGATCCCCGAGAAAGGCGGCCGACATGGCCGTCAGGATGAAGGGTTCGACAAAATAGATGGCGAAGACATCGGCGAGCGGCATGTATTTGACGGCGATGAAAAACATCAGGCTCGCCGCGCCATGCAGAGCGCCCCTCAGCAGGTTGAGTCCGGGACGTCGTGCCTTGATCGCCGAAAGGCCATTCAGTGCCAGGAGAATCGGCAGCGTGCAGGCCAGTTGGAAGAAGAATCGGTAGAAGGTGATCTGACCGGGCGACATGCCCTCATAGACGGCCATGTACTTGGCGATGGCGTCCATCAGCGGCAAGACCAGCATGCAGCCCGCCATCAGCGCCATGCCTGCCGGGATGTTCTGGCCTGCCGGTCCTGGCACCGGAGTAGTCGAGCTCACCTGATCGGATTGCATTATGCGAAGCTCTTTCGTTCCCGGTTTGTTTCGTGATGTTTAGTCCGGCCAAAGCGACATCGCAAGCTGCCAGAGCGCATGGCGGAGAAAAGGGCATAAAAAAACCCGGCCGAAGCCGGGTTGTTTTGGTGCGGTCGAGAAGACTCGAACTTCCACGTCTTGCGACACAGCGACCTCAACGCTGCGCGTCTACCAATTCCGCCACGACCGCATCGTGGTAGCGCCGAATTGCTCCGGCGGGGGTGCATGTAGCAAAAGCCCTCAGACTGCACAAGGCCGCCATGACAGTTTTTTGATAAAAGCTGAGGACACCCCAAATATGCCTTGTGCATATCCGCAATAGCCCGCGGCTTGCGGCCCGAGCGCTTATTTGCCAAACAGGGAAAAACAGGTCTGAGACGATGCAACGCACGGAAATTCAAAGTGAAATGTTTGCGGCGCCGGGAAGTCCGCCCGTGCGCTGGCGCATATCGGAAAATCTCGTGCCCTACGCAGAGGCGGTGGCGGAGATGGAGCGCGAGGTTGCTGCCATTGCCGACGGCACGGCCTCGGAACTCGTCTGGCTGCTGGAGCATCCGCCGCTCTATACCGCCGGCACAAGCGCCCGCCAGGCCGATCTATTGTCACCGGACCGCTTTCCGGTCTTCGCCACCGGACGGGGCGGCGAATACACCTATCACGGGCCCGGACAGCGGGTTGCCTATGTGATGCTGGATCTCAAGCGCCGTCGGCCTGATGTGCGCGCCTTCGTAGCCGCGCTGGAACAGGTTGTCATCGGCACGCTCGACCTGATGAACGTGAAGGGCGAGCGGCGCGAGGATCGGGTTGGTGTGTGGGTGCGGCGACCGGAGCGTCCGCTGCTGCCGGATGGCTCCATGGCGGAGGATAAGGTCGCTGCTCTCGGCATCCGCTTGCGTCGCTGGGTGAGCTTCCACGGGCTGTCGATCAATGTCGACCCCGACCTGGACCATTTTTCCGGCATCGTGCCCTGTGGCATCTCGGCCTATGGCGTCACCAGCCTCGTCGATCTCGGCCTGCCCGTGATGATGAGCGATGTGGATATCCTGTTGCGGCAGGCCTTCGAAAGCGTTTTCGGTGAGACGATCGATGAGGGGCTAAGTGTGCGGCCGGTGGCCCTGTAAGGAGAGATGTGCATGGTCAAGCTGAATGTCAGGACAAGAGAGGTGGGCGCTGTTGCCACGGCCGCGACAAGCGGTTCCGTGACGGTAACTACGCCTACGGGAGGTTCGCTTGATGTGGTCACGCCACCAGCGGCTCCGGGCTTCAGTCCGCTCGACCTGATTTATGCCTCGCTCGCCTCCTGTCTGGTCATCAGCACCAAGATGGCCGCTGTGCGCCAGGGTGTTCAGGATCGGCTCGGCGATGTCAGGGTGCAAGTCACCGGCGAGAAGGCCCATGAAGGACCGTCGCGCATCGAGCGATTCGACATTGTCTTTGATATTTCCGGTGACCTGACGAGCGATGAAAAGCAGGCGCTCATGCACGCGGCAGAGGGAGAGATCTGCACCGTCAGCAACACATTGCAAGGTGCACCGGTGCTCACGGCCCGCCATGTCTGAAACGATTTCTGGCTTTTGCGCTTTAACAACAGTGGCTTATCGCGAAATGCTCAGAAAATGAGTCCGGACTGTTGGGCTACTCTGGCTCCCAGCCGCCATCGGGCCGGAGTCGCAGCCTTGGTGTTGCAAAACATCCGGTGACAAGATCAGGCCAATCCGGATCGGCGTCGGCGAGCGCACCCCGCCAGCGTTGCGATTGCAGCATTGCAGCGCCGACGACAACCGGACGGATGCCCGATGTCTTCAACAGGCTCAGGCCTGCGATGATGGAGGTTCCGCTGGAAATCACGTCATCGACCAGCGCCACGCGCTGATTCTCGATCAGCGGCAGCATGCGCGGATCGATATAGAGCCGCTTTTGTTGCGCCGTTGTGATGGAGGACATCGGCACCGATAATTCGTCCGAATACCAGAATTTTCTGGAGGTACCGAGCGGCACGTAGCGATGATGGCCGAGCTTCTGCGCCACCGCGGCAGCGAGCGTCAGCCCCAAGGTTGGCAGTCCGACGACCACCTCGGGGCGAAAGGGCCGGAGCTTCTCGGCCAGATCGTCGGCGAGAGCATCGAGGACCGCAAAGCTCGCCTGGTTTATGATCAGGGAGGCGAGGGCGTGCTCGCCATCGGCGAGCTTGCGGATCGGCAATCGCAGCTGTCTGCCATTATCAAGGGCTACCGGATAAAAATCCCAGTGCGGCGCATCGAGCTCGAATGTGCCGGGATCGTGAATGTCCTGCCAGAAGTCGTGAGGCTGCATCGTCTTTTGTCCCTTTGGCGGAAAAGCGCGGCTTACCTGCGCAAATTCCACGTGAGCGGTTCATATCGCCCGACAGTCCGTCTATAGCAAGGGAGTGCCCGGCAACGGGCAGAGTTTCACAGCGCGGCCCGTACTGGCCGGCGACGACAAGCGGAAGACCATGCAGATCGCCTACGAGATTGCCTCCGACCTCGAATTTCTCACCGATCTTCGCCGAGACCTGCACCAGCATCCGGAGCTGGGTTTCGAGGAAGAGCGCACCAGCGCCATCGTTGCGAGGCTGCTGGAAGAGGCGGGCATCCCGGTTCATCGCGGGCTCGGCGGCACTGGCGTGGTCGGCACGCTGCAGGTCGGCAATGGCACCCGTGTCATCGGCCTGCGCGCCGACATGGATGCGCTTGCCATGCCGGAGACTGCCGACCGCCCTTATAAATCCCTGGTGCCCGGCAAGATGCATGCCTGCGGCCATGACGGGCACACGGTGCTGTTGTTGGGTGCTGCCCGATATCTGGCCCGGACCCGCAATTTCTCCGGCACCGTGCATTTCATCTTCCAGCCGGCTGAGGAAGGGCGGGGCGGGGCGAAGCGCATGGTAGAGGAGGGGTTGTTCGATCGCTTTCCCTGCGACGCCGTCTACGGGCTTCACAATATGCCGGGCCTCGATCCGGACGAGATCGCGGTGGTCGAGGGGCCGCAGCTGGCGTCGTCCGACAGTTGGTACGTAACGTTTCGCGGCATCGGCACCCATGGCGCCAAGCCGCATCTCGGCAAGGATCCGGTGACCGCCATGGCGACCTTCCTGTCCGCCCTACAAACGATTGTCGGCCGCGTGGTCGATCCGCTGCAGCCGGCCGTCGTCAGCGCCTGCTCGGTCCAGGCCGGCAACCCGCAGGCGCTCAATGTGATCCCCGATTTCGTCGAGATCGGTGGGACCGCCAGGGCCTATACGCCTGAAGTGCGCGACCAGTTGGACACGGAAATCGGCAGACTGGCGCGGGGCACCGCCGAAATGTTCGGCATATCAGCCGATTATCGCTTCGAGCGGCGTATCCCGCCCGTCGTCAACCATGCCGATGCCACCGCGCGAGCGCTTTCCGTGGCGCGCGAGGTGTTTGGCGCCAAGGTGCGCACCGCGTTTCCGCCGTCCACCGCCGGCGATGACTTCGCCTATTTCGGCCAGCAGGCACCGGGCTGCTATGTCTGGCTCGGCAATGGACCGGCCGTCGATGGCGCGCTGCACCACAACACGGCTTACGATTTCAACGACGCTGCAATCGGGCCGGGCGTTACATTCTGGTCGCGGCTTGTGGAGCGGGAACTCAGCGCCGTTTGAGATCGACGCTTTGGCATCAAGCCGGTCCAAGAACAGGACTGGTGAGCACGGTGCCGGTCAGGACATCTGCAATGCCGCGATCGGTCTGGTGCGGCCCGGCATTGCAGGCCAGCGTGGCGCCGAAACAGGCCTTGAACACGAGATAAGGCGGCTGCCAATCGACCACCTTATCCATGGCGGTGCGCAGGTCGCGAAAATCCTGCGCCACCTCGGCAAGCGGTGCCTCCGAGACGAGACCTGAAATCGGCAGCGGCAGCAGGGCCTCGATCTTGCCCTGCGACGCCACGGCCATGCCGCCGCCCGCGGCAATCACCGCATTGGCGGCGACTGCCATGTCGTCGACATTGCCGCCAAAGACCGTGAGGTTGTGGCTGTCATGCGATATCGTCGTGGCAAAGGCGCCTTGCCATTGGCCCCAGCCGGTCAGGAATCCGACCCTTGGCCTGCTGTCAGCCATGCCGTGGCGGTGGGCGACCGCAATCATGGTGGTGCCGTCAGGGGGCACGACGAAGCCGTCACGGATGTCTGCCTCCGTTTCTCCCCATTGGGTGAAACGCGGACGGTCAATGGTGGCGAGCCGCACTCTGGTTCCCTCTGCACGAACACGGAAATCCTCGGCGGTCAGCGGCGCGATCTTCATCGAGTGGCGCAGCTCTGCCGTAGATATGGTTGCGGGTGCCTCCAGCATGCGCGATTGCTCGGCGACCACGACGCCGCTTGCGAGCACCGTTTGCGCCCTGAAGTCGCTCAGGTCATCGAAGATGACGATATCGGCGCGGCGTCCCGCAGCGATAAGGCCGAGGTCTGATCGGCTGAGCCGTTGAGCGGCGTTGAGGGTTGCTGCGCGCAGCGCCCAGACGGGTGGCAGGCCATAGCGCACCAGTCGGCGCACGACGTCGTCTAGGCCGCCGCCGGTCTCGAGGTCGTCGGGAAAGACGTCGTCTGTGCAAAGCGTTACCGTCTGCGGCAGGTGGCCGAGACGATTGAGTTCGGCGACGAAGTCCGGCAGCAGATGATCGTGGGAGCCGCGCAGCTCGATCGTCAGGCCGGCACGCAACTTGGCCATGAGATCCTCGCCCGCCACCAGTTCATGGTCGGAACTGACGCCGGTGGCCATGAAGGCAGCGAGATCGGAGCCCTGCAAACCGCGCGCATGGCCGCAGACCAGCTTGCCCGAGGTTAGACCGGCCTGGACGATGGCACTCATGCGCGGATCGCGGTCGATCACGCCGCGCATATTCATCACCTCGGCTATGCCGCCCACTTCAGGCCAGCCCAGCATATCGGCAATCTTGCCGGCATCGAAGTCTGCGCCGGCAAGCTCCAGTCCCGGTGCCGAGGGCACGCAGGAAGGAGCAAGCAGAATATAGCGAAGCGGCGTGGCGGCAGCAGCCTGGGCTGCGAAACGCACACCCTCGAGCCCATGCACATTACCGAATTCATGTGGGTCCCACACGACCGTCGTCACTCCGCGTGGCAAGACGGCGGCAGCATAGGTGGCAGGCGTCACCATCGAGCTTTCCACATGCATGTGGGTGTCGATCAGGCCTGGGGTCACGAAGCGACCGGTAGCGTCGATGATCTGGGCCGAATCGCCGCGCGCTGCTGGTGCATGCACGCTTGCGATCAGCGACCCGACGATGCCGATATCCGCTGCCCGAAGCTCGCCAGTGACCATGTCGACCAGCGTGCCACCTGTGATGAGATAGTCGAAGGCCGCGTCGCCGCGGGCCGCTGCGACAGCCCGGCTGCGCAGGTCGGCATCATTGATGTCTTGAGGTTCTGCCATGGTCCCATGCCTCACTTGCCCGCCTCCCACGCCAGCGCGTCGAGCACGATTGCCTTCAGAGCTGCCGCATCGCAGTCGGCGGCGAATTCGCCGTTGAACGCCCCATGGGTGGCTCTTGTTTCCACAACCGTGCGGCCGCGGGTCAGGCTGCCCGCCAATTCCATGTCGATGCGGGCCGGTTGAAAGGTCACCAGATCTCCGCGCACAAAGGCGGCGGCTGCTGCCGGATCGTAAAGCGCCATGGCGGGCCGGCCGCGCGAGATGGCGGTGTCGATGAAACCGGCCAGCATATCGGCAATCAGCGCCGCATTCTTTCCACCTGCCCGTCGGATCGGATCGACATCGGCGGGAGATGCCTCGATCTTCCGACAGAAATCCAGGTCCACCATTCGCAGCTTCACCCGATGTGCCAGGACGATCGCCACCGCTTCGGGGTCTGCCAGCGCGTTGAACTCGGCAGATGCCGTGTGATTGCCACGGGTCAGCCCGCCGCCCATCCACATCAGTTCGTCGATGCAGCAGGCAAGGTCGGGGCGGGCGAGCACAATGGCGGCGATGTTGGTGAGCGGCCCGAGCGCCAGGATGCGTCGGGGTTTGCCATTACTCTCCAGCCAGCGACACAGGGCCGGGAAGGCATCGCTGCCTTGGATCGGTGGCATGGCCGGGAGACTTTCGCCCTTGGTCGGGATTCCGGTTTCGCCGAGGATAGCCTGTGCCGTCTCCAGATGCGCCAGCACGGGCTGGTCACGGCCAATATGAAGGGGAAAGCGCCAGCCAAAGGCACTGACGGCCCCCGCCGCGTTGCGTCTCACCTGTTCCATCGGCGTGTTGCCGAAGACAAGCGAGACGCCATCGATCTCCAACCCGGCATGGGCCACGGTCATGATCGCCGCAATGTCATCAAAGCCCATATCCGTATCGATCCAGATACCCATGGCTGTCACCCAAAATGCTGGAGGGAATTCGCCGTCGCCACCGGCATATTGTCCGGCAGTCGACAGCCCTTGTCAGTCCGGATCTGGCACGCGCAGGAGAGATGCGCGTACCAGATCCTGGCCAGCCGACCTGGAAGGTCAGCCAGCCCTTGCCCTGGGAGGCATTCATTATCGACCGTCAGGCCGATTTCGGGAGTTCCGTTGGAAACCCGGGGGTGAGGGAACGAAAGGTGGCCGATCAGGCCCTGTCTCAGTCTCAGGAGGTGATCTGCAATCGCTGGCCCAGGGCGGGCTGTTCGGGGCAGGCGACTCATGGTCCGACGGCCTCCGTCGCGCTACCTGTGCCAATGCTCGGCCGCGCAGCAGCCGATGTCTGGCGGATCAGCAGCGCCATCGGCACTTTTGCGGGTGTTGCAGCCGCCACATTGTGGGTTCGCTTGGTGTCCGCGATGACACGCACCAATGCCTCGATTGCAAGCGCGGCGATGGACGCCATGTCCATTTTCACGGTCGTGAGGCTCGGGGTCACGACCGAGGACCAGATCAGGTCATCGAAGCCAGTGACGCTGACATCCTCGGGCACGCGGATCCCGGCTCGGTTGAGTTCCGTCAATGCCCGTAGCGCATGCAGGTCCGAGACGGCAGCAATGGCGGTGACACCGGCTGCGACCTTGTCCGCCAGTCCGAGCGGGCTGCCATGGCCATGGCGCTTGTCGTGGGTTTCAATCCAGAAGATTTCGGCCTGCGCACCGGCCGGCATCCTGCTTTTCATGCCGCCGATCCGATCGGTCTGCACATTCGAGCTGGGATTGTTGCCGATCAGCAGGAGGTTTTGATGGCCGAGAGTGATGAGGTGATCGATGACCAGTTCGCCGCCCTGCCAGTGGTCGGCCGAAACCGTATTGCCAGGGGTCGATAGGCTGTCGATCACGGCAACGGGGCAGCCGATATCGGCAATGCGCGTGCCGCGCCGCGGAATGATCAGGATACCGTCCACATCGCGTTCGATAAGGCGTGCGATGGCGGCGGTCTGTGTCGCAACGTCATCGCGCGAATCGGCGATCAGCAGACCGTAACCGGCCTGGCTCGCCGCATATTCGATGGCCTGGGCGATCTGGGGAAACAGGGGATGGCTGATGTCGGGGAGAACCAATCCCAGCACTCTCGTGCGACCGGTACGTAGCGCGCGGCCCGCCTGGCTCGGGACATAGCCAAGCTCGGCGGCCTTGGCCCTGACGCGCTCGACAAGCTCCGCCGAGACGCGCCCCTTGCCGGAGAGCGCGTTGGACACGGTCGCCACGGAGACGCCGAGCGCGGAGGCTATGTCGCCGAGATTGGATCCGGGCCGGACGAGGGCCATAATCAAGCCTTTTGCTGATTAAACGATTAATCAGCGTTAAACCCTGGACTTGCCAGAGTCAAATTTTACTCAGGCTGAAATGTCCTGGCCGGACGTCAGCAGCAGGCAATATCTGACCCTGCCGTCAGTCCGCGTCGGGGATGTGGCTATCGACACCTGCCGTGCGGATCCGATTGCGGACTTCAGAGACACCGCGCGTGGCAAGCACGACTTGCTCGATCTGATGCCGTTCGGTCGGCGCATCCACAACACCGTCCAACGTCACGACATGCCCGTCGACATGGACGTCGATACCATCGATCACCACGCCATCGATGCTTTCGATGTGTTCCGTGATATCGGCCTCAAGCTGGTCACTGTTCTCGCGATGATCGGTTTCCGGGAGGACGGGAGAGACAAGGTCGGGCTCGCCGCCATCGGCATCCACGGTCTTGGTCCGGAACCCTGCATTGGCCGCCTCGTCAAAGTTTCCGTCGCCCTCGCCATAGGCGCCGTTGCCGGCGGGACCGGCAGCACCGTCGGCATAGGGCCAGCCGCCATCGATGTTGCGCTCCTCGTAGTCCCGGAAATCTTCTTCGCGGGACAGGTCCTTGCCATCGATTGTTACAGACATCGCGTTCTTCCTTCGCTTGGAGATGTGCAGCAAGAACGCGGCAGACGGGTTTTGGTTCAGCGGGGCAGGCCGTTTGACAGGCCCGTCACCTCTGCTCCTTCTGCCATTTCTTTATCAGCCGCTCCCGCTTCAGCCTGGAGAGGCGCTGCAGCCAGAAAATCCCGTCCAACTGGTCGATTTCGTGCTGCATGCAGATGGCCGGAAAGCCGCTCATGTCGACCTCGTGCGGCATGCCCTCAAGATCCTGGTACGAAAGCCGGATCGCGGCGGGCCGGGTGACGATGTCAACGGCTCCCGGCATGGAGACGCTGCCTTCCTGATGGCTCATCATCTCCGATGACTGGGACAGAATCTGGGGGTTGACGAAATCGCGCCGCCCACCAAGCTCCGGCAGGTCCAGCACGACGAGGCGTAGGAAGTGGCCCACATGGGCGGCCGTTATGCCCACACCCGGTGCCGCACGCATCGCTGCATAGAGCTGATCGGCGAATTCGCGCAGCTTGGGACCGAAATCGGTGACCGGCGCGCAGGTCCTTGTCAGGCCGGGATCGGGATAGCGGAGGATGGTCAATGTCATGGATGGTCCAGGCCTTTTTGCTGCGGCCTTAATAATTCCTGCATTCGGTGGTGGCAACGTGGATGAGGTCGAATCGGCGTCCGGGAGATTCGTTCCCCGGTCCGGTCGCGGGCAATTGGGTAGGGCAAAGGCGGACGTGCTATCCGGTTGTTGACAATAGGTTTTTTGGCGCCATTCTCGCGGCCGGACGGGAATCTCCGCCGCAGATCATAACAAAGCCGGGGGCGGACGATGACGGACACGGGAACGGACTACCGCCAGCGTTCCCAAGTGGACGAGGGAAGCGACGACATCTATTCCGAGGACGGCTCGATCCGCTCGGATTTTCTCGCGCTGGTCGGTGCGGCGATTGCCGACCGCGACGTGCTGTTCCTGCGCCAGCATGTGGCGCGACTGCATGAATCGGAACTCGGCGACCTGATCGAGGCCATCCAGCCCGACCAGCGCATCGGACTGGTGCGGCTGCTGGGAGACGATTTCGACCTGACGGTCTTGACCGAGGTCGATGAAGGCATCCGCCTGCAGATCGTCGAGCAGATGCCGAATTCGCAGATCGCCGCCGCGATCGGCGATCTGGATTCGGACGACGCCGTCTACATTCTTGAAGACCTCGACCAGGAAGACCGGGACGAGATTCTTGCGCAGATGCCCTTCACCGAGCGGGTCCGGCTGAAGCGGGCTCTAGATTATCCGGAAAGCTCGGCCGGCCGGCGCATGCAGACGGAATTCGTTGCCGTGCCGCCGTTCTGGACGGTCGGGCAAACGATCGACTACATGCGCGACGAGGAGGACCTGCCGGAAAGCTTCACGCAGATCTTCGTCATCGATCCGACCTTCAAGCTGCTCGGCGCCGTCGATCTCGACCGCATCCTGCGCACCAAGCGGGGAACCAAGATCGAGACGATCATGCGCGAGACCAATCACCCGATCCCGGCCGAAATGGACCAGGAAGAGGCCGCGCAACTCTTTGAGCAATACGACCTTTTGTCGGCCGCCGTGGTTGACGAGAACGAGCGTCTTGTCGGCGTTCTGACCATCGACGACGTCGTCGACGTGATCCAGGAAGAGGCAGAGGAAGACCTGATGCGCCTCGGCGGCGTCGGCGATGAGGAACTGTCCGATACCATCGCCGAGACCTCCCGCTCGCGCGTGCCGTGGCTTGCGGTCAACCTCTTGACCGCCTTCCTGGCAGCGTCGGTGATTTCCCTGTTCGAGGCGACCATCGAGCAGATCGTCGCGCTTGCCGTGTTGATGCCGATCGTCGCCGGCATGGGCGGCAATGCCGGCTCGCAGACCATGACCGTCACTGTGCGGGCATTGGCGACCCGCAATCTCGACATTCACAATGCCTGGCGCGTGGTGCGCCGCGAGGCCGGGGTCGGCCTGCTCAACGGCATGGTCTTCGGTCTGCTGATCGGCCTTGTTGCTGGGTTCTGGTTCCAGGATCCCAATATCGGCGGGATCATCGCCGCGGCGATGCTGATCAACATGCTGGCTGCGGCGATTGCCGGCATTCTCATTCCGCTGCTGCTCGATCGTGTGGGGGCAGACCCTGCCGTGTCGTCGGCCGTCTTCGTCACCACGGTCACGGATATCACAGGCTTTTTTGCCTTTTTGGGACTGGCGACCTGGTGGTTCCGGATCAGCGCCGGCGGGTAAAATTGACTTTTACGTAATAGTCAATATGATGTCAGTTCCCAATGAATTGGAACCGACGTGAAGAAGCATTATAGCATAACGGAACTGACCCGTGAATTCGGTGTCTCGACGCGGACCCTGCGCTTCTATGAAGACGAGGGACTGCTGCATCCCGAGCGCCGCGGTCGCACCCGTCTCTATCGTGCTGCCGACCGCCGCCTGCTGCAGGAAATCCTGCGTGGTCGCCGCATTGGTTTCACCGTCGCGGAAATCCGCGAAATCGTGCATGTCTACAAGGAACCGCCGGGCGAAATCGGTCAGCTGAAGCTGATGATGAAGAAGATCGATGAGAAGCGCGACGAGCTAAGGCAGAAGCGCAAGGATATCGACGAGACCCTGGCCGAACTCGACAATGCCGAGGAGGCCTGCCTCACCCGCCTGGTTGAGATCGGTGTCGGGACCTGACGGGCTTCCTCGCTCCGAAAATCAGATCCAGCGGCGGGTGCGCTGGCAATAGCGTTCGAAATCGATGCCGAAGCGGGCAAGCAGATGCATTTCCTCGCAGCGGATCGCAAAAACCGTGGTGCAGATTGCGGCGACAAGCGCTGTAACGAAGAACCAGGCATTGCCGGTCAGAAGCCCGAATGCCACCGTCATCAGCGTGTAGCCGAGATAGATGGGATTGCGGGAGAAGCGAAACGGCCCGCCGGTCACGAGGCGGCTGGCGCAGCGATGGGGCATTGCCGTGGTGTGGCTCGCCCAGAGGGTGATGAGCGCCCAGAGATCGAGGCCAACTGCCAGCAGGATGAGCAGGCCGCCTGAAATCCACAAGAGCGGTTCTCCCGCGGTGGAGGGCAGCACGCCGACGAAATGGTCAAGCAGCAAGGCGGAGGCGATGGCGCTGCCGTAAAGCAGCGGTGGCCAGGGGAAGTTCAGCGGCTTCAGGCGATAGGCGTTCATGATCATGTCCTGTCAATGGCTGACTGCTGTACATTCACGCGCGAGTTCCAATATCCTTGCATCTTCGCTCGGTTGTATTGCGCCAGACTGGAGCGGCGTAAACAGGCCTTGCTCCATGAGCTTGTCCAGGGTGCATCCACAAAACCTCGTGCAGATGGGCGCGCTTTCGCCTTGGGTGACGCAACTGGCTTCACAGCTGCTGATGTATCCCGCGACCGGATCGGCCGGCGCCGGCGGCGCGATGAGGCTCGCCAGATAGACCACGCTTATCAGCACCGGCTGATGCAGGAGATAGAAGGCGAGACTGTGGCGGCCGGCGAAGTTCAACAGGCGAGGTCCCGAAGGCAGCCTGGCCAGCGACGGGAGCCATTCCCTTGCGACAGCCAGTTTGCCGGCCGCAATCCCAAACAGTACCGCGGAAATCCAGGGGAGCAGCGGAACGAAATCGTTGGAGCGGGGCGGGGACTGGAACAGGCCGATCCAGGCGAGCCATGACGGATCGAAAAGCTCTGAGCGATAAAACTGTGGAAGTGCAATTGCCCCCAGGGCGACCAGCACCGTTATCGGCGCAGGAACACTGAGGAAGGCCAGGCCGATCAGGCTTCCCAGCGCAATCGCGTGGAGAATGCCGAAGAAGATCCATCCATCGGGCACGAACCAGTAGGTTGCCGCGCTGATGGCAAGAGCCGCTGCCGCGATCATCGCAAACCGGCGGCCAAAGGACTGCCAGCGAATGCCTCTGCCATGGGCCAGAACGAGGCCGAAGCCCGCCAGGAACAGGAAACTGCTGGCGATTGCCCTGGCGTAAAGCCGGAAGAAGCCTTGCGTTGAGGTCCCCGGATCGAGATAACCGAAAAACTCGAGATCCCAGGTGAAGTGGTAGGTGGCCATGGCCACCAGCGCCGCGCCACGGAGGCTGTCCACAATGCCGATGCGCCCCGGGACGGTGATCTTGCTGCCGATGTCGTTCGTCAAGAACGTTCCTGCCTTGATGGTCTTGTTTCCGGGTAGGGCCTCGCCAGATCGTCAAATCGCGGCGTTTTCATGACGGCCAATCCCCAAGGATGGCCTCGCGAGCCTCGGAGAAATACTGCCGGCGCAGCAGGATCACAAAAATGAACACTGATGACGCGATGAAGACATAGGGGCTGATGAACCAGCCGAGATAGCCGATTGACAGGAAAATCGCCCTCAATCCGGCATTGAAATGCTTGGC
The DNA here is from genome assembly GCF_900176345.1 of Rhizobium sp. RU36D. GTDB lineage: Bacteria > Pseudomonadota > Alphaproteobacteria > Rhizobiales > Rhizobiaceae > Allorhizobium. The sequence goes on from NZ_FWXU01000007.1 coordinate 271,111, forward strand.
GGCAATGATGTTCATGCGCACCACCCGTTCCGCTGCCACCTGGGCCTTGTGGGGATGGGCCTGCGATTCGGCCATCATCGGCAAGGCGCCGAAGAGGATCGTGCAGTAGTTGAACAGTCGATAGGACCAGCCGAACTTGAAGAAGGAATAACCGAACAAGATCGTCAGTCCGCAGACCTTCATTTCGAAGGCCGGACGCCCACCCTGGATCGCGATCGGCAGGTCGCGGAATACCGCATCCACCTGTTCGGTGGCGCCCAGAAGTGCGAAGCAGCCGCCGATGGCAAGGATCGAGGTCGAGGCGAAGAAGGCCGTGCCGTTCTGCAGACCCGCAAGGATAGAGGTGTCGATCATCTTCAGGTCGCGGGTAATCGAATTCATGATCCATTCGCGGCGCCGCTCTGCCATCAACTGGGTCAGGCTTCGACGGCCGAAGATGCTGGACTTGGCGGTGACCCAGGCAAAGGCGAACCACATGGCGCCGAACAGCGCGAGAGCAACATAATCGAGGGTGGTCATGTGAGGATTCCCGGGGACGAGTCGGGATATTTAGGCGCCGTGGCCGTCTTCCCGCAAGACTCTTTAATTCGCGGCAAGACCTGTGACGAAAATATGCATTGCTGATATTCGTTAAAGTCGTAACCGGATCGTTAACGCCATGATTTGCATTTGCATTTTCTCCCGGCCGCTTCGAGGTCCACAGGACGCGCCACTTTTCTGCCGTTTTTGCGGTTGCGAACAGGCCGGAGTTTTAATACATGCATGTTACAGAAAGCGTCGGGGGACGGCTTTCGGACACTGACTGACCCAATTGGAGTAAGTATGGAAAACAGCATCCAGAAGTCTTGCTGGGGTGTTACCGTTCGTGCGTTGATCGGATTTGCAGGAATTCTCGCAGTCGCCTACCTCATCGGCAACTTCTGATCCCTATCGGTATTGTCTTCTTGCTGAACAGCGCGGCCGTCCCAGCCGCGCTGTTTTCGTTTCAAGGCTGCGCTACGGCGATGAGCATGTCGCGCCCATGCCAGCCGATGTCGATGCATCGCCTTGTTGCCGCCCTGTGATAGCATAGCCTCTCGGCACGGTTCGGCAGGCAAGGGGTGCGGCGATGTTTCTCTCGGTTTTCGATGTCTTCAAGATCGGCGTCGGTCCGTCCAGCTCCCATACCATGGGGCCAATGACGGCGGCACGCCGGTTCCTTGATCTCATCCTCTCAAACGACTGGCCCCGCCCGGCCGGCGCGCAGGTAACCGCCCTGAAGGCGAGCCTGCACGGATCGCTTGCCTATACCGGCATCGGTCATGGTACCGGCAATGCCGTCATCATAGGCTTGATGGGGGAAGCGCCTGATACCGTCGATCCGGACCGGATGGAGGACATCATCGCGGATGTGGAGCGGACGGGCCGCGTCACGCCGCCAGGACATCCCGGCTATCGGTTCCTGCCGAGGGAAGACCTGGTCTATGACAAGAAGACGCCGCTTCCCGGCCATGCCAATGCGATGCGTCTGTCCGCCTTCGACAAGGACGGACGCCTGCTGTTGACGCAAGTCTATTTCTCCATCGGCGGCGGCTTCGTCGTGACGGAGACAGAGCTTGCAGCGATGCAGAGGAACAAGAAGGCGGCTGCGACCCGCAACGTTCCTTATCCCTTCGCCTCGGCGCGCGAGATGCTCGACATGGCCCGTGCATCGGGCCTCACCATCGCGCAGATGAAGAGGGCAAACGAAGAAGCGGTGATGTCGCGCGACGACCTCGATGCCGGTCTCGATCGCATCTGGGACGCGATGAGCGGCTGTATCGATCGTGGTCTGCGGCAGGACGGTCGCCTGCCGGGCGGGCTGAATGTGCGGCGCCGGGCCAAGTCTATCCATGACAAACTGCAGGAGGAATGGCGCTCCAACCGGCTGAACCCGGTCCTCGCCAATGACTGGCTGTCCGTCTATGCCATGGCGGTGAACGAGGAAAATGCGGCCAGCGGGCGTGTCGTCACCTCGCCGACCAATGGTGCTGCCGGTGTGGTGCCGGCGACGATCCGCTACTACCTGCATTTCCACCCCGAGGCCGACCAGGAGGGGATTCGCGACTATCTTCTGACGGCGGCGGCGATCGGCGGGATCATCAAGCACAATGCCTCGATCTCCGGCGCGGAAGTCGGCTGTCAGGGTGAGGTGGGTTCGGCCTCGGCCATGGCGGCGGCCGGACTCGCGGCCGTGATGGGCGGATCGCCAGAGCAGATCGAAAACGCGGCAGAAATCGCTCTCGAACATCACCTGGGCATGACCTGCGACCCGGTGGCGGGCCTGGTGCAGGTGCCCTGCATCGAACGCAACGCCTTGGGGGCAGTCAAGGCCGTCACCGCGGCTTCGCTGGCGCTGAAGGGCGACGGCGAACATTTCGTGCCGCTGGACGCCTGCATCGAGACGATGCGCCAGACCGGCAACGACATGAACGAGAAATACAAGGAAACATCGCTGGGCGGGCTCGCCGTCAATGTCGTGGAATGTTGACGGCTGCGACGATCCGCGCCTGTGGATGCCGGTGAGGCGAGGGTGCCGCAGGCTTGACGCTGCGGCACAAAACTCTATCACCACCGCATGGCGCTTCATTTGATCAAGCTCTGTGTGGGTGCAGACAGTCTCGATGACCTCAAGGAATGGGTCGCCGAGCGCGCCTTGATGTCGGTCGCGATCGGCAAGCCGCCGCAGTCCGGCCATGTGACCCGCATGGTGCCCAAGCGCATCGACGAACTGCTCGACGGCGGATCGCTCTACTGGATCATCAAGGGCCAAGTGGCCGCCCGCCAGAAACTCCTCGATATCCGGCCCTTCACCGGCGATGACGGCATCACCCGTTGTGAACTGGTGCTCGGCCCGGAGGTGATCGAGACGCAACCGGCGCCCCGCCGGCCATTCCAGGGCTGGCGCTATCTGGATGCCGACTCGGCACCGCGCGACCTCGGCGCATCGGGGGCCGATCTTGAGTCCATGCCCGAAGACCTCAAGCGGGAACTCGCCGAGCTGGGATTGCTGTAAAGCGCCGGCCGCTCAGGGATAGATATCCCGGACGGGCTATGGGCGAGTGCCTTGGGCCGGTGACATCACGCCTGGCGCCGCCGCCGTTCCTCCATGGCAGCGAGGGCCGCTCCGGCCAGCACCAGTGGCAGGGCCGAGATAAAAGCGTAAGATAGCGGCGCCTTGAACAGCAGCAGGTCCGCCAGCACGGGCCAGAGGATAACCAGATACTCGAATGGCGCCAGCAGGGAAGCTTCGGCGTGACGGAAGGCGAGCGTCATGGAGATATGGGCGAGACCGCCGAGCAAGCCTGCCAGGACGAGCAAGAACAAGCCTTCCGCATCCGTCATGACCCAGCCGAATGGCAGCGTCAGGATGCCGCCGATCATCGAGGCGATGACGAAATAGAAGGCGATCGCGCCCGGGCTTTCCGTGCGGCTGAGATTGCGGACCATGATCAGGGCGAAGGCGGTAAGCATGCCCATCAGAAGCCCGAAAATGTAGCCCCACATGCGCACTTCGTCCATGTCGCCATGGCCGACCTCCGGCCAGACCAGCACCATGACCCCGGCCATGCCAACGAGAACGCCGCCAACTCGCCACACCGTGACGCGCTCCGATAAAAGCATCACGCCGGCTACGCTGGTGAAACCGGGGGACAGATAGCTGAGCAAGGTGGCCTCCGCCAGCGGCAGCCGGGCGATCGAGGCAAAGGAGGCGAACATGGCCGCTGCCCCGAGGCTTGATCTCAGTAGATGGCCGAAGGGTCGTTTCGTCGCCAGCCCGCCCGGAAACTCCCCGCGCAGCCACAGGAAGATCACAAGCGGAATAAGGGCAAAGGCCGATCGGAAGAACACGATCTGCCCGACCGGCACATGCTCCGACAACGCCTTGACGCAGATGCCCATGCACGCAAACAGGAATCCGGATAGGATGCGCAGGGCTATTCCGACCCTGGGATTTTCTGTGACTGCCACCACCGAATGCCTTCATTGCTGCCTGAGCCGCGTTCCGCCGGCATAGGCCAGGCGCGCGTCTTCGGCAGAGGCCAATAGGCAGTTTCAGGCACCATCGCAAGCGCGCGACCGGCAAGGTCGGCGAAAAACAGTCGTGGTCCTGGACAAGGCTCCCCGATCAGTGGCGGCCCGCGAAAGCGCCTGGCGTTATTCCCACATGGCGGGAGAAGGCCACATTGAAGGCGCTGGCGGAGGCATAGCCGACGCTCTCGGCGATCTCGGCCAGGGACGCGTCCCTTTGCTGCAGCATCTGCTTGGCGAGCGCCATGCGCCAGCCCGTCACATATTCCATGGGTGCCACGCCCATCTGACGCCGGAAGCGATCGAAGAAACTGGATCGCGACATCGCCGCTGCTTCCGCCAGGCCTTCGACGGTGATCTCGGCTCCCGGCTCCGCGTGGATGCGTCGGATGGCCGGGGCGAGCCTGCCATCCGACAACCCTCGCAACAGCCCAGGTGATGTCGTGTTGCCGCCTGCGCTTCTCAGCGCGTCGATCAGCAGCACCTCCAGAAGCCGGCTCAGGATCATGTCCCGCGCTGCCAGTCCGCCCACGGTTTCGGCATGTATCATCCGCACGAGATCCATGAACCGGTCCTGACCTTGCACATGGATGACATCCGGCAGAAGCGAGACCAGCAATCGCCTGTCGCCCGACTGGAAGGCGCAGTGTCCGACCATGGCCGTCAACTCAACGGGACCGGCCGGATCGCCCAGCCGAAAGACACCCGGGCTCGTTTCCAGCCGTTGCGGCAGCGTTCCCCGCGGTGGCAGTTGAAGGCTGCTCAACGTCAATTGGTGGACGTCCGGCACGAGAACGAAATCGCCAGGACCCAAGGGAACTGGCGCTCGGTCTGGGATGGTGAGCAGACAATGACCGTCCACGACAGCGCAATAAAACGGCGTGCCGAGTTCGCGTCGCTCCACGAGCCATGTTCCACCCGCCGTGACCAGCTTGGCAATGGAGGGAACCGGCTTCAGCAGCGTGACGATTTCGGCCAGTGGATCAGACATGTCAGGACTTTCGCGAAACATAAGCAGACTTCTGATCATAGATCATCCGAAACGCGGCGTCTATCTTCCAGATCGTCAAACAGGAGACCAGATATGCCAAGGATACTGATAACGGGTTGCTCCAGCGGTTTCGGCCATGCCATCGCCAATCGATTTGCCGGCGAGGGCTGGGATGTCGTTGCGACCATGCGTGTACCCCAGCCCGATCTCTTCGCTGGACATGACCGCATTGAGGTGCTGCCACTCGATGTCACGGATGCCGCGAGCATTGCCCATGCCGTGGCGCAGGCCGGGCCGCTTGACGCCCTCTTGAACAATGCGGGTGTCGGCCTGCTCAATGCGCTTGAGGGAACCGACATGGACAAGGCGCGTGACGTTTTCGAAACCAATGTGCTCGGCGCTATCGCCATGGCCAAGGCCGTCATGCCGCAGTTTCGCGCCCGCGGGGCAGGTGTGATCGTCAATGTCAGTTCGAGCGTGACGCTCAGGCCACTGCCGGCGCTCTCCGTCTACACCGCCAGCAAGGCCGCCCTCAACGGCTTCTCGGAAAGCTTCGCCGTGGAAGCCGCCCAGTTTGGAGTGACCGTGCGTCTCGTCCTGCCTGGCTCGGCACCGGCCACCTCGTTCGGCAAGAACGCGGTCGCCCGCATGGGCTTCGATATTCCCGAAGCCTATGCCGATTTCGTTCATGGCTATCTGACAGACCTGCGCAGCTCGCCGCTATCGACCACGCCAGCCGACGTCGCCGATTCCGTCTGGCAGGCGGTGACGCAGCCCGACGCACCGGCTTGGATTGCCGCCGGAGCCGATGCGGAAGCCTGGATGCGGGATGCGATGCCGGTTGGTGGCTGAAGGCTGACCCGCTCCGATCTGCTCGCGCGGACTTCAGACCGCTTCTAGGATCTGCCGTTGCAGTTCCACGGCGCGGGCGTCGGCCAGTTCGCGGCGGGGCCTTTCTAGGTCAATGGAGATGTCCAGTGCGATGAACCCTTCGCGCAGCACAATGACGCGGTCGGCCAGTGCGACGGCCTCGGCGACATCATGCGTGATCAGCAGCGTGGTAAAACCGCGCCTGCGCCAGATGCCGTCCAGGAGCTTGTGCATCTCGATCCGGGTCAGCGCGTCAAGCGCGCCGAAGGGCTCGTCCAGCAGAAGAAGGGATGGCTTGCTGACCAGAGCGCGGGCCAATGCGACGCGCTGTTTCTGGCCGCCTGAAAGCACCGAGGGCCAATCGTTTTCGCGTCCTTCCAGTCCGACATCGCTCAAGGTGGCGAGCGCGTCCTGGCGCCAGTTGTGGCCGCGGGCAATGCCCACATTTTCCACGACCCGCTGCCATGGCACCAGCCGCGCCTCCTGGAACAGCAGGCGCACATGCGGATTGAGGCCTTCAACCGGCTTCTGGTCGACCAGAACCTGTCCCGCGGTCGGTCGGTCCAGTCCGGCGATCAGCCGAAGCAGGGTCGACTTGCCGCCGCCCGACCGGCCAACCACCGCAACGAACTGACCCGGCTTTATGGTCAGATTGAAATGCTTGAGCACCGTGAGGCGGCTGAAGGACTTTTCGACGCCGGCTAGGCTTATCGGCAGGCCGCCGGTGCTTGTCGCCGACGCAGGCGGGCTGTCGATGGATACGGATTGAACGGCTGCCATCACCGCGCCTCCCCGTCGCCCTGGTAGGCCGGATGCCAGGAAAGGACCCGCTTCTCGATGAGGAGCGTGAGACTGTCGGCAGCCTTGCCGAGCAGCGCATAGATGATTATGCCGAGAAGCACGACATCCGTCAGGAAGAATTCGCGCGCATTCATCGTCATGTAGCCGATCCCGCTATTGGCCGAGATCGTTTCGGCGACAATCAAAGTCAGCCACATGAAGCCGAGCGCATAGCGCAGTCCGACCAGGATGGAGGGCAGGGCACCGGGCAGGATGATGCGCGTGACAAGCGCCTTGCGGTCGAGGCCGTAGATCTTGGCCATCTCGATGACCTGCGGATCGACGGTGCGCACACCATGAAAGGTGTTGATATAGATCGGAAAGAAAACGCCGATCGAGACCAGGAAGATCTTGGCGGTTTCATCGATGCCGAACCACAGGATGACGAGCGGGATCAGCGCCAGATGCGGCACGTTGCGCACCATCTGCAGCGTGCTGTCGAGCAGTGTTGCGGCTGGCTTCCAAAGGCCGTTGACGATGCCCAGGGCAAAACCCAGTCCGCCGCCGATGGCAAGGCCGATCAGGGCGCGCTTGGTCGATACCAGCGTGTGATAGATCAGGCTGCCATCCAGAAGCGCAGTCCAGCCGGCAACGGCCACGGTGCTTGGCGCCGGCATCAGCCGGGCGGTGACGAAGCCGCTTCGCGCCGCGATCTCCCAGATCACCAGCAGCCCCACGGGCAAGGCCCATGGCGCGAAGGCCCGCCATAGCGAGAGCCGTAAGGGAGGTGTCGCCACCTCCCTACGCTGGGCATATCCTGTCAGCGCCGTCTCCGCCATCAGGCGCCGCCTTTCCGAACCACATCGGCAATGCTGAGCTTCTTGGGAATGAGGCCGAGGTCAAAGAAGGTGTCGGCAATCGCCTGCTGCTGCTTCATGACCGTTTCGTCGAGCGGCCGCACGCCGTAGGACTGGCGGTCGAGCGCCTTGATCAGCACCGGCTCGGGAATGCCGACGGAGGGAGCCAGTTCTGCCGCGGCCGCAGCGGTATTCGCCTTGGTCCAGACATCGATCTCGCTGTTCGCCTCGATCAGCACGTCAACCGCTTGCGCATGCGCTTCAACAAAGGGCTTTGCGCCGAGATAGAACTGGTGGTTGGGCACGATGCCCTCGCCATTGCGCAGTTCGCGTGCCTCGATCGCCACTTCGGCGGCGGCCTGGAAGGGGTCCCAGATTACCCAGGCATCGACCGCGCCCCGCTCGAAGGCGGCACGACCATCGGCCGGCGGCAGGAACGAGACCTTGATGTCGCTATAGGCAAGCCCCGCTTCCTCAAGTGCCTTCACCAGGAGATAGTGAACGTTGGAGCCCTTGTTGAGCGCGACGGTCTTGCCCTTGAGGTCTGCCACCGATTTGATCGGACTGTCCTTTTGCACCAGAACGGCTTCGCCGCGGGGCGCGGGCGGCTCATGAGCGACATAGACCAGCGGCGCACCAGCGGCCTGAGCGAAAATCGGAGGCGTCTCACCGGTCGAGCCGAAATCGACCGCGCCGACATTCAGCGCTTCCAGAAGCTGAGGTCCGGCCGGGAACTCGGTCCATTGCGCCGTGTAACCGATCTTTTCCAGCTTCTTTTCGAGCAGGCCCTTGCCCTTCAGCAGGACGAGTGTGCCATATTTCTGATAGCCGATGCGGACAACCTTGTCGGCTGCTATTGCGGGCGCACCGCCGATGAGCGGCAGGGCAACGGAGCCCGCCAGCAGTCCCGTGAAATTTCGCCTGGAAATACGCATCAAGAAAGCTCCCGTTTGTTTCTGTTCGCCAGCCGACCTCCGGCAGCACAATCAAAAAATCACATAAAATACGTAGATTTTATAGCAATAATCGACCCCGCCGGGCGGCAGCTGTGGGAAAATTTAACTGCGCTGGCGCGGGTTCGCGTGAAACGGCTTTGCAAACGGGCGCGGCGGATCCCTTTTCCCGCATGTCAGGATGGCTCCGTCCGCGAACGAGACCGCGCTCGAAGGTTTGTGTCAATCGCAAGATAAATTTGGCGCCTTGGCCGCAAACGGGAAATTTTTGTTCTCGTTTTTGATCTTGATGTGATCGCTTTAGTTTTATTTTCCTCTTGCTGCGTGATCCCGGTTGCGAAATCCGGAAAATAATCTACTATTTAAGTAGAAAACATACAGGAGTTCACATGGTCACCTCGTCAGTTGCTTTCGTTTCCAGCAGCCTCATCGCATCTGGCGTCCAGGGTTTCATGTGTTGCTCTTCCATGGATGGTTCCCCGATGGCCAGCAAAAGCGCCATCACCCTTCTGGAAGATCAACATCCCCATGAGAGGCAGGCCCATGCAACGGCAAACAGTTGAATTTGGCGGCATACCTGTTGGTATCGTCGTCCCGCAAAACGACAAGCTGCGTTTCATCGCGGTGAAATTTCACGTCATCGACCTCGACAACCGGCTTTTTGCCAGTGTCACAGAGCTCAAGCGCGCGATCGGCGAGCATCTGATCGAAGCGAAACCCATGGCCGCGTGATGAGCGGTTGCCGCCGCCAGGCGCACGAGCCCGGGCGGCCTGCCGGTGAATGGCTCTAAGACAGATCCGAAGATTGGCCTTGCCGCATCTGGTTTGCAGCCGCGATCTCACCGCTGGGCTGTCGAACAGTGTGATCTGCTCATTTTGAGCATCCTCATTGCATGAGCGGCAGAAGCGTTTTTCCCTGGCGCTCGAGTTCTTCCAGGTAGGGCGTATCGGACAGGATGAAATGGGTGATCCCCAGCACCTGGTAGTTGCGCAGGGCCCGTGCCACCTCTTCCGCCGAGCCGACCAGCCAGGTGGTGCCGGCACCGCCGCCGCCGTATTTTCCTGGTGCCGTGTAGAGGTTGTCATCCAGGATGTCGCCTCTGCCGCTCAACTCCAGAAGACGCCGCTGGCCAGTGGCAATGCCGTGGCGATGATCCTGCCAGTTGCCGGCGGCGCCCTCGGCCATCTTCGCCACTTTCGCTTCGGCATCTGCCCAGGCCTGTTGCGAGGTCTCGCGAACGAGGGTCGTGATCCTGAGGCCAAACTGCAGTGGTGGCAGATCGCGATCAAGCGTTGCGCTCAGATCCCGTAGTCGTCCGATCCTCTCCCGCACACCGTCAAGCGGCTCTCCCCAGAACAATTGCACATCGGCTTCCGTCGCTGCCACCCGCTCGGCGGCCTCTGACGCGCCGCCAAAATAGAGCGGCGGATGGGGGCGATCCTCGGTCTGCCTGAGGCGTGGTTGAACCGTTGATCCCTCAACCTGGAAATACTCACCCGAGAAGGTGACGCCTTCTTCCGTCCACAGTCTGCGCACGAGCCGCATGAACTCCTTGGTGCGTGCATAGCGTTGGGCCTGGTCACCCTCCTGATCGCCATAGGCCTTGAGGTCATCCGGCCCGGACACGACGTTGACGCGCACGCGCCCATGGCTGAGGTGGTCGAGAGTTGCGGCCGCGGCTGCGAAATTCGCCGGCTTCCAATATCCCGGGCGGATGGCGATCAGCGGCTCGAAGCTGCTCGTCCGCGCCATCAGCGCCGTCGCCACTGTGAATGTATCCGGTCGCCCCCAGCCTGTGCCGATCAGGGCGCCTTTCCAGCCATGGGCCTCCATCGCCCTGGCCGGGGCGGTCAGCGTGTCGAGGCTGTTGTGATCAGGCGCTGCGTCATCCCCGCGGTGGCCGGCCTTCACGTCGTTTGGGATGTACCAGAAGAACTCGGATCGGGTCATGAGGATACCGTGATTTGATTGCGAAGCCTTCCCTCGTCCAGCAGTATCCTGATCGTTCGGGCGGCATTACGGCGCATCTCGATTGCCGCGTGATCGGAGTAGAAGGCATTGTGCGGCGTGATGACAAGCCGTCCCGCCAGCCACGCCTCCCGAGCGCGCCATGCCGACAGGAGAGGGTGGTCACCCGGCGGCTCCTGCTGCAGCGCGTCGATCGCGGCGGCGGCGAGATGGCCGCTGCGAAGTGCGGCCTCCAGCGCATCGAGATCGATGAGTTCACCACGCGCCGTATTGACGATGATGGTGCCGGGTTTGATGCGGGCCAGCCTGTCGGCGTTCAGTAGTCCGCGTGTTTGCGCATTTGCCGGGCAATGCAAGGTTATGACGTCGGCGCTGGCAAATAGCGCGTCCAGCCGCTCACAGCGTTCGTAGCCGATGGCTTTTTCATGCCCTGGCGGCTGGCCGGGGTCATAGCCGAGGATGCGGAAGCCGAAGGGCTTGAGGCGGTTCACGACCGCCGTCCCAATGCGGCCGACGCCGACAACGCCTGCTGTTGCCGGGTTCGAGCGGGACAGTGGCTTGAGGCTGTTGACCTGCCAGTTGTTCCGGTAGCCGCGCGCCTTGTGATCATGCTCCCAAAGCCGCCTGTGCAGGGAAAGGATCATGGCCATGGCGTGGTCGGCAACTTCCTCCGTGCCGTAATCCGGATTGTTGGCGAAGGGAATGCCGGCCTTTGCCAGGGCCTCAAGGTCGATCTTTTCGTAGCCCACGCCATAGCGCACCACGCCCTTGCAGCGCTTCAGATGGGCAATGCTCTGCGGGCCGAGACGAGCGCCCCAGACCATCAGGGCATCGAGCCGTTCAAGGCGGGCGGCCGAAAACTGCGCCTCATCGGTGCTGCCGAAGAAGTCGATCTCGACATCGTCACCCAACACCTCCGCCTCAAGATCAGGCGTTCCGATCATGTGGTCGGTAATCCCGACCACAAACTTCGCTTTCGTCGTCATGTCAGATGGTCCTTGGCGCCAGCGCACGATGCCCCATCCGGTCACACGTCTTTCACCGGGTGACCGAAAGGATGACCATGATCAGGCCGGCGAAGACGCGGTCGGCGGAGCGCGTTCGGGGGGCCGCCTGCTACTCGGCAGCGATGGCCGTTGTGCTCTGCCGGGAGTCCAGCAAGAGTGCGGCTTCGGCGACGGCCTGGTCGGCACGCGACAGGATGGCCGGTGACAGGCGGCCGTCGATCCGGTCGCGTCCAGAGGCGTAAATGGCCGTTGGCACAACAAAGGCCTCGAAGAAGGCGAAGAGCGGTCGCAACTGGTGCTCGACCACGAGCGAGTGACGGTCGCCGCCGCCCGTGGCGGTCAGGATCACAGGCTTTCCCCTGAGGTCTGCAGGGTCGAGCAGATCGATGACATGCTTGAACAGACCGGCATAACTGCCCTTGTAGGTGGGAGAACCGATCACCAGCGCATCCGCCTCGATGATGGTTTGAACAATGCCGCGGGCCTGTCCATCAAGATCGGCGACGGATCGTGCCGTTGCCAGCGATGCGCCGAGGTCTTCGACGTCAAAGACCTTGTGCTGCAGGCCGGCGCGGTGGGCCAGGCTTTCCGTCACGTGCTCGACAAAACGCCGCGTACTGGAGGGGCGGGAGATATTGCCGGAGAAACCGACGATCAGATTGTTGCTCATGGACAAATCCTTCGAATGTCTGGTCATGGAAAGTTGGCCCGCCGCAGGCTGCGTCAGGCGGTCTTCAGCAGGGCAAGGCTTGCGGATGGCTTCGTTTGGTCGGCTTGCCCGCGCTGCCAGCGATCGAAGGCGGCGCGACCGAGCATCGTGACGGAGGTGTCTTCCTGGGGCGCATGAACCAGCACCGACTGAACGTCGCGGAAATGGCGCTCGAGGGCGATGTCGGCATTGAGGCCCGGATTGCCGATGCCCCGGACGGCGATCTGCACGGCGTCGCGGATCTGTCGGCCGGCCAGCAGCCGCGCCCGGATCATCTGTTCCGCATCGCCGTGGCTATTCTCCAGCGCGCCGAAAATGATCTGCCGCGCGCCGGAAACCAGAAGATCGATCTCGCCCGACAGCGTCAGGAAGCGCTCGGTTCGCGCAATGGGGTGGCCGAGATTGGTCGGCACGCGCTCATGGGCAAAGCGGATGAAGACCTCCTGTGCGGCCTCTGCAGCACCGAGATAGAGCGCGGTGAGGGCCAGTGAGATGGCGGCATGGCCGCGGTTGTCCTGCTGCGCCACCGAGGGATCGACCAACTCCAGCACATCCTCTGCCGGGATCTCGACATCGGTAAACTGGACGTCGTGGGAGCCGGTGGCGCGCATGCCAAGGCTTTTCCAGTTTTCGATGACCTCGATGCCTGCAAGGCCGTTGGGAACGACGAATGTGCCGACACGCGGCGACGCTTCGTCCGTATGGGCCCAGACGAGGAAATGCGTGAGGCCGTGTGCCCCGGTCACGAAGCGTTTGCGCCCGGTGATCGACCAGCCGCTTGCGGTTCGCCTTGCCAGCGTCGCCGGCAGGCCGCCGCGCGCTGGCGATCCGAGTTCCGGCTCGACCCGCGCTGCGTTTAGGAGCAGCGGACGCTGCCGACTCTCGTCGAGAAGCCGTCGATACAGATGTTCAGGCCAATGGCTTTTGGCAGCCTGGCCAAGGTGGTTGAAGATCGTCATGGCGCTGATCAGCGCCACCGAGGGATCGCCGCGGCCGAGCGCCGCCAGAATTTGCGCTGCCTGTTTCAGGGTGCTGCCCCTGCCGCCATAGCGGCTTGCGACCGTGCTTTCAAGCAGGCCGGCGTGGTGGACGGCTTGGATGCCGGCCCAGGGAAAGGCGCCGGTGCGATCGGCGTCCGGAGCCGCATCGGCCAGCGCGCGCACGGTGTCATCGGTTACGAAGAGGTCTTGGGACATGAGGCTCGGCCTTCCGGATCCAGGGCGGGTGCCCAAGGCAGTGCTGCGGTCTCGCGACGGGTTCGGATGCGAGACCTGATGTGGTGGCGCGCCGCAGGGAGGGAGAGATCGCGGCGCGCCAGGGAGGCACGGGTGTCAGACCTCAGGCCGCAGCCTTGCGTTTGGCGTCTTCCCGTTCACGGATGCCCTCGCGGACCAGCGGCAGGACATGGCGGCCGTAGTCCACGGCATCATTGTAGTTGTCGTAGCCGCGGATCGAGATGAGATCGGCACCGAGATCGATATAGTCGAGAATGGAATCGGCGATCGTGCGGGGTGAACCGACCAGTGCGGTCGTCGCACCGCTGGCATTGGTGGCGGTGACGGTCGGATACCAAAGGGCGCGGTCATGCACGTCGCCGCGTTTGGCGATGTCCAGCAGCCGTTGCGAGCCGACATTCGCCGGCGGAACGGCATTGATCGGTGCCCGCGTCAGGCCTTTCTGGCGATTTTCGTTCAGCTTGTCGAGAACCCGGTGCGCCTTCGCCCAGGCCAGTTCGTCGGTCTCGGCAATGATCGGGCGGAAGGTGACCCAGATCCGCGGCGGTCTATGCGTCCTGCCTTGGCCGCCTCGGCATAGATGCGATCGATTTGCTGCTTGGTCTCGGCCAGCGGCTCACCCCAGAGGCCGAAGATGTCGCATAGCGATCCGCCGATCCGGTAGGCGGCGTCGGACGAGCCACCAAGGGAGATCGGAATGAGGCCGTTGGTGGGGCGCACGGCGCTGCGGAACTGCTTGAACTGGTAGTATTTGCCGTCAAAATCGAAGGGGGTGGTGGAGGTCCAGGCGAGGCGGAGAATGCGGATATATTCCTCCTGCCGCTCGTAGCGTTCTTCCTTGTTGAGGAAGTCTCCTTCGCGGGCCTGCTCCTCGTCGCTGCCGCCGGCAATGAAGTGCACGACGACACGCCCGCCGCTCAACTGGTCAAGTGTGGCGAGCGATTTGGCCGCGACCGTCGGATAGACCGTGTTGGGTCGCAGGGCGACGATGATCTTGATGTTCTTGGTGTGCGCCAGGATGGTGGCACCCAGGGTGAAGGGGTCGAACGACGATGAGGAATAGGGGATCAAGGTGTAGTTGAACCCGTAGTCGTCGAGCGCGCGGGCACAACGCTCCAGGAAACGCGCGTCCACCGGCGCATCGGGCAGCGGATGGAGATCATTGGATTCGTTGGCGAAGCTGGCGCTGATGAATTCGGCAGTCACGGGCTCATTCTCCCTTTGGGGGACCGTTGCATAAAGCCGAGTTTTTGGGATTTTGGTTTTTGCAGACGGCGGTTCTGTGGCCCGGCTGTTGTTTTGCCGGGCATTTGGGGTGTT
>NZ_FWXU01000042.1 GCF_900176345.1 Rhizobium sp. RU36D
AAAACTGAACTGGCCATCCCGTCGAACAGACATCAAATCCCCTCAAATCGCTGCAAACCAACTGAATCACATCAGCCGAATTTTGCAACAGTCCCCTTGAGGGGGAGATGCCCGGCAGGGCAGAGGGGGGTACACTTGCACCGCAGTTTGCCCTCTTCCTCTTGCAACTATCTGCGGACCAAGAGGACTTCCCCATGAAGTTCAACAAGCTCCGTCTTCTCGGCTTCAAGTCCTTTGTCGAACCGACCGAATTCATCATCGAGCCCGGGCTGACCGGCGTTGTCGGGCCGAATGGCTGTGGCAAGTCCAATCTGGTCGAGGCCCTGCGCTGGGTCATGGGCGAGAATTCCTACAAGAACATGCGTGCCTCGGGCATGGATGACGTGATCTTTTCGGGATCCGGCAACCGGCCCGCGCGCAACACCGCCGAAGTCGGCCTGTTCCTCGACAATTCCGATCGCACCGCGCCGGCCGCCTTCAACGACCAGGACGAGATCCAGGTCACCCGCCGCATTGAGCGCGAGAATGGCTCGGTCTATCGGATCAACGGCAAGGAAGCCCGTGCCAAGGATGTGCAGCTTCTGTTTGCCGATGCCTCGACCGGCGCGCGCTCGCCCTCCATGGTGGGGCAGGGCCGCATTGGCGAGCTGATCCAGGCAAAACCCCAGGCGCGGCGGCAATTGCTGGAAGAGGCGGCGGGTATTTCCGGCCTGCATTCGCGCCGTCACGAGGCCGAACTGCGCCTGCGCGCCGCCGAAACCAATCTGGAACGGCTGGAAGACATCACCACCCAGCTCGAAAGCCAGATCGAGAGCCTGAAGCGCCAGGCCCGCCAGGCCAACCGCTTCAAGATGCTGTCGGCGGATATTCGTTCCCGCGAGGCGACGCTGTTGCATATCCGCTGGGTCCAGGCCAAAGAGGCCGAGGGCGAAGAGGAAAGCGCACTGAACCAGGCAACCTCCATCGTCGCCGAAAAGGCCCAGGCGCAGATGGAGGCCGCCAAGACGCAGGCCGTCGCCAGCCTGAAGATGCCGGAACTGCGCGAGGAAGAGGCCCGTGCCGCCGCCGCCCTGCAGCGCCTGCAGATTGCCCGCGCCCAGATCGAGGAAGATGCCGGTCGGCTGTTCCGTCGTCGCGAGGAACTGGCCCGCCGCCTGGCGCAATTGGACGAGGACATCCGCCGCGAGGAGCGGATGGTCGCCGACAATGCCCAGGTGCTGGATCGCCTGGCCGCCGAAGAGGCCGAGCTATCGGAACAACTGGCCGATAGCGGCCGCCATGGCGAGGAAAGCCGCGCCGCCTTCGAGGCCGCGGCCGCTACTCTTGCCGACAGCGAGCGTCGCTTCGCGGCCCTGACAGCCGAGCGAGCCGAAGCCTCGGCCGGCCGCAACCAGTTGGAGCGCACGATCCGCGATCTGGCTGAGCGCCGCCTGCGGCTGGAGCGCCAGACGGAAGAGGCTGTCCGGGAGTTGGAAGTGATTGCCGAAAAGATCGGCGTGCTGCCTGACCCTGAGGAAAAGCGTGAAATCGTCGAGGCGGCGGAAGAAGCCCTGAGCGAAGGCGAGGCGTCGATCCTGGCCATCGAGGACGCGCTGGCCTCAGCCCGCCGCGCCGAGGCCATGGCGCGCCAGCCGCTGGACGCCGCCCGCAACAGGCTGAACGCCCTGGATACCGAAGCGCGAACCATCGCCCGGATGCTCGCGACCGCAGCCGCTGCCGGCGCCTATCCGCCCGTTGCCGATGACATCACCGTTGATCGCGGTTTCGAAACCGCCTTGGGCGCCGCCCTTGGCGACGACCTGGATTCGCCTGTGGATGAGCGCGCGCCGGCCTATTGGCTCGTGAATGGCGACGCATCAGCCGATCCGTCCTTGCCGGCGGGCATCCCCACGCTTCTTTCCCATGTCGCGGCCCCGCCGGCGCTGAAGCGCCGTCTTGCCCAGATCGGTGTTGTTGGCTCCGCCGCAGAGGCCCGCGCGCTGATGCCGCAATTGCAGCCGGGACAGCGCCTGGTCACCCGCGATGGCGCCGTCTTCCGCTGGGACGGCCATGTGGCAGGCTCAGAAGCGCCAAGCGCTGCCGCCCTGCGTCTTGCGCAGAAGAACCGCCTGGCCGAACTGGAAGACGAGAAGATCGAGGCGGAAGACCGCATGATCGAGGCGGAGGAGCATTTGTCCGCCGCCGGATCGGCCGTCGCAGCCGAGGAACAGCGCCTGTCCGCTGCCCGCGAGCTACAGCGCGGCGCCATTCGCGCCCTGGCAGAGGCCCGCGAGGCCTTGGCCCAGGCCGAGCGCGCCTCTGGCGACCTGATCCGCCGCCGTGCGGTCATTGAAGAGGCCGAAAGCGGGTTGCGCGCCCAGATCGAGGAAACCCAGGGCCAGGAGGAAGATGCACGCATTGCGCTGGAGGATACGCCCGATGTCTCCGATATCGACGCCCGCCTGCGGGATAGCCAGGTGGAGGTTGCCACCGGCCGCGGCCTGCTGGCCGAGGCGCGCGCTGCCTATGAGGGGCTGAACCGGGAAAACGAGCAGCGCCGCCGCCGCCTGATGGCAATCGCCCAGGAGCGGGAAACCTGGGCCGACCGCGCCCGCAGCGCCGAGCAGCATATCGCAGCGCTGCGCGAGCGCGAGGCGGAAGCCCGCGACGAGATGGCGGAACTGGATCTCGCGCCCGACGAGTTCGAGGAAAAGCGCCGCGCCCTGATGAACGAGCTGGAAAAGGCCGAAGCCGCCCGCCGCGCCGCCGCCGATCGGCTGGCCGAAGCCGATACCCGCCAGCGCGAGGCCGACCAGAAGGCGGCGACCGCGCTTTCGGAACTGGCCGAGAGCCGCGAACGCCGCGGCCGCGCCGAGGAACGGCTGGTGTCCGCCCGCGAGCGCCGCAAGGAAGGCGAGGAGCGCATCCGCGAGGCGCTGAACGTGGCCCCGCTCGAGGCCTTCCGCCTGACCGGCCTGAAGACCGGCGACCCGACGCCGGATCTGCGCGAGGTCGAGCGCGAACTGGACCGGCTGAAGATGGAGCGAGAGCGTCTTGGCGCCGTCAACCTGCGGGCCGAGGAGGAGCAGAAGGAACTGTCCGACAAGCTGACAGCGCTGATCAAGGAACGCGACGACGTGATCGACGCGATCCGCAAGCTGCGCGGCGCGATCCAGAGCCTGAACCGAGAGGGTCGCGAGCGCCTGGTGGCGGCCTTCGACGTGGTCAATGCCCAGTTCCAGCGGCTGTTTACCCACCTGTTCAACGGCGGCACAGCCGAACTGCAACTGATCGAAAGCGATGACCCGCTGGAAGCCGGCCTCGAAATCCTTGCCCGCCCGCCGGGCAAGAAGCCGCAGACCATGACGCTCTTGTCCGGCGGCGAGCAGGCGCTGACGGCGATGGCGCTGATCTTTGCCGTCTTCCTCACCAATCCAGCGCCAATCTGCGTGCTGGACGAGGTGGACGCCCCGCTGGACGACCACAATGTCGAGCGCTACTGCAACCTGATGGACGAGATGGCAGCCTCCACTGCCACCCGCTTCCTCATTATCACCCATAACCCGATCACCATGGCCCGCATGAACCGCCTCTTCGGCGTCACCATGGCCGAACAGGGCGTCAGCCAGTTGGTCTCCGTCGACCTGCAGACGGCCGAGGCGCTGCGGGAAGTGGTGTGATCGTTATTCCCGGTCGCCGATCGGCGTAAACTTGGAAAGGCAATCGACATGGATATTCAATCCATCAGGACATTGGCCGACGAAGGTGAATATGAAATGGCGCTGAAAGCCGTTCGGCCATATTTTGATCAGGAGCCGGACGCCGGCACGCCGGAGGCCGCGCATTTCGATGCGCTTTGTCTTCTCATCGAGGAATACGAGCGGCGTCATTATCCCATTCCGCGGGCGAAGCCGGTCGATGTTTTGAAATCGGTGATGGCGGCTAACAACTACACACGCGCCGACCTGATCGAGATTATCGGCTCGAAGGCGCGCGTTGCGGATTTGCTCAACGGTCGGCGCGAAATGAACCTGGATCAGATCCGCAAGATCAGCAGGGCTTGGCATATTCCAGCGGGTGCTCTGGTCGGAGATATCGCTGCTTGATTAAATCCGCTCGTATTCTTCCGTCCCTCACATGTGTGTCTATCCTGATCGCAACGCCTCACGTCGCGCTGGCCGAGGGAGACAAGCTCTCCGGCAACTACCTGTTCGAGGTGCTGCAGCGTTCCAAACCGCATGAGGAGACGCTCTCCGGGCTGCTGCGAGGCAAGCGCGGGCTACCCACCTGGGTGAGGGGCATGGCCAGCAAGGGAAATTATGTGGCCTCGGCCTCCGAGCAGGTCACGGTGGATGGCGTGGCAATGGAGCTGTTTTCGGTCTGCCAGCCGCATAACTGCTCCGACAGCCAGGTGAAGCTGCTCTATTCCGCCGATGGCAAGACGGCCTATGTCCGCGTGATCGATGCCAAGCTTGGCGAGCACATCTTCGGTGACCCGAGCCAGGCACAGAAGGCCCCGCTGATGCGCCAGGGTTTATGACCTTGCGATGACAGGGGCCTTGCGCGCCAGCGCCGGGCTCGCCAGGATCGATCCGAGGACGAGCGGCAGGCAGGCGAGATAGATGCTGCGGATGCCGAAATGCTCCGCGACGAAGCCGAGCAGCGGCGGCGCGAGGAAGAACACCACGAAAGCCATCTGCGCCACCGCCGCGACATTGACGACCGCCGGGCGATCGGTGCGCAGCGCCGCCGCTGAAACGGCCATGGGATAGACCGCGCTGCAGCCGGCGCCCATCAGCGCAAACCCGACAAGCGCGACAAAGGGGAGCGGCGCGAGCCACACCAGGGCGATGCCAAGCGCGGCCAGTGACAGCAGCATCACGGCCACCATGACCGGGCCAATACGATCAACCACGGGGTCGATCAGCAGCCGCGCCAGCGCCATGAAGAAAGCAAACAGCGTCAACCCCGACCCGCCGATAAATGGCGTGGTGTCAAAGGCGTCGCGCATATAGATGGCCGACCAGTCGATGCCGGCGCCCTCGATCAGGAAGGCCGAGGTGCCGATCAGGCAAAGCGGCAAAAGCCCGAGCGTCGGCAGGGCAAAATGCGGCGCTGCCTGCTCATCCCTACGGATGATCTCGGGGGCGTTGCGCATGCCGGCCATGGTGGCGGCGGCGAGGATGGCGACGAGCCCGAGCACGACATGCATATGCGTCTGCATGCTGATCTCGGCCTGGCGGATCACCGATGCCATGACCGCCGTCACGAAGAAGCCGAGGCTCCAGCAGCCATGGGCGCGGTTCATGATGCCGAACCCGACCTGCACCTCGATCCGCCCGATCTCGACGTTCAGCGCAATCTCCAGCGCGCCGGCCAGCAACCCGAGCAGGAACAGAACCCCGAACACGGCCCGCGCATCACCCAGCAGCGGAATGACGGCGAGAAGGCCGGCCACGCCCAGGAGACAGATCGTCACCGTATTGCGGGTTCCAAGCCGCACGATCAGCGGCGAGGAGAGTGTCAGCGAAATGAGCGAGCCGATGGCCATGCCGATCAGGGTCAGCCCGAGTTCCGCCTTGTCGACGCCGAGATGTGCCTGGAGATCCGGCATGCGCGAAAACAGCGAGCCGGTCGACGCCGCGAACAGGAAGAACGAGATATAGATGCGGTGTTGCGGTTTCAGCAGCATGACATGACCTTGATCAGGCGGGAATCCGCCGGGCAGTGCTGCAGCTACAGGATGTCCGTGACCAAGGCCAGCCGTGCAAGCGTGTTTCCGGTACGCCCGTGCTGTCAGGCCCTGAAAAGCCGCACCCGCGTACCCCAGGGATCCACGGCTTCGATCCCGCCTTCGATCTCCGTCAGCCGGTAACCGGCCTCGGCCAGCCGCTGGCGCTGGCCGTCCAGCAGGCTGCCGTCGGTGATCCGCAGCGAAAACCAGTCGAGGCCCGTGGCCTTGTCGTCGCGCTGGCCGGCGTCCCGGCTCTGCCAGACATTGGTGCCGAGATGATGGTGATAGCCGCCCGATGACAGGAAGGAGGCGCCGCGCTCGTCGGAGCCGGCGGTCACATCCATGCCCACCCCTGCGCGATAGAAGGCGCGCGCGGTTTCGAGCGCACCGACCCTCAGATGCATATGGCCAATGCTCAATCCTGCCGGCGCGATCGTGTAGTCGTCGCGATCGGTCCTGACGCCGGTCTTGATGATGATGTCATCAATATTGAGCTCGTTGGTGCCCATGGTGACCCGGCCCTCGCTCCAGCGCCATCCGTCCTTCGACCGGTCGGAATAGACTTCTAGCCCATTGCCTTCGGGATCGGCCAGATAGACCGCCTCCGACACGCTGTGATCGGCAAAGCCGACCAGCGGCACCTCGGTGCGAGCCACATGCACCAGCCAGGATGCGAGATCGCGGCGCGTCGGCATCAGGAAAGCAATGTGGTAGAGCCCCGCCTGGTTTTGCCCTTCGATCGCGGCATCCGGACGCGAGAGGAGATGCAGCAGCGCCATGCCACCGGCGCCAAGCGTCACCTGATCGGCCCGCTCCGAAATCACCTCCAGCCCCAGCATGGCCTGGTAGTAGGCCTTGAGCTTGGGCAGGTCGCGCACCCGCAGCGCCGCCTCGCCGACATGCATCGGCGTGCTCAGCGCAAAGGGGATGTCGCTTTGCGGCGCCTTCAGCCCGGTCTGGACCGCGATGCCTTCCGCCCGCAGCGCGCCCGCCATGGCGGCGGCGAGTGTCGTGGCACCGGCAAGTTTGATGAGCTGGCGGCGGGTGGCCCTGGTGTGCATGGGATGCGGATCTCCGGTCGGGGTGGTTTTCAGCCGATCTACAGGCTGCGACCGTTCACCGCATCTCACGTTCGCGTGTGTTGTCAGGCCTTCCAGAACGGCAGCTTTGCCTGCTTCTCGGCCTCTGCGCGGGTCAGGCCGAAATCCTCCAGCACCTCGGGCGGAAAGGTCGGGAGATCGCGCCGCATGGCCTTGCGCTCGCGGTAGCGCAGCCACCACAGCTCAAGCGTCGCGACAAGCCGCGCGGCGATGGCGGGGCGGGGACGGCGGGCGGCATAGAGCCGGGCCTGCAATTCGGCGGGGCTGACGATCAGATTGTCGGCGGGTCGTATGGCATTCATGGGCGTTCTCCTTTCCTAGAGCGCCGTGCGTCCGAATGGACGCACACAGGACGCTCGAATTTTTTGACCGAGCACATCGGCTTGAAAATCGATCCGATGTGTTTGGGATGATGGAACAATACGCCTATTCCCCAGATAAAAAATTGAATAATATGAATGGGACCTGTGAATAAAAGTGACAGATTACCATTCCATGGAACAGCTGCCGCCGCTCGCCTCCCTCATCGCCTTCGATGCGCTCTATCGCACCGGCTCGGTCACATCGGCGGCGCGGCTGCTTGGCCGCACCCACAGCGCTGTCAGCAAGCAGCTGCATCACCTGCAGGAACACGCCGGCGTCGAGCTGTTTCGCAAGCAGGGCACGGGGCTGGAACTGACGGCGGAGGGCAAGGGCTTTGCCCGCACCGTCGTCAGGGCCTTCGATGATCTGCGCAACGGCTATGGCGCGCTGAAGCGCTCCAGCGACGATGCGCCCGTCACCATCGGCGTCAGCGCCACCTTTGCCCGCGTCTGGTTCATCCCCACGGTCTCGCGCTTCAATGTGGATTATCCCGAGATCGATATCCTGATCCGTTTGGTCGGGCCGCTCGGCAGCCGCGAGCTCGATCCGTCGCCGGACCTGGTGATCTCCTGGGACCGGCTGCTGATGCCGTTGCGCGACGATCCCTTCGCCATATCGCTGGGCGATGTCGAGATGGGCCCCGTGCTGGCGCCTGGCCACCGCCATGCCTGGGATGGTTCCACGCTGGATTGCGCCACCCGCATCGACCGCCGCGGCGCCGAGGTGGTCTGGGAAAACTGGGAGCGGATATCGGGCCATCGCTTCCGCGCCGACCGCATCACAGCCTACGACCATTCCTATCTGGTGTTCGAGGCTGCCCGCATGGGCATGGGCGCCGCCATGGCGCCGCGCTTCCTGGTCGCGGACGAACTCAGCTCCGGCGCGCTCGTGGCACCCGCCGGCTTCCTCACCTTCCGCAACGGCTTCTATGTCCGCCCCCACGAAACGCGGGAGGGGCGGCTGTCGCGCAATGCCCGCATTTTCCTGGACTGGCTGCGCGACAACGCCCGCCTGCCATCCTCAAACGCGCCCGCCGGCCCGGCGGCTGAAGGCCCTGCGTGGTGATGCCGAAGGGGGGCCAAGGCGCCGCCTTTTTACCATCCCGCCCGATTTATGATGCAATGCAGCATTAATCCCTGAAGGGAACGTTTTCAATTTTCGGCACATGCTGTAAATCTTTGAAAAAAGACAATTCGGGTGGAGCATTTTTAAGATGGTGAAGTGGGTCTACACCTTCGGCGGCGGCAAGGCGGAGGGCCGCGCCGTGGATGCCGATCGGCTGGGGGGAAAGGGCGCCAATCTCGCGGAGATGGCTTCTCTCGGCCTGCCGGTTCCGCCGGGTCTCACCATCATCTCGGATGCCTGCTCCTGGTATCACGATCACGGCCGCGCGCTGCCCGATCAGATGAAGGCCGAGGTGCTGCAGGGCATCAAGGGCATCGAGGCCGAAACTGGCCGCGGCTTCGGCGATAGCCGCAATCCCCTGCTGCTCTCGGTCCGCTCCGGCGCGCGCTCCTCCATGCCCGGCATGATGGATACGGTGCTGAACCTCGGCCTGAACGACGAGACGGTGCAGGCGCTGGGACACATCTCCGGCGATGCCCGCTTTGCCTGGGATAGTTATCGCCGCTTCATCCAGATGTATGCCGATGTCGTGATGGGGCTGGACCACGAGGTGTTCGAGGAAATCCTCGACCATGAGAAGGCCCGCTTCGGCCATGAACTCGACACCGAACTGACGGCGGTGGAATGGCAGCACGTCACCGCGCTCTACAAGGACGTGATCGAGCAGGAGCTGGGCGAACCCTTCCCGCAGGATCCCGACGTGCAGCTCTGGGGCGCGATCGGTGCCGTCTTCGCCAGTTGGAACAACCCGCGCGCGGTCACCTATCGCCATCTGCACAACATCCCCTCGGCCTGGGGCACGGCGGTGACGGTGCAGGCCATGGTGTTCGGCAATCTCGGGTCCAGTTCCGCGACCGGCGTTGCCTTCACCCGCAATCCGTCCACCGGCGCCAAGGAACTCTACGGCGAATTCCTTGTCAACGCGCAAGGCGAGGACGTCGTGGCCGGCATCCGCACGCCGCAATCCATCACCGAGGCCGCCCGCATCGAAAGCGGCTCCGACCGGCCCTCGCTGGAAAAGGTCATGCCGGAGGCCTTTGCCGCGTTCCAGACCATCTGCGAACGGCTGGAATCCCATTATTGCGACATGCAGGACCTGGAATTCACCATCGAGCGCGGCAAGCTCTGGATGTTGCAGGCGCGCGCCGGCAAGCGCACCACCCGCGCGGCGATGAAGATCGCCGTAGACATGGTGGCCGAAGGCCTGATCGATGAGAAGGAAGCCGTGTCCCGCATCGAGCCGTCCTCGCTGGACCAGTTGCTGCATCCAACCATCGATCCGCGCGTCTCGCGGGAGGTGATCGGCTCGGGCCTGCCCGCCTCGCCGGGGGCGGCGACGGGCGAGATCGTCTTTACCGCCGAAGAGGCTGTCGAGGCGGAGGAGGAGGGCCGCAAGGTGATCCTCGTGCGCGTCGAGACAAGCCCTGAAGACATCCATGGCATGCATGCGGCCGAAGCGGTGCTGACCACCCGCGGCGGTATGACCAGCCATGCGGCGGTCGTCGCTCGCGGCATGGGCATTCCCTGCGTCGCCGGCGCCGGCACCATGCGGGTGGACCTGCGCAGCGAAAAGCTGATCGGCATCGGCGGCGTGACGCTGAAGAAGGGCGATATCGTCACCATAGACGGCTCCTCCGGCCAGGTGCTGAAGGGCGCGGTGCCGATGCTGCAGCCGGAACTCTCGGGCGATTTCGCGCAGATCATGGAATGGGCCGACAAACTGCGCCGGATGACCGTGCGCACCAATGCCGATACGCCCACGGATGCCCGCGCCGCCCGTTCCTTCGGCGCCGAAGGCATCGGCCTGTGCCGCACCGAGCACATGTTCTTCGAAGGCGTGCGCATCCATGTGATGCGCGAGATGATCCTGGCCGAAGACGAAAAGGGCCGCCGCGCGGCGCTGGACAAGCTCCTACCGATGCAGCGCTCCGATTTCACCGAGCTCTTCACCATCATGCATGGCCTGCCGGTGACCATCCGCCTGCTCGACCCGCCGCTGCATGAATTCCTGCCCAAGAGCGACGAGGAGATCGCCGAAGTGGCCGCCGCCATGGCCATGTCGCCCAAAATGCTGAGGCAAAGGGTGGATGCGCTGCACGAGTTCAACCCCATGCTTGGCCATCGCGGCTGCCGGCTCGCCATCTCCTATCCGGAAATCGCCGAGATGCAGGCCCGCGCCATCTTCGAAGCCGCCGTCAATGCCGCCCGCCAGACCGGTGAGCCCGTGGTGCCTGAGATCATGGTGCCGCTGGTCGGCCTGCGCTCCGAGCTTGATTATGTGAAGGGCGTTATCGACCGGGTGGCGACCGAGGTCATGAAGGAGGCGGGACTTGAGATCTCCTATCTCGTCGGCACCATGATCGAGCTGCCGCGCGCCGCCATCCGCGCCCATATCATCGCGGAAGCGGCCGAATTCTTCTCCTTCGGTACCAACGACCTGACCCAGACCACCTTCGGCATCTCTCGCGACGACGCCTCGGCCTTCATCCCTACCTACCAGAAGAAGGGCATCATCGAGCACGACCCCTTCGTCTCGCTGGATTTCGACGGCGTTGGCGAACTGATCCGCATCGCCGCCGAACGCGGCCGCCGCACCCGCCCCGACATGAAACTCGGCATCTGCGGCGAACACGGCGGCGACCCCGCCTCGATCCACTTCTGCGAGGATGTCGGGCTGGATTACGTCTCGTGCTCGCCGTTCCGCGTGCCGATCGCGCGGTTGTCAGCGGCCCAAGCGGCGATCAAGGCGGGGCGGTAATATACGCAGGCTTGCGCAGTTGTAGTTTTTGGACGACAATATGTTCGAGTTGAAGCAGACCGAGACTTTTCGAAAATGGCGCCTCGGTCAGAAGGACCGCCGAGCCGCTGGTTTGATTGCCTCTCGCCTCGACCGCTTGGGGTTCGGGCATGCCGGAGATGCTGCCTCCGTCGGGGAGGGCGTGCAGGAACTTCGCCTGCATTATGGCTCCGGCTACCGCATATACTTAACGCAGCGAGGCGCCAAGATCATTCTTCTCCTCTGCGGCGGAGACAACGGCAGCCAGGCCCGCGACATCGAGGCCGCCAAACGCCTAGCTCGGATATGGAGCGACATCGATGACTGACATGATTACGGACTACGATCCGGCCGAAGATCTTGATACTCCCGAAGCGATTTCCGTCTTCGTCAATGAAGCGCTGCAAACGGATGATGCCGCCTATATCGCCCATGCGCTCGGCGTCGTCGCCCGCGCCAAGGGCATGGCCGGCATTGCGCGTGAGGCGGGGCTTTCACGCGAACAGCTTTACCGGACGCTTTCCAGCGAGGGAAATCCGACGCTGAAGACGACGTTAGCGGTAATGAAGGCTTTGGGGATATCGCTGACGGCTGACGTGGCCCCGACATGAAACTCGGCATCTGCGGCGAACAGGGCGGCGACCCCGCCTCGATCCACTTCTGCTGGCATGTGGGGCTGGACTATGTGTCGTGCTCGCCGTTCCGCATGCCGATAGCGCGGATGTGGGCGGCCCAGGCGGCGATGAAGGCGGGGCGGGGGTAGGGCTTCACTTGCGTCCTACCGTCAATGTCATCGGCAGTGCCCACGGCACGTCGAAGGGCGCGCGCAGCAGGTGAACCTGTCCCTTGTCGAACTGCGATTCCCATTTTGCATGGTGCTTTCGGGTGAATCCCTCCAGCCGAACGCTTTGGCTGGCAATCGGGCCGCCATCGAGATTTAACGCCAACTTCAGGTCGAGAGGCGCGTTTTTCAGGAACACCGCCAGCCGGGCCAGGGAAAAGAAGGCATCTTTCGTGGAGCCGATGATAATGCGGCCGCTACCATCCTGCCCGAGAAAAGTCCGGTTCGCGAGCCAGCGGCTTTCTGGCGCCGTGCGCGTTTGTCCATCAGCGCCGATCAGCATGGGATACGCGATCATGGCATTTTCAGCGCCTGCGAATACCTGCTTCCAGTCCTGCCCTGCCAGATCGACCAGCCGCGCCCCTTGCGCCGAGGCCACGAAGGCCCCCGCCCGGGCGTCATACTGTTCGGGTCCGGAGGGCTGGCCCTCGCTAATGATCGGCGTCGCCGGCAGTCCCATGTTGTCATAGTAGGAACTGTTGACGATCAGCACCTCATCGGGCAAGGCATGCTCCCACTCGTCGATATTCATGCTGCCGGTCGGGTCGTTGCGAACGGTAAAGCGGAACCTGCCGGGATCCACCCGGTTGAGCAGCAGCCGATCAACTTCCGCTCCATTGACCACAACGGGCATTTCCGCCACCTCGAAGCCCGGTTCGACCTCTCGCCAGACAAATTCACCCGGCTGCGCGTCAGCCAGGTTGTCCGTCATCGCCAGCCGCATCGAAGGCGTCAGCCGCGCATCATCCGGCATCATCGTCTCCCAATACGAGCCGCCGCGCCGAAGCAGCACGTTGACACCATAGACACCATGTCGCTGCCAGAACCAAGTGCCAACGGCCGTCGCTGCGACCACAGCAACAAGCGCCGTGACGGCAACGACTTTTCTACTTGTTAAACTGGCCATTGTTCCCCGTTCGACACTCCATCATCTCTGGAATAGGCAAGGGTCTTGCAGTCAAATTTAAGGCCGGAATTCACATGCGCGGCGGCATTTCCATGGCGCCACGCGATCGCTCTCTTGCGGATTACCACGTGCCGCGACGGCAACAGATAGCGGCGCGAGAACACGGCCCTCAGCCGCTCGGCATCGCCGACCACGCCGCCTCGATCCACTTCTGCTGGAATATGGAGCTGGACTACGTGTCGTGCTCGCCGTTCAGGGTTCCGATCGCGAGATCGTCGGCGGCGCAGGCGGCGATCAAGGCGGGGGTGGGGTGGCTTAAAACTGATTGCGTGCGATTGAGAACCGGAAAACGGTTGTACCGCCTAGCCCGGCCTTGCTCGAACCTCTGTTGTCAAATACTTCTGAGGGCTGATTTACCTGGGGCGCCCCCATGCTAACGAAATCGAAGCTGCTCTTGTTAGATAGCGACGAAAGAGCCTTCCTGTTGGTTGGTGCGTACATCGGGCACTTCGCACTTCTTGAAATGGGTATAAACAATGCTATCAAGACTGTTCTAAATCTTAACACTGCGGCATCGCTGATCGTCACCCGCAACATGACGTTCGACGAGAAAATCAAGAACCTGCGCGCGTTGGTGCAGTTTTTTATCTACGATAAAGAAAAAGCTAAGAAGTTCGATAAGTTAGCAAAAGAGGCCCGAAATATTAGCGAGTTAAGAAACATCATCGCTCATACGCCCTTTTACGGAAGTCAAACAACAGATGGTGTCAGATTTTTCGTTACCAAGGCAAGCAGTTCTCTCGAAATAGAGAACTTGGATTGGTCAATTGACGAGTTTATCGAGCGAATTGATCACGTACGGCAGACAGACAACGGCTTGAGGGAAATTGAAAAAAGCATGTCCCTGCAGAGAATCGCAGAGGCACTTAGCGAAAGAGATATCCCCCCCTTTGGCGGTTTGCTGGCCCTGGGCGCAACTATGTTGGCAGATCAAGCCGAAAGTCTGCTTGATCCACCACTGACGCTGTCAAAGGAAGATGAAGAGTGATTCGGAACGATCTGGATTAGGTCACCAACACCCGCCAAAAAATCCCCCGCCCATGTCACATTGACCATTCCCCGCTCGTCATGATCTCGTAGCCAATAGAAGGAAACGATATTATGACTGCAAGACTTGATCCCTTTGCCGTAGCACCTGCCTTGATGAAGAAGTGGATGGCGGTGTCGCTCGATGTGGCCGGCAGCCTGGAGCCGAGCCTCACCGAACTCGTCAAGATCCGTTCGTCGCAGATCAATGCCTGCGCCAATTGCCTGAACATGCACACGGCCGAAGCCCGCGCCAAGGGCGAGACGGAGCAACGCATCTATCTGCTGTCCGCCTGGCGCGAGGCGCCGTGCTATACGGATCGGGAGCGTGCGGCGCTGGCCTGGACCGAGGCGCTGTCGCGGCTTTCCGAAGGGCATACGCATCTGGCCGCCCGCCAGGCGCTAGAGGCGGCATTCTCGCAGGAGGAGCAGGTGAAGCTGACGCTGATGATCAATGTCATCAATGGCTGGAACCGGCTCGCCGTCGGCTTCGACATGTGGATCGAGACGCCTGCGACCCCGGCGACCTCTGCGAGCCAGGCAACGGGAGTTGCGGCCTGATGCAAGCGACAAGCGAGACCGATGCGGCGGCGAGTTTCGATCCCCTGCGGCGCAAGCTGATGCGGCTCGCCTATCGCATGCTGGGCTCGGTGTCGGATGCCGAAGACATGCTGCAGGAGGCCTTCATCCGCTGGATGAGGGCCGATCGCACTGAGGTTCGCGAGCCGGAAGCCTTCCTGCGACGGGTCGTCACCCGGCTCTGCCTCGACCAGCTGAAATCGGCCCGCCACCAGCGGGAGACCTATATCGGCCCCTGGCTGCCGGAACCCGTTGTCGAGGAAGAGGACGAGCCAGATGATGTGACCCTGCCGCTGATGCTGGCGCTGGAGCGACTGTCACCCTTGGAGCGGGCGGCGCTGCTGCTGCACGATGTCTTCGGCCAGCCCTTCGAGGAGATCGCCGCGACGCTGGACCGGGACGTGGCCGCCTGCCGGCAACTGGCTGCGCGCGCCCGCCGCAACGTGCGGGAGGCGCGCAGCCGCTTCACCGTGGACGCCAAGCGCGGGCTGGAAATGGCGCAAGCCTTCTTCGAGGCCTCGCGCAGCGGCGATATGTCGGCCCTATCCGCCATGCTGGCGGCCGATGTCGGCCTGCATTCGGATGGCGGCGGCAAGCGACCGGCGGCCATTGCCCCGATCCTCGGGCACGAGGCCGTGATGAAGGTGCACACCTATCTCTCGCAGAAGGTCTGGACGCAGGGCTCTGATCTGCTTCTGGTCGGCCTGGTCAACGGCCTGCCGGGCTTCGTCACCCGCGAGGCGGATGGCGAATTGCAGACCACGGCGCTTGAGATCGTGGACGGCGCCATCACCGCCATCTATGTCATGCGCAACCCCGACAAGCTGCGGCATCTGCATTGAGACCGGGGCCTCACTCCACCCCCAGCGCCTCCGCCGAAATCCAGAACACCGCGTCCTGGGATTCGGCGGTCTCCAGCCAGGTGAATTCCAGATGCGGGAATTCCTCTTCCAGGATCTCGCGGCCGGAGCCGATTTCGCAGATCATCCCGCCTTCGGGGTTCAGGAAGGCGGGGGCCTCGTTCAGCAGCCGGCGCACCAGGTCCAGGCCGTCGGTGCCGCCGTCATGGGCAATCACGGGCTCGGCCCGGTGTTCGGGCGGATAGCCTTTGAGCGCGTCGTGATCCACATAAGGCGGATTGGTGATGATGAGGTCATAGGTCCGGCCCGCAAGCGGCGCGAACAGGTCGCCATGATGCAGCGTCACCTGGTCCTGCACGTCGTGTTCGGCAAGATTAAGCGCTGCCACCTCCAGCGCATCCTCAGACAGATCCACCGCATCGACCGCCGCCTGGGGGAAGAACTTGGCCGCGAGCACGGCGAGACATCCCGAGCCGGTGCAGATATCGACGGCCGTTTCCACCGCCATCGGGTCCGGCAGCAGGTTGGAGCCGGCGCCGCCGAGATATTCGGCAAACAGGATCTCGCCGATATGCGAGCGCGGCACGATCACCCGCTCGTCCACATGGAAGCGCACGCCCTGGATATAGGAGCGGCCGGTCAGATAGGCCGAGGGCTTGCGGGTCGTCACCCGCGCCTCGATCCGCTCCGCCAGCAGCAGGCGCTCGGCGGGCAGCAGCCGGGCGTCGAGAAACGGGTCCAGCGTGTCGATCGGCAGGTCGAGCGAATCGAGCAGCAGGAAGGCGGCGTCGTCGCCCGCCGTGGTCGTGCCATGGCCATAGGCCAGGTCGGCGGCGTTGAAGCGGGATATGGCATAGCGCCAATAGTCACGCAGCGTCACCAGTTCGGCGGCAATTTCGTCTGGCTTCACGGGAACCTCGCTTCGGGCGCTGTTTGAAATTTTGGCTGGACGCGGCAGGCTTTAGAATGGCAAGGCGAAAGGGTCAACCGATCCCCCATCACGCGCCAGGGGCAGTGCGATGAAAAACACCCTCAAGGGTCAAAATAAGGCCGGAGAACCGCGGCGGCGGCAAACCCCATCGCGGCAGCAGGCCCCGGAGGGCAAGCGGGCAACCGTGGCGCGCGCGCTCTCCAAGCTCGGCTTCTGCTCGCGCAGCCAGGCCGAGGCGCTGGTGCTGGCCGGCCGCGTCGCTGTCGGCGGCCGCGTGACGACGAGCCTGGAAACCTGGGTCGATCTGGAAACGGACACGATCACGGTGGATGGAACGCCCGTTGTCGCCGAAGCGCTGGTCTATCTCATGCTCAACAAGCCGCGCGGCCTGGTCACCACAAGGCATGATCCGGAGGGCCGGCCGACGGTGTTCGATTGTCTTGAGGGCTATAGCAACGCCCATATCTCGCCCGTGGGCCGGCTGGACAAGGCCAGCGAAGGCCTGCTGCTCTTCACCAACGACACGCAGTTCGCCCAGGCGCTGCTTGATCCCGAGACCCACGTCGCCAAGACCTATCATGTGCAGATCGACCGGCTGGCCGATGACGCGCTGATTGCAGCGCTGCGGGCGGGTGTGGTGCATGATGGCGATAGGCTCAGCGCCAGGAGCGTGCGCCTGTTGCGCGAGGGCGAGAAGAACGCCTGGCTGGAAATCGTGCTGGACGAGGGCAAGAACCGCCAGATCCGCCGCATGCTGGACGCAAATGGCGTCGATTGCCTGCGCCTCGTCCGCGTGGCGATCGGCGATGTGACGCTGGGCGAGCTGGACAAGGGCACCGTGCGTCCGCTCACGCCGTCAGAACTGGAGAGCCTGCGCCGCGCGGTACAGCGCCGCGCCGGCCGCTGACGCCCCGTCCGGCCGCATCATAAGCGACGCAGCCGGACACCCGGGATCAGCTCGTCACGCGCTTACGGGCGATCACATGCACATATTCGACGCTGCCGCTCCAATCCGCGTCGATGCGCTCACCATCGCGGTTGAAGACCTCGATGACCTCGGCAAAGCCGGCCTCCCTGAGCTGGCCGATCAGATGCGGATAGGTCGTCGTGTGCACCATGATGCCGAAATCATGGGCGCCATGCATCAGGATCGCGTGGTCCGCGGCCCGCACCTCCAGCGCGGCATGGCGACGCGTCCGCACGGCTTTCAGGATGCCGCCTTCGATGAAGCGAAACAGGCGGAAGCTCAGCCGCAACGGGTCGAGCGTCCATTCGATGTGGCGATAGTCCGGCAGCTTGGAAAAGCCGTCCCAGTTCCGGTGAAAGGTAGAGAAGACGAACTGCCCGCCGGGTTCAAGCACGCGCGCCACCTCCCGCAGCACCGCCATCCGCCCCTCCTGGTCGACGGAATCGATGCCGTTATAGCTGAAGTTCACGAGATCGAAGGCGCCGTCAGGCAGGGCGGAAAGGTCCCGTGCATCCATGTGCCGGAAGGTCAGGGACGGGTGGTTGCGGCGGGCAAGCTCCACCATCTCGGGCGTATAGTCGATGCCGAGATAGTCGCCCTTGCCCTGCAGCAGCCCCGCCGTGCGGCCGCCGCCGACGCCGATATCAAGCACGCGCTTGGGTCCATCCGCTGTCGCGCGGTCAAGCACCACGCGCTCGCCCTCGTCGATATAGCCCTTGCCGCGCCCATATTCGCGCAGCGCCCAGCTATTGCTCCAGGTCTGTCTGTTAATGTCTTCCATTCGATGCATGGCAGGCTCCACTTCGTCCTTGGAAAACCCGAAGCTAGCACCGAAGTTTCCGCGCCTGTGCTAAAGCTTAAGAAGGGGTTAACCGGTATGGTTAAGCCACAATTATTTTTGAAACCCTGGGGGTGCAGGCGCGATGAACTCCGCCGGTCGCGCGCGGGTCTTCCGTCCGCCTCGTGGCGATGGCATCTAGGATGCTCAACGAATCAAGCCCCGGCGCCGGGGCAGCGCGGCTTGGCAAGGCAGGGATGCAAGGGATGACGAAGCAAGGCAAACCCTCGGGGCCACGGCCCGGCCAAGCCGAGGCCGCTGCCGCTCAAAGCCGGGCGGAACGCCGCAGGGCTGAGCGGCAGGCGCGGGCACCATCGCCTGTATCCCCGGGCCGGATGGCAGCCTTGTCGGCCAAGGCCGCGACCACGCCGTTTCGCATCGCCGCCGGCCTCTTCCTGTTCGGCCCGCTGTTCCTGCTGCTCTCCCAGGCCATTCCCCACGACTATGGCTTCCTGGAACTGGGTGGCCTCTTCACCCTTTCGGTCTATGATCTTGTCCTCGCCATCCTCGGGCTGTCGATCGGCTCCGCCATGGCCGAGACGGCGGCGGATCTCAGGGCGATCTGGCTGACCTTCGCCGCGATCATGCTGGTCATGTTGTTGTTCTTCGATCCGATCTTCGTCTTCATCCGCACCACCCCGCTCGGCGACGTGCTTTACCTCATCGCGCCGGTGGCCGTGGCGTCCGCTGGCCTGGCGCTGTGGCTCAAGGGCGCGCCGCGCCGCTACGCCATGGTGGCGGCATCCGGGCTGGTGGCCTTTTCTTTGTCGCTCTTCATCGGGCTGGATGATCTCGGCGTCGGCATTGCCGATTTCGCCTCCGGCGCGCTGTTCTGCGCGCTGTGGCTCTTGGTCTCGCCCGGCCTTCTGCTGCGCCAGTTCCGCGGGCCCTGGCTCATCATTCCCTCGCGCATCATCGGCAGTTGGCTGGTGGTCATCGCCATCATCGTCACTGTCTCGCTTTATGTTCCGATGCCGGTGGTGGCACCCCCGCCGCCGACCGATGGCCTGCAAAGCGGCCCGCTGTCGGATGGCACGCTGCTTGAAATCCCGCTGGACGACCAGGGCGTTTCTGAGGACAGCCCCCCAACGCCGGAGCAATAGGCGAGGGGTGCCGACCGAGCCTCGATTGGGCGCTGGCTCGACACTCCCCCGACCGGGCCTTGCGGCTCAGGGTGGTCACGGCTAAACAGAATCACCCGCCCCAAAGGCGTCTTCCAGAGCACCGGTGCCCGCCCGATGACCATCCGCTATGACCGTCCCGTGTCCCACTCGGCTTTCCTGGCCCGGCGGCTCGGCTTCTTCGCCCTGGTCGTGCTGGTGGCGGTCCTGCTGGCCCACCGGTTCGGCCCGCTGACGACGCCCGATACGCTGGCACTCTCCACCCTCTCTGTGGCCGCGGCTGGGCTTGCGGTGCCGCTCGCCGTGATCGGCCTGGTCCGGCTCTGGCAGGTCGGCGCCCTCGGCGGTGTGGCGGCTGGTAGGGCGCTTCTCTACAGCGCGCCGACGCTGGCCCTTACCCTCTACGGTCTTTATCTCTACGAGACACGACCCGCGATCTACGATGTCTCAACCGATACGGTGGACGCGCCGAACTGGCTGCGTCAACCCGATGCGCCGCAGCAATGGTTCCCGCGCGAGCCAGTCACGCCTCAGATGCGCGAGGCGCAGGTGCTGGCCTATCCCGGCCTGACGGGCCGCCGCTACGAAGGCGCGCTCGATCGCGTCTATGAAGCGGTGACCAAGGTCGCCGATCTCAACGGCTTCGATATCGTGCAGTCGCGCGGGCAGGAGTTCGCCAAGCCGGAATTCCAGCCGCCAAAACCCGAAGCGGTCGAGGGGCAGCCGGAAAACGGCACCTTTGATCCGCGCAACGTGCCGCTGCCGCTGCCGCGGCCCGATCCGGCGCTGGTGCCCGTGCCGCCCGTGGACGACCTGCCACCGGAGCAAGTCGGGGTGGTCCGCATCCAGGCGGAGACGCGCACCCTCGTGCTCGGCCTGCGCTATGATATCCTGATCCGGCTGCGGGAAGAGGCGGAAACCACGCTGGTCGATATCCGTGTTGCCGCACGCTACGGCCCGCGCGACCTCGGCATCGGCGCCGACATCGCCCAGCATTTCCTCACCGCGCTTGATGCCGAATTGCTCGGCATCGCCGGCGATTGATGCGTCCGTCAGGCTAATGCTGGCGGACAGGGAGCGTCAGCCCGGCACGTAGATGCCGCCCAGCCTTGCCGGCCCGTCGGTGACGACCTGGCCCTTGTCCACCAACTCTTCCAGATGCGCCAGCACGGATAGCGCCGCGGCGCCATGCAGCCGCGGATCCGTGTCGCGATAGATCGCCTGCACCATCTCGGCAATCGACCGGTCGCCGGCGCGGATGCGCTCCAGTACGGCCCGTTCGCGCATCCGCCTATGGGTGCGCAAGCCCCGCAGGAAGGCCGGGGGATCCTTGACCGGACCGCCATGGCCCGGAAAGAACACCCGCTCATCGCGCGCCAATAGCTTTTCCAGCGAGGCCATGTAATCGGCCATCGACCCATCCGGCGGCGCAACGATCGAGGTGGCCCAGGCCATGACATGATCGGCAGAAAACAGGATGCCGCGACCGTCGAAGGCAAAGGCCACGTGATTGGCCGCATGCCCTGGCGTCAGCACCGCCGTCAGGCTCCAGCCGTCACCCTCGATGCGCTGCCCGTCCGCCAGCGCGATGTCGGGCACGAAGTCCATGTCAGAGCTTTCGCCGAACGGGTTGGTCTCACCCTCATGCAGCGGCCGGGCGGCGCGATGCGGGCCTTCGCCAATGATGAGCGCACCGGTCGCCGCCTTCAGCCGCCGCGCCAGCGGCGAGTGGTCGCGATGCGTATGGCTGACGGCGATATGGGTGACCTCGCGTCCCTCAAGCGCCGCCATCAGCGCCTGGAAATGCGCGTCATCGTCAGGACCGGGATCGATCACGGCGACCGAGCGGTCACCGACGATGTAGCTGTTGGTGCCGTGAAAGGTGAAGGGACCGGGATTGTTGACGGTCACCCGTTGCACATGCTCGGCGATCGGCACGACCTGACCATGAGCCGGTTCGAAGCTGAGGTCGAATTCCGGGCGATCGTCTGTGTCGGAAGAGGCGTTCATTTGGTCTCGATTTCGATGAAGGACATGGGCTGGTCGCCGCCATTGACGACATTATGCGCCACGCCGGCCTCGCGGCGATAGACCTCGCCGGCGCGGCTGGTGACCCGTCGCTCGCCCTCGGCATCTTCGATCAGGAAATGGCAGTCCGTCATCGGCACCACGACATAGCCCAGGCCGTGCACATGGTGGCCGGTTGCGGCGCCTGGTTCGAAATCCCAGCGCGTCACCCGCACCACGGCGTCATCCATCAACAGCGTGGCGATAGCGGGCGGGCGGGCGGAATATCCGGGCATGGGCATGTCCTGCGTGAGGGGCGGGAAGTGAAGTCGAGCATCGTTATCCGGCGATCACGCGGCGCCGTAAAGCACAAAATGCCCCGCCTGCAATGAGGCGGGGCATAATCTGTTTGCCTGAATGGCGGAATTCGATCAGGCTGCGCGGCGCTCGTGGCGGCCTTCCTCGATTTCCTCGACGATCTTGGCCACGAACGGCTCGAGATCGGCAGGCGAGCGCGAGGTGACGATGCCCTTGTCAGTCACCACGGCCTCGTCACGCCAATCGGCGCCGGCGTTTTTCAGGTCCGTCTTGATAGAGCCGAAGGAGGTTGCCTTCCGGCCCTTCAGGGCATCGGCCTCGACCAGCAGCCATGGACCATGGCAGATCGCGGCAACCACCTTGCCGGAGGCGACGAAATCGCGCACCAGCTTCACGGCACGGGGATCGTTGCGCAGAAGGTCGGGATTGATCTGTCCGCCGGGAATGACAAGCGCATCGAAGTCTTCGACACGGGCCTCATCCACGAGAATGTCGACATCGAGCGTGTCGCCCCAGTTCTTCTCGTCCCAGCTCTTGATTGGTTCGGCCTTCAGCGACGCAATGGTTGCGGTGGCACCGTGCTGTTGCAGCTTCTCCAGCGGAACGCGCAGTTCCGAGCGCTCATAGCCATCGGTGGCCAGGAACAGCACGCGTGCGGACTTGATCGAAGGCATGGTGATTCTCCTTGAACTGTTGGGATTTTGTTTGCCGTAACCAACGCATGGCGCGCCGGATCGTTCCCTTGCCCGTTAATAGCGGCCTCTTCGGCCCGTTATGCAGGAGACTGGCAGCGGAATTATCCACAAAAGCGCATCGGGGTGGATTGCCGCTGGCTTTCGCCTTTGCTATCAGACGGCGCTTCGAAGCGGTACGATCCGCTTAAGATGTTGGGGCGTCGCCAAGCGGTAAGGCATCGGTTTTTGGTACCGACATTCCCAGGTTCGAATCCTGGCGCCCCAGCCATATTTCCTTTATGATTATTTTTCAATTACTTATATCGCGCTGCGTACCCCAAGCTGTACCCCGTTATGTACCCCAAACGCGGCCAACCTCAACACCGTTAACTACCTCTCCAGCACTGTTCGCGTAGTTGAGATCGACAGCGAGCCACGGCTCGTTGCGGATAATGTCTGCCGAGTCCTTAACTTAGGTTGGGATAAGGCCAACGGCCTGTACACCCCGAGCCGTATTGTTGAACACCTCAACCCGGATCAGAGAGCTAGCATCCAGTTTGCTAACCGTGGTCAGCATTTCCTAAGCGTCATTGAGTCCGGTCTCTATAAGGTCTTCATGCGCTCCTACAAACCAGAGGCCTTCAAGTTCTAAAATTGTGCTATATTAATTAGCGTTGCGAGAGGGCAGTGTCGTGTGGGGAATTGCCAAGCGGGATACCAAGCCGTATCTGTTCCAAGGCGATTGGGAGGGGCTGAGAATATGACTAATGGTGAGAAATTTGCTCCAGGTACAGAGACTGGTATTGGCTTGCGTCTGAGCCACCAGATCGCACGTCGACTGGAAAATTTGAATGTAGAGGTTTTCGTTTTTGGAATTTCGGAAAACGATGTTGATCTCGCCGTCTTGACCGATGATGACGTATCACCACTATTTGTTGTGGAGGCTCTCTCTGGTACCCTTCTCGACCTATCCATTCAAGAGGGACGGCTAGTCACTTGCACACCGATAAAACGGTCCAAGTTCGCACGCGCTGATACAGCTTTTGTAAAAAACGTGATTTCCGCACGAGCCGAATATGCTTAAGCCTGAGATCAATGCATATTTGCAGGCTGCGCTGAATTCCGAGCGCCATGGCGACTATCGGTCGTGTATTTCGTTGCTTTGGATAAGCGTGCGACGAAGCATTTTCTCGCACCTCGACGAGAAAGGTATTGTGTATAAATCCACTGAAGATGCTGTTTTCGAGTTCATTCGAAAGTGCCCCCGGAGGGATGTGGCGCAATCTTTAGTTGAGCTCTATCACGTCTCCATCATAGTCGAGTTTGACGACCATGATTTTTCGGCGAGCCCGTATGTTTTTCGTTCCGTTAGCGCTGCCAAGGAAGTGCTTTCTTGGTTGTCAGGTAACGTTCCAAAATACACCCTCGCTAAAGAAAAGCTCCTCTTGGAATTGGATGAGCACATAAACGATTGCCGGTGGTCTTTGACATGTCACTTCCATGCATCCGATGTTTTTGCAAAGCGTCAAGACTATTTCGTAAGCTATCCACTCGTCGTATCCACGGCTCTAACTGCCTCCCTCGGCCTCGATTCCCTGAAAGGACTGACTGACTATCTTGGTCTTGGTTCCGCATTGATTGTTCCAGTTACCCAGGTGATCGCGTTCGGAGGGTTGGCGCTAAGTCTGCTGAATGCAGCAATCAATTGGAGTCTAAGGTCGCAAAGACATCGTGTGGCCGCGAATAAGTACATTCGCGTTAGGCGTGACGCGAAGCAGATCAAACTTGAGGTGTTAGCGGTTGATGGTGACCTTAATCTAACGGCCGTAATTTTGGAAAAAATTAATTCGATCAAGATCGAGTTGAATAATGCCGCTGAGGAGGCGCCAGATATCCCAGATTGGGCCTTCAGACATGCAGCTAAGGAAATAGGCAATGAAAATCTAAATATTTCCAAATCCAGTTCAGGAGTTATTTTTTCTGACGTTGTGCAGGATTAATATAAATGAAAAAATAGATGTCCCGGTAAAGAAGGTAAATCACGCTGTTCTTGTCCTGTAGAATACCCCTCTTCCAGTGAGCAGATTCCTTGATATTCTTGGTGATCAGCTTTTCGTCTGCAAATTGTGTCTATGCTAGGGGGAACATGAATGTGGCAGGCAATTACCTATGTGACGTCTGGTCTAACGCTTGCAGCATTTGTTGCAGCACTGGTGGCGGCGGTGATCCTGCGACAATCCCGCAGGTTGGAGTCCCAGCTCAAATCCGCTGACTCTGATAAGAAGGTCGAGTTGATCAAATCGACCATCGTGCTCTTCGACGTCGATACGGAGAGACTTTCGGAAGCACAGCGCTATGACATTGTGATCAAACAATTGGCAATGAAGCAAAGCCAGTTTTCTTGGTACATTGGGCTGGCCGCATTCGCGGGGCTTCTATTCGCCGCTTTCGCCTTCTATTCAGTCTCTCAGCGATCCTCTAGTGCGTCGATGGTCTCATCCACTTCACCGTCCGACGTTACTCGTTCTGCAATGGAAGCATGCTCTAGTGGAACCACTGAGTCGCCAAATGCGTCAAGTGTTATGGTTGAGCAGGCCAAAATGCTGTCTCAAAAACCCATGAAGCTGAGCCTAAGTTGGTCGGGTAGCCTTGCAACCCAGCAAGCAAAGAATTCGAGGTCTGAAGTTCTTGACGCATTCGTTAAAGATGGACTGTTATTCATCAGATATGACTGGCAGAATGGTTTGATTGCTATGAAGCCGGTCATGGAAGCTGGCACTGTACCGTACGTCCTTTACGAGGGTCTATGGCGGCAGGCTAATGGCACCGGTTGCATCGAAATGCATGTCGCGATACCTGAGATGTGGCAGAGCACGCCGCAAGGCAATCTTGGCGGGGGCATATGGTTCGATAGGTCTTCTCGGGAAGGTGGCTGGTCATTGAAGCTAGAGGCAGGAACGTAAACCTCAAACTGAGCGTGACAAGTGAAATCGGGGGAGTAACATTCTCCAAGACTGGGTCACCCGTGAATTCCTGGCCGCGATCCGTAAGGATGGCATGCACCCGTCGATGAGGAGAAGGTGAAGGTCGGCGACCTATTACAACCTGCCTGATGTGGGTGTGTCCGCTCTTTCGGCTTTTCCACCGCGGAACTAATTTCACAGAAGCGCGGCCCCGGAGGTTTTGTTGTTACCCGGATTTTTCGGTGAATGCTCATACGGAAAGCGGGGCTCACATGGAAGTTGGGGGCGCAAATCTGCGCCAGTAACCCAGCAGAATCCCTCAATTTGAGGAAGAGCCCACATCGGATAGATCGCATCCGAAGTTGCCAATCGCATTCCATCTCAAATTCCATCGCATCCGATCTATCCATGTATGGATATATATAATTGAAATTACAACATTTTATGACTTTACGCCTGACTCTGGCCCGCGTTATCCAGCCTCCGTTCTGGCCGGAACGTGATCATTAGCAACAGCATGGCTACGGACTGAAATGGAAATCACATTCAGCATTGGACACTTCACGCTCAAAATCGAAATCCTCGGCTTCATCGACTTCCTCGTGGAGACCAACAGTTTCGAGATCGCCTTTGACCGTCGCCACCGGTTCGAACACCCAGACGGCAAGATGAGGCGCTGGGATTTCGTCAGGAAGACCGGAAGGGCCGCAGAGACGGCAGCGGTCTGAGATGTGATAGAGGAGCCCTGCTGGTCCATCTGGCGGGGCTCCTGGCTTTTCGGGCCTATTGACGTGGGTGTCCCGAATTTTCTGGAGACCCCTCCAACCTCACCGTACTCTCCACCCCCGCCGTTCTCACATGTCCAACCTGCATTGCAGGATGAACAGTCGAGGTGCGCTCAGTTTT
>NZ_FWXU01000035.1 GCF_900176345.1 Rhizobium sp. RU36D
CGTCATGTCACGAAGCCCTCAACCAATAGCCGCCACCATCGCGGCGAACAGGGGAATTGTTTGCGAAACGCCAAGCCCTAGCAGGTACACCCTTGTTTAGGGTGAACGCCTGCGTCACCGTCTTCGGGCCATTGGCCCCGCGAAGGGTGATCTCAGGCGTCTCGTCGTCGTTGAAGATCTCATCACCGGCGCGAAGCTCGCTGCCGACAAGATCGAACACGCCATCCGCATCGTCGACCAGCGCATAGGACCATGTGCCGAGGCCGGGATTGGTGACGGAGACGGTTGCCACGACATCGCCGATTTCGACATCGTCTGGCACCTCAAGATTGGAGAGCGCCAGCCGCGGCGCGCGCATGTTGCCGACGCCGGGCGAAAACCCGACGCCGGATTTGGCGGCGAAAACCACATCGACCATGCCGGACCCTCAGCGACCCAGCGGCCGCTTG
This sequence comes from Rhizobium sp. RU36D, assembly GCF_900176345.1. Taxonomy (GTDB): domain Bacteria; phylum Pseudomonadota; class Alphaproteobacteria; order Rhizobiales; family Rhizobiaceae; genus Allorhizobium. The sequence continues at coordinate 450 of NZ_FWXU01000035.1, forward strand.
GCGACCCACCGGCCGTAAAGCGTCCACGCCGCGCCGATCAGCGCGCCGGCCGCCGTTGCATAGGCCTCGCCATCTGTCACGCCGGACTGCAACAGGCCGCCGATCGTGCCGGCGCTGGCGATGATGGTCATGATCGCACCCCAGGTGACATTGGATTGATACCAGGGCTCGGCATTCGCGGCATATTCAATCACCGGCTCGATTTTCGCCGCGACCGATTCGGCAATCTCCGGCACGGCCGATTTGTCCGCCGCCACTTCGGGCCGGGCAACCGCCGCGGCAACGCCGGCGACAATCGCCGCCTTGAGAATAGATGTCTTGGACATGGGGTCATCCCTTGATGATTGAGAGTTGGATCAGGCAGCCCAGGCGAGGCCGAGGGAGCGGCCCGTGCCGCGCCCGACCTTGCCATCGACCACGAGGCCGGCGGCCTTCTGGTATTGCCGGACAGCCTGGTCGGTGAGCTTGCCGAATGCGCCGTCGACGCCACCGGTGGCGAAGCTTCTAGCGGTCAAGACCTTCTGCAGATCGATGACGGCAGATCCGACATCGCCCATCGACAGATAGCCATCAGCGAGCGGATCGGCTCCAACAGGCATCATCCTCGCGAAGTTGCGATAGGCGCGGTCGAGCTTGGTGTCATAGGCGTTCTTCGCGTAGCCGGGGCCGTTATACCCCTTGGCAAAGGCCTTCCAGTCGTGCCGCGCCAGGGGCTTCGCGAGACCGGTCCCGATGATGAAGCCGACGATGCCGTCCAACTGCGCCCCCTCCCCGCGAAGGAAGGACGTCACCATGTCGGTGGCGCTGGCATAGCCACATGTCTCGGCATTGGCGCCCATGATCTGGCCTAGACCCCAGCTGCAGCTATCCAGCGCTGCCTCCGGGTTGATCGCCATCATCCGCGCAAGCCTGATATAGCGATCGTCCTGCGTGCGGTCGTAAGGCTGTTCGCCCCAAGACTTGTAGGCCAGCCCCTCCGCGACGGCTTGCTTCAGCTCGGCGCCCTTCAACAGCCGATGGAAATAATGCGGCTCGGGCAGCAGCTTCAGCCGGTTCTTGGCATCAAAGCCCGCGCCCGCTGCCTCCACCGAAACGACAGCCTTGATGGCCGCCACCTCGCATCCAATGGTTTTTGCGGCGCGCTCGTAGTCGTCCGCCGCGAGCCTCAGGCCCGTGCCGATCAAATTCATGGGTGATGTCCTCTTGGGGGGGGGAGCGTTAGGCCGAGAACGCGGCGTCGATGGCGGCGGTCGTGCTGATATCGCCGCTTTCGATCAGCCCCTTCACGCCGGCCAGGATCACGAATGTGGCGTTGACATGCGCCTGCACGGCATTGCTGATGGCGATCATCTGCGCGGCATTGATCGGATAGGTATGGCCATCGGCGCCATGCCATACCGTCGTCCAGTCGGGATCGTCAGCCGCTGCGATCCGCGCGCCCGCAATCATGATCTTCGATCGGTCGTCGGTCGCCACCGGTATGCCGGCGACCACAGTGCCGCCGACCTCGACCTGCCACCGCTTGCTTGCCGCGTAGGCGACGAGTGCGGCCGGGTCCAACGCGGCGATCTCGGGCGCGACAGGCTCGGCAAACACGCCGTTTGCAAATGTCCAACCCGCGCCAACGTCCTGCGGGCTCGGATGGCACTGATCGACGATGTCAGCGGTGAAGCAATCCGAAAGGGCAAACCCATCGGGAACGCTGATGATTTCAACGACGATGCCGTTATTGATGCGTGCGAATGTCATGTTACCACCTCACAACGACGAGACCGGGCGCCCCATTGCCACCCAGCAGCAGCGATCCGCCCGACGCGCCAGAACCACCGCTTCCGACGCCGGAGCCCGTGAGGCCAGTGCCTCCCAGGGTGGTGCTGGAGAGGCCGCCAGCCGCGCCGCCGCCCTTGTTGTAAATAACCAGGATCTGAGATTGCGTCGGCGTTGCGCTGGAGTTGGTTCCGGAGTATCCACCGGTCGCGCCGTCAACGCCTATATCCGCGCCGGTCGGCGTTCCGCCGGCGCCGCCATCCACGGCGCTAAGAACGCCATAGGACCCGCCGACGCCTCCGGTGCAACTCAGGTAGGACCCGAACGAGGATGACCCACCGGAGCCGGAAACAGATGACGTGCTTGCGACGCCCGCCGCACCAACGATCACGGCGATTGTCGCCCCCGGCGTCAGCCCGGTAATGCGCTTGTAGCCATACCCGCCCGCGCCGCCGCCGGCGCCGGAGTTGCCCGCGAGAGTACCGCCCGTGCCGTCACCAGACGCCCCGCCAGCACCACCAGCGCCCCACACCTCGACCTCAACCGAGGTGACCCCGTCCGGCACGGTAAAGGTCCCGGACGACGTAAAGACCTGCGTGCGATTATAGATCGACAGGCTCTTTCGTATCGCCGCAGCCAGCTGCAGCTCGTCATCGGGCGTGAGGCCGAATTTTTCGATGACGTCGACAATCTCCCGCTGTATCCAGTTGAAAACCGCAGCCGGCACCTTGGACCCGACCGGCACGGCTGGCGTATTGCGGTCGACATAGTCTGCGTCCGGATCAGTCGATCCGGACGGCGCATGATATCTCATGGTCTATCCCTCTTTTGGGCTGATCAGGCGTCGTAAAGGACGGGCGTCGTCCATCCAGGCGCGTATTTTTGCAGCAGGCAGATCAGCCGTTCGGCCTCGCCATAGGAGAAAAGCGGCGTGAAGCCGCATTCCCCCTCGCCCGCCAGGAAATAATCAACGGCAAGGTCGGTCACCCGCACGATCCAATAGGTTTCCTGCCGGGCATCGCCGACCGTGTGCTCTCCGCCGCATTCGGAAAAGCCGCATTCGAAAATGGCCGGCTCTTCGATATCGATGACAAAGCCATAGCTTGCGGCAAGCCGGATGAAGTCGCCGCCGGTCGCCACCACGCCGGCCGCCACTTTCGCCTCCAGCGCCCGGATGCGCTCTTCCACGCTGCCCGACGAGCCGACGCATTTGTCCGGCAGCCCGAAATCCCGCTCCCATTCCGGCAAAAGCAGGCTCACGCCGGAGACCGAGCTTTCCCGGATCAGCTGATATGCCTTGGCATAAAGCACCTGAAACGTGTCAACGATGACACGCGTCAGCCGCGCAAGCCCGTGGGTCTGTGGCATGGCCTCGCCATCGGGCGTGCCCCAGGCCGGTCCCTGCGGCCATGCGGCCAAAGCCGGCGACAACAGGTCATCATTGCCGGGATTGGCCAGCACATCCCATGGCACCGCGACCGTCGTCACGCCATCAGGGGCGCTGGCCACCGTGATCCGCGTGTTGAGCCCGCTGTCACGCATAGTCGACATCACCCAAAACGGGGAACTGCCCCGAGGTCAGCACGATATCGGCCGCTGGCGCCACCAGCACATGGCGGTCTTCGCCCGTCACGCCGGAGATTGCCTCCGATATCCACGAGCGCGACAGCGTGAACGTGTCGCCAACGATGCCCGGCCGGCATCGCGCCAGGAACATGGCCGCGATCGCAGCGGCAATCTGCGCGCGGATATCGGGCGTATCGCCCGAAAGCCCTGAAATCTCGACATCGACGATGCGCTCGGCAGGAGCTGCAGCCACGCTGTCATCCACCCGGATCAGCCGTGCCGCGTCAATGGCCGCCTGCACGGCGGCAACATCGCCGCTTTCGGGAATGCCGCCATCGCGCCCCTGAAACAGGAACAGCAGCAGGATCGACCCCGGCGCATTCGGCACGCGGTAGGCCCATGCCTTGAACACGCCAGGCACGCCAAGCGCGATCCGCTCGTAGTCGGTGAGCGTGCCCGCACCCGGCGGGTTCTGCTGGCGCTGCAATCCGCGCGCGCGCAGGCTTTCCAGATCTTCGAGATCGGCGCCGCCGCCAAGCCCGTCGGGTCCGACAGTCCATTCGCTGGAAAGATCGGGATAGAGCACGGGATCGGCCAGCGCCATCAGCCCATCCGCATCGCGATTGCCGGCAGACCCTGCCGTCTCAGCCGCGATCGGCAGGCTGATATCCCCGTCGCCATCGGCCGTGGCCTCTGCGGTGGAGATATAGACCGTCGATCCGGATATCAGGCGAATGCCGGCCGGATAGGCCGTCGAAGGCGATCCCGTTCCGATCGCCACGCCAGAGGCGGCAGCCGCCGGCTTGCGATAGATGCCGATATCGGCGCATCGCCGCACCAGCCATTGGCCTGTCGCGGTCGAGATGAACATCTGCTTCGACAGGAGCCCCATGCGAAGCTCGAATTCATGCGCCAGGACCGCGATCACCTTGACGATCACGGTCACGAAATTGTTCTTGAGCGCGGAATCGGTGCCCGGCATATATTGGCGAAAAGCGCCACGCAGGCGCTGCGACGCCTCAAGCGGCGAGCGGATGGGCCACGGCATCGATCTGCCTCCAAAGGATCTCGAATTTCTGCGAATAGGCAAGCTCGCCCTTGCGCCCGTAAAGCGCGACTTCATAGTCCACGCGGCTGGCCGCCCGGTCGACGGTCACCGTGACGTCGATGGAAACCACCGCGCCCTGGTCGACAAGCGTTTGCAGCGCCTCGCGAACGTAATCCTCGACATCGATTTCGATGCCGTCATAGATCCCCCTCCGCCTTAAACGCCACAACCGTGACCCCAAGGGTTCTTCACCCTCCGCAAGGTCGAAACTGTCACCGACCCACCCCCGGTTTTCCTCACCCTCGTCAAGCTCGCTTGTCTCGACACGGCGATCGGTATGCAGGCAGATCAGCACCTGCGTCGCCAGCCCCTGGCCTGCCCTGATATCCCCCGGCGCGTCGGGATGGTCGAGCCCGTTGATGGCGATGTTGCCCATCACGCCATCCCAGATCAGATCGGGCGCGCGATAAGGCTCCCGCTCGCCATCAACAGCGGTCACTTTCAGCATGTGTTTTTTCTCGGATCTTTCTTTGGGTCATCATCGGGCTTGACCCGATGATCCAAACTCAGGCGCCTACGCCCCGTTATTTCCGTCGCCGTCCGTCACGGACCCGCTCACGGTCACATTGCCTTGCACCGTCATGTTGCCGACAAACTCGAACAGCGGCGCCACCAGCCGGATCTTGGCGCCGACGAGGCTGATGATGTTGCCGCTTCCGTCATAAAGCGCAGTCCCGCCGGCCGGCAGATTGCCCGGCCTATGCTGCGGATGCTCGCCACCCAGCACATAGGCCTCATCCGGATTACCGTTCGGCGAAATCAGCAGCCCTTTGGCACCCTTGGGTGGCGAGGTTGCCAGGCCGAATGTCTCGATCCGGTGGATGCCTGTATGGCCATCCCGATAGGCGCCGCGCCCGGAAACGAACTGTTGCCCGCCCCGCTCTTCGTTGCGCCCGTCGAATTCAAACCGCCGCCCGATCATATCAAGCCATCCCTACTCGTCCGCATAATCGGCTTCGATTGCTCCGGGCGCGGCATAGGCCTTGCCCGTCTTGCCCCGCGGATTTTCCCCGCCAAGCGCGCGCGGATCGGCAAGCTCCAAAACCGCGACAGTCCCTTGGCTATCGTTTTGCATGAAGCGTATTGCCTTGATGATCATATCGCCATTGATGCCCAGCAAGTCGTCATAGACCGGCACCAGCCAATTTGGCTGCCAGATTTTCCCCCTGGCATCACGCCATCCAGTCACCGGTACACTGGCGGTTACACCCTTGCCAGCCATGCGCTTCGCGGCCCAAACGGCCCGCTGCTTCATGCGGTCAACGGTTGTTTCGCCCTCGTGATAAAGGATAAGCGGGCGATGCCGCATGACGTCCCTGTCGCGCGCCACGGCTTCGGGCCGCAGCTGCTGTTTGTCGACGCCATCAGTCGCCTGCCCGCGAACCTTGATCTCGCTGTATCGGCCCTCCGAACTAAATCTTGCCCTGGCACCCGGTAGAATGTTCTTCCCTCGAACGAGGCCGCCGGCATGGCGCCCTCCGGGCTTGTTCGCAATTTTTATCCGGCCTTTTTCAGTGTCATGTATAAGCGCCCCGCGCCCCCGCAAGCGGCGCTCTATGGATGACCAGGGGCTTTCGCCTGTCATAACCTTGTGACGGGGCTCGCTTGGAAAACGCATGTCGCTTTCAATGCCGATCCCGAAAGCATCAAGCTCGCGTGCGATCGTCACGATGTCCTTATTCAGAAACTCCCCTGTGGGATGGTCAGCCGAGCATTCCACATAATCGATTGTGCGAGACACGAGACTGACACCCAGATCGCGGGCTTCCGCATCATATCCTGTGTCGATATCTCTCACATACCCTGTCAGCATGAGAGATTTTCTGGCAAACAACTGCACCGGCTGTTCTTCCGATACCGGTATGCCTGGTCCGGTGATTACAAGGTCTAGCTGAGCGCTGCGCACCGCTTCTTCGGCCGAGACATTGATCGTCACAGCCTTGATCGGCGGCAGGCCGGGGCATGTGATTTTTTCAAGGATCATGACGCCAGCGCCTCGAAACTCGTCGGCATGATGGCGGGCGTCATCGTGCCGGAGATGTCAACGATCTCCTGCGCACGACCGGCATCGCCATAGAGCTTATAGGCCAGCACGGTCGATGGCAGCGAAAGCCCGGTTTCCACCCTCACCACAGGCACGGCATTGGCGGCGAGATCGGAGACAACTCGCACGCTGGTGCTGATCACGGAGGAAAGCCAGCCGTAAAGCTCAGCCCCATCGCCGCCCATGGCCGACGCCACCGCAAGCCCGCGCTCCCCCGCATCGGCAATCTGCTGCCGTGCCGCACGCGCCCTAGGCCTCGACGGCCAGTCGATCCGCGCGCCTGCAATGGCAAGCCCGATCGCGACCATCACGGCAGCCGCATCCCCTGTCTCGCCATCGGCAGAGGCAGGCGGCACGATCCGGCCAAAGCCGTCAGCCCCGTCAATGCTTTCCGCCACCACCCGCATCAGGTCCATGGCCTCGGCCGCGAAACCATCGGCAGGCAATGCGGCGGCAACCGCGACCCGTCTCGCAAAGTCGGCCGCATCCTCCGGATCGCTCACCAGCGCCGCCGCAAGATCGGCAAGCCAGGTGAGGATCACATTGCGATCCGCAGCCATCAGAACAACCTCCCGAAGCCCGCCATCGCAGGCGCGAAATTGGCCGCGAAAGCGGCGATCACATCGACGGCCCCGAGCGCCGCAATGGGTGCGTTGGTAGCAGGCACGAAATACATCGACAGCGCGATATGCCCCAGCCGGTCCTTCTCCCAGGACCGCCGAAAACTTTCCGCTGTCGCCAGTTGCCCGCCGGATATCGGCAGCACCAGCCGACCGGGACCGGGCGCCAGCAGCGCCGTGCCGAGCGCCGTCGCCTCGATATCGCTCTCGTCGCTGATCAAATAGCCGGTGACTTCAATGCCTGAAGTCGCAAGCCCCATTTCTTCCACAAAGGTATGCCGCCCCCCGGCATATTCATGCCGCACCAGCCGCTTGCCTCCGTCGAAATCGTCAAGCGATACCCAGAACGGCACGCCGCGATAGCTGGCGCGCCGCAGCGTTTTCGTCCAGTCGCGCATGTCAGGTCCTTCTTCCGGGGCTTGCCGGCCGGTTGGCGGATGCCGGCATGCTCTCGCCCATATTGCCGCTTACCGGGCGCGGCGGGTTGCTGAAGTTGCCAAGCCTTCCAATCGCCCCGCTCAGGTTGCCAGCCGCCGCAGTCAGTTGCCGGGCGGCATCCATGATCGCCCCCGACACATCGTAGCCGGCGACCTTGATAAAGGCTGCGGACTTCTCGATTTCGGCCGCGGCGTCCTTTCCTCCGGCCGCAATGGACCGGCTGGCATAGTCGCCTTCCTCACGGAAGCCCAGATCGATCTTGAGCGCGTCCTTGATCTCGGATGGATCAGGCAATTCAATGCGCAATTGCCTGACGCTCTCAGCGGCATCGCTCAATGTCGATGCTCCGATGGGCGCTGTTGGCGGGGCGATCGGGCCGGACGGCATTCCTCGTCTTGCTTCCGCAACCGCCGCATCGAATGTCGGTGAATAGACCGGCTCACCCAATGAGCCCGGCCTCGGAACCGGTATGCGCGGGCGCGAAAAGCCAGGAAACTCCGGCATCTGCGGCCCCTCGAACTCAGGTCTTACTGGACCCTGTCGCATCCGGTCGATGAATTCAGGATCGCTGTAACCGCCCTTGAGCGCGAGCTTGTCGAGTTCGCGGCCTTGCGACCATGACCCCAATGGCATATTGAGAGCCATCCAGCTTTCGCGCTGGAGATAGCCCATCCCCTGGTCTTCAAGCGCCTTGCGGATAGCAGTACCGCGATCAAGATCGCTTGTGGCTGCATCCATCACGGCGGTTGCTGGCCCGGCAATGGCGCCGCCCATGCTCGTTTTCAGCTTTTCCCAGCTAGAGGCCATCCGGTCGATACTGCCTTGCGTATCGCCAATAACCCTCTGAACGTCGCGGAAAACAGTGCCGTCGACCTCGGCAGAGTTCATGACATCAAAGAACTTCTGCAAGCTCTCTGGGCTGGTCATCAGTGATTGCATGCCGAGACGAAACTCCTGGTCGGAAAACAGGAGTGGCAACTTCGACAAGTCGCCATCAATAGCTTCATTGGAAAGCCGAACGAAGGCCGATACCGCGTCTTCGCCCGCCTTCGCAGCCGCCTGCATTTCTGATCGCAGATCGATCCCAAACTTCTTGAACTTGTTGGATGTCTCCTCGGAAAACATTTTTCCGAATATGTTCTGCGCCTGCGTGGCGGCGGAACTTGCGTCACCGGTGTCTTCGCGGATCGTTTGCAGAATGGCGACCAGCTGCTTCAGGCCTTCTTCGCCCTTGTAACCGAGCGTCGCGAAACTGTTGGCGAGCCCCGGAATATACTGCGCCATATCCTTTAATTCGAACTGGCCTGCCTTGCCGCCGGTCACCATGATGTCAAAAGCGCGCTGCAATTGCGTCGCTTCGATCTTGAGCGCATCGGCGGCCTTGAGGCCGGTATTCGCAATATCGGACGTAGCGGCACCCGTTGCCTGTGCCGTGGCAAGCACGGACGGAAGAAAGGCCAGGGCCTCATCCAAAGACTTGCCCGACGCAACCAGCGTATCCAGCGCATCAATCGCAGGCTGGACGCTGTCATAGGACAGGTCTTTTGAGATCTTCTGGACAGCCGCAAATGCACTCTCGGTCTGTTCGGCGCTTGCTCCAGCCGTAATCCCGATCCGCCCCATCTGGCGCTCCAGCGCGGCAAAATCCAGAACAGCCCCCTGGACGAACCGCCCGACCTCAAGCGCTCCATAACCCATGATGCCGATCCGCATCAGGTCTGTCGTCTTGTTGATCTGCTCCATCACGCGGTTGTAGCCGGACGCGCTGCGCTGGATCTGCCCAACCCGGCTGTTGAACGCCTCCGCCGTCCGATTGAACCGGGCAATCTGCTTCTCCACCTGCCCCATGCGGGCTGCGACCGATTTGAATGCGGCGCTGGTATTGTCCTTGCCGTCGATCTCCAGCTCGGCTTTGATTTGTCGGTTTGCCATGGGTCTTTTCCCTAAGCCGGCAACAGCCGGGTGACTTCGTGCGCGTAGCGCGGAAAGAGATGGCTCTCGATCAACTCCGCCAAAACCTCCAGATAGATGTCCGGCTTTTTGGTGATCGCATGCGCCGGGTTTGCCGCGAACAACTCAACAATCTGCTCGCGCTTGTGCTTGACGCCAGGCATCTGCGTTTCGAGGATCCGTGCGAAAATGCCGACATGACCGCTCTTCATCGTCGCCTGAAATGCGTGCTTGTAGGAGCCGCGAAGGTTGACGAAGACGCCGCTATCGGTCTGCACGGCCCCAAGCTTTTGCAGATGGACCCACCCCGATTGCACCACAAGCCGCGAGCTATTCCCCCCGGCATTGAAATGGCCCGTCGTCATGGCTCGCACCAGGGCAGGCGGCATCTTCGTATGTGGCGCATTGCGCGCCACGATCCGCGTCTTGGCCATGGCCGTTAACCGGCTCATCGCCCGGCGCATCGCCTTGGTCTTGATCTCGCCGGGCAAGCGTTCGATCGCCCGGCGCAGTTGCGCAAGGTCCTTGTCGTCGATCTTGAGATCCACGCTCATGATCTGCCCTTCCTCGGCATCTTCGAAAGCCGGTCAATCCAGTGGATGATATGGCTGAGCGGCTTGCCCTCGACTTCAGAGGGCTGCCATCCCATGCGGAACACGAGGAAGTCCGCCGCTTCCTCTATTCCACCGGCTCGCGAAAAAAATCGCAGACCGCCCTTTCCAGCCGCACCGCATCGGCAGCCGAGATCTGCCCGATCTTTTCATAGCCGGGGCTGGTGATCAGCTTCTGCAGATACTTGTCGATCACGTCTGGATAGGAGATGCGCATCACGCTCCCCTTGCCCGCCGGCTGCCACTCCTCCGGACGGCCGATCCCGTCCATGAATGCATCCTTATAGGTCGGCTCGCGCAATTCGACCGCGTCGAACGTCACGTCACCGACCCGGTATTCCCTGGAAAGCTTGACGGTCACCATGTCAGCCGGTCCTTGTGTAGCTGGCGGAATTGATGGTGAGGCCCGTCACCTCGCCATTCATGCGGTTCGTCATGGGATCGCCCACGACGAAGGCATCCGGGAAGAAGTGCTGCACGCTGGTGAAGTCCTCGTCGATCGTGACATTGAACCGTGGCGCCTTCATCAGCGCGTCGTGGTCAATACCGCCATCTTCGAACGTGATCTCGCACGTGCGAGGCTTCGGGGTGCCGATCCGGCTCACCGTGCCATCGCTGTTGGTGACCGCCTCGTTCGACTGCCCTGAAGTCGACATGTTGAGCGTGCCGCGCAGCGAGATCAGCTCGCCCGTGGAAAGGCGCATGCTGATGCGCCCGCCAAAATCTCTGGACATGGATTTTTGTCTCCTGATGCGTCGGGTTAGCTGAACTGGTTATAGGCGCGCACGAGACCCGCCAGGATATCGAGCGGGTTGACGAAGTCGGCATTGATCCGGATGTTCACCCGGTTGGCGTTTTCGGTATCGCGCTCGACCACCATGGACTCGATCGCCGCGACTGCATTTTCCACCACGCCGGGCATGGTAAGATAGGCATGCGCCAGCGTCGCCTTGATGTCGCGCACCGTCGTCAGGGCGTCCAGATTGGTCGGATTGCTGTCGGCAATCGCCTTGTTGGAATGTTCGGCCGCCAGCGCCGCGCGAAGCCGCTTCAGGAGATAGGACAGCTGGTAGACCCGCTGGATGTCCCGGAAGGTCGTATCCGGCGCCCCGTCGCTGGTCTGCTGCTGCGTGATGATCTTGTCGATCAACACGTCGCCATTGGTGCCGATCTTCCAGGTCGAGACGCTGTTTTTCAGGAACGCATCGCGCGTGGCATAATCCATCCAGTAGGCCCGGTCGCGCGGCGGCGTGAGACCCACCACGGGGAGGCCGGACTGGTTTCGCGACACGTCGCCATTGGCCCCGCCGGCAAACCACTCCGCCACCCGCGCCACCATCGACGACACCCAGATATAGTCCGGCTCGGCAAACCCGCCTGAGGCAAAGCGGGGGATCATGGTCAGGTGCCAGGTGTCTTTCGCCAGCGCCGCCGTCACCAGATTGGTGCTGGTGTCAGTCTTGGGGTAGAAAGCGTGGCCGTAAAGCTGCTGGATCCAGCTCCACCGCCCCGAGACATTATCATGGAACGTGTCGAGCAGCCCGATATTGGTGCTGTCGCCGAATGCGCTGATGATGATCTCGAAAGGATCGTCACCCATGGCGGCGAGAACATTGGCAACCGAGGGGGTGCCGGCGCCTGCCGTCGTCGTTGCGAAAGTCAGCACGCCGTCGAAGGCATTCACGCTTTCCAGCGTCGGAATGTGGATGTCAATTCCCGTTGCATAAGTGCCCTTGTGGCGCGCGGTGATCGTCACGACATTGGTCGAAACAGTAGACGTGAAGGGCAGCGAGGCGCCGGTCAGGCTGTTGTAGTAGCTATTGATCGCAGCATTGATCGCCGCCGCGACCGCGATGGCCGATGTGCCGGCCGCGATCTGGATGGCGATCATCTCGCCAGCAATCATGAGCACGCCCTGCCCGCCGGCGGCCGGCACGGTCCCGACCGTGATGGTTCGGATCTCCGCCGTGCCGCTATCGGCCACCCGGCCAATCCAGATTTCCTGCGTCAGCGTATTGCGGCGCGCGGCGATGAACATGGATTCCAGCATCGAGCCAGCGCCAGCCAGGAACCGGGCATCCGCGCGCGAATTGCAAAGCGCAACGCCGCCCTCGGCAAGCTCGCCGGCTGCAAGCCCGTGCCCGAGCAGGATAAGCCTGACTTCGTTCTGGAAACTGCCGCCTGATGTGACATCGAAGGTCAGGATCGGCGCTGTAAGGTTGGACGGAATGGCCATGATCAAGCCTCCTTCTTCTTGGGTGCTGGCTTCACCACCAGGTCGCCATCGCGCACGAGGCGCGTCTCATAGGCGCTGGCTTGATTGACGGGGCGCCCGTCCTGAGGCCAGTCAGGCTGGCCGTGCGGCATGCGGATGCGCTTGCCCTCGGCAGGCACATAAATGTCAGTCATGGCAGGATCTCCAATTAGAGCAATTCCAGCAAAAGTGGGCACGGGTTTTGCGTCCGGGATTGCGGCAAACAATGTCAGCCGGGTGGCGTTGTCTCGCCGGGCTCGTCGGGTTGGCCGCCGGCCCCGATTTCACCGCGCATCGTCGTCAGCGGCGTCGTCGGCACTGCTGCGAAATGCGCGGCAAGTTCAGTCAGTTTTGCCTTGGCATAACTTTGCGCAGGCAGTGCCGCGTGCACCGTGCGGATCGGCTCCGGCAATCCGCCGGTCGCGGTCTGGAAATCGTCGTCGCGGATCGAAAGATGCATGCGCATCGTGATCCGCTGATATCGGATGCCAAGCTCCGGCGCGCCAAACGGAAGATAGTCTATCTTCTCGACCTGCCGCACCAGATGGCGCCAGAAGAGTCCGGCGTCGCTGCGCTCCAGCTGGTAGCGCACCTGCGCACAAAGCGCCCCAAGCACCAGGCACCCCTCAGGGTCGGACCCTGCCATCGCGTCGGCAAATGGCTCTCCCCCGTCATTGGCCGCAACCGCAAGCTCCGCAACGATATCGAGGATCGTATCGGCTGCCGTGTCACGGGCGCCGGTCATGGGGCCGCGCAATTGCGCCGTGCTGTCCATGGTGTAGACCGAAAGCACCGGCGTATAATCGGCATCCTCTGTCAATCCGCCGATCGCGATCTGTCGGCTGTCGAGCACATTGGCACCGGCAAGCGTCGGAAACCCGGTCCCGGCCAAGACGGCAGCCGTTGGCCTGAGGATCTCGATTGCCGCGAGGCGCACGGCATGGGCTGATAGCATCTCAGGCCTCCGGCAGGGCTTTGGCGGCGGCAATCACGGCAAGCACATTGCCGAGGCCATCAGGATCGAACGAAACGATGGTAAACAGGGCATCGTCGGCGGTGCGTTTCAGGAAATCGCCCGGCAGCAACTGCCGTCCTGTAATGATCCGGATCGAAGCTGTCAGCTGCAGGCTGCGATGCGTCATCCGGCCGTTCCCAGTCATCGGCTGCGCCTTCGCATCGTTTTCCATAAGCGTGTTGGAATAGAAACAGGCGACCGTGTCATAGGGCGCCTCGTCGAGCGAGAGCTTGGGCTTGGCATTCTGGTCCACACGCGAAACCGGATAGACCGTCACGGCCTTGCCATGCACTCGCTCGACAGTGCCACGGCTGACCAAGGCCAGCCGATCAAAAGCGTCGACCATCGTCAGACCGTCGTCGCGCCGAGCTTGAAGTCGACCGTATCGGACGGGTTGGCAGCAGCGGCAACTGCGGTGCCAACCAGCGTATTGCCGGATGCCGTCTTGTTCAGGAGGTTATTGGTGGCGTCGTAGTAGAGCTTGTCGCCGACCGCGATGGCAAGCGCCGACGTCTTGGCGTACCGGAAGACGCCTTCCGTCACCAGGGCTACGTCGACGCCTTGGGCAGCCGTCGTTGACGCAATGCCGATCAGGGATCCGATCACGCAGATCTTGCCGGATACCGTACCTCCGGAGGGGGCCGGAACCGTGATGTTGCAGCCCGGCTGTACGAAATTTTTCATGGAACTGTTCCTTGTTGGGAGTGACGCATGGGCCGCCGCAGGTCAGGTGCGGCGGCATGTTTGGCTCACGTCAATTGAGGTCAGGCGCCGGGGTTCTTGTAGCCGTAGCGGAAGTCGACGGCGCCGCAGCCGAAATCATGCTCGACCGACATGGCCATGCCCTGGCGGCCGAACGGATTGTCGATGCGTACGCGCGGCGCTTCGTAGCCTTCGAGGTAGCCCCAACGATAGTTGGATCCGACCTGCGGATCCGCGAACAGATACCAGGTGTTGCCGCTGATCTGGGCGGTATCGAAGGGCGTCAGCCGGCCGGAGAAGATGTTGACCGTCGCGACCGTCGCCGGAGTGATGCTGGCGATCAGCTTCTCAGCAGACGTGATCCGGTCAGGACCCGTGACGATCATGGCCGGCGGATTGGCGAGCAAGGGGTTGCCGTCGATCGACTTCTGCTTGGACATCGCCGCCCGTCCGAGCGCGACGCTGTCGACATCGATCGCAGCGCCGGATCCAGCAAGATTGCTGTGCGAGGAATGGAACACCGTCTGCCCGTCCGCCAGCACCGCGTTGAGAGCATTGGCGTAGAACGTGATCTCTTCGAACAGGGCCACGGTTGCGCCGTAGCTCGCCAGCATTTCGTTGATCGCCCCGAGGTCGTCGTTGATCATGAGCTGGCGCGAAACGGAAAGCGCCTTGGCATAAGAGAGAACCGATGTGGTTTCCTTGCCTTCGGTGAGCGTACCGTACTTGATCTCGCCGTTCTCGGCGATCTTATCAAGCATCGGGAAGTCGCCGAGCTTGATCGACGTATGCGGACGGAAATCCCGGAAATTCCGCTGGCGCGAGATGCGCCGATAGGTCGGCTGAGCAAGCTGGTATCGTGCCTCAACCGTGCGGTTGATCGCACCTTCCAGGATGATCGGGAAGTCTGACGTCGTATGGGCGGCCGCTCGCTCGAACAGCTCTTCGATCTGCCGGGCATTGCGCGGATAGTTCCGTTCCCCCAGGCAGTCCATGGCCAGGTGAATGAGGCCATCGTCCATGCGGCTGCGTGCGGCCGCGCTCGGGCCGTTCTGCGGCACTGGCGACCCGATCCGGTAGGACAGCGCTTCGATCGACGCGGCACGCGCGACGTCACGCTCGTCATGATTGATGCGGCTGCGCGCCGGGTCGGTGCGATTGCCATTCTGGCGTTCGACCATGAAGTCGAAAGCACGGGTACGGAAGGCATCAAGGCTGGTGCCGTTGCGGATGGCGTCCTGGATGGCGGGCGCATCCATTCCGGCACGGGTGCCGATGTCGAGAATATCGGCCGCACGGTTCGCTTCAGCGCGGCTCTGCTGCTGGCCGTTCTGATCCTGGCCTCGGGTGGCCGGATCCCCAAGCTTTTCCTCTGCTGCAATTTCGGCGCGTTTGGCCTCGATTTCGTCCAGCAGCGTCTTGTGCTCGGCTTCGATGGACCGTGCTGCGTCAGGCGCGGTATCATCCTTGATCTCGCCGATCTTCTTTTCGGCCTTCTTCAAAAGCGTATCGAGATCGGACCGCAAGGCTATCAGCGCTGGCCAGAAGGCCATGACGTGCTCGCCAGACCAGCCACGCGCGATCTGATGGAACATGTCGGGTGCGGTGATCGAAGCTGCGACCGCATCGGACGCAGTATAGCCCATCAGCATAGCTGCCATGAGCGGAAGGGCGGCAAGCACAAGGGCTACCGCCACAAAGCGATAATGTTTCATGATTGTAATCCTGTTTTGGTTGCCGGCCCAATGGCTGATACGGGCGCCGCCGTTGGCGGATTTGGCGGTGGCGAAGGCGCTATCCGACCAATTGATATTGCCGCTGCTGCATTGCCATGCGGATACGACGGGTCGCGTTGACGTCGGCCAGCGCCCGATCGACGCGGCACGTGAAAAGACCGTCCTGGTCTCCGGATCGGATTTGCGCACCAGCATCGAAAGGTACCGGCACTGCGGAAATCTCCCACGGTTCCCAATCGATCACACGGTGCAATGGCACCGCGCCATCCCGCTCTTTCTTCTCGACAGCCCAGATGCGGTAACCGACTGATATGTTCTTGACGGTGCCTTCCACAATGCGCGCCACCCGATCAGCCGCGCCATCGGCTTTCGAGAGCATGACGCGACAGAAGCCACGCCCTCCTTCAACGCGGGCAGTACCGGGAACGACGGATCCGATGACGGCATCAAGCCCCCATCGCTGGTGCGTGTCCAGGAAAGGCGCGCCGGAATTCAGGCGATCAAGCCGGACGCTGCGTTGATCGACGACGAGTTCTTCATCGAATTCGCCTTCCATCCATGTCACGCGCCGCCCGGTTGCTCCAGTTGTCCAAATGACTTCGATCGTATTGTCGGTCTCGTCGTAGGATGCCGCGCGCAACTCAGCGTCGCGGTGCATCTTTGGGAGATGAATGACGCTAGTCATTGCTGCCGCCTCCTGCTTGTGCTTGCGGGGCCGCGCCGCTTTGTGGCCGGCGCGGGTCCAGATCGAACATCAGTCCTTGAAGCCCGTTGGCGTCGCAGAAACTGAAAAACGCTTCGAAATCAGTGACGATCGTGCGCCAGTCCCGTCCCCATCCGGAGATGAATTCCTGCGGCGACATTCGGCCCGACCGCACCGCAAGAATGTCCGCTTCCAGATCCTTCTTGGGGTCGATCGGCTCGATCGCGGGCATGACGTGCTTGACGCGATAGCCTTCGGGCTTGCGACGCAGTATCCCGGCCATCACGGCAATCTGTTCAAATTTCCGGTCTACCGGCCGGCAGAGCATCGGCACGATCACATGCCATTGCAGCTGTTCGATCAGGCGACGGAACTCGATTTTACCAGCGCGTAGCGAGGAGTAGTTTGCCTGTCGCAAGTCCCCCGTCAACTGGTCGTAGGTAATGCCTGCGCCGGCCGCCATGGCCATCAGCGCCATCATCGCCGCCTGCTCGAACTGGGACGTGCTGGACGGGTTTGCGAAAACGATATCGGCCTCACCAATATCTTGGATCTGGCCTGGCCGGATTTCGGTGATCCGCTGCGTAGTCTTCGGATCTTCCTTCGCCGCAAGCGGGTTCATACCGCCGGCCTGACGCTTGATGAATCCGGCAAAGCTCGCTTGCGTCTTTTGCTGGACGATGACGGCTTCCATCAGGTCGCCGACGTCACGGCCCGGAAGCAGCACGGGCGTGAACACCGGAATGCCACGCAATTGCCCGGCGCGCATCGGCCGATAAAGGTGGCAAAGATCCGACCAGTCGACAAGGATCGATGTCTCGACTTTCACAACGTCCTGATCGCCAGGGTGCTGCGGATGAAGGTAGAGACCAAGGCGCTCATTCCATTGACCTAGCGCGACACCGAGCCTTGTTCGCTCATCCGTCCCACCGCGCACAATGCGGCTATCGCGGCTCGTATCGATCAGGTCGCCCTCTATAACCTGCAGGCGAAAGGGAACGACACCGCGCTGGTCGTCAATCCGCGTCACCAGGTGCCGGGCAACACAATCGCCACCTTCAGCCATCGACCTGACCATGAGAGCCTGTTGCCCCCCATAGTCGAGAACGCGCTCAATGTCAGAACTCTCTTCCCACGCTTCGCGTGCATTGCGATAACGCCGGTCATCCCGGTCAGACCCGGTATCCGGAACCGTCATGATGCCGGTTCCGACTGCATGACCGACCAGGACATCCAGGATGCGCTGGCCTGCCCAATTATCACGCACGAAGGCGCGGGAACGGTCGCGAAGCGCCGATAGAGCCGCACCAACTTCAGTCGTTGCGGATGTCCCTCGCGATCTCCAGTTGCTGTTGCGGCGACCACTCCCGGCCGCGGCATAGTCTCGTCCCATGTCCAGCAGCTGCCGGGCATGGGCGCGCCGCAATCCAGCCTCCGGGCTGAACCATGCAATCGTGGAATCGATAAGGTTCATCAGTAGTCGCTTTCGTAGCGGGCGAAGATGGCGCCGCCGTTGGCGGGTGGCGTTTCGATCTCTGCCCTGATCACGTCGCGAGCCCGAAGCATCTCGGCGATCGAATGGTATTCAACCTCGTGCGTCTGGAAACGCACGCGCTTGGCGCCCGTGGCGATCGCCGCATTGATCGCGTCCAGATCGGTCTGCGTGAATGCCATGATCAACGATCCCAAAAGGACACGGAACGATGCCAGCTTTCGCCGTCATCATGGGTTTCTGCCTCGGTATCCGCCGCGGCCGGCGGTTGATCCCCAGCCTGAGAGGCCGCCAGGATCGGCGCCGGCGCGAAGAGTTCTGGATTGACGATATCGTCAGGCACGCCACGCATCATAGCGAGCTGCTGCCATTCGTCGACCGTCATCCGGTTGACGCCAAGATAGTCGGCAAGCGCATCGCCATAGACTTCGCAGTCCAGCAGGTGATTTTCCTCACCCTGACGCGGCATCCATGCCTGCACCATTCGATGCTTGATCTTGGTCTGACCGAGATATTCAGACGTGATCTGTTTAAAATAGACCTCGTCCAGCCATCCGCCAAAATGACAGAAGCCGGGAGGATCAAATTCACGCCCCGATGCTCGCCCCTCTTTTCGCAGGTTCGAATAAAACACGCCCTTGAGCGACCATGTTCCGACAGCCCAGACATTGCATCCGTTGCGAATGCGTTGCCCATTGAAATTGATATCGACAGGCTTTGGCTGACCAATCGGGGGTCGGGACCACCCATCCTCACCCTTGAGCGCCATGACGCCAGCCTTGCCCCGGCACCATGTGTAGACCACGTGGCTGCGATAGCCGGAATCGATGCCGAACAGATCGACGCGCCTGGCGCGACCGTAGGCATCCGGCCATTGCTTTTGCCGTAGCTCTTCAAGCTTGACGAATGCGCCGCCGTGTGGGTCGTCGGTCGGGCCTTCGATATACCCTGCGTCCACCCTCCAGCTCTGCCTGTCAGGCCCATAGGCCTTGAAGAGATACCAGATGCCGTTCATCTGCACGTCGGCAGACCCGACAAAGACAAGGCCTGAGGCCGGAATGTGTCCCCGGATCAGGCTATGATCGCGCCGCTCCATGAGCCTGACGTGATCAGGCGCGTCGCCCTTCATCGCATATGGCAGACCGAGGACAACGTTATTGAAGTCCTTCATCCCCGGCTCGCCTTTTTCGCGGTACTTGATGTAGTCCTCGGCAATGGCCTCGTACGACATCATCAGCGAGACAAAGGCATCGACATGAAAGCCGGGATGCCGATCCGGTCCACTTTGCGTGGCGATGAAGCGGCCGGACCGAACGGCGAATACCCTTTCCATCTCGCTGATCTCGTGACCGCAATTCTCACACAGATAGCGCGTTTCGTGAGGCCGCTTCTCGTTGATCCGCAGATTGCCAAAAAACTGAACTTGCTCGAAGTTGCATTCCGGGCAACGAATGTTCCAAAACCGCTGATCCGACTTCCGAAACGATCGGTCTATACGGCAGTGACTTGGGTCGTCCTGCAACGCGCTTCCGCTATCCAGCTCGGGGGTGGAAAGCTCAAAAATCTTGAAGCTTTTTTGCCGCCGGAAAGCGGTGAAGCGACCGAAAAACAGGTTCTCAGGATCGGCGCCATTCGGAAGAACCTGCCATTTCGAAACCTCGTCTTTCACCCCGTATCGGATCGTCTTTGCCGAGAGATCCATGACGGTGTTGGCATTCGCCAGATAGAGCGACCCTCCGGCAAACTTTTTTTCGTAGGTTGTCGATCCTGACCCAGACCTTGAAGTGGCGGGGTAGATCACCGACTTTTCAGTCTTCGTCTGCCACGCGTCGATCAAGGGCTGCAGCTTGCCGCTATTGACGTCCTGCAGCGCCGATATACCCGGCACCCCGTAAAGCGCATTGTCAGGGCAAAGTTCCGCGATGTAGAGCATCCACGCCAGTGCCAGGATGGATACGCCTGTCTGCTGTGACTTGCGCACCGTAACCAGAGTGGAAGGGTGCTCTTGGCTGAGGCACGCCGCGATTTCCACGAGATATGGCGCATCAACAGGCGACCAAAGCTCGTCTTTCCTTGGCCCATCCACCAGGACGATGTTTTTCTGCAGCCAATCCGGAAATGGCAGCGGAGGCGCTGGACGGATGAGCCTCGACAATGTCGACGACACAAACCTGAGTGCTCCGGGATGGGCGTTCACTCTGCCTTTGCCTCTATCAGCTCGTCATATTCGGGCGCCGCGTCCGCGATTTCCGATAGATGATCCGCAACCTTGTTTCCAATTTCGATGGCGATCTCGCGCAACAATATCCTTGCGCCGTGCACGCCTTCCTTCGACACCGCCATGGCCAGGTCATCGGCGCGGTTGGCAAGGCGACGAATATCAGCCTGTATGCTGGCTGCAGCCGACCCAAGCGCCTGCTCCAGCTTGTCCTTGCGCAGGAGCTGCCCGATCTCTTCCTGGTGGCGAAGCCTCTCGCGGCCGAGCCTCAGCCATTCGGACTGGCGCCGGGCCTCATCGAAACTCTCACCCGATGGCGCATGCAGCCTTGTCTCGTCGGGCGATCGGATCTCTGCCTTGGCTTTCGCCGGGTTCACATGCCTCTGACGAAAGTGATCGTAGTGAGCCAGCGACACTCGCAGGATCTGTCCATTAGCGCCTCGCTCTACCGGCGTATCCGGCTTGTCTGCGAGAAGCTTCCTGACCGCCTTTGCTACAGCCTGTTTTGAGACACCGTCACGCGCGCTGATCTGCACCATCGTATGCATGACCATCTGATCGTCAGTCACCTGATGATCCTTTTCATTCGACAACCAGAAACGACAACCGCGACAACCGCGACAACCCAATTTTTCGGCCAGCTTCACTGGCAAGCGCTCGGGGTCGCCCCGGCCCGCGCGGTGGGGGTATCAGGGAAGGACCCAAGAGGGGGGTGCGGCCGGCCGGCGGCGGCGACCCGCCTGCCCCGTCGTCTCGCCTCCCTCGGCTTTCGGGCCGGAAACGAAAAACCCGCCGGGCTTTCGCCTAGCGGGTTCGTCTGATCTTTTACAGTGTGCTTAATGTGCACCAAACATGGTCCGCGCGTCAAGCGGGGGTTCGCATATTTATTATGCAGCACTTTCAATGGCTTGAGATATGGGCGCTGGATTCTGCGACCCCCTCCAAGGCTCCATGCGTGGGGTGAAGGGAAGCAAATCATGCCCTTCAAGCTTGCCCGCCAGCGCGTCACGCAGTGTCAAAAGCGCGTGCTGCCACAGTTGCCACTCGATGCGACCCACGACGGCAGCGCGGATCGATCCGTTAATGCGATACTTGCGATAGGCGCCCTTCACGGGCCTTTGCCGCTTCACGTCATAGCCATTGTCTTCGTAGGGAACGGACCGGCCCATGCGATCCTTGGCATAGCGCTTCACGAACCATGCCGGGTTTCCGTTGTTGGTGACCACGACCACCTCGGGCTGATCGGCTGTCCAGTCCGGCCGCTTCATCAGCACGGCGCAAGTGGTCACCAGTGTGAAGATGTGCCGTCCGTTCACACGACCGTCGCGGGCGCAATAGCCTGCGGCAATGCTGGCAATCTCCGGAGCGATGACGCCATGGGGATCTTCCCATTCCGGGAAAGGTGCCCATCCCTCGCCAATCTCGAACGCCATGTCGCCAAGTCCACGGACTGCGTCGCCGACCCGCATCGCGTCCGGATGCGCCTCGCCCGTATCGATGCTGCAGGGAATAACCCCGAACGCATTCGGGCTGCGGTCAATGATCGTCCCAAGCGCCAGCGTCTCGGTCAACATGCCGGAAGCCGATGCGAAGCCGATGCTTGGCAGTCCGGCAATCCAGTCGCGATCTGCGGAAACCTTCGGCAATTCCACGGTGAATGCCCAGGTCAAAAGCTCTTCAATGCCGATTTTCTTCATGGTTCACCTTGTTTTTAAGAATTACGGACGGAACGGACACATCAAGCGATTTTACGGACACATAGGCCAATGCCATTTTATGTAATGAATTCAACGCCAACGGACACAACGGACACAACGGACGCTTTGCCATATCGTGTAATGATAAGGCTCTGCTTCGCATCTTCACTCATCGGATAACAAACGGATTTCACCAACTCCTATTCTCGCGTCATGCGTAGGCGCCATCAAAGCGTCCGTTGTGTCCGTTGTGTCCGTGCGCATTGTAATCATTGCACTATTGCCTTTTCCGCCATGTGTCCGTGATGCCAGTCCATGTGTCCGTTGCGTCCGTTCCCCTGACCCCTCGCATAGACGGCACGGACCCGATGGCCGCAATTGCGCCCGTTAAGTACAGACAAGGGGTCCGGGTTAGACGCGTTCGAATGGGTCAAAATCCCTCTCCATCTCGTCGTCGGACGGTGGCGCACCGGTTTGCTTGGCGAATTCTGGCCTGATGCGAAGGCCGCGATATTCCGTGCCGTTGTTTCGCTTGCGGACGAACTGGTGCATCTGGCCATCAGGCCCAAGCCATGCCTTCATCATCTGTTCTGTGAGCCGCTTGCCAAATGAGTGGCTGTTGAACTGGAACAGGCCCTCCCGCTTGGCATAGTGCAGATAGGCGATGTGCAGCTCGTCTGGTTCGACACGGTCGGTGTCCACGCCGGTCACGAAGCATGCATTGCGGATGAACGCGCCGACAGGGTCGCTTTCCTCCCGATATTCGGCCGTGGCGGCTTCAATGCCCTCAGGGATGCGCAGACCATAGTTGAGATATTCCAGGGCGCCGCGCACCATCCACGCGAGGATGCCATCCTTTTCAGCCATCAGCTTCGCGGACAGATCCTTATCCACCTGATCCTTGAGCACCTGCACGAGGAAGGGGATGAGCTTCACTCGCCGCCACGTACCATCGGAGTTGTCACGGATCACGGGCTTATGGTTCCCATCGATGATCATCTGAAATTTCGGGATGAATTCGAAGAAATCCTCCTGCAGCCTTCGCGCCGGTATCTTGGTCCCGCCGGTCAAGACCTTGATGAGCGCGTCCTTGAGCTTGATCCCCTCCTCCGGCTCGGAGGCCACAACAAACCGCGACGACGGCAATCGCGCCAGGTCTGGCGTCGCATCCCCGCCGCCGCGCCGCCCCTCCCCGGCAAAGCTGTCGATCGACATGGTGACCGTATAATCACCCATGATGTCGCCGATGACCTTGAGCAGCGTCGATTTGCCGTTTGATCCAATCCCGTAGAAGAACACCAGGATCTGTTCTGACTTCGCTCCCAGCAGGCAATAGCCGAACAGCCGTTGCAAGAAGGCCCTGATGTCGGGATTGGGCTGTATCGTGGTCAGGAACCGGTCAAAGAGATAACAGGCGGTATCCGGAACGAAGGACGCATCCACGATCTTCGATATCCGGTCCGATGCCTTGTGGCGATCAAGCCGCACCACCCATTTGGCGCCATCGTCCACCTCCTTGCGGAAAAACCGCAAGGTGCCATTCTGGGTGTTGACGGCGTAGTCATCGACATTCAACTCGTCCACCGTCACCGAGCAATATGGCTTTGCTTCTTCCTGCATGTTGTTGATGCGGTTTGTTCCTGCCGATGATCGGGCGAAAGTGTGGCGGGTCGACATACGGCCATCGCGCGCTTCCTGCGCTTCATCCATGCGCTTCACGAGGTTTTGCAGCCGGTCATATTCCTCATAGTCCGACTCGCTCCATTGGTGCGTGGCGTCCTTCATCTTTTTCTTCTGACGTTCCGCCTCACGACCCAACTTGATCGTGTTCATGATCTGCTGGTATTCGCGGATCATCTCGTCCGGCCAATCGGACTTTGGCGCTCCCATGCGGATGCGGTCGGCACCAGCCTGCTCGGCATCATCGATCAGCTGGTCGAGTTCGGTCATTCGGTCTTCGTCGATCTCGGATGAGACGGATGGCGGCTTGCCCATCTGCCGCATGCGCTCCAGCGCAATCTTGCCAGCCTCAATCGCGGCCTGGTCCTGCGGTGTGCAATCGAGCTTTATCGCCTCTTCGTCGATGAATTCCGCCGTGGCGTGGGCAAACTTGCGGATCATGGCGCCCGATGCATCCTCGACCCATCGTTTCCCGTCATAGCCATGCCAGCCGATATGGACGACATAGAGAATGCGGTCGCCATAGCGAATGCGCAGCCGTCGCCCGTTTCCGATATCGGTTTCCGGTTCCCTGGCGCATTCCTCAAGGACTTCATGGGGCGATAGCTCAACATGATCTTCCTCCGGCAAAGGCTCCTCGACCGGAATTGGATCCATGCGTCGGCCTGCCCTTTGCGCCGCCGCTTCCGCCATCTTGGCGCGCACGGCCTCCGGCATTTCGGATGGTTTCTTCTTGTCCGCCATATCAACCTGCCATCAGTTTTGAAAAATCCTGTCCCTCAGGCGGCCACCAGGTGGTGATCGCTCGCCCTTTCCGCGCCATCCGCGCCTCAGCCCGCGCCATGGCGGCCGCCGTAAACACCGGCTCGCTGTCGCCATCGGCCAGCAAGACCAGCTCGTCGACGTGATCTGGCACCTGCATGGCGTCATCCGCATCCTGCCCCTGTCTCGGGACCGGTCCGGGAACCCAGACCGGGATCACCCGGCCGCGCCTGTCGGTCTGCGTCACTGTCGGATGGCGAAAGCGCGATACAGGGTCCGCCGGCCCGGCGAGATTGCCGAGATCGCCGGCCGCGAAATAGAAGGTATCGGCGCGGAAGCCTTCGGATCCGGCAATCGCCAGACCGTTTTCGATGCCTTCGCCGCCGACCCATCGCGTCGCGGTCAAGAGACCGAACAAGGGGATAAGCCCGCCGGTCTTTCGGCCGCGCATCTTCTTCGTGGGTAGCGGCGCGCCATCCTCGTCGACCCCGAGATCGGGCCGGAATTTCGGCCCATGGGCAATATCGATCCATGTCTGGTGGCAACCGATGATCCGCCGCTCCAGCGTCACGAAGGGCGCGATCAGGGCCGGCCCGCTGTAACGGTCGACCGGAAGGCCGCGCTCATCCTGGCCATGCCAATAGGTGTGGCGCGCAACAAACCTGAGATTAGCAAAGACGCCGGGATCCATGGCATAGCCGGTGCGCAGCCTCAAGTAATCGGCCCCATCCGTGCCCTGCCCATCGCCGGCATGCAGATAGATGCCGCGCGCCCGGTCGATCTCCCGCTGGCGAAAGTCGTTCTGCTGCGCTGCCTTCTCGGCATCCCGCTTTTCGTTTTCCGCCTTGCGCCTGGCGATCCGCTCCAGCCGTTCGGCCCGCTCGCTATCGCTTTCCCGCTCGTCTTGCGACGGGATGGGCCGGCCGCCAAGCGCCTCGCTGCATGCCTCCAGAAAGCCCCTGCGGGAATTGAGATCATGCCCGCGCGCCAGCGCAATGAGGGCGATCCCGTCGCGCCCCTTGCCCTGGCATCCCCGGCAGTTGAAGGCGCCAAGGGCGGGATTGATCGAAAACCGGTCCCGCCCGCCGCAGGAGGGGCATGGGCCGGCATAGGATTTGGCGCCAACATGCTGGCCGTTCTTTCTGGTGATACCCAGAAGATCAACCGCATCCATCACGGTGACCGCGCGCGCTTCCTCGATAAAGGCGTTGATCGCATCCGTCATCGCCCGCTCCTTATCCGCGTTGCGATGGATCGCAGATAGGGCCGCTCTTCCAGCACATCCTGCGGCCGGCGCCAGCTGCGTCGGCCATTGCGCATGGCGCGGTCTTCCTCGCGAT
The DNA here is from genome assembly GCF_900176345.1 of Rhizobium sp. RU36D. Classification (GTDB taxonomy): domain Bacteria; phylum Pseudomonadota; class Alphaproteobacteria; order Rhizobiales; family Rhizobiaceae; genus Allorhizobium. The sequence goes on from NZ_FWXU01000035.1 coordinate 26,153, forward strand.
AGATCGATGCCAGCCGGTTGATCCGTGACATCAGTTTCAGTTGCGTGGCGAGATTCCTTTGGAAGCGATGGGCCATATAGAGATCGTAGATTTCGGCGCCGCGCGCCTTGCGCCGGTTGTTGAACACGGCGCGGCACGCATCGCAGCAGAAATCCCCTGTCTTTTGCGTCTCGCTCTCGCATTCGAGACAAGCGTGTACACGCGGCGTCATACTTGCCGCCGATGGCTGGTGGCGCTCTTCAGACGGATCATCGCGCATGGAAAGCCGCCCTTGGCGCTGTGGCTGGCGACGGTGCGATTGGCCGCATCGGCACGCCGTCATAGGCCCGGTAATTCGCCAACTCGTCATCCCGCAATGGTCGGATGCGGCATGTCCGGATCATCAAGTCGACGACATCATAGAGGTCTCGCCCCTCTGGCGTCGCGCTCCACTGGCCCATATCCATGCCGATATAGGGCGTTCCCGGCGTGATGCTGCGCAGCTGTATGGCGCGGGTCACATTGCGAAAGTTCTCGATTTCGCCGGGTACCAGACCCCATTCCCGCGCTGTGAGTGAGCACTGGTAAAGCGACGGCGCGATGATCAGCAGTGTCTTGGGCAGGTGCTTGCGGGGCAGCATGCTCATATCCACCTCTGCGATTGCACGAGATCGGAGATTTCCTGTTTTGGCGGCGTCTTTAGCTGCGGCGTATTGAGATGCGGCATCTCGGCCGCATCACCTCCAGGTGTCCACGCCGCCATGCGCTCCCAATCGGCATCCTCAAGCGCGACGATGCCGCCCATCAGCCGCCGCGCGACCCATGCATCCTCGGCATCCGAACGGAACTTCCGGCTGGAAAACCAGATGCCCAGGCATTTCACGCCATCGGGAATGATCATGATCTCGTGGGGATTGCTGATGGCGACCACCCATGAAGGCGCGCCCGATGGCGTGCAGCGGAGCGCCTGCCAAAAGGCGCGGCCGGGATCCTCGGTGACGAGACGGATGACATCGCGCATGTCAGGCCTCCACCGCGTCGTCTTCGATCTCGAACAGCCTGAGATCGGCTGGCTTATCGAGTTCGGCGAGATTGCGCTTGGCCTGCGCAAAATAGGATGGCTTCAATTCAAAACCGATGCCCTTGCGCCCCATGTCGACAGCCGCATAAACCTCCGATCCGATGCCTAGGAAGGGTGTGAGGACCGTCTCGCCGGGCGCCGACCACAAGTCGAGACACCGCTCGATGACGTCGAGCTGCAGCGGGCTGATATGCTGCTCATCCCGGTGATCCCTAGCCATGCGATATTGCAGCGTGCGGGTCTGGCGGATGTCCGTCCAGACGGGCGAGGCATAGCGTTGCCAGACCATGACCGATCGCCAGGTCTCCAGCGGCCACGGCTTGTGCCCAGGCTCCAGCCTGGCGAGATAGCGCTGATAGCCGTTCTCGCTGATATCGAGCCCGCCGGCATCTTCGTCCGGCTCGCCATGAAACACGTCGAACATGCCCGACACGGGATCGGCATTGTCGCCCGGCTTGCGGAAACTGACGATGTAATCCGCAAGCCCCATGCCGGAAAGGCAGCTGTCCTTCATCACCTGCTTGTGCAGCAGCCGGATCGATTTGGTCCGCTGCTGCGCGACGACGGGGTCTTTCCAGATACAGACCTCGGAATGGAAAATCCAGCCGGCATCCTGCCATGCCCTGATCACCTCGCCGCGAAAGTCGCGCATGCCGATATGCCCATGGCGGTTTTTCGATGTCGGCAACTGCATGCAATGGACGGAATGCAGCCGGCCGGGCCGTGTCACCCGAAAAAGCTCCGATATCAGGAAGCCGTAATGCCGCCAGAAGTCCTCGCCTTCATTGTTGGATATGTCGCGGTCGTAGTTGGAAAACCGGTAAAGGCCTTCGAACGGCGGCGAGTGGATGCCGAAATGCACCGTGGAGTCGGGTATGGCGGCGATGAGATCGACGCAATCGCCCTGATAGATGGCGTAGCGGTCGGTCAAGAGCTGGTCTACGGCATGGGTCATGCGGCATCTCCTATCCAGGATGGGATCGTCATCGGCTGATCTGGCCGGTAATCGGGGATATCGCGCGTCAGGCCGCGCACGTTTTCAGCCGAGAGATCGGCCATATGCCGCACCATGGCTTCCGCCATGCGCTCCGCATCAGCGTCCTTGCGGCGGAAATTCGCCACCACATTGCCTTCGCGCTCGTCGGATATGAAATGCGCGTGAACCGGTTTGGTCTGGCCGAAACGCCAGAAGCGCCGGAGCGCCTGATAGATCTGCTCCCAGCTGTCGTTCAGCCCGACAAAGCCGGTGGAGCGGCAATGTTGCCAGTTCATGCCGAACCCGGTCAGGGAAGCCTTGGTGATCAGCGTGCCGATCTCGCCCCTGGAAAAGGCCTTGAGCTTGCGCTCCTTTTCCGCATCGCTATCGGCGCCGGAAAGATTGACCGCGCCCGGAATGGCCCGCGCCAGGCCATCGGCCTCGCTGTTCAGGTTGCACCACCAGACATGCGGCTGATCCCGTGGGGTGAGCGAGGCGGCGAGCGCCACACGCGCATCGACGCTGTCGCGCCGCACCGCAAGCCGCTCGGAAAGCGACTTGGCCTGCATGGGAAACAGCGTTCCCGTCTCGAAACACGGCGCATAATCCGCCGCCACCTGGTGGTGGTGATAATGCAGCGGCGGCAGGTCATAGCCTTCGTCGCTATAGCCAAGATCGCTCGGCTTGCGCAGCATCACGGCCCATGTCGCCATCCACCGCCAGAAGGCATCTTCCGCATGGCCCTTGAGCCGCCAGCTTCGTGTGTCGCCGCCGTCATGCACGAAGAAGGTCGCGAGCATGTCGGTATAGCGCATGACGCCAAGGAATTCCGCGTGGTTGCCGAGTTCCATGAAGTCGTTCGGCGCCGGCGTCGCCGTGGCGGCCAGGCGGAAGGGGATCCGGCTGCATTCATCGATCAGCCGGGTGCGATAATGCCCGTCGACATTCTTGAGGATCGAACTTTCGTCCAGCGCCACGCCGCCAAACTGGGATAGATCGAAACGGTCGAGCTTCTGGTAATTGCTGATGTCGATGGCGCCAGACCCGCGCGCGCTGACGACGGATGCCGCGATCCCGAAGGTGCCCGCCTCCCGCTCGTGCTGGTGGCTGACGGCAAGCGGCGCCAAGAGCAGCACGGGCTTGCCGGTGTAGTCCGCCACGCGATGGGACCATGTCAGCTCGATCAGCGTCTTGCCGAGGCCCGTGCCGGCAAAGACCGCCGCCCGTCCGCGCCGCAGCGCCCATTTGACGATGTCGCGCTGATGCGGAAATAGATAGTCCGGCAGGTCTATGGTGCCGGATATACCGGTTGCCGGGTCCATGATGCGCTTGGCATCCAGAAAGGCCTGGTAGGATGGATTGACGGTCATGCCTTCTTTCCCTTTCGCCACCGCGTGAACCCGCGCACGCTTTCAATCGTGGTCCAGCGTCCGCCACACCGCACGCATTCGCGCCGACGCCTGACAGCTCCCGGGATCTCGCGACTATCTTTCACCATGGATGCATTCATCCCGCAGGCCGGGCACAGGATGCCCTGCAGCTGATGCACCGAACCGTTGCGCCGGATCACCGTCATGCCATCGCCCTCGCGCCGGCCGACTGCCGACAAGATCCAAATCTGGGAAGCACGGGACCGCAGTTGCAGTTTGCTGAAACAGCGATCCATGACTGGTCGTTTGTGGCTTCGCGCGGATCGCTCATGACCTGGCCCTCGCGCATTGAAGGCAGTGGCCCTCGATATATTCGGCCATGGTGATGGTGCCGTCGCAGTCACGGCAGACGAGATCGTCGGGCTGAACGCGCGCGTTATCCCGCGTGCCAAACAACCCGGTCGGCCACCGCGATGCCGCTGCCTTAAGCACGGCGCGCTCCTGGTCGTTAAATCGGAACGGGATCGTCATGCCGCACCCACCTTGCTCACAAGGCTTTTCAGGGCGCGGATCGCCTCGTCGGCTTCGCGGGTAATTTTCTGGCGCGCCGCCGCGTCGACATGACCCGATGCCAGGACCTGCGTCACCACGCGCACGACATCGGAGGTCTCATTGGCCACATCGAGCGCGTCGGCATGGGACAGCGCATCGCCATCCCCAGCATCGGCGCCGCGGACCGGCACAAGCTTGAAGCCCAGAAGGGCGGCCATATGAGCCACGATGACAGGCGATCCCGCCAGCATATCCAGCTCGATGGCGACATCGACGGGCACGAAGGCCATGGCGTTGTCGGCGCCGTTGGAAGCGTATTTCGAAAGCTGGCCTTCGTTCACGCGGGTCGAATGGCAGGCAATCCCGCCGCCGCCGGCAAGGTCGAGCCCCCGCCGCGTCACGGCCTTCAATTCTGCGGACTGCTTTTCGGAAATCTGGCGCACGTCATCCTCCCCGATAAGTCAAGGAAAGTTTTCAGGAAAATCTTTCGGTGAAAGGCGCCGCGTAAGCGCCTAGGGTCACTCCAGTTCCCGCCGCGACGGCGGGAACGAGATCACGGAGGCCCGGATGTCAGTGCAAAAACTTTCGCTTGATGTTGCTGCCAACAATAGGCCCCATACGCGGCGTACAACTCGGAAGGATGATTCTCGTGACCGACAACCACCCTTTGAATGCCATGATCGCGAATTTCGCAGTTCTGGAGCAGCTCGTCATAAACCTGACCCAGATCATTTCCAGCGACTTCGAGGACCCCATGGGGGTAAGGCTTGCGCTGTTGCAGGACCTCAGATCCCGCTTCGATCTTTCCAAGCCGGACGACGGTGCCGGCCGGGAACTCTACCGGCTGGCGAACATCCATCTGGACAGGCTGGAGCCGCGCATTCTTGGCGACACGTCGGAAGCCGAGAAGCAATAAGCCTTTCATCGTCCACTCTCCGCTTGTTCCGCCGCGCTGGTGATCAGCGCCGCGATGTGCCGCGCCTGATCGGGCGACAGGTTGAAGACCATGACCTCGCGGCCTTGCGAGCAGGTCAGGGTAACCTTCTTGTTCGGCCTGGTGCGCACGATCAGCCGGTCATATTCCGGCTTCCACAGCGTCAGGCCATTCTGGTCGGCCTGGAATTCGTAAGGGGCCGGCAGGGCCTCGGGATCGCCAGACATATTCATTCCGCAGCCTCCTTGGGGGTGAGATCGGCAGGCGTAGACAGAAACTCCGCCCTTTGCAGATAGAAGTCGTGACCCGTCACGGCGCCGTCCGAAAGCTCGAAGGCCTTAAGGACAAAGGGGGCATCAGGCACCACAGCGCCCGTTTCGTAACGTTGAAACGTGCGCGCGTGAGGAATGCCGAACTGATCGGCAGCCTGCGCAAGCGTCAATTTCTGCGTTAGTCGCCACTCTCTCAATCTCATGGATGAGAATATGGCTCATATTGCCAAAAGTTGTCAAGACATATCGTGGCTGAAATAGCTATTCCACATTGTGGCTGACGCAGCCATAAACAATCACCAGAAGGTGAGGCCAATGGTCGGCAAACAAATCATTCCCGCTAACAATATCGAGGCCTTGCGCAGGTCGCGCAAGATGTCCATGGACGCCTTGGGCGAGCTGATCGGCACTGACGCTTCCACGATCAACAAGATTGAAAAACGCAAGATGCGGCTAAGCACTGAGCGCTTGCTTGCATTGGCTCAGGTATTTGGTGTTTCGCCCGGTGAAATTGTCGTCGACTTGCCGTTAGCGCCGCAACCGACGCCACTGCAGCCGGTCGCACGCGAAGATCGGGCAATGATGCCCATCATGGGTGTGGCGGCCGGATCATTGATGCAGGGGTCATTCCAGATATCTGATGGGCCGGTGGATTACGTCGAGCTTCCAAAAGCGCTGGAGCATGCCAGAGGAATATATGGCCTCTACATTGACGGAACATCCATGGAACCAATGTTTCGCCACGGTTCGCTCTGCGTGGTGAGCGAGTACAAGCCACCTCGAGTCGGTGACGCGGTTGTGATCCAAGAGCGACGCAGTCCGGTTGACCCCTTGCGCGCCACTATCGGCATCCTGGATCATCGCAACGGCGAAAAGGTCGTGCTCACCAAACTAAACCCTGCAGGCAAAGTCGAAATTCCCCTCAAGTACGTGCACGCCATGCACAAGGTGCTTGATCACGGAGAGCTTTTGGGTGTCTGACGAGAGGCAGCGTCCTTGAGATCCTTGCGCACGCCACCAATCGTGAACATCAGGCCGCCGATAAGAGCGCATAGTGTGCCTCCAACTATGTATATAGCCCCATAGATCTGCTGCATGACGTTTTCAGCCGCCGCAGACGTCACAAAGCCGTTGAACACAAAAAGCAAGCCAATGATAACGGCAACAACAAACATGTTTCCTCCTAAAACAGCGACACGCCGGTGAGTTCGACCGCCAGGCTGTTGATCAAGTTTCGCTCTTCTCTCCGCCTCACGCCATCAGCGTCCATGACGGCGACGCAAGCACCAAACATCCGCGCAAGCGTGCGGTGATCCAAATTCCCCAGATTTCGGACCGCGCGGTCAATAGCATCAGGCCCCGGCCTCAGCCTTTCAAGATACCTTCTGATATTTTCCGCTTCATCGTCAGTCGGGTAGATACCATGCCGTTCTATTCGCCATAGCAAGTAGTCGAGCATTGCGCTGGTCTCGACCGGCTTCATGATGCCATCGGACCGCGAGACGCTGGCCAGTATCGCTGCCTCGTCGCGCACAATGGCGAGCATCGCCATCCAACGAGAAGGATCTGCCGGCATCAGTGTGGACGGTATTGCGACCCCAAGCGCCGCCGCCAAAAACCGTCGCGGATCGTCATGGACGACGCCGTCGAAGTCTATGCAGCAGGATATTCGATCAATGCGAAAGGATCGCGGCGCTCGCCGTTCATGGCAGAAGGCAAAGATTGATGGCTCACCATCGGGGCCGGAATAAAGCTGAGTAACGGTTATCCGCCTGGCGGACTTAAATCCAAGCCCATCAATGTACTCTATGAAAAACGTGGACCCGTCGACCGCTATGGCCTGACTTTGAGATGGTTCATCATATTCGTGATCATCAGCGGGGAGCACGACGGCTCGCGGCGCGGCAGGCACCGCGCGACCATCAACCAACGACGAAAGCTCTTCGCTGACACTCATATTCGCCCCCAGATTGCGCCCCTGACAGGCTACGCCCGGCGCCGATCTCGGACAATGGCTATAATTGCCATTTTTGGCGTTGACATTTTTTGGCAAATGTAGCCATATTTTCCAAACCACCCGATTGTGGTTTTGGAGACCCTTCATGACACACACCCACACCACCACCCGTTCCACGGGTGTCACCCGCAACACCGTCACCGATATGGCGGATTTCATGCGCGCCCATCCCGGCTGCACGGGAAGCGATCTTCTCGCCCATTTCAGTCAGTCCGAAATCAACCGCCATGCTTCCTCCGCCGCCGCCATGGCGCAGGAAGCATCGACCCGCCTGATCGCCTGACGGTCGGTTTCGGCATGGCCCACCTGTGATCTCCGGATCATCGCTCCCAAGCCAGGTGCGGCCATTTCGAAACCGAGCAAAAGGAGCGCTCTTATGACGACTACTGTCACGATCAAGGCCAACCATGGATGGCCCGTCGATGTGAAGGCCTATCACCCCGATGGCTCGCCCATTGAAACCTCAGGCGGGCGCGTGCCGGCCGGAGAGACCAGGGATTTCCACGTGCATTCCGGTCAGGATCTGTTTGTCCACGAGGTCCAGCCCGACGAGGCGGCCACGCCATTCACCACGGATGACGGGAAGGCTGTCCCTTACGGTCTCGGCGACGAGGTCGAGCTCGCGCGCTCCGGCGAACAGGGCGAGATCATTGGCGTCGGTCTCTATGCCCGCACGCCACCGATGTTCTTGGTGGAATATGTCACCGCCGATGGCCGCCAGACGGAAAATTGGTTTTTGGCTGAGGCAATTACCAGGGCCTGACGGTCGGTTTCGGTATGGCCCGTTGGTGACCCATCAAGGTCAAAGCTCCCAAGCACGGGCGGTTACGACCGCCCCCCCAACGTGGCCATTTCGAAACCGACCACCGCAGGAGGCATCCATGCGCTTTCCCGATTATCCGCCAGACTATCCCGATGACGACGAGCAGGACCCCAATCGTGGCCCGGCAAATTGCGCCGTTTGGCTTGTCGTCGTCGCCATCGTCGGCGCGGCCATCGCCCTGCTGATCTGGCTGGCCGATCTCGTCTGGTCCTTCCTGCCCTCTTGGGGAGAGTGGCTGTGAACCAATTCACCCCCTTTGCCCATCCGCGCACCATCATCCTCGTCGATACGCCGCTGTTTTCGCCCCGTGCGAGGATCGTCGCCTTGATGCTGGCGATGATCTCGTTGGCATCGGCCGGCGTGATGGCGGGTCAGGCCCTGGCGGATCTGGAGCGGACCTATGCCACGGAGGCGCGCATATGACGTCCTTCCCGCGTCTTGCCGTCAAACCGGTCCCCTGTTTTGCTAGGGACGGCACCACATTCGATCTGGCCGCGCCCGACCAGGCCGCCGTCTGCTTTCACGAGATCGCCCGCACGCTCTCGGGCCTCAACCGCTACAGTGGCCGCGGCGTTTCCGTGGCACAGCATTGCGTCATGGGCGCGCGCGCCATTTTGAACGAGCGCGGAACGCGGCTGGATGCGAGCCTGTTCCTACTGCACGACGCCCATGAAGCCTTTCTTGGCGACATCGTCAGGCCGGTGGAAAGCCTGCTGCAGGGCATGCTGCCGACGCTCGCCATCCGCGAAGCGATCGCCGCAGCCAAGCGGGGATGGGATCAGCCGATCTATGCCGCAGCCGGCCTGCCTGCGCCGGACACGTGGTCATCAGCCATGGCCGCCAAGGTAAAATCCATGGATGAGCGCATGGCGCTGGCTGAAGCCGTGGCCGGTTTTGGCCCGCGCGCCGCAAGCCAGTTTCCGCGCATGACCCTGCCCCTGACCCGAGGCGCTGTCATCCGATGGGGCGCCGCCAAGGCGGAAGAGCAGTTCATATCCATGGCAAATGACCTGATCGGCCAGGAGAAGATCGTCCACCAGGCGGCCATTGCCGCCGCAGCCCGCGCCACGAGGTAACCATGGCCATCAAGATGAAACCCATACCCATGACCGAGATCATGATGATCGGCGACGACAGGGTGATCGGCCTGACGCAGGAAGGCGGCACCATTCCGGATGGCATTGCCAAGGACGGCACCCCGCGCGATCTGGAATACGCATCGGGATCCGCGATCCTCGCCTTTCGCGACGGCCGGCACATCTGCGGCCCGATCGACATGCGCGGCATCCGCGCCTTCGCCCTTGAGGTCGCAGCCGGAAACCAGCGCGCCGTCACCGAACCCAGCGCCTGTATCCGTCTCGCGACAGCGCTTCTCGCCATCGTCGACATGCTGGAATTCGCAGGATCGATGGATCTGGTGGTGGTGGCTCGGGCGGAGGCAGTGGCATGAGCCCAAGGTGCACCGATTGCGGCGAGTATTTCCAATCTGAGTATGAGGCGCAGGCGATCTGCGCAGAATGCCAGGCGCCAGAGGTCGCATTATCAACGGATGCAACCGTGGAAGCCATGAGGCTCGCTGGCGATATTATCGACCGCCTGAAAAGCGACATGCTGGCGTCGCCCGTCGATGACGTGACGATTATCGACCGTTCTCAGCTTGAGGCTATCGAGGCTGCAATTGTAGCCACGCCCTCATCGAATGTGAGGTTGGTAGACGCGGTATCCCGAGCCGCAGATGACGCAATTGTAAGCGCGATCTACGCGACGTATAAAAACGGCGTCTTCGTCAAAGACGAGCTTCTGGCCCCTGCGGAAGTTCGCTTTCGCGTCAATGCTGCGATCCGCGCCGCCCTCGCCACCGCTGCGGAGGGCAAGTAGATGGCCACCATGCAAAAAGTAAAGCCGTGCCCAGAGTGCGGCAACGCCGATCTTGTCATCTACAAATACGACAACGGCTGGCAACACGTCGAGTGCGACGATTGCCATTACCTTGGACCTGGCTGCGGCAATAAGATTGAGGCGGTGCGTCAGCATAACGCGCGATGTGCGACCACACCCCCGACGCGGGAGGCCATCTAATGGCCGGATCCCTCAACGAAGTCCGATTGATCGGCTTTCTTGGCGCCGATCCCGAAATCCGCCGCACCCAGGACGGGCGCCCGATTGCCAATATCCGCGTCGCGACCTCCGAGACCTGGCGAGACAAGAATACGGGCGAGAAGCGCGAAAAGACCGAGTGGCACACCGTCGTGATCTTCAATGAGGGGCTGGCCAAGGTTGCCGAGCAATACCTCAAGAAGGGCTCCTATGTTCTGGTCGGCGGATCGCTCGCCACTCGCAAGTGGCAGGATAGCCAGGGACAGGACCGCTACTCCACCGAGATCGTGCTGCAGGGGTTTTCCGCCGTGCTGACCATGATCGATCGGGCGCAAGGGTCCGGCTACCGCGCCGGCGGCAATGGCCCTGACGACTATGGCTATGACGGCGATCGCGCCGCCGCCCGGCCCCGCTCGTCGGCATCCCCATCATCACGATCATCGTCGGGCAGTTTCAGCCGCGACCTGGATGACGACATTCCGTTCTAGCGAGGAGCCAATCATGGCGACCATGACGAAAGACATCACAATTGATTTTGCCACGCCGGAGTTTCGCCCTGCCGGCGTCCAGAAATGGCTGGATAAGGTCGGATTGAACCCGGCTGATCTTCCCGACCTGACCTTCACCGCCACGATCAATTTCGGATCCGATGACATCGAAGACGAAGACCTGAGCGAGTGGTACGAGGCGTGTTTCAGCGATGCGGGATCATGGCTGGAGCGCGTCAACCGCTACCTTGCCGAAAACAACTGCGCCGCCGCGATGGACGAGCTGGAGCGTGAATTCGGGGGCGCCCCCCCCGTCCCACACCATTGCCGTCGTCAACCGCATATCCGGCAGGAGATGAGCCTATGCTGAAACTGGAAAAGCCCGCGCTGCTGGCGGCCCTTGCCGTGGTGCTGGATGTCGTCAAGGGCAAGAACACCATCCCGATCCTCTCCAATGTGCTGATCGAGCGCGACGGCCAGGAGATCGCCATTTCAGGCGGCAACCTGTCTATGGATATCCGCACCCGCTGCGCAGCAGAGCTTGGCTCTGATTTTCATGACTTCACCGTGCCGGCCCATCAGTTTGCCCAGATCGTCCGCAACGCGGCCGAGGATCGCATCCTGATCGACGATGCGCCCGAAAGCGGCCAGATCGTCGTTCGCTCCGGCCGCTCCAGGCTCAAGCTGCCGACCATCGCCACCAACGCCTTTCCGAAGCTGCCTTTGCCGACATCGCCAAAGACGATCAGCCTGTCGAGCGACGTGCTGGACAAGGCGATCAAGGCCGTGGCCTTTGCCGCCGACAACGACAGCACGCGACCCTATCTCTGCGGCGTGTATTTCTACCCCTGCGATGACGGGCTGGTGCTGGCGGCCACCGATGGCAAGAAGTTTTCCAAGCGCCTGATCCGGTCGATCTCACTGGATGACGACGTGTCGGGCCTGCCGGCCATCATCATCCCCAACGAAGCGATCGGGCCGATCCGAAAGCTCCTGAGCACGGGAGAGGATGTCGAGATCATCCATGATGCCGCGAAGGTCATGGTCGAGGTCGGCGGAACGCGGCTCATCAGCAAGCTCGTCGAAGGCACATTCATCGACTACGAGCGTTTCCAGCCGCCGGCGTCGTCCGTGACGATGACGGTTTCGGCCGCCGCCCTGACCGGCGCCATTGCCCGCGTGCTGGTGGCGACCCCCAAAGCCGAATACGGCATGAACTTCGCGGTGACGAGCGACACCCTGTCGCTTTCGGCGCGCGACATCGCATCAGGCGAAGGCGAAGACGAGATCGCGGTCATGGCGTCGGGATCCGTGACGACGGGCTTTAACGGCGCGATGCTGGACGAATGCATCGACCATGTCGACGGCGACGAGATCGAGATGATCGTGAGCGACGGCATGGCACCCGCCAAGATCAGGACGCCGGGATCACTGGACGACTACATGATCCTGATGCCCACGCGCACGAGGGTCGGCTGATGGAAAACAATATCGCGGCCAATGAGACCCCCGAGAAGATCATGGCGGACCTGCTACCCGAAATCGCTGCCGCCAAGGCCAGTCATCAGGACGCAACGCGCAAGTCAGCAGCCGCCCGCCATGCCGAGACCGAATCGTTCAACCGATTGAACGACCTCTACAAGCGCTACCGCGCTGCGGCGGATGCGCTGGTGCACAGCATGCCCCCGGCGACCGACTGGAGAGACAGGACAACACGGAGGGAAAGCAGGGATGACTGAGAACAATGCACACACCAGCGCCACGCGATCGAATGTTGATGCTTCGATCCTGAGAGAGCGTATCTCCCGCGCGATCTTCGATCCAGGCGAAACCGAGGGCAATCGCGGCCAACGCACCACCACCGACTGGCAGACCGACGCCGTCATGCGCGTTCTCGGTTTCGCCGCCCCCACACCCTCATCGAATGTGGGGCCGTCCGAATGATCTACGGCTCCGTCTGCTCCGGCATCGAGGCGGCGACTATGGCTTGGCATCGGCTGG
>NZ_FWXU01000046.1 GCF_900176345.1 Rhizobium sp. RU36D
TGGGTCGCGCTACACCTGGATTGATGAAACTTCTCATCCCGTCACGTTCGATGCGCAAGAGTGCTTGATAAAGGTGCTGCCGGGACACCGCTTACAGTGCTCTGATTAGTCACGCTGCAATTTCGGCCTGAACCCGAAGCGGGCGCCCTCGCCGAGCAGGCGCAGGATGCCATCGGCTTCCTCACTCATTGGGTTCGGCAAAATGTCGATTCGCGTTGCGCTCGAAGTTGCCGGGTTGGCGACGTAGATCACAACATAACGCTGCCCGGACCGGGGGCGGGCCGCCTCCCGAGCGGCGCGAACCTCGGACTCTCCCATCTCGAACTGACACCGGTCGCCCTGGCTGGATTTGACCTCGATGAGCCAAGTCCGCCGATCATGCTGTAGCTCGAAGTCGTAGCCAAGGTCGTCGGACCAGGCCTTGCCTTTCTGCAGGGCGCCGAAGCGCGAAACCCACGCCTTGTCAATGTCCTGGTTGCGGAACCGGCCCTTGAGCCAGTGATAGACGACGAGTTCTCCGAGGCGTCCGATCATATCCTTCTTGGCCTGCGGCATCCGATCAGGTCCAGGCGGCACATCGCGCGGATTGCGCTTCATTGGTGGCTTGTGGGTCCGTTTCTCGAGCATGGCCAGTTCGGCGGGCGTGGTCAGCCTTGCCGACTTGACCTGCTTGGAAAGGCGTGCGGCAATCTCGGCTGAGATTGCGGTCCAGTCAGCATGTTCGGGGTCGATATCGCGATCGTTGACGCGAACGGAGCGTGCCTTCGCCGCGCGCTCCTCCGCTTCGCGCTGAGCTTCTTTCGCAGCAGCGTTGAGCGCATCGGCGCCGATGCCCAGCTCGTCACGAGCGAGCGTGGGATCCATGCCGTCGGGCCAGAGGCCGAGCTTGATACACCAGGCAATCAGCACCGGCTCATCCATTGGCTTGAAGTCGACCGCGCCGGCCGCGTCTAGCTTGGCGCGGATCTGCTGTTCGGCCGACTTGGCCTCGCGCCAATAATCGGGGATGCTCGATGCTGGCCCTTTCCACCAAGCTCGCACAATGGGCGTCGCCACCGTGGCGAAGCGGCTGATCGCTGTCAGGTTAACCGATCGAACTTCAGCAAGATCGGGCAGCGCATGGGGGTTCGCTCCAGCCGCCGGCGCTCCCGAATTTTCGAGCCACCGCACAATATAGTTGTCCAGCACGGATTCCGGCACGAAATGGTAGAGCGCGAGCCAGGTTGGATCCGTTTTCATAGCCCGCAGGCCGTCGCGGCGTTGCGCGTAGTCAGGAGCAGGCGTGAATTTGTCGAGCGTTGGTGCTGCCGCATTGCGAAGCGCCTCCAAGATGGACGTCTCGTGGTCGACGATGTGGTTCAGGAGCTGCGAGGCGTGGACCGCGGGATAGGTCAGCGGCTCGCTTCCTGTCGCTATAAGACTCTCGTTAAAGGGAGCAAAATCGAAGTCGAGAAGCTCACGGAACTGTGTGGCAGATTGAGCTTGCCGGCAAGCCTTTAGCAGCGCGTCGGCATCCGTCGAGGCGGCGGTGATGAGAGGCATCAGCTCAGCGAGCATGCGAGCAGGGTCTGCGCCGTGCTCGGCTTCAAGCCGATCACAGTTCCTAAGAGCTTCCGGTCCCGATCCGTAATGGATGGCGGCGCGGATCCACGGCATCCGAAGGTCAACGCGCTCGCCGACTAAGTGCTGGACCGAAGCGATGGAGCCGTCTTCGAGCTGGAGGATGCGGCCGAGCCGGGAGATCACATCTTCCTCGAGGTCGAGTTCGTTGATCGCTTCTCCCGCAGCGGCAAGCTCATGGGCGAGCAATCGCATTCCATTGGCGACCGAGGAGAGGTCGATCCCCTCGCAAATCGCCGGGAGACAGAGTTGGAGCCCGTTCCAGGTTAGCGGATCACTGACACGATTCACTACGAGAGTCGGTCGGCCCGAGCGGCGGAAGACATAGGCGGGCCGATCTCCGGGTGCCACGATCCGCTGGTCGTTGATCTCGAAGGCGACGTCTTCGGCGGCCACGAGCTCGACATTGCTGAGGCGTTCGAGAACGAGACCCCGATCTGCAGGAAGCTGTCCGGCGTCGGTGCCTCGCAGTCCCTCCATCGCAACCGCGAGCATCACGCGGAGCCACGGACATTGATCGAGCGCTGTTTGGCCAGTCTCGATGTCGTCGAGTACTACCTCATTGATCCTCACGTCGTAGCGCATCTTCGACAGACGGCTTACCGTCGTGCCAAGCAGGGCTTCCGCTGCTGCGCCTACCCGCGCGCGATCGGCGCCTTTGATGTCGAGAAGCAGGCCATTGATCGACGCGACAAGGCTGGGCGCTAGATCGTCGTCGCTGTCGCGAACGTAGAGAGGCGCGGTCTCCTTGGCCGGGACAATGACGGCGAGATCGGTGCGCCGACGGACCAGGATCGGCATATCGTTCGGCGCCTTGCCGGTTGCGTGAGGATCCAGCGCATGTTTGTCCGCAATAACTTTCCAGGTTGCGTTGTAGAGATTAGCGAGCTGCTGCTCATAGTGCGGGCGAACCGTTCCAGCGGCATATTGAGACGCGAGAAAACGGGCCTGATCGAGGGCGATTGCAGGATCGTTCAGGAGGCGCAGTTGGCCATAGATTCGTAACTTCTTGAGCGCGTCAGGCTGTCGGCGGTCGATGATCCTGCCGATCGCGACCGCCACCTGGCGAAGATAGAAGGGAAAGCGCTCGTTGCTGGAGACCCACACATCCGATGGTCGGTAAAAGCGGCGGACCGGGCCCTCGGATGATGGATCGTCGGCAGGCAGCCATTTGCTACTGCGAACGAAGGCACCCGCCGGCGTCGACCATGGATATTGGTCATTCGGGTAGTGTTCGTGACGGAGATCCCCTCGGAGCAGCTCCTTTCCGGCGCCCGCCAGCCACTCGATCACTAGACCGGCGTAGATCTCGCGGCAGTCATCGGAAAAGCGTTCGTGGTCGCTCTGGCCGGGGAGGTGCCACAGCGCGTTTGCGAACTTGTAGTTCGTGGAATATGCATGGCTCAGGCTTTCTTTGTGGAAGGTGCTGACGTCGCGCTTCCAGTCGGCGATGGCGGCGTCGCTAAGACCCAACTTCTTGGCAAAGCCGAAGCTCGTCACCTCATAGGACCTTGTCAGGGGCATGGCGGGCAAGGGAAGCGCGGGCAGGCCGCTCCCGACGCCCAGTCCGCGCAGAAACTCCGCCCAAAGCGTCGCCTGGCCCTTGAAGGCGCGATGGCTGGTGGGCGCGAGGAGACGCTTTCGATACGAGGCAAAGTCGACAACGTCGGGGGGGGCGGCGCTAAAGAGCGCGTTCAGCCGCCGGCCGAGGAGTTCTTCGGGCCACGTTTCCGAGAAGACCGCCTCTGCCGCGTGGATCATCCCATCGGCTGTGGGAACAAGCAGGCGATAGGAGGAGTCGACTTTGATGGACCTGGTCGCCTGAGCGCGCCGCCAGATTGCAAATGCCCAGCGGAGGCCCGCCAACGCCTCCTCAACCGTGGCGAGCGCGTTAACCACCTGGGAGATACGGGTGAGGACCGTCTCGCCGTCATAGGCAGAGACCTGCCCTCGCTCGAGGAACTCGCGGGCGGCGCGAAGCTCGCCGTGCCAAGGAAGCGTGTTCGCGGCGAACGCGAAATGCGCCGCAAGCGGCGCCGGCACACGGAGCTGATCGAGGGGGATGTCGGCATTCTCACCCGATGGCCGGGTTGCGGGCGGAAAGAAGATAGAGGGTTCGATCTGCTCGCTCTTGCGTCGTCGACGTCGGAGACGGGGAAGCTCGCCATCCGTCTGGACGTCGCTGCGGCCGGCGCGAACCGTGCCATCGTCGCAAAGGATTACCCGCAAGCCGGCGAGCGTCTCGGGCCCTTCTTTCATGAAAGAGGGCAGATCCCGGTAGAACGCGGTCCAATGGTTCGTCGCAGGGCGTTTACCCGCACGCAGGGTGCCTGCGACCTCTGCCGCAATCCGCGCGCATTCAATTGGCGTCAAGTGATCGCGGTATAAATTTTGCGCGTATTGTCGAAGGAAAGGCATCAGCCGGGCGATGCGCTCAGCCATGAGTTCGGGCAGGAGCGGTGCGATCGGCGGGGATATCGTCGCACCGTGCTTCGCGACCGCCGAAAGATCGAACGTCGTCGACGCATCAAAGGTGGCCCGCACATCCCTGGGGCGACGCCAACCGACCGTGAGCAATCCGCCAAGAATCACAGCGCATGGGATCACCGGCGCAGAGCCGAACTCCTGGCCGCTGATGCGCGCGATCTCTGCGGCCGAGAAAGCAGGCAAATTCAGCCGATCGCCCGGGCCCTTTGCTGCGGTCAGGCTGGATGGGTTGCTCCATACCAAAAGATCGACAGATGCCTTAGCCCGGGCAACCGCCGTGAGTGCCGCATGGCTGCGTCCGGCACCGCGGTCCGCCAACCAAAGCACGCTCGCCGCAGCGAGTGTGACCGCCTGGTTCAGTAGCAGGCGATTGAGCGCGACGCCGGCATCGAGGGCCTTGCGGTTCGAGGAAGGAAAGAAGCTGCCGTGAAGGTGGCCCTGGAAAGGTGCGCTCGCGCCTTCCCCCATCGGCAGGAATGTGTAGAGACGGGGCGATAAAATCTCGTGATCGAGAGGCACGGCCAGGCCGACCTCACCAACGCCCGACCAGTCCTTCCAACTGCTATGGAGCTGCTTGGCCTTGACGCCATCATCGACGGCTCGCTGCATGAGCTCCTCGGGTGCATGATCGCGGATCAGTAGCCAATGCGCTCCGCTCAGTGTGACGATCGACGCGGCAACCGGCGCGGATGCAATCGGCTCTTCTTGCCGCTCGAGGGTGAACGCCGAGTATGTCTCGCCAGCGCGATTCCGTACCTTGGCATCGAGCTTCTCGAGACGATCGAGAAAGAGGAGCAGCGGCGCGGAGTCGTCGTCCAACGCTGCAACCTCGTCCCGCGCGGTCTGCAGAGAGTCCCAATCCCGAAGTGGAAGCCGAATGACGGAAGAGAACCCGCGCGCGGCAAATTCGGTGACGATCGCGGGCTGCGTGCCAAGGGCGATCGGCAGGAAGAACATCGGCAGGTCAGACTGCGCGAAGGCAAGCACAGTCGGATGGACAATCCGAGAGCTCAGATCCTCAGGCCGAGCGAAGGTGAAGCAATATCCCTCGAACGTGGCTACGGCACTTGCGTCGGGCGCCTGCGAGTAGATTTCGGGAGCATCGCACACATGGCTTACGCTACGAAAACCGAGCCCCTTGTTGCCGATCGATTCCCCAGGCGGCTTGGTAGACATGCCGATGCGCGAAAGTGCGACCACATTATCGTGGGTGAACGGCTTTCCAAAGTTCGCGACATAGAGTGTGCCGAAGTCGCCCTCGTCCTCGACCAGAAGTACCTCGATCTGACCATTATGCTGACCTCGCTCATGAACGTCGTTGGCGTTCTGAACCAGCTCGATCAGGAACCGACCGTGATAGTCGGCCGCCGTGTGCTCAGCGACGCTCTTATTCTGGGCGTAGACGTCGTCGAGATAAGCCCCAGTGACAAGGTTGATTGTTCCCGCAAATGCCCGCAGCTTATCATCGGCAAGATCATTGATTTGGGCGGCAGGCGTTGAAGTTTCGTCTGCTGCCGCAGTTTCTATATCCATTATGCCGACCACGCCGTTCCCCATCGTGAATCCTAACCGACTACCTAGAACTATGTGTGGCAATAGATTGGATGATTTTCAACCTTACGTGGAGCGATTGGACGTGCAACAGAAAAACAATCTGACAATAGGTAAGTGAGAGCTGACAAGTGAGCGGAAATAATCTCCGCCGGTGTAGAACATCGTGAGAAGCTTGATTTCTTTTCCTAGCGAACAGGCGGCTTGCGACGAGATCCTGGCCTAAGGTCGTGGTCAGTAGCATTGCCTCACTTACCAGAAGGGTTCTGTTCAGAGGGACATCCACCTGACCTTGCCAGCCCGCTCAGTTCATCGACGCCCGATCGGGGTTGAATCAAAAATTCCACACGCAAAGGTACTTCCTACCAGATATCATTCCGGTAAGTTGCTCAAAATGCAATTCGATCAAGTGCCGCCAAAGAAGAGGAGCTGCTGGTGTTAGAGAAGCTTGACCTTTTAGAGCGAGACATCTGCACCAAGTATTTGACCCCTGCAATTTTACAGGCGGGTTGGTCGCACGAACAGTTCCGGGAAGAGGTCAAATTTACAGACGGCAGAGTGATAGTCCGTGGAAAACTCGCTGCACGGATCAGCAATCCAGAAGCCAAGGGTGGTCCCAAAAGGGCCGACTACGTTCTCTACGCGCGAAGGAACCTGCCGATCGCCGTTATTGAGGCGAAGCAGGCGAAATACTCAATCGGCCATGGAATGCAGCAGGCGCTCTCTTACGCAGAGATGATTGATGCGCCCTTTGCAATAAGCAGCAATGGCCACGGCTTCTTATTTCACGACCGTACAGGGCTAACGCAGCCGGCAGAGCGCGAGTTGGCACTCGATGAGTTTCCCAGTCTCAACAAGCTTTGGCCCATTTATCAGCAATGGAAGGGGTTGTCCGAGGAGTTCGCCACAAAGTTGGTCGAGCAGCCACTCTACTCTGACGGCACCGGCAAAGAACCTCGACATTATCAGAGCGTGGCCATCAACCGCGTAATAGAAGCGGTGGCCAAAGGGCAGCAGCGGATTCTGCTCGTCATGGCCACTGGAACAGGGAAGACCTACACCGCCTTTCAAATTATCTGGAGGCTGTGGAAGGCTAGGGCGAAGAAGCGAATCTTATTTCTCGCGGACCGCAACATTCTTATCGACCAGACTATGCAGCAAGACTTTTCGCCCTTTGGCGAGATGATGCACAAGGTTTCAAATCGTAAGGTCAAAAAGAACTACGAAATCTATCTTGCCCTTTATCAAGCAGTCACGGGGCGCGAGGAGTGGAAGCAAATTTTCCGCCAGTTCCCCGCAGACTTCTTTGATCTTGTGGTGATCGACGAGTGCCATCGTGGAAGTGCGGCTGCCGACTCAGCATGGCGCGAGGTCCTCGATTACTTCAGCAGTGCGACCCACCTCGGTCTAACGGCAACTCCCAAGGAGACGAAAGAGGCTAGTAACTTTAACTACTTCGGTGATCCGGTTTACACCTACTCGCTCAAGCAGGGCATAGAAGACGGTTTCTTGGCGCCGTATAAGGTCATTCGCATCGCAACCGATGTGGATGCGGTCGGCTACATACCTGAAAAGGGAAAGGTGGATAAGTTTGGAAATGCTGTCGAACAAAGGCAATATTCCACTCGCGACTTTGATCGCAATTTGGTCTTGGAGAAACGCACGACATTAGTGGCTCGGAAGGTGTGGGAATATCTCCAAGCGACGGATCCTATGGCTAAAACCATCGTTTTTTGCGATGACCAGGACCACGCAGAACGGATGAGGCAGGAGTTGGTCAAAATCATCCCTGCTGCGGCGCGCAATCGGCGTTACGTTATGCGCATCACAGGTGATGACAACGCAGGCAAGGCGCAACTTTCGTATTTCATTGACAACGATGAACCATTTCCTGTGATCGCCACCACGTCGAGGCTTTTGACCACTGGCGTTGACGCGAAGACTTGCAAGTTAATCGTGCTTGACCAGAACATCAATTCTATGACCGAGTTCAAGCAAATCATCGGCAGAGGTACGCGAATCCGGGAGGATTATCACAAGCTCTATTTCACGATCATGGACTTCAAAGGGGCGACGCGGCTGTTTGCAGACCCTGACTTCGATGGCGAGCCTGTGGTTGTCTACGAACCGAAGTCTGATGATCCGATAGCGCCGCCGGACGAAGTCAACCCGCCCGTGGCCAATGAGCAAGGGGGCACTATCTACGAGCAAGATCTGGAGTTCGATTGCCACGAATCTGGCAGCGTTTTTCGAGAAGAACCACGCCGCTATGTCATTGATGACGTCGACGTGCGCATCGCCGTTGAACGATCCCAATATCTTGACGCGGATGGCAGGCTCATCACCGAGGATTATCGGGTGCTTCTGAAGGACGAGCTCCGGAAGGCATTACGACTAGAATTTGGGAGCCTCACCGAATTCCTCCGAAGGTGGAACAGTGCCGATCGGAAAAAGGCTGTTCTCGAAGAGTTGGCAAAGCATGGTGCGCCTCTGAACGTCTTACAGCAGGCGGTGCCAAACGGCCAAGAGCTGGATGCATTTGATTTGGTCGCTCACGTCGCATTCGACCAAAACCCCCTCACACGTCGTGAACGAACCCGCAATGTGAAAAAGCGCGATGCATTCGGAAAGTATGGAGATCAAGCGCGAGCTGTGTTGGAAGCCTTGCTCGACAAGTTTGCCGATCACGGAGTTCAGGACATCGAGGATGCGGAAATCTTGGAGCTGCCTCCGTTTAACCAGCTCGGGAGCAAAACGCACATTCGGAGGGGCATTTTCGGAGGTGTAGAACAATACCAGCAAGCTATAAGGGACCTTGAGCGTGCCCTCTACGAATCAAATGATCGGATGCAGGGCTAACCTGTCTGACGCAGCTTTTTTGAATTGAATTTCCTATGAATCTCAGCAGCACGATCAAAGCCATCCAGGATATTATGCGGAAGGACGACGGTGTCGATGGTGACGCCCAGCGCCTTGGTCAGCTCACCTGGATGCTTTTCCTCAAGGTCTTCGACCAGCGCGAGGAGGAATGGGAAGATGACGATGCAAAATATCGGTCGCCATTGCCTGAACGTTTTCGTTGGCGTCGCTGGGCTGCCTACGTTCCGGCGTCGGACGGCAAGAAGAAGCCACAGATCGCCGCCAGCGAGATCATAGGATTCGTGAATAATGAGTTGTTCCCCTCCCTTAAAGATCTGGATGCGAACGCGAGCCCGCAGCATAAGGTAATCCGAAGCGTTTTTGAGGACGCAAACAACTACATGAAGTCGGGCACACAGTTGCTGGCCGTAGTGGAGAAGCTCGAGGAGGCAATCAATTTCCACGATTTCAAGACAAGGGCAAACATCGGCGATGTTTACGAGCAGCTACTCAACGACCTGAGAGGTGCGGGCAACGCTGGTGAGTTCTATACACCCAGGGCAATAACCCAATTCATGGTTGATCGGCTCAATCCGAGCCTCTCAAAGAGAGAGCTTGTGCTTGACCCAGCATGTGGAACGGGTGGCTTCCTAACTGCTGCCATTGATCATTTCCGAAACCAGCTATCCAGCAAGTCTAGTGCGGAAGACAAGCGTGCGATTGAAACCTTGATCCGCGGCATAGAGAAGAAACAACTTCCACACCTATTGTGCACGACGAACATGTTGTTGCACGGCATTGATGTGCCCAGCCAGATCGAGCATCGTAACACCCTTGGCCGTGGTTGGAACGATTGGAGCGCAAACGACAAAGTTGACTGCATCATCACCAACCCGCCTTTTGGCGGCTATGAAGATGATGGAGTTGGCAGCGACTATCCCACCGATCTCCGCACACGTGAAACCGCCGATATGTTCATGGCGCTAATCATCAAAAAGCTGCTGAACGAGGACGGACGTGCCGCAGTGGTTTTACCCGACGGCTTCCTGTTTGGTGAAGGGCTCAAGGCGACGCTTAAGAAATTGCTTCTGCGTGAGTGCAAGCTGCACACGATCGTTCGTCTACCCAAGGGCGTGTTCGCGCCTTACACGACCATCAAGACAAATCTGCTATTCTTCACCAAAGGTGCCACCGTAGACGATGGCGCCGAGCACTTTCACACTGATACCATCTGGTATTACGAGCACTCGTACCCATCGGGCTACAAGAGCTACAGCAAGACGAAGCCCATACGCTTCGAGGAATTTAAGGCCGAGCAGGACTGGTGGGGTCGCGAGGCTGACGACTTTGCCGATCGCGTGGAAAACGAGTTCGCCTGGAAGGTGGATTTCAAGACCAAGCGCGAACAGGCCGAAGCAGCGGCGCAGCCGCATTGGAACCGCGCCGAGCAACTCGGCAACGAGGCCAGTGCACTGGAAAACCGTGTGCGTGACCTGCGCGAATCCATCAAGGGCGTAAGTGACGCCAAACGCCGCCAGCCCGTAGAAGAAGAGATCGACAAGTTGCGTGGCGAGGCTGAGGGCTTGCGCCTTCGAGCGCGCGATGCCCAGGCCGCTGGTGACCGCCTCTACTGGCCCATCTACAACCTCGATTTAAAGAACCCTAAGGCGGCGGAACAGGAGAGCCATGATCCAGACGTATTGTTGGAAAAGTACAAGGCCCTCCTCGGCCAGATTGAGGAAACAGAGAATCGCCTAAAAAGCGAATTCGCCGCAGCGCTGGCGCATCACTTTGTCAGTGAGGAAGCCTGATGGAGGCACATCAGTTTTTGGCCGAGTTCGGGCATATCGCCAACGCGCCCGGCGGGGTGGCGAGACTACGGGAGTTGGTGCTTCAACTCGCAATCTCTGGCCGCTTGGTTGAGCGTGGTACCATGGAAACGCCGGTCTCTGAATCGTTGAGGCTCGCAGCAGCTCAGCGCCAAAGGTACGAGAGAGATCTGGACATGCGCGCGACGCGCTTGCAACCGCCTATTGAAGCATTTCCCTATGCAATTCCTTCGCATTGGCAGTGGCTACCACTGGAAAGGTTGTCACTATATGTCCAAAGGGGTAAGGGGCCGAAGTACGCCGAGCGCGGAAGCGTGTCCGTTGTCTCGCAAAAGTGCATTCAGTGGACTGGTTTTCGGGCGCAGCAGGCGCGTTTCGTCGCAGACGACTCAATTGCCGGATACGGGCCAGAGAGGTTCCTGTGCAATGGAGACCTGCTCTGGAACTCGACGGGTACAGGTACGGTTGGCCGTGTAGCGGAATACTCCAATGTCCTTGAAAAGCGTTTTGTTGCGGACTCTCATGTCACCGTAATCCGTTTGAGCACAGCAGCCATACCGCGTTATGTCTGGTGTGTTATTGCTGCTCCCTGGGTTCAGGCACGCATTCAGCCCACTCATCCGGATTCGCTTGTCTCTGGAACAACACAACAGGTTGAGTTATCGACCAGTGCGGTGCGGTCGCTTCCCATTCCATGCCCGCCTGTTGAAGAACAGTCACGTATCGTTGCAAAAGTCGATGAACTGATGACTTTGTGTGAGCAGTTGGAGGCTCAGCAGCAAGACCGCCGCAAACTACAAAACGCGCTGCGCCAATCCACCCTTCAAGCCCTTGCTAGCGCACAAAGCCCGCATGAATTGAAGGAAAGTTGGCAACGCCTGCAAACCAACTTCGGGCGTTTGTGCAGCGAGCCAAGGGATGTGCAGGACCTGCGCTCGCTCTTCGTCGAGCTTGCTATCCGCGGCGCGCTATCTCCTACAGACGACCGAGAGACAACGGACGATGCGGGAGAGTTGTTGAAAAGCCTTGCGAAGCTCAAATCGGGCAAGCGCTACGCAAAACTCACCCCAGTTGATTTTCCATTTGAACTGCCAACCCGGTGGCGATGGGCACTGTTCGACGATTTGTTGCAGGGATCGGAGTCTGGCTGGAGTCCAAAGTGCGATGCAGAAGCGCGTCGCCCTGGCGAATGGGGTGTTTTAAAGGTGAGCGCAGTCACTTGGGGGGAATTCCGTCCGGACGAGAACAAGCGGCTGCCACCCTCGCTCGACCCGCGTCCAGAGTGCGAAGTCAAGCCTGGCGACTTTTTGCTTTCTCGAGCAAATACCGCAGAGTTGGTAGCCCGAAGTGTTATTTCGGAAAGCAACATGCCAGATCGACTCCTAATGAGTGACAAAATCATCAGGCTCAAGTTTATCGATCCGGCGTTGAAGCGCTGGGCTAATCTCGTAAACAACTCACAGTTCGCACGAGAACATTACCGTACCAATGCAACGGGAACCAGCGATTCCATGCGCAATGTGTCGCGGCAGGTTATTCATGAGCTGCCCATTCCCCTTCCGCCGCGCGATGTCCAAGATGCAGTAATCGAAAAGCTCGCTCAACTAAACGAGCTTTGCAATTCGCTAGAGAAACAAATGAAGGAAGCGGCGCTGAATGCCGAACGTCTTTCAAGCGCTGCCGTCTCCACCCTCACCGGCATCAGTATCGAAAATGAAAATGAGGCTCCCGTGAAAGCCCCGCAAACCGAACTAATCGCCCCCCTGCGCCTGGGTATGTCGCCCGACATGAAAGCTCAGGCCCCGTTAGCGAACCTGCTGGCCCGGCACGACGGGGAGATGTCGGCCCGTGATCTGTGGCAGCGCTTCGGCGGTGAGATCGACGCCTTCTATGCGCAATTAAAAACCGAAGTGACTCATGGTTGGATTGAGGATCCAAGTTACGTCCTTGATCCAAATGCCCCCGACAGTGCGAAGAAGTACCCGGACGGTACTCAAGTCGCCAAAATGAAGATCAAACAGGAGGCCTGATTTGCAGCTTCTTCATTTGGTCATTCCACATTTCCGTAATCTGCGCGGGGTGGTGATTGACTTCGCTACCCGGCTGTCGCTCGGGCCCCATACACCAACCGAAGTCGCTGAAAAATCGATCAGAACCCACGCGCTAATTGGTCAGAACGGAACCGGCAAGTCCAATCTGATCGAAGCACTGATCACCATCTTCCGCGATGTAGATTTAGACCGCGAAGTCGCGCTTGATTATACTTTGGAGTACGAGATTCGAGGCCGCAGGGTCCGCATCCAGGGGGATAAGGCCAAGCAGAAGCGGCCCTTTGTTTGGGTCGATGGCAAGAGTGTGTCTCAGGGTCATCTGCTACGGAACCGCGAGCTGCTGCCATCACACATCTTTGCCTATTACTCCGGCCGCAACGAACGCATTGAGGCCCTTTTTCAGGAACACCAGCGCCGATTCAATCAACGCCAGGAGCTTGCCACAGATGAGGTGCTGCCTCAGCGATTGTTAGATAATTTCACCGCCAGTGACGCAGATATCCAAGATATTGAAGAGATAAGACGCCGCCGCGAAGCACGCCTTCGGCAGGCGGGCGATGATCGTTTGCGGCGCTTGTTCTATTGCAGAGGCGGTCACAGTCAGTTGGTCCTGCTAGCTTGTTTGTTATCTGATGATCCAGTTTTTCAGAAGGTCCTGAAAAACCTTCATATTGAGTCACTCGATTCGGCACTGTTCGTCTTGAAGGAGCCATACAGGCTTCGGGAAAAGCGCAGGGCTGGCAGGTTCGACGAGAACGACCTCACCGAAGGCGATCCACGCTTTTGGTTTGCCCGCGGTAATGTCGTAAGTGAGTTTCTCGACAAATTGTGGCAGGTGGCCTGGGCTCCGATCGAGCAGGAAGCTATCCGACAGATTGATTTCCGAGGCCGTTCCGAAAGCCAGAGGCAGCTTTACCTTTTTATACCCAGTCATGCCAAACTTCGGCAGCTAGGCGAGTTGGTGGGCGGTATCGACAGCTTCTTCCGCTACGCCGAGGGTGCTTACATCGGTGATCTGATTGAAGAGGTGCGGATCACGGTAAAGAAGCGCGACGAGCATGGCGGCAAGGTTAGCTTCACTCAGCTTTCTGAGGGCGAACTTCAGATACTTACCGTTCTTGGCCTTATGCGTATCACAAGGGAAGACGATTGCCTGTTTCTCCTTGATGAGCCCGATACCCATCTCAATCCCATTTGGAAGCTACGATACTTCGACGACATTGAAGGCGTGCTTGGTGCGGACGCTGCAGCCAAAGAATCGAGCGGATCGCAGATCGTGATCACCACTCATGACCCCATGATGGTTGGAAGCTTGAAGAGAGAGCAGGTCCACATCATCAGGCGTCATGGAGATCGCACCACGGTTGATATGCCTGACGAGCATCCTCAAGGCATGGGCGTGACAGGCCTTTTAAAAAGCGAGTTGTTCGGATTGTCGTCAACCTTGGATGCAGAGACCGAGCGTCGGCTATTCAGACGCAACGAGCTTTTCGTGCAGCCATCTCGTACTCCTGAAGAAGATGAAGAGCTAACTCGTCTGTCTGCCGAATTGGCCGATCTCGGCTTCTCGACTGCTGATTTCCGCGATCCGGATTATGCAATGTTCGTTAGGAAGATGGCCCAGCATCGCAGGTTTAGAAAACCCGTGCTTACACCTGAAGAACAGGCTGAGCAGGATGAAATCGCCGACCAGATCATCAATGAGATTTTGGAGAAAGAAGGCAAAAGGTGATCTTCATCGATCTTGAAAACAAGCTGCCAACCGATGCCGATCTTCCGGATGAGGTCCGTTGGAGTGAAGAGAAGTGGGAAGCTTGGAAGACAGAGTCCAATCGACTGCTTCAGCAACTCGCCACCCTTACGGCCGCGGGGAAGCTCACAGAGCGAAATAAACTGATCGATGATAATGGCGATCACTGGAAATCTCTGAAGCCATGGCTCCTACATCTCTCCAACGGGAAATGCTGGTTTTCAGATGTCAGAGAACTGTTTTCGCATTATGATGTTGAGCACTTTCGTCCGAAGAAAGAGGCGAAAAGCATCGACGGAAATGACCGTGACGGTTACTGGTGGCTCGCCTTCAATTACATGAATTTCCGGGCCTGTGGAAACGTCGGGAATCGCAAGAAGGGCGGCTGGTTTCCTCTTCGGCAAGGATCATTGTGCTCATCCTACACAGCACAATGTGAAGAATCAGAATCGCGCTATCTCCTTGATCCGGTGGATGATGCGGACGTCTCACTTGTTGCGTTTGATGAAGAGGGTAAGGTCGTTCCTGTGCCGAATGCGACCGATTGGGAGAAAGAGCGGGTCGAAGAGACCGTAAAACGGATGAAGCTGAATGAGCACGTTCCGTTGGCCGAAGAGCGACGTAAGGTATGGCAGAAGGTCGACGGTTTGATAAACGATTTCAAGGTAGCAAAAGATCGATGTGGGGGCGGATATAATCCCGCAGCAAGGGAAAAACTTGCAGAAGTGTGCAAGCGTATCCGCGAAATGACCTTAAAAAGCTCAGAGCTCTCCTCGGTCGCAAGATGGTGTTTATTGCTCCGGAATGATCCTCAATTGTCGAGGCTGATCGCTTAGATGGCGCGTGTGGCTGGCAACACATTTGCGCGAACGAGACCTGTAGTAGACGGCCATGATCCCCGATTACCAAACCCTGATGCTGCCCGTCCTGCGTCTGGCAGCGACCGGTGAAACCCGAGTAGCGGACGTCTCGGAACGTGTCGCGGATAACCTCGGCCTCACCCAAGCGGAGCGGGACGAGCTTCTCCCGAGCGGCCGCCAGCGCCTGCTGCACAATCGCATCCACTGGGCCAAGTTCTATATGAGCAAGGCCGGGCTGATTGCCTCGCCCGCACGCGGTCGTTTTGTTGCGACCGACAAGGGCAAGGCGCTGCTGGCGACTTCCCCGGCATGCGCCCGAATACAAAGGCATAGCCAAATTCGGTGGGATCAAACTTCGCCTTGGCGATGGCATCGAGGGCATCGGCAGCTTCGGTGGGGTTCATCATGAAAGGTCAGGCTTCTTCTTATCGTTGCAGGCGGTGCGCTCAGGCCCCGGCCGGAATGAAAATGCGTTTGAGCGGAATGAGCTGCTGGGTTTCGAGATCGAGCTTATCGTACTGCTCCAGCAGGCTCTTCACCAGATCATCGAGATCCATAAGGGCGGTTGGGATGCGGGCGCGTTCGGCCTCATAGCGGGCCTCCCGGGTAAAGCCGCCGGTGCTGACGTAGAGGCCCTTGTCGAGGTCATGCCGTCCGGCGATGAAATTGCGTAAGTCCGGGGCGCCCATGGAGCCTTTGCGATGCTTGACCTCCACAACGATGCGGGGGGCCTCAAAGCCGAAACCATCGGGTGAGGCGACAATGTCCTTGCCTTGATCGGGGCCAGCATCAGACACCCGCGTCTTGTAGCCTAGGGAGCGGAGCAGACCCGCAACGAGAACCTGCTTTTCCGACCAGTTCAGAGCGTTCACCTTATCCTTGATGAACTCGTGGGCACGGCTGGCCATAGATTCGAAAAGGTCTTCTTCGGCAGCCTCGCCCACAGCCACCGAACTTTCAGGTGGTCTGCGATATTGCCGGACAAAGCTTTCTTAAGCTCTGCCGCGACATCGTTGGATAGTCGAAAGAGGGTCGATATGGAGCCGAGGCTGTTGCGGCTTTCGACAGAGAGCAGATCACGACTGACTTTCCCATCCCATCGCACCGAACGGACCTGTGTGTCTTCCGGGTCTATCGAGGTATCGTGGCGATAGGCGCTGGCAATCTCACCCAACAGATAGACCCGGCGGGACGGATCGTAAGTGACGACCATATCGCCGATGCTAATCTCATTGACGAAGCGATGAAGCTGCCCGGCTGCCATGGCCTGGCCCTGCGGCTTGGCGCCAGCGTAGACCTTTGCCAGCGCTTCGCCGATGGCTTTGCGGCTCTTGGCGTCAGACAGGTCGCCCAGCGCCGGCCAACCAATGGCAACGACCGACTTTTCCTTGAACGCATCGAACAAGCGGCCGTTGCGTTCGGCGCGAACCATCCACGATTTTGTCATATGCATCCCCCTGTCGCAGGATACATTCATCACGCATCGCAAAATTGCAAGATTGATCCGGGTAGCCCGCCACGGGTGCCGAGGTGACGTCGTCGATCCGGAAGTTATTTCCGCGCGAGTGCGTCTTCAACGAGATTCGATGGCGTTGTCGTCGAGGGATAGATCTCGTCCCCAGTGCGGCCGTGAGAGGCCGGAAATCGCCCCGGATGACACACGCATTAAGTGCGGATTTTAATTGCCTCAACGAAAAGCAAGATTCCGGCGCACAGGAGGCAAACCGGTCGATTCGGAAGTATCTATAGTATATTTTAAAGCATATCTCTTGGTTAGCAATTATTGCAAAACTCCCGGTTGGTTGAATTGCTTGATCGGCGTGCAATAATATTCTCTGTAAGGTCGTTGAATCTTACGATCTCAAGCAAATAAGGAGATAGAATATGGGTATCATCAGCAAAGCGGCCGCATCGGCCCACCGCGCCCGCCCCTTTTATGAGGAGCACGAAATCAGCGATGAGCTGAAGAGCGTGCTCGAGGAGGAGGCCAAGCACCTTGTCGGCGCGCGGCGCCGATCGACGGAGGATGCATTCGAAGAGGGGGAGCGTTTCGATAGGATCGCCACGCTTCTGCCCGAAGGGACCTTGGAGAAATGGGCGGTCGAATGTTGCGGCTACACCGCGCGGCACGTACGCACCAAGCGTGCGGTCCACCGCAACCTTCAGCCCTATAAAGAGATCCTGGTTGCGCTTGCCGTGGGTCCGACCGTGCTTGGAAAGATGAGTGCGGCCACGCCCGAGCAGGTCGAACAGATCATCGGCTTTGCCAGCATGCATCATCGGCTGCGCGTTCAGGATGTCACGGGGATCATGTCCGGGTCAAAGGAGGACATCGAGGAGAAGCCCGAAATCGATCCGTACGATGTCGGTGGGCCTGCTGGGCT